>JBDTUT010000004.1:0-202091 GCA_040007515.1 Acidobacteriota bacterium | reverse complement strand
GACCCGTTACCGAGCGAAAATCGCAGAAACGCACGCCTGACCCCATTCTTATGCGATCCAAACGGTAATTTGATTGTTAATGCCGAAGGTGAGCAATTTTCATTTAACGGAGAAAATAAGCAAACGGAAGTAAAAGATTCCCAGAACAATACAATCGGAAAATATTATTACGATGGCGACGGCAAGCGGGTCAAGAAAGTTACCGCCTCTGAAACAGTAGTATTTGCATATTCGGGCGGCAAACTCGTTGCGGAGTATTCTTCAGCGACTCCGACAGCAAGCCCGAATACTTACTATACGACAATCGATTATTTAGGGAGCCCTCGTGTTATCACCGACAGGATGGGAACCGTTATTTCGCGACGCGATTTCATGCCGTTCGGCGAAGAACTATTTCCTGATGCAACTTACCGTTTGGCCGCAAGCAAATATGGCGTAAATGATAATATCAGACAACGATTTACAGGCTATCAAAAAGACGACGAAACCGGCTTGGATTTTGCCGAGGCGAGGATGTACAAAAACGAGCATGCAAGATTCACGGCAATCGATCCTCTGCTTGCTTCCGGCAAATCCGACAATCCGCAGACCTTCAACCGGTTTGTTTATGCGGGAAACAACCCCATTCTGAGGACAGATCCGACGGGAGAGGACTGGATCATTCAGGTTAATAGGGAGAAGGTAGGAAAGCGAGAGGTTAATGTAAGCCGCCCCGTCTGGATTCCAAAAGGCGAGGCTCCGTCTATAGCTGAAAGGGCACCGCATATTTGGGAGGCTGACCTTCCAGGCGGCAAAGGCTATCAAGCACTTGATCGGGATAACGAAAGAGCGTCAGCGGTATTTGCCACCCGTGGTGAGGCAGAGGCTGTGCAGAGCGGATGGGCAACACAGAAGCTAGCGGGATCTATCACTCAAGGGGTAGAGGATGGACTTACAGGAATAGCAAAGGGTGCCGGGAATGCCGTAATTGGCACGGTGAACAGCCTCACGAACCCGTTAGGTCCCGCTGGAGCAATGGCAGGCGTGCCGAATCCTCTGGAAGTCGGCTCAATTCCATATGACAATGCGACACAGGCAAGCTATGGGAGCGCTACCGAAACAGGAATCGCTGCAGGTACTGTAGTTACCGGCGGAGCATTATCCGGAGGAAGAGCCCTTTCAGTCGTGCCGGAAACAACTGCTGCCCGAGCCCCGTCTTTCTTAGGGCAGGCAAACGGGCCGTCTATAGCCGTTCCAAACGGAGCTTCCCCAACTGCTCTTGTTAATCGACAGGGCAGTGCAACAGGCTTCGCCTTTACCGGGGGCCGCGGCGGGAATGGGTTAAACGATGCTGTGACAGGTATTAGGGTGATGAATCCGACGCCGCGATATCCGAACGGATACGTGACGTATATGGGGAACGGTCGACAAGGTGTTAATCCCCTCACGGGCCGGACTATTCCAAACTCGGATCCACTGAGACATATTCCACTAAATCCGAGGTAGTATATTCAGGTGAGCTATGGAAAGACTAGAAGTTTTCAAGATGATTGAAGGAGCTACGCTGAGAACCGTCACCTTTGATGAAGGTTACCTGTTGCTCGAGTTAGATTCGGGAGGAATTACGCTCGGTATATTACCAGTCGTGCAAATCAATGACGATTACTATCTGCCCGAGAGCGAAGGATACCGCCACAGGCTTTTTTCTCAGATTGGCAAATCGGTTTCCGGCATATTCGCTCAGGGAGAACAAACCACGGTGATCTGCTTTGACGATGACTCCAGCCTAATTGTAACCCGGGATGAAAGTGGCGAACCCATCGAAGCCCTTGCCCTGGAGAAGCCCGGCGAGCCTATTGTGGTCTGGTGAATTTCTAATGTACAAGTAGAAGCCGGGGTCACGCGTGCAATAGAAGCCGGGATCATATACCAAGACGCTTCCACCAGCGCAGGCGTAACTCTTGGCAGTGCAGGGGACGCGACCAGAGACGTTGTGATACCCGTCGGCGGAGGTGTTCAGGTGGCGGGTAATCCGCCGGGCTCCGGAAATATGGTTCCCACAACTGAAGACTCTATTTTCGCTCACGAGGTCTTTGGACACGCCAACGGCAATGACGGAGACGCATCGATTACTGCGGAGAACAACTACCGAAGAAGCCGTAACCCTGCTTTGGGCGAACGAAGCGGAGAGGATCATCGATTTGCAGTTGAAGTGACATCTCCTGGTCAGCCGATAACCACGACCCCGGCACAAATACAAACAACTATTAGCCCAAGACCTTTAATCCCCATGCCAACGCCCCGCCTCCACCGCCAAAGAAGCCGGAGGAATTGGAGGATTGAGAATGGGTTTGAAGGAGGCAATTATGAAAGTATCTTTGTTGTTCGGAATCGTAGTTTTGTTATCGCTTGGCATCTTTTCGAAGGCGGCATTGGGGCAGATGGCCGAGCCGCCCTGTTCTGACAAAGAGAGTTGCGACTTTTCCGATTACAAGCCGTTGAAAGAACCGCACTCTTTGCTGAAGGCTGCAATCAAAAAAGTTGAGCCGGAATACCCTCCAGCCGCCAGAAGTGTAAGAGCCGGTGGAAAAGTTGTAGTTCGGATATTAGTTAACAAGAAGGGCGATGTCGTAGAGGCTTGTGTTGTTGAAGGCCATCCGCTTTTGCGGGCGGCTTCGGTGGAGGCCGCAAAGGAATGGAGATTCAAGAAAAACTTCGGTTTCATCGATTCCAAGCTTAAACAACGCTATGCGGAAACGGACCTGACTTTCAACTTTCAGCTTCCATGAGAAGAAGGCGTGAGCGGCGGTTCACGCCTTTTGCTTTTCGGCTTGTCTTTGCTGGCTGATAAAGGCTTCGAGGACGGCGGCGAACTTTTGCTGTTGGACGGATGGGGTCAGGCGTGCGATTCTGCGATATTCTTCCTTTTGATGTAGGATCCCGCGGGTGCGGCGAGGGAGCGGAGCGGCGGTGGCCGGCGGAGAGTCCGGTGCGGGCGTGGCCGGGCTTTCCGGCGTCACAGATATCGACGGCACCCCGGAACGCCCGGCCGCCGACGCGACGACGAACGAAAACCCCGAAACCGACCCGCGTCCGCGACAGATCGGGGGGCGGAAGAATATCAACCAAGAATCGCAGAATCGCACGCCTGACTCCATTCTTTCACTGGTATTTGAGGAAATGACTTATGGGCGGTTCTTTGCGGATAGCTGTGATGCGGGATCCCAGTGGCGAGTGGGATCCCGTCCGGGGCGATCACCATTTGGATCTCGATTTGGAACGGGAAGAATGGGAGGACCTTTTTTTCGCGGTGCTGGGTGCTCCGGCATGGGAAGCCGGACTGCTGGAGAACGAGGGCGTTTTCGCCTATGAGGAACGTCAAAAGCGAAACTTTGAGACATACTTGAAATCTAAAGGCTTCGAAATGCTCGGGCGGATTTCCGACATGTACCAGGATGCTGAGTATGAGCCATCGGAAGTTGCCGAGTTGCGCGAAGAATGTTCAAGGGTTGAGGAATTGACGGACAACGCTGAAGTTTTAGAGGGCGTGAGAAAACTGGTGTTTGCTTGTAACGAGGCGGTCAAAATCGGTAGCGGCCTTATATTGCTTAGTGACTAGGTGTCTCTAAGAACCCGCGGCGGCGCGGGCGTCGCAGCCGAAATTGGGGATGTAACTTCGTTTGGCGATAAACCCAATTCGCAGTGAGCAATGGGCACGAAGTACACGGAGGTCACGGCCACAGAAATAGAAGCCGGGGTCAGGCGTGCGGTTCTGCGATATTCTTTCTTTTGATGTAGGGTCCCGGGGGTATGCCGAGGAAATTGCGGGACGAGGCGGCGGTTTGCGGGTGGGTTTGGTTTAGCAGAGTTCCGCGACGTGGGGGCCGAGGGCATTTAGGGCGGTGGCGAGGTCGTGCTGGCGGATGAGGAGATGGTCGCGGGTGAAGGCGGAGATGGCGAGGATGGGGATCGCGGCGTCGGCGAGAATGCGGGAGATCTCGGCCATGAATCCGACAACGCCGGGATCGAGCTCGATGTCGAACGTCAGCAAACGGTAGCCGCGTTCGACCTTCGCGTCGCGGATCGCGTGCCGCATTGTGCCGAAATCGGTGTCGTCCAGCAGCATCGTAACCTCGAACGCGTCCTTTAAGAGCATGAACGGCGCCGTCATCCGCGGGCTCAGTTCCGGGTCCTGCATCAATCTCGCAAAATCCGCCGGCGTGACGGAAACGAGCGCGAATGTCTCGGGCGCCACGGCGACTTTTGAGCGTGCGAGCAATTCGGCTGGATTCTTCAAACTTCCCTTTTAGATTTCGACGATGGTCGTAACGATCACGGGTTTGGATTGGATCTTTCGCTGGACGAAACGCTTGAGGTGGATCCGCAGGTTTTCTTTGAAGACGGCGGTGTCGGCGATCTGCTCGCGTTTCATTTCGGAGATCGCTTCGGATATCGCGTTGCGTGCCTGTCCGGCGAAACCGTTCGTCGGATCAAGGCCGGCAACGCCCTGGAACGTTATCTGCGGCTCGCCGGCGATCTCGTGCGTCTTTTTATTGACGGTGACGACGAGCGAGATGGCTCCGCCGTAGGCAAGTTTCTTGCGGTCGCGGACGATGTCGTATTCGATCTCGCCGAGCGATTCTTCGTCGATGAATGTCTTGTGCAGATCGTGCTTTTCGACGACGCGGGCGCCGAACTGGTCGAGCTCGAGCAGGTCGCCGTTCTCGATCAAAACGATGTTGTCGTCCGAATATCCCGCGACGTGATTTTTGACGTATTCCTTGTGGCGGAAAAGCATCCGGTATTCGCCGTGGATCGGGATCAGATATTTGGGCCGGGCGGTCTCGACCATTATCTTGATGTCTTCCTGCGACGCGTGGCCCGAGACGTGGACGAGCCGGCGTTTTTCCTCGATTATGTTCGCCCCGCGTTTATAGAGATGGCCGATGAGGCGGCTGATCCCCTTTTCGTTTCCGGGGATGATGCGGGCGGAAAGAACGACGGTGTCGCCTTTGCCGACCTCGAGGCCTTTGTAGGTCGAGGTCGCCATGTTCCATAGAGCGGCGCGGTTCTCGCCCTGCGAACCGGTTACCAGATAACAGATCTCGTCATCATCGACGTGGCGGCTGTCGCCCATCGAGATCATCGTTCCGTAGCCGATCTTTAGCAGTCCCTGTTCCTCGGCGATCTCGACATTCTTTTGCATCGAGCGGCCCAGCACGCAGACCTTGCGGCCGTATTCGTGCGCGATGTCGAAGATTATCTGCAAACGGTGCAGCGACGACGAAAACGTCGCGACGAAAAGACGGCCCGTCGTTTCCTCAAATATCTCGCGGAAAGCGGGGATCACCGCCTGCTCGGACGGCGTGCGGCCCGGCACGGTCGCGTTGGTCGAATCGGCAAGCAGAGCGAGCACGCCCGCATCGCCGTATTTGCCCAGCGTTTTCAGATCGTACGGAGCGCCGATCACCGGCGTGTCGTCTATCTTGTAATCACCGGTGTGAATGATCGTCCCGACCGGCGTCGTTATCGCCAGCGAAAAACACTCGACCAGCGAATGCGATGCGTGGATGAACTCGATCTTAAAATTGCCGATCTCGACAATATCGTTCGCTTTGACGCGGTGGAGCAGGACCTCGTCGAGCATCTTGAATTCTTCCAATCGCTTTTCCGCGAGCGCAAGCGTGAACCGCGAAGCGTAAACGGGCAGATTGTATTTCTTTAATATGTACGAGAGAGCGCCGATGTGGTCTTCGTGGCCGTGCGTGAGGATTATCGCCGTCAGGTCGTCGCGGTATTCTTCCAGAAAGTCGAAATTCGGTATGGAAATATCCACCCCGAACGGCGTTTCCTCGGGAAAACCCATGCCGGCGTCAACGACTATCATTTCATCGCCGTACCGGATGCCCATGCAGTTCATCCCGAATTCGCCGATCCCGCCGAGCGGTATTATCTCTATTTTATTCACCAATTATCGCCTCTTCTTTGCCTGAAACTTAACCGAGCATTGTAACACACAGAACCACGGCAATTCGCGTTATACGTTGCGGCGGTAATGGATCGATGAATGTCTCTAGTCTACAAAGGAGGCGTGAACGCTTCGAACAGCCGCAGCCATTCGGGTAGCGTCAATGTCTCGGCACGCCTCAATGGGTCGATCCCGGCCGCCTCGATCAGTTCGCGGCTTTCGGGGCGCACCGGTTTGAGATTGTTGAGGATGGTCTTGCGCTTTTGCGCGAACGCGGCGCTGACGAGCTTACGGAACTCCGGGATCGGCGGGCCTTGGCCGGCCTTTGGTTTGAGTTCGACAACCGCGCTGTTGACCTTTGGCGCCGGCCGGAACGCCGACGGCGGAATGTCGAACAGCTTTCGGCTGTCGAGATAGGATTCGACAAGGACGGTGAGGAACCCGCGGTCGGACGAACCGGGCGCGGCAGTTATGCGATCGACTACTTCCAATTGAAACATCAGCGTCATGTCCGAAAAACGATCTCGGAACTCGATCAAACGCTGAAGTATCGCCGTGGAAATATTGTACGGAAGATTGGCAACGAGACGCATGGGCTTGTCGTCGACGCCTGGCAACTCGCGAAAGTCGACGGTCAAAGCGTCAGCTTCGAAAACAGTCAGATCGCCCGCAAATTTATCGCGAAGCATCGGCGCGAGTTCGCGGTCGAGCTCGATTGCGATGACCTTTGCACCACTTTCCAGTAGTTTTTCGGTAATCGCTCCGCGGCCGGGGCCGATCTCTACGATCGTTTCACCGGCGGCGGGCCGGACGTGCTCGATTATGAGATCGACGTAACGTTGGTCTTCGAGAAAGTTCTGCCCGAGCGATTTTTTTGCGTAAAATTTGCGGCCCATTGCGATAAGTTTAATCTGCTCACGACTAAGCATCCACCGGCGAACGCAAAATAACGAACGAATTTGAATATTTAATATTGAAAATTTCCCGAAAGTAGATTAAAAAGGACCATTCTTTCGCAGTGTCCCGCCTCCCGCACGAATTTGGTGAAATTATGAAAAGACAGCTCTCAAAGGCCGCATTTCTGTTGCTATTTGCGCTCGCCGCTTGTTTTCCGGTAATTGCACAGGACGATCCCGATCCAAATTCCGCCGCGCCCCTTCTGGCAAGCGGTCCGGACGCGGGCCGCGTTCTCGCCGTTAACACTCGAGGTTGGTGGGGCGGTCTGCCGAGTCGAGGCTCGACGATTTTTACTCCGTCCAGCCGCACGGCGATCACGATCTTTGTTTCGGGCATCGCGACACTGGACTCGGAAGGCCCGAATGCGTTTCGTGTTTACATTCGTCAGCAAAGCGGAAAGACCTTTGAGATGCAGACCGATAATTTGACCGAGACCGGAAAGCGGACATACGCGATCGGGCTGCGGCTTTACGACGCGCAAGGCTTTCGCGGGCAGCCGGTCGCCGACGGCGATTCGCTGATCTACGTCACTTGGCGCGGACAGATGAGCAACGCGTTGAAGATCGGCCTCGGAAGCATGGGCAAAACGAAACTGCCGGACCTCTCACCAGCGGCTGCTAAGTCTAATAACACTTCCGTCAGCGATTACGTCGGCTACCGATATTCCGGCGACCGAAAACGTTTGATGGAACAGGCCACGTTCGGGCCGACGACCAACGTCGATTTCCGCATACGCCGAATCGGTCTACGCAATTGGGTTAACGAACAGATCGATGCCCCGTACCCGACGATTCCGTATCCGTCGATCCCGCAGATGAGCACCATCCCGCCGCTGGTCTGCCAACTCACGACCAACCCGACGTGCTATCGCGAACGATACACGATGACGCCTGTCCAAAAGTGGTTCTTTCAGGAGGCAATGTATGGCGACGCTCAGCTTCGTCACCGTACGGCGTGGGCGTTAAGTCAGATATTGGTCACGTCCGGCAATACGATCACGCAATCGAGTCACGAACTCGCTTTCTTCAAAATCCTTAGCCAAAACGCTTTCGGCAACTACCGCACCTTGTTGTCCGACGCCACGCTGAGCCCAACGATGGGCCAGTATCTCGACATGGTGCGCAGCACGAAGGACAATCCGAACGAGAATTATCCGCGCGAGATCTTGCAGCTTTTCTCGATCGGGCTTTACATGCTGAATCAGGACGGCACGCCGAAACTCGACAGCCACGGCGACGCGATCCCGACGTACAGCCAGGAGACGATCAATAACTTTTCGAAGGTCTTTACGGGATGGACGTTCTGCAATCAAACATGTGCCAATTCGCAGCCCGGAATCATCAATTACAAGGACCCGATGATCCTCGTTCCCGCGAACCACGACACGACATCGAAGACGCTGCTGAATTATCCGAACGCGGTCGGTGCAAGCATTCCGGCATGTGCGGGCTGCACGACTCCGGCTGCGACCGCCAATTACGCGCAAACGTCGCTGAACGCGGCACTCGATAACATTTTCAATCACCCGAATCTTGGGCCGTACATCGGGAGACTGATGATCCAGCACCTGGTGACGAGCGATCCGTCGCCGGCGTATGTTGCACGGGTGGCCGGCGTTTTCGACAACAACGGTTCCAACGTTCGGGGCGATATGCGAGCGGTCGTAAAGGCGATCTTGCTCGATCCGGAAGCACGCGGCGATGTCAAAACCGCACCTCGTTACGGAAAACTGCGTGAGCCTGTGCAGTTGATAACCAATCTCGCACGACTGTTCCCCGCCAGGGATTTCAACGGCGAGAACCCCAGCGATGGAGCTCTGGCGCCGCACGTTGCGCCGCTCGGTCAAAACCCGTTCTATTCGCCAACCGTGTTCAACTATTTCACGCCCGATTATGATGTTCCACAAACGACGTTAAATGCTCCCGAATTTCAATTGTTAAATTCCGGCACCGCTGTTAAGCGGACCAATCTCTTATCGATACTCGTCTTCGAAGGGATCACGCCGAACGCCACCGACTCGCTCCGCGGCATTTCGCTCGATTACAGCGAGCTGATCCCCGCCGCAGAGGCAGATGCGAGCGGCGGGCAGCTTGTCGATGCACTCGATGCGAAAATGATGCACTCGACGCTGACGCCCGCACATCGATCGGCGATCCTTTCGGCCGTCCAGGCAGTCCCGTCGAGCAATCCGGCGCTTCGCGTAAAAACGGGAGTTTATCTTATTGCGGTTTCGTCACAATACCAGGTGCAGAGGTAACGATCATGAATAAACAAACACGACGAGAGTTTTTGGCGAAGTCCGGCTGCGGTTTGAGCATGACTGCACTTGCGGCCCAATCGCACTATTTCGGGCTGATGAACACGCTCGCGCAAAAGACGTCATCGAAGCCGCTGCAAAGCGTTCCGAATGATTACCGCGCGCTTGTCTGTATCTATTTCAGCGGCGGCAACGACGGGAACAACACGATCGTTCCGAATCACGACGACGTGAACGTCAGCAACTACGCTGCTTATTCGGCAGGACGTTCCGCACAGAGCTTAGCATTGGCGCGAAACTCGCTGCTGCCGATCAGCGTGCCACGCGTCGGCGGATTGACTTACGGATTGCATCCGGGATTTGGAACTGTTACCGGCGGCATCAATCCGGGAATTCATCCATTATGGGCGCAAGGTAAAATCGCCGCGGTTACAAATGTGGGAACGCTCGTTCAACCGATCACGCGTCAGCAGTATCTCGACGGATCGGTCCCGCGGCCGAGGCAATTGTTTTCGCACACGGACCAGACTAACCAACATCAAAACGCTCGTGCCGATACGGTCGTCCTGTCCGGTTGGGGCGGAAGGATATCGGACCGCATGACGATACCCGCGAACCCCGACGGATTGGTGCCGACGGTGAGTTCGCTTGGCGGTTCGCGGCTGTTCACGGTCGGTGAAACTACTCAGCCGCTGGCGATCGGCCCCGCTCCAACGCCGCTCAGCAGCATACTTTCACTTGTCGGCTACAACAACACGCCAGTCACGAATGCCCGATTCGATGCACTGGTGGCGGGGCTGGATGCGGACATGAGCAACGAAATCGTCAACGCCTCGAACGAGGTCCATCGCGAAGCGATCAGGATCAGCCGAACACTGAACAACGGATCCGAGGTGACGGTCGCTTTTCCGAACACGGAGATCGGTAATCAGCTCAAACAGATCGCCCGCGTCATTAAGGCCCGCACGTCCTTGCAGCTTAACAGGCAGATATTCTTCTGCACGCTCGACGGATTCGACACGCACACGAGCCAGATCGCCGGACAACAGAGTTTATTCTCGATGTTCAGCCAGGCGTCGCGGGCGTTTTACGATGAGATGACCGCTCAGGGTATCAGCGACAAGGTGACGCAGTTCACGCTTTCCGACTTTAGCCGAACGTTCAATCCCGGCGGATCGGGCTCGAATGTCGGAAGCGATCACGCGTGGGCCAATCATTCGTTCGTGATCGGCGGAGCTGTCGCGGGCGGCGATTTTTATGGAATGAATACGTCGAACGGAACGCCGTTTCCAACGCTTGTCCAGAACGGGCCGGACGATTCCGATGCGGGTTCATCCGCACGCGGACGCTGGATCCCGACGACATCCGTCGAACAATACGCGGCGACGCTGGCATCGTGGTTCGGGCTCGAAGCCGCCGACGTGCCTTACGTTTTCCCGAATTTGCAGAATTTTGCGAGCAGCGATCTGGGATTTATGCAGCCGTAGGATATCCCGTGATCTCGAGGTCGTCGCCGAGTTGCTGTGCCTGCATATCGTGCATGTGCATTGCGGAGTCGAGCGTTTTGGCGCCGCTGCCGCCGATGGCGGCAGGAGCAATGTTTCCGCCGATGATTATAGGCGCGGCGATCAGCGTCAGCTTATCGACGAGCCGCGCGTCGCAGAACAAACCCGCAACGGTCGTGCCGCCTTCGACCAGAACGCTTTGAATCTCTCGTCTTTTCAGTTCCGCCAAAACCTGCGGCAAATATCCGCTATCGCCGTCGACGCCGACAACCTCGACACCGTGTTTTTCGAGGTCTCCCGCCCGCGACAAATTATTGGTTTCAGTGAAGACCAGCGTCGGAAATTCGCGTGCCGTCTTTACTAACTGCAGCTCGCCGTGCGTTCGCAAGCGGCGGTCGAGAACGATCCGCACAAGTTTTCGCCGGCGAGTTTTGCCGCTCCGGTCGGTGAGCGCCGGGTCGTCCACCGCGGCCGTATTGCTGCCGACCAGGATCGCGTCGTGTTCGTGGCGAAATTGTTGAACGCGCTCGCGTGCAGCAATACCCGAAAGCGCAGTCGAAACGCTGCTGTTCAGCGAGATCCGGCCGTCGAGCGACATCGCGAGCTTTAAGTGGACGAACGGGCGTTTCTTCTGATGCCACATTCGGAATTTTTCATTAATGCGTTCGCCGGCCGCGGCGAGAACGCCGGTCACGACTTCGATCCCGCTTTCTCGCAGTTGCCGAAACCCGGTTCCGGAAACGAGAGGATTTGGGTCCTCCGTCGGAGCTACGACCCGGACGATACCGGCATTGATCAACGCATCGGTGCACGGCGGAGTCTTGCCGTGATGAGCGTGAGGCTCTAGCGAAACGTACGCGGTGCCGCCGCGGGCAAGTTCACCGGCCTGTTTTAGAGCGAGGACCTCGGCATGGCAAACGTCGTCGTAGATGTACGTGCCTTCGCCGACGACTTCGCCGTCTTTCGAGACGATCACACACCCGACGAGCGGATTTGGGCTGACGAGTCCGGTGCCTTCGGCCCCCAGGGCGAGAGCCCGCTCCATATAACGGATGTCGTTTTCCGTAGGGTTCATCTAGTCGAATAAACCGTTAACATAGCTTTCCGGATCAAATACCATAAGGTCGTCGACCTGTTCGCCGACGCCGACATAGCGGATCGGCAGCTGCAGTTCTTTCGCGATCGCCACGGCGATGCCGCCTTTCGCGGTGCCGTCGAGTTTCGTCAGCACGATACCGGTCACATCGGCGGCTTTCATAAATTGACGAGCCTGTTCCAAACCATTTTGGCCGGTGACCGCGTCGATCACGAGCAGCGTTTCGTGGGGTGCTTTCGGCACTTCCCGGCCCGCGATGCGTTTCATCTTTTCGAGCTCCGCCATCAAATTCGCTTTGTTGTGAAGCCTCCCGGCGGTATCGACGATGAGCACGTCGGAATTACGGGATTTAGCGGACTGCAAAGCGTCGAACAGAACCGCCGCCGGATCGGTGCCGTGTTTCTGCTGGATGAGCGGGACGCCGGCACGTGCCGCCCAGATCTCCAACTGTTCGGACGCGGCAGCACGAAACGTGTCCGCCGCGCAGATAAGCACGTCGTTGCCTTCGTTCTTGATACGCTGCGCAAGTTTGCCGATCGTCGTCGTTTTGCCTACGCCGTTCACGCCGACGACCATCAGGACATACGGTTTGATAGATTCTTCGACCTCCGTCTCGGAGGCAACGCCCGATACTTTTGAATGCTGAAGAATGTCGAGCAGCTCATTCTTCATAACGGTTTTCAAAGCGGGAAGGTCATTGATCTCCTGCCGGGAAACGCCGCGGCGCACGGCTTCGAGCACCTGCATCGTTGTTTGAACACCGATGTCGGTCGATATCAGCATTTCCTCGAGTTCGTCGAGAAGAGCTTCGTCGATCTGCTTGCGTCCCTCAAAGATCGTGTCAAGTTTCGTGTTGATCGAATCGCGCGTCTTCTCGATCGCACGAGTGAACCGAACGCCGATCTCTTTTTCGACTGCTTCTTCCTGTGCCTTCAGTTCCTCAATAGATTTATCGAGGCCGAGCACCGATGATGAAAATTTGTCTTCCTTATTCCTACGCCAAAAAAACGCCATATGTGATCACTGCTTCCGCACGGTATATTAAACCGTTAAGTATAAAAAAATATCGCACGCTGAACAACGTGCGATATGCGACGGGCTAATTGTGACTTCGGGTTATTTGTTTAAATGCAGGCGGTCGGAGGACTTGAACAGGCTGTAGCCGATAAGGCAGGAGAAAACGACCCATAAGTAGAATCCAAAAAGACTTCCCACCAGCTTGGCCGGCAGATTACCGAATCCGGGCAAGTACAGCGACGCGAAAACGGTCGCGGCCGCGAGTCTCACAGCGACCAGTGCGAGCAAGAGGGCTGAACACATCAGCAGCAATTTCACGTAGGTGCTGCCGAGGCGTTTTATCGTATCCAACCCGACAAGCGGATTGATCACATCCGAAAATGTGCGCGAGAATCCCGCGACCATACATGCGACGGGAAAATAGAATAAACCCCACAGAAAAGCCAGGGCTCCGACCACGACAAGTACCGGCGGCAGTCCGAGCGCGCTTTGCAGCGTCTCCCGCTCTTCAATTTCACGTGTTCCGCCCGGTTTCGCAACAGCCGATTCCCCGGCCGCGTTATTTCGCTCGCCGGTGTCGGGCAGAACTGTTCCAAGATCGGACGCCTCGCCGTCGATGGCGGCAGTATTCACATTTCCGCCTGCGATATCGTTTTCTAGCTGCAGCCGTTTTGCGTTTTGCTGTTGCGATTCAGCCAGGACGTTTCTGACCTCGTCGGACTGTTTGACGGTGTCCTTCGCCGTATAGAACTGCGTGCCGGGAATCTTTTCCAGTTCCGCCTGCAGCGATGTCATTTTCGAATCGACCGAACTCGACACCAGATATAACCCGATCAACGCTACGATCGCGAACGCTCCGAACGCCGAGATGTAGGCACCGACGCTAAGTACGAACGGGTGAATTACATCGTCCCAAACGGAAAACTCCTCGAAGGCCGGCATGAAATTCTCGCCGCAGTCGCCCCGCGAAAAATTGTCCGCGGTATTCGCGAGTATGCCGAAGGTGAGCATGTTCGCCAGCATTACGCAGAAGACGGAAGCCACGATCATTTCGATCCCGCCGATAACAGACGCGGACTGTCCAAGCGAAAAGAACGCAAACATAAGCGCGCCGGCGAACAGGCTGAATTTGAAGCGGAACGGATGTGAGATCGCATTCGCAAAATCGCCAAAGCCAAAGCCCTCGCTGAGCGCTACGGCTTGTCGATCGCTCGCTTTTACTTCAGCTTTAATTTCCTTCAACGATCGGCACATTGCACCACATTCAGGGCAGATCTTGACGTTCCCGCCGTACGATCGGGGGCAAGTTCCGCAAAAGCTTCCGCTGCACGCTGAGCAGGCGTATAAGGCAATTTCGTTAAAGTGTATCGAGCACAGAGCGGGGTCGTTCGTCGGATGTACGGCCGCGCGGGTGACGCGTTTTTCCGGCGCGGCTTGCGGATCTATTTCGCCGTAAAGTGTCGGCTCCGCGACAGGTTCATCGACTGACGTTTTGTGTGTCTGCCCGTCCGGTCCCGGCGCGGGTATACCTTTAGCCTTTGCCTCAAAGAGCGGGATCATTGATGGAACCTTTGCGGCCTCGATCCAGCGCAAATTTCCCTTTCTGACCTTGTCGGTGGGCTGCAGCGAGCCTTCGACGATCCATGACGGCAGCTCGTCGAAGGAAGCTTCGTAGATCGTGCCGGAAACGTCGACCTGCCATTTCTCGCTTGTTTCGATCGAGGACATATAGACGTGGCTATGCGGCAGATTCCGCTGCGACAGTTTTATCCGCGTCCGACTGCGCGTCCGGGATCTTATTAGCCATGAAACGAACAATTCCCTGTCCGATCTCGCCGGCGTCGCAGCCTCGAACCAAAGCTTCGTAGACGTTCGGGTCATACCGGCTTCCGACGAGCTCGCCGATTCGCTTGAGCGCGTCGGGAAGCAGCATTCCCTTCTGGTACGGCCGGTCGATCGTCATCGCGTCGAAGGTGTCGGCAATCGAAACGATCTTTGCCTGCAGCGGTATCTGTTTGTCGGTCAGTCCCTGCGGGTAACCCTGACCATTAACCATCTCGTGATGCATATACATTCCCGGCAAAAAATCCTTCATCGCCGGGATCTGCGACATTATCTTGTAACCCTTTTGCGGGTGGGTTTTCATGATCGCGAATTCATCATCGGTGAGAGCCGATGGCTTTTTGAGAATAGAATCGTCGATCGCGATCTTGCCTACGTCGTGCAACAGAGCGCTGATGCGTAGGGTTTCGAGTTCTTCGGCTCCCATTTCCATCTGTTTGCCGATCGCAACCGAAATCCGCGAGACGCGTTCAGAGTGGCCGCGTGTATATTTGTCCTTGCCGTCGATCGCGGCGGCGAGAGCTTTGACCGTCCCGACGAAAAGCTCGCGGTTTTCTTTCGCGGCGCGGGCGAGACTCTCGATGTGCTCTTCCAACTTGTCGGTCATCGTGTTGAAAGCGCCGCCGAGCGTTCCGATCTCGGTGATGTTGCGGGTTTCCACGCGGTGGGCGAAATCACCGGACGCGATCTTTTCCGCTGCCGCCGATAATTTCATGATCGGCGACGTCAGTGCCCGAGCAGCGAAAACGCCGACGATGAGTGCAATGAACGCAAATGCGAGGCTGATCACCCACGTCTGCGTCCGCATTTCCCCGACGGACGCGAGCGCCTTTCTTTCGTCCTGCATCGCGATCACACCGAAATACACGTCCTTGCCGAAACGCGCCGTCGAATACGCACCGATCATGTCGAACGAGGAACCGTCATAGTCCGCGGTAAACGGAACAAGCCCGGATTGGATCTGACTATTCGACTGCTGCCATTCCGTAACGATTTTCAGCGACGTCAGCGATCGCTGTGAGTCGACGAGTGAACTGTCCGCATGAAAAACGGCGTTGCCGTTCTGGTTGACTACGAAAATGATCGGAAGGCCGGCCTTCCAGAGTTCGTCCTCGCTTGTTGGATTCGTACCGACAACCGTTTTCGCGATCTCTTTTAACGAGACGATGGCAACGACAGCCGCAGCTTTCTGACCGTTGAATAAAACCGGAGAAGCCAGTGTCATCACGGATTCTCCGGACAGCGAGATCTTCTGCGGCTGCCCGATCATCAATTCCTGATCTTTTAATTTGTCTGACGCATCGTTAGCGATCGCTTCGATCTCGCCCGAAGCGAATATTCCGGGCCGGAATAACGAAAGCGACTCGGAGTCCGCCGGTTTTACGTAAAGCGCCAGAAGGTTGGGATTCTCCTTGAGCGCGGTTCCGAGTCTTGCCTCGGTCGCGGGTGAAGACAGAACGGATGTGTTGCCAGATAATTCAAGTGCGTTTGCGACGCCTCTGACGAGATCGCCGTAGCGCTGGCCGAACATTTCGATCTGCCGGGCTTTCTCCTGCACGAGTTGTATCTGGTATCGATTCTCGACGGCCCTGAGCTCGCGGGCACTGCGCTCCGACAGCAGCCAGCCAGTCAAAACAAGCGGAACCAAGCCTACGAGCAAAAGCGTAAGAGTAACGAAGTAAAGCAAGCTGACTTTGGTTTTCGTTGCGGACATTCGGAAGGAGGCGAAGAACGACGCCGGATAAAGTCTAACGGATTGCGAAACACCGGTCAACAAGTTTTAACGCACCATTTCCGAATTCGACGGCGCTAGCGATGTGCCGTCGCCGGTTCATTTATTAGCTTGCGGGTTTCGGTTATAATTTCGAAGGCAAATGTCACCCGAACGTTGGAAACAAATAGAAGCTGTCTTTCAGGCAGCCGCGGATATGAAATACGAACATCGTGAATCCTTTTTGAAGGATTCGTGCGGTGACGACGAAGAACTGCGCCGCGAAGTCGGCGATCTGCTCACGAGCCTCGAATCGGCGCCCGATTTTATCGAATCACCGATCTGGACCGACAGTAACTTTCTCAATACATCAGCAAAAAAGGAGATCTCTATCTCTATTGACAACGATATTGAGAAAAACGGCGATGCGTTGATCGGGGAAACGATCGGCGTCTATCGACTTACTCGCGAACTCGGCCGCGGCGGAATGGGTGCCGTTTTCCTCGGCGAGCGTGCGGACGGCGAATTTCAGCAGAAGGTAGCGATCAAGCTGATAAAGCGCGGAATGGATTCCGACTTCATCGTTCGGCGTTTTCGTCATGAACGTCAGATACTCGCGTCTTTCGAACATCCCTTCATCGCCCGTTTGCTCGACGGCGGTACGACCAGTGATAACGTGCCGTACTTCGTGATGGAGTACATCGAGGGCGAGACGCTTTTTACCTTTTGCGACGCCCGCCGGATGACGATCGTCGACAGACTCAAGCTGTTCCAAAAGATATGTTCCGCTATCGACTACGCTCACGAACGTCAGATCGTTCACCGCGATATCAAGCCGAGCAATATCCTGATCAACCAGTTCGGAGCGCCGAAGCTGCTCGACTTCGGCATCGCGAAGATCCTTGATCCGAACCTGATACACGAGTCTTTGAATCCAACCGCTTCGATGCTGCGGATGATGACGCCCGATTATGCAAGCCCCGAGCAGGTTCGCGGAATCGAAATTTCGCCGACCAGCGACGTCTATTCACTTGGCGTTCTGCTCTACGAACTGATATCCGGACATCGCCCCTACCATTTCACGGGGCGAGCTTTGCACGAGGTGTCGGAGGTCATCTGCGACATTATTCCCGAGCCGCCGAGCAGGATACTTGCAAAAGACGAAAACCTATTGCCGCAGTACGCGAGTGAAGCAGGAAGATTCAATTTCGTTCGCGCTGCGACACTGAGTGAGCTCACAGACGAGCTGGCCGGAAGCCTCGACGACATTGTCATGAAGGCGATCAGCAAGGAGTCGCCGGACCGTTATCAAACTGCGAAGGAGCTATCGCGAGATATAACTCGGCACTTGAAAGGTTCCAGTGTCGAAGCTCCGACATTTTCGAGTCAGTCAGCTCGCCGCGACTCATATCTCCGCGTCCCGCAGCACAGTAAGGCGTTGGCGGTACTTCCGTTCAAATTCCTCAACCTCGGTTCGAGCGACGACACGGATGATCGGTTTCTCGGCCTTGGGCTAGCGGATGCCCTTATCACACGTCTCAGCAAGGTTCGCAGGTTCGCGGTGCGGCCGACCAGTTCGATCTTATCCTTCGGTGACGACGTTATCGATCCAATCCGCGCCGGCCGCGATCTGAATGTCGATTTCATCCTCGACGGCAGCATCAAGAAAGCACATAAACGTCTCCGCGTTACGGTGCAGTTACTCAACGTCGCCGAGAACGCCGCGATCTGGGCGACGTCTATCGACGAAATGCTTTCGGACGTACTCACTCTCGAAGACACGCTGGCGAACAAAGTGATCGAAGTGCTCTTGCCGCAGCTTACCGGCAGCGAACTCGAGGAATTTGCCAAACGCGGGACGGAAATTCCCGAGGCGTTCGAGCACTATCTGCGAGGGCGTTATCATTTCAATACGTTCACTGAGGAAAGCTTCGCAAAAGCGTTCGTTAGTTTTCACGCGGCGATAGCGGCCGATCCGGCCTATGGCCATGCGTATGCGGGGATCGCCGATTATTACAACTGGCTAGGAATAATGGGCGTGCTGCCGCCGCAGGAATGCTTTCAGCCGGCGATCGCGGCGGCGTCAAAAGCGGTCGAGCTGGACGAAAACCTGTCGGAAGGTCACGCGAGCCTCGGTTTTTCGCTGCACGCCGGAAACTACGACTGGTCGCGTGCCGAACATCATCTCAAACGAGCGATCGAACTCAATCCCAGCAATGCAAACGCATTCGTCTGGTACTCAATTGTTCTGTTCACCGAGGGCCGATTCAGCGAAGGGATCGAGATCGCGAAACGAAGCGCCGAGGCCGATCCGCTGACTCCGTTCAATCCCCACAACATCGGCTGGGGACTGTATTTCGCACGTCGATACGACGAGGCCGAAAAGCAGTACAGGAAGGTGATCGCTGATTTCCCGTCGTACAGTTTCGGTTACTACGGACTTAGCAAGATCCACCGAATTACCGGGCGAACGCAGGACGCGATAGTCGAGATCGAAAAGGCGAAAGAATTAATGGGCAACAGTGTGTTTTCACTGTTGGCAGAAGCGGAGTGCTGTGCCGCGAACGGCGACGGTGAGACTGCCGACCGGAAAATAGCTGACCTGCTTGAGATGTCGAGGGACCGGTACGTTTCGCCTTACCAGATGGCCTTAATTTATTGTTACCGCGGCGAAAAGGAAATGGCACTTGCGTCTCTCGAGAATGCCCTCGAGAAAAAGGAAGCGTGGCTGAACTATCTGGGGATCGAGCCTGCTTTCGATCCGATCCGCAGCGATCCGAGATTCGACGAGATACTCGAGAAAGTCGGCTACCGGATGTTCTTCAACAGTTTTGCGTCGAGCGGCGTTAATTTTGATGCACAGCAGACAGTGGCCGACGAGATCGACGCCCCGCCGATCCACGACCTGACAACGCTGACGATCGCCGGCGGCGACGAGACCGACGACGGAACGCGTCCGCTGCCTCGACGCAGAAGATGGCTTTCTCCCGTGTATATAGCCGGCGTCTTCGTTGCGGTGCTCATCGCTGGCGTCTCGGGGTTTTACTTCGTAAATCGGTCAGGAAGTGCGCCGCTGATAATCCGGCAATCGACGATTCAGAATCCGTCGATATTGATCCTGCCGTTTGAGAGCGACGACGGAGCGGACCAGAGCCTCGGACTGGGCCTGTCTGACGCCTTGGCGAATAAGCTGGGCAATATCAAAGCCCTGCAGGTCATTTCGGCAAACACGGGCCGTTTGGTCAGTTCAAAAGACGCGGTCGCGGCCGCTCGCGAGATGGAGGTGGCGTTTCTGGTCCGCGGCCGTCTTTCCATGTTGAACGGAAAGAGCGTGCTGACCGCCGAGCTCGTGAGCGTTGCTTCTGATGAGCAGATCTGGTCGCAGGAATTTACCACAGATAACGGCGACCTTTTCGCGTTACAGACGCAGCTTGCGGAAAAGATATGGACTTCGCTGGGTATCAGCCCGCTTCCACTTGAGCGTAAGCAGCTATACCAAAGCTATACGCACAGCAAGGACGCTTACGAATACTACCTCATCGGCCGTTACCAAACGGTAAACAGGTCGCGCGAGAATTTGAGAAAGTCGATCGAGACATTTTCGCGATCTGTCGATATCGATCCGGGCTTCGCTCCAGCGTATGTCGGACTTGCCGATTCGTATTCGCTGCTCAACCTTTACGATACCGAACCGCCCGCGGGTGGCTATGAAAAAGCACGCGAAAACGCATTGAAGGCACTGTCGATCGACGACGATCTGGGCGAGGCACACGCTTCCCTTGCGTACGTAAAGTTCTATCATGACCGCGACCGCGCGTCAGCGGAGCTCGAATATCGCCGGGCCGTACAACTTAATCCATCGTATGCACAGGCTCATCACTGGTTCGCTCTTGCACTCTCGGCAATGAACCGCCCGGTCGAAGCGATCAGCGAGGCTGAGGTCGCACAGCGGCTGGACCCTCAGTCGGCGTCAATAAAAGCCGCGACCGGGATCGTTTACTTTATGAATGGACGCAATGCCGAGGCTTTGGCGGAATGCATTAGGGCACTGAATATCGACGCTAGCTTCGTGCCCGCACTTAAAGTACAACGTTGGATCTACACGGCGACGCTCGACCGAGAAAAGGCACTGGACGCGTTCCGCCTGGAGATGAGCTACAGCGGCGGATCGACCGGCGATGCAGGATGGAAGATCATCGAGTTCCAAATTCCCGACGACGCGAGCAGGAACAAAGAGCGACTGGCCAAGCTTGACGCGATCGTCGCTTCACCGGGTATCCGCGATAACCCTTTCGCTTTCGCCTTCGAGGTAGCTCTCGCTTACAACAATCTGGGAAACAAGAAAATGGCAATCGAAATGCTCGAACGTGCAGAAGCCGCCCGAAGCCACAGCATGAACTTTGTCGCCGTCGACCCGCGCGTCGCCGATCTTCGAGACGATGCCCGCTTTCAAAAACTCGTCGCCCGGATGAATCCGTAAATGGTCCGGTCGCGATATCTTCTCCTGCAAGCAGCCTGTTGACCGCAATTTAAAGGTAGTGTCAGAATATGTCTCAACCTTTGAAATGGTTTGGTTTTTCTCTGAATGGACATCACCGACGACAATCCCGCAAACCCGCTGATCGGGAGCACAATAGGTGTCTACCGGTTGGCCGAAGAGGTCGGCCGCGGGGGAATGGGCGCGGTCTATCGCGCGGTGCGCGTCGACGGTGAATTTGACCAGACGGTCGCCGTTAAGCTCATCAAGCGGGGAATGGATACGGACCTTATCCTGAAACGCTTTCGTCGGGAACGTCAGATCCTCGCCTCGCTAAATCATCCCAACATCGCATATTTTCTCGGCGGCGGCTCGACCGACGACGGACTTCCGTACTTTGTAATGGAGTACATTTCCGGCAAGCCGCTCTATCGGTACTGTGACGAAAACCATCTGAATCTAAGAGAACGGCTGATCATATTCCGACAGATCTGTTGGGCGGTAAAAGCTGCACACGAGATACAGGTGATCCATCGCGATCTCAAGCCGTCGAACATAATGGTCAAGGACGACGGGAAGCCGAAACTTCTCGACTTTGGCATCGCAAAGGTTCTCGACCCTGATCTGACGACGGCCGACATGGATCCGACGGCCACGCAAATGCGGGTGATGACGCCCGAATATGCCTCGCCCGAACAGATCTCCGGCGGTACCGTCGATGTTCGATCTGACATTTACAGTCTCGGAGTGATCCTTTACGAATTGCTGACAGGTCACCGTCCGTACACGATCCAGCGTCGTATTCCGGAAGACGTGGCCCGCGTTATTCGCGAACAGGAACCGACAAATCCAAGCGGCTGCCTGACCCGTGATGATGACCTCCTGCCAGGCGACGGTCACACATCCACTCTCAGCGATGTGCTCGTCGCTCGCAACGCGTCACTCGAAACACTGCGGCGTGAGCTGACCGGAGACCTCGACAAGATCGTCTTGAAAACGCTGCGAAAAAAACCGGACGATCGATACCCTGACGCTGCTGAGCTCGCCGACGATATCACAAATTTCCTCGATGGCCGTGCCGTCAACGCCGAGTATTACCTTTCGCTCTCCAACATCCCGCGACCCGGAACGCCGCATACGATGTCACTGGCGATCTTGCCGTTCCGGGTGATCGGTACGACTGCGGGTGAAGATACCGGCGACGAGTTTCTCGGATTAGGATTAGCTGACGCGCTCATCTCAAGGCTGAGCGGCATCCAGCGACTGCTGGTTCGCCCGACAACATCGGTCATACCGTTCACCGGTAAGAACGCGTTCGACGCCGGCCAGCATCTTGGCGTCGATTATGTGCTCGAAGGCAGCGTGCGGATGTCGGCAGGACGGATCCGTGTTTCGGTGCAGCTGCTGAATGTTGCCGATAACTCGACGCAGTGGGCGCGGGCCTTCGACAACCAGGCGGTCGACGTTCTCGCTATCGAAGATTCGCTTGCCGAACAGGTTACGCGTTCCCTTTTGCCGCAGCTCACCGGCGAGGAGCGGCGGCGTCTCGAAAAGCGCGGCACGAACCGGCCGGACGCTTACGAAGCATATTTGAGAGGCCGCTATTTTTGGAGCAGATTTACCGACCCCGACCTTTCACGCGCGATCCAGGAATTCAAGAACGCAATCGCTATCGATCCGGACTACGCGCTTCCTTACATCGGCCTCGCCGATTATTACATCTGGGCGGCAATATTCGGGCAGATCCCGTCGATGGAAGGATTTCCTCGAGCGTCGGCTGCCGCACGACGGGCGCTTGAGATCGACGATTCTCTCGGCGAAGCGTACGCGGTGCTTGCATTTTCGGTGTTGCTGAGCGATTGGAACTGGACGGAAGCGGAGTATCTGGTCAAACGAGCGCTCGAGATCAATCCGCACAATGCCTTTGCACACGAATGTTATTCAAATTTTCTAACGGCACAGGGAAGGGTTGACGAATCGATGGTCGAAATCGAACGCGCCGAGGAACTTGACCCGATGTCGCCGCGGGCGATGCTGATGACAGCTTGGACGCTCTACCAAGCGAGGCGATACGACGAGTCGGTCGATAAAGCGAGAAAGGCAAGTTTGATGCAGCAAGACTTTCCGCAGGGCCTTTTGCATCTCGGCAATGCTCTCACGGCCGTGGGCCAGTTGGATGAGGCCGTCGAGGTACTGCGAAAGAGTTCCGAACTGTGGGGCGACTCGGGCATGCCGCGTTACATGCTCTGTTTCGCCAGGGCCGCACAGGGCAATTTCGAAGCGGCGAATATCATACTTGCTAAGATGCTCGCCACATCCAAGATCAAGCACGTCAAGCCGTATTTTATCGCGATGGCGTACGTCGCGGTGGGCGATCACGACAAGGCGTTCGAGTGGTTCGACAAAGCGGTCGAAGAACGAAATGAATGGATGATCTGGTTCGGGACCGAACCCAAACTCGACCCGATCAGAAAAGACCCGCGATACAAAACATTGCTTCGGCGGATCAACAATCCGATGGTTGCGAAGGAAGGATACCCATCTGCAAACAGCGGCCCGCACACCGGCGACCG
Organism: Acidobacteriota bacterium; assembly: GCA_040007515.1. GTDB lineage: Bacteria > Acidobacteriota > Blastocatellia > Pyrinomonadales > Pyrinomonadaceae > OLB17. The sequence goes on along the minus strand of JBDTUT010000004.1, from coordinate 178,709 downwards.
CGGACGCTCGATAGCGGTCTTGCCGTTTCATCTGATCAGCAACGTCGACACCGGATCATCGGTGGGCGAATATCTGAGTATCGGGCTCGCAGATGCCTTGACGATGCGCCTTTCGAACATCCGGCGATTCGTCGTTAGGCCAACGAGCTCGGTGCTTCCGTTCGTCGAGCGAAAAGAGGACGCTTTCGCGGCGGGACGTACGCTCGGCGTCGATTATGTCATCGACGGGCTCATCCGCCAGGCCGGCGGAAAGATCCGCGTGACGGCGCAGCTACTGAATGTTGCGAACAACTCGACGCGATGGTCCGCGAGCTTTGCGGAAAACCTCGGCGACGTTCTCGAACTGGAAGACTCGATATCGGAGCAAGTGACAAAACAGTTGATCCCGCATCTTTCGGGCGTCGAGCGGAAACAACTTGCGAAGCGCGGCACTAATATTCCCGAAGCGCACGACGCCTACCTGCAGGGCCGTTTTTTTTGGAATCAATTCACGCCCGACGGTTTTCCGAAATCGATCGTCGCGTTTCGTCGGGCCGTGGAGATCGATCCCGAATACGCGCTTGCTCATGTAGGAATCGCGGATTATTTCACCTGGGCGTGTATCTACGGTCTGCTTCCGCCCCGAGAATGTTTTCCGAAGGTTTTTGAAGCTGCATCTCGGGCGCTCGAGATCGACCCGTCGCTCTCGGAAGCTCATGCGGCGATCGGACTCTACTATTCCAATATTCAGGAATGGGACAAGTGCGAGGTCAGCTATCGCCGGGCCATTGAACTCAATCCGAATTATCCACTTGCGCACGAATGGCTTTCGGCCCTTTTTGTCGGCACGGGCCGATTCGTGGAAGGCATAAACGAAGTTTTGCTCGGGGAACGACTCGATCCGCTTTCTCTACGGCCAAAGGTCATGTCGGCGTGGTCCATATACCAGGCCGGCGATATTGAGCAGGCTCTGGCGAAGGCACGTGAGATCTTTACGCTCAGCGCGGACTTTATGCAATCTCGTCTGCAGCTCGCGAATTGCCTTCTGGAAACAGGTGAAAACGACGAAGCCTTGGAGCACGCCGAGCGTGCGGTCGAACTTGCACCGGACGCGCCGTTGCCAGCGTACACATTATGTTTTGCGCTTGCGGCCGTCGGCCGCGATGCGGAAGCCGCCGGTGTCGTCGAAAAGTGGACGGCATTGTCGAAGTCAACTTATGTCCCGCCGTATTTTCTCGCGTTGTCGAATCTGGCCGTCGGAAACACCGACGCCGCTCTCCATTACCTCGACGAGGCGCAAATGGAATCGAGTGCATGGATACTATGGCTTGGCACCGAACCAAAACTCGACCGATTGCGCGACGACCCTCGGTTTCAAATTATTATCGAGCGGGCTGGTCTACGATCTCTCCGGAAAGCACCAGTCCCACATTGAAAAAGGGGAACGCCCGATGGCATTCCCCGTTTCGAAAGATGCGTGCCGGTTCACGCCTTGACCGCTTCGACAATACTCATTAATCCCTGCGTCGGTATTATCCGATTTAGGCGAAACCCGGATGCCTCGAGCAACGCCGCGAACTCGCTCGATGTGCGTTCCACACCGCCGGGCGTCATCAGCATCTCGAGGTCGATGATCTTCGAAAAATGCGGCTCATTGCCTTCCGGGACGACTGCGTCGATGATCAGTACCTTTCCTTCGTCGGGCATGTTTTGTCGAATGTTGCCGAGGATCTTTTGGTTATTGTCGTCGTACCAGTCGTGGATGATGTGTTTCAACATGTAAACGTCGGATTTGACCGGTATGGAGCTGAAAAAGTCGCCTTCGACCAGAGCAACGCGGTCGGCGACACCGTACGCTTCGAGCATCTGCGGCGCGCCTTTGAGGACTTCCGGCAGGTCAAAAAGAACGCCTTTTGCTTCCGGGTTTGCCGCGATCACAGCCGCTATCAGATGACCGTAACCTCCCGCAATATCTGCGATCGTCTCGGCTCCAGTAAAGTCGTAGGCTGCCAGGACCGGACCGATCGACTGATGGGAAAAGGACGTCATCGCGCGGTTGAAGATGTCGCCGAGTTCCTTGTTGGTATTGAAAAGATAAGGAAATACTGGCTCGCCGTGAACGCTGTCCCAGGCAGGTTTTCCGGTTTTCACGCTGTACATCATTTGGCCGTAGACTCGCCAGTGTTCTTCTTCGTTCAGCCAGATGGTCATATCGCGCGTGCTCCGCGGATGGTCGCTCCGAAGCGTCTCGGTCATCGGTGTATTGGAAAACACTTTCCCGTCGTTCTCTGTAAACGCGCCGGCACTGGCGAGCGAGCGAAGGACGCGGTAAAGCGAGCGTTCATCGGTGCTCGTGGCAACCGAGAGGAATTCGACACTTTTCGGTCCTTCCGCCAAAAGGTCGGCGACGCCGAGCTTGGCAGCGACATAAATCGCCTGTGCGAGAAATGCTCCGGCGGAAAACTGTAAAAGCTGTGCATCCGGCGGCAACGCGTCGGCTGCAGGTGCGGCGGCGAGATTCGTAGTTGTCATAGCTTTGGTCTCCGGTAAACGTTTTTAGGATGATGGGCATTCGAGAACCCCTGCCTGTCAATATACGCGAAGGCGCGCGGCAAAAAGTATCACACAGTATTCAGGACCGTTTTCCGAGATCGAGCGGTAATTGATCACCTAAAGTCGAGCGCGGTCTCGAAAACCGAGAGCCGAAACGTCCCGGCTCTCGGTGTCGACGCTGGTATCGTGATCAACCTCCGACCGTTGTGACGATCGCCTGTGCGGCCTGCTCGATCACCTGAGAAATAATGTCGTCGCCATTGGATTTCGCCTTTGCCTTGTAGACCTTAGCGAGTGCCGCCGCACCGCCGGCCTTGTTGAGCTTGAGATCGAGCGTGATCTCGTCTTTGGCCTTTACGTTAGGCGAGACAGTAGATGCGATGATCGCCTGTGTCGCAACCTGTCCGGCAAGATTCCCGGCGACGCTTCCCGTGTGTCCGAGGCCGACGCTTCCGATCGCGGAGCCGAGAACCGACCCGAACCCGCCGAATCCTCCTCCGCCTTTTTTATGCGAGACATTCGTGTAGATGACGTAATCGCAATCCTTTTCGCGTGCCTCACCGTCGATCACCGATGACAGCTTTGATTCTAAAACGACAACCTCAATATTCGGAGCCTTTAGATATTGCACAAGGCTGTTTTGCACGGCGGCCGAAAGGTCAGCCGCGGAGATACCGTCGCCTACCGCGCCGGTTTTAACATTGGCAAGGCCGATGCGAACCGTTCCTTCCCTTTTCGCCCCGACCGAGGAGCCGGATGCACTCGTTGAGATGCTTGCGCTCCGAATCGCCGAGGTCAATCCCGAACTGCCAGCCGAAGCGGATGACTGCGACGATGTCGCCGTCGACGCCGAGCTCGACGTCATGCCGGCGTACATCTGAGCCGCATCCGAGACCTCGCGGTAATCTTGCGGAATTTCGAACAGCGATGCATCGAGCGTCGCCTTCGACAGCTCGACCACTTCGTTGACCATCGAGTAAATTTCCTTGCCCGACTCGTCCAACATCGTCATTTTCTCGTAGACCGGGTAGCCGCGTTTTGCGGTGCCGATCGTCTTCATTTCGTATTTGTCCGGGCAGCCGCTAGAACGATTGTTGTTGTAATTATAATTCTGGATTCCGTAGTCGCAGTCCAGCACGAACTCAGCGTCGATGTACCAGCCGTCCGTCTGCATTTTGGTATTCGTCTTGTTGCAGGCGTCAGGCGACGAGACGCTTTCCATCGTGATGATCAGGTGACGTGCCTGAAATCCGAACATCTGCTTACGCTCGCCGGTGTCCTTTATCGTGTAAGTCGTCGTTATTTTGCCGCCGGCCTGAACGACACCGTTCTTGGTAGTCGAAGTGGCCGAAGCTGTTGTGGTCTGTGCCGTTTGAGCGAACGGATTGACCATGTACGTCTTCGACTGAGTGTTCATCTGAACGCCGCGGCGAAGATCGCATTGGGTCAGGCTGACGGTCATCCCGTTCATCTGTTCGGCACGCTGGCGCTTGCCTTTGATGTAGGTCGTGTTTTCGTATGATTGTCCCGACATCGTCTGCTTCGATTTGATCTTGACGTCGCCGAAGACTGTTGAGCTGAGTGCTCCGCTTATCATTAGTGCGAGTATTAGAATATTTGCTCTCATGTCTGGTTCTCCGTTAATAAAATGCTCGCCGCCGGTTGCGGCTTCTGCATACATACGCGGAGGTTGTGGCCAAAACATATCATCGCGGCGAACTCGATTGCAGACTTCGCGGGCTTTAATTATAATTGCCTCGTAAATAGATAGTTAAGGGAATAATTGATGAGCCAGGAACCCCAGGAAATTACGCAGATGCTGCTCGAACTGACGGACGGCAACGAAGAAGTCGTCAATCAGATCCTGCCGCACATTTACGATGAGCTCCGCCGGCTGGCAAGCAGCTACCTGCGCCGCGAGCGCAGCAACCATACGCTCCAGCCGACCGCACTGGTCCACGAAGCGTACATGAAGTTGATCGATCAAAGCCGCGTGAAGTGGCAGAACAGAGCGCACTTTTTCGGCATCGCGGCACAGGTGATGCGGCGCATTTTAATGGATCACGCACGCAAACATACAGCCGAGAAACGAGGCGGCGACGCTGAGCTGCTGCCGATCGAGGAAGAGATACTGATCGTCTCGCACGACAAATCGGCCGAGTTGATCGCGCTCGATGATGCGTTGCAGCAATTGGCGGAGATGGACGAAAGGAAAGCAAGGATCGTGGAGCTGAGATATTTCGGCGGCCTCTCGATCGAAGAGACTGCCGAAGTGCTTCGCGTGAGCGTGCCGACGGTCAACCGCGAATGGCGTATGGCGAAGGCCTGGTTGTACTCCGAGATCGCGAAAAACTAAACGCGTTTCACGATCACGAGCGTAATGTCGTCATTTGCCGGTGCCGTCTGGGTGAATGCTGAAAGCGCTGACTCGACCTTATCACGCATGCCTGCCGCCGAGGCTTTCAGGTTATTCGCGACAACAGCCGACAGCCGCTCCATACCGAACTCCTCATCCCGAATATTGTTCGCCTCCGAAACGCCGTCCGAGTAAACGACCAGGGATTCGCCCGCAGCGAGTGTCGTCTCGCCCGTTTCAAATTCCGCACCCGGCATGATCCCGAGCGGAAAGCCGCCGGACGATAGCTGCACGATCGTGCCGTCGGCTCGTCCGATCAGCGGCGGATTGTGGCCGGCGTTTATGTATTTTAGCGTTCCCGTCGACGGATCGAGTTCCGCGATAAAAAGCGTGACGAACCGGTTCGCGGGCGTATTGTCTGCCAGATATTGATTGACCGAATTGACGATCTCCTCGAGCGGACTCTTTGCCGATACCTGAGCGTGGATCGCGGCATGAAGGCTCGACATCAACAGCGCCGCCGCGGTTCCCTTTCCGGACACATCGCCCAGTGCGAGCAGCATCCGCCCGTCGTGGCGTTCGATAAAATCGTAATAATCACCGCCGATCTCGTAACAGGAAAACGAAATTCCCTGAAACTCGTAGCCGTCCATTTGCGGCGGCGACGACGGCTGGAAGCGCTGTTGAATCTCGGTCGCGAGCTCCAATTCATGCTCCATTCGTTCGCGTTCGAAACGTTCCTCGAGAAGCGTAGCGTTCTCAACGCGGATCGACGCAACGGACGCGAGTGTCGTCAGGATGTTCAGATGCTCTTCTGAAAAGGTCGTTTCGTAAGTGGGCGAATCGGCGTAGATCAGGCCGAACACATCCCGCTCGTCGACGCTGAGCGGAACTGCCAGGACCGAACGGATGCCAAGCAGTGTCATTGTATTTCCCGCAAATCTCGGATCGTGCTGAGCGTCGGCCGTAAGCACAGATTTGCCGTTCTTCAGCACCTCGTCCATAACGGTGCGGCTAAGACGAACTTCTTCGAGAGTTTCGTCCTTGCCGCGAACGCGGGCGACCATTATCTTCATCGTTTCGGAGGTCTTACCCTCGCGAAGCATGATGACACAGCGTTCAGCAGGTACGGCTTCGAATACGAGCGACGCGACCTGATTGAGCGTTTCGTCCAGGCCGGACGCCGCGAGAAGTGCGACGCCCACCTTGCTTATCAACCCGAGCAATTCGGTACGCGTCGAGAAATGACCCTCGAGAAATTCGGTGGTCGGATTCTTTTTGTTGCTGAGCGCGATCGTCTTTGATGGATCGAGTGCTTCCGTATGATCGGCGATCAGTGTTGCACTGGGCGTTAACCGCAGACGTTCATCGTCGAACATTATCGTCGTTTCGCCGATCTGGATCTCGCCGCCGGAATTGAGCGGCACCGGCATTTTAACCGGGACGCCGTTGTATCGCGTCCCGTTCGCCGAGCCGAGATCCTGCAGCCAAAACCCGTCGCCTTCCTGGCGCACCTCGGCGTGCAGACGGGACGCGAACGCATCCGGAATACAAACATCGCTGCGAGCCGAACGCCCGATGGTCGTGCGGAGGCGGGACAGCGGAACCCGCTGCGGCGTCTGATCGCCATTTTTGAAGATCAACTGAGGCATATCGATTTAAACCAGCTAAATTTTACGAACGCTGCGCTGTGCATATATTACGACGGTGCCGGCGACGTAATCTTGCAGAGCGCGTCCCTTAGTGCTGAAAACGGATACAAGAAAACCCAATCCAAGGCTGCCAAGAGTCAATAAATATCCGAACGTTTGCCGGAGTACGATCGTTCCGACCGATGCAGGTAAACCGTCGATCCTGACGATGCGTAGACCGGTAGCGATCTTTCCGATGCTTTGACCGCTGAACGCCGGCAGCACCACCAGATCGGTAAGGGCAACGAGACCTGCGATCAGCCAGCCTGCACTGTTCCACTCGCCGCTCAACAGTCGAGCACCGTCGTTGCCGCTAAGTCGCCCAATCAGCAAACATATCACCGGGAACGCGACGATCACTAAATAGTCGATCATGAGAGCGCCGCAGCGTAGAAGAAACGGCGCCTTTACGCGTTCCGGCGAAAATCCAATGACCACTTCCCGGCTACGCGGGCTGCCCGCAACAGCGGTTCCCTCAACGTTCGAACTCATAAATCGTCCCGCCCTTATCCGATAACGAAATGCAGCGTCGTGTCGCCGATCTTGATCTTATCGCCGTGCGAAAGCGCATGCGGCTTCATCGGCGGCAGTCTAAATGAATCCTTGAACTGCGGCGCCAATATAGTCCCATTCGACGACCCGAGGTCCTCGACCAAAAAATTATTCCCGTCACGCCAAATGCGCGCATGACGGCGAGAGATCTTCGTCTGCGGATCGTATTTGGAAAGATCGACCTCCGGAAAAATATTCGACATCGGATCTCGCCGTCCGAGTAGATTTTCGTCCTTTTGCAGTGCGAACGCCGGCGTCGAAAGCTCGCTGGTTCCTTCGACCACAAGCTTTGCCGTGACCGACGGCGATGAATAGATCTCTGAGTGGACGCCGTGCTGAGCGAGCGGCTGTTTCGATCCGCAAAACGCGCAGAACATGTCCGTTGCTACAATGCGTTGACCGCAGAAACCGCAGAAGACCGCCTGATTCGAGAGACTCACCGACGCGGGAGCCTCGGAAACGCCAAAGCTCAATTTGCCAGACTTGAGATTGGCGAGATGATCTTCTAACGCCTGCCGCATTTCACCCGCAGACGCGAAGCGCGCGTCCGAGTTGTATTCGACGGCCCTCATCAATATCCGCTCTATCTGGTCGGAAAGCTGCGGATTGATCTGACGCGGCCGCGGGTTCTTTTGAAAATCGAAGATCAGCAGCGGGTTGCTTTGCGGATCAGCGCCCGTCAGCAGATGGAACATCGTCGATCCGAGGCTGTAAATATCCGATCGCGGTTCTACGTTTCCGCTGAACAGTTCGGGCGGAGCATAGCCCATCGTACCGACGGCGGTAACGCCTTTTTCCTCTTTTTGGCCGATCGAGCGGGCGATCCCAAAATCGATAAGCATTATCCGGCCCGTGTTGCCGTCGATCATAATGTTCGAAGGCTTTAGATCGCGATAAACGATAGTCGACGGCTGATTATGTAAATAGTCGAGTACATCGGCGATCTGCACGGCCCATTCCGTCACGAGAAGTTCGTCGATCTTGCCGGTGGGAGCCGCTCGAAGGCGGGCCGCGAGGTCGCCGCCTGAAATGTATTTCATGACGAGATAGAAGCGGCCCTCGAACTCGTCATAGAAGTAATCGTAGATCGTCGGTATCGACGCATGGTCGAGAGTCGACAGGATCATAGATTCACGCTTGAAATCGTTGATCGATTTTTCCTGGTGCTCTTCGTCGATGTGGGACTGCACCATCTCTTTGACCGCGCGGAGAACGCCGCCGAGATTGTTGTCGCTGGCGAGATAAACGGCGCCCATACCACCGCCGCCGATCTTCCGGACGATTTCGTATCTTGCATTAAGAACTGTGCCTTCGGTAAGCGGTTTCAGCTTTGCGCTTCTGCGGCCGTCCGTATCAACACGGCCGATATTCGAGCCGGTTTCCGCTGGTTCGCTTATCGGAACGGGCGGCTCTTCAGCGGCTACTGGAAGCGGCGAACTGTGAACGGCCGGCATACCTTGGATTCGCGTGTCGACGTCTTCCTGGCCCGCAGGTCGCGGCTCCATTATTCTCACCGAGTCGAATGCCGTATTGCTCGGCGGTGATTCAAGTTCGATCGACGGCTTTCCAATGCCACTGTCCGGCGTCGTCAGTCGCTCACGGAAAAGTTCCGACTCCGGAGGCTGGCTTGATTCAGGCGCGGGCTCGCTTTCGACCGGCGCCGCGATCGGTTCAGCCGAGGTGTTGAAATTATATTCGCTCGTCGATTTTGGAATATTGTCCGAGGTAACGCCATGGCCAGCTAAAATGTCAGGAACCGGAATGTCGTCAATTCCCGGCAGATCGGCTGAAGCGCCGCCTGACGCAGCGGACGGTTCGGCGTCCTCTTCGACCGTCGACGGAACGTCTTGCACTTCTTCGTCAAACTCGGCCGCCGGCGAAATTTCAGGCGAATTGGCTTCGACCGCATTTGCCGCGGCGTTCTCGGAAGCGGGCTCGTCTGTCAGGCGCGCCGCCTTCGCCTCGGCAACAAGTGCAGCGCGATCGAACGTCGGGATCATTATGGTGCTGGCCATCGATTCGTCGGATTCGGGCGAGGCGGGCGCATCAACTTCAGTCGGCTGCAGAGTAATGCCGCAGTACGGACAAAAGATATCGATTCCGGCGACTTCAGAGCCGCATTCAGGACATGTTGCCATTAATTTGTAATTGGTCCGGGCTCAGTGAAAGTTAACTGTTAATGTGAAAACGTAAAAAGGTCTTGCCGACAATTATCTCGTCTCCCTCGGTCAAAACCTGAGGGCTGCCCGGCAAAAGGCGTCGACCACGGTTAACGAAGGTGCCGTTGGTCGATCCGAGATCTTCGATCATGTATACATCGTTTCGATAGATTATCCGCGCATGCCTGCGCGATACCTTTGCGTCCGGATCATACGCGTCCAGGTCGACATCCGGAAAAATTCCATTATCTGCATCCCAGCGGCCGATATTCGATTCTTCGGCGGAAAGCGCGAATATCGTGTTCACGGCATCTCCCCGTTCGATCGTAAGTCTTGCGTGCGACCTTCGGCCGACTTTTTCGTCGCCGTCGATGTCGATCATTTCGCCGGCGTGGTCAGCTTCGACTAGTGGCGGAACGCCGATAGACGTTACGCTCGCTCCTCCGCGTGAGCCTGATCTGCTCAAACTATTCTGGTGGAAGGCCGGCCGGCCCGCGGACCCGTTTTCGGGACTAGCCAACCTCGTGCCACATTCATCGCAGTATTGCGATGAATCGAGATTTTCGGTACCGCAGGAATCACATCGTTTCATTGTTTATTTTAACCGCACGGCGGCTATGATCTTCCCATTGCCACGCGGTTCTTACATTTTAACCCTTTAACTTTGCGCAGGTAAATCCTAAATCGAACTGTGCGGAACGTCAACCATACATTCTATAACGGTTTTGCGCTTATAAAAACCGAAGCTGCAGATTTTTGAAACAATGAAAAGTTCCGTGTCGTAATAACGGCTTGACGCCGCTTTAAGCATTAATTTGCGTTAAATCACTCAGGTACAAATTCAATTATTCGAAGGGGAAACTTCACGATGGCATTGAGCCGAAAAAAGAAGATCATTATCGGGGGTTCGATCGGAGTCCTGCTGCTTTTGATAATAGTCGGGAGCATCATGGCTACTCGGAAAGACACGCCGGAGGTCACGACCGTTAAAGTGGAAATGCGGCGGGAACTGAGGTCCACCGTCACATCGTCCGGCGAGGTCAGGCCGATCCAGTTCGTTAATCTGACGAGTGAGGTGCAGGGCAAGATCGTCGACATAACCAAGAAAGAAGGCGACGCCGTCAGCAAAGGCGAGGTGCTCGTCCGTCTCGACCCGAATCAGCTCGAGTCCAATGCCGACGCACAACTGGCGGCGTACCAAAGCGCACAGGATGAGGTCCGGGTTCAGCAGTCGCAGGTCATTGCCGCCCAAAACAGCCTCGCTCAGGCGCAGCAGGGCCTGAACGTGTCACAGACCGCGATCGATACGGCGCGTCAGGCCGTCGTCACTGCCGAGACCGATGTCGCCGGAGCTCAGAACAAGCTGAATCAGGCAACACGTGAATACCGTAGAAACGAACAGCTCCTCGAAAAAGGAGCGATTTCCCGGCTCGAGTTCGACCAGAAGAAGGACGCTGTCGACGACGCTAATGTTGGGCTTTCTTCGGCTAAGGCACGTCTCGAATCACAGCGGATCGCGGTTAAGGAAGCGACGGCGCGGCTCAACCAGCAGGCTGTAGCGGTCAAAGACGCTCGTCGATCGGTCGACACGGCCAATTTGAACGTAGGCTCGAGCCAGTCGCGTGCGAACCAACAGTCGGCAGTCCTGCGTGGGCAAAACAACCAGCGCGACAAGACCGTCGTGATCGCTCCGATCAACGGCGTCATTGCCGAGATTCCGTCGAAGGTCGGAACGTTCGCCGTTGCGGGCCTGTCGACAACGGCACTGATGACCATCGCCGACATGTCTTCGATCAACGTCGAAGTCAAGGTCGACGAGACCGAGATCGACAAGGTCGAAGTCGGTCAAAAGGCGAAGATCAAGGTCGATGCTTTCGGCGATAAGGAACTCGAAGGCGAAGTGCTGCAAAAGACGCCGCTCGCGGTCGGCAAGTCGCAAACCAGCGGCGGCCTTTCGACAAACATCAATGTTCAGGAAGCTAAAGAGTTTCGGGTTGTCATTCAGCTCGTCAATCTTACGCCTGAAATGCAGGCCAGTCTTCGTCCCGGAATGAGTGCAACGGCTACGATCACGACAAAAACGGTCGAAAACGTCGTTGCGATCCCGCTGCAGGCGATCGTCACGAAGAAGGCGGAAGCGACGCCAACACCGGCGATCCAGGGTGATTCGCCCCGCCCTGCGGATAAACCGAAACCGATCGAAGGTGTCTATGTTCTTGACGGCAACAAAGTTAAGTTCTACCCGATCGAGAAAGGCATCACCGGTGAGTCCGATATTCAGATCGTTTCCGGGCTTTCCGAGGGTCAAGAGGTCATTACCGGACCGAGTCGAATTCTAAATACACTGAAGGACGACATGATCGTCAAGAAGCAGACCAAGAAGGAAGGCGATAATTCCAATAAGTCCTAATATACCCGGCAGTATGACTGCCGCGATTCGGGTGCGTCGATATGTATAAGTTCATGGATGAAGAAACCGTAAAGGACGCTGTGGTGGGGATCGACGTAAAGCCGGACGCGGTCATCTCGGCGAACGGTATGCCGGGTTCACTGATCTCGATGCGTAATATCTGGAAGACCTACCAGATGGGCGTCGAGGAGTTGCACGCCTTGAGGGACGTTTCCTTTGAGGTCAAGAAAGGCGAATATTTGGCGATCATCGGCCCGTCCGGATCGGGAAAATCGACGCTGATGAATCTGATCGGCTGCCTCGATTCTCCGTCGAAAGGTGAATACTGGATCAACGGACATCTTGTTTCGGACATGACCGACGACGAACTAGCCCGCATCCGAAACAAAGAGATCGGTTTCGTTTTTCAGACGTTCAATCTGCTTGCGAGAGCGACGGCCCTTCACAATGTGGAACTTCCGCTGATCTATGCGGGTATGCGTTCGGCGGAAAGACAGGAAAAGGCTCAAGCGGCTCTGGCGTCGGTCGAGCTCGGAGATCGCGTGCTGCACAAGCCGAATGAACTTTCCGGCGGACAACGGCAGCGTGTAGCGATCGCGCGAGCACTGGTGAATCATCCGTCTATCCTGCTCGCCGACGAGCCAACCGGTGCTCTCGATTCGAAAACGAGTGTCGAGATCATGCTTTTGTTCGAAAAACTTCACGCCGAAGGCAACACGATAATCGTCGTCACGCACGAACACGAGGTAGCCGAACGTGCACACCGAGTGATCACGATCCGGGACGGGCAGATCGAAAAGGACGAGAAAATAAAGTGATCGAAAACGTGCCGGCATACTTGCCGGCACGTTTTATTTTATCGACGTTCGCTGCCGCTTTTGGCTGATCTTGCAAACATCCGGGCCGTCGAGTGCTTCGGCGTTCGTCTGGCTCCCCGCCATTAGCGTGCGCCTCTCGCGTTTTCTTCGCTCATCTCGCCGCCTAGTTCAACCTTTCCGTGTGGAAGCAAAATGATCCGCCTCTAAACCTTTTTTCCGATTTAACGTATTATATTTCAAGGTATTAGACTTCGTCTTACATGAACTTCGCTGAAACAATCAAACTCGCATTGGCCGCCATCTGGGCCCACAAGCTGCGTTCGTTCCTCACGCTTTTGGGGATGATCATAGGCGTCACGGCGTTCATGGTCGTCTTTTCGGTGCTCCAGGGTTTCAATTCCTACATTGATGAAAAGATCGCGGGCATTGGTTCCAACTCGTTCACGATACAGCGGTTTAATTTCGAAGATTTCAAAGACACCGACACGATCGCCGAGGCACAGCGGCGGAACAAGGAACTGACGATGGAGGACATCGAATTCCTGCGTTCGCGTGCGGTCGTCATGGAGAAGATCGGAGCGAAGGCCGGCGGCAACCGCAGCACCATCAAGGCCGGGGCGAACTCAATGGAGGACGTTACTGTCGACGGCGCGGAACCGGTAATAGCCGATATCGAAAAAATAGAAGTCGACCAGGGGAGATATTTCACCGAGGCTGAAAACAGCAATTCGATGCGTGTCGCGTTTATCGGCTCGGACGTTGCCGATAAGCTTTTTCCGCAGGGCGGATCGGTCGGACAGGAGATCGTCATTCGCGGTGTTCCGTATCGCATTGTCGGCGTTCGCGTCGCAAAAGGCACGGTCTTCGGACGTCCGCAAGACGCGTTCGTTCAGTTGCCGCTAAAGACATTCGGATCGAACTTCGGTGGCTTTCGCGGTGGCCGTTATCTATATTTTCTCGCCACGGCGCCGTCCGATAAATTGTTCAAAGACGCGGTCGACGAGGCTCGCACGCTCATGCGTCAGCGTCGAAAGCTTGAATTCGGCGAAAAGGATACGTTCGGTGTCGTCACGCCGGACGCGATCTCCGGGCTTCGCGACAGCCTCTTCGGGACGACGTTCATCGTTATTCTCGCCGTACCCGCGATCGCCCTACTCGTCGGCGCGATCGTAATCATGAATATTATGCTCGTTGCGGTCACGGAACGCACCAAAGAGATCGGCATCAGAAAGAGCCTCGGCGCCCGCCAGGGCGATATTTTGAAACAGTTTCTTTACGAGGCGGCGACGTTGTCCGCGATCGGAGGAATCATCGGCCTTATCCTTGCCCAGTTGATCGGCATGATCATCAGCGCGATGTTCATCCAAACCCGAATTCCGTGGTATGCCGCCGTCATCTCGATCGGCGTGTCCGCGATCGTCGGAATATTAGCCGGACTCTTTCCGGCTTGGAAGGCCGCACAACTCGACCCGATCGAGGCGCTAAGGGCCGATTAATCAGATGAGCAAAGTTGCAACAAGCGGATTCTACGAAAACCTGATGATGGCGCTCGACACGCTGCGCGGCAATAAGCTGCGCTCGTTTTTGACGATCGTCGGCGTGGTGGTCGGCGTGATCACCGTGATGCTCATTTCGTCCATCATCAGCGGCATCAACGTCGCGGTCGAAAAGCAGGTCGAATCGTTCGGAACTCGGTCGATATTCCTTTACAAGTACAACATCGGGTTCTCGAGCGGGCGGCGCACGCAGGAAGAAAGAATGCGCAAGCCACTGACGATGGCCGACGCCGAGGCGATCAAGGGACTGTCGTCGATCGAGACCGCCGTGCCGCTCCTCGATGTTTCGAATAACTTCTTCGGTTCGAAGACAATGGTGACCGGCAAAAATGGCAAATCGTCAGGCGCTGTTCAATTGCAGGGCACGACCTCCGATATTGAAAAAACAACGACTGAGGTGCTCGTCGACGGACGCTGGTTTTCGCAATCAGAAAGCGATGCGAACGCAGATGTTTGTCTTATCGGCTCTTCGGTCGTGGACAGCTACTTCCCTTACGGATCGCCGATCGGCGAGGAGCTCGACATTGGCGGCAGCCCGTTTCGGATAATCGGCGTGCTTGAAAAGAAGGAGCAGCTTTTCGGCGGCGGCGGCGGAAATAATGATCAGAGCAACGTGATCTATATGCCGATGGGCTCGGCGTTAAAGCTCAAACCCAACGCTGACGACTTGTTCATTCTGGCCGTTGCCAACGAGGGCCAGCTCGAAAAAGCAAAGGACGACGTGCAGGATCTATTACGCGTACGCCGCCAGGTCGCCTTCGGCAAACCGAACAATTTTTCGATGGAAACCGCGGCCAGCCTTATCGATCAGTTCAAATCGATCACCGCCGGCGTGGCGATCGCGATGGTCGTAATCTCGTCGATCGGCTTGATGATCGGCGGCATCGGCGTGATGAACATCATGCTCGTTTCCGTCACTGAAAGAACGCGCGAGATCGGCATACGAAAAGCTCTCGGCGCCAGACATAGCGATATTCTTCTCCAATTTCTGATCGAAGCCGCAACTCTGACGGGCTTTGGCGGTTTGCTTGGGTTGTTACTCGGATGGCTCTTGACGCTCCTCGTTAAAATCGTACTTCCGTCCTATGTCCCGTGGTGGGCACCGCCGGTAGGATTTTTTGCCAGCGTCGGGATCGGTATAATCTTTGGGCTATTCCCCGCGTGGAAGGCCGCACGACTGGATCCCATCGAGTCTCTCAGATACGAATAAAAAAAGGCCTTCGGAATATCCGAAGGCCTTTTCCGATTTGATCAAGAATTCTTAACTGATAAAACTCGGAAACAGCATTGCCGCGATGGCCGCGAGCGCCATTCCCAGAAAATAGACCGCGAGTGTTGCGGTCCACCCGTACGAGGAAGGGGCCTTTTCCGCAGCTTTGTTCAGGCCGGTGGCGTTCAGCCATATCCAGTAGAAGGAAAGCAGCCCGATCATGCCCGCGATCGAGTAAAGCACGGGGTGCTCGGACGGCGTAAAAAGGAAATTTAGGTTGTCCTGGACAAGATTGGACTGCCCCGTTATCGGATGAATTTCCGTCGGATCTTTTAAGAACAAAATGATCGTGTTCAGAACGAACCTTATCACCGCGACCGGGAACATCGCATAGACCGCCGCCGAAAACGCCTGCCAGTAATTGATCTTACCGCCCATCACCAAGGCAAAGAGAAAAAATACCAGCCCGAGAAACGCAACCAAATAAGTCAGTCCCACAAAACTGGAGACGGCCTGCCCCGTGCGGACCACCGGGTTCGTAGCGTCGGCGATCGCTTGCGGACGGCTCGCTTCGACACCTTGTCGGGCCTGTTCGTTGTTCTGGATCATCGGCATTTCCAGCGTCTTGTCGATCGCGAAATTTGCGACACGCTCGGCACCAAGACGATACAAAAACAGATTCGAAAACACGGCCGCAAGTATGGACATTATCAAAACAGCAACGAGCCACCGCGGATGGCTCCGCAGATTGGAAAACACCTCACCCGGCGAAAAGAAAATGTTGGAAAGGGTGGCCGGCGTCGGCATACGCTCAGTTCCCTCGGTGTCGGGTTTGTTGACGAAGCTCAATCCGATGATCAACGCTCCGAGCAGGATCAACGCGACGCCCGGACCGGTGATTCCCGGAACGACCTTCAGAACGCTCAAAATGGCGATCAAAAAACCGATAACCGCAACGACGATTCCAGCCAAACGATTCATAATTTCCTCTCTGATATTGGATTTTCTATGACAACTCACTGTATCGCAAAGATTTACGCCAGTGGGCGGGCGAATGTTTCAGATAGCAGCATCGATCGGCGGCGCCTGATCGTAGCCGTCAACGCGAATGCACGCGGCGAAATGGCCGGGCGTGATCTCCCTTAACTCCGGAACGACCTCCGCACATCGTTCGATCGCTATCGGACATCTTGTCCGGAACCGGCAGCCCGACGGCGGATTGATCGGTGTCGGGACGTCGCCCTTCAGAATTATCCTGTCGCGCTTCTTCTTCGGGTCCGGCACCGGGATCGCGGAAAGCAACGCCTTTGTATACGGCATCAGCGGATTTTCGTAAAGTTCCTGCGAATCGGCGATCTCGACAATCTTGCCCAGGTACATAACGGCGACGCGGTTTGAAATATGTTCGACCACCGCCAGCCCGTGCGAGATGAAAAGGTACGTCAGGCCAAATTGCTGCTGCAGATCCTGCAGCAGATTGACGACTTGCGCCTGAACGGAAACGTCCAAAGCCGAAACAGGCTCGTCGCAAATTATCAGCTTAGGATTGAGAGCCAACGCACGCGCGATCCCGATCCGCTGCCGCTGTCCGCCCGAGAACTCGTGCGGGTAGCGGTTCATATAATTTGGGTCGAGGCCGACTTGTGATAAAAGTTCCGCTACGCGGCCGCGGCGCTCGCCGGCGTTAGAGACACCGTGTATCTTTAACGGCTCGGAAACGATCGAGAGGATATCGAGGCGCGGGTTGAGGCTCGCGTATGGGTCCTGAAATATTATCTGCATCTCCCGCCGAATTGCGCGAAGCTCGGACGACGAAAGCTGCAGAAGGTCGCGCCCGTCAAACAGGACTTTGCCGTCTGTCGGCTCGTACAACCTAAGAATGCAGCGCCCCACCGTCGATTTTCCGCAGCCCGACTCGCCGACGAGTCCGAGCGTTTCGCCTTCGTTGATCTCAAAGGTCACGCCGTCGACCGCCTTTACAAGATCGTCGCTGTTCTCGACCGGAAAATACTTCTTCAGTCCGGCTACTTTCAACAGCGGCTGCGTTTGAGTTTTAATTGCTTGTGCCGTCATCTATCTGCGATGTTTCCGATCCTCACTAAGTATCGCCCAGCGCTCGTGGTCGCGCCAACGGCCGCCGATCTTTATATAGCGTCTCGAAAAGCCTTCCTTTGAAAAGCCATTACGCTGAAGGACGTGTATCGAAGGTAAGTTCGACGGCTGAACGTTCGCTTCGACGCGGTGCAGCTTCAACTCTTCGAATGCGAATCGCAGGACGAGTGCGACCGATTCCGTCATATATCCGCGACCCGTGAATCCGGCACCGAGCATATAGCCCAAATAAGCATTCTGAAACGCCTTTCGAAAGATCTGGCTCAGGTTTATCGTCCCCATGATCTTGTCGCTGTCGATCTGCCAGATCAGGAAATATTCGTTCGTGTCCTGCGCGGCCGAGACTAAAAGTTGTTCAAATTCCGGCTCGCCGAATTCCGTTGCGGCGAATCCGCGAAGGTGCCCGCGGCTGGTCGCGTAAAGTTCGGAGAGTTCTGCAAAGTCAGACGCCTGCGGATGTCTCAGATATACTTTCGTTCCGCGCAAGTTCGCGGGATTCTTCGTCATATAGAACGCATCTCACCGCTGTTCCGTCCGGCGTCGTGAAAAATGGTATCTCTCCATGCGTGCAGCGCTCCATCCGGAACCGGCAGCGAGGCGCAAAGTGACAGCCCGGCGGAAGATCGCTTGGGCTCGGTACTACGCCCTCGATTGTTTCCAATCTCGTAACGTGCTGTAGCGAATAATCGGTAAGCTTCGGCACCGAGCTCAAAAGCCCTTGCGTATACGGATGTTTCGGCCGTTCGAACAGCTCCTCGACGCCGGAATCTTCAACGATCTTTCCCGTATACATCACGCACGCACGGTCGGCGGTTTCGGCGACAACACCGAGGTCGTGCGTGATCAAAAGCACACCGAGCTTTCGCGTCGTTCGAAGTTCGTTCAAGAGTTCAAGGATCTGCGCTTGTATCGTTACATCGAGTGCGGTCGTCGGTTCGTCGGCGATCAGCAATTCCGGGTCGCACGCCAGCGCCATCGCGATCATGACGCGCTGCCGCATGCCGCCGGAAAGTTGGTGCGGGTAATCGGACGCGCGGCGTTCAGGTGCCGGTATCGAGACTTCCTTCATCGCATCGATCGCAGCGTTCCACGCCGCTTTTTTGTCGAGGTCCCGATGCAGCCGCAGCGCTTCGGCGATCTGTTCGCCAACCGTGTACACGGGATTGAGCGAGGTCATTGGGTCCTGAAAGATCATCGCGATGTCGTTGCCGCGGATCTTTCTCATGCGTTCCGCCGACACGTCCGTCAGTTCTTCGCCCTTGAACTTGATCGAACCGCCGACGATCTTGCCCGGCGGAGCGATCAGCCGCATGATCGAAAGCGCCGTGATCGATTTGCCGCTGCCGGATTCGCCGACCAGGCCGAGCAGCTCGCCTTCGTCAATATGAAAACTGACGCCGTCGACGGCCTTGACCAGTCCGGACCGCGAAGGAAAATGCGTCCGTAGGTCTTGTACTTCCAGTAAGTGGGACATTTACTACTTTATGCCGGTCTTGACCGGGTCACTCGGCCGCCCCGGCAAGCGTACCGGATTGACCAGCTTTTTCATGATCTCTTCGACCGATCGCTCGAGCTGCGGGTCGTGTCCGGCGAGTACGGATCGCGGATCGTTTTCGACCTCGATATCCGGATCGACGCCGTAACCCTCGATCACATATTCGCCTTTCGTATTCGCAAGTGCAAATTCCGGAACGTTGACGATGCCGCCGTCGATCAGAGTTCCGCGGTTCGTGATCCCGACAACGCCGCCCCAGCTCCGCTTCCCGACCAGCGGCCCGAGTCCGGCCTCTCGGAACATATACGGAAAAATGTCACCGTCCGACGCCGAATTTTCATTCAGGATCGCGACCATCGGCCCGGCGAAAGCAGCATCCGGGTATGTCGAACCGTCGACGTCGCCGCGGCGGAAATTAACGCCGAGCACCTTGCGGCGAAGCCGTTCGATGATCATTCGTGACACGTTGCCGCCGCCGTTCGCCCGCACGTCGACGACCAGGCCTTCCTTGTCGAGCTGCGGATAATACCATTTAATAAATTCGCGAATTCCGGCAGCGCCCATATCGGGAATATGGAGATAGCCCACGCGGCCGCCGGACAGTTGATCGACTCGTCGCCGGTTCGCTTCGGTCCAATCGAGATAGACGAGGTCGGATTCGCTCGTTACCGGCCTGAACGTCACGGTTCGCGAACCGGTAAGCGTCGGGCTCGAGTTCACGGTTAACGTGACGGTAGTGTCCGCTTTACCTCGAAGGTACGAGTAAATGTCGCGATCGGTGCGGACGTCTTCGCCGTTGATCGCCAGAACGTAATCGCCTACGCTCGCGTCGACCCCTACCTCGGTCAATGGCGAGCGGTAGATGTCTTCCTCATTCTGGCCGCCGTAAATTTTCGAGATCCGATAGCGGCCCGCGGCCCGGTCGGCTTCGAATCTCGCACCGGGAAGTGCGACCCGAACACGCGGCGGCAAATTGAAATCGCCGCCGTCGATATATGCGTGCTGCACGGTAAGTTCCGAACTCATCTCGGAGATGACGTAATTCAGATCCGACCGATGGTTCACATACGGCAGCCACTTTTTATAGTCGTCGTGTATCTTCTGCCAGTCGAAACCGTGCATATTCTCGACATAGAACCAGTCACGGTACCTGCGCCACACTTCGTCGAACATCTGATTCCACTCGGCGACCGGATCGATCTCGGTGACGAGCCCAGCGGTCGACACGGTCTTGCGTGTCTTGTCACCGCCCGAGTTCGCATCGAACACGCTGTAAGATCCGCCGGTCGAGGCTGCGATCAACTTGCTGCCGTCGGCCGACATTGCGTAGCCGAACGCGGGCGAGAGTAGGGCCGTTTCTTTGCGTTCCTTCAGCGAAAAGATCCGAAGCGACGACTGTGAATCGGCTTGCCGTCCATAGTAGAACGGAGCCTGAACGAAATAGATCAAGTGACCTTTGTTCGCCGAAAGCCCGGCGTAATTGTCCGCCGGCAGCGGAGCTTTCGAGGCTCGGTTTTGTATTCCGTCGAAATCGATCCGCTCGACCGTTTCCGCGGGCTTTGCTTCTACCGTCGGCGAGGGCGACGGCGTCGGGGAAACAGTTTCCTTTTTCTCCTCGGCAAGTGTTACCTCGTCGCTCTCGTACGGAAACGGATGCTTCACGTCTTTGCGAAGCGCCAGCGCGTATATCTGAACCATGCGGTTCGTCGCGTAATTGAACTCTGAATTGGAGATCTGCGGGGCGAACTCATGGCTGCTCAGAAAGTAAAGATAATTGCCGCTCGGGTCCCACGCCGGAGTATTGGCGTCGAATATCGCCGGCGTGACGCGGTACGACTTGTTTTCCGACGAACTCCACACATACATCGACGACAGACCGTTGCGGTTCTGCATCGAGTACGCGAGAAAATTTCCCTTCGGCGACCAGTCGTAATCCTGTACCAACCCGTTCGGAGCATCGACGACCAACTTCATCTGTTTCGTTGCGACGGTCACCGCGTAAACCTTAGCGTCTTTATCGCTAAAGGCGATCTGTTTGCCGTCGGGTGACCATGTCGGAGCGAATCGTTGTGCTTTCGAACCGGTCGTAAGCTGCTCAGGCTGCGTCGAGCCGTCCTGCGAGATCAACCACAACTCCTCTTCGCCGGTCGCGTCCGAGATATACGCGATCTTTTTGCCGTCGGGCGACCATGTCGGAAATTTGTCGTTGGAGTTCGATGATTTGGTCAGATTACGTACGCCGCCTTTTTCCACCGGAGCGGTAAAAATATCACCGCGAGCGGAAAAAAGTGCACGTTCGCCTTTCGGGCTAAGCGCGTAGGAACTTATCAAGTTCGCGACCGAGACCTGCCGGCGGCGCTTGTAAGAACCGTCGTCCGGCACGTTGATCGACAGTTTGCTCGTCTTCTTGGACGCGATGTCCATCATTTCCAGTTCGCCGTCGCGCTCATAGATGATGTGGTCCTGATTGTCCGAGCTCGCCCAGCGAATGTCCCAGTCTCGATTCTTTGTCACCTGTGCCGTCTTTTTCGCGGAGGTATCGTAAGCGTAAAGGTTGAACTTTCCGTCCTTGTCGGAGTTGTAGTAGATCGTGCCGCCGATCCACATCGCATCCCGGCTGGCACGTGGGCCTTCCGATATCTTTTGAGCTTCGCCGCTTTTGAGGTCGTAAATGTAGAGTGTATTGGCCTGGCCGCCGCCGTACCGCTTTTCGGGACGAAAGTCGCGCGAACGGGGCGAGTAGACGATCTTTGCCCCGTCTGGAGACACATCACCCGAACCGGCCTCCGGCATCGGCAAAGCATCGGCTGAACCGCCCTGTGGCGAAACGGTATATAGATGTGCGACCGGCAGAGTCCACGAGTCGCGAAGCCCCCGAAAAATTATTCGTCCGTCCTTCGTCCACCCCAATACCTGATTGTCATATCCCCAACGAGGAGCGAGCGGCCCGCGCGACGGATAATACGTAAGCTGTTTCGGTTCGCCGCCGCCGGACGGCATCACGTAGACTTGTTCGTCGCCGTCGTACTGACCAGTGAACGCAATCCACTTCCCATCGAGCGAAAATTTCGCGTATGTCTCGACTCCGGGATGGGCTGTCAGCCGGGACGCGATGCCGCCGCCCGTTGACGACGTCCACAAATCGCCGCCATATGTAAAAACGACACGATCGCCGTAAACGTCCGGAAAACGCAACAGTTTCGTCTGTGCGGCCGTATATACTCCGAGTGCGGCTGTGACGGCCACAGCGGCGAACAATCGTTTTATCATGCTTGTGCCTCCGGTGCGAAGTGGAAAGTTGCTCAGAGTTTATATCAAAACGGGCCGCGGCAAAAGCGGGATTCGCAGTCGTTTTACAATTTCCGCGTGCAACTAATTGAATCGCTTTCTACTCCAATGGGTGTTATTATTTCGAAGAATTTCTTAACCGTACTGGCTTTACCGCAGGAGATTTACGTAGTGAAGAGAATTTCTACATTTGCCCTCAGCCTGGCCTTATCGCTTTTCTTAACGTCCGCGTCCTTTTCACAATCACAAACCGTATCGAAGTCAGTAGTTAAAAGTGCTGATTCCGCTCCGTCTGCGAAAAACGTGGTTACGGTGGAAAAAATCGAGCAGGATGTGTCCGAAGCGCTTTCGCTGATCGAGAGCAACCACGCCGACGGCGCCAAGCTCGATTACAACGACGTGTTCAAGTCGTCGATCGACGGCATGCTGCACACGCTCGATCCGCACTCGAACTATTTCGACGCAAAGGAATTCGAACAGTTCCGCACCGACCAGAGCTCGCGGTACTTCGGAATCGGAGCGACGATCGGCGACCTCAGTGATGAGAACGGCAACGTGGTCGCGACGTTTATTCGTGCAACATTCGACGGTGCACCGGCCCATCGTGCCGGCCTCCGATACGGCGACAAGATCGTCGATGTCAATGGGACGTCTATGTTGGGCAAGTCATTCACCGAGGTCAGAAACTTCCTGCGCGGCCCGCGTGGAACGGCGGCCAAGATCATCGTCGAGCGTTACGGAACGGGGAAACGCGAAACGGTCAATATCGTCCGGGATTCGGTTCCCCAGCCATCGATCTCCGAGGCTTACATGATCCGTCCGGGCGTCGGATATATCGCAATGAGCGGCGGTTTTAATCAGACGACTTTTGCCGAATTCACCGAAGCGATGAATTCGCTCAAGGCCCGGGGAATGAAGCAGCTCGTTCTCGACCTGAAGAATAACGGCGGCGGCCTTGTCGGTCAGGCATATCGAGTGGCAAACGCGTTTTTGTCGACGGGCCAGACGGTTTTCACACAAAAAGGCCGACTCGACGGAACGAATGAGCCGCCGTACCGTGCGGAGAACCCGAACCCGGAAACGCTTCCTCTCGTCGTTCTCGTAAATCGCAACTCGGCATCGGCATCGGAAATTCTTGCCGGTGCTTTGCAGGACCACGATCGCGCGTTGATCGTGGGCGAAAATACGTTTGGAAAAGGCCTCGTGCAAAATCCGTTCGTACTCGATTACGGTTCGATGCTTTTGCTGACGATCGCGAAGTATGAGACGCCGAGCGGCCGGCTGATCCAGCGCGACTACTCGAACGGAAATCTTTACGACTATTACACCAAAGGCGGGTCGCAGAGTGACGATTCGACGCCCGCGACGCCGAAAGGGCCGGAGAGTAAAACTGACTCGGGCAGGGCTGTTTACAGCGGCGGCGGAATAAATCCGGACGTGTTGGTCAAACCGGACACGATCACGGTCGAACAGGACCGCGTACAGCGACGCCTGGCAAATCCCGTGTTCGCGTTCGCGTTGGATTTGAGTTACGGAAAGATTAAGGGATTTGAGTCATACAAAGTCGATAAGCCGATCGTATTCGACTACGACATTAAGAGTTCTGATTTCCCCGTGACCGAACAGGTGTATCAGGCATTTAAGGCGTACGCGGAAGCCAAATATAAATACAACCCCGCGATCATCGACAAAGAACGCAAATTCGTCGAACGGGCTCTGCGTTCGGAGCTCGTCACCGCGGCATACGGATCGACAACATCGCTGCAGGTTTTTAACGAAGGCGACACTCAGTTGAGCAAGGCTATCGACCTGTTACCTCAGGCCAAACAGCTTGCAAGCGAAGGTGCGAAGGCACGTATCAATGCGATGAGAGATCGGGGCGAATATAACAAATAATTCCGCAGCGTCAGAAAAAAGAACAGGAGCACGTTAAACGTGCTCCTTTCTCATTTACGCTAAAAAGCGGCTAATCAAATAATAAAGTCCGTACCCGAGGCCGGCTATCAATAGGAGCAAAAACAATATTGCTCCCGCCACAACGAACTTGAATTTTTTATATCGGTTCTCGTCGGGCGGCGACAGCTGGTTTTGCGGAAAATATGGTGGCGGTCTGTTCATAGTAAATTCCTCACTAATTCAATCTTGCCACAAAGTACGCGGATTGGCACATCCGCCGAATGACTCCGATTCTATCTCGGCAGCGGCTGCTCAAGATTCGCCAGCCCGTACGCCAGAACCGACATCAGCGAACCAACTTGGGAAAGCTGTTTCGGATCGACTTTGTCGAACGTATCGGCCGCGGTGTGGTGATAATTAAAATACGTCCGTTGGTCGAACCACGGGGCGAATGACGGCACATTCTTGGCGGTCAGCGGCCCGACATCGGAACCGACGTTCGCCTGCACCTGCGAAGTTCCGGCTCCCTGTGATAGAAGCACCGCCGAGATCGGAGCCAGATAAGCGAGAGCTTCGGGCTTGCCCGCGAAAACGAAGCCGACCGGATGAGACGCACCAAGGTCCGCTTCGATCGCAGCGAAATGGTTGGCTATATTTGCGTTCTGTTCGAGAGCATACGCCTTGCTTCCGGCACCGCCGTTCTCTTCGTTCATCCAGGCGATGACGCGGATCGTCCGCTTAGGCCTGATCTTTAATTCCTTCAGAGTTTGTGCGACCTGCATTGCGACCGCAACGCCCGAGGCATCGTCGATCGCTCCGGTACCGAGGTCCCACGAATCCAGATGTCCGGAAACTATAACGACCTCGTCCGGCCTTTCGCTTCCCTTCAGATCACCGATAACGTTAAAACTTGGAGCGTCGGGCAGAGTTTGCGGCGTCATCGTTAATTTGATCCGGACGCGGCCCATCTTTGCGAGATACGCGATCGTCTCGGCGTCTTCGAACGAAACGGCCGCTCCCGGGATTTTCGTCACGCCGTCGGCGTATCCCATCGCACCCGTGTGAGCGAGGCGATTCTGCGAGCCGCCCGCCGACCGAACAAGCGAGGCAACGGCCCCGAGCCGAGAAGCGGCGATCGCTCCGCCGAACCGGTACTGAACAGCTTGCCCGTACGCCGCTCCTCCAAATCCGCTGTTCTGCAGCTCGCGGTCAAACTTGAAGTTAAACAGCACGATCTTTCCGCGCACGCCAGTTTCGCTGAGTTTGTTTAGCTCGTCGAAATTGTTAACGACCACAACATCCGCTGTCAGTCCGTCTACAGGCGTAGCGATACTGCCGCCGAGGGCGGTCAGCACGATCTTCTGCGTCGTTCCGGGCGCCATGCCTTCGAACTGCACGATCTCGCCGTGCTCAACCCCGCGAACCCAGTGCGGCACCATTACAGGCTGCAAACGCACATCAAGACCGAGTTGCCGCATCTGCTCGGCGACATACTGCACGGCACGCTCAGCCTGCGGGCTGCCGGAAAGCCGCGGGCCTATATTATTCGAAAGATAGCCCGCCTGGTTGTATGCATAATCGCTTAAAAGGGCGGCGGACTGAATCGTCCGCATGTTCGAGAGTGTGGATTCCGAATACAACATCGGTGTCGGCGCCGCCTGCTGTGCAGCGGCATACCGGCCACTCGAAAGAACGAGACACAAAAGTAATAAACCTTTTAATTTCATATAAATCTGTCGTGTTTGCGTAATGGCCGCCTGCCAGCCTGAGGAAGTACCAATTTTGTGTAATAATACTAATGCTTTTTCATCTCAAACAACAGTAGGACTCACATATGAAACTCCGGGTTTTAGCCGTTTTTCTTCTATTCGTCTTTGCCGCGGCTGCGGCCGGCCAGACGCCGTTCACTTTTAACGAAATGCTTGCCGCGAAACGTGTCGGCGATCCGCAGGTATCGCCTGACGGACGCCTGATCGCGTATACGATCGGCGTCGTCAATAAAGACGCCAATCGCACGGTAACGCACATCTATACGATGTCTCCCGACGGGTCGAATCAGAAGCAGTTAACGTCCGGCGACAAATCCAGCAGCTCGCCGCGTTGGTCGCCCGACGGCAAAAAGATCGCCTATGTGACCGGCGGCCAGGTCTGGCGAATGGAACCGGATGGTGACGATAAAAAGCAGGTGACGAACATCTCGACCGGTGCCGGAAATCCGGTCTGGTCGCCCGACGGAAAATGGATCGCTTTCGGCTCCGAGGTCTATCCCGAATGTACGTCGGACGATTGTAATAAAAAGGAAGACGCCCGCGTCGAGTCGAGCAAGGTCCAGGCAAAGGTCACCGAACGCCTGCTTTACCGCCACTGGGTCGAATGGCGCAACCGCAAACGGTCGCACGTGTTTCTCGTCCCGAGCAGCGGTGGGATCGCGGCCGATTTCACACCCGGCGATTTCGACTCGCCGCCGTACGCGGCGTCGAGCGGTACCGACTACGCGTTCTCGCCCGACTCAAAGGAGATCGCGTTCCTCAAAAATCCGGACAAGGTCGAGGCGATCTCGACCAACAGCGACATCATCGTCGCCTCGCTGTTCGACAAGAGCCAAAAGAACATCACCGTCGCGAACAAAGGTTACGACGCATCGCCTGTTTACACGTTTGACGGAAAATACATTTTATTCCGATCGCAAGCGACGGCAACGTTCGAAGCCGACCGTTGGCGCATCATGCGATACAACCGTCAGACGGGCGAAACCGTCGAGCTGACACGCGGCTTTGACCAACAGGTCGATGAAATGACGTTGTCGCCTGACGGCAAAACTATCTACTTCTCAGCCGGCGAGCGCGGCCGATCGCCGATCTTTTCCGTGCCGGTAGAACCCGACTTTCGCCTACGCATCGCAACATTCGTCAAACCTGTTGTCAAAGGCGTTGCGGCCGGCAGCCTGAACGTCACGCCCGACGGTAACTCGATTGTGTTCACGTCGAGCAGTGCCGTGATGCCGCCTGAGATAATGCGAGTCGGTGTCGACGGCAGTTCGTTGAACGCCCTCACTCGGGCAAATGCCGATATGTTTTCTCGTTACGGGCTGCAAAAGGTCGAGGACGTCGAATGGATCGGCGGGATGAACGCCCGCATCCACGGCTTTTTGATCAAGCCCGCGAACTTCGACGCGTCCCGCAAATACCCGCTGCTGGTTTTGATCCATGGCGGTCCGCAAGGCGCATGGAGCGACAATTGGGGTTACCGCTGGAACCCGCAAATATTCGCGAACGCCGGCTACGTCGTGTTTATGCCGAACCAGCGCGGCTCGACCGGCTACGGCCAGCAGTTCGTCAACGAAGTATCCGCTGACTGGGGCGGCCGTGCATTCACCGATGTCATGAACGGCGTCGCCGAGGTCATCAAGCGTCCGTACGTGGACCGCAACAATATCGGAGCGGCCGGTGCAAGTTACGGCGGCTACATGGTCGATTGGATTCTCGGCCACAACAACGACCGCCGGTTCAGGTTCAAAACGCTCGTTTCGCACGCCGGCGTCTACAACCTCGAGAGCATGGCCGGAGCGACCGAGGAATTGTGGTTCGTCAATTGGGAATTCAAAGGAATGCCGTGGCAGAATCCGGTCAATTACCAGCGATGGTCGCCGAACAAATTCGCGAAGAATTTCAACACGCCGACACTCGTGACCGCCGGCGAGCTGGATTACCGCGTACCCGTCGATCAGAGCCTGCAGCTATTTACCGCATTGCAGCTCAACAACGTTGATTCTAAATTGATCGTATTCCCGGACGAAGGGCACTGGATACTGAAACCGCAGAACTCGGAATTCTGGTATCGAAACGTTCTCGACTGGCTCGATAAACATCTCAAGAAAACTTAAGCTAGGTCGAATTACTTTTTTTCAATTGCCTCCAGCTTTACCTGGAGGATAGATTAGCCGAAAGCCGCGGCTTTAGCCGAACTTTTGTTACAGAAGTTCCTTTCGACTTTAGCCCAGCACCATTCGGCTAAAGCTTCTAAGGAATTTCATTTTTCGAGTTTGGGCTAAAGCCCGGCCGCTTGTTTCATCGGCACCTCCAGCTAAAGCTGGAGGCAATTTAAACTGTCAACGAACCTTCGCCACGTGCTTATGAAGCAGTCCGCACCTAAAAGAATTCTCGTAGTTTTGTGCGCCGTCCTCGGCCTCGTGCAGGCCGCGGCAGCACAGCCGGCACGTCCGGATTTTAACCGGCCGCAGACTTACGATGTTCAGCATTATCTGATCCGCGTCCGCTTCGACAGGCCGGCGAAAAAAGTGCTCGGCGATACGACTGTCACCTTAACGCCGTTGAAAACGCCGTTGTCGCAGGTGACGCTCGATTCGGCCGGTATCAACTATCAATCCGTCGCGCTCGCCGGGGACGGGACGAGCCTGAAATATAAGGTGACCGGCGACAAGATCGCCGTCACGCTGCCAAAGGCGTATCAGCCGGGCGAGACTGTCGCGATCCAATTCAAGTACTCCGCGGTAACAAAGAAGGGCGTTTATTTCGTCGATCCGCTGATAGAGAACGGTGTCGAGACGCGTTCCGCCCAGATCTGGACGCAGGGCGAAGCGGAAGAAGCCAGGCACTGGTTCCCGTCATTCGACTTCCCCAGCGATAAGGCGACAACCGAACAATTCATAACTGCAAACATCGGTGAGACCGTTATTGCGAACGGCGAGCTGTTGGAAAAGTCCAACAATGCTGACGGAACCGTCACGTTCCACTACAAAATGCCGATCCCGCACTCGACATATCTGCTGTCGTTCGTGATCGGAAAATACGCGGCGGCAGGCGAAAAGTACGGCGAGATACCGCTCGGGTATTACGTTTATCCCGGCAAAGAATCGCTCGTGCCGAACGCGTTCGGAAAAACGAAAGATATCCTGCGGACTTACGAAGAACTTACGGGCGTTAAATTTCCTTACAACAAATACGATCAGACGATCGTCGCGGGCTTCACATTCGGCGGGATGGAGAACATCACGGCGACCACCTTGGCGGACTCCGAAGTATTCCTCGCCGACTACGCGTTTGCTAAAAGCACCGTCGAGGACCTCGTATCTCACGAGGCGGCGCACTCCTGGTTCGGCGACCTTGTGACTTGTAAGAATTGGGCCGAGCTGTGGTTGAACGAGGGATTTGCGACCTACATGGAAGCTGCCTATCGCGAAAAGATGTACGGCCGCGAAAATTACATGTTAAAGATCCGCAACGACGCGGCGATCTTCATGGTCGACGACGCCGTCAATCAAAAACGCAACGGACTTTTCAACGAGGAAGCTGCCGACGCCGACAAGCTGTTCGACCGGCCGGCGACTACCTACAACAAGGGCGGAGTCGTTCTGCACATGCTCCGCGAAGAGATCGGAACCGAGGCTTTCTGGAAGGCCGTCAACAGCTATCTCAACGCGCACAAATTCGGTAATGTGGAGACGTCCGACCTCAAAAACGCCATGGAAGAAGCATCGGGACGCGACCTCGGCTGGTTCTTCGATCAATGGGTGTACGGCACGAGCTATCCGAAAATGACCGTCCGCCACACGTACGATCCGAAGTCCAAAACGCTGAAGCTGACCGTCACACAAACCCAAAAGGCCGATCGCCTGACGCCGTCAGCGTTTCGAATACCGATGGACTTCGAGTTCAAATCCGGCGGCGATACGATAAAGGAAAAGATAGACATTACGAAACGCGTCGAGACGTTTTCGATCAGCGCCGCTGCGACGCCGACCGATTTGAAATACGATCCGCTGCAGAAAATACCGTTGAAGACGATCAAAACTCTCGAAACCGCAAAAGCGGCCGCAAAGTAGGACGGCATTAAACGCAGACAAAAAAACTCCGTATCTTTCGATACGGAGTTTTTCCCTTTGAGAAGACCGGATGTCTGCTTGATTGTTGAAGAAGCAGAGCGCGAAGCACACACAAAATCGCGACTTTAAAGGTCAAACTTATGCAGTAACTTCTTTGCCACACCTACGAGGTTAGCTGACGGGCTAGGAACGAAAGATTATCCCTGCGTCTTTTCGGCAAAACGCTTCGCCCCTGTTTCCTGTAAACCGAAAACGTTTGGTTCCCCCGCGTCGTTTCACGATCGAAACGGCTTCGGTGATCAACTTTTCAACATTGAGCAGTGTAACACAGCTAGTTTGCCAATTTCAAGCAAAAATCAACGGGCCGTATAAATTTGATATAGCATCACGTAAACGATTACGCCCGTTGCAGATACGTACAGCCAAACCGGATACACGAAGCGGGCGAGTTTCTTGTGCCGGTCGAATTTGCCCTTCAACGCGAGCCGTAGCGTCGCAATGATAAACGGAGCAACGACCGCGGCCAATATCGTGTGCGAAGTGAGGATCGTAAAATATATCGGTCTGGCGATTCCCTCACCGGTAAATTTCGTCGGGCCGATGCCGTAAACGTAAGTTCTGAGTGCGTGGTGAGCGACGTACGATACAAGGAACAACGCCGAGACCGAACAAGCCGTCAGCATTGCGATTCGGTGGCGGGCCACCTGCTTTGTGAGGATGAAATAAAGGCCGAAAAGGAGGCAGACGCCGCTGGTCGCGTTCAACGCCGCGTTCAAATGGGGGAAAATCGCTAAAAGGTCCATTGGATCAGCAGGATGCGGAAGATCACTTCCAAAACGCGAGCAGTCCGAGAAGTGCGAGCCAAAGCAGTCCGAGAAAGTGCCAATAATAGCTAACCGACCGTGCGAGGTTCTTGCGGTGCTCGAGCTCTATGTCGTCCATGCTCGGATGCCACGCCCTGATCTGGATCGCACCGAGAGCAATTACTCCGCCAAGTACGTGCACCGCGTGGGCGGCCGTCAAAATATAGAAGAACCCGGCGAACGGGTTGCCGTGCATATAAAAGCCGCGCGAAACCAACTCGAGCCAGGCGATCATCTGCGATGAAATGAATACCGCACCGAGTACGGTCGTCGCGATGAGCAGATTCTTGGCTTTCTTGTGTTCCTCGCGGTCGATCGCGTTTTTGGCAAGCTGAATAGTGACGCTGCTCAGCGCAAGCACGATCGTACTCACCCACAATTGTCGCGGAAGGTGGAACGGCTGCCATTCGGCTGCGCCGTTAGTGGCCACGACCACATACGCGCCCATCATGCCGCCGAATGTCATCAACACAACCAGCAGCACGAACCAAGTCACGACCCGCGACTTGTCCGGCTTTTCGTAACTCTCGTTTTCGGGGCCGTGTTGATCCGGACCGCCCAAGTCGCCGCCGTTCCCGCCGTTCCCACCATTGCCGCCTCCGAAACCGCGCCCCGAACCCCCGGAAACGCGACGCAGTTTTTTACGTCCGCTCGGCGGATTCGTCAATGGCTCAATGGTACCGAGATCCATAGAATTAATGATCCAATACGAGAAGGATGAACATCAACGGCAGATAAATTACCGATACTAGCAGCAGGCGCTTAGCGCTCGCGTTCGTCTTTGCACGTGCCATGCGGATGCTCTCGATCAAAAACCATAACCCGAGGATCGACGCTCCGGCCAAATACACAAAACCCGCGGTCGCAAAAAAGAACGGGGCGAGTCCGACCGGAAACAGCATCAACGCGAAAATTACTATCTGCCTCGCCGTCAGCCTTCCGGAAGGCTCGACAACCGGCAGCATTAAGATCCCGGCCTTAGCGTAATCTTCGCGATACATCCACGCGATCGCCAGAAAGTGCGGAAACTGCCACAAGAACAACATCACGAACAACGCCCAGGCCGGCAGCGTGATCTCGTTGGCGGCCGCCGTCCAACCCATCAGCGGCGGGAGTGCTCCGGGAATCGCACCGATCGCGGTCGAAGCCGACGTCCGTGTTTTCAGTGGAGTATAAACCAGCACATAGCCGACTATCACCGCCAGGCCAAGTATTGCGGTCAGCGGATTAACGAGCGTATACAGATAAACCTCGGCCACCGCACACTGCAATATACCGAATACGAGTGCCTCGACTGGTGCGACCTTGCCTGTTGGCAGCGGGCGCTGGGCCGTGCGTTTCATCAGCACGTCGAGATCGCGTTCGATATATTGATTGAGCGTCGCGACACCGAAGGCAAGCAGCGTTATACCGATCACCGTATTGGCGAACAGCACAAAGTCGAATGCTCCCTTCGTCCCGACGTAAAACGCCGCCGCTGACGTGAGGACAAGCAGGAACGCAATGCGCGGTTTCGTCAGCTCGATGAACGCCGCAATGCGTGTTCGCGCGCCGTCTATCCTGCTATCTTCGATTTCAATTGTCGATAACTCCATTAAGATGATTCCCGGGCAGACCAATTTATACTAAAGGATAGCGTTTAGCGCCCGAAACTCCAAGTTAAGGCATTTCGCCGTAACTTCTATTGTATAAAAGGCCGTCTAATGTGCACGCGGGTGACAAATATCAGCCGCTGGGCTATCATTTTCACATATAGCTAATGTCTGCTGCAGAAGAAACCATCAATTCAAAACCGGCTGTCAAACGCACGTCGGTGCCAATCCTAAACCGCATCCTCGATTTCCTGAGCTCGGTCAGGTTCGGCGTGACGCTTTTGTGCGTGATGGTCGTTCTGTCGATGGTGGGCATGCTCATCATTCAGCAAAACGTTCAGGGCTTTGACGCATACTACGCTTCGCTGACGCCAGCGGAAAAGTATATTTACGGCGCTCTCGGGCTTTTTGATATCTACTATAGCTGGTATTTCAAATTCGCTCTGCTCGTCTTGTCGCTGAACATCGTGCTCTCGTCGATCGACCACTTCCCCGCCGCGTGGAGCTACATAAGCAGGCCGAAACTCTGGGCGACGAAGACATGGCTCCTCGTTCAGCAGCAGAATCGCTCAGTGACGCTCATCGCGGGCGATAAAGAACAGGCCCGCGAAAAGATCGCGACGGTTCTAAAGCAAAACGGTCTCAATCCGACAAAATCTGAAAGGCATGGGCATTCGTACGTTTTCGGCGAAGCGGGACGTTTCAACCGGCTCGGGGCTTACGTCGTACACGTTGCACTGCTGACGCTGTTTATCGGGCATTTCGTCGCGTTGCAGACCGGTTTTGACGCCGACGTGCGAATGATACCGGGTGACAAGACCGAGCAGATTCAGCTCATCGAGTTTAACCTCGACAAACGCGAAAAGTTCAACGTTCAACTGCCGTTCACGATGACGTGCACGGACATTCAGCAAACACTCATCGATCCGCGCGGAGCGATCGACGTGTCCAACACGATGGATTGGCGGACGCAGGTTACGATCGACGACCCGCAGGTTGGTGAGACCGTCGCCGAGATCAGCCTGAACAGTCCCTACACCTATCGCGGCTATCGCTTCTTTCAGGCGCAGACCGTTCCGGTCGGCAACGCACGGTCGATCACACTGGACCTCACATCTCAGGCCGGCGGCGAAAAGACGCAGTTGAAGATCCCGCGTATGGGAACAGCGGACCTGCCCGACGGAACAAAGGTCGAATTCGCCGACTTTCAGCCCGATTTTGTATTCAACAACGAAGGCAAGCCGGACACGAAAAGCGGCGATTACAACAATCCGGTCGCGGTCCTGAACGTCACGCCGCCGGGCGGACAACGCACGCGCGTGTTTGCGTTCGCGGGAAATCTTGCCGATAACATACCTGTCGGCGCGCCGAAGTTAGGTTATAAATGGCGGATGGCCGAGTTTGAAAAAGCTCCGTTCGCCCACATTCTTTCGATCAAATACGACCCGTACAGCGCGGCGTTCATCGCGTGGTATTTCGGCGGCTTCGGACTGATCTTCGCACTGTGTTTCGTCTTCTTTTACTCGCACCGCAGGGTCTGGGCTCTCGTCGAAGAAAAGGCGTCCGGTGTTTTCGAAGTAACGCTCGGCGGCAACACGAATCGCAATCATTTTGGTTTCGGCGACAAATTCGAAAAGGTCGTCGCGGATCTTCAGGAACAGAGCTAGTTCCTCAAAGAAATTTCGTATGGCACAAGTACTAACAGCGGACTTTATCAATGAAAAGCGTCCCGTCGGCACGCTTCGTTCATACTTGCCGGCGATACTGGCTATCGGCGGCGCGTTTGTGATGCTGCTGCTGAGAATGCAGATCGGTCCGGGATTTATTAGCGACGGTGCTCTGATGATGCTGGCGCTCGCCGCGTACCTGCTCGCCGCCTTGTTTCAACTGACAAATCTCTACGCTCCGTCGGAGATGGCAAATAAGATCGGCCTTTTCACCGGAGCGTTGGGCGTATTTTTTAACCTTTCGAGCTGGCTGGTGCGTTGGGTTTCGGCTTACGATCACGAGATCGCGATCATGCGCGAGAGCGGGAACATGGCGAATCCATGGGTCTTCCGTTACGTTCCGTTCGCCAATCTTTACGATCTGAGCCTCGCTTTCGCGTTCGGCGCGGGAATTACCACCCTGTTGTTCGCCCGCCGGCGTAATTTCCAGGTGCTCAGCGCGTTCACACTGCCGCTTGCGGCGATCATTCTGACGCTGGCCCGATTTATCGGCAACGAGTTTATAGACCTGCCGCCGGTTCTTGATTCGTACTGGCGCCCGATCCACGTTGGCGTGGCGTCGCTCAGCTACGGCATCGCTCTGGTTTGTTTCGCTGTTGCCGTTATCTACCTATTGAAGGACAACACCAAGGTCGAGGCGATGGCGATCTGGTCCAGCATCTTTGCCATCGGCGTGATCGCGTCGGTCAGCAAGTTTTCCGTCTTTTCCGAGGGCGTCTACCGCGCCGGTTTGTTCGTTCCTAATGCGGCTGGCGGAAAGCCGTTCTTTTCGCCATTCAGGCTCGAAATACCATACGTCGGCTACGCGCTCGTTGCCGCATCCGTGCTGCTCGCCGGCGTGATCGTCGCGTATTTGCTCTACGTCTACAAGAAAAACCTGGCGGCAAAATCGGCAGGCGACATATTGTTGAAACTCGCGCTGGTGGCCCAGTTGGTCGCGATCGGGCTGCTTGTCTCTGGCATCCGCTCGACGCCGAACGCGGCGGCTGCACTCCAGGCACAGCTCGCAAATTCGCCGGCGCAGTATATAACGGCGGGCCGAGCGATCGCCGAAAAACAGAATCTCTCGGCCACCGAGTACGCCGCGCTCGCCCCGGCGCAACTCGAACAGTATGGACGCTCGTACATCCAAGCGAATGGCCGTTCGATGTTCCTGAGTCTCAATACCAATCCGGTGGAGTTGGCCGGGCTCATTACAGCTCTGGCGGGCACGTTTTTCGTTGTGTTGTTTGGGTTCAGGACCGAGAAACTTCGCGAACGGCTTCCGGCCCTCGATTCGCTCGACAGTCTGATGTACAAAACGGCGTGTCTCGCATTTGCAGGGCTCGCGATGCTCCTGATAACCGGTGCGATCTGGGCTAATGAGTCGTGGGGCAGGCCGTGGGGCTTCGATTCGAAGGAAACCGGAGCGCTCGTCGCGTGGCTGACGTACGCCGCATTTCTGCATACGCGCATCTCGCGCGGATGGAAAGGAAAAAGCTCGGCTTATTTCGCGATCGTCGGATTTCTACTCGTAATTTTCACTTATCTCGGCGTTAGTTATC
The DNA here is from genome assembly GCA_040007515.1 of Acidobacteriota bacterium. Taxonomy (GTDB): domain Bacteria; phylum Acidobacteriota; class Blastocatellia; order Pyrinomonadales; family Pyrinomonadaceae; genus OLB17. Next base: position 143,066 of record JBDTUT010000004.1, on the reverse strand, counting down.
TGCTGCCCGGCTTGCACAGTTACGCTTAAGTCAGTCAATGCAAAAGCACTTCATTACCGGAATTCTAGGACTCATCATTGGATTGGCCGTCGGCTTTGTTGGGGCGAATAAGATCAACCGTGAGAGCTCTTTACCGACGTCCGATCCGGCGATTGCCGCCGCCGCTCCCAACGCGACAACAGTGTCGCCGGGGGCCGCCCAGGCAGACGTCGCGGCGATGATCGAACGTGCACAGAACGAGCCGCAAAATTTCGCCGTTCAGATGGACATGGGCCAGATGTATGCGAAGATCGGCAGATTCGACAAGGCGGCGGAATTTTACCGAAAAGGCCTTGCGATAAATCCCAATAATTTTCAGGCCAACGTCGTCCTCGCAAACGCACTTTTCGACGCCCGGCAGTTCGAAGAGGCGGAAAAGGCATATTCGCGTGCGCTCGAGATCGATCCGAAGGACGTCAACGCCCGCACCGATCTCGGCACGACTTTTGTCGAGCGTGCTAATCCGGATTACGACCGCGGGATAAAGGAATTCGAAGCCGCGTTGACTCTTGATCCGAAACACGAGCCGTCGCTGTATTATTTGGGAATTACGTACTTTCGAAAAGGCGATAAAGAGAACGCCGAAAAAGCTCTAAGTCGGCTCGAAGCCGTGAATCCCTCAAGCGACCTCGTCGCCCGGCTGAAACAAAATATCGCCGCGAAATAGCTATTGGATAGTTAATTTTTCGACGTCGAGAATGGAGTATCGCCCAATACTTCCGTCTTTCGAGATCACCGTCAGCACGCCTTTGTCCACGCTGAATTTGAACACTTCGCTCATCGGACGCTCGATCACCTTTCCATCTTTGAACAGGATCACCAAATGAATATTCGCTAACGGATCGACCGCAGCAGCCTCGGGTTCGCTTCGCCTGGGCTTTGCGGATTCCTTGCGCGCCGTTGCGGTTTTTGCCGGCGGCGTGCGTTTCGGATTGCTCGGAGTACGCGTGCGTGCGGGAGCTCTTTTCACCGGTTTAGCGCGTTTCTCAGTAACTACGACCTCAGGTGCCGGTTTGTCGTGCTTGGGCTCGTCGCCGCTCAGCTTTTTCTCATCGTTGACCGCTTCCTTTTCGGCCTTGCGGGCGTCGGCGATGCGTTCGTCAGCCGGCTTCTCGGGCGGTTTTGGTTTCGGTGTGACCGCGATGATCGTACCGACGGAATTTACGCGAATACCGGTGTCGTTTTGAACCGACACCTTTGGAAGCTCCGGCTCCGCGGGTACGCCGGTTTCTTTCGATGCGACAAAGCTGCCCGCGAATTTTATCCTGTAAGAAGCGGGGTCATCGCCGGGCGAACGCCCCTGAATGCGCAGTGTCAGCTTTTCCGGCTTTCGTAGATAGATCACCCGGCCCGTCTCGTTCTCGGCAAAGTCTGCATAAACGACGATCTTGGAAAGCGGCCGCAGACCGTTGTCGGCAAATATATCTATGTCGCCGGTGAAATTCTTCGTCGAAATATTGACGAACACGTCGCCGATCCCGCCTTCAAAAGAGTAGTAATAGGTCGTCAGTCGCGAATCGCCGATATCGCGCGCCGGAATAACGCCGTTGATGTCGTTGCTCGTAACGGGCGCCGGGAAATTTTGGCTGACAGATTGTGCGTCCGCGCTCGTGCCCGCCGCGCTCAGAATCGCGGTGAGCAGAAGGGTCGAGAATATAAACTTGTTGCGAATGAGGCGAATCATTTTTGCTTACACGAGGTCCTTGCGTAGATGAACCAGCCGGGACGATTCCTGATATCCGAGGCCGAGATGGGCGGAAAGGCTGACATCGTTACCAAGTTCCGCATCCGAAGCCATTTCCGTACACCCACGCCGGCGTGCCCAGTTTTCGGCGGACTTTACGAGCTGCCGTCCAATTCCCATATTACGCAGTTTGGGTTCGACGAACCAGCCTTCGAGGTAGCCTACCGAATCGGAATGACAGTCCTCGACGAACGGTCGGATGCTGGCCTCGAGAAACCCGACGAGTTCGCCGGACTCAACCTGAGCGACCAGAATGAGCTGCGATTCGGGATGCTCGATGATGCCCAGCATCTCGGTCTTGTGATCCTGTTCGTTCGAGCCGTCCCAAAGCAGTTGCCTTAGACGAAACCACTCGCTGAGATCTGATTCTCTCAGCGGCCGGACGCTGAATCGCTGATTTTGCATTTGAAGGTGATTCTAGCAGGGATGAGTGTTCTCAACAACAAACAAAACAAAAGGCCGAACGACGTGTCGCCCGGCCTTTTCGCGGTTGGTTCAGCGAGCGACGGGCGATCAATTACCTGCCGCTTTCGCCTGTGCCTTGTCCTGCAGAACCTCGATCGCCTTTTTCAATTGCAGGTCTTCCTGTGCGGCCTTAGGCTGCTCGACTTTGGGTGTTGGTGTCGGCGATGCGCCGGGTGCCGGGTTTTGATTCTGCTGGTCCTGTTGATCGATCAATTCTTCGACTTCGAGCGGCTCCGGCGTGTCGGGACGCTTTACCTCGACTGACGGTTTAACGCCCGTCGACGTGCGCTCTTCGCCTAAGAACGGCGTGCCGGACGCTGACGCCCATTTTGCCGTAGTCAGCAGCAGCCCGTCGCCGCCGCGCAGAGCGAATAGCTGTTGTTCGGTGCCTGAGCCGAAACTGCGCTCGCCGACGACTTCGCCGCGTTTTCGTTCGAGAACGGCGGACGCGATGACTTCAGCCGGACCGGCGGAACCGAGATCTATGAGCACGGCGAGCTTGCCGTCATAAACTGCCTTCGACGGATCGGCCGCAAACGATTTGATCGGCTTGTTGTCACGGCCGATCACTTTAGCGATATCACCTTCCTTGATAAACAAGTTCGCAACCGACACGGCTTCCGTCAGTGAACCGGTCGCCACACCTCGAAGGTCGAGAACGATCTTCTGAACGCCCTGCTTCGTAAAATTCTGGACATGCGTCCGGATATCGTTGGCTTCGCCGTCCTCGAGGCTGTACACCTTGATCACACCGGTCTTATTGGCCTCCATCCGGGCTTCGGCGGACGGGACGCGATATGTGCCGCGCGATATCTTCAATACCTGCGGTTTGACGCCGGGGCGGAGCACACGAAGACTTACCGTCGATCCCGGCGCGCCTAGAACCAATTGACGAGCGTCATAAAGCGAGATGTCGCGCGTGGCCTTATTCTCTATGTATTCGATAACATCGCCGGCTTTGAGTCCCGCTTTATCGGCGTTCGAGCCTTTGATCACCGAAACGACGTAAAGGTAGAGGGAAACCTGCGAGAATTCCGCTCCGATACCGACTTTGTTGCTGGTCTTCGCCGCGTTGAAGTCCTTGACCTGATCCGCCGTCAGATACGACGAATACGGGTCGAGGCCGCCAACCAATCCGCGGAGAGCACCGTAACGAACTTTCTCCAGATTCGGCTCGTCAACGTAATCGTTCTGAATGTGCTGAAGAACGGATTCGAAGATCCTGATCTGTGCTCCGGCGTCGTTGATCGGCTGCTGTGCACGCGTCCACGGGCTGAGCATACCGCCGATCGCCGCATACATCGCGATCGCCGCTGAAACCGCCAGCACAGACATCTTTCCGCGAAATGACATATTTAACCTCGTATGATACTTACTAACTTTACCTTTACGTCCCGGCGGACAAATTTGTTTTAATTCCGGCCTGTAATTATCCAATATAGACCTTAATGGTGCAAGAAACGACCAATGACGACGATTTTACAGCGTTGACCGAATTGCCGGTCAGCGGCCGCATTCTCGCGATCGATCCGGGGACGAAACGCGTCGGCGTTGCGGTTTGCGACGAGGGCCAGATGATCAGCCGCGCCGTCGGTATAATCGAACGCCAAAGCTGGAAAAAGCTGCTTCTGGCCGTTAAGTCGCATCTGGTTGAATTTGATGCAGCCGCACTCGTCGTTGGTTTGCCGTATAACTCCGATGGCAGCGAAAGTGAAATGTCGGCGGAAGCTCGCACGATGGCCGCGAAGTTTCGCCTATCACTCGATATTCCCGTTCTATTCCAGGACGAGCGCGGAACTAGCTACGAAGCCCGCGGCCGGATGTGGGCGTCCGGCGGATCGCAAAACGACCGCGTCGACGCCGAAGCCGCGGCAATCATCCTCGCCGATTTTCTCGACCGTCTCGAGTCCGCCAGGTCGAAAGCAATGTAACTTCCCTATTTTGCAGACGGAACGAACTTTGTCCGCCTGACCGCCACCTTCTCGACCGCCGACTCGCTAAACGGAAACAGCGTTGGCGTGCCCGTTCGCCACGCTTCGAACTGGTCCTTGAAAAACGGCGATTGGGGATCACCGCTTTCGCCGAGCGGAATGACGTGTCGGGTTTCATCCCACAGCCCGGGAATTGCAATAATACGCATCGAAACGGACGAACCGACATTCGGCGTCTGCCCGCTACCCGCGATCTCGACGGCCGGCGTGGCGAACTGTGCACCAATAAAAGGAACAGACCCGAGCGGGTGCGTAAATCTTGAACGGAATACACGTCCCCACGTCCAACCCGCCCGGTCCGCCCCGTATTTTGTGGTAAAACCTGCGGCAACCTCGGCGTCGCACGCCCGCAAAAGTGCTCCGTAATCTGCAAACTGTTTCGGCAGCCATGCCGCCTTATTCCCGTCGACAGCGTTCTGAAGAATGCGTTCGCGAATCAGAGCCGCAGGTGCCGGTTTGTTCGCATCGGCAATTTTAGCGGCGGCGCAGTTTCGCATTTCGTTCGTGATCAGCGCACCGGCCGAGTCGGTCGTCATCCGGCCGTCCCATTGTTTGAGAACGGCGATCGTTGCCGGCGAGGCGGCGGACGAACGAACAACCGTGTGGGCGAAACGCTTGAGCGGCATATTCGTCACGTCGTATTGAACGTCGCGAACCGCGTCGGCGTCGATCTTGGGGTTGGCCGAGAGCAGGTCATAGATCCGCCGTGCCCGCCACGGCGATGCGGCGTCGCGAATGAACGCCGGATATTTGTAATCGGTTCCTACCGTTCGCTGATTCGCGGTCACGATCAGGCCGGATTTCGGATTGTACAAATGCGGCAGTTCCTCGAATGGTACCGACCCGATCCAATCGCCGTCGGTCGTCGCTCCGACATACGGCAAAGCTCCGTCGCCGACGCGTCTGATCGGGATCTTGCCCGCCGCGTACCAGCCGATGTTTCCTTTGACGTCGGCGTAAACAAAATTCTGAGCCGAGCCGCCGTAACCTTTCAGAGCGCTCTGGAACTGTTCCCAATTGCCCGCCCGATTTGCGAGAAAGAACGCTTCGAGTTCATTATTTCTTGGGTCGAACGCCGTCCACTTTAGTGCGTATCGTTTGCCCGCTTCCTCGATAATGATCGGTCCGTGCTCCGTCGAGGTCACCGGGAAATCGACCGCATCGGTTTCCGGCTTCAGCGGATTGCGGCGGACGTTTATCTTTTCGTCTCGTACGATCAGCGGTTTCAAGCCGGTCGCAGTCTCATAATTTCCTTTATCGTCAAACGTTTCGACATAAAGGTCCTGAACGTCCGGCCCGACGTTCGTTGCACCCCACGCGATCGAGTCGTTGTGCCCCAACACGACGCCGGGAACGCCCGGAAAGGTGACGCCGGCAACGCGCAGGCCCGGCGCCGTTAGGTGCACCAAGTACCAAATGCCCGGCGCCGTCGCCGTCAGATGCGGATCGTTTGCGAGTATGGGTTTACCGTTCGCGGTCCGTTTTCCCGAGATCACCCAGTTGTTGCTTGCGGCGAGATCTTCGGCATAAAGGCCGACGCGTGAAAGCGATCGTTCGCGGGCGAGGTCCAATTCGTCCGCGATACGTTCCGTTTCGGACGTCAAACCGGAGCGTCGTGTCTGGTTTGTAGGTGCCGACGCTCGATCAGATCCAAACAGCACGACGTCGTCCGGCGTCACCTGATTCGTCAGTTCCGCGAATTTTTCTTTCGGCAGCGATTGCAGACTTTCCCGCAGTAAATCCTGGCGCCAGGTCGAACTCAGCGCGTCCGCTAAGATCTTCCCGATAACGATCGTGTCCGTCGGCTGCCACGGCTTCGGCGAATACTGCAGGATGCGAAACTCGACCGGCAGCGTTTTTGCGTCGAGCGTGCTGATATATGCGTTCACGCCCGCCGCATAACTGTCGAGAGCGGATCGAAGCTGAGGCGATAGATACTGCAAATTTTGCTCGGCAATGCCGGCAAACCCGAATCGCCGCCAGCGCTTGTCTTCATTCAACGCGGTCGCCCCGAATATCTCCGCCGTCTCTCCGCGAGCCACTCGCCGAAGAAGGTCCATCTGCCACAAACGATCGCTGGCGGTTACGTAACCCTGCGTAAAATACAGGTCACCATCCGTCGACGCCGAAATATACGGTATCGAACGCGCGTCACGAGTTACCGACACGGGCGCCTTTATTCCGGCGACGCTGATTTCAACATTCTGCCCGTGAGCCCAAACCGTTCCGACGACGAGTGTGCCGATCACGGTCAATGCCGCAAAAAGTGATCTCATAAATTTTTGATCGAAAGGTGAAATTATTTTTGGGAATTGCAGAAATATATTCGCGATATTGTACTACGAACTCAACAGTCGTGAATGTCAACGCCTCATTTTAAGCTATACACGATCAGTTTTCGCTCGCACATCTCTTCCATCGCATAGCGAACGCCCTCACGTCCGAACCCCGAATCTTTTACACCGCCGTACGGCATATTGTCGACACGAAACGTCGGCACGTCGTTAACGATCACGCCGCCGTAATCGAGTTCGCGAACGGCGAGCGAGACCGCATCGGTATTCTTGCTGAACACACCCGCTTGCAGGCCGTACTTTCCGATGTTCGCCTGACCGACGGCGTCGGCCATATCGCTAAACTTTTCGACGACCATCAGAGGTGCGAAAGCCTCTTCGGAAACGACTCGCATTTCCGGGTGCGTGCCCGAGATTAGAGTCGGTTCGAGTAACGCTCCTTCCCTCTTTCCGCCGCACAGAACCTGGGCTCCGTTTGCTGTCGACTCGCCGATCCACGCCTCGGCGCGCTCCGCTGCCGCTTCGTCGATCATCACGGAAAACCGTGTATCGTCGCCGAGCGGATCGCCGGTCTTTACATTCGCGGCTTCGTCGACGAGCCTCGCGGTGTATTCGTCAAAAATGGACTCGTGCAAATAGAGCCGTTGGACCGAGATGCAAACTTGTCCGGAATATGCGAATGCACCTGTCACTATTTTCGATAACGCGGCGTCCCGGTCGGCCGTTTCGTCTACGATCACCGCAGCATTTCCACCGAGTTCGAGCGCAAGGGCTTTCTTGCCGATCCGGCTTTTTATTTCCCAGCCGACGGCCGCGCTTCCGGTAAACGAGATCATCGCAACGCGATCGTCGTTGAACACATCATCCAGCAGCCGCACGTCGAGCGGCACAACCTGAAACGCCTCGGGCGGCAGGCCGCTTTCGAGAAATACCTCGCCTAGCATAAGCGCCGTCAGCGGCGTTCGCGGGCTCGGTTTGATGATGATCGCGTTGCCCGATGCCAACGCCGGAGCGACCTTGTGCGCGACGAGGTTCAGCGGAAAATTGAAAGGCGTTATGCCGTAGATCACTCCGCGCGGTCTGTGCACGGTATATGCTGTCTTACCTCGGCCACCGGGCTGCGTGTCGACCGGCACGATCTCGCCGGTAAATCTTTCCGCTTCGCCAGCCGCCCACGCGAACGTCGCGATGCCGCGTTCTACTTCGCCGCGTGCATAAACCATCGGCTTTGCCGATTCCCGCGCGATCGTTCGCGCGAAATCCTCGCGGCGCGATTCGATGCCGTCCGCGATCCGCCGGAGGCCGCGGGCTATTTCGAAACGCGGCAGGCGGCCGATCTTTGCCGCACCTTTCCCCGCCGATGTAATCGACTCGTTGGAAATGCGTTTGTCGGCGGTGAACACTTTCGCCAAATGTTCGCCGCTGAATGGTGAAACTACGTCGAAGGTCTCAGCCGAATCGATCCATCGCCCGCCGACCAATATTCGCTTTTCCATAACCGAACGGCCTTTGCCGCACCTCCAGCTATAAGCTAAACTCTTGTAACGTTTGAATCAAATATCAGGAGTGTGCCGATGAATTTGCTAAAGATCTCAGTGCTCGTAATGGTTTGCTGTATCGCTTACGCTTGCAGTTCCACCAGTCAGAACGTCGCGGTGTCCAACTCAGCGGACCCGAAACCGGCACAATCCGCGAATGCGGCCGCCACTCCGATGGCAACTCCGGCCGAGGTCGCGTCCGGACACGATCTTTACAAGGCGAACTGCGCCGCGTGTCACCGGGAGAACGGAACCGGCGGCAAGATCGAGATCGAAGGCCGCCGAATCAACCCCGACAATCTGACGACCGACAAGATCAAAGGCTTCTCCGACGACAAGATCGCCGGTTATATCAAAAACGGAGTCGAGGACGAAGGAATGCCGTCATTCAAGGACAAGCTGAACGACGCGGAAATCGCCCAAGTCATCAGCTATATCAGATCGGACCTTCAGAAAAGGTAGCTGAGGTAGATTGCTTCGCACCGAAGGTGCAACAAGAAAGTCGCCAGACGTGAAACGTCTGGAGCACGTCACAACCTTGAATAACGCCCTGAAGGGGCGAAACGATGATTCCTTTTGCCCCTTCAGGGCGCCGGTCTTAATACGAACTTCTCCAGACGTTTCACGTCTGGCTACTTTCTACTTGCGGCTTCGCCGCACCATTCCATTCTCATTGATCGTTTCACGTCCCGCTATTCCCCTCTAATTGCGGCTTCGCCGCGTGAGCCGCTATATATCCGGCACCCAAAACGTTCGGCCCGCGTTTTCGACGCGCTTCAGGCCGAGTTCAGGCAGTTCCGATTCCGCGGCTCCGAGGTATGTAAAATGCGGAAGGTCGGAAGTCACGGTTTGGAACCATCCGTGCCGCCCGAGGAGCGACCGTACATCCGGCTGACCAAATTCCGCAACGTCGAACGCAAGCATCGAAAGATGCTGAGACGAGCCCGGCGGCGCGACGGAATAGATGATCGACTTGGACAGGTCTTTCGCGAAAAAGATCCCGTCGTTTTCGAGTTCGAGTACGATAGGAACCTGTTCGAACGGTGAAGCTATGCGTATCCGTTGAGCCGTGCCCGCTGAGATACGCCCTTCTTCCAACCAGTGCTCGAGCGCCGGATCGACGCGGCTTGCCCACAACGCAACAGTTTCGGAATACGTGCGTGAACCCGATTCCGGACCACGCGGCGAAATGCTGAGGTCATAGCTCAAAGCTTCTTCAGCCGCCGTCAAAAGTGCTGCCATCGCATTTTGTTGAAGCGTGAATTCGAGCCCGCCGATCGCCGCGCTCGACACCTCCGCGATCGATTGAAACGAGGTGACAGATTCTTCGTCGGGGAAGACGATGTATGGCGGACGGATGACGCCCTGTGAAACGAAAACCGATCCATACTCGCGCAGCAGCAGGCGTTCGACCGCGGTCCCGGCCGATATTTCGAGTTCTGTTATGCGCGATCTGAAAATATTGTGTTTCGACATAAACCCTTCGCGGCGGTTAAACCTTGCGGCGGTATGGCGGCAAAGACTACAATTTTCCTATCATGAGCCAAGGGCGAGTCACATTTAAGCGAGTTGTAACGATCATCTACGTGCTTTTCATTCACGTACTCGCCGTCGCCTTCGTCGTGGAAAGATTTGTTCTGCCGCGCATCGATCTTTCTGAGGCTCCGCCCGCGACCGTCAGCGACCCGACGATCGTGACCGCAGTGCCGACACCCATTCCCGTGCCCTCGGAATTTTACGAACCGACGCCCGACAATACAAGCAACATTCAGGTTCCCGAGACGACATTAAATCCCGGCGGCAGCCTGCGGCTAATAATACCCGTGGCCGGGATAAAGAGCGAACAGCTTCAGGATACGTTCACGGCGGCCCGCTCTGACGGACGCGTGCACGACGCCATCGACATCATGGCGCCAGCCGGCGCGCCCGTGCTCGCAGCGGCCGACGGAAAGATCGTAAAGTTTCACGACAGCGTGCCAGGCGGGATAACAATCTACGAACAGAGTGACGACGGAAAATACGTCTACTATTACGCTCATCTGCAAAGGCGTGCGGACGGCCTGAACGTCGGCGACACGGTGCGCCAGGGCACGACGATCGGTTACGTCGGCGATACCGGCAACGCCGGCCCCGGCAATTACCACCTGCATTTCTCGCTGTTCGAAGTGACGGACCCCAAACGCCTCTGGCAAGGAAACAATATCAATCCGTTTCCGCTGTTGAAAAACGCGGTCCGCTAATTCAAGGACTCGCCACGGAACGCATTTTGCACTAATAGCTGAAGTGTATTGATTCAGATCATAACTTCGGGAGCTATTAGTATGAAGATGTTGAACTTGCGCACCTCGCAAGCAGTTATTATTTCTATCGCTGCGGCATTCTGCGTCGCTCTTTCGGGCTGTGTCGCCAATAACGCGAACGTTTCCAATGCGCCTGCGGCTCAGACGAACATCAATGCAAATCAGTCGCCGGCGAATACCAACACGGCTCCGGCCGCACCGAATCCCGCGCTTGCAAACGTGCCGCTGACGCTGCCGATGATCGACGCACTGCTTTCGGATGAGGCGGCGGCGACCGAGTTAAAGTCGCAGGCGCAATTGTCGGACGAGCAGATCCAGAAACTCAAAGACGCCGGCCGCGACGCCGTTTTGCAGCTTAATGAAATCGGCGGCGAAGATTCGAACCGCTCAACAAAGACTTCATCAAAAAACGCACTCACCAAGATCCGCGAGATCGTTGGGGCCGATAAAGCAGACACGGTCGCGAACTTTCTGCGCGAGCGTTGGAGAGGCGGCGACGAACTCGCGGCCAGCGCTCCAAACTCTGTACCGACTGACACGCGAATCATCGTAAACACTCCGGCGTACCGGATGGATGTTTTCCGCGATGGCAAGCTGACCAAGTCATACAAGATCGGTATCGGTTATCCCGAGTTCCCGCTTCCGTCAGGTTTGCGAAAAGCGTCCGAGATAATTTTCAACCCCACATGGACACCGCCGGACGAGCCGTGGGTGAAAGGAAAATTTGCTCCCGGTAAAAAGGTCGAGGCGGGTAGTTCCGACAATCCGCTCGGCCCGATCAAAATCCCAATCGGACTTCCATCGCTAATTCACGGCGGAAAACAGCCGGCACGTTTGGGGAATTTTGCGTCGCACGGCTGCGTCGGGTTGACCAATGCCGGGATACAGGATTTCGCAGTCGAGCTTTCGTCCCTGACGGATAAACCGATCACGCTCGACGAGATCAATGGATATCAAAAGGATAAGACCGAAACGAAAAGCGTGAAGCTCGCGGAACCGGTGCCCGTCGAACTCCGGTACGAAACGATCGTTATAACTAACGACGGCAAGCTGACGATATATCGCGATGTTTATGAACGCGGGACCAACACTGAAGAAAACCTCCGACGCGTGCTCGACGCGGCCGGCGTTTCGTTCGATTCGCTTCCGGCGGCCGAGCAGGAGAAGATCCGCGACGGGCTCGAAAAGATGGCGATCGACGCGACGGGCAACCCGGTTGATCCGACATCAAATTCCAACGCCAACACGGGCAAGGATTCGAAAGACTCGGCGAAGGTAACGAGGAACATCAAAGGAAGCCGCCAGATCGAATTCGATATCCCGGCCTTAAAGGGCAAGGGTTATCCCGTCGCGGTCAATCTGAAGGGCGCGTAACGGCGTCCGTTATTGAGGGAACATCAGTCGCGTTCCGGATATCCGGAACCCAATACGCATAACCGCCTGCCGGCACGAGCTTCAAACCTCTTGCCGGCAGTTCTGTTTCAGGAAGGCCGAGAAACGTGAAATGGCCGGGATCGTCGATGACCGTTTGGTACCAACCGTTTTTGTTCAGAATTAACTGTAAACGCCGATCATTGTATTGCAGTACGTCGAAGGCGAGCAGTGACAGATGCTGCGATGCTCCGGGCGGAGAACATGACACAAAGATCGACTTCAATCGACCGGTCCCGAATTTATAACCGCGGCTCTCCCATTCGAGTACTTTTCGGGCCTGTGCGACGAACGGCATATTTCGCATCGCGAACGATTCGTCCACACCGATAATGCCTGCGCCTTCCCAGTGGTCAAGTGCCGGGAGAAGCCGTTTATTCCATATGCGGACGCTGTCGCCGTAATCGCGCCGGCCGGCGACGGGCGCATCAAACGGTGACAAGCGTATGCCCGCACCAAATGCTTCCGCCTTTGCCGCGTCCAACGCCGCAGCCGCCGAGGCCTGGAGCTCGACGCGGCTTCCCGAAAATTCCGAGATAGAAGTTTTTATCGTCCGCTGATAAGCGGCAACCTCCTGCGAATTCGGATAGATACACTTGGCAGGAACAGTGACCAGATTTGAAGCGGCGTACATCGCCCCATATTCCGCGAGCACGCGTGCGGCCAGCGGATCGGATCTAAACGCGCAATCCAACGGCAGCGGATTGTTCGCAGGATCTGCTGCAGCGGCGGATGCCGAAAATCGCTGACTGATAAAAGAAAAGAAATCCGTCGTCGCGGACGGCTGCGCTCTTGCCGGAACTGCCGCCGCGAATAAGCAGGCGAGAACGGCCGCGGCCGTCCGCCTTCGGGGTTTGGAAAATGATTCGATCGAGGCCGAGATCATAAGTTGCAATTTAGGAATCGGCGGTGCTCTACCGCGCCTTTACCAATTCGTGGACCGAGTCGATGTAGTCCTTCATATACGTATCTTCGTTTATGAATGGCACCGTCTCGCGGATCGAGTCGTACCACGGCTGTGTTCCGGCCCCCAATTTCTTGTCGCCGGTCGCCTTTTTTCTGAAATCGATTCCCTGCGCCGCGCAGAAGAGTTCGAGGGCGAGCACCAATTCGAGATTGTCGGCCACCCGTCGCAGTTTCAAAGCTGCCGTCGCACCCATCGACACGTGGTCCTCGACATTCGCCGAGCTCGGTATCGTGTCGACGCTCGCCGGATGCGCGAGTATTTTATTCTCCGTACACAAAGACGCCGCCGTGTACTGCACGATCATAAAACCGCTGTTAAGCCCGCCATGTTCCGTTAGAAAGGCCGGAAGCACATGGGCGTTTGACGCCTCATCAGTGAGGCGCATTATTCGCCGTTCTGAAATGTTCGCCAGCTCGGAAAGCGCGATCGCGAGATAGTCGAACGCGAGTGCGAGTGGCTCGCCGTGAAAGTTCCCGCCGGAAATGACCTCGATCGTTTCGTCCTCGCCGGAACCCTCGACAAATATCAGCGGGTTGTCAGTGACTGCGTTGAGCTCGATCTCCAGCAGCCATTCCGCATAGGCGACGGCATCGCGGCATGCACCATGCACCTGCGGGATGCAGCGGAGCGTGTACGCGTCCTGAACATTCGACCGGTCGTAGCCGCGCACGAATTCACTGCCTTCCAAAATCGACCGCAAGTTCGCCGCACACTCGATCTGACGCGGGTGCGGGCGCAATGCGTGAATACGCGGGTCGAACGCAAGCATCGTCCCGTTGAGCGCCTCCAGCGAGAGGCAGCCCGCAATGTCGGCGATGTCAGCGAGGCGGATCGATCTAGCCGTTTCCAATATCCCGACAGCCGTCATTACGGTCGTCCCGTTGGTCAGCGCGAGGCCTTCTTTTGCAACGAGGCTCACCGGCGAAAGCCCGGCGGCCGCGAGCGCAGCCGGTCCGTTTAAGACTTCACCGTTAAATTCGGCTTTCCCCTCGCCAATCAAAACACAGGCGAAATGAGCGAGCGGGGCGAGATCGCCGCTTGCGCCGAGGCTTCCCTTTTCCGGGATCACCGGATGAACGCCGCGATTAATAAATTCAAGGATCAGCTCGAGCGTCCCGACCGTAATGCCCGAAAACCCGCGCGCCAGCGTGTTCGCACGGATCAGCATCGTTGCACGCACGGTCGCCCGGTCGAACGCCTCGCCGACGCCGACCGCGTGGCTGAGTACGATATTTCGCTGCAGCGTCGCCGCTTCGTCGACACTTATTATCTTGTCTTTGAAGGCGCCGAAACCGGTGGTGATCCCGTACGCGACCTCGCCCCGGTCGAGCAGCGTCTGAACCGCGGCCGCGCAGCGCGAAACCTTTGCCTTGGCGTTCTCGGACAAAACGACGCGCGGCTCGCCCGGCTTTCCGTAAGCCACGGCGATCACCTGTTCGAACGTCAGGCTTTCGCCATTTATGATGATGTCGTCCATTTAACTATTTCCGAAAAACACTGCGGCCCGCTTTGAACACCTCGGTCACAAGGCTGCCTCCGAATTCATACGCTGCCTCGCGGTAATCGTGCGTGTCTAAAATGATGATGTCGGCCTGCTTAGCCGTCTCGATCGATCCGATCCGATCGCCGAGGCCGACGGCGAATGCTCCGTTGATCGTCGACGCATTGAACGCCTCCGAGGGAAGCAGTTTTTGGTAACGGCAGGCGATCGCCATCGCCATCGTCATCGACGGGCACGGCGCCGAGCCGGGATTGTAATCGGTCGATAACGCGAGTGCGGCGCCCGCGTCGATGATCTTCCGCGCGTCGGCGAAATGCGAACTGCCGAGATTGAAATTCACCGCCGGCGTCGCAACGGCCACCGTTTCCGAACCGGCAAGCTGCGCGACCTCGTCGTCGCTGATCGCGTCCAGATGATCGATCGAGACGGCGTTCATTTTGATCATCTCACCGCTCCCGCCAAGGTTCGTGAACTCGTCGACGTGAGCCTTGACCGCAAATCCGATCTCCTTCGCCGCTATCAAAACTCGTCGCGACTGTTCCAACGAAAACGCTCCCTTTTCGCAAAACACGTCCGCAAAGAATGGCACTTTTCCGAAGAAACTCGATCGGCGATACCATTCCCAGGCAGCCGAAAGCATTTCGTCGCAGATCAGATCGACGTAACCGTCAGGATCGTTCTTAAACTCCGGCGGGATCGTATGCGCTGCCAGAAAAGTCGGGACGATCCCGATCGGCTGCCGATCCGCCACGTCCTCGATGACCGCGAGCATCTTTAATTCCGTCTCGGTATTCAGTCCGTAACCGGATTTGATCTCCGCGGTCGTCGTCCCGGCGGCCAGCATTTTTTCGAGACGTCTGAGAGTTTGTTCACTCAGCTCAGATCTCGACGCCTCGCGTGTTCTCGCCACTGTGGAAAGTATACCGCCGCCGTTCTTCAAGATCTCGAGATAATCCGCACCGCCGATCTTCAATTCAAATTCCCCCAGTCGATCACCCGCAAAAACGATGTGCGTATGAGCGTCGACAAACCCTGGACAAACCACCTTACCCGCAGCGTCGATCACGTCCGCATCCTGATATTTCGAAATTATCGCTGCGGTTCGTCCGACTTCAACGATCTTATCGCCATGTACCGCGACGGCTCCGTCCTCGATGATACCGACATCGCGCATTGCCGCCCCGCGCGCGGCTTTTCCGTTGCTTCGGCAAGTGACCATTTGCCCGGCGTTGGCGATGACGAGATCAGCTTTCATTAGTGTTCGGTATGTATTACGGGAATTCGACCATCCGGTCAAAGCTGAAATCTTATCATGAATGGCCGGTCGTCCCGCATCGCCGTCACGCACAAAACCTTCTGCCGCTATTGCAATTCAGCCCGTATTGAACTAATTTGCTCGCAAACAAGCAAAAAAAGGAGAATGGATCATGCAGCAAGCCCCCGAAATTTCACCAGAATTGTTCTGGCGGACGATGTCCGGATATCAGCACACCGCCATCTTGAAAGCGGCGGTCGAACTCGATTTTTTCACCGCTATCGATGCCGGAGCTAAAACCGCGGCCGAGATCGGCGCAGCAACTGATTCCGCTGAGCGCGGTGTCCGCATCGCCTGCGACGCGTTGACCGTCTTGGGCTTTCTTACAAAGGACGAAAACGCGTACGTGCTGACGCCTTCGTCGACAACGTTCCTTAGCAAGCGCTCACCCGCTTATATCGGTTCGACGATGGACTTCATCGCCGCGTCGCACATCAGACGTGGTTTCGACACATTCACCGACGCCGTAAAGCAAGGCGGGACGGTCGTGACCGGCGACGGTTCCGTCGACCCGGAAAGCCCGATGTGGGTCACGTTCGCACACGCGATGATGCCGATGATGGCTCAACCGGCGCAGATGATCGCTGACCACCTCGATTACGAATCTGATCGGCCGTTAAAAGTTCTCGACATCGCCGCCGGACACGGAATTTTCGGAATTACGATCGCGAAGAAATTCCCAAACGCACAAATAACCGGCGTGGATTGGAAAAATGTTCTCGAAGTAGCGCAGGCGAATGCCGAGGCGTTCGGCGTAGCTGACAGGTACAAAACGATCCCCGGCAGTGCATTTGACGTCGAGTTCGGGACGGGTTACGACGTGGTTTTGTTAACTAATTTTCTGCACCACTTTGACTTCGACACATGCGTTTCCGTGATCAAAAAATGCAGCGGTGCTTTGAAACCGGACGGCAAGCTGCTGACGCTCGAATTCGTCCCCAACGACGACCGCGTGTCGCCCCCGAGCGAGGCTCTGTTCTCCGCGGTGATGCTGGCGGGCACGCCTTCAGGTGACGCTTATACGTATCGGGAATTAACGGCTATGTTCGAAGCCGGCGGATTCGCACACAACGAACACATTCCGCTGCAGCCGACACCTCAGCACCTGATCGTGTCGACGAAATAAAGTTACGGCTTCGGCGGCTGGACGCGGCCATGGATATTCGTCACTTCCATCAGCCCGGCCGACGCGTACCATTTGATGAACTCAACTCGGAAAATACCGGCCTTTATCGAAGGGTCGGTTTCCGTCAGCTTCTGCGCCTCTTCGACGGTCGCTACGTTGAATACGTAAATGCCGCGGTATTCGCCCTTCGGGTCGTCGAGCGGCCCCGCGACCGACAACTTTCCCTCGCCCGCCAACCGATTGATCATCGCGAAGTGCCCCTGAAACAGCTTCGCCCGCACGTCCTTGTCGGTAATGTTCGCCGGTCCGGTCCTCAGGATCGCAAGTACATAATTTCGCATCCCGCGCTCGTCCGCGCCAAGTCGTTTTGCAAGCTCCGCGTCATACTGCGGTACCGGCTTTTTTGATTCAGCGACAGCAGTTTGGGCCGATACGGCAGAAACAAGAACGAGAGCGAGAATTATATTGGCGAATAATACTTTCATTTTATCTCCAAATTTAAAGACAAGTTTGCTAATCGAAACGCCTGATTGTAGCTTAGGTACGTAGTAGATTAAAACCAAATTTTGACCAACAAATGAGCAGAATTGTTAAAGCACCGACGGGCACGGAACTCACCTGTAAGAATTGGCTGATCGAGGCGGCGTATCGGATGATGCAGAACAACCTCGATCCGGACGTGGCATTCGACCCCGAAAATCTTATCGTCTACGGCGGTCGCGGAAAGGCGGCGCGAAATTGGGAATGTTTCGACGCTATCCTCGAATCTCTTCGCAAACTGGACGAAGACGAGACGCTGCTCGTGCAGTCCGGCAAGCCGGTCGGCGTATTCAAAAGCCACACCGACGCTCCGCGTGTTTTGATCGCCAACACCAACATCGTGCCGCACTGGGCGACGCAGGAACAGTTCGACCACTACGAACGCGATGGGCTGATGATGTACGGCCAGATGACCGCCGGTTCGTGGATCTACATCGGCACGCAAGGGATTTTGCAGGGCACGTACGAAACGTTCGGCTCGCTCGCGCGTCAGCACGACTGGGGAACGCTTGCGGGCAAATTTGTGCTCACAGCAGGCCTTGGCGAAATGGGCGGAGCTCAAGCGCAGGCGATCACATTCAATGGCGGTGTCGGGCTGTTGGTCGACGTCGATCCGTGGCGGATCGAGCGACGCCTGCAGTTGAGGCAAGTCGATGTTGCGGCAAGAGACCTGGACCACGCGATCGAACTCGTAAATGCCGCGGTCGACTCAAAAGAGGCCAGATCGATCGCCGTGCACGGAAACGCCGCCGAGACCCACTGGAAACTACTAGAACGCGGGATCGTTCCCGATGTCGTCACCGATCAGACGTCGGCTCACGATGTGCTTTACGGTTATATCCCGGTCGGACTGTCTGTCGACGAAGCCGCTGAACTGCGGAAGGCCGACCAGTCCGAATATGAGCGGCGTGCGATGGACTCGATGTCGCGTCACGTCGAGGCGATGCTCGAATTCCAAAAACGCGGCTCCGTCGTTTTCGATTACGGCAACAACTTGCGCCAGCGTGCAAAGGACAACGGCGTCGCGAACGCTTTCGATTATCCCGGATTCGTGCCCGCTTACATACGCCCGCTTTTTTGCGAAGGCAAAGGCCCGTTCCGCTGGGTCGCACTCTCCGGCGATAGCGAGGACATTTACAAGACCGACGAGGCGATAATGAACCTCTTCCCGGAAAACGATCACCTTTCCCGCTGGCTGGCGATGGCTCAGGAGCAGGTCGAGTTTCAGGGCCTGCCGGCGCGCATCTGCTGGCTCGGCTACGGCGAACGTGCAAAGGCAGGACTCAAACTAAACGAAATGGTCGCCAGCGGCGAGCTAAAAGCCCCGATCGTCATCGGCCGCGACCACCTCGACTGCGGCTCGGTCGCCTCGCCCAACCGCGAGACCGAAGCCATGAAGGACGGCTCCGACGCCATCGCCGACTGGGTCTACCTAAACGCCATGATCAACGCCGTCGGCGGCGCCACATGGGTCTCCGTCCACCAAGGCGGCGGCGTCGGCATCGGCTTTTCCCTCCACGCCGGCCAGGTAATAGTAGCCGACGGCACCCCCGAAGCCGCAAAACGGATCGAACGAGTTCTTACCACGGACCCCGGAATGGGAATAATTCGCCACGCCGACGCCGGTTACGAAGAAGCTATCGAATTCGCGGCAAAGAATGAGGTTAAATTACCAATGATCTGATTTATCCAGGCTCCTCTCCTTGCAAAGGAGGGGTGGACGCGTTTCGCGGACGGGGTAGTTGGTTCCATAAGACTCGAAATTGTCTCGTTTCTAATATCACGAGAACCACCCCGTCAGCCCAAAACGGCTGCCACCCCTCCTTTGAAAGGAGGGGTGGCAGCCGCGGATACTAAAACGAAAAAAGGACGGCCGAGACCGTCCCTTTTGATCTTTTTATCCAGACCGCCGATTAGTAACGGCGGCGGACTTTTACGTAACGTCGTTTTTTCTTGTTGAATTTGTACGTGTAAAGTGCCGAGCTGCCTGCTCCGACGCCGGCGCCGATGAGTGCACCTTTTCCGCCACCGAGAAGGCCGCCGATGATCGCTCCGCCCGCCGTACCTGCCGCGACGTTGACGCGGTTACGATGGCGACGATAATAGCTTGGTTTTTTGACACGAATGTAACGGATGCGGCCGTCACGCCCACGAACTTTGCGAAGATATGTCTGCACGGCTGCAGCCTGTGCCTGTTCCGGCGTAGCGATGATCACAACGCCCGCGAACAGGCTCATGATCATAAACATTAAAATAACTTTTTTCATTTCAGTAAGTTCCCCCAATTGATATGTAATTGCAAACTGCGTCGGAGAGAGGTTTCAAGGTCTCTTGTGCAAACAGAATGCCAAAGAAACCGTATCACATTGATGCATTATTAGATAATTGGGCTGCCCGCTGAGATTCTCGAATAGGCGCGGCCGTGCGACAATATTGCTTTAATTGACTTCGACGATAGCTTGGCAAATAATTAGCGCAAAACTCATGAGCGAAATTTCCGAACTCACAACGCCTCCGAAACCCGAAGTGTTTTTCAGCCGCGGCGACGTCAACGATCCGCGTCTCGGCGAATGTGTCAGCCGAGGCGCCGACCATTACGCCGCCGCCGAAATCGTCATCCTCGGCTGCCCTCAGGACGAAGGCATTCGCCGAAACCGCGGCCGCGAAGGCGCGGCATTAGCGCCTAACGCTATTCGCGAGCAATTCTACCGGCTGACACCGTTTAATATTAAGAAGCGCGTCTACGACGCCGGCGACGTACGGATCGAGGGCAGCCTGGAGGACGTTCACGACGCCCACACCACGCTCATCGCAAAATTCCTACGCGACCGCAAGCGTGTCATCGTCATCGGCGGCGGAAACGACATTTCATACGCGGACGGTCGTGCAATGGCCGACGTTTTCGGACCCGAGTGGTGGATCGCCGTCAACGTTGATTCACATCTCGACGTCCGTGCCGACAAACCGCGCAACAGCGGAACGCCGTATCGCGATTTGCTCGAGGGCGGACACCTTTTGCCGAAATATTTTTACGAGGTCGGATATCAGTCGCATTTGGCATCGCCGATTTATTACAAGTACCTGCGCGATCTCGGCGTTCATCGGATCAGCCTGGAACTGCTGCGCTCACGCGAAGCCGTCGACATCGAGCTCAAGGAACAGATACGCCAAAGCTTCATCGGCCACAGCGAGTCGCTGAATACGTTTTTCGGGTTCGATATGGACGCGGTTCGTTCGGCGGACGCTCCCGGAACCTCGGCCCCGTCGCCGCTGGGCCTTAGAGCCGGGGAGTTCATCACACTGGTAAAATACGCCGCCAGCCTGGCGAACACGCGAATCATCGAATTCAGCGAAATGAACCCGAAATTCGATATCGACAACCGAACCGCAAAGCTCGTCGCTATCGGAATGCATCGATTTTGCAGTCTGGTCGCGTGACCGATACCGTTTGATGATATGGGCCCGAGCTAGGTACCGTGACAGCGATTTGGCAACTGCCTTTTTCCGGCGATCGGCAATTGCAAAAAGTGAGAGTGCCGGCTACTTTTCACCGGCACTCTTCATATTGTTGATTTGTAATGCTATGCGGTCACGCGACGCCCAGTGATCAGGCGGTAAAGAGCGAGAACGACGATCGCTCCGATGATCGAGAATACAAAGCTCGGAACGCTGCGGCTAAGGTTGTCGACCGAATTCGCCAGCGGATAGCCCAACAGGCTGCCAATGACGCCGCCCACGATCGCACCGACCAGACCGAGAACGATCGTGATCAGCGTGCCGCCGCCGTCCGGGCCGGGCATGATGATCTTAGCAAGGTACCCTGCGACAAATCCCAAAATAAGGAACACAATAATTGAAATCATCTTCTTTTCCCCTTTTTCGTAATGTTTCGGTAAATGCCGAAAGGGGATCTTTTCCTTTCCGGCGTTCCAACCTTCAGAGCGTTGGACAGATCACGAGAATGCAAACTTGGTGCCAAATTATTAAATATAAGCGTTTTTGCTAGTTTACGATGCGAAAACCCACGTCGGGCGGCCGGCAATGTATCAAAGCAATACAAAAACGGACTTTGCTAGATGACAACAACGCCGGCAGATCCCGGAGGACCATCCGGGTGTCGGCGTGTTAGAATGGAACTCATATGGCAGATCAAAAAGAATTCAGCGGGATATCACGCGAACACGTGGAAACGATAAGAAAAGGACTGAGTAAACGCGGAATAAAAGTGCCCGCGGGCGACGACGTTGAAGTTGCGGGACCTCTCGGCGTCAAGGTACAGATGACGTACGATGAAGGGCAGAAATTGCTCAGGCTTCGAATAATCGACAAGCCGATTTTCGTGACTCAAAATCAGATCTGGAAGGTCATCGAGAGTGGGGCGGGAAAGGCTTTGCAGCAGCAGTAATATCAGCAGGTCGGTGTCGCACTTGACACTCTAAGTGGTGTTTGGCATTCTTTAGGTTCGCTTTTTGTGAGGCGGAAAGCCCGGTATAGTCTCTTAGCTCAGTGGTAGAGCACTACCTTGACACGGTAGGGGTCAGCAGTTCAAGTCTGCTAGAGACTACCATTTTCACTTTTTCGATAACGATGCTTACGAAGAACTTTGCTGTTTTTATAACTACTACGACACGCTTCTAATGGCGTGAAAGTAAGATGATGCCGAAGGGCGTAACTCTTACAAGCAAGGTCGCTCTTATCGAATCAAATCTAGTTAAGTAGTAGTGGATAGTTGTTAATCGTTGATTTAGTCGGTAAGAGTGACGCACTCGCAAGAGCTTCGCGTTTCGTACGAGTTACGCGATTCGTACGAGTGACGCGTTTACGCGTGATTTACGTTGCGAGGAAGGCACTGAAAGCTTTGTCGGGCGAGTTGATCACGCCTAAAGGCGTAACTCGTACTTCAGACGATTAACAAATATATGGGCGAATTAAACTTAAAATACGGCGATAGTCAGCGGTCCATTCCCGCGCCCGCGAGCGTGGCGGATGCTATCAAGGCATTTGATCGGGACGTCCTTAAGAAATCGCTTGCCGCCAAGGTGAACGGTGAGGAAGTCGATCTGAACAAGGAACTGTCGCAGACGGATCAGGTTCTTTCGATCGAACCCATCCTTTCCGACACTCGCGACGGCCTCGAAGTAATTCGCCATTCGACAGCCCATCTTCTTGCGGCCGCGGTGCTCGAACTGTTCCCCGGAACCAAGCTTGGCATTGGCCCGGCGTTGATGGACGATCCTCGCTACGGATATTTTTACGACGTGATCGCTCCGCGTCAGCTTACAGAAGCCGACCTGCCGGTCATCGAGAAAAAGATGAAAGCGATGGCAAAGCAGAACCTTGTCTACCGCCGCGAAGAGATCGAAAAAGCGAAGATACTCGACATCTTCGCCGAGCGGGACGAGCCGCTCAAGCGAGAGTTGATCGACGAAAAGGTCACCGACAGCGCGAGCGTTTATTACATCGACAGCTCGCAGTTCATCGACTTCTGTCTCGGGCCGCACGTGCCGCATACGGGAAAACTTCAGGCGTTCAAGCTTCTGGCGATCGCCGGCGCGTATTGGAAAGGCGACGCCGAAAATCAGCAGATGCAGCGGATCTACGGAACCGCATTCGCCAAACAGGAAGAACTCGACGCATGGCTCAAACAGCGTGAAGAAGCCGAGAAACGCGATCATCGCCGTCTCGGCCGCGAGCTCGATCTGTTTTCGATCTCCGACAACTTCGGCGCCGGTTTGATCCTCTGGCATCCGAAAGGCGGTATAGTCCGAATGGAGATGGAACGCCTGCTCAGAGAGGAGCTCGAGAAACGCAATTACAGTTTTGTATACACACCGCATATCGCAAAGCGACAGCTTTGGGTAACCAGCGGGCACGAGGGCAATTATTCCGATTCGATGTATGCTCCGACGAGCATCGAGGACGAAGAATATCGGCTCAAGCCGATGAACTGTCCGTTCCATATCGGCATTTACCAGTCGAGCCCTCGAAGCTATCGCGACCTCCCGCAGCGGTATTCGGAAATGGGCACGGTCTATCGTGCGGAGCTTTCCGGAACCCTGCACGGCCTGATGCGCGTACGCGGATTTACGGTCGATGACGCTCATCTGTTTGTCCGCCCCGATCAGGTTCACGCCGAGGTCGCCGATTGTCTCGACTTTGCGATAAAGGTTTTTGAGATCTACGGTTTCGATAAGGTGAAATTCGAGTTGTCGGTACGCGGCGGTGCGGAGAACAAAGGCTATCTCGGAGCCGACGAAGATTGGGCGAGCGCCGAGGAACAGCTTGCGAGCGCTTTGAAGGAACGAAACATCTCCTACGAGCGCATCGAAGGCGAAGCAGCGTTTTACGGCCCCAAGATAGATATCAAGATCGAGGATGCGATCGGCCGTATCTGGCAGCTCGGAACCATTCAGCTCGATTTCAATTTGCCCGCACGCTTCGAGCTCGAATACACGGGCGACGATAATTTAAAGCATCAGCCGATCATGATCCACCGTGCTCTGTTCGGTTCGATCGAAAGATTTTTCGGCGTTTTGATCGAGCATTACGCGGGTGCGTTCCCGTTGTGGCTCGCCCCGGTGCAGGTCACGGTTTTACCGATCACGGACCGCATCAACGAGTACGCCGAGACCGTCGCGGCCGAATTGCGATCGGCCGGTTTCAGGGTAGAGGCGAATACAAAATCCGATAAGATCGGCGCAAAAATTCGCGACGCTCAAATGCAGAAGGTTCCTTACATGCTTGTGCTAGGTGACAAGGAACTCGAAGAAAACACGGTCGCCGTGCGCGAGAGAAAACAGGGAGACGTCGGTGCGATGTCTCTGGCAGAGTTCAAGGAGATGATCACGCAGCAAAAGCTGTCGCGGTCGCTTTAAGATCGTTAATAAACCTAGGAGGCGCATATCGCTAGAAGATTTGGTGGAAATAGATACAAGCCGCGTATTCGTGAACCGCAGCACCGGACTAACGAGAGAATAAGAGTTCCGTCGGTCCGCGTCGTAACTGAAGAAGGCGAGGCACTCGGCGTAATGGACACGCGCGACGCGATCGCCGAAGCGCGCAGGCGTGGTTTAGACCTCGTCGAGATCGCGCCGAACGCGCAGCCGCCCGTTGCCAAGATAATCGATTACGGTAAATTCCTTTACGAGCAGAAGAAAAAAGCTCACGAAGCGAAGAAAAAACAGGTCACGGTCCAGGTCAAAGAGATCAAGTTCCGTCCGGGAACCGACGATCACGATTACGATTACCGAATGGAACATGCCCGCCAATGGCTGGGTGAAGGCGATAAGGTACGAGCGGCGATCGCGTTCCGCGGCCGCGAGATGACTCACCGTGAGTTGGGCGCAAAGATCCTCAAAAAGCTCACGGCCGACCTCGTTGACATCGCCGACGTCGAAATTTACCCGAAGATGGAAGGCTATCAGATGTTCACCATCTTTGTGCCGAAAAAGGTGAGCCTGGAAGCAAAGAGAAAGGCGCCGAAACCGGAAGCTCCGGCGCCGGCTCCCGAGAAACGCGAGCGGACCGAAAGGCCGAAGGCCGAAGCAGCAAAGGCGGACGAGCCTACAGCGGAAGCCGCGGGCGAAGACGATATTTTTTAAGAAGAGCGGGCACTCAGTTTTAGCCCGCTCGCGAAGATAAGCAGGAGATAATAGTTATGCCAAAGTTAAAAACACATAAAGGTGCGGCCAAGCGTTTTCGCCGGACGGCGACGGGCAAGTTCAAACGTGGTCATTCGCACGCACGTCATATTTTGACCAAGAAAACCAGCAAGCGTAAACGCAACCTCGACAAAGACGTAATGGTGTCGGAAGGCGACCAGAAACGTGTCGAGAAGATGCTGCCGTACGGACGGAATTAACAGATTTTAGATTTTAGATTTCGGATTTTGGATTGGTATTAAGGTCACGTTGAATCGGTAAATCCGCATTCCGCATTCCGCAATCCGCATCCGAACGACTGAAAGGAGTGAACAAATGCCAAGAGCAAAACGTGGTAATAAGCGTTTAGAGAAACGCAAAAAAATATTAGCCTTAGCCAAAGGCTATCGTGGAACAAAATCGAAGCTGTATCGATCGGCAAAAGAGTCTGTCGAACGCGCACTGAATTTCGCATATACCGGCCGAAAGCTGAAAAAACGTGATTTTCGCAAGCTTTGGATCGTCCGTATCAATGCGGCATGCCGTCTGAACGACATGAAGTATTCGCAGTTCATGCACGGCCTGACACTCGCGGGCGTCGAACTCGACCGCAAAGCACTCGCCGATCTCGCCGTTAAGCAGCCCGAAACGTTTGCGGTAATAGCCGGCCAGGCGAAGGAAGCTCTCGGCAAACAGCAGCAGCAGCCGGCGGCGGCATAATCGACAGACAGGTAAGCACTAAAAAGCGTCCCGATTTGTATCGGGACGCTTTTTCATTTGACGATCGAGCGCCGGTTTATCAGATCCCGAGTTCCGCTTTCGCCTCGGCAAATTTCGCCACGGCAAGGTCGAGATCCTCGCGGGTATGGGCGGCGGAAACCTGCGTGCGGATGCGGGCCTTCCCTTTCGGGACGACGGGGAATGAGAACGCGATAACGTAAACTCCCTTTGCCAGCATTGCCTCCGCCATTCGCGTCGCCAGCACCGCGTCGCCGAACATTATCGGGACGATCGGGTGTTCGCCCGGAACGATCTCCAAACCGACCGCGGATAGTTTTTCGCGGAAATATCTAGTGTTGTCCATCAGCTTGTCGCGAAGTTCGGTCGATTGCTGCAGCATTTCGATCGCGTGGATGGCGGCCGTGACGATCGGCGGCGCCACCGAATTGGAAAACAAATAAGGCCTCGATCGCTGGCGGAGCAATTCAATTACTTCTTTCCTGCCGCTCGTATAACCGCCGCTTGCACCGCCGAGTGCCTTGCCCAAAGTGCCGGTCAGGATGTCGACGCGTCCCATCACTTCGTGGTGTTCATGGGTGCCGCGGCCGTGCTCGCCCATAAACCCGACTGCGTGCGAATCATCGACCATCACCATCGCGTCGTATTTATCCGCAAGATCACAGATCTCCTTCAGCTTCGCGATGTAACCGTCCATCGAAAAGACGCCGTCGGTCGCGATCATTCTCATTCTCGCCGACGAGGCTTCCTGCAATTTCGCCTCCAGGTCGGCCATGTCGCTGTTCTTATAACGAAACCGCTCGGCTTTGCTCAACCTGATCCCATCGATAACACTGGCGTGATTGAGTTCGTCGGAAATGACGGCATCTTCCTCACCAAGGATCGTCTCGAACAGCCCGCCGTTTGCGTCAAAGCAGGACGTGTAAAGTATCGTGTCCTCTGTGCCCAGAAACTCGCTCAGCCGGCTCTCGAGCTCTTTGTGGATGGTCTGTGTGCCGCAAATAAACCGAACGGACGAGAGCCCGAATCCCCATTTCTCGAGGCCTTTCCCAGCGGCCTCGACTATCGCCGGATGATCCGAAAGGCCGAGGTAGTTGTTGGCACACATATTCAAAACGTGCTTGCCGCCGGCGACCGTAATGTTCGCCTCCTGCGGGCTTTCGATGACCCGTTCTGATTTATAAAGGCCCGCTTCCTTGATCTCGCCGAGCACCGTTTCGAGATGTGTTTTTACGCTGCCGTACATATTTAGATTACGCTCCAATCCAGAATGACCTTGCCGCTGTTCCCCTCGCGCATTACCTCAAATCCCTTTTCAAACTCGTCATACGAAAACCGATGCGTGATCACGGGGCTGATATCGATGCCGGATTCAAGCAGCACACTCATTTGATACCACGTCTCATACATTTCGCGCCCGTAGATGCCCTTGATAGTGAGCATGTTGAAGATCACGGTCTTCCAGTTGATGGCAAACTCGTCGGACGGGATCCCGAGAAACGCGACATTGCCGCCGTGCGTCATGTTCGCGAGCATATCGCGGAACGCCGTCGGATTTCCCGACATCTCCATCCCGACGTCGAAACCCTCTTTCATGCCCAGTTCCTTCTGAACATCTGCGATCGATCTATCGCGGACATCAACCGCCATCGTCACACCGATCTTTTCGGCGAGCTCGAGGCGTTTGGGATTTACGTCCGTGATGACGACGTGGCGTGCTCCCGCGTGTTTGGCCACTGCCGCAGCCATAATTCCGATCGGTCCGGCACCGGTGATCAGAACGTCCTCGCCGAATACTTCAAACGCGAGAGCCGTGTGAACCGCGTTGCCGAACGGGTCGAAGATCGCGGCGACTTCGAGATCGATGCCGGGCTCGTGCTTCCAGATATTGGTCATCGGGACGGCCATGTATTCGGCAAACCCGCCATCGGTGTTAACTCCGAAACCGAGCGTGTGGGCACATTTGTATCGCCGTCCGGCCAGACAGTTCCTGCAGCGTCCGCAAACCAGATGCCCCTCGACGCTGACGATGTCGCCGACGTAAAAGTCGTTTACGTTCGAACCGACCTCGACGATCTCGCCGACGAGCTCGTGGCCCAGGACCGTCGGTATCTTAATAGTGCTTTGCGCCCATGCGTCCCAGTTGTAGATGTGCACGTCGGTACCGCAGATGCCGGTGCGTTTCATCTTGATCAGCACGTCGTTGATGCCGATCTGAGGCTCGGGCACGTCTTCGAGCCAAAGTCCGACTTCCGCTTTGCTTTTAACGATCGCTTTCATTGAATATATTGCTTAACGTTTTATAAGGATCCGTAATTAAATGATAACAGAGCGTTACGAGACAGCAAAAAATGGCGGAGGCGGAATTGCTTGATGGTAACGGCCTTCCTGTCGGGCCGATGTTTTGTGAGATGGGCGGTTACTGATAATATTAAGCCTCGCGGTGCCTACTATTTAACCGGTCCGATATCGCCCGAAAGTTTATGTCCGAAGAGAGAGAACAAATTGAAGCGGTTAGAACTGCGTTCCACGAGGAGTTTGCACCGTTCGCGGATCTGGATGCCAGCGGTATGACACTGACATCGGCGGAAGAATTGCTGCGCGGCATTGCCGCCCTCAAAGTTCGGCAGACCGGAAAGAAGTCTCCGATCGCCGCCACGATGAAGCTCGTCGGACGGGTCGCACCCGAAGAGCGGAGCTCGTTCGGACAGCTCGTCCAATCGGTCGAAAAAGAAATAGTCTCGATGATCGAAACATCGGAAGGCGTGCTCAAAACGTTCATCAGCGACGCAAAGATCGAACGCGAACGACTCGACGTGACGCTGCCGGGCCGGCGTCCGAGAGTCGGGCATCTGCATCCGCTCACGATACTTCGTCAGCGGATCGAGGACATTTTCGTGTCGATGGGTTACGCGATCGAGGACGACCGCGAGATCGAGACCGATTATTACAACTTCGACGCGTTGAACATTCCCGAAGGACATCCGGCCCGCGAGTCGCAGGACACGTTCTACACGACGGACGGATTCGCTCTGCGGTCGCAGACTTCGACTGTTCAGATACGTGCGATGGAACGCCGCGGTGTGCCGATCCGCATTATCGCTCCCGGTAAGGTGTTCCGCCGCGACACGCCCGACATGACGCATGTCCCGATGTTTCACCAGATCGAGGGCCTGTGCGTCGACAAAGGCATAACGATGGCGCATCTGAAAGGCACCGTGACCGAGTGGCTCAAACGCCTTTTCGGCGAAGATACGGTTACCCGGTTTCGCCCGTCGTACTTCCCTTTCACCGAGCCGTCGGCGGAATTCGATTTCTCGTGTTTCAAGTGCGGAGGAACAGGAACGTTCGAAGGCGAACGCTGCCGCCCGTGCAAAGGCTCCGGCTGGATCGAGCTCGGCGGCTCCGGAATGGTGCATCCGAATGTCCTCAAAGCCGTCGGCGTCGACCCGCAAATCTACTCCGGCTTCGCATTCGGCTTCGGCCTCGAACGCATGGCGGCATTGATGTACTCGCTTGACGATATCAGACTGATGTTCGATAACGACGTTCGTTTTCTGGAGCAATTTCGCTGAGAAAGATGAATATTCTCGTTACCGGTGCGACAGGATATATCGGCGGACGTCTCATCCCCGGCCTCCTGAAAGCCGGCCACAGTGTCCGAGCGTTCGTCCGTGACCCCGCCCGGATAAAAGACAAACCTTGGGTCGATGCAGTCGAGGTGGCGGAAGGCGACCTCGCAGACCGTGGGAGTGTGGAAAGAGCCTGTGCAGGAATGGACGCGGCGTACTTCCTCGTACATGCGATGTACTCTGGCGGCGATTTCGCCGATAAGGAAACGAAATTTGCCGAAAATTTCGCTGCGGCAGCCGCCGGCATGCAAAAGGTCATCTATCTGGGTGGACTGCAGCCGAAAGGAGATTCACCGTCAACGCATCTCAAAAGCCGTGAGCGCGTGGGCGAGATCCTGGCCGAGAACGGCAACGTGACGGAGTTTCGTGCGGGGCCGATAATCGGTTCCGGGTCGGCATCGTTCGAGATGGTTCGCTATCTGACCGAACGCTTGCCGATCATGATCGTTCCGCGGTGGGTGCGCAATAACGTCCAATCGATTGCCGTTAGAAACGTTATTCAATATCTGATAGCGGCACTGGATAAGGAACCGCTCGGGGTCGTCGAGATCGGGTCGGACGTACTGTCGTTTCGGGGAATGATGGAATCGTTTGCGGAGGTTCGAGGTCTCAAGCGTTGGATCATACCCGTTCCCGTGCTCACGCCGTTGCTTTCTGGCCTGTGGGTTGGACTGATAACGCCGGTTCCGAATGCACTCGCCGTCCCGCTCGTTGAAGGCATTCTCGATCCGGTCACCGCCGACACGTCGAAGGCAAAAAAACATTTCCCCCGCATTGAACCTATGAACTATCGCGAAGCGGTCGAGATTGCGATAAGAAAGACGGCTGAGAACGCGACGGAAACGAGGTGGACCGATTCGCTCGGAGATGGCGGGACTTATAAATTCACCGACAAAGACGGCCTTTTTAAGGAAATACGTGCCGTCGATGCCAAGGCTTCTCCGCATTCGGTATTTCGCAGTTTCACGAGCATCGGCGGCGACAAAGGATGGCTCGCCTGGGGCTGGGCGTGGAAGGTGCGAGGGCTGCTCGATAACCTTGTCGGCGGTCCGGGGTTGAAGCGCGGGCGCCGAAACGCGAGCGACCTGAGAATCGGCGACGCCTTAGATTTCTGGCGTGTGGAAGATCTTGTGAAGGACAAAATGGTGCTGCTCCGTGCAGAGATGAAAGTTCCCGGCAAGGCATGGCTAATGTTCGAAGCCGTACCAAAGGGCGACATTACACAACTCGTGCAGATCGCGATCTTCGAACCAAAGGGTTTTTTGGGCGTTCTTTACTGGTATTCGCTGTTCCCTATCCATTCGAGCCTGTTCCGCCAAATGGCGGCCCGTATCGCTTTAGGTGCCGAGGCACTTGAGTCAGATATGTCAAAGATGCCAAATAGCGTCTAAAACTTTCGTTTTTATGAACATCAGTTATACATGGCTCACAGAACTTGTCGACCTCTCTCTGTCTGCCGACGAACTAGCTAAAAGTTTGACCCGCGTGGGATTGGCGGTCGAGGGCATTCATACTTTCGGCGACGACCGGGTTTTCGACATAGACTTGACGTCGAACCGGCCGGACTGCCTCTCGCACCTAGGTGTCGCACGAGAGGTCGGCGCGATCACCGATGCGAAATTGAAGCGTCGCGTACCGGAACCCACCTCCGAATTCCCGGACGTTCCCATTCCCGCGCTGCTCGCGGCCGATGTTGTGAAGATCGATGACACTGATCTTTGCACGCGGTTCACCGCCCGAGTGATACGGAACGTAAAGATCGGTCCGTCCCCGGACTGGCTGGTCAAACGCCTCGAAGCTCTCGGCGAGCGTTCGATCAACAACGTTGCCGATATCACCAACTACGTAATGCTCGAGCTCGGGCAGCCGATGCATGCGTTCGACCTGGATAAACTTACGGAAAACCGGATCGTCGTTCGACGCGCGAAGAACGGCGAGATCATCACGACACTCGACGATGTCGAAAGGAAACTCGACGAATCGATGCTGGCGATCTGCGACGCCGAAAGACCTGTTGCGGTCGCGGGGATAATGGGCGGACTCGATTCGAGCATCATCGAATCTACGGTTAACGTTTTACTTGAAGTCGCGTGTTTCGACCGCGGCAATATCCGGCACACGTCGCGTAAACTTAACCTTGCGACCGAAGCGAGTTACCGTTTTGAGCGAGGTGTCGACATTGAGAATGTTAAAGCTGCATCTCAACGTGCCGCCGATCTGATCGCTGAGCTTGCCGGCGGCGAGGAGGCACAATTCGTAGATGTCTATCCGTCGCCCGCCTCACTGGTCGAAGTAACTTCGCCGGACATTGCCGCGGCCGTCAAACGTCTCACGGGCCTCGAAGTCGCTGATGCCGAGTGTGAGCGAATACTCGCCGCGCTCGGTATTAAACGAGAGAGCGTCGACCAGTACACCGCTCCGTCCTGGCGGCACGATATCGCTAATGAAGAAGATCTCGTCGAAGAGATCGCACGGCACTCCGGCTACGAGAACATCCGAGAAGAGCTGCCGCCGGCTTTTTCGGCGGGTGAATATCAACCTTCCGAAACGAAGAAGCGAGTGCTCCGTCAGGCGTTGACCGACATCGGGTATGACGAGGCGATAACCTACAGCTTCATCGATGAAAAGTGGGACACGACGATCGCTCCAGTGCCCGGCTTGGCCCTTGGCGATTCGGACAACAGGTATGTCACGCTTCGCGACTCGGTCATCGAGGGTGCGGTCCGGATGCGTCCGACGCTCCTGCCAGGGCTAATTTCGGCTCTGCGGCTGAATCTAAATCAACAGCGTCGCAATATAAAGCTTTTCGAGATCGGCAAGGTCTTCGCCGCAAATCGTTCCGAAGATGGGCTGCCGGCCGAACGCGAAGCTATCGCACTGATTATCACGGGCGGCGAAATGAACGAAGGCCGCGGGCTTCCGGCACGTGAACTCGATTTTTACGATGTGAAAGGTGCCGTCGAGTCGGTTATTGCGGCTGTCGGTGTCGCCGGAGTTTCGTACGCACCGGCGGATGCGGCTCATCTTAAACGAGGACAATCCGCGGTCGTTTCGATCGGCGAAACAAATATCGGTTATATCGGCAGGCTGAACGAGGAAATCTCGTCCGATTATAAATTTAAACAGCCTGTATATGTTGCGGAGATCGATCTACAGGCGGCGTTCGAAGCACCGGTTTCACCCGTGGTTTACACGCCGTTATCTAAGTATCCTGGTGTCACACGCGATGTTTCGTTCCTGGTGGATCGCAGTGTTTCGTTCGCGATGATCCGCAAGGCGATAGTGGAGTCGGGCATAGAATTGTGCCGAAACGTGATCTTTGTCGATCTTTACGAAGGCAAGGGCCTGGGCGATGATCAACGGTCGGTCACGGTCGGACTCGAGTACCGCAGCGACGAACGTACCCTTATCGAGGACGAAGTAAACGACGCTCACGAGCGCATCCTGCGGTTTCTCGAAACGACTTTAGGAATACGTCCTCGGTTCTAAAAAATACTCATCAAAAACTTGAAGTTTTAAAGGAAAGTTAACATAATCTTGTTCACAAATATTTTCGAACGCAATTATACTGGAGATCAACCGATGAACGGCTTGACCGGAATGGAGAAATTCTCGCATTTAGAGGACAAGATCTATCTAACGATCGAATTCGCTAAGAAAATGCGTGAAGAAAAAGAGAAGATGGAGCGTGAAGTTTCAACTCTGCGCCGAGATGCCCACGGTCTCGAAACCGAGCGGCAGCGACTCGCCGAAAAGGTCGAAAGCCTTCTCTCGGAACGCGACGCCATCCAGTTGAAAGTCGAAGCGATGCTCGACGCGATGACGATAATCGACGCCGAGGTGGCCGAGGCCGTCGGGAGATAAACTCAAATGATCACGGGAAAAGGAAAGGCCGAAACTGCCGAACAAAGCGTGCGGGTCGAGATCTATAATCAGACCTACAGCATACGCTCGGACGGCGATAACGAATACATCATGGACCTGGCCGAATACGTCGACCGCAAGATGCGCGAGATATCGTCGGGCACGTTCACGGTCGATTCGCTAAAGGTCGCCATACTTGCCGCACTGCACATCGCGGACGAATTTCATCAATTGAAATCTCAGCAGCGTCAGAGCGATACGCAGTTGGCCTCGCGAAGTGCCGAGTGTTCCGAGATGCTGGACCGTGTACTAAAGCACAAAGACATTCCGCCGCAGGAACTCGACACGGAACAATAGCATCAAAACCGCGGAAACTGAGTCGCGGTTTTTTATTTCACTACTCCTGAATCACGACCGCGAAGTATGTCGATTCAACGCGGGAATATCACTACTTTACTTGCAACCGCATTCAGTGTGTTAGAATCTGAAACTAGGCGAAGGATCGCTTCTGCGAAGCATGTCCCCGGATGCATTATCAATTGAGCCAACACTTGAATTAAGGGAGGCTAATGCCGGCTTCGGTGCAATCTTTTACTAAAGATTTGCCATAGAAATCGGCTCTGATGTTCCTCGGAACAGAAAGCTTCCCACCTGATCATACAGGTTCAATTCAAGCTTCCGAACGGCTTCGCGGTTCCCTTTCGCCAACTACTCTTTCGGCCCTGACGGTAACATACCGTCGGGGTCGATCTCGTTTGAGGCAGACTCGAGCAGCTC
The DNA here is from genome assembly GCA_040007515.1 of Acidobacteriota bacterium. GTDB lineage: Bacteria > Acidobacteriota > Blastocatellia > Pyrinomonadales > Pyrinomonadaceae > OLB17. The sequence goes on along the minus strand of JBDTUT010000004.1, from coordinate 109,164 downwards.
CTGCTCGACGGATTTGCGGATCTCCTCGGTGCGAAGTGCTTCATTCAATGCAAGCGGCAGTTCCGACGAACGAAGTGCGAGTTTTTCCAGTGCCACCCGGTTTTCTTCCAGGCTCGATCCTCGCGAGGCCGCGGCCTCGATCATTTGCAGCCGCGACTCGGCCTCGGAAAGCATTTCCCTCGCTTCGGTGTGTATATGCGAGATGTTCTCGATGTCCTTTTCGATCTCTTCGCGAAACGTTTTGGAATTCTCCGATTTGAATTGTTTGAGCTTCTGCTGACGTCGTCTCGACGCCTGGAGTTCCTGTTTCGACGAGCGAATTATCCGCGTCGCCGTCAGCCGCGATGCCAGCGTATCGCGATAGGCGTCGGCGAGCAGTTCGTCTGAATCCTCGACCGCTTTTAGCGCTCGTTTTTCGCTCGAGCGAATTTCGTTACGAAACCACCGCAGCTCTTCGGCCTTGATGCCGTATGCGGCAATGCGTTCACGCATTTCCGCGGTCCACTTACTGTGCCTGTACGCAAAAACGCCGGAAAGGACGAGCCCGGTCGCAAACCCCAGCACTGTGAGCAGAATTCCGAGAAACACTGTCAGCGGCATCAGTGCAGTACCGCTCGCGAGCAAGCCGAGAAAGACGAACACAACCGCCGGCGTCATCGTCAGCACAGGCGGAGCGGTCCACGCCGCGATCTTCAACCGCTTTCCGCGTCGCTCAAGCTCGGGCGGTATGTCGTATCGTTTCACCAAATCGCTCATTCTTAAAGCCTTACTTTACGTGCCGTGCAAACTTAATTCAAACTTCACGCATCACAAACGTAATATTTGCCCATACACTGATATATTATTTCGAAGGCGAAGTTTGCCAAAATCCACGGATATGAAAAAACCCGCTCTTTTGTCACTCGTCTTGACGCTTGCCGCGACGTCGTTCGCGGCTCAGCATATTTCAGCGCAGTCGCCGACCGAACGCGGCCGCCAGCAGGTCAGGACGGTATCGATACCGATATCGATCTATACGAAAAAGGAAATGCGTGAGGGCCAGGCGGAGGAATATGTTCAGGCCGACCGCCTGATCGTTCGCGAAGACAAAGAGGAACAAACCATCCTATCGATCCGCAGCGTCACCGACGCACCGCTGTCGCTCGCGGTCCTCATCCAGGACGACCTTTCGTCGGATTTTAATCTTCAGATCAAGGACGTGAAGAATTTTATCCGCTCGCTGCCGAGAGGCTCGCGCGTAATGGTCGCGTACGTTCGCGGCGGGACACTACAGGTCAGACAACGGTTCACCGACGATCTGGCAAAGGCGGCCGATTCGCTCCGGATAGTGTTTTCGAATACGTCGGCGTCGCCGCGAAGCCCTTATGACGGCTTGATCGACTCGCTGGACCGCTTCGACGCTTTGCCCGCGGGACGGCGCGCCGTCTTGCTTGTTTCCGACGGCGTTGACGTTTCGTCGGGGATCGACACCACGCCGGGACAGAGCCTCGATCTCGAACGAGCGATACTCCGGGCACAGCGGCGAAGCGTGGCTGTATTTTCGGTATATTCACCGACGGTGTTGACCGAGAATGCTAATTCACGGCTTATCTCGAACGGGCAGGGCTCGCTGCAGAAACTTTCGGATGAGACCGGCGGACGTGCATTCTTTCAGGGATCGGGAGCCCCGATCAGCTTTTTGCCCTTTTTTAAGGAATTGTCTATTTTGCTGAACCGGCAATTTCTGCTCTCGTACCTTTCCACGCACATGAACCGCGGATACCACAAGGTCGAGGTCCTCAGTACCAACCCGGAAGTAAAGATCGAACATCCGAAAGGCTACTACTACCGCTGAGCTCAGATTATTTGCCGATCTGCGAATTGCAGGACGGGCATGTCTGCACGTCTTCCTTGATCAGTAGTCCCACCCAGAACAACGGAAAAAACGTAACCAACAGTACAGCGAAAACGATCCAGCCGGCGGTCGAAATGCGGCGTTCCGTTTTCGGCAGAAATTGGCTCATGCAGTTCGGACACCGATAGTTCGGATCCAAGAACTGCGGGCCGCGGCTCGCAAGCGGCGCGGCCTGAAACGCTGACTGTGCCGGAAATTGAATGTGCTGCTGCGTCAGCGGCTCGTCGACTCCCGACGTCCTGCGTGGGTCGGATTTTGTGCGAAACTCGTCCGTTTTCCACGAATAAGGCTGCGGCTGTCTGTATTCGAACTCCTGCGGCTGAGCAAACTGCCTTGGTTGCTGCTGCTGCGGGTACTGCTGCATGAACTTCGTGCCGCAGAAACGGCAAAACTGGCTTTCGGCGGTGTTGATCTGTCCGCAATTCTGGCACTTGTTCATATGGGTAGCGACGGCGACATTCATGCCGTGGTTAACGCATAATACTACGGAAAAGTTCGGAAATCTAAAATCTGACGCGTTCGCCGCTGCGAATCGCGGAGTAAACCGACTCGACGAGCTCGACTGATCTGTAGCCGTCGTCCGCCGTTACCGGCGGCATAGTGCCGTTCAGGATGGCGTCTATAAACGCTTTATCTTCCTGAACATAACCCCAACGTTCTTCTTTTTCGGTCATGTGCCAGGTGTGCGTTTCAAAGTTCGCGTCCATTCCGCGTGAATCCAGCAGACGTTCCATCTCTTCCGTTACGATCGTGCGGTGGTGACAAAAGACCTCGATCCGTTCGAACGGAAAATGCCAGCTCGCATCCGACGACGAAGCGAAAGTGCAGTGAAATCCGTTCTTAAATTTGAATAAGATCGAAAACTCGTCGAGTTCGGGATATTCGTGCTGCGAACCGTACGCGACCAGCTCCTCGATCTCGCCGAACTGGAAACGCATCATATCAAAAAGATGGATCGTCGTTTCATACAGAAAGCCGCCTGTTACATTGACGTCGCCGGTCCAGATCGGATTTTTCAACTCGCCGCGGTTCATCTTGATGTGTGCCGAATGAGCCGAATCGCTTCTAAGCAGTTCTTTCAGCGTCGCGTACACCGGCGCGTACCGACGATTGTGGCCGACCTGGAAAACTCCTTGGCCGCCGTTTGCCGCGTCTCTCAACACCGTCGCGTCGGCGATGCCAATGGAGAACGGCTTTTCGCAGAAAACGTGCTTGCCGGCAGCGATCGCGTCTAGAGCGATCTCTTTATGAGTCTTGTTAGGCGACGTCACGAGGACGGCATCGCAGTTTTCCAATAACTCCTCGCGTGAAGCACAAACCTTCCCGCCGATCATACGTGCTGTGCGTTCCGCACGTTCAGGCACGATGTCGTAAAGTGCCGCAACCTCGGCACGCTCGTCCCGCGAATATATCCGGCCATGCACGTTCCCGATATAGCCCGTGCCGACAATTCCGATCTTTACTTTTTCCATTTATAAAATATTGCTATGCGTTTATATTTGTACGAGTTACGCGTTTACGCGTGAAGCCTCGTGGGCTGCATTCTCGTTGAATATTGATCGGGCCCGATGGCCGTCGATCTCACGCGTAAACGCGTAACTCTTACTGAAACGCGTAAACGCGTAACTCATACCGAGTGCCGACCTGCATGTCTACCAGCCGCCGCCGGCGGCGTGTTGGCCGAGGCCGAGAACTTCTTCGGTGGCGGCTTTTGCTTTGCGTGCGACCTCGAACGGGTCTTCGTTCCAGTATTCGGGCCGAAATATCTCGATGCTGACCATGCGGTCATAGCCTATCTTGTCGAAGTGCTCTTTTATCTCGCGGATCGGCAGAATTCCCGTGCCGGGATACAAACGATGCGCGTCTGTGAGTTGCTCTTTCGGCAGGTCCTCGGCGTCGTTGATATGAAAAATAAAAAGTTTCTCAGGCTTCATCGCGTCGATCGCTTCGAACGTCGAGTTCCCTGCGTAGAAATGAAACGTGTCGATAACATTCCCGATACTTGTCCGGTCCACTTTCTCGACGATCTCGTTGCACAGGTCGAGCGTCTGCACCGAGCAATCTGTCTGCCCTAAAAACTCGAACGCAAGCGAAACGCCGTACGGCTCAGATATGTCCGCGAGCTCATTCAAGACACGAACCGATTCCTCAACAACCTGCTCCTTCGTCCCGTTTTCGGGCATCAGTCCCGGAACGACGACAATATACTGGCAGCCGATCTCACCGGCGATCTTTGAAAGCGTTTCGCATTCGGCCTTGACCCCGGCGTAATCTTCCGCCGAGCGAAAGGTGACGTGCTCGATCGAATTGATCGAATACGGCTGCAAGTTGTGCTCGGCGAGCAATAACTTGAGGTCGGCCGGCGTGTGGCTTTCCAAGAATGTATAAAGCTTGGCCGACCAGATCTCCAAAAGGTCGAAACCCGCTGCCGATGCTGCCTTGATGTCCGTCATGAGGTCAGCGTGCATTGTCGTTGCACCATTGAGCGCGATCTTCATTTATATTGACTCCAAATCTGAGGCTAAAACAAAAGGAAATATTACCACGCCGAGTTGTAAATGTTTCAGTGCCCTCCTCGTAAACTCCCCTCCTTGGTAAAGGAGGGGTGGACGCCGCTTCGGCGGACGGGGTGATTTGTTCTGAGAAATCGTGAACGGCCTTCTCCTTAGACTCTCCCACCACCCCGTCACCGCAAAGCCGGTGCCACCCATCCTCTGAAAGGAGGGGAGTTTGAGAGCCGCAACCATTCTCGATTTATCTTCGTCTAACAAATGCGGTAAGCTATTAGAAGCACTCGTTTCTTTCCAGCATTACCAATATGAAAACTTTTCTACTTACTGCCGTTGCGGTCGTTTTTTTGAATTCATTTGTCGCTGCCCAGCAGTCGGACGCGGCTTTGCGACGGGCGATGAGCGACGACACGACGAGCCGTGATTCATCCGGAAAGCTGCAGACGCTGCCGGCCGCTGTGCATCTCGCACGGGCCGAATCCTATTCGTCCAACCGCATGTTCCCGCAGGCTCGCGAGCACTGGCAGAAGGTTTTTGATAATTACCCGGACGACGCCGGCATGCCGAAAGCTCTGTTCGGCACGGCACGTTCGTACATGTGGGAAAAGGAATACGCAAAAGCGGTCGATTGGTTCGATAAGCTGCTGGCGAATTACCTCAACACAAAGGACGGCCGCGAAGGCCTCGCATTTAAAGGTGCTTCGCTGGTACGCCTCGGCAAGAATATCGAAGCGGCAAAGGTCTACGAACAGTACATCACCATGTTCCCCGAAGGCGAGCGGATCGAGTCGGCCCACCTCAACACGATCGACGCCTATCGCGAAGCCGGCAAATACGACGACGCCAATAAATGGATCGACCGGACCGCCATCCGCTTTGCGGGCAAGCCCGCCGAAGTGAACGCACTGCATGCACGCCTGCGGATGGAGGTCTACCGCGAGCATTGGCAGGCTGCGTCCGACGCCGCCGATTCGCTTCTCAGCGGCAAGAGCTTTGCCGGAGCGATGGCCGGCAGCGATGAAGTTAAATACCTGAAAGCGTTCGCACTGGAAAAAGCGGGAAACAAGTCGGCTGCCGCAGCCGCGTATAATTCGATCAATGACGGAACGTACTACGGCGGCCTTGCCGAAGACAAGAAGATGGCGATCGGTATCAAGACGACCGCGTCGACTTTCGCGTCAAAGTCTTATTCTGATTATCCCGCCACTTACCGCACCGAGCTTTTGCAGTCGGCTCGGAAATTCAAGATCGATCCCCGTTTCGTGCTTGCGATCATGAAACAGGAAAGCAGTTTTCGTGCGAACGCCAAGTCGCCCGCCGGTGCCCGCGGTTTGCTGCAGCTCGTGTTCGACACGGCTATGAAATACAACAAGACTGCCGGATATCCAACCCTGCATCCGGACGACCTTTATCGTCCCGGAACGAACATTGCGATCGGTTCGGCATACATCGGCGATCTCAAAAACCAGTTCAGCGGCCTTTACGAAGCGATCGCCGCGAGCTACAACGGCGGCGAAGACAACGCGGCACGCTGGCTGAATCGAACGAAACCGAAGGACGCAGGCATCTTCGCGGCCGAGGTCGGATTTGCCGAAAGCAAGGCTTACGTGTTCAAGGTGATGAACAACTACCGCGTATATCGGGAGCTGTATACCGAAGACCTGAACCGCCGTTAAATGAAACGAATCTTTTTCGCCGTCGACATTTCGGATGATGTCAAAGCCGTCGCTGCGGAGCGTATCTCGAGGTTCAGAAAGGAATTTCCCGACGTCAGAGTGAGCTGGGCGAAGCCGGAGAATCTGCACATCACGCTCAAATTCGTCGGCGATGCCGAAGACGAGCAGATCGAATCGCTGTCGTCACACTTGGCTGCAGCGTTCGAAAAGATCCCGCAGTTTCGAATTGGCCTTTCGACGCCTTCGGCATTCGGAAAGAGAGTTCTCTCGATAACTGTGGACGAAGACACGGACTCACTACCGGCGATAAACGAAATACTCGAATCTGCCTGCGAACGCGTTAGTGTCCCGAGAGAAAAACGAGCATTCAAACCACACCTCACTCTCGCACGCATCCGCGACGAACGAGGAATTGATGCCCTGATCTCCGAGCACGCCAAAATACAGATCGAGCCCGTCGAATGGGAAGTCCGCGAGATCGCACTATACGAAAGCGAACTCCACCCGACAGGCTCGGTCTACTCAAAACTAAAAACCTTTCCCTTGGGTACAGATCGATTCAGCGATACCACTGACTAGCTTTGTGCTTTTTTTCGTGTGTTTCGTGTACTTCGTGGTTAAGACTTAAAAGCGTATCCACGAAATACACGAAACACACGAAAAAGAACATGAAAGATATCTACTTCGCCGCCAACGCCGCTTCGATCGCACTGGTCACAGCTTCGCTTTCGGGCGTGTCCTTCGAGCTGAAGCGGGCGAGGATCTTGCCGTTCTTGTCGATCAGGAATTTGTTAAAGTTCCAGGTAATGTCGCCGGCAAAAGCCGGGTCGGTTTCCTTGCTGGTGAGGTACGAGTAGAGCGGATGCTGGTCTTCGCCCTTGACCGAGATCTTGGCGAACATCGGGAACGTCACCTTGTATTTCAGCGTGCAGAACTCCTTGATCTCGGCCTCGCTGCCCGGTTCCTGACCGCCGAAGTTGTTGGCGGGAAAGCCAAGTATCTCGAAACCCTTCTCATGGTATTTCGAGTAGATCGATTGCAGGCCTTCGTACTGCGGCGTGTAGCCGCATTTGCTGGCGGTGTTCACGACCAACAGAACATTTCCCTTGTATTTCGAAAGCTTTACGTCCCGGCCGTCGATGTCCTTCATCTGAAATTCGTAGATCGACTTGGCAGGCGGCTCGACCGACGCGGCTTCCTGCTTCGCCGATTTGCCCTGGAACACGGTAAACACGCCGAAGCCGATCGCAAATACCGATACCAACAAAAACACCTTGTTCATAATAGTTCTCCTCGTCCAGATCACTTGTTCAATTCCCTCGGCGAACGCGTCGTGCCCGGAGGCAATTGCTCGCTCTTATCACCTGTCTCGGATAAGACTTCCTTTATAGCTCCGATGCTCGACAGCATCGCCGACGTTTCCATCGGCATAAAAATAACCTTCGAATTCGGCGTTTTGGTCATATCGCGTAACGACTCGATGTATCGCGAAGTCAGCAAATACTGAGTCGTCTGTTCGGGGTTTCCGACCGCCTGCGAGATCTGTGCGATCGCTTGTGCATCGGCACCCGCCGCTTTCAACCGAGCCTGTGCGGCACCGTCCGCCTGCAGAATGGCCGATTCCCTGTCGCCCTCTGAACGCGTGATCGCGGCCTGCTTTTCGCCTTCGGCACGAGTTATATTTGCCTGCTTTTCACCTTCGGCCTGCAAGATGAGAGCACGCCGATTGCGTTCGGCGGTCATCTGTTTTTCCATCGTGATCCGAACATCTTCCGGCGGATTGACGTTCTTGATGTCGACGCGTGTGACCTTAACGCCCCATTTATCTGTGGCTTCGTCGAGGATGAGCCGGAGCTTCGCATTGATCTGATCGCGATTCGAAAGCGTGTGGTCGAGATCCATTTCACCCATCACCGAACGCATGCCCGTGATCGTCAACTGCACCAGTCCGCCGACAAGATCGTTCATCTCGTACACGGCCTTGATCGGGTCGGTGATCTGCCAGTAAACGACCGAATCGACATTTATCGTCACATTATCCCGCGTGATGACAGGCTGCGGCGGAAGGTCGATAAACTGTTCGCGGAGGTCGATCGAAGTTGTTCCGGGCCTGACGTTCGTCCAGTAAAACGCTCGCGGCGAGTCGATCATCGGTATGATGATGTTCAGTCCGCTCTGTGCGACGCGGTGAAATCGCCCCAGCCTCTCGATCAACAGCACGCTCGACTGCGGCACTATCTTGATCGTCTTGAGTGCGACCGTCAGCATAGCGATGACGAGAAACACGAGCAAGACTGCTCCGAATCCGAATAACTCCATTTTTGTCCTCCAGGGCAGTTAGAATTACAGCAAATATACTCTATTTTGCATAAACTTAGTAGAGGCCGCGACACCGTCAGCAGGCGGCCCCACCACGGGTCACCGTACGAGTTACGCGTTTACGCGTGAAGCAACACTAACATCACCCGGGTCGATCGGACGCACGGCCGGTAATCATCGCTTTCACGCGTAAACGCGTTACCCCTACCTCACGCGTAACTCGTACAGGCCGACCTTCGGTTTTTCCTTTTCCCAACCAACTAAACTATAATTCCCCAACAATGAGCGTCACACTTTCCGACATCCAAGCTGCCCGGGCCGTTTTGCATGGGATCATCAACCCGACGCCGATGGTCGCCGACGAAAAACTGTCCGCACAGATCGGTGCCAGGGCGTATTTGAAGGCAGAGTGCCTGCAGCGGGCCGGTTCGTTCAAGATCCGCGGTGCTTACAACAAGATCTCAAACCTCTCGGAAGCGGAAAAGGCCCGCGGCGTCATCACCGCGTCGGCCGGCAATCACGCACAGGGCGTCGCCCTTGCGGCAAAGCTAAACGGCATCAAGGCGACGATCGTCGTGCCCGAGTTCGCACCGCTTACCAAGATCATCGCCACTCGCGGCTTCGGTGCCGAGGTCATCCTCCACGGTGCAACGTTTGACGAGGCTGTCGACTACTCACGCCAGCTTGAAAAGGAACATGGCTTCATCTACGTCCATGCCTTCGACGACGAACGGGTAATTGCCGGGCAAGGCACGATCGGCTGCGAGATCGCCGAAGATCTGCCCGAGGCAACAGTCGTCGTCGTTCCGATCGGCGGAGGCGGAATAATCTCCGGCATCGCCATCGCCGTCAAAACGCTTATGCCCGGCGTCCGCGTCATCGGTGTGCAGGCGTCGAACGTCGCACCGGTCAACCCGTCGCTCGCGGCAGGCGAGCCGGTCGAGTGCCCGTACGAAGCAACGATCGCCGACGGTATCGCCGTCAAGCGTCCCGGCCTGATCACGCTGCCGTTAATAAAGCAATTTGTCGACGAAGTGGTCGAAGTGTCCGAAGAAGAGATCGCACTCGGGATATTCCACTGTGTTCAGAACACGCACATCGTCGCCGAAGGTGCCGGCGCGGCAGGCGTCGCCGCTCTTCTCGCCGGCAAGGTAAGGCTCGCCGAGGGCGACACCGTCTGCACCGTCCTCTGCGGCGGCAACATCGACGGCAATCTGCTCGCACGCATTATGGAACAGATCCTCGTTCGCCAGGGCCGCTACGTCATCATGAAGGTGCTCGTAGTCGACCGTCCCGGCATGCTCGCCGGCCTGCTCAACCACGTCGCCGAGGCCGGTGCCAATGTCGTCGACGTCTATCATCAGCGTGCCATCTGGCTCGCCCCGCTCGGCCGCGTCGGTATCGAGATGATCCTCGAGGTCCGCGACCAGCAACACGCGTCGGACGTCTACAAACACCTGGAAGACTCCGGCTACCACGTCGAACGCGAAGGCCAGGGAGACTGGAGCTGAACAGTAACAATTTTCTTATGTCTGCTTCCTGACTTAACTGGCGGTAAATCCCGTGCTACTCTGCGTTCGCACCTCCTTTCCCCTGCGAGGAATGCGGTGCGGGAAGAATAGCCAGGGTTGCAGCCGAGTTCCGTCCCCAGCGTAGGAACCCAGGAAACCCATCCCGACGACCCGACCCGCACATTTTTTTTTGTCTTAGCAGCGGACTCCCACTCTTTGCAATTATTTTGATATTTCGTATAATTCCACGTCTGTCCGGCACAACCCATCACAGCCTATAAGCGTTTCGCCCACCCTTGCATTACGGGCGCTGTGGTAATCGTTCAAAACTAGATCATCAACCACCAGGAGAACTGTCCCATATGGTACTTTCCCAGCTACCTCTACGTGTGTTTGCATCGGCCGCGATGGTGATAAGCCTCGCAGCCTTATCGCATTCCCACGCCGCACAACCTCAAACTTTCCGAATATCCCGCAGCGACCGGCATCTCGCGCCGACGTCACCGAAACGCCGCCAAAAGCGTCCGGTCCTCATCGAAGCGAAACCGCAACTCGCACCGGTCGCCACATCGCCTACAGCCGGATTTTCGGCGGGCAACCTCGTGGTCTGCCGCGTCGGCGACGGTTCGGCGGCACTCTCGAGTGCGGCGTCGGCGGTCTTTCTCGACGAATACACGCCGTCGGGCAGTTATGTCTCGACGGTTGCGATGCCGGTCGCACCTTCCGGATCCAACGATGCGTTAACGCTCGCCGGAACCGGAGGTGCATCCTTCGCTGCAAGTGAATGCCAGCTAACTCTCTCGGCGAACGGACGATACCTTGTGCTGGCGGGATACATCGCCCTTCCCGGAACAGCGGGTGTCAACGGAACAACCGTTGGACGGGTTATCGCCCGAGTCGATGCAAACGGGACGGTCAATACGTCGACGTCAACATCAAGTTTCGGCAGCAGCGTAGTCCGCAGTGCCGCCTCAAACGACGGCAGTGGATTCTGGGTAGTCGGTGCCTCAGCGGGCGTTGTTTATGTACCACTCGGCGGAGTTGGGCCCGGCACGGTCGTCAGCAGCACCGTTTCCGGCAGCAAGGTCGTAAATATTATCGACGGACAATTGTATGTTTCGACAAATGCGGGCTCTGTCCGAGTCGGTACGGTCGGGGCCGGGATGCCCGTTTCCACAGGTAATACAATGTCCAACATCAGCGGTCTGCCGCTTTCCGGATCGCCGATCGGCTACTTCTTTGCGGATCTTGACGCGAGCGTCGCAGGTGCAGACACTCTCTATGTTGCGGACGACGGCACCGGTACCGGCGTTGGAGGCGGCGGCGTAAAAAAGTACGCGTTGATCGGCGTCTCGTGGACCTACAAAGGCACGTTCCCGGCGAGTCCCGTCCCATCGATCGCTGCAACGCTCTTTTATGGATTGACCGGCACGGTTAGCGGCTCCACAGTCACCTTGTTTGCGACAAGATTGGGGACGGCTTCATCGAACCAGTTAGTAAGTTTCGTCGACACAACGGGTTACAACGCGGTACCAACCGCTGTGCCGACGCTGTTGGCGACGGCGGCGGTCAATACGGTTTTTCGCGGGGTTGCGGCCGCTCCAGCACTTGCCCCGACGGCTGCAAGGGTCTCGCTAGCGGGCCGCGTCCTGACAGCGAACGGAGAAGGTTTGAAAAACGCCGTCGTCGTGCTCGAAGGCGGAAGTCTCACACAGCCGCGGACCGCAATTACCGGACCGTTCGGCTATTACGCATTCGGCGATCTGCCGGCCGGGTTGACCTACATCCTTAGCGTCAAATCGAAGCGATATTCCTTCGCCGATCCGACACGCGTCGTCAGCCTCGACACCGAACTCCTCGACGCCAACTTCATCGCCGAACCGCAGGAATAGCCGCCGAACGAGCAACGCCTTCAGGCGTGAAAAGTACGAGTTACGCCTTTAGGCGTGAATGTGATGGCCATCGGTCCAGTCGAGATTCAAAAGGTGTGCAGACACAGGGCTTCACGCGTAAACGCGTAACTCGTACCTTTCACGCGTAAGCGTAACCCGTGCCTTTCTCGCCCGACGTGTACGACCGCCTGCTTGCTGCGATAAAATTCACATTGCTTGACGTTCGGGGCGTTGGTACACTTTTCGTCGGCTTATGAAATTCGTAAAAATAGGTATCGGGCTGGCGGTTTTGATCATCGCAGCGGTTGCGGGGTTGTCGTACTGGCTTTACAGCTCGCTGACGGCTAAGCACACGCACGACAAGGCGGGACAGTATATCGTCATCGAAAAAGGCTCGACGCCGTCGCAGATCATCGGGAAGCTGGCGGACGAAGGAGTTCTGCCTGGCACCTGGGCGACGCTTGCGTATCTGCGTGTGGCAGGCGAGCCGTCGAAGCTGCAGGCCGGCGAGTACAATTTTTCATCGCCCATCTCGCCGCTCGACGTGCTTAAAGAACTCGAAAAAGGCGAGGAACGGACTGTCAAAATCACCATTCCCGAAGGCTTCACACGCTTCGACATCGCAAAACGCATGGTGGAGAAATTCCCCCAAAACCCGGCGGTCACAGAGCAGCAGATACTGCAGCTGATGGACAACACCGAAGCCATCCGCGATATTGCTCCGCAGGCAAAGAACCTCGAAGGCTACATGTACCCGAGCACCTACAGCCTGCCGCGTGAGGCCAAGCCCGAAGAGATCATCGAGGCGATGACCACGCAGTTCAAAAAAGTGTGGAAGCCCGAATGGACCGACAAGGCAAAGTCGATCGGCCGCACGCCGCACGAGATCGTAACCTTGGCGTCGCTGATCGAGACCGAGTCCGGCGTCGAAAGCGAACGCCCGATCGTCTCGTCCGTCATCTACAACCGCCTCGCCAAGAACATTCCGCTCGGCATCGACATGACCGTCATCTACATCGCCAAGATGCAGAACCGCTGGGACGGCACCGTCAACATGAGCGACCTCAACGCCGACTCTCCCTACAACACCCGAAAATACGGCGGCATCCCACCCGGCCCGATCTCGTCCGTCTCCGAAAGTGCCCTAAAAGCCGCCCTCGAACCCGCACAGACCGATTACATATATTATGTAAGAAACGTCGAGCTAAACGACGGCTCCCACCACTTCTACGCCTCCGCCGCCGAATTCGAAAAAGGCAAAGCCGACTACCAACGCTGGCTCGAAAAAGAACGCATCGAAAAACGAGAAGCCGAAGCCGCGAATCAATAATATGGAAAAGCGAAAGGATGAAACCGGGCGAGAAATTTCAAATCAGACGCCTGCGATAAAAGTTCGGGTACGTCTTGACCATGACATCGTCGACTTTTTTAAATCGATGGACGGCTACAACGAAAAGATAAACGAAATATTGCGCGATCATATGAACGCACGTCGCCGCCAAGTGAATTCAGAGCAACACTAAAAAAGCGCTCGACGCGTTCGGTGCCGGCGATTTTACGCTGCGGTTCAACTCGCTGCTCGACCCGCACAGCATGCCGTCCGGTACCGAACCCGAGTTCGTCAGGCCGCCGTTCTTTCTTTATTCCAGGGACGCTTCTCTCATGGAAAGAGTCGACCGAATGGACATCAGAGGCAAGCAGATCTTGCGTGACTGCACCCTCGGCCATCCGGCCTGGATCACCATCGCCAACATCCGCAGATCGCAGCGGGCATCAGCCGTCATCGTCCAAGACGCCGACCCCACAGCCTACGCCGCCCTGCTCCAAACAACCGCCGAACTCCTATCCGAATTCAAACAAGCCGCCACCCAAACCCTAACCGGCCTCGCAGACCAATTCGGCCTAACACCAACGCCCGCCAAACCTAATCAGGACTAACGCGGCGTCAAACAAAAAGCTAGGCAATACCACACTGTATTGCCTAGCTCGATTCTCTTCCAGCGGAGAAGGGCTTTACCGAAATGTGCGTTGTCTAGCGGTATGTGGAATAATCCGAAGTCGCCGTCTAAGAGAGGTTTGATGAAACGCGTCGAAATCGGCGAAGACGATTCATATAAAGCTACTGAGGAAACGTTGGCTTAATACAGGGACGGTATCATCGGTACACGTCACCATAAAGCTCAAAGCGTAACTGGCTTTCGATTGCGATAATTTCGCGAGCTACTTTGTCGACCGTTACCCATCGCATGTACGGAATCGTCGCCATTAACGTGCCACTTTGCTCAGTATAAACATGGCCCTCCCGAACGATCGTAATCGTCTTGGACGGGTTACGCGTGCAGGTTTCGACTAGTGCTTCGTAACGTGCTTGAAGGTCCGAAGGGAAGTCCTTTACGTCTAGAGGCGTTAGACTTATCATGGCCGACAGCAGGCGGGTTTTTAAGTCGCCCCGCCCTAAAGCAAGTGCGTCTGACGCTCGCTCGATAACGGACAAAGTGTAATGCAAGTCTACCTGGCTCACTTTTCGAAGTCTATTATATTTTTTACTCCATGCTTACCGACGAGCATTGGCTCACCCCGCAAAACAGACCTATTTGCTGTGCAGACAAAAAACACTTGGGGCGTTTCAAGTATCGCTACAACCGTCTCGCCTAGCCTGGAATGAACGGCTCCCACTTCGGCATAATAATCCTTCCCTTCGTGCCGGTAAGCTAGACCATAAATTCTTCTGTCCGAAGGTTCGAAACCGGTTTGCTGGTGTGCGAAGGATTTGGTGGCCGAATAAACGCTTTCGGCTTCTTCCTCACTGGCAGCTGCAGGAATGAAAAATTTCAATTAATCACCTCGTTTGACTTACGTTCGATAGAGAACGATCCGAGCAGACTCACGACGGTGCCCAACTTTTTGGCAGGGCGAGTTCGCGGATTCTGTCGACATTGTACATTAGTTGCGATTTGGTTTCACATCACAATCATTTTCGGGACATCAGGAAAAGGCTTCTTTTTTGCCACTGACTGCAGTCGTTGCTAAACTCATACCGTAACCGATGATTAAACTTCTAGCACTTGATCTTGACGGGACTTTGCTTAATTCCCGGGGGAAGGTTCCTGATGAGAATCGGGAGGCTATTCGGGCGGCTGAGGCGGCTGGGGTGGTGGTGACGATCGCTACGGGGCGGCGGTTTCGGGATGCGAGGCCGGTGGGATTGGAGTTAGAGCTGAACGGGCCGATGATCACGCACAACGGGGCGTTGCTGAAGTTTGCCGAGTCGCTCGAGACGGTGGCGTTTTCGCTGATCGATCGGGAGACGGTGCTGGAAATACTGCGTGTAGGCAAAGAGCTTGGCGGCGACGCACTGGTGAGCACGGACCCGCACGAGAAAGGTACGCTGCTCTACGACCGCGTTTCGGACTCGAACCTTCCGCTGCAGAAGTACCTCGTCTGGGCAAAAGGCCTGCACGGCGAAAACGCGGACCGGTCGGTGCGGCATGTTGAAAGGCTCGAGGACGCGGTCGGTGATTCGGAGGTGATCCACATATCCTTTTCCGGCGGGTGTGAATCAATGCGTCGGATGGTCGACGACCTCGGCGACGAGCTGGGCGAAACGGTCACCATCCTGCCGACCATTTATCCGCATCTCGACTTTACGCTGATCGACATTTTGCCGCCCGACGCTTCGAAAGGAATCGGGCTGGAAAAGCTCGCGTCGTCGTACGGACTGACCGCAGAAAGCGTGATGGCGATGGGCGACAATTTCAACGACGTCGAAATGCTAGATTTCGCCGGCACCGCCGTCGTCATGGGAAACGCCGACCGTTATTTGCTAGAACGTGCGGAATTTTATACAACTGTAAGTAACGACGAACACGGCGTAGCAGCCGCCATCGAGCGGTTCATTTTGAACGTTTAGGGTTATATCAAGCGTTCGCGAAATTATATTTCTTGTTCGCTTTGGTTTCTTGTTTCGTGTGTTTCGTGGATAAAGGATTTAAGACTTTATTCCACGAAATACACGAAACAAGAAATAGAAGATAAGAAACAAGAACTTGAAAGACGGGGAAATCGAATAGGAGAGATTAAAACCAGTGGCTAACAGAACAGCGGTAATTGAGACGAATAAGGGGACGATTAAGATCGAGCTTTTGGAAGATCAGGCACCCAAAACGACCGAGAACTTTCGCCTGCTGGCGGAAAAAGGTTATTACGACGGCGTTATTTTTCACCGGGTGATCAAGAATTTTATGATCCAGGGCGGCGATCCGCTCGGCGAGGGCTACGGCGGTGAATCGGCGTGGGGCGGCAAGTTTGACGACGAGATCGACCGCAGCTCGGACCTGTACGGCGGCGTTTACGAGAAAGGCACGGTCGCTATGGCGAACTCCGGCCCGAACACGAACGGCTCACAGTTCTTCATCATGCACATCGACTACCCGCTGCCCCCGAGCTACGCCAAATTCGGCAAAGTCACCGAAGGCCAAGACATCGTCGACGCCATCGCCGAATCCGAAGTAAACCACAAAGACAAACCCGTAGACGAGGTCAAAATGACGCGGGTTTATATCGAAGAATAATTTGGTGTAAAAGTGAAAAAGTGAAAGAGTGAAAAAGCAAGATGAGCGAGAATACGGCTCAGAACTTTTTCACCTTTTCACTTTTTCCCTTTTCGACCTTTCCCCGATGCGTGCAGTTATCCAGCGGGTTAACAATGCGAGAGTTACGGTCGCCGGTGAGGTCATCGGTGAGATCGGCAGCGGCCTGCTCGTACTCTTACGGATTGCTGATGGCGACACGGAAAGAGATGCTGAGTACGTGCTCGACAAGACGGTCAACCTTCGGATATTCGAGGACGACGACGGCAAGATGAATCTTTCCTTGCTGGATGTAAAAGGCGAGCTGCTCGTCGTATCACAGTTCACGTTGTACGGCGACACTAGACGCGGCCGGCGGCCTTCATTCATCGAGGCGGCGGCACCGGAAAAAGCCGATGAGCTTTACAAGTTTTTTGTCGAACGGGCAGGTAAAGCGGTCACTAAAGTTGCGACCGGCAAATTTCAGTCTATGATGAATGTCGAGCTCGTGAACTCCGGGCCGGTGACGATCATTCTCGACAGTTCCAAAACATTTTAACGACGCGTATGAAAACGATTTACCTGTTCCTTCTTATCTCTGCGGCACTTTTCACATTATCCTGCAGCGACAGCAAGCCGAAAACGTCGAAGCCGGGAGCACCCGAGGTCAAGAAAGGTGTCGCCCCGATCGCGGATCCCGAGATAGCCGTTATCGAAATGGAAAACGGCTCGGCCTACGGCACGATCAAGATGGAGCTCTACTCGAACATCGCTCCGAAAATGGTCGCGAGATTCAAAGAACTTGCCGCCGCCGGCGTCTATAACGGCACGACGTTCCACCGAATAAACGGAACGGTCATCCAGGGCGGCGACCCGCTGTCGAAGGACGACGATCCATCCAACGACGGCACCGGAAAGTCCGACAAGCCGAACGTCGATGCGGAGTTTTCCGACATTCCGTACGACACCGGGATTGTCGGAGCCGCACGCAGCCAGGATTTCAACTCGGCGAACTCGCAGTTCTTCATCATGCTAAAACGCGAGCCCGGTTTCGACAATAAGTACACGATATTCGGCAAGGTGATCGACGGAATGAACAACGTCCGCACCATCTCGGGCGTCCAGCCGAAAGAGGTCGAACGACCCATCGAACCCGTCCGCATCAAGAGCATCACCATTCAACCGAAAAGCTAAAAATGATACAATTTCGTTTCATGCTCGCGTAGCTCAGTTGGATAGAGTGCTTCCCTCCGAAGGAAGAAGTCGCAGGTTCAAATCCCGCCGCGAGTACCAGCATTTGCAACAGTTAAGGGCACCGTGCGGGTGCCCCTTTCAGTTTTACGGTTTTCCGTCATCGAGCTTTCTCGGTTACGCATTATCGAACGTCGAACGCACTAGCCACCCTCGACAGTTACGGTATCTATTCGCACAAAGACGCTTGTACCGCTACCGTCCGACGATTCGATCCTGAACGTGCCGCCCACCAACGCTGCCCTTTCCTTCATTCCGAAAAGGCCCATTCCTTTTTCCATCTCGCTTAAGCTCGCCGTGGCGGCAGCATCGAATCCGTCGCCGTCGTCGTCGACGATCAGGACGACGCTGTTATCGCGTCTTTCGAGCATTACACTTGCACGGGCCGCGTTCGCATGTTTGGCGATGTTGTTGAGAGATTCCTGAGCGATGCGATACAGATTTATCTCGACATCGGGCTTGAGACGAACTTCATGGAGCCCGAACGCATTGAACTCCGATCTTATGCCGAAGTGCTCCGACCACTCGGCGACGAAAGTTCTCAACGCGTCTTCCAATCCGATATCGTCGATCTCCGCCGGCCTCAGTTCCCATGCCAAATAATCGACTTCGGCGTCGAGCTTTTCCGCGATAGCTTGTGCCTTTGCGATCCCGGCGGTTGCGTTCGTGCCTTCGGCGTGTTGCTGCCTCAGCAATTCCAACGCGAACCGGAGTGCGGTCAACTGCTGCCCGAGATGGTCGTGGATGTCGCGGGCGATACGTTTACGTTCTTCTTCCTGCGACGTTATGATGCGGTGCATCAACTTCTCGCGAGCACGGCCGAATTCAAGCAGTTCGGCCCCTTCGAGCCGCAATGTTTCGAACGATCCTTTCAGGCGTTCGTTTTCCTCAGCGAGTTTGCGGGCGGAAATCTCGCTCAATAACAGTCGTTCCCGCTCCTGTATCTGAATATAAAGGTCGTTTTCCCGGCCCACCCTTTCGGTGACGTCCTCGATCATTGTGACCGTGCCCTGGATCTTCCCGTCGATATTGACGGGCGATATCAGTGCACTCTGCTGCATTATTTCAAATCTAGTTCCACCACTGATCGGAGCAGCCGCGATCAAATATTTATGAAAGCGATGCGACAGCAAGCGAGGCTGACCCATTAATGCTTCACGGTAATAATGGTCGAAACCACGCTCCAGTAATTCCGGATATACAGCGAACAAATTTCGACCGCATATTCCTCCAACGTTCTCAGAAAAGTGCCGCTCGAACCATTCGTTCGCGTATAAAATATTAAGCTCGGAATCCGTGGCGAACACACCAAACGGAGCAGAAGCGGAAAGCCACTGCTTCAGTGCATGATCCAACTGGTTTAGGAGTTCGGTGGGATTCACAGTTAAAATTGGAATTCTATGACTTGTCGAGAAGGTCGCCGATGGTCTGCACGAGAACTGTTTGATCCAGCGGCTTTGCTACATGACTGTCAAAGCCGGACTTCCGGACCCGCTTTTGTTCCTCGACGCTGACATAACCGGTGAGGGCGATCGCGGGCACTTCACCGCCACTCTCGGACGATAAGGAGCGGATCTGTTTGATCAGATCATAACCATCCATCCCGGGCATGCCGAGATCGCTGATCAGAATGTCGGGCCTGAATACCGCAAATTGTTCCAGACACTCCCTGGCACTGCTTGCTGCCAACACTTCGGCGTTCCGCGTTGATAAGAGCATCCGCAGCATCTCCCTCGAATCATCATCGTCGTCCACGATCATGATCCGGCAGCTTAACATTCTCAGCGACTTGATGGGATCTGCATCCATTTGGGAAACCCCGGTGTGGCGGGCCTCATCGTTCATCAGCAGTCTCGGAAAGTTGATCGTGAAAGTGGCTCCCTTTCCTTCACCGTCGCTTTGTACCTCGATCGAACCGTCGTGCATTTCGACGAGGCTATTTACTATCGACATGCCCAGGCCCAGCCCGCCGTACCGGCGTTTTTTCCCGCCGTCGGCCTGTCGGAACCGGTCGAAAACGAAAGGGAGGAAATCACGCGGGATTCCCGAGCCGTTGTCGTGGACCACAAGTTCGACGGAGTCAGGGTTCTCCTTCACGCTCACGTCTACTCGGCCCGCGTCCGGTGTGAACTTGATCGCGTTCGACAGCAAATTCCACATGATCTGTTGAATGCGGTCGCCATCGCCGGTTACAAAGACGGGTGATGCGTCGAGAGTTTTGACCAATTCGATATCTTTTGCCTTGGCTCCGGGTAAAACACTGTCGATCGCGGAATTGACGCTTTCGATCAAATCAACAGGCTGTAGGTCGAGCTTCAACTGCCCGGAAACCATGCGGGAAATATCGAGCAGGTCGTCAATGATCTGGGACTGCGAGACCACATTTCGGTCTATCGTGTCGAGGGCGTGCCTGGTAGTTTCTTCGTCGGCCCCGCCGCGAAGGATCAAGGTCCAGCCTCTGATTGCATTCAGGGGCGAGCGAATCTCGTGCGAGACGGTCGCCAGGAACTCGTCTTTGACTCGGCTGTGGTCTTCCGCGATCCTGCGGGCTTCCAACTCGCTAGCCAAAAGCCTTTCTCGTTCTTCGAGTTGAAGATTGAGATCCGTTTCGCGGGCGACCCTTTCGGACACGTCCTCGATCAAGGTTATCGTTCCTATGATATTGCCGCCTTCTTCGAGTGCGGCGATACGGCCGCTCTGTTTTGCCTGATGCGGATCAGGCGACGCTTCATCGGAACCTGGCGACGACAATAGATATTTATGCAGGCGGTGCGACAAAATGCGGCTTTCGCCGGCTAGAGCAGCATGATAGTAACCAGCAAGACCCCGCGACTCGATCTCTGGGAAAGTGCCGAACAGGTCACTGCCAACAATGTCAGCGGCTGATTTCCCTGTCAGCTCTTCGATCCACTTATTACAGAAGCGAATAGTCAGATCCGCATCGGTAACGATCACACCTCTATTGGCATGCTCGGATATCCAGCGGCACAGAGCCGACTCGAATCCTGAATTAATTTCGTTAACTTTAACGAGTGTCATGGGAAATAAAATGTTATCTTGTCGCCCTAACCCGTTACGTGGATCTCACCGCTCTGCCGCTGCTCCCATTTGTCGATCTCCTCGATCAATCGGGTGAGCGAGACGATACTCAAAACCAGAACCAGATATCCGGTGACCGCAGTCTCCTTTATCCGGAACGAAGCGTACACGACGATCGCGTATTGCAGTCCGTCTTCTTTGTTCTTTAGCGAGCCGACCAGCCCTTCGATCGAATCCAGGTGAAGGCCGGGCACAGAAAAGCTGACCCGCACCCGCAGAACATTTCCGAACATGCCCAGACAGGCGTTGAGCAAAATGTTGCCGACCTCCGTCAACACCTCACGCGACGATTCGTCGAGCTGAGTTTGCGGGGTGTTGACGTCGGTGAGAAGGTCGGTAAGCCTGACGGCTCCGTCGTAATTAAGTATCAAAAATGCGTCGCCCGCGATCGCTCCGTCAAATGGCTGATGAATCGATGCAACCTCGCCCGGTAAAAAACGCACAAGGTTGGTCGCTACTTGCTCCATCGCGTAGACCTCGACGGTCGGCACGTCTAGCAGCACACGCTGGCCCGTGATCTCGGAAAGCGAGGATGCGGTCCGCGAAAAGGCGATGTTTATAAATTCGCCCAGAGCGTCTCTTTGTCGGTCAGTAAGTATCATCCTGTTGTCGTGCCGTCCATCACCGTATTCAAGGCATCGAGCACTTTTTCGGGCGAAAGCGGCTTGTTCACGAACGCGTTCGCACCAGCCTCGTTCACCATGTCCCTTGTCTGGTCCTGAATGTCAGCGCTTGCGATAATAACAGGCACATTAGGATCGATTTCCCGCAAACTTGCCAGAACATCGAGTCCGTACATGTCCTTCATAGTCAAATCAAGGAAGACCAGGTCGGGCTTTTCGAGAAAAAAGAGTTCGATCCCGCCGGCACCTTCTTCACATTCGACCACGTCGTGTCCCGCACTTTCGAGGATCCGACGAAGCATTCTACGCGACATCGACGAGTCGTCGACTATTAAGACTTTCTTGTTCACACTGCCTCCAACAATACTCGTGCCATATCGTTCAACTTTACCACACGGTCCGCCAGCCCCGCCTCGACCACAGCTCCGGGCATCCCGAATACTACGCAACTTTCTTCCGATTCGGCAAAAACGACGCCGCCAGTTTCTTTTATCCGAGTTGCTCCGGCGCGGCCGTCCGTACCCATTCCGGTCATAACAATTCCAAGCGTCCGACCGCCGAACACTTCGGCGGCGGATCGAAATAAGACATCCACGGCAGGCCGGTGCGGGGTATCCGGCGGCCGCATGCTCAGTGTTGCCGCCACCTCACCTCCGTCCCGCCGTTTAAGGTAGAGGTGTTTGCCCGCGGGTGCAAGCAGAACCGTGCCGGGTTGGAAATGGCTGCCCTCGCCCGCTTCTATAACCGCGAGTTTCGATATCTCATCCAGCCTTTCCGCGTACATCGCCGTATATCCGACCGGCATGTGCAGAACGATCGCTATCGGGACGGGAAAGACCGCCGGCAATTGCGGTATCAGAAACCTCAGCGCTTGTGGCCCGCCGGTCGAGATACCGATCACCACCGCGTCAAATTTATCGCTTTGCGTGCTGGGTGCCGCCTGAACAGTTCCGACGATCTCGTCTGCGGCAGGGGTTATCAACAAACGTTGTGGATCGATCATCGCCGCGGTCTTGATGGTTTCGATGAGGCGTCCGCGAACCTGAAACATTTTTTCGCTCGCCAGTGCCGTCGGCTTTTGCACGAAGTCCACCGCGCCGGCTTCGAGTGCCGCCAGGGCCTCGAGCCCGCCCTCATTCAGCGAACTCATCATCACGATCGGCACGGCACGCCTCCGCATCTGCTCCCGTACGAATCCGACGCCGTCCAACTCCGGCATGACCAGATCGGAAGTGACCACATCGGGCCGCAGACTTTCCACCATTTCCAGGGCCTCGACCCCGTTGCGAGCGGCTCCGACGACCTCGATAAATGGACTTTGCGAGAGCATCTCGCGCACCACCTTCCGAACGTACGCCGAGTCGTCAACGACCAAGACGCGAATAATGTCCACCAAACCAACCTCCTTTGAAACGCCGTCACTTGCACGGCGGCAGCTATCATTTCCGTTTTACGTAAGCAAAACAATCGCCGATCTCTTCCAATTCAAAATCGTCCGTAACCTTCAAAAGTGACTCCGCCGCACCCGGGAACACAAATGCCGGCACGCTCATCCGCTCCGCGAAGGTGTCGACCACCTTGCGGATCGCGTCGAGCGAGAAATAAATGAAGACATTACGGCAGAAAATCACCGAGCAGGAGGCAAGCGGCTCTATATCCGATCTTTCGAGCAAATTCGCCTGCCGCCATATGATCTTCTCGTGCAGGAACGGAGCGGCCCGCCATTCCTTTCCGTTGTATTCGAAATACTTTTCCCTGAGATGGGCCGGCAGAGCACGGAACGACCGCTCGCGATACACTCCGCCGCGCGCCCGATCGAGAGCGGAGCTGCTCAGGTCGCTCGCGTAGATCTCGATATCGGCGCGTTCGAACCAACCACTTTCGTTCAGCCGCATTGCTATGGATAGCGGCTCTTCGCCCGTCGCGCAAGCGGCGCTCCAGATGCGAATCGGCGAACCCTTCCTTTCCAGTACCAAACTCGCGACGACATTTTCCGCAAGGCTGTTGATCTGGTCCATTTCCCGCCAGAAATAGGTTTCCTGGACGCTCAGGGCGTTGCTTACGTTCCGCCACTCTTCGGCGGCCTCCGCATCGAATTTGAGCAGGTAATAGTAATCGAGAAACGAATTGAAACCGCGATCGACGACTAGCGGAGCGAGTTTTTCGCTGAGTATATCGAGTTTCGCGTCGTCAAAGTACAAACCCGCCCGCTCGTGGATGAGGTCGCGCAGAAGCGTTTCCGCTCCGCGCCGCAGCCCAAAGATTTCTACTGAATTTGCCCCCATGCTCGCTTACGCTTAAAGTCTGGCCATCGCTTCTGCGGCTGCCGCGCGGACCTGTTCCGCATCGTCACTCTCGGACAGTCGTCTGATCTCGTCGCGACTCTCGACGTCATTCAACTCCGCGAGCGAACGCACCGCGAAGTACCGCGTCCAGGCGTCTTCATCGCCAAGAGCGGAACGCAGCGCGGCAGCCGATTCGCCGCTCTCGAATTTACCCAAAGTCTGAACAGCGGCCGCCCTCACCTTCGGCGAATCGTCTTTCACTGACTGAGCCAAAACCGGGATCGCGTCGTCGGCGTCAAGTACCGCAAGCTGCTCGATCGCTGCTATTCTGACCGGCTCGCTCGGATCAGTGCAGCCCGCCAGGATCGCGGACCTTGATTTTTCTGAATTTAGACCGCCGATTATCCGAATTACGGCTTCGCGAACGTTCGGTTCCGCGTCGATATTGAGGTCTAGCAATCGGTTTTCCTTTTCCGGATTATCAAGAGATTTGAGCGCATTTACCGCGGATCGCTGCAAAGCTTTGTCGCCTGCGGACAGAGCGTCGATCAAACCGTCAAACGCCGCAATGCTGCCCGTCATGCCCAGCGCCTGAGCGGCCGCGGGAGCGTTCTCGGAATCGGATCGCAGCTCGTTCAGCAGAACCCCAACGCTCTGTTCGCTGCCGATCTTGCCTAACGAACGAACGGCAGCCCGGCGTACCCCCGGGTCGTGGCTGTAGAGCATTCCCACAAAATAAGGCACCGCCGCGTCGCCCTGGCTTACCAATGCTTTTACCGCGGCTTCGCGCGTTTCATCGTCGGCTGCCAACAGCGCGAGTTTTTCTCTTACGTTCGGATCGTCTATCCAGCCGGCGATAGTCACGGAGGCCGAACCGGCGTCTGATCCGTCGATTGCCGTCAATAACGCGGATATTCCACCGGGCCGCACGGCTCGACGGAGCCGTTCGGCGATCTGTTCGCCATCGGAACTTGAGTCGTACCGGTCGTATAAAGCGGCAAGCGCCGTTGTCGCGGCGGATGCAGAGATCCCGCCGTCGTTCAAAAGGCCAACGATCGCGTCGACGGTTTCGGGACCGCCCGTGACGCCCAAAGTTCCGACCGCCGCCTCGCTCAGGAAATGATCTTCCAACAAGGGCACGACGCGCGGTGCGACGGCGACGTCGCCTATCTCTTTCAGGGCTTCAAGCGCCGCGAACGACAAAAATGGATCGCGGCTTTCGGCGATAACCGCAAGCGGTTCGACCGCGTCTGCTGCTCGTAACTTGCCCAGACCCTCGATCGCGTGATATCGAACGTTGGTGTTCTCGTCGTCCAAAGCATCGATCAAACCCGCGATCGCGGCCGCGTTGCCCGGGTGCTGGCCGAGGGCCAGTGCTGCCTGCATCCGCAGATCAGCGTCGCCGGTCTTCAAAAAATCGATAAGCGTTTCGGTTGTGTCGACCGAACTCGCCCGCAGTATCTGCAAAGCACTGTTGAGTATCCCGAAATCGAGGTGCTCTTCGCGGACGGCCGCGAGAAGCGCCGTCATCACTTCCGGAGCCGAACGCCGCGAAAGGCTCTCGACCAATTTGCGCCGGACGCGCCAGTTTTTGTCCGCTAGAGCATTGATGATCGGCTCGGCTTCTTCGCCGGTGATCGTGTCCGACCCTTTCGACAATGCCTTCGCCGCCTCGAGCCGGACGGCATCGTCCGCGTCTCTCAACCGGGCCGCAAGTTCCAGGATCATTCGCTCAGTGACGTCCTCTACGACAACGGCCAAGCCGCGGATCTGTTCGTCCTCGCGCAACGCCGAGATCGTGACAAGTTGCCGCACCTCGTTAAAATATGCGTTCGGGCGGCGAGCGGGACAGCGGATAAGGAATTTGTGAAAGGCGGGAGCGAGGACCTCAGTGGTGCCTTCGCTGAGCACCAGTTCGAAAGTCGCCAGTAGACCGCGGGATTCCAGATCCGAAATTACCTCGGTTAGCGGCCTCCCTACGGCCGCGTCCGCCGATACGCCGGTCATCACTTGGAGCGCAGCGTCCCAGACGCGGACGATCATTTCGGTGTCCGTCGTAAATACGCCTACCGGCGCCTGTTCACCGTTATCCCGATCGATCTGGCTCATTCGTTTGAAGATCCGCTTTTCGAAGCGTCGCCGCCGGACACTGTCTTCTTTCGACGGCCCTTCGCTGCCGTGCCGTTTTGTCCGACCAGTTCAGCTATCGCCGGCGTGCCGCCGTCTGCCCCGAAACCGGCCATCATCGCGGCCACCTCACTTGCCTGTTGTGAAAGTCCGTTCGTCTCAACGACCGTTGCTTTTATTCCCTGAATATTGCGGTCCGTCACGGTTCGAGTTTGCGACAGCATTTGAAGAATATTTTCGGCTTGCGACGAGTGCTGAATATTGGCCTGCGAAACCGAACTGATGTTTTTCGAGATATCGCCCGTGGCTCGGGTCATATCCCGCATTGCCCGCGACTGCTCGCCCAACGCTTTGGATAAATACTCGGACTGCTGCTGCATGCTGTTGACCGCCGCGGTTATCTCGACCGCCGCCGTCGCCTGCTCGCCCATCGCTTTCGCAACGCCCGCGATCGTCGAGGTCAAACGGAACGCCTCCTGAGAGACCTGCTCGCTCGCGGACGACTGCTCGGCCAGCGCCTTGGTCGTGGTCGCCGCGCCGCGCCGCATCGATTCCACGGCCTGAACGATCTGCTTCGTGGCGGCAGCCTGCTCCGCCGTCGCCTTGCGCACCTGCCCGGCGACGTTGGTCGTGCTTTGCGCCGCTTTTATGATCTCGCGGGCCGCCCGGCTTTGCTCGCTCATCGCCTGCGTCACTTCCCTAGTGGTCTTCTTCATTCGCGATGTCGATTGGACGATCGATTGAGCGGTTCGGGCCTGTTCCCCGGTCGCGGCGGACACTTCTTTCGACAGCTTCACGGTAGAATCAACAGCCGCGACAACGGTCTGCCCGGCGATGAGCTGCTCTTCCGTCGCACCGGAGATCTGCCGTACGAGTGCCGTCGTTTCTCGGACGCCCGAGAGGATCTTACCGAGGCCTTTCAGTCCATCCTCCGCAACGCGGTTCCCTTCGTCGGCCACGCGCACGCCCTCACTCGACGCCTCGATCGCTTCCTGAACCGATTCCTGCAACGCACGAATAATGGCGGCGATATCTGATGTCGCCTTCGCCGACCGCTCGGCCAGATTTCGGATCTCTTCCGCGACGACGGCGAAACCGCGGCCCGCGTCGCCGGCCCGTGCGGCCTCGATGGACGCATTTAGCGAGAGCATGTTCGTACGCTCGGCGATGATGTTGATCGTATAGACGATCGTTCCAATATCGCTCGAACGCTTACCCATTTCCTTAATAACGCCGGCGGACCGTTGTATCGAATCGCGGACCCGCGTCATGCCCTGGATGGACTTTTCGGCCGCTGCTCCGCCTTCCTCGGTCTCTTTGGCCAGACGAGAGGTGATCTCGTTCGCGTCCCTCGCCATTTTGGCCACCGAAACGATCGAGCGTTCCATCTGCGAGGCACTTGCCGCCGCATGGACCACGGTGTCGGTGATGGACTGCGAGTTGTTTGCTACTGCCTGGACGGAACTTGCCATCTCCTCGATCGAGCTGGCCACTTCCCCAACGTTCGACTCGAGGTTCTCGCTCATCGCCGAAACTTCCTCGATCGACGCCGCCATCTCGTTGATCGCGGACGACGTTTGCTCGGCCGCAACGCTGAGGTCGTCGGCACTGCTCGCCATACCGGCCGTCGAGCGCGACATCTCTTCGATGGTCGCAGCGGTTTCGTTTATCGACGAGGTCAAGTCCTCAGTATCCGCGCTTATGCTCCGGACCGACGCCGCGATCTCGTGCATCGTGCTCGTGGTCTCTTCCGCCGAGGTCGCCATTTCTTCCGCGGACCGGCTGACGCTTTGGATCGAAGCTGCCGATTCCTCTATCGCCGCCGACGTCTGTGCGATCGACGTCGCCAGACTCGAGCTCGCAACGCCGACCTGCTCGATCGAAGCGGCGGTTTCATTTACGGACGAGACGACCCGCTCGGATGAAACAGCGACCGACTGAGATTGGGTCGCCGTCTCTTTCAGCGACGCAGCGATTTCGTTCGCGCTGCTTAGTGCCTCGTCGAGCGAACTGATCTGCTCGAGCGTGCCGAGCTCCGTTTCGTCGGCGATGCGTCTGATCTCGTCCGCCCGCCTCGCCATTCCGAGCCCTTGTTCACGCAAGCGGCCAATGTCGGCGTTCAACATACCGGCTGTTCCGTTCACTTCGTCTATAGCCATAATTCTATTTAACTTTGCGTACCGTCCGTGCCGGCCGCTTCAGGTTTTATAACTTCCGCGAGGTCGAGAAGCAAGATCGTGCTCTCGTCCAAATTAGCTATCGCCTCCAGATACCGGCCGCTGAGTTCCGCCAGCCCTTCCGGCGGCGCAGTGATAAACTCAGCCGGGATCTGCTTGAATTCACGAGCCGAATCGACTATCAGCCCGATGCTGCGTTCACCGACACTTACAACGATCAGCCGGCTTCGCAGGTCGTATGGGATCTTTTCGAACCCGAATCTCGTGCGGAGGCTAACGGCCGGGATGACCTGGCCGCGTGAAAACACGACGCCCTCGACCGTCTCCGCGGCATTCGGTACCGGCGTGATGTGCTCGATCATCTCGAGCTGCCGGACCTCCGAGCTTCGGATCCCGTAGGTCGAACCGGCCAACTCGAACAATACGTATGAATCGGCCCTGGCCGCATCATTGCTCATACAATTTCCTTTAGCCGCCGTGTAATTGCGGTCACGTCGAGGATCAGCACGAGCCGTCCGTCACCGAGCTCGGTCGCTCCGCTGATCCCGGGCACCTGCGTCAGCGGGTCGCTCACGGCTCTGATCACGATCTCCGCCTGCCCGATAACGCGGTCCACCGCGATGCCAACCGCCTGCTGTCCCTCGCCGACCACGAAGGCGTGAAACACCTCTCGATAGGCGTCGTCCAAAGCGAAGAGTTTAGACAGCCTTACCAGCGGCAGTGCTGCCCCTCGGTATTCGATGATCTCGTTGTTTTCGAGACGCCGCACCGCACTGCGTTCGACCTCGATGACCTCGCGTACGCCCGCTTGCGGGACTGCGAACCGTTCCTTGTCGACGGCGACGATGAGTGCATCCGCGATTGCCAGCGTTAAAGGCAACTGTATCGTAAAAGTGGTGCCGAGGTGCGCCCGAGTTTCGAGCGAGATCGTGCCGTTGAGCTCGTCGACCGCCCGCCGAACGACGTCCATCCCGACGCCGCGACCGCTCGCCTTATCCGTGTGGTCTTTAGTCGAAAATCCGGGAATGCTCAGAATGTCGAGGAGTTCCGCTTCGTCAAATTTCGATCGGGATTTGATCAGGCCGCGTTCACTGGCCCGAGCGGCAACCTTTTCAATATCTATTCCCGCGCCGTCGTCAGACACCTCAAGTACTATCGACTCGCCGACCGTCGAAGCGTGCAGCCTGATGACGCCGATCTCGGGCTTTCCCTCTGCAATTCGACCCGCGGCCTCCTCGATGCCGTGAGAAACGGCGTTCCGAACGAGGTGGAGCAGCGGATCGAGAACCTTTTCGACGAGCATCTTGTCAATCTCCGTGTTCTCGCCGGATATTTCCAGCCCCACCTTCTTGCCGATATCGCGTGCCAGGTCGCGGACCGCAAACTCCAGGCGTTCGAAAACTTCTCCGATCGGCGTCATTCGCGTGCGCATTACTCCGTCGCGCAGATCGCGTAACTGCAGCTCGATCGCGTGATTCGTCTCCTCGAGGTGGCTCACCATGTCACCCGGCAGGCTGGCCGCGATCTGCTTCAATTGCTCGTCAAGTTTCGCACGGCTGACGACAAGTTCGCCAACCATAAGCATGAGCGCGTCGAGTCGCGACAGTTCGACGCGGACGACGTTCGACTGTCCCAAAAGCCTCTGGCGGCCGGCGGTCACGTCGTCGAAAACCTCGATCTCGTCTACAACGCGTTCGAACTCGATACCGTCGGCGGCCCACGCCCGGAAAAGCTCTTCGCTCTCGTCAGTTTCGACGCTGAACTCGAATGCGACCTGTCCGCCTTCCCGGACGATCGGTCGTGAATTAATGATCGTCCCGATCTGCTGCAGCCGCTCGCGTACCGAGTTGACGTTCACGTTTCTTTCCGCGAGCTCGCTCGCCGATACGAACGTAAAAAGGTAAAGGGAATCACTGTCGATGGCCGCGGCAGGTGCATCAAAAGTTCGGATAGGCCCGCCAGTTTCGTTTGCCAGCTCGTCGAGCAGCCTAGTTTCGTCGTCTATGGACGGGATCTCGGAATCGGCCCGCCGGGCGGCGACGATCTCCTCGACTTTCTGCGTACTTTTGATCAGGGCCCGTATCCCGGCTTCGGATATCGCCGTTTGCCCGTCACGAAGCAGCCGCAGATAGCTTTCCATGAAGTGGGCAAGCGTTTCGGCCGCCGACACGCCGGCCATTGCCGAAATACCTTTTAGCGTGTGAAAGCTGCGAAACAGCTCATTGAGCGTGTCTTTTTTAACTTCGTGGCCGCTGGTGAGAGCGTCCTCGAGATCGAGAATGTTTCGCCTGACGCTGCGCAGATGTTCCTCCGACTCGGCGAAATAATCGTCGAGGAACTGTTCGAAAAACTGTGCGTTGAATTCCGTTTCGGGCATCTCGTCGGCGGTGTCTAATTTGTTCCCAAAAGCCGGCTGGCTTCGGCGTATAGGTTCTCGGGCGTGAACGGCTTTGTCATGTAAACGTTGGCTCCGGCCTTCATCACCTGTTCGCGGCTCGCCTCGTCGCCCCGCGTCGTCACGACACAGATCGGCGTTTCGCGGTACGCGTTGTGGCCGCGAACGAATTCGATCACTTCAACGCCGTGAATATCCGGCATGTTCAGATCCAAAAAGATCAGATTCACCGGTGCAAGCGCCAGACGCTCGATGGCCTCGAGACCGTTGTTCGCCTCGTCGAATTCTACGCCTTCCAGCTTACGCAGCGACGCGATCATCATTCGGCGAATCGTGGGTGAGTCGTCTACGACCAATATCCTTTTCATCAATTTTTTGCAGAAGCAATGTGGTATTAGGATACAACAGCAGACACACCTCGACAAAACAAAAACATTGAAGTTCGTCGGCGGCTGGATCGGCAATGCGAAAGGGATAAATCGAAGGTGTCTGGCGAGAGATTAGTGCGAAACCCGGGAGGAGCTTGCACCTGACGTGTGTCAAAGTTCCGCAGTTCAGCCGAGCCCGCGAAGCAGCATGACCAAATGCGTCCTTGTTCCGGTTGAAAGGCGGTAATGAAAAGCGCGGGCGAGCGGGTCGCTCGGATTGTTTTGATCCAGCCTCGCGGCCATCGTGAGGGCTTCGCCGGTTTTGATCTTGTGGTACTGCCGAAAATATTCTTCGAAATACTTAATTCTCGATGCCATTTTCGCAACATCGGTAGTTGTCACGTTCTCGTTCAGCAGGCCGAGCAAATAACTCTCGCTGAACGGAATATTTTCGAATGAGATCTCGCGGTGCGGGCCGTTGTCCTCGGGCACGTAGGTCTCGGTTTTGGCCTTCAGCGTGTCGAGGCTTTGCGAACGGGCGCTCGGCTCGTCGAGCATCAGGACATGCAGCACGTAGTACCACCTGTCCACGGTCTCGCTCATGTTATCCAGCGTGTACCAGTCCTCGACAAGCTGCGCCTGGCCCTCGAAACCCATCGCATCCCACGATTGCCCGATCTTGTACTTATAAAGCGAGTTCGTCTTTCCCGGTATGCCATACAAAGCGTGTGCCGCGGCCCCGTGAAATTCTGTCAGTGTTCCGTGCTTATATTGCCATACGTGGGTCATTTCGTGTACGAGGGTCGAATCTTCCTGCACCGCCACATCGCCATTGAAAAGCCTCTGCCCGACCATGATCAAATACTCGCCCTCGCTCTCGACCGGCCATCCGCTGTCGACATTGACCGGCCCGCCACGCGGTGTCGTGATCGGCGTACCGGTCCACGAAAGCCCGTTCCGAATTCGGATCTTCGACATCACAGGCAGCTTCGTCGTGCGAAAGACCTGCTTAATCAGCCTCTCCTCCGCACCCGTCAACAACCGCTCCTGATCACCCCAAATATTAAAACCCATGCGCCGTAACATATGCCCGACACATCCACCCTGTCAACACCTTTTATAGCCGCCCGCTCGAGAATTCGAAGCCGCTCACTCTCCATCGAGGTTCGTCAAAACGGATGCCGGCTGCGAAACAAAAAGGACGCATTCCCTGACGAAATGCGTCCTTAAATTTACGTTGGCGGCTTAACACTATTTCTCAGCAACGCCCCGAATGAAGTTAGTAACCGTTGAATTCTCGCCTTCGAAGAGGTCATCCAGACTTGCATAGGTTACTCCCGAGCAACCTCCTCCCGTTATTTGATACTTCGGTGGAAGTGTAAAGGCGTTGGTCGCCAGATTGGAAGCCGTATAAGGCGAGATCACTACGTTTCCGATAATGGACCCACAACCTCCACCTGCGCGCTCCCACCCATTTGGACCAGTTACGAGAATCAGGCCCTTAAACCCGAAACCGCCCAGTGACGTGAGCTTCCCTGTAACCACGAGTATACCGCCACCATTGTCGCCGTCGACTGTACAGTCGCCTTCGCAAAATGTGACTGTTGTGATCTGG
The DNA here is from genome assembly GCA_040007515.1 of Acidobacteriota bacterium. Taxonomy (GTDB): domain Bacteria; phylum Acidobacteriota; class Blastocatellia; order Pyrinomonadales; family Pyrinomonadaceae; genus OLB17. The sequence continues at coordinate 76,854 of JBDTUT010000004.1, read as the reverse complement.
CCCGTCTGGCCCGTAACGTAACCCGGGTTTGTTATCTTGCTCGACGCCGGATTGCGGTAAGTTCCCGAATATTGCGCTTGAGTCCGGTACAACTGAACCTTTTCTTCCATCTGAAGCGGGCTGCGTTGCCACTCTGGTAGTTGCGACGTGTCAAAGTACGCAGGCGGTGGTGAGACTTGCGGTGGTTGATTTTGACCGTTTGGGGTTAAGTGGTTGGCTATCCACGCGTTCGCTGTGGTCAAATTGCATGGCGAATTAAACCCAAAGGCCGGCGCCAGAATGCCCCCAGAAGAAGCTCCGCTATACGTTGTAGAATTGGAAGTTCCCGCCTGAAAGACTGCGACGTTTGTTGGGTTGCCGGGTTCAAAGCATGGTCCGTTCATCGAGAACGGCGACGATGAATTTGCCCCGTCGAGCGGCGACTTCTGCAGAACCGCCTCGAGGACCTTTTTCGAGCGATTCGGGCCGAAACCTGTTGCAGTAACGAGTAGACGTGTTGGCTCCTTAGGCTTTATGAGCCCGTAGATTGGGAGTTCCGCCGCGGCAGTGACTGTCCCGCAATTAATACTGTTGTTGCAGAGCACTATGTCGCTGCCTGTTACCGTATACTTTGCAGAAAGGATTGTCACCGCACCGCTGGCAGCGATCCTGCCGCTGATGAGCCAACCGGGGTTTCCAGGAACCGCGAGTGAGTAAAACACCTTAAAATCGGTCGCGGTGTTCATTGCGGTACCGCCACTTGTCAGCCGGAAACTTCCAATCAAAGCTGTCTGGGTAGGATTGTCGGCGTCGAAGGTAATTGGCGTCGGGTTCGTCGCGTTGGGAAACCATTCAAGGGTCGTCATGGTGCCGCCCGTACCGAATGTTCTCGTAGGTGCACCCCACGCTCCGACAGTCCCGTCTGAATTCACGACGCGGAACTGAGCGCCCGACGTCGCGAAGGTCAAGGCCGATTGCGAATTATCGGGATCGCGAACCGTTATCTTATAACTGTTGCTGCAATCTCCGCCGATCAAAACGCGCATATCGCCATTGCAGTTTGTATAGAAGAGCGGCGAATTGGGCAAAGTGTCGAGCTGACCGCTATTCGCAAAGCCGTTGACGGCCGTAATGTAACTCACGGGCCCGCCGGCGGCACTACCATACCGAAGCGCGTTCACAGATGCCTGAATGCCGCTTTCCGCGGCGTAATATGCTTTAGTGGACGACAGAACGTCGGTTCCTTCGCGAGAACTCGCCGTGACCGCACTCAGCATTCCGATGCACGCGATACCGAGTAGGAAAGTAATAAGGATCGACATTATGAGCGCTCCGCCGCCCTCGGTTTGGATAGTAGTCTGAGATTTTAGGCCGACTTTCATCTTTCCTCCTTATAAGTGCCACCGCCGTATCGGCACATTGCCTAGCACTGCCTAATACCTATTCAGCATGTACGGTGAATTCCGAAGCGTAACATCGGACGTCACAGTGACGTTAGATTGTACGCTCGCCGGGGCACCGGAAACGTTGGTAAGGACCACGGTCAACGTGATCGTTACCCGCCCGGTGTTTGACGTAGGTATGTCGAATGGTCCCGAAACTGCGTGTGTTATTTCATCGTAGCTCCAATACTGAAACCTGACCTGGCTTATCTTATTGATGACCCCGGAAGTTGTACCGCCGCCGTACGCGTCGTATCGAACTATCGACCCGCCCGGCCCGCCGCAATGGTCGCAGTAATAAGTCACGTCCTCATTTGCATCGGTCGTAACGAGATTTGCGTTCACGAGGTTGGCGCGGTAGTGGAGACGGCTCGACGTAGAGTCGGCGATGACTATACCGTTGTCGAGCAGACCGTACCCGGCGTTACCTATATCCCGGGACATAATATTGAGTGCCGCTTGCGCCGAAACGATCGCGTCGGTCCGGGCAGTTTGAAAACTTCTGCCCTTTAATGCCCCTGAAAAAACGGTTACTGCAATGCCCAGTATGATGATCGTTATAACGCACGAAAGTATTAGTTCGATCAACGAAAAGCCCGCATCTGCCTGGCAAACGCGCTGTTCCGCTTTGATTTGAACTGTTTTTCTGACCTTCGTGAACATAACTTAATTAGCCCGGACGCGTTGGATCGTGACGTCTGTGTGCAGTTGCGACATCCAACCGGTCTGCGGATTCTGCATAACAGCGGTGATCTCGATTTGTTTGAATCTGCAATCCGCATTCGAGATCGAATCCGGAGCAGTGCCAACAGAATTCGACGGGTCGTTATCGACCGTTACGGAAATATTGAATCTAATGCCGTCATCGGCGTTGCCGATAATTCCGTCAGGATTCACGCTCAACACGCCGGTCTTGTAATTCGGATACGAACCCGCGTTCAGTCGGGCGTCCGTTGTGCCTGGGACGAACCGAAAACTTCGAAACTCTTCCACCTCTCGCTGCAAAACCGTCAGAGCGTGCGCGCGAATATTGTTCCCGACATTCAGCTTTACGACGTAGGAATAGACCGAAAGCACTCCGACACAGAGAACGATCATGATCCCGCCGGCGACGATCACCTCCGGCAGTGTAAAACCTTGTTCGGATCTTTTACCTTTCGAGTTCAGCACGTGCCTGGGCATAATTCTTAGGGTGACGAAATCTGCGTCTGCGATCTGATACCCGTTCCGCCCGGTATCACCTGCACGTTGGGCGGCGCAAAGTTGGCGACGTCAGATCCGCCCGGGAGCATGCTGACGGTCCCGGTCGCGGTAACGTAAACAATGTCTGCGGTCGACTGAGTGTCATTACTAAAACTGCAAGTGCCGTTGCAGACGACAAACGCGGCGTCCGAAACATTCGGCTCACCGCGTTGGTTGAAAGAGACGGTTAATGGAAGACTCAAGCCACTTCTAGGCGCAACCGAGATGTTTGCCGGAAACGAAACGGTCGTCGAATCACTCGAATCCATTGTGCCATTCTGATTAGCATCGGTGGTTATCGTTAACTGTGTACTTTGAACGTTCACGCTGGCGAATGCGACTGACGCACCGTCAGCACGCCTTTTGACTGAGTCGAACCTTGCACGTTCGAAGGCTACTTTTAGTTCTCGGGCGACGTTTTGGCGTTTGAATTGTTCGTTGGCTTGGCCTCGGTTCATGATGGCGAGGGAGGCGACGATGCCGATTATTACGATGACGACCAGTAATTCGACATAGCTCACGCCGGCTTGGGTGGTAATTTGTCGAGAGTTGGTTGTGATCATGTTCTGCCTGTACTTAGCCTATCCGCGGGCCGCTCGTCTGTATGCGAGCCTACACGGCATTATTTTTTATTTACTTCCGATACGGCCGGCTAGCTCGAACATCGGGCTGTATAGTGCGGCGACAATAAATCCGACAAAAATGCCGACCGGCACGATCGCAAAATTCTGAAACCAGAACAGTACTTTTTCCAGCTCGCGTTCTGCCCTGACCTCGACGACCTTTGCGTAATTGTGAAACGTGTTCTGCATATCCGCCGTCCGTTCGAATGTCATCAACACCCCGGCGAATTCCTTGCCCATCAAAAACGGATACGGCATAAACAATTTATGCAGGTCCGTCGATTCGGTCATAAACCTGTGACGCACGTGCAGCAGCATTCTTGCGTATTCGGGGTTGGTCGTCGTCTCGGCCGCGACCAGAAAGCGCTCGGTCATCGACGGAATGCCGGACGCGAGCATAGCCATCGTCCGCAAAACCTGGGCCGCGTAATAGTGCCGGAAAAACGATCCAAAAACCGGCAGCCGCAGCGACATCGTCTTTAATTTATCGCTGCCTTCCTTCGTTTTCGACCACCGTGCAAAGGCTACGATGCCGAGAATCGAAAGGATCATAAACCCGATTCCCCACCAACTCGTGAGAAAATCGGACCCGGCGATCATGACCCGCGTGATGAACGGAAGCTGCGCGTTCTCGCCGGTCAGCAATCCCTGATAAAGCTCGACCATTTTCGGCATCACGTAATAGAGAACGATCGCGACGGCGATGATACAAAATCCGATCACCGCGACCGGGTACATCATCGCGGATTTAATGCTCGAGCGGATGGCCTCGGCCTTTTTCTCGGCCTCAGCAAACCGGTGCAGCGTCAGCAAAAAAGCGCTCTTGTTAATTCCGCTTTCGGCGTCGGCTGCGGTACCGACCTCTTCACCAATGCGAAGCGCGCAGATGAATGTGATCGGGAAAAGCGGTTGGTCCTTCGGGTCCCGCTGTGCGGCAAACGCCTCGGAAAGACTCCAGCCGTTGATCACGAGTTCGCCGGCGTTGATCAACGCGTCGCTGAGAACCTTGTTCGTCTGTGCGTACGAGAGCAGACGGCAGACCTGCGTCGGGCTTTCGCCGATCTCCATCAGATCGCCGAACTGCTCAGCAAGCGTCGCAAATTCGACACTCGTCGGCCGGCGGTTTTTCTGACGGGCGCCGCGTCGCTCGCTGATCGATTCGACGCTGATCCCGGCACGCTCGAGTTCCTTTTCCGCAAGCGCCGCCTCCGGCGTCTGAACAAATCCCTTAACCGGATTTCCGAGCGAATCGGTACCCGAAAAGTTGAATCCGCCGTCCGACCGCTCAAGGTCCATCGCACCGGCGACCGACGTTCCGGTGCGCGGTGCGGCGATCGGGCGAACCACAGTTGACGCCGAGCGCCGAAGCGGCGAATTGAACGGGCGCACCGACGAAACGTTTTGTCCGTCCGAGGAGCTTTCGACGCTGTTATTTAGTTCGTTCATGATGATCTCACCCGCGCAAAATTAGCCCACCACTTTTGGGTCGCTCAGCCGTTCGTGACGCCTGATGGCGTCGTCGACCGACTTTGCACCCGCGGCCATCGCGTCCGCGTTCTCAAACTCGCGATTCGAATACTGACGCTTGCTTTCGACCAACCCGAGCACCGCGGCGACCTCGATCTCCGACGTGATTCCCGCCAGCACCTTTTCCCGTGCGACGGTTCGCATCGGAATAAGGTAGCCGGCGTCCGTCGCCCTGTGCACGACGTCGCGTGCGGTCAGCGTACGGTCCTCGACCCATTCCTTTACCTCTTCGTTAAAGTAAAGGAGCTCGGCCATCGCCGTGCGGCCGCGGGTTCCCTTGTTAAAACAGTCGGGGCAACCGACGCTCTTGTAAACCGGCTTTTCGTAAAGCTCGGACGGCGCCGGATCGACGACCTTGCATCGTTCGCAGAGCTTTTTGACGAGCGCTTGGGCGAGGATCAGATTCAGTCCCGTCGACAGATTTTCACGCGGCACGCCGATCTGGAACATACGCGTCAAAGTGTCCTCGACGTTCGCGGCATGGAACGTCGAAAGCACAAGGTGGCCCGTCAGAGCCGCGTTGATCGCCACCGAAGCATGCTCGCCCGAACGCAGCTCACCGATGCCGATTATGTCCGGGTCCGCTCGCAGGCACGAGTAAAACGCGTCCCACCAACTGAACGGCGTGTTCGGCCGCAGGCTCATCTGCGTGCGGTACGGCGAGCGTATCTCGATCGGCTCGCCGATCTCGATTATCTTGTGCGTATCCGGTTCTTCGAGTGCAGCGAAGATCGCTTCGAGCGTGTTCGTCTTGCCAGAGCCGGTCGCTCCGGTGACGATCAAAATGCCGCGTTTCTGTGAATAAGCCGCCTTGAGATCTGCGATCTGCCGCGGAAGCAATCCGACGGCGTCGATGTCGCGAATCGGTTTCAACTGTGACCGAAGCACGATCGACGGGGCGTAAAGCGTCGGCTGCGACGCAAATCTTAACTCGACCTCCGCCGTTCGGCCGTCACGCAATGCACGCACCTTGACGGTCGAGTCGATGTCTTTAAACTTCATCTGCGTGGCGTCCTTGCCGGACGTCTCCGCCATTCCCATGCAAAGCTGTTTGATCTTTACGAACGGTATGTTGTCCCACCGCGTGAACATTTCGCTGTCGTAGCGAAACCGAATACGGCCGGTCGGCTGGCCCGCTTCGATATGCATGTCGCTCGAACCCGAACGCAGAAATTCCATCAGGATCAGCCGAATGAATTCCTGCGTGGTCAGTTCGGATTCGTTGCGGCGGATGTTCGTTTCGTACTCTTCTTTGTTGGTCAGGTCGATCCACTCTTCGGCCTCGTTCTCAAAGTCGGCTTCCGACGCGGCCTGTGCGGCGTACGACTCCTCGACGGTCAGCAAAGTCTTGCCTTCGCCCCAGTTCTTGGTCTTTTGCGATTGCTTTTTCTGCTGGTGCTCGAGCACCTTTGTCTGGGTCTGCTCGTCGTAGATGTGCGAATGAAGGTACTCGAAGAACGGCTCGTCGAGCGAGACGAATTTTACATGGAAAGGGCTGACGCGCAGCGCGTGAACGACGCCGTTTCGATGATCGCCATTGTCGATACGGACAAGGCCGACTTCGTAGTACGGTGTATCAAAATTCCCGACGTGGACGTTGAAAACGATCGCCTGATATCGGCTCGACGATTCACGGTGCAGGTACTGCGAAAACTGCTGCAGGCTGTCGACGCTGTATTTGTTCGCGTGCCGCGGATCCCCGGCGCGCGGCAGGTCTTCCGGACGAGAGTTCATCCGGTCGTCCGTCCCCTCGCCGGACAGAACGCGGTGAGCGTCCTCGTTCCATTCCGACGCATCGTCCTCGTTGAACGGTGCAAACGTTCGGTCTTCGAAATCTTCCGCCGACATACTACCTACCTCTATCCTTACATGACGGCGAACCTTAACTTCGTTTGCCTATTTTTTTCGAAGAAAAGGGGTTATCGCCGAAAGCTTTGTCACGGCCCGGTTTTCACAGGTGGAGCAACCTGCAAAGGCTCGGCCCGGTTTGCCCGTTTCAGCAATTCGGGCGTAAGCGACGGCGGGGCCGTAGTCGCTCCCGGAACTATCACTGGTTCGATAACGCCGCCGTACGGAATGACGGTTATCGAGATCGCGAAATACAAACGGTTGATCTGCGTCGAACGCACCCGCCGCTTGAACAGTTCACCGAGGATCGGTATATCGCCTAGTCCCGGCGTCTTCGACACTGTTCTGCTGTCAGAGTCGACCGTAAATCCGCCGAGTATCGCCGTCTGCTCCTGATTGATAATAAAATTCGACTGTATCGAACGCACCGAAACGGCGGGCACGCCCTGGCTCAGAACGGACGTATCGACGTCGTTCGATTCGAGCTGCAGTTCGAGATTCACCGCGGTCGGATTTCCGTTGTCGTCGTCTATAACGTGGGGCGTCACCGAGAGCAAGTTCGCCGCCTGCAGGATCTGCAGCGTGCCGGGCGCACCGCCGACAGGGTTGATCGCCTGTATCAGCACGGGAATCTGACGTCCGACCGTCAGATCTGTTGTGTCGCCGTCAAGCACCGTCGCGAACGGCCGCGATTTTATCGATATGACACCGTCCCTCTGCAGAGCGCTTGCCTGCACGTTAAAATCGACGCTGCCGATCATGGTCGAAAAATCGAAAAGCGTTCCGAGGCTGCCGAGCGTGCTTCCAAAAATGCCGCCGGTCGTTCGGCCGTGGCCGGTGTCCGTGATCGTCGTCTGCACGCCGATGTCCCGCAGCTTGTCCTCGTTCGCCGTATAAATTAGCGCCTTTATTACGACCTGGAACGGCGGAATGTCAGCGTGCCTGATCAGTTCTGCGATCTCATCGAGCTGGTTGGCGTTTGCGCGAACGAGAAGCATATTGCGGCCCGGAACCTGACCGACATACGGACGCTTTGACGGAATTGCGGTTCGGCCCGCGGCAGCCGGTCCGCCGTTTGCGGGCTCGCCGGTAAGGCTCGCGTCCGCGTACTGAACGTCGGTGTCGTTCAACCCGAGGATCTGCCGGACCTCGATCATCAGTCTTTCAAATTTGCATCTTTGAGGAATGCTGCTCTGACTCGCTCCGCCCTGGCCCGATCCGCTCTGGCTCGACTGTTGGCATCCGCCGCTTTGGCCGCCGCCGCCCTGGCTCGAGCCACCGCCGCCGCCGCTCGAACTTTGACCGGCGATGTTCTTGTTGCTGCTGCTCGACGGCTGCAGATACTTGAGCTTGATGTACCGCGTTTCGAGTTTCGACGCATTTCGCTTGTTAAGTTCAAGCGTTGTAATGTCGTCGTTCTTAATTAGCTGGATCGTATTTCCTTCGACGCACGTCGCCTGAATTCCAAGTACGAACAACTGAGAACGAAGTATCGTCGTCCATGCCACGTTATCGCTCTTTACATTTATCGGCAGAGATCCGACGTTCGGCCCGGTGACAAAGTTTACGCCGAATCGGCCGTGTATCTGATTCAGCAGGTCATCGAGATTCGACTCGATGTTTTGCGAAAAAGTCAGCGTGCCGCCGACAAAATTCGGATCGCAGAAGATGCCGTCCGGCTGATTCGTCCGTTGAGCCGCGATCTGTGTGGGAACGAAAGGAGCCGCGGCGTCCGGCTCAGGTGTGTACGAAATGTCCGGATCGGCGACGATGACCTCGTCCGCGGCGATCGTCGTCGCGATCGCGGGTGCCGCGGCATCCTGGCCGTAAAACGGGGTTTGAGTTCGAAAGATCGGGGCTGCGGTTTCGTTCCAGCCGCTGCGGTCTCTTGCGCGGTCGAGCAATCGCTGCACCTGCGGGCTGACATCGTCGCTGTGCGACGGCGCTGACGCTGTCGATGCGAACTGCGCGAAAAGGCCAAGGGTGACCATGAGCGTCGCAACTGTAAAGATGAAGTTTCTCATTCGATATTCTCGATCTGTCCGTTTACTTTCCTTTTATTCGCCCATTCCCTTTTGTTCGCTCGCTCCGCCCGGATGTGCTCCGACGTTCTTGTTTTCGTCCGCGCACGGCTCGGGCCGCGCAAAAGATTTTCGTCTGATCATCCGATCGACCGTGAACACGACTTCCTGTTGGCTGATCGAGCTCATCCATCCGTTCGCAAAGTGCGTCCCGGCCGGGAAGCTGAACGTTCGACAAAGTGCGAGCGAATAGAGCATCACCTCGGGATAGCCGTCGCCGCCGCTGACGAAACCGACAGGCACGAGGTCTTCAACGCCCAGAGCCTCTGACTCGGGCCCAGCGAACTCACCGGAGGTTTGACGGTCTTCCCATTTCTTGTATCGCGTTTTTGCGTCAACCGCTGCGACTGCTGCTACCGTCGTTCCCGGCACGATCCGGGACAACGAGCCTTGCGGGGCAATGGCATTCATCGCTTTTGCTCCGCCGGACGCGGTCAACGTCGCGGTCCTTGCGGCGGAGGTTCCGTTAAACTGGCTGACAGTGTTGGTGATACCGCCGCGGTCGATGAACGGGTCCTGAACGACCACGTCGTCCGGCATCACGTCGAAAGCTATCGCTTTGGTCAGTTCGGTTTGAATTTTCGGATCGATGACGATCGGTGCCGGCTGAACGACGAGATCGCTGTCGGCCTGACGACTTTCAACTACGGCGGAAAAGATCTGGTAGACAACGCCGGACAAAAACACGAGAGCGAAAGCCGCCGTGAAAAGCACCGCGAGCCGCGGGCCGACGCGGTCCGTGATCGGCAGATCAGGCGTCATCATGTTCCTATTTGCCATTGCTGCCTCCTTCGATCTTTACGGCGTCCTGGTTAAGCGCAATATCCGTCGGTAATTTCGGCATTTCGGCAGGCGGCGGCGCATGATACGCGACCAGCGTGAAACCGGCCGACACAGTGTTTCGTAGGGAAACAACGGAAAAATCGCGAACCAGCAAAATGCGCGGCATCCGTGAAATGTCCGCGAAAAATCTGACCACTTGCGGGTACGATCCGTTGACGATCGCCGGTATCTCGCGTTCGTATAGTTTCTCGGCGATCGGCGACTTGACCGAGTCCTTTACGGCCATCAGTCCGGTCAGCGTAACGCCGTTGCGGCGTGCGGCCATCTCGACCTGGCCGAGAACGTCCGACACCTCGGTCTCTTCCGGTAGGAGCGGCTTAGCTTCCTGATAAAGATCGACGACCTTTTTGAACTCGGCCCGGAAATGCTCTTCGCCCGCCAGCATCTTTTCGGTCTTTTGGTTCTCCAATTCCTTTTTGACGACCTGTTGGCGATATTCGCTGTTCGACTGCGCCCAGCCTTCGAGCGCGTATCCGTAGATAAAATATCCGATGCCCGCCGAGATGAGTGCCATCACCGCGAAGGTGATCACCGGCCCGTGCTTCATCGATTCGCGCACTATCGGGTCGCCGATGGACTGTAAGGAATTTGATCTGTTCGTCGCCTTCATAATTCTTAAATCTCTGCTGATCTCGTTTTACGTTGCCGGTTTCGCCGCGGGCGCAACGGGCGTCGCGCCTGGCTTTGCCGCGGGCGGAGCCGCGCCCGGCTTTGTCGGAGGCGGCGGTGCGAATTCGGCAACCGGAAGATAATTTCCTTTAATGCTCCACGAGATCACGCCCGGCGCTATGGTCGAACTCGAAAGCGCCGAACCTGTCATCACAGGCAGCGCCGGTTGTCCCGGAACCGCCGCCGGTGCCCCGGCGCTTTCCTGCACTTCGTACGCGAGATTGCTGAAAAGTCTTGAACCGCTCTCCGGCCCGCCGGCAAATTCGAGCGTTTTCAAAAACGACGCGATCGCGTCCTTGTTACGTGCCAGGCCGCGCATTTCGACGGCTCCGGTCGGCAGCAGTTTCATGTCCGAGACGTAGAACGCCGGGTCGATGGCGAACGGGTAATTCGCATTCATCTGGTACATCAGCCCGATGCCCGCCGGCTGCTGCTTTCGCAAACGGCTTACCTGCTGGATAAATTCCTGATACCACTTCAGATTCGCTTCATAAGAATTACGGCGGTCAAGCGCCGGCTTCAACTCCGCTGTCCGCGCATCGGCACGCGAATCGCGATACGTGGTCATCATCTGAGAAAAAATGATCGTGCCGAATATCGCGAGCAGAACCCCCGCTGTCGCAACCGGTGCGGCGAGAAGCGTGAACACGGCACGGCCGCGGCGCTTCAAAAGTCTTATTTCCTCTTTCTGCCGCCGCTCAAACTCCTCGGTATCGGCCAACGCCAGTATGTCGCGGGCAAGGTTCACCTGCGGCAAAAGATCGGCGCCTGCAACGGTCGAATCACCGAACGCGAACGAACCGAAAAGCAACCCGGCGGCGACGGCCTCGTCAGTCGGCGCCTTTATTTGAAAGAATTCGAGCCCCGCACGCGAAGCGTACTCGCCGGCCAGCGGCTCGACCGTCTGGATCAGATCGGCGTCCGCGGCCCACACAATTTGCGCGTAACTCGAAAGCTCAAGCTGTTCGAGTTTGTCCGGCGAGAGCTGCAGCAGAAGTTGATCGAACGCGTAACGGACGTAGTCGTCGACGTTGCGCTGCCCGCCCACATTCTCGGCCGGAGCAACGTCCTTTGCGGCGCGTCCGCGATGGTCGATCTCCTTCGGCGCAAGGAACGCGTATTCGCTGAACAGTCCGGTCGAAGGGCTCCACAAACCGTAGCTGTATCCGGATTTCCCGATCAGCAGAAATGCGGTGACCTCGCGCTCCTTTCCCTGCCTGAGGACGACGTCGCCTTCCGGCAATGCGGTCAGAAAATAACGCGCCGTCGATCGCAGCGGAGTCTCGACGCATAGATCGAAATCCATCGACCGGCTGCCGGTTATCTGCCGCATGCGGTCGCGTGCCGATTCGACAACGGTCCGCGGGACCTCGGTCATCGTCACACGCCCGTTCGGCAGGCGGCTGATCGAACACGCGGTTTCCTCAAGCGACGTTTCAAAAAGCGGATGATTGTCCGTTCCTAAAAAAACCTGACGCTCGGCCCCGATCAGCCATTCCGCGAGGTCGTCGTCGTTCATCGCCAGCTTTTCGCCGTCGAGCGCCAGCAATCGTGTTCGTTCCGAATAATCGCGGACCGACGTCAGATAAAGCGTCTCGTTCGACAGTTCCGAAACGTCCGGGCGATTGACCCGACGCAGATTTATCGCGCCCGCGAGATTGAAATCCGACGGGAAATGCACGGTGTCGATCTCATAACCCGCGCCGCTTGCCGGACGCGGCGAAGCGACGACCACGTCGCCGGAGTTGTCCCAGACGACCGCGACCTGGTCGGGCGACTCGGCGTGCGCGGCGGCCGCCATGTCCTCAAAATTTCGTTTCCGGTCTATCGCTAGTGGGTTTCTCATAAAACTCGAACGATGTTATCCCTGCCGTCCCATCGTCTCGCGAAATCGCGGTGCGGCCCCGCCGACGCTGGTGCCAAGGCGTCCCGCTCCGTTGTTACCAACCAGGTCACGCAGTTCGTCAGCGTTCGACGAAATGGTCATCGCCGTTTCCAAAGTGATCGCGCGTTTGCGGTAAAGCGCCGCGAGCGACTGGTTCAGCGTCTGCATTCCGTGCTTGTCCGTCCCCGTTTGCATCATCGAATAGATCTGATGGATCTTGTCCTCGCGGATAAGGTTACGCACCGCCGAATTCGGGATAAGTATCTCCATCGCCATCGCTCGTCCATTGCCGGCCGCGTTCGGCAGCAGCGCCTGGCACATGATGCCTTCCAACACGTTGGAAAGCTGTGTCCTGATCTGCGGCTGCTGGCCGGCTGGGAAAACGTCGATGATTCGGGTGATCGTCGATGCCGCCGTATTCGTGTGCAGCGTCGCGAGCGTCAAATGTCCCGTTTCCGCAACACGCAAAGCCATCTCGATCGTCTCGAGGTCGCGCATTTCGCCGACGAGCACGATGTCCGGGTCCTGCCTCAGACCCGAGCGCAACGCGTCGGCGAACGACGGCGTATCGGAACCGAGTTCCCGCTGGCTGACGACGCAGTTCTTGTGCGTGTGCAGAAATTCGATCGGGTCCTCGATCGTCAAAATGTGCTCGTGCCGAGTCGTGTTTATGCGGTCGATCATCGTCGCGAGCGTCGTCGATTTACCCGAACCGGTCGGGCCGGTGACGAGGATCAAACCGCGCGGCTTGCGGCACAGATCGGCGACGACCTGCGGCAACTCCAGCTCCTCAAATGTCCGGATCTTGTACGGGATCGCGCGAAACACGCCTCCGACCGTCTCTTTTTGACTGAAAATATTTACGCGAAAACGCGACAGGCCTTCCAGGCCGATGGCAAAGTCGAGCTCGCGGTTCTCGTCGAAACGCTTTGCCTGTTCGTCCGTCAGATATGAATATGCGAGCTGACGTGTGTCCTCGGCGGTGAGCGGTGCAGTGCCTTCCAACGGCTGAAGCTTTCCGTGGATCCGGACCTGCGGCGGGCTGTCCACTCTCAAATGCAGATCGGAGCCGCCCAGTTCAACGGTCTTATTGAGAAGGCCGGCAAGCGTCGCACGGGCGCTGCCTGTAGTGCTTGGGGAAATCATACAACTCTCTTACACCAACCCGAATATTCTTCGGCAGATCTGTAACGTGGTCGGGGCAAAAATCGAACTCGTCAGGTTCGACACAGTTACAGGGACGCAAAAAGGTAAAGCGATCAGGAAATTCCAGGGTGTTCGTCGTTTTAAGTCCTGCTATGTTATCCGAACTGTTTAACGTGTCAAGGATTTTCTTGCGATTATTGTGCCCGTCTGGTATTAGTACCACTATATATTGTGGTTAATTGCCGGCTCGATGTTGTGCCGCGGAGTGAAATATCAGTTTTTCTGTTCTCTTTTGACAGTTCGTGCAATTTTTATGTTTCGCACCCGGAAAAATCGGATAGAATCCTGAAACCGCTTTTCGGCCTCGTCTCTCAATCGCACGAAAAGAATCGCGGTGGACTTTTACGATTGTCGAACACATCGGTAGTGCATACAGAAACGAACAGTTTTCGTGCCAACTCGGCACCCAACGACCGCATGGACGCGCTCATCTTCGGGCGTCTCGCGGTGATCTTTTTGCTGCTGCTGGCCAGTTGGTGGTGGAACTACAGTTACCTTCAGATATCCAACGCGACGTTCCCGCTCGGATTGTTTCTCTTCTTTTTGTGTTCGCTCGGGCTGACGGCCGTCTATCAGGCCGTCGCGCATTTCAATCGCAATTACGGTTGGCAGGTCCGCATTCAACTGCTGCTCGACGTTTGCCTGGTGACGTGGCTCGTCTGGCAGACCGGCGGTGTCACGTCCGCCTACGTAACGCTTTACATCATCGTGACGGCGATCGCGGGTTTGTATCTCGACAAGACCGAAACGCTTTTGATCGCGGCGCTGTGTGCGGCGTTTTTCACGGCACTCGCGGTGATCAGCGACGAAACGCTGCAATATTCGCTCGACGGCGATATGCGGTCGTCGCGCGTCGTACAGGTCGTCGCGTTCAACGACGTCGCGATCTTGCTCGTCGGGCTGATCGCGGCACGCCTTGCGGCACGTCGGCGAATGGCGGACGATCTTTTGAAAGCCGAGGAAAGCTTTGCCGACCTCCATCTTTTACACGAGCGAATTGTCGAATCGATCGATTCGGGACTGATCACGACCGGGCTCGACGGCACGGTCTACTCATTCAACCGCGCGGCCGAAAAGATCTCGGGACTTCGCTCGGCCGAGACGGTCGGCCGCGACGTTCGAGACATATTCGACGCCGACATTCGCCGGCAGATCGAGAAATGCCTCGGCGCTCTCGACCACAGCGGCTTCCCCGCCGAAATTTTCGAAGCGATGATCGTCAGGACCGCCGCCGATTCCGCCAAGCCGAACCAGATCACGGTCTCGTGTTCGATCGCGCCGCTTTATTCCCGAAGCGGAACGGTTTCCGGCCTCGTCGTTTCGTTCCACGACATCTCGACGATGCGCTCGCTCGAGGCGTCGTTGCGGCGTGCCGACAAGCTCGCGGCGGTTGGCCGCCTCGCCGCCGGGCTGGCGCATGAGATACGCAATCCGCTCGGGTCGATGAGCTCGGCATTGCAGTTCGTGCAGGAAAAGGTCCCAGCCGGCACCGACGAAGCGTCGATGATGGACGTCGTTCTTCGCGAATCGCGGCGGCTCAACAACATCATCGCCAATTTTCTCGCCTACGCGCGGCCGACGTCCGATGGGTTCAGGGCCAGCGACACGGCGTATGTCGACCTCGGCGACACGATACGCGACTGCATCGCATTATTGCGTCACAGCCCGGAATTCACCGACGCTCACCGGCTCGAATTCGTTCCGCCAAAGCTTCCGCTTCGCATCGAGGTCAGCGAAACGCAGATCAAACAGGTGCTTTGGAATTTGCTGCAGAATTCGATCCAGGCGATGCCCGACGGCGGCGAAATGTCGGTCGGCCTTAAAGACGACGGCGACGGCAATGTCCACATACTCGTCGAGGACACCGGCTGCGGTTTCAGTGCCGAAAACCACGAGCAGCTTTTCGAGCCTTTCTCGCACGCGGCGGCGGGCACGGGGCTCGGTTTGTCGATCGTTCACAAGATCGTCGTTGACCACGGCGGGCGTATCGATGTAAATAGTGCAAAGGGAAAAGGCACGCGGGTTACGATCGAGCTGCCCCGAGCGAAACCCGAAACCGCGGCCGCAAAAGTTTTGTAACGGAGCTTCCTGCCAATGGCGAATCTTCTCATCGTTGACGACGAAAAAGGCTACCGCGAGGTACTGAAGGTGATCTTTGCCGCCGACGGCCACGACGTCCATACGGCCGTGAACGGACGTGCCGCGCTCGAAATGCTGCGTTCCGGCAATTTCGACATCTGTGTTTCGGACGTCAAAATGCCCGACATGGACGGCGTCGAGCTCCTGCGTTCCGCCCGCGAGCTTTTGCCCGATCTCGCCGTTATTTTAATGACGGCGTTCGGCACGATCGAAACGGCGCGCGAGGCGTTCAAGCTCGGCGCCGACGATTTTGTTCAAAAGCCGTTCAACAACGACGAGCTCAAACTGATCGTCCGCCGGGCGCTCGACCGCCAGGCGCTCGTTAGCGAAAACCGCGCGTTCCGCATCGCCCAGCGAAAATCCGGCAGCACTTCGAACATCATCGGCAGCTCGCCCAAAATGCAGGAGCTGCACCACAAGATCGCGATGGTCGCGGCGGAAGAATCGACCGTGCTCATCACCGGCGAATCGGGCAGCGGCAAAGAGCTGGTCGCACGCGCCATCCACGACCTCAGCCCGCGTGCCGAAAAACCGTTCATCCCGATAAACTGCGGCGCGATGCCGGAAACGCTTCTGGAAAGCGAGCTGTTCGGATTTATGAAAGGCACGTTCACCGGCGCCGTGCAGAATCGTGCGGGAATGTTCGAGTCGGCCGACAAGGGCAGCATTTTTCTCGACGAGATCGGCGACATGTCCACCGCGATGCAGGTCAAAATGCTGCGCGTTCTCCAGGAACGCCGCGTTCGCCGCATCGGGGCGAGCAGTGAGACTGCCGTCGACACGCGCGTCATCGCCGCGACCAACCGCGATATCAGGCCGACCGCCGACGGCGGCGGTTTTCGCAGCGATCTTTACTACCGCATTTCGGTGATCCCGCTGGCCGTGCCCGCGCTTCGCGAACGCCGCGAGGACATTCCCGAGCTTGCCGAACATTTCGTCAAAAGATTCTCCGCCCGCTCGGGCAAAAAGATCCGACTGTCCGACGAGGCGATGCACGTCCTGAATAATCGGCCGTGGCCCGGCAACGTCCGCGAGCTCGAACACACTGTCGAACGCGCCGTCGCCTTCACCGAAAACGGCGAACAGATCTGTGCCGCGCACTGTGCCGACGAAAACCCGCTCGCGGCCTCAGCGGTCCGGCTTCCCGCCGACGGCCTTCACCTGCCGACGCACATCAACAACATCGAACGCGACCTCGTCCTCGAAGCGCTCAGCCGCACCAACAACAACCAAACCCGCGCCGCCGAACTCCTCCAAATCCCCGTCCACGCCATCCGCCACCTACTAGACAAACACAACCTGAGGTGACTGAGAGCGCGCGTCCCCGACTGGAGCGCACGCGTCCCGCGTGCCATGAGCACGAAGTGCGAAAACAGCGCCGGGCGTTAGTCGTGTGCAATAATAATCACGCCTCGCGTCCTCGCGGACGCGTTGCACGCAAGATGCGTGCGCTCCAGTCGAAAGCGCGGGACGCGTGCGCTCAAGTCGAAAACATGGATCATAATTTCACGTCAAAAAAATCTTCCGACGAGTTCGGGTGGCACGAGCGTGGATATTTGCCGCATTTCGATGCGGGAGAGCTGCCGCAGTTCATCACCTTTCGCCTTGCCGACTCGATGCCCGCGGAAGTGCTGGAAGAGTGGCGCGACAAGGCGGCGACCGACGCCGATTTTCGCAAGGCGGTCGAATCTTATCTCGACGCCGGCCACGGAGCATGCTGGCTAAAAGACGCGCATATCGCCGCGATCGTTAGGGACGCATTGAGATTTCATCACGGATCGAAGTACCGTTTGATCTCTTACGTCTTAATGCCGAATCACGTCCACGTGCTACTTACTCCGCTCGAAAAGGTCCATCTGCCCGAGATCATGCATTCGATCAAATCCTTCACCGCGAAAGAGGCAAATAAAATTCTCCAGCGCAGCGGACACTTTTGGCAGAAGGAATCCTTCGATCGCTACATTCGCAACCTCGAGCACTTTGCCGCCGTGATCAAGTACATCGAAAACAACCCCGTAAAAGCCGGACTCTGCAGGTCCCCACAAGACTGGCCCTTTTCCAGCGCCCACCGATAATCACGCTTCCCCGACTGGAACGCACGCCATCGACGGAAGCGCACACCATCGACGGGAGCGCACGCCTTCGACTGGAGCGCACGCATCCTGCGTGCAATGAGCGTGAAACGCGAAGATGGCGCCTGCCGACTGACTTGCGCAATGACCACACGATTCGCGTCCTCGCGGACGCGTTGCAGGCAGGATGCCTGCGGTCCAGTCGTTGCACGCGGGACGCGTGCGCTCCAGTCGTAGAGGCGTCCACGTGAGACTTTTTCTTACTTTGTGTGAGAGAAAGTCTTAGAAAACGCACATTTTTCGCCGGCGTCAGCGGGCGGTTCGTGTGTGCCGCGAATTCTTTCTCGTGCCCGAATTTGTTGTGTTATCTGAAGTTAAACAGGCGGCGGGCGTCGGCCGCGGCACGTCGTTTGCGAACAGCGGCATCAAGCGTAACTAATTTAGGGCTCGTGCCAGGTCTTCTCTTCAAGATCTAATTTACAGCCGTACTTTGCGCCGACACTTTAGATTCACCCTTGGAGATTAAGAAAAATATGAAGAACCAAAAAGGTTTCTCGCTTGTAGAACTTCTCGTCGTTGTAATAATCATCGCGATCGTCGCCGCGATTGCTATCCCCAACCTTCTCGCATCGCGTCGTGCAGCCAATGAAGCAAGTGCGATCTCTACACTCAGAACGATCCACAGTGCGCAAGCAACATATAACGCAAGCACATCGCCCAGCATATACTCGCAGGGCACCGATTTGGATGGACTCGTCGATACGACGCTGAACCAGGCGACCTTTACAAAAAGCGGCTATGATTTCGTTATGTTCGGGCAGACTAACAATACCACTTACTGTATGACTGCAAAGCCCCAGTCGGGCTCGGGAACGCGCAGCTTTGCGATTGGAATCGACGGCAGTATTAAGGTCATGCCGGACAACACCATAGCGTGCGGCGCCGTCGGCGTGGTCACGAACGGCAATCCTCTATAGAAATGCCCATTTTGGGAATGTATGAAGTTGAGCAGAACAAGAGAAATCTTGTTCTGCTTTTTTATTGTTTAATTCCGACGAACGGTCCAAGAATGGAGCGCACGCATGCTGCGTGCAACGAGCAAGCCTCCCGACTGGAGCGCACGCGTCCCGCGTGCAATGAGCACGAAGTGCGAAAGCGACGCCGGGCGTTCGTCGAGTCGATGTTAACGAAGTTTCGCATCCTCGCGGACGCGTTGCACGCGGGACGCGTGAGCTCCAGTCGTAGGAGCGGTCATCGCGCGGCGAGGGTGCAGTCGTTCCAGTAATTGGAGGTGCAGGAAAAGAGTTCGGGGGCGTTTTCGCGGGTTTGGTCACCGACGGTTATGTAGGTCTCGGTCGTGCCGTGCGAGAGCTGCGTCCAGCCGATCCGCGTCCGGTTCTGCCAGACGTAAGCGTAGGCTTCGCGCTCGTTTTTCCCTTGCAAGTGCTGGGCCTCGTGCAGCAGGACCATCGCACGCTCGGTGTCGTCGACGGCCTTGTTGTAAAAATCGGGGTAAACGGTGATTATCTCGAACGGAAAATTGGTCGCCGCGTACGCGTTCTCGCTCGACGCGGCGGCATTTATCCAACTGTCGGTGCCGCGAAACGAAACCGTGTTGCGGAGCAAAAAGGCTTCGCGTCCGAACCCGCGTTGATCCAGAAGATCGATCGCCCGCGTGATCGTCTGCATTTCGGACACCGAAACCGGCGCCGAAGTCATCAGCAGCGAACAATAAAAGAATCCCAGAGCAGCCATCCCAGCCAGCGTACTGCTCGCTATCAACCCCAGCCAAGACCTTTCCCTATAAGACCTTAACCGGCCCGCAAGCCATCCCGACTGTACACTCTCAACGGTTCGCATAAATCTGTAATTTGGGGGAAATACTCAGAACAGGTGGGCTGCAGTCACAGCAGTTGCAAGGACGATGCCAGAAAGCAGTGGGCAGTGGGCAGTAGTCGGTGGCCGGAGTACTTGTGAGCGGTTAGTGGTTAATGGTTAGTGGTTAGCAGTAACTGAACCCTGTTGTACATTGTACAACAGTGCGAGGCAGTGAGTAAAGAAATACGTTTGCGGATGCGGGGGATCAGACGCAGTAACTTAAATTACGCTTGATTGTGTGCGGCGACGGCCTTCGGACATGCGTGTGGGACAGGGTGGGACAGCGGGACACGGGACAAAAAAAGACGGGCACCACAGCCCGCCCATCTCTCAATTCTAACTTCTATCTTCTAACTTCTGACTTCTGACTTCTGACTTCTCACAAATATCCCATCCCCGCCAATCCCGTGAACACATGGATGCCGAAGGTCCCGATGTAGATGGCGAGGGCGATCCGGACGCCGTAGCGGGCGAGGCGGAACTGCGAGCCGTAGAGCAGAACGCCCGCGGTGAACAGGCCCATCGCGATCTTGAACGCGAGGAACGGCAGATCGCCCATGTCCAGCAGCGTCGCCATGAACGCGTTGCTCTCGGGCGCAATGCCGCTGCGGACCCAGACGAGCGTCAGCAAGGCGTCGACGAGATTGAGCGCGAACAGCAAAAAGACAGGACGGGCAAGATTCATACGATCTCCGGCTGAAAAAACTTGTTAAACGTTACCGCTAAATTAGTTAACCCCGACCTCAGGCCGGGGTTAATCGCGATTCGTCCACGCAAAAATTGTGTTATCGGATGCAATATAAACGCAAACCCGAATTATTACAAGCTAATTTTCAGAGGGATGGATTGCGACCTCGAGAAGATCCGGATTCGACCAGCAGGCCGTTCGATTTTTTTCGCGTCTTTCGCGTATTTCGCGGGCACAGATCTTAAGACTTAACCACGAAATACACGAAAGGCACGAAAAAGATGCGGAGTGACCGGCCGCAGACAAAAAAAGGAGCGTTCACTCGTGAACGCTCCTGCTACAAGGTCCCGCATGCGGCGGGTCAACGAACTTTCAGCATCGGGTCGCCAATGAGTGCCCACGACAGCCGCACATCGCTGCCGCCCACTACTGCCGTTTTGGCATCGCGGATGAGGTCACCTATCCGGTTCATGTTGGCCGGTCCCGAGCCGATCTGATGATAGAAACGCAAGGCCATGACCTCCTGAATGTCCGGCGTAGTCTCACCGGTCGACGCCCACGCCGAGATCGCACCACCGCCCGACGATTTGATCAGCACCTCCGCCAGGCTCTCGGTGGTCAGATTCATAAAGTAACCGTTCAGGCACGTCAACATCGTGTAGACCGGACGCGACGCCGGCGGGTTGACGAGCTGAGCCACGTCACCGTTACCGAAGAAACTGGTCGCTGCCCACACGCCTGTCGAGCCGTGGCCGGAATAGTTCACGAGATACGGGCCGGCGTTCAACGCCGTGATAAGGTCGGCCTTGGCAGTTGGCGACGCCCGGGCGATCTTGGTGACCGGCGAACCGGCAGGTAATTGAGCCGCTATCCGGTCGCTCATGCCCTCAAAATCGTATGTGTTCGGAAAGTCGAACGCCAAGACGGTGCGCCGCGACAGCGGTGTCGGCGACAGTGCTGCCTCCCACGTGATCTGGCGTGCGAGAATATCGGCTGCCTCCTGCGGAACGCGAACCGGTATGCGGCCGATAGCCATTTCGGTAAGGCCGTCGCCGTCGAAATCGACCATCGCCTCGTCGCTTCCCACTTCGGCATAGACCGTCGTGACGAACTTGGTCGGGACCATATTCCAGTAACCCGTCCCCTGATAGTTTCGCGAATCGTACGACGCGTCGCCGATCAGCAAAACGTAACCCGGAGCCGTCTGCCAATTCGCCGCCGCGTACTGGAGGAACGACGTTATCGAGCCTGAGCTCAAAACGCCATAATTGAACTCGTCGTAAACTTCGGACGTCTCGGCCACGATAACGGATATTCCCTGAGCGCGCCGGTAAGCCGCCCACGCACTTGCGGTGGCCATCATGCTCTTATGAGCGATTATGACGAGGTTCGCTCCGTTGGCCGGGCTGCCCAGCAGCGTTATATCGTTGGAGACGACCGACTGCACCGACTTCAAAGCAGTGTCCTCGACAGCATAGAAAAGCCGTCCGCGGCCGGCCGGAATCGCCGCGGTGAATGTTGCCCCGTTCTGGACGATCGGGATGCCGACCGACAGGACCGGTTCGCTGTCGTTCGTGATGTCAAAGACCCGAACGTTGGCGGACGAAAATCCTTCGACACGGACGTTTTTGTTGTTCGGTGAAAAGGCCTTTATCTGATTCGAATCGGCAACAAACCGCCGCGAATAAGAAACCTGAGCATAATCGAAGAACGAGAAATCGCCGGTTCCGGCGGACCGAAACTGCAGACTGTTGGTCCCCTCGACCAGCCACTGCGCCGGTACCGTAACAGTCGTGGAATATAGAGCGACGCCGAACGCGTTCACAGTCGGCAAAGCGTGACCGTTCAAAACGATCTCCATCTGATGAGCGTCAGCGCTAAAGCCAAGCAGGCTCAGCGTGATAGTCACGTCCGGCCCATTCGGGTCGACGCCGGTCAAAATTAGCGGATAAGTCGTCTGCATGCCCGTAATAACGCGGCCGAAGTAGTTCCCTGCTTCCTCGTTGAAGACCTGGTTGAGATAGTTGGTCCGTTCCTTTCTGACGACGGTTTCCGGATACGTCGCGGCGACGACCGTGCTCGTGCCCAATCTGGTGGCGCGGCTTGCGATACGCTTGCCGGGCGCGTCGCCGGTGATGAGATAATACGTCTGGATGTCGCTTTCTACCGTGTCGACGCCTTTGCCGTAGAACTCGATGTAATCGCCGTTAGGGCCGATGATCATCGCCTGCTCGTTGCCGTTGACGTAGAGCTGCCAGAGGCTGCTGTCGCCGTTTACATCGAAACCGCCGGTCAGCAGTTCGACACGCGTCACCCGAAAAAGGCCTTCGCCCTTAACGCCAAGTTTCACGCCGGGCCGCGAGATCACAGAACGGTGTACCGTCGGATTCGGCTCCGCGGTGTTGGCGTCGACCTCGGAAGAAAGGTCTTTCGGCAGCGAAAGGCTTCGAGCTTCGACACTGCCCGCGTTGGTGTTGGTACGCGTCTGGCGCGACACGAGGCCGAGGTTGCTGATGGGTGTCGGCACGACGCCGCTCGCACGAGTGCGTTCACCATTCAACCCGACCGCTTCGACGATATAAACACCGTCGCCGCCGTTGTCGGCATCGAAGAATTCGTAAGACTCGCCCTGCACGTTCGCCGCGTGAAGGCGTGTAGCGGCTCCGAGAACGAGATCGGCGGTGACGCGATGCTCGCCCTTCGAATCGATGCGATACACATCAAACCCGAGGTTCTTCGCTTCCTGCGTCATCGTCCATCGGGCGAGAACGCTTTTCCCGTCCGTATATGCCTCGACCGAGCCGAATACCGATCCGGTTGGCGCGGGTGCCGGTGCCGGTGTTTCTTTGACCGTCTGTCGCGGGCTGCGCGTCTTTTGCGCCGAGACGGTCAATGCGGGAGTCACCCATAGGGTGAATAACACAACTGCAGTTACTACTTTCTTCATTTCTTAAAGCTCCAAAATTACGGGTCCAAGCCGCCAGATTGTAAAATTTTGTGTAATCTACTACGTTTTGGCAATAAAACCAACCTATTTCTTTCGACCGCGGCCGGGCCTAACGGCCAACCGAGCGGCGTCATGTTCGCGTTTCGCCGCTCAATTGTCGTCGGATCAAAGTCGTTCTAAGTCTGCGAAAAGTTAGTTTCCGATCAATTGCCGTAATACATACGGAAGAATTCCGCCGCCTTTGTAGTATTCCAATTCGATGGGCGTATCGATCCGTAAAGTGAGCGGCACCTTCTCGTCCGTTCCGTCGGCACGGTGCACCGTCAAAGTGACTTCCTGTCGCGGAGTCACATTTCCGTCGAGGCCCTCGAGATCGAACGTTTCCGTGCCGTCAAAATTGAGTGTCACCGCAGACTGGCCTTCCTTGAACTGCAGCGGCAACACGCCCATCCCGACCAGATTCGATCGATGTATACGCTCAAACGACTGTGTGATGACGGCGTTCACGCCCATGAGCATCGTTCCCTTCGCCGCCCAGTCGCGCGAACTGCCTGTTCCATATTCCAGTCCCGCAATTATCACGAGCGGCGTTTTTTCGCTTGTGTATTTCATCGCCGCGTCGTAGATCGACATCTCTTCGCCGTCCGGCTGATGCTTTGTAAATCCGCCCTCGACCGGCGCGACCATCGTGTTCTTAATGCGGACGTTGGCGAATGTTCCACGCAGCATTACGCGGTCATTTCCGCGTCGCGAGCCGTACGAATTGAAATCCTGCGGCGTCACTCCCAGATCCTGGAGGTACAAACCTGCCGGCGAGCTCGCCTTTATCGCACCGGCCGGCGAAATGTGATCGGTCGTGACAGAGTCACCGAATATCGCCAAAGGCCTTGCACCATAAAAGTTCGAAAAGCTGCCGGATTCCATCGAAAAGCCTTCGAAATACGGCGGCTCCTGAATATAGGTCGATGAGTCGTCCCATTCGTAGACCTGCCCGGTCGGCGATTCGATCGCGTTCCAAAGCGGATTCTTTTCGGCGAATTCGCTGTAAAGGCGCTTGTAAGTTTCCGGATCGAACGCGGCTTCGAGATACTCTTTGACCTCGTCCAGCGAAGCCCAGATATCTTTGAGGAAAACATCGCTGCCGTCGGCGTCCTGGCCGATCGGGTTTAGGTACACGTCCTTTAAAACCGTCCCGGCGAGAGCGTACGCGACGACAAGCGGCGGCGACATCAGGAAATTCGCTTTGATATTCTGGTGAACGCGCGCCTCGAAATTGCGATTGCCGGAAAGGACGGACGCGGCGATTATATCGTTCTCGACGATCTCTTCTTCGATAGCAGGGTCGAGCGGGCCGGAATTGCCGATACACGTGGTGCAGCCATATCCGACGAGGTTAAAACCGAGCTCATCGAGGTATTTTTGGAGCCCGGTTTTTTCAAGATATTCGGTCACGACGCGTGAACCGGGTGCAAGTGAGGTTTTCACGTACGGCGGAACTTTCATTCCCTTTTCCGACGCTTTCTTAGCGACAATGCCAGCGGCGATCATCACCGCCGGATTGGAAGTATTTGTGCACGATGTGATAGCGGCGATCAGTACATCGCCGCTGCCGATCGTGGTGTTCGTCGGCGAGTCGGCGGTCACGGCTCCAGCCTCGACGCGGTCCGGCGTCGGGCGGTTGTTCATCATCTCGACCTCGGTCGTGACGTTCGTATTTTTGTTGCTTACAAGGTCGCTTAGGATCGGCAGCGGAACCGAACGCGAGCTCTGGTCGCCGCCGCCCGTTGCCTCCTCGTCCGTGGGCACTCCCATCGTCACCATGTATCGCTTTTCAAGGTCGGCGGACCCTTTACCGTAACCGCCGTCCGAGACTGCTTTCGTAAACAGCTCTATGAACCGATCGTCCAAATTGGATAGCTCGATCCGGTCTTGGGGACGTTTCGGGCCGGACACTGAAGGTGTGATCGTTTCAAGATTCAGGTCGACGACAACGGAGTAATCCACCTCACCCTCGGCCGGAATGCCGAACATATTTTGTGCCTGATAATAATTGCGAACGGTTGCGACATGATCCGGGCTGCGGCCGGTGTTTGTGAGATATTCGAGCGTCTTTTCGTCGACTCCGAAAAATCCCATCGTCGCTCCGTACTCCGGGGCCATATTCGCGATCGTCGCACGGTCGGTGGCGTTGAGCGCCGAAGCTCCCTCGCCAAAAAATTCAACAAACTTACCGACCACACTCGCTTTGCGCAGCATCTCGGTGATACGCAGAACCAGGTCGGTCGCGGTCGCTCCCTGCGGAAGATTGCCTGAAAGGTGAACGCCGACGACGTCCGGAGTCAGAAAATATACAGGCTGCCCGAGCATGGCCGCTTCGGCTTCAATGCCGCCAACGCCCCAACCAACGATGCCGAGGCCGTTGATCATCGTCGTGTGCGAATCGGTGCCAACGAGCGTGTCGGGAAAATATACGCCGTCCCGCTCGAACACGCCTTTCGCGAGATATTCCAGGTTGACCTGATGCACGATCCCGATACCCGGCGGAATGACACTGAAACCGCTGAACGCCTTGGTTCCCCATTTCAAAAAGCGGTAACGCTGCTCGTTCCGGCGAAACTCCATTTCCGTGTTCTTTTGATAGGCTGCTTCACTGCCGGCGTAATCGACTTGGACCGAGTGGTCGATCACGAGATCGACCGGCACGAGAGGCTCGACCATGCCGACATCTTTACCAAGTTTCGCGACGGCCGAGCGCATCGCCGCCAAGTCAACAAGGAGCGGAACTCCGGTAAAATCCTGAAGTATCACGCGGGCGACCACGAACGGTATCTCTTCATTTCGCTCGGTCGCGGGCTGCCATGACGCAAGGGCTCGAATGTTGGCTTCGCTGACCTTGCGGCCGCCGTCAAAATTGCGGAGCACCGATTCCAAAACGATGCGTATCGAGATCGGCAGCCTCGAGATCGTACCGAGTCCGGCTTCCTCAAGTTTCGGCAGAGAATAAAAGGCCGCTTCCGAACCGTCGCCGGTGGTGAATTTCTGTCGCGAATTATAAAGTTCGTGTGTCATAGATTTAAAAACCGATCGAGCCTAAACTCTTATTTTAGAAAGGCTTTGACGTTAGGTCAAGCAATAGCGAAATTTAGCGAATTCGACGCGCACGCACGAAACAATTTGAGCGAGCGAGCGTATCTTAAATCTATATGATCGTAACAACAGGAAATGACATTGCCGGACGGCAGGTAGCGGAATATTTAGGTGTGGTCCGCGGCGTCGTGGTGCGTGCGACGGGCATCGGCCGCGGTATCATCGGCGGACTGAAATCTATCGGCGGCGGAAACATCGAGGAGTTCGCCGTCGTCTGTGAAGAAGCCCGGAAAGAAGCCTTTAACCGGCTTGTCTACCACGCACACGAGATACAGGCGGACGCCATTATCGCGATGCGTTACGACGCGACCGAGTTCGGCCAGGGATCGACCGAGGTTCTCGCATACGGAACCGCCGTAAAATTAAGCGCAAGCTGATACTTCACGCCGGTCAAAGCCCAGACGCATTTCCGTCTGTTCAAAATATCCGACCGCCTCGGTTTTTTCGCGTGCCGATTTCGGGCAGCCAGGTCAGCAGCCTGTGTTTCCACGCGCCCGGCATGAGGTACTCGGTAATACCCGTTGTCTCGTGTTCCCCGCCGTCGCCGAGTGTCAATTTCATTTCGCTCAGAAACTTCATTCCGTAAAAGCCGGTGTCGATCGTCTTTATCGGCTTCACGCTTAACTGCATCCCTTCGTCGGCAAAAAGACGCAGGCGTCTCGGGTATTTGAGGCCGAACTTACTGCGCACAAAATTCTGCTCCTCAAATTCCGCTTCGTACTGCACAAGCTCGGAACTTCGGACCACGAATAGTTTCGTTGACGAGCGGTCATCCTCATTAGTGCGGTATCGGCAATACACGGCCGTCGAGTCCGCAAAATGAGCGCGTCCCCAGTGCCATTCGTGAACCATTTCCGCGAGCCATCCGTTATCCAGCTTGTGATCGTGATAGCCTGTGCCGCGAAACTGAACGACTTCGCCGCTGCGCCCTTTCCGATCACTTACGGCCACTTTGCCGGTCACATCGCAACGCGGCGCGACCATGTTCCAGCGATGCGATGCTGCCGCGCGGAAAGGACGCTCGGAGCAAAGATCGGATTCGATGACCAGCCACTCAAAATTTGCCCGTATGCGGCCGCGGGCACTGGTCGCGGCATCGATCTGAAGATGATAACCGGTGCCGTATGACGCCGAACGGTAGCTTATGAAATTCTGATCTATCTTCACTGACGGCTCTGTTTCGCTTGCATCGAATGCATCTTCCGGAAACTCGAGCTTTGTTCGAAAAAGCAGCTTTCCGTCGCGGAAGTAGGTGAGGCTGACCGCCGGGCACCGCACACTGTCCGGAGCCTCGGAATCGATGATTGATCCGTTCGGCGGCGGAACGCTGCGATGGGTCGAATAAACAAAATCGTCGAGGAAACGGATCGTGACCGCGTCGCGCCCGTCATCGGAAAGCGCGTCAAAATACCAGGATTCGTACGCGCCGGCCTGCTTTCCCGAATGCCAGACGTCGTCCGCAACGCTTGATGAGAACGCGAATGTATCTTCGGCTTGTTCTTCGACCTTCAGATCCATCATTGTTTTCGGAGGATTCGATTGTGAGCGACGATTAGAGAATGGCAAAATTAGAAAAATATGGCAAACTTTCGGCGCGATCGTGAATCTATCGCACGTGTGTGCATCTTCCCGATATCTGGCACAAAACAAAGGAGATTTGATGAAAAACGTAACAAAGGCAGCACTTTTGAGCCTTGCACTTTTCACGGCACTCTTTGCCGCGGGATGTCCGGAACGAACGAGCGTTGCCGATATCGAGGCGAACCCCGGGAAATACCAGAATAAAGAGGTCGTCATCGCCGGAACGGTACAGGACAGCTACGGCGTTTCGATACCCGGAACACCGGTCCGCGGCGGGGCGTACAAAATAAAAGACGGCACCGGCTCGATCTGGATCTTTACCGAAGAAAGCGTTCCAACGCGCGGGGCCGAGGTCGGCGTCCGGGGCAGGATCGGTACAGGCGTCACCTGGAAGGGACGGAATTACGGTCTCGGAATGTACGAAAAAGACCGCAAATTTCAAAAAAGATAGCTACGCTATCGTCAATATGACAAGAATGGGGCAGCCGGGCTAAAATGCAGGCTGCCCTTTTTATATGAATTCAATTTTGCATTCGATTGACGGCATGTTCGCTGAAACGCACTCGCGTTCATCCGTTTTTCTTGCGGCGGTTTCGAACGAAATCCTTTTCGAAAGACCGCGCGAACTTCCGCGGACGTTCACGATGTTCAGCATCGGCGAGTATCTGATCCGGTCAGCAGCGGAAGTCGAGCAAGTGATCGGCGGCATCACCACGCGCCTCTGGGACGATCCATTCGAATGGACATTGCCGGAAGAGTTGAATTCAACCGCAAAGATCGCCGAATATCTCGACGAGGTCGAATCGGAGCGCAACAAGGGCTTTGGCTTCTTCAACTCCGACACCGATCTGTCGCGGAGTATACCGGCTCCGGAGCGGCTGAAGACGATATTCGAGCTTCTCGCCGGAACGCTTGCCAGGTCGTCGCATTATCAAGGCCGTGCGTTCGCAATATTTCAAATGTTCTCGGACGAAAAGCTTCCACAATTCTGATTCAGAACTGCCTGGCAACCGAGCCGCGCGTTCGTCAGTCCGAGCGGGTTCCCCAGGTTCATTCCGTTGCGCTGTGAACTTTTTCGTGTAAGAATTCGTTTGGATTTAAGTCCGAGAATCGCCATTTGCGGAGTGTGCCAATGCATTGTCCCCGTTGCGGCCAGCAACAAGTCTCAAACGACACGAAATTTTGTTCGCGTTGCGGGTTCCAACTCGGGCTCGTCGCCGAACTGCTGAATCATGGCGGTTTTCTGCCGCAGCTCGCGGAACTTTATAAAAACAAGTAGACTTGGTTCTCGCGCAAGAACGGCGTTATTTTCAGCATTCTCTGGTTCATTTTCTTTGTGATGATGATGCCGGCGTTTTTCGGCATCGCCAACGCCGAGAATGCGGCAGGCGTTTCGGCCGTTTTCGGGGTTTTCACGACGATAATGCTTTTGGTCGTTTCGCTTGCATTTCTTAAAAAACCCTCTCGAATGTTTGAGCTGCCGGGAGGCGATATCAACGCAGCGAGGCCGGGACACCTCTACGGTGGGATCCCGATGCAGGAACTTCCGCCGCAGCAGACGCAGCCGGCAGCAAGCTATATGCCGCCCGAGGGCGGTTGGCGGGCTCCCGATACAGGCGACCTTCAGCGTCCGGCGAGTGTGGTCGAGGGCACGACCAAACTTCTAAAAAAAGACGAACCTCTCTAGTTTATGCACTGTCCAAAATGCGGACAATTACAAGCGGCTGACGACACCCGATTTTGCTCGCGGTGCGGTCTGCTTTTGACCGGTGTCGCTCAGGTCGTCGCGCAAGGCGGCGTGCTTGCCGCCGCGAACCCGGACCTGCCGAAAGGAGTCACGACACCTCGAAACCGCGGCTTGAAGCAGGGCCTTTTTATCTTTCTGCTCGCCTTTCTCGTGGTGCCGATCCTGACGATAATCTCGGTCGCGTTGAACGCTGAACCGTACGCGGTTGTTCTCGCTGCGATCGTGCTGACGGTGGGCGGTATGCTGCGGGCGGCGTATGCTCTCATGTTCGAGTCGAATGTGCCGATATTGGGAGCGTCAACTACGGCCGACGCCGCTAATTTAATTTCGGGTTCGCAATCTGCGGGCTCTCTTCCGCCGCAACATACGGACCTGTACGCTTCACCTGCGGGAAGTTGGCGTGACACGAGCGACCTGCTGGACAGACGTCCACCGTCCGTCACCGACAGCACGACAAAACTTCTGCAAAAAGAGCTCAACGATCAGTAACCAATCGCTTCCCCATCGCTCCTTTCATCTATAGCACCGAGCCGCGCTCCGTCGTTCGCGATCATGATGCCCGTGGCGGATGCGATGAACGACGGACGCTCAGCGAACTTGTGGCCCATGCCTTTCAGCACTTTGAGAGTGTCGGGCGAAACGCCGTAAGGCTCGAAAAGGACCTCGTCGGGAAACCACTGCTGATGAAGCCGCGGGGCGTTGATCGCCATCTGGATATCCATATCGTGATCGATGACGTTGATGACCGCCTGCGTCACGGCCGTGATGATCCTCGGCCCGCCGCGTGCCCCAAGCGCGAACCACAACGAGCCGTCCTTTTTCAAAACTATCGTCGGCGTCATCGACGACAGCGGCCGTTTTGCCGGCTCGACAGCGTTCCGTTCACCCTGTATCAGCCCAAACATATTCGCCTTGCCGGGCTGGGCGGCAAAATCGTCCATTTCATCATTGAGCAGAACGCCTGTTCCCTTCGGCACGACGCGCGAGCCGTATAGGTCGTTGATCGTGTACGTATTTGTCACGACATTTCCGGCGGGATCGACGACTGTAAAATTCGTCGTGTCCATTCCTTCTGCAATTCGTACTTCGCCGTGCCCGATATCGGAACTGGATGTCGCGCTCTTCAGGTCGATTGTCGCTCGGCGTTTGACCGCATAATCCTTACTTATCAATTCGGCGACAGGTACCGTGACGAAGTCGGGATCGCCCATGAACTCGGCCCGATCGGCAAATGCACGCCTCATCGATTCTGCTAAAACGTGATACTTCGCCGACGAGTTGTAACCCATCGACCGCAGATCGTATCCCTCGAGCATGTTCAGCATCTGCAGCATCACGATCCCGCCCGAACTCGGCGGCGGCATCGTGATTATTTCGTAGCCGCGATACGTGCCGCGAAGCGCGGTGCGTTCCTTTGCCTTGTAATTTCTAAGATCTTCTTCCGTGATCAAACCGTTGTTCGCCTTCATGTCGGCGGCGATAAGGCGTGCGGTCTCGCCCGTATAGAACTCGCGTGCGCCTTTCGCCTCGATCCGGGCAAGAGTCGCGGCAAGATCGGGCTGTCGAAAATTTTCGCCCTCGGTGTAATATTTTCCGTTTCGCAGGAAAATGCGATTGCTGTCCGGATATTTCGCGAGATGTTCTTTGTATGCATTGAGCAAGTTGGCAAGCCGGTACGACAGCGTGTAGCCGTTTTGCGCCAGCAGACGTGCAGGTTCGACGACGTCGCGCCATTTGATCTTTCCCGAACCGTATTTGCTGAATGCGAGATCGAATCCGGCAAGCGTTCCGGGAACGCCGGACGCTCGATATCCGATAGTGGACGATCCCTCGCCGCGGATCAGTTTGCCGCCCTTATCGACAAAAATGTCACGGCCGGCGGCCTTCGGTGCCATTTCGCGGTAATCGATCGCGTGGACCTCGCCGGTGCTCTTCCGATAAAGCATGAAACCGCCGCCGCCAAGGTTTCCGGCTTCCGGGTAGACGACCGCAAGCGCGATGCCGACAGCGACGGCCGCGTCGACCGCATTTCCGCCGCGTTTCATGATCTCGACACCGATCTTCGACGCAAGTTCGTGCTGCGACGCGACCATCGCGTGACGGGCACGCGCCGGTTCGCCTGCCGCCGGAGCCGATGCGGCGACGCGAATTCCGGGTAACCATAACGCCGCAAACAGCAGCAGTGTCTGCATTTTTTTGATTGTTGAAACGAGCATTAACGAACTGTACCAAAACATCCGACAACGAACAAACCCGGCCGCTGATAGTACTTTTCAATTCACGGCAAACAGGCTATAGTCGAAAGTTCGCGAGACCGAATATACCGAAATGTCAGACGGCGATAGTAGAAATGGATACGACACGTTTTTCACCGAAAACGCTGGTGCGAAAGATCGGGCGCTTTCCGTCGCGGCTCGGCCGGCGGCTGTCTGAAAAACGTTTTTACGCCTACCTCGCCATCCTGGGCCCGGGACTTATAGCCGCAAACGCCGGCAATGACGCCAGCGGCATCGCCACATACGCCACAGCCGGAGCTGCCTACGGATACACACTTCTCTGGTCATTCATTCCGATGACGATCAGCCTCGTGATCGTGCAGGAGATGTGCGTTCGAATGGGTGTCGTGACCGGCCAGGGGCTCGCCGACCTTATACGCGAGCAGTTCGGCGTTCGCTGGACGGCGCTCGTGATGCTCGCGCTTCTTGTCGCAAACACGGGCGTGATCATTTCCGAATTCGTCGGGATCGCGCAGGCGTCCGAACTTTTCGGCGTGCCGCGTTATTTCACGATACCTGTGGCCGCGGGGCTGATCTGGTGGCTCGTGGTCCGAGGTTCACAGAAAGGCGTCGAACGCGTGTTTCTGGCGATGTCGTTCGTTTTCTTTTCGTACGTGATCTCGACATTTATGGCGAAACCCGACTGGTCCGCAGTTGGCGCAAATTTTATAAAGCCGCAGGTACAGAACGACACAGCGTACCTTTTCACTGTCATGGCGTTGATCGGCACGACGATCACGCCGTTCATGCAGGTCTACGTTCAATCGTCTGTCGTCGAGCGGCGGATGGATGCCGAGGACCTGCCTCTCGCACGCGCGGACGTTATCGTCGGGACGCTGTTCGCCTGCATGATCTCGGTATTCATCGTCATCTGCACGGCCTCTACATTGAACGTTAACGGCATCACCACGATAGACAGCGCCGCGACCGCCGCCGAATCGCTCGTTCCCATTGCGGGTGTGTACGCCAAATATCTTTTCGGGATCGGCTTGCTCGGTGCCGCGATGCTCGCGATGGGCGTTTTGCCTCTGGCGACTGCCTACTCGGTGACCGAGGCATTGGGGTTCGAGAAAGGAATCTCACGGTCATTTCGCGAAGCACCGATCTTCCTCGGTATTTTTTCGACGCTGATCGCGATCGGAGCTCTGGTGGCTCTGATTCCCGGGATTCCGCAGATACGTCTTCTCATCTTCACTCAGACCATAAATGGCCTGCTTCTTCCCGTTGTCCTCGTTGCGATCGTTTTGCTCGCGAGTAAAGAGGAAATAATGGGCGAGAACCGCAATACGCTGGCATTTAACTGCGTGGCATGGACGGTTACGGCCGTGGTCTCGCTGCTATCATTGCTATTGATTGGAAAAACGATTGCTGATATGTTGTAGCTCTCATTTTTCATTCGTATGCCGGCCTCCACTTTTCAGAAGAAAGCGTCATATTTCCTTATATTTGCAGGCGTTATCGTGCTTGTACTAGTCGGCTTTCCATTAATCGAAAGCTGGCTGCAGGTGAATATTCTGCCGCGCTTTGCACTGAGAATGGCCGACGGCCGGGTGATGAATGCCGACGGCAGCGACGCCGGGGTGGTGTCGACGACAACGGTCAGCCTCGTCGAAAATGTCTTTCATATTTTGAAGATATTGTTGTGGATGGCGCTCATCATTTCGATCATCCGATTTGTAAGCTTTCTGATCTTCGAAACGGTGTTGAAGCGGTCCGGCCAGTCCGAAATATCGTCGCTTCTCAAAACGGTCCTTTCGATCATCATCTACATCGTCGCGTTCTTCATCATCTTTCAGTCGCAATATCCGACTGTCCAGCTAGCGCCGCTGTTTACGGGTTCGGCGATCTTGGGCATCGTCGTCGGCCTCGCACTGCAGGACACGCTCGGCAATTTGTTTGCGGGGATCGCGCTGCAGGCCGATCAGCCGTTTCTGGTGGGCGATGTCGTGTCGATAACAAACCGCGGTACCGGCGTTGTCGAAGGCGTATCGTGGCGCGGCGTGAAGATACGCACGTTTCAAAACAAACTGCTCGTAATAAGTAATGCCGTTCTCGGCAAGGAAACGATCGAGGTCGCCCCGCGGGATAACCTGAACGCGCGGGCCGTCGACTTCAGTACACACTATTCCACCTCGCCAGCGCGAACCGCAAAACTCATACGCGAAGCCGTCCGCCACGTCGAGAACGTTTCGAAAAAGATTCGGCCGGTCGTACGGATCAAGAAGCTCGGTGAAAGCGGCATCGAGTGGGAAGTTAAATACTGGCTCGACGATTATACGAAGTTCAATGATACGGACGCGCTGATCAGGGAACGCATCTGGTATTCGTTCCACCGCGAGAACATCGGCTTCCCGTTCCCGACGCGCACCGTACATATCGAGTCGGCACCCGCCGAGATCTCGGCCGACGAGATCCTGAACACCGCTGCCGAGCAGCTTGAACACGTCGCGATCTTTTCACCGCTTTCGCAGGAAGAGATCGAGAGGCTGGCGCATGCCTCGACCAGCCGCGTTTACGCACCCGGTGAGGCGATCGTCCGGCGCGGCCAGGAAGGAAATTCGATGTTCGTCATCACGCGTGGCTCGGTAAAGGTGCAGGTACCGGAACACGATTACCAGCGGACGATCAACAATTTGCGGGCGAACGATTTCTTCGGTGAGATGAGCCTGCTTACGGGACAGCCGAGGACCGCGAACGTTATAGCCGACGAAGAGACCGAGGTGCTGCAGATCAAAAAAACGGCGATAAAGCCGTTGTTTGCCGCAAATCCCGAACTGATGAAAGCTATCTGCGAAATAGTCGAAAATCGCCGCGAACTCTTAAAAACCACCACGGACGACGGCGAGGCCGAGCACATCGCGGAAGACGGCGGCGTGCTCGTATCGATAAAACGATTTTTTGGAATGCGGTGAGCTGTAAGGATCCCCAACGGATCTATGTGACGTTTCCGTCGTAGATATCGTGAAGAACTTCTGTGATAGGTTTGCGGTTCGAAAACTGCTCTTCCTTCGTCTTGGGCGCGCCGCGCTTGTGTTCGACATTTCGTTCGCGTGTTTCGGCAGTGATGCTTTGTCTTTGCTCGCTGCGTTCCGGCGCATCGTGATGGCCGTTTGCGTGGTCCGACGGATCGGTGATGCTCTGAACCGCCCTTAGCAGCGGCTGCGGACTCGGAACTTCTTCGACGGCAGCAGCCTGCGCGGCCTTTTCCACATTTGCGCGGCTTTCTTCGAGAAGTGTCTTTGCTCGCAGCTTGCGGGCACGTTCCAGCGCCCGCACGGCCGCTGAAGTCATCGGCGCATCGCCGGGCTCGCGTTCTATCTTTCTCAGGACACGGACATAGCTGCGTAACTCGGGCGACGGATGGAGATACGCCTTTTCGTCCGACGACCCGTTCTCAAGCACCCGCGAAAGACAGGTAACGGCCATCTTGTGGTTCCCTAACTTGTTATAGAGCGCTCCGAGCGCGAACCCGACCAGCGGCGGAGCGCCGCTCATTCGCTGCGAAATGCTCTCGCCTCGCGCTATCGCTTCCTGTATCTCGAAACCGAACCAGCGGCGGTCATCGTCGCGGAGAATTTCATTGGCCGAAAGATAGAATTCGAAAATGTCGCGGGTCTCGCTCCGTCCCGCAACCGAAAACATCTTTAACAGCAGATACGCAAATACGGCGAAGAAGAAGATCACAAGTACCGGAAAATTCGTCACAATGAGCATCGACGCGATCACACCGAACGCGAGCACGTACTGCCCTTTTTCCTTCATCGTGGAAGGCATTCTTTTCTCGAGCGTGTTTTCCACAACTTAAAATTACCAATGGCTCCGTATGCTCGATCGATCAGCCTACCGGCGGAACCTCGGCTTCGGACGCCTTAGATTTGCCGCCGTTACCCGATGACTCATCACGATGCTCCTTCGGCCGGCTCGCTTTCTTCGCCGCTTCGTCCTTTTTCATGCCGAATTCGGCCATGACGTCCATCACTTTGTCGAACGCTTTATACGGCGAATCAAGTATGAATTTCACCGTCTCGCCAAATGCTATAAATTCGAGTTGGACGAGATTGGAGATCTTCTGCTCGAGCGGCATTTCTTCAAATTCCTTTTTGAAACGCTCCTTCTGTTCGCTCTCAGTTTCTTCCTTTTTCTTATCCTTTTTCTTATTGTCGGTCATGATTATTACTTCTCCCGGTTTAACGAGTTTGACCTGGCACGCGAGGCGTTCATTCTTCTTTTGGGCGACACGCTCAAACTGATCGCGTTCGATCTGCGTGAGGTCCGAGAGCAGTTCCCGGCCCGATTCGATCGTAACGACGCATGTGTGGAGGCCGTCGTTGCCTAACGGATCATCTTCGATCCTAGTGCCCAGCCGCGCCGCCGCGTCGATCAGATAGCTGCCGACCGCAAGGACGCCTTCCCTGCCTTCATTTTCGATCTTTAACAAAACTTCCGACATAAAACAATATGTATCTAGCTGCCCATAACCGTCTTCACCCGAACTTTCGGCTGAGCTCCGGACGGCGTGCTGTGAGCATCGCTTTTGAGCTTCTGGCACTGCGAACAAATTCCCCACATTCGCAAACTGTGATGCGTCGGGCGAAAACCGAATCTTTCGGCCATTTGGTCCTGCAGCGATTCGATGTCCTGCGAAAAGAACTCGATCACCTCACCGCATTCCGTACAGATCATATGATCGTGATGCTCGTGGTTGTAATGGTGTTCGTAATAGGTCTTGTTGTCGCCGAACCTGACTTCACGTGCGAGACCGGCGTCCGTGAGTAGTTTCAGTGTACGGTAGACCGTTGTATTCCCCACGGTCGGGTCCTCTTTCTGAACGAGCCAATACAAATCTTCGCTCGTCAGATGTTCTTCTGTCCTAAGAAAGATGTCCAGGATAAGATCGCGCTGTCCGGTTCGGCGAAGTCCCGCTTTCTGAATGTGTTCCAGAAAGATCTCCTTCTCCTTTTCGAATTCCTGCGTGTTCTTTGCCATTTCGATTATTGTTCGATCTATAACAATATTTTATCACTCGCGATTTTTTTTCGCTATTGAAATCCGATTTCGGATCGCGGACGCCGCTTCCGCGTCGACACCCTGCATCTCGGCCAGATGCACCGATCGTTCGGCGATCGCAAGGTAAATATCGATCGCCTCGCCCGAAATGCGGCCGCTCATCGCGGTCATATGCCGGTCGAACGCATCTGCGTCGGCACGCGCGAAAGTTCCCGTCAGCGCCTGTGTCGGCGTCTGCGTCCGCAGATTCTCCAAAGTGCTGAAAACAAGCGGCATAAGCACCTCTTTCGCCGTACTTTCTTCGATGCCGCAGGCCGTCAGCATTTCGATCGCAACATTGATGACCGTTACGAGATGCCCGCTCGCGGTCACGGCCGCCGCGTGATATAACTGCTTGAAATTTGTCGCAATAGCGAACGGTCTTGCGCCGAGTGCCGCCGCGATCTCGGTTGCCGCGTCGACCGCGGCCGCATCGCCTTCGATACAAAAATAGACGCCGCCGAAACGATCTGCGCCGAGAATTGGATCGCTTATCGAAACGAGCGGGTGCATCGAGCCCGTGGAACAATCCTTTGCCCGGAGTCCGGACAAAATGTCAGACGAAAGTGAGCCGCTTGTATGAAGAACGATCGTGCCGGGCGTGACAAATTCCGCGAGCACGGCCGCGATGCCGGCGATTTCAGGATCAGCGGATGTGATAAGTATTACCGGTGCGGCGATCTCGTCCAGCGCGTCGAATGAAACAAGACGCGGCTCGTTGTTTCGCATCGCGTCGCGAAGTAAAATCGCGGCTCCGGGTGTTCGGTAAACTATCGACTCGACGAGATTCCCGCTGCGGTTGAGTGCAAGCGCAAGTGCACCGCCGAGACGGCCGGGCCCGATGATTGAGATCCCTTCCATTCCGATAAACTATAAATTAAAAGGAACTTTGCGAAAAATCGGCAAACAGGATAAACGCGGCAGGCGGTTATGCCTCCAGGGCGACGCCGCCGTCAGCCGACGATTTGTGCTTTGCCCCGTTTCGTTTCGGGTTTGATGTCTTGTCCTGAGGAACGCCAACTGCCACGGCCATTGTTAACGTCTGAAATTCAGCCGCCGAGAACTCCCCGAACGCGGTTCCGTCCGCCAATTTTTGCGCCGTCGACCTCGCCGCTTCTGCAACGCCGTCGTCGGTTGCGGACTTCGACATTTGTTCAAGGCGGCCTAGTATTTGGCTGCGGTTTTGCGAAACCATATCACCGCATCCGGCCAGCGAAGCATGCACCTCTTGCCCCAGGGTTGTCGGAAGTGAGTTCCAATATTCGATTTTCGGCAAGCTAAATGAGCATGTGCAGAACGGACGAGTATTCAGTGACGATCGCACGTCGTTAGCACAGTCCAGCTCGGAAAGGTGCTGCACATAACCCGATATCTGCGGCAGTGCGGAACTGCACGGCGGCAGCGGCGACAAAGCCCTGAATTGATACCAGTCGTCGCTTCGCCAAAGAGCGTCGCGTTTTTCCTGCAAACCGTGCGATCGCATGACCGCGTCATGACTCGCGGCAAAACGTTCGCTGAACTCGCGTTTGAATTTCGTCCATAGATAGCCGAGCTCTCGATTGTTCGCATCGCTCGGATCGAAATAGCTGCGGTCAATGCGTGTCAGAAGCTGGTCCTTCATATCCTCCAGGCCGTCGGCACCGGTCGGATCGCAAAGTGCGAGGTACGACTCGATCTCTTGCCGAAGTTCGACACCTTTAAGAAATGCCTCCAATACCGCGAGGTGTGTGTTGCTGCGTTCCATCTCCTCCGGCCGGTCGAGAAATGAATCCGCGATCCGGGCAAGACATTCTTCGTACGAGATCGAACTGTCGAGACACGCCTGAATATTTTGTGCCACGGCCCCGAGCGTCGCGGACACACGTGCCGCGGTGTTCCAAACGCGAGTATTCAGCACGTCGTCCGGCAGCGCAGTAAATTTTTCTAGTGTCCGCAGTCGCTTCCATTCCGCGATCCATTTCAAAAACGCGGTCCGTAACATCTCACGGTCGGCGAGATCGTCGAGCGATCGGAAACCGGATGCACCGGCAAACAATTTGCCCCAGCCGACGAGCTTTTTAACCGGATAGGACGAATCGAGCGGCTTCGCGA
Organism: Acidobacteriota bacterium; assembly: GCA_040007515.1. GTDB lineage: Bacteria > Acidobacteriota > Blastocatellia > Pyrinomonadales > Pyrinomonadaceae > OLB17. Next base: position 37,897 of record JBDTUT010000004.1, on the reverse strand, counting down.
TCCCGATAATATCGTCCCAGATGATCTGAAGATCGAGTGATCGCCTGTTGATGCGGTCGCCTTTCGAAGTGACGAATTCGAGCTGACGCTGAGCGACCAGCGCCGCGAGTATCAATTGTTGGGCCTCGCGAGCGAGCCCGTGCGGGGCCTGTTTCAGCTCCGAATAGACGGCTTTGAGCAGGACGGGCTCTTTATCATTTGCGTTGACAAGCTGTAAAATTCGTCCGACCAACGGGAGCTGCAGAAGATTTTCATCGGTTTCCGGGACGTACGCTCCGCCCTGATCGCGGACGAGCCCCAGCGGCAGAGCAAACGCTTCGGAAAGGCGCTGAACTTCGGCGAGATACTGACGATTGCCGCTATAAAGATCGGTCACCAACGTCGCGACCTCGTTCACGCCGAGCCGTTCCGTAAAAAACGGATGTTCCGGGTATCGTGACTCGAAAAGTGGTTCGAGCATCACTGACAATAGATCGGGCAGGTTTCCCGATGTCTTCGCGTCTTCGGTAAAGTTGTAGTCAAAGCCGTCGATGCCCAAATGTCCGTCGCCGAGGAAACTGCGGTCGAATATCCGGTCGGCTGACAGGTTATGCGAGTGAAGCGACGCCCGGACCTGGTCCGAAAACTCGCTGCGCAGTCCGGCATCGCTCGCCAGTGCGTGATATCGAAGTATCGTCTCGGCCTCGTCCTTTTTTAATTCGGCCGGCTTCCATGCGACTCTTGCAACATTGCCGTCGGTAACCGGTGCGGCCATTTTTCCGGTGAGGTCGACTATCACTTCCCAGTCGATCAATTCGGAGCCGCCGGTCGGACGGTCGGTCTCGCCGCCGTTGTTCCAAACGATCCGGCCGCGCCGCAGGCCTCCGCGCCAAACTACGTAACTTTCGATCCAGTCGCGGCCGGCAGCGACGGCGTCGGCGAGTCCGGCATCGGAAAAGCGGTTGTCGAAAAGGCCGAGCAGCGTCGAGCTGATAATTTCGGGGTCGGTCGTGCTTACTGCCTGGGCAAGCGCGCGGTTGAGGTCTTCTTTTCCACCGACCTTGAACCTGTACCGGACCTGACCGTCGTTCCCCATTTCAACCTGAAGTTGATCGGGCATCGATTCGGCGAACGTTTTTACGAGCTCGTCAACGTTTTTGACCTCTTTCGCGGGGTCGTCTTCGTCAAAGATCAGCATCCCGGCGCAGATCGCTCCGGCGGTTGCGCCCTGGCCGTCCAGCGACAAGAGCAACAGCGCTTTCAGGATAAGTTTAGCCTGCAGCCGCCGCATCACGGGCAGCTTGCTTACGACTTCCGCGTTCAATTTATCGTAACCGTCAAAAGCGTCGGCGAGGTCTTTGACCTTTCGAAGTCCGTGTTCCGCGTTATCGAAAACTTCGTCGAGGGCGATCAGCGAGTTCGCCGGGCGGCCTAGAATGCGTTCGCCAGCGTCATACGCAAACCCGAGCAAAGCGAATTCGTGCACGTATAGCCGCACAAAAGGTGCGACCTCGAGGATCGCCGGATGCATCGGGTAAAGCGAAGCAAAGCGCTGCTCACTCCATCGAAAATCAGGTATCACTTGCCGGAAATATTCGTAAACGTCGCGCAGCACCGGCTGCATCTGATACCGCTTGGGGAATATGTGCGCGTTAACGACCTTGTACAAATGTTCCTGGTCGAGATAGTCGATCAGGAACGTCCGCGTGATCCCGGCGTTCGCGCCGTCGGCTCCGGCAATATCGTCGTCGAGAGCAACGCCGAGAAAAATGTTCCGGTCGGCGACCCCCGCGGCCAGTTCGGCCAAAAATCCGCCGTCGTCGCGGGTCACACGTTCACCGCGTTCGAGCGCCGTGTCGATTATCAGCACGAACGGCAGTTCGCCGTTGATCGATGTAATAAGATCGAAGATGTCCTTCGCTGTCGTGCCGATGGCCGATTCTTCAAGCTTGAGTGAAACCGCGATCGCGTGACGCAGTTCATCCAACAGCGTGTCGAACGTCCCTCGGCGAACATAGGCGACCGGATAATGCCGTCGCAGCAGCCGCTGCGCGCTGGCGGCAACATGCGGGTCGACGATCTTCGTCCGCAGCTCAGGCAGCGAAGTGATCGCCCCGACGGTCGCGAGAAAATGGCTTTTGCCGACGCCGCGGTAACCCGCAAGGGCACACGCGATACCGTTCCCGCCCTGGACGCCCGCGATCTTATCGATCCATTTGCCCATCAGTTCGGACGTGGCATCGGTAAAATGGTACGCCGCGAGAGTTCGCTCGGGGTCATCCGTAAAGTCGCGGAGGCTTTCGTACGGCCGTACTTCGACTATATCTTTTACTTTTTCTTGGATTCGTTTCACGGAGTTGGATGTCGGACGTAAGGATTTGAACCGGGTTTGTTTGACGAGGAAGCGGCGCAGAACACGCCGTCGTCTGCTATATTACCAATTTTAGAGATAAAAAAGAAGTTTTTTGATCTACAGCCCGCCAAACTTCGCTGGTCGACTTATTTTTCTCCGGATTCGCAACTTTTCTTTATAACGACGCATCAAAAGTTCGTTGATTCTAATACAAAAGCGTTTAGATCTCATAGAGCGTTAAATGGGAAATTCCCGGAGGCAGTTCATGCTTAAGCAATCGGCCCAAAAAGCCAGTTCATTCCTTACGATCTTCGTGCTCGGGCTCGGTTTGTTATCGGGCGTAACCGGCGCGGCTTACGGCCAGGCTTCTAGCGACAGTAAGAAGCCTAAGCAGGAGAAGAAAGGACAAAAGCCGACGCCGCAAAAGGCTCCGGCAGTTCAAACCGCGGCGACGTCCAAGACACTGGACGTTAAGGACGACCCCTCGCAGATCGGCAAGCGCAAGATAAACAATGGTGCCGACAAGCTGTTCGGATGGCTCGGCGGTTCGCAGGAAAAAGAGATGGCCGTTGGCCGCCAGCTCGCGCTGCAGGTCGAGCAGCAGTCGAAATTGGTCGAGGACCCGATGGTCACCGAGTACGTCAACCGCGTCGGACAAAACGTCGTCCTGCATTCGGATGCCAAGGTCCCATTTACGATCAAGGTCATCGACAGCGATGAAGTGAACGCCTTCGCACTGCCGGGCGGATTCTTTTTTGTCAATAAGGGATTGCTTCTTGCCGCCGACAACGAAGCCGAACTCGCCGGCGTCATGGCACACGAGATCGCCCACGTGGCGGCCCGTCACGCCATGGAGAATCAGGGCAAGGGCACACTGATAAATTACGGCGCGCTCGCCGGTATGATCTTCGGCGGGCCGATCGTCAGCACGGTCTTGCAGAACGGCGGCGGCATACTCGCGGGTCTCGCGTCGTTAAAGTTCTCACGCAACGCTGAGGAAGAGGCCGACCGTCTCGGCGTGCAGTATCTTTTCGCGTCCGGCTACGACCCGACGGCGATGTCGACCATGTTTGAAAAGCTGGCGGCAAAGAACCGAAAGAAACCGAGCTCGCTCGGAAAGCTCTTTGCCACTCACCCGCAGTCGATCGAACGGCGTGACTCGAGCCTCGCGCTCGTCGCCCGCTTTCCCGAGAAGGACGAGTACGTCATCAGCACATCGGAATTTCAACGTGTAAAGAATCATTTGCTCAAGCTCACGAACGCGAGGGCCGGAGTAACGAGCGACCTTAACGATTCGGATTCCGATTCAGGCAAACCGACACTCAAACGCCGCCAGCCGGAGTCGAGTGATCCGGCCGCGTCATCCAGCGATTCGGACAGCAGTTCCAGCTCGTCGGACGGGCCGCCCAAGCTCAAAAAGCGTGGCGAAGAACCGGATCCGCCGACAAAGCCTTGATTAGATCAGAATAAAAAAAGCCCGCTGATATCGGCGGGCTTTTTTTATGTGACAACTTTTACTTGGCAGTCAGTTTTTGTTTCAGCCTGACGGTGTCGGCCGGGTCGGACGCAAGCTGCAGAGCTTTGTTCCATGCGATCTTTGCCAGGTCGAGCTTCCCCTGCTTTTCGTATACGTCGCCCAGATGTTCCTGAATGGTCGACGAGCCCGAATCATACCTCGCTGCGTCTTTGAGATATCGCTCCGCGTCATCAAGCTTTCCGAGCCGGAAATTGGCCCACCCGAGGCTGTCGAGATACGACGGATTCGTCGGGTCGATGCGATACGCCTGTTCGATCAGGCCGAGTGCCTCTTCGGCCCGTTCGTTCCGCTCGAGCAGAAAGTAGCCGAGGTTGTTCATGGCGATAGGATTTCCCGGCGACTCGCTGAGGATCGCACGAAGCGTCTGTTCCGCTCCCTTAAAATCGCCCGAGTTCTGCTGCGCCGTCGCGAGCGTCAGCCGCGCGATCTGTTTTCGCTCCGCACCTTTCGCGACGGTGTACGCCTGATTCGCGGCGTCCGACGCCTCGCGGCCACGATTTGCCTGGCTGTAAAGATTTGAAATAAAGAGAAAATTCGAGAACTCGTCCCCCGACGGAACCGCGGAAACGATGTTTCCGATCGTTCCCACCGCGGTGCCCGCAGCCGGTTTTTCCGCCATTGAACGCTTGATTATCCCGACGCCTTCGTCCACGCGGCCGAGTTCAGTGAGAAGCGTTGCTTCAAGGCGCATAAACCCGTAGTCGTTCGGCAGGCGCATCCGGACCTTTCTTACCGCGTCCAATGCTTCCTGCTTCTTTCCGGTCTCGCGGTAGTACGCGATCAGATGGCGATCGGCAAAAAGGTCGTCTTTGCCAAAAAGCCGTCTCGAACGCTCGATGGTTGCCCGCACATCGGAGCCGCGGTTTGCCGACTTGAGCGTTTGAACCATCTTTTCGAAAACCTGCATCGCAAATTCGCGTTCGTCGTCGCCCACCGATACGGCGGTATCGAGCCCGCGAACCGACAATGCCTTTTCATACGATGTGACCGCTTCTCTCGTCCTGTCAGCTCCCGCGTAAATGTCGCCCTGTGACAGATACAAACCGGACGCGCCGCTAACGTCCGAAACACGCACCCGATCGACCGCTTCCGCGAGCAGCTTTACCGCCGCATCGACGTCGCCCGCACGGCTTTTGGCCTGTGCCAACAGCTCGGTCAACGCCAGATTACCGGGATTGGCGGTCGCAACCTGCTCGAGTGACCTTACGGCGGCCAATGCGTCATCACCGCGGAGACTCTCGACGGCCCCGCGCAGCAGATCGATCGAAATCTCGTTCTGCGGATCATCTGCGGACACCTGGCTCAGCACCTCGATCGCCTGGCCGATCTTGCCGGCTTTGAGCAAAGCCGGGCCGAGTTTGAGCGACGCCGACTGCGGCGCTAACGTTTCCCGGCCGCCCATTGTCCGCTGGTAAAACTGGTCGTCGATCGGCGGAGCGGATCCGAGCCAGCTCCGAAGCGCCGCGATCTGATCGTCGCTTTTACCCAAGCGCTCGTAGAATTCGCTGAGAAAAGCCCACGCTTCGGCGTTACGCGGGTCGAGGCGAACGATCTCGCTCCACGCGGCAACGGCTTTCGCGGCAATCGCTTTATCGAGAGTGCCGCTGCTCAAACCGCTCTTGTAAGTCATCAGCCTCGCGATTATCCGTCGGCTGCCGAAACTGTTCGGCTCTAATTTTACGGCAATGCCGGCAAGCGCGAGAGCCTCGTCGACGTCCGCCGGCGGGGCGCTCAGATAGATCTCGGCAAGTGCGGTGTACGCTTCGTCGAGCTTGGGGTCGAGAGTTATAGCCGCAACAAGCGCCTCGCGTGCAAGTGCGGCATTGGCCGTCATCGACGCCTGTGAACGGCCGCGCCGTGAATTTGTGATCGTCCAGATATAACGCTGGCCCTCGAGGAGTTTAACGTATGCGAGTTCCCGGTTCTCGCGTGTTGCATCCGCCAGTTTTTCTGCGGGGCCGAGCTTTGCTTCGAGAACGGCCGAAAGCTTCGGCATCGGCGAAGGCCCGGGATACGCGGCCGGGGCCTGTCCCGGTGCATTGAGAGCCGCGAAAGCCGAAAACAAGATTATTGTTGAAATTCGCTTGATTGCCATTTATTAGATCCGAATATCGTCCGGCAGCGTCGCCTCGGTAACGGGTGGAAAAAGAAAAGCGGCCAAAAACCGCTTTTCAAAACAGACTGGTATATTACGAGGCTCCGTCTACTGCTTTTGTTCAGGCGTCTGCGTCGCGGACGCCGGCGCTGTCTGTCGCTGGGAGATTACCGTCGTCAATGCCTGAGGTATCTGGTTCGTTTGAATGTCGCCCTGATTTACGATGATCTGATCGATCAGCTCGAACTTCTCCTTGTCAAAGTCCTTTGTCATCAGGACTCCGTCCTTGTCTATCGTCATCGGGTAGATCCCGAAAAGTTGATTCTTGAAATTCTGGAAGAACGACGCTTCCTCGGCCGGCATTACCTTCATACGCTCGGGATTAGGCTCCGGCACGGTCGCCCCGATCAGTCCGAGCTGTTCCTTGGACTTCTCGACATAATCGCTATTCGGATAATCGCTGACGATCCGCTGAAAGTATCTAGCGGCCTGGTCAGTTTCCTCTTCGGCGAGGTACGTCACTGCCAATTTGTACATCACTTCGTCCATGTAACCGAAGTTCGGGTACTTATCGAGAATTTCGCGATAGCGTGACTGAGCACCTTTCAGGCCGCCCTTTTTCTGATCGACCGACTGCGCATAGTAGTAATTGGCTATCAGGAGGTTATGCGTTCCGAGGTTGTTCTGGACCTGTTCCAACCGCTTTTTCGCTTCCGCATTAAGCACCGAGTTCGGATACTGCTGCAGCAATGCTTTCAATCGGGTTTCGGCGCGCTTGGCACGTGTTGCGTCGCGGTCGGGCAGTCCGATCTGGCGCATTTCCGATTCGGCGATCTTCAGCACGACTCGATCCGCCAGAGGATGTGTCGGGAAAAACGTCAGCCAATCCTGATAGGCCGCGATCGCCTGGATCAGCGAGCTCGTCGCTCCCTCAAGAAAGAACGAATCGGCGACGGCGAGTTTTGCCATCGGCAGATACGGCGAGTCGGGATACGTCGTGATGATCGTCTGAAACAAAAGCCGGCCGACGTCAAAGTTCTTTTTTCTAACCTCGCGTGTCGCGACAACAAAAAGCTCGCGGTCGCGGCCGGGCGTAACGACGCCGATCAACTGGTCGTATTCGTCATTGCCGCTGCCGCCGCCGAAAATTCCCAAAAACTTCTTTTTCTTTTTTGCGTCGCGTGGTTTTCCGACATTCGATTCGGGATTGGCGCGTGCCTGTGCCGTCTCGAGCTGCGCACCTTCGACCCGTGTTTGCAGCTCGGACACGGACTGTTCGAGCTGGTCGAGGTCAGCCGCTTCGTACTTCTCGGAACGGTCGACCTTGCCGCGGAAACCGTTGGCATCAGACTGAAGCCGCGCGGCTTCCTTCTCCAGCGAAAGCAGTCGGCTGAGCGGCGTATCGGCTTTTTCCTTATCGTCCTTTTTGGTTTTATCGTCCTTGTTTTCCTGCTTCAGCACCGAAGCCGTGCTGTTGAGCGAGCGACGCATCGTCTCAAGTTTCTGGATCATCACGTCAACGCGTTGAAGCGCCGTGCCGTCACCTTTCTTGACCTGAGCAAAGCTGCCGACCGTTCCGAGAAGAACAACCAACAAAAGTCCCAAAATCCTGTTTTTACCGTAAGAAAACATAATTTATCAATCGCGGATGTTCGAGCCGTGAAAGGCCGAATCCGACTCCGTTACACCCAAACTGTTCCGGTTTCTATCAGTGCTTTGACCGACGCGGCCGGATCTCCACTGCCGTAAACGGCCGAACCTGCGACTATGATCTCGGCTCCCGCCTCAACGACCTCTGAGATATTCTTTAAACCGATGCCGCCGTCGATCTCGATCCTCACATTCAGCGACCGCGCATCGATCGTCTGTTTGAGCCGCCGCACTTTATCGAGACAGCCGGGAATGAACTTTTGGCCGCCAAATCCGGGATTTACCGACATTATCAAAACAAAATCGGCGTCCGCGAGTGCTTCTTCGAGCAAAACGAGCGGCGTCGCGGGATTGATGGCGATGCCGGCCTTACCTCCGGCTTCACGGATCGAAGTAAGCGTCCGCTGGAGATGAACATCGGCCTCGACGTGTACCGAAACCATGTCGGCGCCTGCCTCGACGAACTGGACCGCGTATTCGCCCGGCCGTTCGATCATCAAATGTGTATCGATCGTCATCGACGTCGCTTTTCGAAGCGATTTTACGACCGGCAGCCCGATCGTGATATTGGGCACGAAATGGCCGTCCATCACATCGACGTGGAGGACGGTGGCCCCGCCCGCTTCCACAGCCTTTATCTCTTCCGCAAGCCGCGAAAAATCTGCCGATAAGATCGACGGTGCAATTTCAAACATTGTCGTGATTTACGTTACTTTGTTGCAGATGAATAACCAACAGTTGCTTATTTATCACGGTTTGACCGGAGCCTTCGGCCGCGTGTCGCCGCCCGACGGTTTCGCCGTGGTCGGCCTGGCAGCGGCGGGTTTATCGGAAACGGGAGATTTCACCGGTTTTGGCCCGGAGGCAGGAGACACAACTTTGTTATTTTTGTCCGTGTCGGCCGTGTCGGGCTTGCCGTCTGGCGACGCAGTATCTATGTCTCCGCTCTTATTCGAATCTGACGCGTTCGCCGACACATCCCTCGTCGTGTCTACTTTCTTCTTACTCGTGTTCGAATTAGCTTTCGGCTTCTTCGGTTTGTCGGTGATCATTTCCTCGATCTTTTCCGTATCGTCGGATTCGATCCCCTTTTTGAGCGAACTCGGCACTTCCTCACCTTCGATGCCGGCTTTGCTGACGACGACCAATATCATCTGACCGGTTTTTACGGTCTCACCTGCCTTCGGCAGCTGCTCGAGGACCGTGTTGATCTTTTCGGTGCTCGGGCGGTCGGCACGGCGCTTGATCTTCAAGCCGAGAGCAGCAAGCTCTTTCTCGCTTTCGACAAAGTCTTTCCCGACGATCTCGGGCACGGTCAGTTCCTTCCCCGACAGCGACATGTAGACCACGCCTACCATTCCGAAAGCGAATGCCGCGAGAAGGACCGCTACAAAAGCCAATTTACCGACGGCTGAGATTCCTTTGGAGGCGATGGTCACAATTTACAACTCCCAAAACAGACGCGATTCTAACATTTTTTTGAACGACGGGAAAACGCGGGCGAACCGAATACGGCACTGACGAAGCGGCCAAAGTAACTCATTACTAACGTTTCACCTTCGCCGGAACGACGCGATAAAGAAACCGTCCATCCGGTCGCGATGCGGGAACGTGCGTCCGTAACCGTCAGTCGTGATGAAACGTTCGTTGATCTGCGGCCTCGATACGCTGAAATCTTGAGCCGATTCGAGAAAACGCTGGCAGACCTCCTCGTTCTCTTCCGGTTCGATCGAGCATGTCGAATAAACAAGCTCGCCACCGCTGACAACGAGCTTTGATGCATTTTGCAGGATCGAGAGTTGTTTTTTTGACAGCTCTGCGAAATCTTCCCGAGTGACGCGATACCTGATCTCCGGATTGTGACGGATCGTTCCCGTGCCGGAACACGGAGCGTCGACGAGAACACTTTGAAAACTCTGGTCGGCGAACGGAAGCGGTTGTTCGGCGTCATACTGCACTATGTTCACATCGCTGACGCCCTGATTCGCGCAGTTGGATTTCAGCACGCGGATGCGGCCGTCGTACCGGTCTCCGGCGACAATAAACGTCGCAGCCTCTGCATGCTGCGACCGATACGCGACGAGAGTTGCCTTGCTTCCCGGTGCCGCACAGACGTCTAAAAACCGGCCGCCCGGCGAGCGGCTTACGGCATTCGCAACCATCTGCGACGCTTCGTCTTGAAAATAGATCTCGTTTTTTGCGGCAAGCTCGAGGAGCCGATCGTCGATGGATTCGGCAAGAAAACAACCTTCCGTAAATTCCGAGCGCGAGACGTCCGCAAGTGCCGCAACCGTATCCGGCGTACTCGATGCAGTCGTCCGGAATGCCGTAACGGGAATTCGGTTATTGGCTTTTATGAGCTCGGACGCGTCCTCGAATCCCCGATCGCCGATCCATTTTTCCACCAGCCAACGTAGATGTGATTCGGACAACGCCAAAGCCGCGACCGGGTCGCTTTGCTCGACCATCGAAACGCCCCGCTGAACGCGGCGCAGGACGGCATTCACCAAACCCTTCGCCGATGTTTTCCCTGCAAATTGAACGAGGTTTACGCTTTCGTTGATGGCGGAATACGCCGGGACGCGTTCGAGAAAACGAAGCTGATAGATACCGAGCCGTAGCGCGATCCTCACCTCTACGTCGAGCGTTTTACCTTTCGCGAGATCGTCGATGACCGCGTCGAGCCACATCTGCCGCCGCAGTGTCCCGAGCACCAGCTCGTAGCAAAGCGAGCGATCCTTCGGCGAGAGTTGGCCGCCGGCGTTGTCGAGCAGCGCGGACGAAAACGCGCCGTCCGTCTCGATACGGCGAAGAATTCCGAATGCTGCCTCGCGTGCGGGCGATATTTTTATCACGATGTCTCGCCTGCGGCCTTATGCCGCTGCGAATAATCAGGACCGATTCCCTGTTTCAGTTTCTCGTCGACGGTCCGCCGCTCGTCGAAAACGAAACACTCGCCTTCCCACAGCGATTTTTCCGGATCGACCTTTTCGAGATACCGCAAAATTCCGCCGTCGAGTTGGAACACTTCTTTAAAACCCTCGGCGAGCAGATACGGTGCAAACTTTTCGCAGCGAATCCCGCCGGTGCAAAACATCGCGACTTTCTTACCCGCAAACTTTTCGCGGTTTTCCTCGATGAATGCCGGCAGCTCGCTGAATTTCGTGGTCTTCGGATTTATCGCCCCGCGGAATGTGCCGTTCCTGAACTCGTAATCGTTCCGCGTATCGAGGACGATCACGTCCTCGTCGTTGAGCAGCGCGTTCCATTCTACAGCCGAAACGTGCGTGCCGCGGGCGAGCGAAACGTCGACCTCTTTCCGCAGTGTAACGATCTCGGGCCGTATTTTGACGTCGATCTTTCTGAGCGGCTGGTGTTCGTGAAACGACACCTTACAGACGAGCTTTGTCTCAAATGCCTGCTCAAAGAATTCGACGAATGGCGGGAAATTCGCGGGCGGCGCACTCAATGTCGAGTTAAAGCCCTCGGCGGCGAGTATGACCGTTCCTCTGACCGAAAACTCCTGCATCGCTTGCCGCACGAGCTCCTTCGACTCCTCAAGCGGCCGCAGGGCTGCGAGGTCCTTGAATTCGTAAAATGTAGTTATCTGAAAATTTTCTTTCATTTCAATCGCTATCCTAAAACGCTCCCCGTTTCCGGTTTGATCCCGTTATTGAAATCCCGTGCGTTCACTCGACGCTTTCCTTCGATCTGGAGTTCGTTGATTTTTATCGCCGTATTCTCGCCGCACGCGACGACGAAACTGTCACCGTGCGATTCGATCAGCGTACCGGCAGCGGGGACGTGCTCGAGTTCGATCGGCTCGGCGTTCCAGATCGTCAGCCGCTTTCCGCCGATAAACGTATACGCTGTCGGAAACGGCTGAAAACCGCGCACGCGGCGGGCGAGCCGGACCGCGGACAAAGTCCAATCGATCAGCCCGTCCGCCTTCGAAAGGATCGGCGCAAACGTCGCGAGCGAATCATCCTGCGGCCGCGGCACGGTCGTTTCGATATCTGAAAGCGTGCGGGCCAAAATGTTAGCGCCGAGTTCAGCAAGGCCTTCCATCAATTCTATCGAACTTTCACCTTCGCCGATCGCCGTCTTTTCCTGGAGCAGCATCGGCCCGGTGTCCAAACCCGTGTCCATCATCATTGTCGTCACGCCCGTTTCTATTTCGCCGTTCACGATCGCCCAATTTACCGGAGCGGCCCCGCGGTACTTCGGCAGCAGCGAAAAGTGAACGTTGACCGCCCCGCCCGGAAAGGCGTTCAAAAATGCTTCGGGCAGAATGCGGCCGTAAGCCACGACGACCGCGACGTCGGCGTTGAACGCTCGAAACTCCTCTGCTGCTTCGGCTGTTTTGACCTTGGTTGGCTGCATCACGTGCAAGCCGTTCGCGATCGCGACTTCTTTGACCGGCGAGAACACGATCTTATTTCCCCGCCCGGACGGCCGGTCGGGCTGTGTGTAGACGGCGGCGATCTCGTGGCCGTCCGCGATCAATCTCTCTAGTGATCGGGCCGCGGCGGCCGGCGTGCCCATAAATACGATCTTCATACGGAAACAAAGTTCCTATAATAAAAGAAAACAGGGCAAAGGCGAAAAGCTGCCCTTGCCCCGAATTCCAGTTCGTGGGAAAACGCTAATATGCACAGCGATAATTATATGTTTCGAAAACGCGTTTCCACACGCCGTTCTCGACCTTGTATACGTGAAAATTATCGCCTTCGTAAGCCCTTTGAATCGTAAAGATCTCAGCGTTCCCATCTCCGTCGTAGTCGAGCACGTCCAATAACAGCTCGTGACCTATTCCCTTATCCAGATCTGTGATGTCGCCGCTCATAGTTTCGTCCGGCGTAACCTTTGAGAAGTCGCTGTACCCGAATTTGTAGCCTCCGGTACTTTGCTTTTGCGCGATAAAGTACAGCAGGTCCCGTTCGTTTTCGGACGCAGAAACCCAATAAGAGCCGACGAATTCCGGAGTGCCGTCGTTGTTGATGTCGAGTGCGGTAAGGTTCTGATATTGAAGAACTTTCAACGCCGCCGTGCCAACTTTCTGTTTCGCCAACTCCGCGCGGACTAACTTTTCCAGCTCCGCTCGCTCGGTCGCCGAAGGCCGGCGTCTAACACCCGTTTCCACGAATTTCAGCGGAGCATTCGTCGCAATAGCCATCACGGCATCTGACAATTTCGCCGTTTTAGAATTAGTGATCGAGACTGCAGAATTTCCTGCACATTCGCGCGCATGGTTCGAGCTCGACACGTTGACCGTGCCGGCGTCCGCACCGCCGAAGATTAGCCGGTACGATGTCATAGGCTTGTAGTAACGGTTTGCGAATTCCTTTAGATCATCGTCGCCGGCAGTCAAAGTACCGTTTTCGACAGTCGCTATAAGTTGTAGCGACTTGCCGCCCGACTCTACCGCGAAGATTGCCGGCGGCGGTACGGCGGGTTTGACGGAGCGTTTCGTCTTTTGTGCGTTTACGGCCAGAGCGGACGCAAAAACTACGGCGAGTGCGAACAGTTTTTTAGCGGGCATAATAAAGCGGCCCGCCGTAGTGGGCGGGCCTTTTTCCTTACATTTTCTGGGCTATCGATTTACCTTGCATGAACTGAAGCAAATATTCGCGGCCGCCGGCCTTTGAATCCGTGCCGCTCATATTAAACCCGCCGAACGGATGAACGCCGACGAGAGCTCCCGTACATTTACGGTTGAGATACAAGTTCCCAACGTGGAAATCACGCTTCGCTTTATTCAGGTTCGCCTGCGTGGTCGAATAGACCGCGCCGGTCAATCCGAATTCCGTATCGTTAGCGATCTCGAGTGCATGGTCGAAATTCTTTGCCTTTATCACCGCGAGCACCGGAGCAAAGATCTCTTCCTGTTCGATCGTCGCGCCCGGTTCGACATCGTCGACGATCGTCGGCTCGATATAAAAACCTTCCGCGTCTTCGCCGACGCCGCCGGCAACGATCTTTCCGCCTTCGCTCACGCCTTTTTCGATGTACTCAAGCGTCTTGTCGTACGAGCGTTTGTTGATGACTGCGGCGATGTTGGTGTCACCTTCGGTGGGCTGGCCGAGTTTTAGAGATTTCGTGAGAGCAACGACCTTCTCCATCAGCTCATCATGAACTTTTTCGTCCACGATCAGCCGCGAACATGCCGAGCATTTCTGCCCCTGAAAACCGAATGCCGCCGACACAATGCCCGAAGCCGCCGAATCGAGGTCGGCATCGTCCGCGACGACGATCGCGTCCTTTCCGCCCATTTCCGCGACGACGCGTTTGATCCAGATCTGACCGTCGCGCGTCTTCGCGGCTTCTTCGTTGATGTGCAGCCCGACCTGTTTCGAGCCGGTGAACGAGATAAATCGCGTTTTCGGATCGGTCACCATTGCTTCGCCGGTCGCGGCGCTGCCGGTGAGAAAATTGACGACGCCTGCCGGAAGGCCGATCTCATCGAGGATCTCCATGAACTTCGCGGCGATCGTCGGCGAATCGGACGACGGTTTCAGTACGACCGTATTTCCCGTAACGACTGCCGCCATCGTCATGCCCGACATGATCGCAAGCGGAAAGTTCCACGGCGGAATGACCGCGCCGACGCCGAGCGGAATGTATTCGAGATGATTAACTTCGCCTTCGATCTTTGTTGTCGGCTGCTGCTCCGACCAGCGAAGCATCTCGCGGCCGTAGAATTCCATGAAGTCGATGGCCTCGGCCGTGTCGCCGTCAGCTTCCGCCCAGGTTTTCGCGACCTCAAAGACCATCCAGGCCGAAAGCTCGTGTTTGCGTTTCCGCATCAGGTCGGCCGCCTTGAAAAGATACTCGGCCCGCTCGGCCGGCGTCACGTTCCGCCATACTTTGAACGCATTTCCCGCGGCTTCGAGTGCCCGCTGCACGAGCGACGTGTCCGTATCGACCTCGGAGAACACACCGACGACCTCGGATTTTCTTGCCGGGTTTATGCTCTCGAATTTGCTCGTGAGCGAAACCTTTTCGCCGTTGATGACGCACGGATATTCGCGGCCCAGCTCGCCGCGGACCTTTTCGATCGCGGCACGCATCGCTTCGGCGTTCTCCGGTCGTGAATAATCTGTGAATGGTTCGTTTCTAAACTCGTCCATAACTCTCTTTGTTTGCATAATATTGATCCACTTTCTATGTGTAACGCTGGCGGTCGATCTCGTGCAGTTCCCATTCGTCGAGAAGCTCCGGCACCACCGGTTCGCCGTCAGACTGCCAGCCAAGAACGAACCGCGGCTGTTGCGAATCGCTCGCTTGTTTGAGGTATGTGAGCAGCAGCTTCCAGCCGGAAGTAAGGTAAAGGTTCAGCTCGCGTATCGAGCGTGCCTCGGCCGTGGTTGTCGTTTCCTCAATGCTCATTCCCATTTACCAGTGTTCTGCAGCCTCTTTATCTTTCGCTTTGCCATCTCGCGCTTGAGCTTGGTCATCCGGTCCAAAAACACGATGCCGTCGCAATGGTCTGTCTCATGGAGCACGCATCGGGCGGCAAGGTCGGTAAGGTCGTGCTCGATCTTGTTACCCGAGATATCCTGGGCTCTGACGACCACACGCATATCGCGTTTGACGACCTGATAAAGCCCGGGAAATGAAAGGCAGCCTTCGTCGCCGACCTGCTCGCCCTCGACCGAAATGATCTCGGGATTCACGAAAACAAGCTTGTTCCGTGTCCCTTCGTCGTCCGGAACGTCCATCACGAACAGACGCTTGGAAACGGCGACCTGCGGAGCGGCTAAACCGACGCCGCCGGCCTGATACATCGTCTCGAACATATTGTCGACGAGCGTTTCGAGCTCAGGACCGAACTCGTCATCGCCGAACGGCTTTCCGACTGTCAATAAAACCGGTTCCGGATAATGTACTATTTTTAACGCGGGCATTCATCTCATTTTATTGCCTTGCCCGCCAAATTCAAAACGAACGCTATTTTTGCGTGAACAGCTCGGTGATATAAATATCGCCTTTGGACGCGCCTGCGACGCCGATTCCGATCGACGTCCATTGCGGAACGAAACGGAACACTTTACTTACTGGATCGTTTGCCTTACCTGGTTCGCCCAATCGCAGAGAATATTCGCGTCGCCCTCCTGCATTACGGCATCGCGGTGTATCCACAAATATGACGGCAGCGGCATCTCGCCGGTCTTCACCTGTTCACAGACCTCCTCGAGCTTTTTAGACTTTTTCTTCGCCGAATATGTGTTCCAGACGCTCCAGTTCAGTTCGCGGCGGCCATCCTGAATGTGATTATTCAAAAACCACGAGAACGGCGATATCTGCGAGTACCATGGGTAGGCGGTCGTGTTCGTATGACAGTCGCTGCACGAACGCTGGAGGATCGCCGAAACGTTGTCCGGTACCGCCACCGACGCGTCGAGCGTTTCCGCCGGGTTGATCGCGGGATTTACCTGGTCGGGACGGATAAACTGAGCGACGACGAACGCGACGGCCAGCACGATCAGAACTATTTTTAGGATCTTTTTCATATGCGGAGATCTCTTTCTCGATTTTCTGAATCCATAATAGAATAAGGCTGCAATTATGTTAAACCCGGTCGTTTTTGCGATTCCAATTTTTGCCCTCCTGATCGGCCTCGAAGCCGCGTACTCCGCGCGCAGGTCGGCGGGTACGTACGGCCGGACCGACGCGTGGATAAACATTTTGATCGGATTCGTCAGTGTCGGGTTCAACTTTGTCTTCGGCCTCGCGGTCGGGTTTATTTACATCGCCTGTTACGAACTGGCCCCGTACCATTTTCCGGCGGATGCATGGTGGACATGGGCGGCACTTTTCTTCATCGACGATTTTGCGTATTACTGGTTTCACCGCGTAAGTCACGAATCGCGGCTGTTCTGGAACTTTCACGTCGTCCATCATTCGAGCGAATATTACAACCTGAGCGTCGCGGTACGCCAAAGTTGGTTCAGCGGTATTTTGCACTGGATATTTTACGCTCCGCTGATGCTGCTCGGTTTTGCTCCGTGGATGTTTTTGACGATGCACGGTTTTAACCTGATCTATCAGTTTTGGATACATACCACATTCGTGAACCGGCTTGGGTTTTTGGAACGGATCTTGAACACGCCGTCGCAACACCGAGTTCACCACGGCGTGAACGACGCATACCTCGACAAAAATTACGCCGGTGTTCTGATAATCTGGGACCGCTTGTTCGGCACCTTCGTTTCTGAAACCGAAACGCCGCGGTACGGGATAATCAAACAAGTGCAAACATTCAACCCGCTTTTGATCAACACGCACGCGTGGAGCGAAATGTGGCAGGAATTGAAAACACGCCCCAGCCTGGCAAGCAAAATGAGGTGCATCTTCGCGTCACCGGATATGAAACGGGTGTAAAATGCTCCCGCAGCATATCTACCCGATCGATCGCCATCTATGAAAATCAATCTGCCGTCCGCCGCGTTGGTTCTGCTTATACTCGCCGCCGCCGCTTCTGCCCAAACTGTCACGATCACGCCGAAAAAGACCATCTACCGCCGGGCGAAGCCGATGCAGGAAACCAAGAAAACGTTCACGGTACGCCGCCCGATCGCACGAGCTGCTTCGCCGGCTGTCTCGCGTTCCATTACCGCGGCGATCAGTCCCGAAAAGGTGCTCGACCTCAACGTGAAGGATGAGCTGAACGAATACCAATGGCTTTACGAAGCGGATTACAAAGTGATCTTCAACGGCAACGGCCTGATATGCGTCAACCTCTGGATGGAAGGTGTCGGAGCGTATCCCGACTCGGTCGACCGTTATGTCACGGTCCGCACCACGGACGGCCGCCGGCTCGCCGCCGCCGATCTTTTCATAAAACTTCCGGAACTCGCCGCCAATGTGAGAACTCTTCAGCGCGCCGAGATCCGCGCTGCCACCGCGGAAATAAAAAAGGATCCCGAAGCCTCCGACATCGATACCAGCCAATTGTTCAGTGAAGCGAGTTTCGCTGTCAAAGACCTTGATTCCTATTTCCTTGATAGCAAAGGCGTGACGTTCGTATACGATTACGGCTTTCCTCACGTAATCAAAGCGATCGAACCGGCCGGCGAGTTTCGTCTGCCGTGGGCGCGACTCAAACCTTTTATCAAACCGGGCGGTTTGCTCGAACGATTTGTTCGCTAATATACTTATCGTTTTATGAGTGAAAGAAAAATTAGGGTTTTGGTTGCAAAGCCGGGTCTCGACGGTCACGACCGCGGGGCGAAGGTGATCGCGCGTGCGCTTCGCGATGCCGGCATGGAAGTGATTTACACCGGCCTCAGGCAAACGCCGGAAATGATCGCGACGGCCGCATTGCAGGAAGACGTCGACGCCGTCGGCATCTCGATATTGAGCGGTGCCCACAAAACGCTCTGCCCGCGAATCGTCGAACTGATGCACAACAACGGCATGCAGGACACTCTCGTTCTGGTCGGCGGCATCGTACCGACCGAAGACATCGCGGCACTCAAGGCCATCGGCGTGTCGGAGGTGTTTTTGCCTGGGACCTCCACCGAGGACATCGTTACCTTTATAAACGCCAACGTCAGGGCCAATTGATCGAATTATCCTGACTTTTTGGTTGCGGGCGTATGTTATCATTTTCGCTCGGTTTACAAATTTTAAAGAGCAGTTTCAAGGAGGAAACAATGAAGAAAATTTTAAGCATGTTTTTCGCACTAGCGATGGTGCTTTCATCCGTGTTTATCGCCGGCACAATTTCCGGGGACAAGTCGTTTTCGGCTTCGGCACAGACGGTCACCGTTCGTCGAAAGAACCGCGGGATCGCGAGCCGTACATATCGAGGCGGCCGCTATGTAGTGAGACGGACGTGGGACGGCACGAAATATGTATCGCGTAAGGTGTGGGTCGGCACAAAGTACGGGGCACGCAAGACCGTCCAGGGCACCCGTTGGACCGCGCACAAAACGAAACGCGGAACCAAAAAGGTGGTCAGCAGAACCAAAAAGATTTTCAATTAGACCTAATTTCATATCAAGAGAAGGAGCGGCCTCGATCGCTCCTTTTTTTGTGGCATAAAAACTGCAGTTGCGCTCGTTTGGGTCAACAGAATCCGAAACCATACGAAAAACGAGGTATCGCCATGAACTTAAAAGTAATTTCGATGATTTTCGTGCTTTCCGGCTTAGTATTGTTTTCGTACGCTGCCGCCGGGGCTCAGGTAGTTGATAAAGTAAAAGACGCTGCGGACAAGGCGAAAGACGTCACCGTGGACACAACGAAAAACGCGCGGGTCGTTGTGACGGATAATCTGGACAAAGCAGCAGATAAAACCGCCGACACAGTTAAGTCGGCCGCTAGCTCGACAAAGAACTTCGGAAAGCACGCGGTCAACGTGACCGAAGGAGTCGTCGGACAATCTTACGAAGGCGGCAAATGGGCGGTCGTAACGACTTGGGACGGAGCCAAATGGGTCTCGAAACGAACCTGGTTCGCCACCAAGAAGGCTGTTAACTAGTTACTAACCAAAAGATTAGCTACTCAGGGACGGACGATGCCGGATCAAGTTTCCGGTCATTGACCGTCCCGTCTTTTTGTTTTCTAATTAAAGCTTTATGAAAGACAAAATAAGAGTTGCCGGCGGTCAGGGTTTTTGGGGCGATCTGCTTACCGCACCTATCGATCAGGTTCGAAATGGCCCGATAGATTATCTTATGCTCGACTACCTCGCCGAGGTGACGATGTCGATCCTCCAAAAACAGCGTTCGCGCGACCCTAACGCCGGTTACGCCAAGGATTTTGTCACCTTGATGGGCGAGATCCTGCCCGACTGCGTCGAAAGAAATATCAAAGTGCTTTCGAATGCCGGCGGTGTGAATGTTGCCGGCTGTGCGGCCGCGATCAAGGATACGGCTCAGCAGCTCGGCCTCGGCGGCAAGATCAAGATCGGCGTCGTTACCGGCGATGATATTCTCGACCGCCTCGACGATTTTGCAAAAGAAGGCGTCGAGATCACCAACATGGAAACCGGCGAGCCGCTGTCAGCCATCCGCGACAAGGTCCAGTCCGCTAACGTCTATCTTGGTGCGCAAGGTTTGGTCGAGGCTCTCGACAAAGGTGCCCAGGTCATCGTCGGCGGACGGCTGACCGACACCGGTTTGACGCTCGCTCCGCTTGCTCACGAATTTGGCTGGAAATTCGACGACTGGAACATGATGTCCGCCGGCACGATCGCGGGCCACATTATCGAGTGCGGCGCCCAGTCGTCCGGCGGCAACTGCCAGTACGATTGGCAAAACATTCCGGACATGGCGAACGTCGGCTTCCCTATCGTAGAAGGATTTCCGAACGGCGAGTTCGTCATCACCAAGCACGAAGGCACTGGCGGTCGCGTGAATGTTCAATCGGTAAAGGAACAACTGCTGTACGAAATGGGCGACCCGAAGGCGTATATCACGCCGGACGTCGTCGCAGATTTCTCGTCGATCCGCCTCGCCGACGACGGCAAGGACCGCGTCCGCGTATTCGGAATAACGGGCAGTCCAAAAACCGATTTTTACAAAGTTTCGATCGCCTATTCCGCCGGCTGGAAATCCGTCGGCACTCTCGTCTATTCGTATCCGGACGCATATGCGAAAGCGAAAGCGGCGGACCAAATACTGCGACAGCGGATCGACCGTCTCGGCCTCAGATTCGACACGATCCTCACCGAATATGTCGGCGTCAACGCCACCCACGGCCACCTCGCCGGCGAACCGCGAACCGACATTCCCGAAGTTCAACTCCGAGTCGGCGTCCGCGGCCAAAACAAATCGGACGTCGAACGCTTCACCAAAGAGATCGCCCCGCTGATCCTGACCGGCCCGCCCTCAGTAACCGGCTTCGCCGGCGGCCGCCCCAAAGTCGAAGAAATAATGGCCTACTTCCCCGCTCTCATCCCGAAGTCGCTTATCGAAACGAAGGTCGATATCGTCGAGGCGTAGATGTTGAGAAAACCATCACCAGACGAGCAGCGTTTGATTGATGAGCTCGTTCGTCGCTCTCCACATCAGCTACCATCAGACTGGAAAGAAAAACTTCGGGTCGAAACAATGAATGACGGCGCGATGGGGAGCCTGGTGCTCTTTCCAGACGATCTGAGACCGCGCAAGCGACTTTTCGGTTGCGTGGCAAGTAAACTCGAGTTTAAGGACGAAGACGGGATCGATGTCCTTGTGACACTTAACCTTGATAACGAAGGCAAACTCTTTGAGGTCGACAGCTGGAAGGTAGACTTCAAACCGCTGGTTCGAATTCCTGACGACTTTTAGGCTCTACTTGTCTAGGAACCTAGCAATTCCGTTTTTACAATCGTCGGTCATACGAGCCCGGGCGTTAGTCTCTACTCCCTTGGCGATTGCTGCGCTGAATAAATTCCCGTCGATTGCGTAGAGCAGTTTTTTAGTCATGGCCACCGCGGATCCGCTGACCTTTGCGTACCGTGATGCGTATTCGATAGCGGCGACGTCGAAGGCTTCGTCTGCGAAAAGATCGTTCACGAGCCCGATCGCATTCGCTTCTTCTGCTGAAAATTCAAATCCCTGCGTGAGCATCTCGAAGCTGCGTTTTTCGCCCAGATTTCGCCGCAATATCGCCGCGACCATCGCGGGAACGAACCCGATCTTCACCTCCGGATAACCGAACTTCGCCGTCCGCGTCGCGATCACCAGATCGCATGCCGTCGCGAACCCGCAGCCGCCGGCAAGTGCCCGCCCATGCACCGCCGCGATCACCGGCACGCGAACCTCGCGAATGAGCTCGAATAGTTCGGCCAACTGCCGAGCATCTTCGACATTCTCCTCGTAGGTCGCGTTGGCGATCTTCTGAATGGAAGAAAGGTCGGCACCGGAACAGAAATCCTTTCCCGCTCCGCGGACAACGATCGCCCGCAGATTCTCGTCCGCAGTCGCCTCGCGCAACGCGTCAGCCAAAGCCGCGATCAGCTCATCGTTCAGCGCGTTCCGTTTCTCGGGCCGGTTGAGCTCCAGGATGCGTACCGCTCCCTCGTCAATGATATTCAGTACCGGATCAGGCATATGACCTCGTTGTCTTGGTGATGCTGGTCAACATCTTCGCCAGCTCGATACGATCAGCATCGATCGATGAGAATTCCTTTTCATCTATAAAATCGGCAAAGTGAATAAGCTGCAGCCAATATTCCACCTCGTTCACCTTTCGTAAGGCCGCTCCCATTTCCAGTGCAAAACGTTCACGCGATTCCCCGTGCACTGCTTCCTTCACATGTTTCCCGACATGCGTCCCCGCCATCAAAAGCTCTCTGCTCAGCGAATACTCACGCTTTTGATCGGCAAGATGGCGATGCAGCCTCACAATTCTCATTGCGAACGCAAACGACTTGGCAACGATCGGATTGTCAGTGTCAGCTTTCATAAAGTTTTCAAAACCTATAAATGAAGTTATCTAAATCAATTAATAATTAACAATTAGTAATTAGTAATTGATTTGTGAATACATCCCGGCCGCCCTGTCGATATCCGCCGCAAAATTTTCGATGGTCCGCGACACTATCGATATTTGCTGTTCGGCTTCTTTCCAATTTCGCTGCTCGATCGCCTCGCGGACGGCGGGCAGCGTCTTCACGCCGTAACCGGTATAAAAACCAGGTGCGTAGATCTGATGTCGGAACCAGTCTCGCCGCGGCAGTCCCTCTGTTCGCGTTAACGAGCGTTCGGTTTTATAAAGTGCCGCATTGAGCGCCGCCTGTTGCGACGGCGACTTTTGCGTAGAGGCCGTTTGGTAATTCTGCGCGCTCTGCGTCAGTCTCGCGATCGCATTCTGAAGCGGAGCGAGATTGATATATGGAATGCTTTCTTTCGCGGCGGGAAGCACAAATGTCTCTTTAGGATCCTGAACCGAAGCCAGCATTCCGCTCGATATCAGTTGATTGGTTGATTCCGTTTCCTCACGCATCGCGTCGATCAAACGCGTCACCTCGCCGAGATAGACGTTGACAGTTTCGGCAAAGTTCGTAAATTCGAACGGCAGCACGTCGGCGTTCGCGAGCCTCAGCGTCGAATGGCCGCACACTTCCGCGAGCGCGACGCCGTACACAAATCCCGGATCGCCGAATCGCGAATAATGATCGTACGAATCGTATATCGAGTGATATGATCCGCCGCCGTCCTCGCCGCCGAATCCGATGTTCATCGAGGCGATGCCGAGGTGCTGCAGAAACGGCGTAAAATCCGAGCCAGAGCCGAGAGCCGAAATTCGCATGTCCGGCCGGCTCACCGCCTCTTTTCGCGCCGCACCGCTCGAGTTTACGACCAGCTCGTTTTTCGCACGCTGCCAGACGCTCATCTTTGTCTGCGGATCGGCAATTCCGCGGCCGACCTGGTTCACAAATTTTTCGAGAGTGTGCGATCCGCCGATGCCGAGAAATCCGCGGCCGTTCGAATCGGTATTTATATAAGCGACGGCCTTTTCGCTCAGCTCATCGGCGTGCTGCTCAACCCATTCGGTCGACCCGAGCAGGCCTTCTTCCTCACCGTCCCACGCGGCGTAGATTATCGTCCGCTTCGGTCGCTGTCCGGCCTTCGCGAGTTCGGAAATACTGCGTGCTTCTTCGAGCATGGCGACCAATCCGCTCAGCGGATCTTCCGCTCCGTTCACCCACGCGTCGCGGTGATTGCCTCGGATAACCCATTCGTCCGGCCGTTCGGAGCCTTTCAGCCGGGCGATGACGTTGTAAACCGGCGTCGAGTTCCAGTTGAATTCCAGCTTGAGATGTACAGTCGGCGTCATGCCGCCGAAATGGTAGGTTACCGGCAGAGCTCCCCGCCAGTTGTCCGGCACGACCGCACCGTCAAGATTTTTGAGCATCGGCAGAGCGTCGCTGTATGAGATCGGGAGAACGGGGATTTTTGTAAGCGTCTCGGCGTCTTTTCGTTCGATACGTTTTGCACCCGCAGACGCGCCGATGCCTTTGGTCAGCGGATCGCCGGGATAGAGCGGCATGTCCATCACCGACCCGCGCTGAACTCCGTTCTCGCTGCGCCACGCGCCTTTCGGGTAAACATCGCCCTGATAAAAGCCGTCGTTTTTCGGATCGGAATAAATAATGCACGCGACCGCACCGTGCTCGGCCGCAACTTTGGGCTTAATGCCGCGCCATGAGCCGCCGTATCGGGCGAGGACGATCTTCCCTCTTACATCGATGCCGCGCGATGCCAGCACGTCGTAATCGGCCGGAATGCCGTAGTTCACATACACGATAGGTGCGGTGACTTCACCGTCGATCGAGTAAGCGTTGTACGTCGGCAGCTGCTCGTTTTGCTGGCCCGTCGTCGCATCGCCGGCGACCGCCGGTTCTTTCAGACGCATCGTAAATTTCTCGGGCGCGGTCATTTCAACGAGGCGAGTTTTCGGCGTCGGAAACAGCACGTCGAAACGCTCGATCTCCGTCTCATATCCCCACGACCGGAACAGCGAGGCGATGAACTCGGCGTTCTCTTTATTGTAAGCACTGCCGATGTGGTGCGGACGGGCCGACAAGCGCTTGTTCCACGCGGCGAGATTTTCAGCCTTCAAATTCGCATCGAAGCGCGACTCGAGCGCTGTTTGAGCAGCCGACGAAGCCGTCGAAAAGCCCATGATGCTTTCGAAAGAAGACGCGGGCGTCTGTGCGATAACCGAGGCCGCAAGCGTGAAAATAACCAACGCCTTTGAAACAAGACCGTGCATAGTTTTTCCTTTATATACAGCCCGGCGGGCGGCTCAATGACTGTGGTTCCGGCCGCGTCAGCGGCCCTGTGAACTTAGCCGTGGGTTCAACCCACGGAAAGCGTGAAAACGAATTACGCGTCGCGTCAGCGACGCATGACCCGTCGTCGTTACGATTAAAGACGCCGCCGAGAAGACGTGATGATCTAGGCCACGCCCCACTTCTCCGCATCGGCGTCCGGGACGTTGATGAACAGCCGCAACAGCGCCGTCGAGAACGTCTTGCCCTGCGCGTCGGTCATCAGGCTGAGCGTGCCGCCGCCGCCGAGCGATTCGTGCAAGAGAAAGTTCAGCGCGTTCAGGTTTGGCAGCTCAAACCGTTCGACATTGCCTTTGACCATCGGGCCAAAATGTTCCTTGACGCGTTCGGCCGTCACCTCGCGGACGATCAGCGGATAATATTCGTCCTTCAGTGCGATAACTCCCACATTTGCGGTGTCGCCTTTATCGCCTGAGCGGGCGTGTGCAAGCTTCAAAAGTTCGATTTTCATTGATTGAGTTTGGCCGGAAGAGCCATTTGTGCTCGTAACGGCGGTCGATAACCGATTAAAAGATTCCGTAAAATCACGTCAAATATGCTTCAATTATAGAACATGGTCAAACGTTTCCGAATGCAAAACATAAAATTGAAATATTGGGCGATCGCGTTCGCCGCTCTCATAACATCGTCGGTCAGTTCACCCGCGCAAACAACATCCGCTCCGGCCGTGCCCGTTGCCGAGGCCGTCCGTCGGGCGGCGGCACAGCGTGCGGTGTATCTGGAAGAATTCAAGAACCTGATCTCAAAAGAGAACAAGACTTTCGAGATTTTCGACAAAAAGGGACAAATCAAAAAGCGGCGGACGGTGACCTCCGTGTTCATCGTCTATCAGCCGGTCAAGAGCAAAGAGGTCGTTGAGTTCCGCAACGTGATCGCGGTCGACGGTAAAGCCGTAGCGGATGCCGATAAACGAGCGGAAGATCTTTTCACGCAGCTTGTCGATCCGGAATCGTCCGAAAAGGAACTTCAAAAACTGCAGAACGAAAGCCTGCGTTTCGACGAGGGCATCTATATCGACGGCCTCACGCTTTTTCAGGCCGTCGCGCTTGCCGATAACCTGCAGCCGTCTTTCGATTTCTCGCTCGCCGGTACCGACGTCATCGACGGCCGCGATGTTGTGGTTCTCGCTTACGAGCAAAAGCGTTCCAGCCCGTTCATTACGACCGATACTTCGGCAAAACCGGTCGAGGGGAAACTGACTCTGGAATACGATGTGGATATTTCCGGCGAAGTGAACCCGCGTCTGAAGGGCAAGCTTTGGCTCGACGCGGAAACGATGCAGGTCCGCCGCGAGACGCGTCAGTTGACCGTGCGGCCGGAAGGCTTTGCGTCACCCATCGTCTTCACCGAGGACGAATTTCAATACGTCCAGACAGATTTTCCGCTGCTCGCGCCAAAACGGATCGTCCACCTTCAGAACCGGATCGGCAAAAAGGACGCCGTCGCTCAAACAACGGAAAAGGTCGTCTTCGAATATGAGAAATTCACCCGCCCCGATGTCGAAGTGAAATCGGCGGAGGTGAAATAGAGGCGGATCTTTCACCGCAGTGACTTGAGAGCCTGCGCGGCCTGTTTACGCTCTTCCAATATTTCCGCGTTGCCTGAGTCGGCGGTCAGCCGGAGAAATTCCGCAAGATTTGATTGAGCCTCGCGCGCATTTCCGTTTTCCGCGTGCAGCAAACCGAGACGGAAAAACACCGATTTGGCTTCGGGCGAAAACTCCTTGCGGGCCTGTGCCTTTGCGCTTTCGAGTTCCGCGAGAGCTTCCGGCTTTCGGTTTTGCAAATACAGGATTATCGCGAGTTTTTGGGTCAGCCCAGCGGAATAGATCGGCAGTTTTTGCCGCGCTTCCCTCAATGCTTTTTCCGCGTCGCCGAGCTGACCGCTTTGCTGATACGCAAGCGCGATCGCATCGTACGCCTGGTAGAGCGTCGATGCATTTAATTTATCGAGCGGAGTCGTCAACACGCTCTTGAGTTCCGCTATTGCGGCATCGTTTTGATTGCTTTCGACCAAAAGCCGCGCGTGAGCAACAACGACCGCCGGCGCCTGCCTGATTTGCATCGATCTTTCAAACGCCTCCAGAGCCTCGTTCTTGCGATCCGCCACCGACAGCGCCGAGCCCAGCTGCATCCAATTGAAAGATGACCCCGCGTCGATCGCCACTGCATGTTTCCACAACGCCATGTCCGACAGCCACGCACGGTTGTAAGCGAAAGTCTGAACCGAGAACACCACACAAACGAGTGCGGCGGCCGAGTAAAAGATCGTTTGCCCGCGGCCGCCGATAATTCGCTCGGCGATCTCCGATAACACCGGCATCGCGACGATCAAAAGGCCGAGCAGCGGTAAATAAAGATAGCGGTCGTGAACGATCTGTTCCTGCGGAAACGCGCCGATATTAAACACCGGGGCAAGCAGCAGCGTGAATAGCGCAAGACCGAACCACGCCCGATAACCACCGCGTCGGGCCGCAAATAAAAGCGCGGCGATAACCGCCGCCCCGGCAAACATCGGGATCCAAAAGTTAAACGCCCCGATCGCTTCGACCGCCCGCACCGGATAATTGGGCCCAAGCGAAATGGAAAACACGATCTGTCCGATATAGAACAAAAAGATTTCCGGTACCGACAGCAGACTTGTCGCCAGGCTCGCCCCGTCCTCAGCCGCTTGCGAATACGCGCCCAAGATCTGATGACGAATTATGAAAAACAAAATCGCCGCGGCCGCGAAAGGCAGCGTCCTGAATGCTGCGCGACGAACGGCATCCGGCGCGCGTTTTGGCGACTCGTTTTCCGCGAACAGGAATGTGAGAAAGAACAGCGGAAATGCCAGCACTCCGATCTCCTTTGAGCCGAGTGCGAGACAGTACGACAAAACTGCCGCTGCCAGATGCAAAGGGTTTCGCGACGTCGCCCATCTAAACGTCAGCAATAGCGACGCGAGCAGAAATACGGCAAGCAGTATGTCCGGCGATCCCGAGATCCACGCAACGCTTTCGGTGTGGACCGGATGCACGGCGAAGATCAGCCCGGCAAACAGCGCCAGCGTTTCATCAAATCCCAGCCGCCGCATCAGAAAATACGCCAGCATGCACACAAGCCCGTGCAGCAGAATATTCACCAGATGCCACCCGACAGGATTCGCGCCAAACGCACGGTAAAGTGCGATGCACGCCGCCGTAAATGTCGGACGCCAGTAATTGCTCATCGCGATCGTGCCGTCGCCCTTGAACGCCCACACGTCCGACGTCAGCGCCTTTCCGGCAAACTCGCTTTGCCTTATCAGCGGATTGGCAGCGATCTGGCGGTTGTCGTCGTAGACGAAATCGCCGGACAGCGTGTTCGCGAAAACGACGAAGACGGCGACCAGTATAAAGCCCGCAAATTTGGCATCCTTTTTATCGATCATTTATATTTCGCACGCCCTTTCGACGACGTCGCCGGCGATCTCGTCGATCAGACTCATTCTCAAAGCTTCGTCGGCGCCGAACCGGCCGCCGGTCATGAACATTCCCAGAGCCCCGGCCTGTCCGATCAGACGCGGGAGCCGCTGAGTCCCGCCCCAGCCGGTCATAATTCCCAGATTAACGCCGGGATGGGAGAACTGAGCGTTCGGATGAGCAACGCGTTTGTCGCAAGCGATCGCTAGGTCGAGCGCGCCGCCGAAACAAAATCCGTTGACGGCCGCGACCGTCGTGCACCGAAATGCCGCGATGCCGTTCATCAGCGTCTGTCCGCGAATCGCAAACGCGCGAGCCGTTTCGGCGGTCACGCCCGCTATCTCCCGCAAATCGGCGCCCGATGCAAAGACCTCGCCGGTGCCCGTAAATATCAACCGCTCGCACGCGCCGTCGTCGACGGAGCCGATCACGGCACTCAATTCCTCGAGCACGAAAACGGACAGCGGGTTCCTGATCTCGGGCCGCGTAAATCTGACGATCATGGCGGCTCCGCGCCGTTCTATCTCTAATGCGTTCGACATTTGGGCGTTCCGGGTTCAATAATAGTTATATGTTCAGGATTAACAAAGCCCACCCGTGGCACGGCGTCCCGATGGGCGAGAACGCACCGGCCGAGGTCACGGTGTTTATCGAGATCGTGCCGAGCGACACGGTAAAATACGAGGTGGACAAAGAGACCGGTTATCTCAAGATCGACCGGCCCCAGCTTTATTCCAACGTCGTGCCGGCGAACTACGGCTTTATACCTCAGACATATTGCGACAGCCGCATCGCCGACCGCGCACGCGCACGCACGGACATCGCGATCATCGGCGGCGACGGCGATCCGCTGGATATTCTCGTGCTGTCGGAACACTACATTCCGCGCGGCGACATCATTTTGAAGGCCCGGCCGATCGGCGGCTTTTGCCTGATCGACGGCGGCGAGGCGGACGACAAGATAATCGCCGTGCTTAAGGGCGACAAGGTTTTCGAGCAGTACACGGAAATGTCCGAGCTGCCGAAAGGCATTCTCGCGCGATTCGAGCACTACTTTCTCACCTACAAAAGCCTGCCCGACGAGCCGACAAAATGCGAGATCGCGTACTCGTACAACCGCGAAGACTCCCACGCCGTCATCCACGAAGCCATCGCCGACTACCAGGACCTGCTCGGGAAGCTGAAATAACGAAATATCCGCTGCCGCCTCTCATTTCCCAGCCGCACGGCAATCCAAAAAATGCACTTTTCCCGCTGCGAGCTAAATCGGGTATAATATTAAGAAAATAACGGTTTAGAACATCGAAGCAGGAAGACTTCGGTTCAGCATCGTCGAAGCTCGCGGGCAAATCCGCACGAGATCGAAGGTGATCGGCCGACCTGCATCGACACGACGCAGCCGCAGAAAGGTATTGTGAGAGTTATGATCGGCGGACGGCCAAAACTGATGATCGCCTTTGACGAGTCGGAATACGCCGACGCCGCGATCGAAGACCTGCCGCGTGCCGGAATGCCCGATGATGCGGACGTTCTCGTAATTTCGGTTTCGGACTTCTCTGCGGGAACGCCCGAGGTTTCCGAGTTCGATATTCTTTCCGCCGCCTCGCGCAGAACGGACGCGGTTTTGGGCGCGGTGCGCTCACATCAGGCACAGATGCTCAAAGAAACCCGCGGCATTGTCGCGAAGATCGTGCACGATATACGCGTCCGGTTTCCCGAATGGCGGGTTCATGGCGAAGTTCTGCGAGGTAGGCCGGTCGATGAGCTTCTGCGAAAGGCCGATCGCTGGAAACCTGACCTGATAACCGTCGGTTCGCAAGGCCGTTCGACGATCGGGCGGTTCTTTCTAGGCAGTGTTTCGAGGTCGGTTGCGGAAGAAGCAAACTGTTCCGTTCGCGTCGTACGCCGCGGATTCGAAAAGGCAGACGGCGAGCCGACCGAGATCATTCTTTGCGCGAAACATCCGGCGGAAGCCGAGCAGATCGTCGATGCTTTTATCAAACGTTCGTGGCCCGACGAGACGCGTGTGCGGCTCGTCACGATCGAGAACGCCGATCCGGCGGCAAGAGTTTCGGCGTTTTACCCGGACGGAAAGTCGATCTGCGAATCGGCGGCCGAGCGGCTTGCGGATGCGGGCGTTACCGTCTCGGTCCAGGTCGAGAGCGGCGATCCGAAGACAATTTTGATCCAGGCCGCGGACGCCTGGCGGAGCGACGCGATCTTCGTCGTTGCGGGCGGAACGATAGACGGGCCGAAACTCGACGAGACAGCGTCCGGTTTGATAACCGACGCCAAATGCACGGTCGAGATCGTCCGCTGAGGAATCGGCCATCTGAGAACTTCAATAAAATTATGTCATCTGTAAGCGAAGCCTACCTGCCCGGCATCGGCAGAAAATTCCAGATCGAAACCGTACGCGGTGATCGGCTTGTCGTAGTCATTCACGACGACGGCGACCGCGAAATTTACCATTTCACCAGAAAGAATCTCGACAAGCCCGCCTCCGTCATAACACTGACCGACGGCGAAGCGAGGCAGATCGCGGGAATTGTCGGCGGCCTGACCTATGTGCCGAAAGCTCTGCCCAACGCCGAGGTCGTTTTGGATGATCTTGTTCTTGACTGGTTTACGATCGAGCCCGGCACGGCGGCGATCGGCAAGACGATCCGCGAGTTGCAGGCCCGAACCGTGACGGGCGCATCGATCGTCTCCTTGGTCGAGCCCGACCACGTCAAGAGGACCAACCCCGAGGCAGACACGATCCTCAACGAAGGCGCCACACTGATCCTAGCGGGCGACCGGAAGACCATCGCCGCGATGAAACGGCTGCTGATCGACGGAAAGGTATAACGAATGGACAATATTGTTTTAGAGATCGGTTTGGCGCTGGGGCTCATCGCGTTCGCGGTGCTTGCCGCCAATAAACTTGGTCTCTCAAACATTCCTTTTCTGATCATTATCGGAATGATTGTAGGGCCGCACGCTCCGCAGATCGGCGTTTTCGGTTTCCGTTTTATCGAAACCGGATCGCTGATCGAATTCATGGGCCGCATCGGCGTCCTTTTTCTTTTGTTTTATCTCGGGCTCGAGTCCAACGTCACGCGCCTTATAAAGTCCGGCCGCTCGATCCTCACCGGCGGCTCGCTCTACATCGGCATCAACTTCACGATCGGATTTCTTTTCGGCTATTTCACAGGCTTTCCCTTGCGGGAAACGTTGATCATCGCCGGACTGACGACCGTTTCGTCGAGCGCCATCGTCGCGAAGATCCTTTTCGACTACCGCCGAACGGCGAACCCGGAAACCGGCCTGATCCTCGGCATCACGATGTTCGAGGACGTTTTCCTCGCCGTTTATTTGTCGCTCATTTCCGGCATCGTTCTCAGCGGAGCAAGCTCGTTCGCCGGCGTCGCGTCGTCCGGCGGGATCGCGCTCGGCTTTATCATCGGCCTCGTTCTGGTCGGCCGCTGGGCGACACCGCTGCTGAATCGGCTCTTCCGCATCTCGTCCAACGAGATATTCGTGATCGTCGTTTTCGCCTGCCTTTTCCTGCTCGCCGGGCTCGGCGAGACGATTCACGTCGCCGAATCGATCGGCGCACTGCTGCTCGGCCTCGTGCTCGGCGAAACCGAACACAGCGAGCGAATGGAAAAGCTCGTCGTGCCGTTCCGCGACTTTTTCGGCGCCATCTTCTTTTTCAGCTTCGGCCTTTCGATCGATCCGTTCACGCTCGGCGGTGCCGCGTGGCTCGCCATCGGCGCGTCTGTACTGTCGCTGATCGGCGTGACCGTTGCCGGTTTGATCGTCGGCAGGCGGTCGGGGCTGTCGACCGTCGGCTCGCTCAATACCGGTTTCACTCTGCTCGCCCGCGGCGAGTTCTCGATCATCATCGTCAACCTCGCCATCGCCGGCGGCCTGCTCCCGATCCTGCAGCCGTTCGCCGCTCTCTACGTACTCATCCTCGCAAGCGCGTCGCCGCTCCTCGCCAAAGAATCCGAACGCATTTACGGCCTCTACACAAAACTCGCCGCCCAATTCGGCAGCCGAAAAAAGGAAACAGCTCCCGAAGACACCGCACCGACCGAACACTCCGCTCCCGAGCCGAACAAAACCGACGCATAACTCCGATTTCTCCGCACGCTATCGTCTGTGATACGTCGTCGTCCGCCGTCCGCCTTATCTTGCCCGCGTTTCCTATAAATGCTATCTTTCCCCTGCAATTCCAACCATCAAAAGAGGTTTCCACAACTTTGAACACTCTCTACTACGGCGATAATCTCAAAATTCTGCGGGACTACGTCAAGGACGAAACCGTCGATCTCGTTTACCTCGACCCGCCGTTCAATTCCAACCGCAATTACAACGTGCTTTTCTGCGATGAGAAAGGTTTTGGTAAACTACTAGCCAGTACACAAATGAAATGATTAATTCGAAAGTGATTATCGGCGATAGTTTGGAAGTTCTACCGACGCTCGATGCTGAGTCTATACAGTGTTGTGTTACATCTCCACCGTATTGGGGTCTACGTGATTACGCCCATTCTGCACAGATCGGTGCAGAGCATTCACCTGATCTCTACGTCGCTAATCTCGTATCTATATTTCGGGAAGTCCGCCGCGTCCTTTGTAAAGATGGGACTGTTTGGCTGAATGTTGGCGATGGCTATGCCAGAAATGGGGGAACTGGCGGGCACGGCCCGAATGCCATCGTAGGAAACACGAAAAAACTTATCCAAAAACGTAACTGCAAAGTGCCTGACGTTTGGAATTTGAAGGATCGGGACTTAATGGGCCTGCCTTGGCGCGTTGCTTTCGCGTTACAAGCCGACGGCTGGTACCTGAGATCGAGGATTACGTGGATAAAACGAACCGCTATGCCGGAAAGTGTAAAAAACCGGCCCACTACTGCTACTGAGGAAATCTTTCTGCTTACCCGGTCGCCAACATATTTCTATGATCCGGAAGGGTTCCGCGAACCGACGGGAGCAAACTTGCGAAATTACTGGATACTAGGTCCGGAGCCTTCGAATAATGGACATCCGGCCGCGTTTCCACGCGAGCTAGCTCGTCGGTGTATTCTACTCGGCTCGCGTCCGCTAGACACAATTCTTGACCCGTTTGGCGGCTCTGGCACGACGGGCGTAGCCGCAAGCGAGTTACGACGGAAATCTGTGCTGATCGAGATTAATCCTGAGTACGCGCGAATTGGCGAGAAACGAAACTCAATTGTCCAGCCGGAACTTCCAATATCAACATCGACCTAAGAGAAACATTATTATAAAAGATGACTCGTAAAACTGGATCGAAACAATTAATTCTTGAGTTCTTTCTTAAGAACATTGGCGTGGTTGTTCACTCACGGGACATTCAGACTGCAAGCGGCGGTGCCGTTGAGTGGGCACGAAGAGTACGAGAACTACGTAACGAAGAGGGATATCAAATCCTTTCTCACAAGGATCGTTCGAGTTTGAAACCCAATCAGTATTTATTAGAAACCGAAAAACGGACGCCGGCCTTTGCTCGGAACATCTCAAAACAAACTCGAGCATGGGTTCTTGAACGAAACGGATACACCTGTCAGATGTGCGGCGTCGCGGCCGGAGATCCCGACCCCTTCGGCGGAAGCCGAACAGTACGAATGACAATGGGCCACATCATTGATAAGTCAAAAGGCGGTGATGATTCACCACAGAACCTTCGCTCGGTATGTACAAACTGCAATGAAGGACTGCAAAATACTGCTCTTCCCAAACCGGACCAAATACATCTTCTCGGTCAGATTCGAAAAGCCACGATTGCTGACCAGAAAGCCGTACTCGACTGGCTTCTGCAAAAATTTAATTTAACGGCCTCAAAATAATTGAGGCAGCAATACGTATCATTTGCTCCCCGGCAAAACCGTCCAACTTCCGTCAAACCTTCAAACAAGCCGGCAAGATCCCGGCCGAAATGACGAGTCAGAACTCGCTCGGCTTCGATTGATCAAATGTTCCTCTGCCGCGTAGCGGCCAATTGAATTTAGCCGTAGGTTTCAACCCACGGTTAGGTTCCACCAACGGCGTCGAGTCGCGTAGCGACGGCTGAATCTTGCACGGTGGGTTCATGTGCCGCTGACGCGGCACGGTTGTGCGGTGCGCCGTTCCGTGGGTTGAAACCCACGGCTAAATTCGGGCCGCCGCTACGCGGCTGTGAGTTTGGACGGCCTCTCTCGCGGCTGTTGGATCTAAATGCTGCCCGTCTGCCCGCCTTTTCCCGTAACGCAAATTCAAGTTTGAGCTGGAGAGCGAACCGGAGTATTTTGTTTTTGTCCATTATATTGTTTTGACGCGAGACGTTCCGGAACTCCCGCCTGCGGCCGGAACGCACTCCTGGCCGGATATGTTTCCGGTCGTTATATAGACGAGGCCGCGTGCTTTTCGCGGGCGGCCGCGGACGATGGTCGGGAGAATCACAAAATATCCGCGCGGAGCCTCGAAACGTGAGCGGCGCGAAAATCGAAATTATTCAGGAGATATTTATGGAACCGAGATTGGATTACAGCACCGCCGCACCGGGGACGGTGCAGGCAATGTACAAGCTGGAAAAGTTCGTGCAGGATTCCGGCATCGAGCATTCCCTGCTCGAACTGATAAAAACGCGCGTGTCGCAGATAAACGGCTGCGCCTACTGCATCGATATGCACACCAAAGACGCCCGTGCCGCGGGCGAGACCGAGCAGCGCCTGTTCGCCCTGAACGCCTGGCGCGAAACGCCGTTCTTTACCGACCGCGAACGTGCCGGGCTCGCATGGGCCGAGGCGATCACGCTGATCTCTGAAACGCACGCGTCCGACGAGGAATACGAAGCCGCACGCGCCTTTTTCGCCGAGGACGAGATCGTCAAACTGACAATGGCGGTCATCACCATCAACGGCTGGAACCGCCTCGCCATCGCGTTCCGCTCAGTGCCCGGCGAATATCAGTCGAACGTCGGCGCAAAGTCGGCCGAACAATAGTGATCGAGCATTGACGTGTCGGCGGGACAGGCCGGGAGCGGATCTTCGAATAATTTGAATAAGAATTCACACGGGACGAGGCAGGATTCGAACGGCGAAGGATCTACGATGTTGACACCGAACGCGTCACGCAGAAGGGTGAACCGGCCGCGTCTGCGTCCGCTGCAGCAGTTTGAAAGCGAGCGTCACGCAAGTTGGCTCGAGCTGTTCTTCGACCTCGTTTTTGTACTGGCGGTTTCGCAAACCGCGCAGATCTTGAGCGGCGACGAGGGCGTGACCGGCTTTTTCAAATTCGCCATTCTGTTCGTTCCCGTCTGGTATTCGTGGGTCGGCTACACCTTTTACGCCGACCGCTTTGAAACGGAAGAGTTCGCATTCCGCGTCCTCATTTTCGCCGCGATGCTGGCGGTGGTCGGCGTTTCGCTAACGCTCGCGAACGCCTTCACGCCCGCCGGCGACGTCCCGCTCGTAATTTGCTATTTCCTCGTTCGGCTGGTGCTGATCGTCCTTTACGCACGCGCGGCGTATTACGTCCCGCTCGCCCGGCCGTACTGCCTGCAGTTCATCGTCGGCCTCGGCGCGTCACTGGCCCTTTTTACCATCTCGCTGTTCTTCGATCCGCCGGTCCGCTACGCCATCTGGCTGTTGGCGCAAATTCTCGAATTCGCAACGCCGTTCCTCAACATCAAAGCTACGCGGCTCATCCCGATCGACCGCTCGCACATCCCCGAACGCTTTGGCCTGTTCACGATCATCGTCCTCGGCGAAGCCGTACTCGCCACCGCGACCGCTCTCGGCCAGGTCCAGTGGGGCCCGGCGACGATCGTGATGGCGTCGATGGGTTTCGCGATGGCGGCGTGCATCTGGTGGATAAATTTCGATTTCGTCGAGGACAACGCGCTTCGGTCGGGCTCGCTCGTCCCGCGGTTCATTTATCTGTACGGGCACTTTTTCATCGTGTCCAGCATCGTCGCGACCGGCATCGGCG
The DNA here is from genome assembly GCA_040007515.1 of Acidobacteriota bacterium. Lineage (GTDB taxonomy): Bacteria > Acidobacteriota > Blastocatellia > Pyrinomonadales > Pyrinomonadaceae > OLB17. The sequence continues at coordinate 2,068 of JBDTUT010000004.1, read as the reverse complement.
TCGAGCATGCGGTCAAAGAAACACAGGAAGCTCACCTGCATTTCCCCACGATCGCGCTCCTCTCCGGCGGGACCGCCGTTTACCTGGCCGCCGTCACGGTCATCCGCATGGTCACGGGCGTGTGCAACATGGTGTATGTGCGGATCACGACGATCGTGCTGTCGTTATTGATGATCTATCTGGGAATGTTCCTGCCGCCGCTCGCGGTCGTTGCGGCTTCGCTTTTGATAATGATCGTGGGCATCTGGATCGAGACACGCTACTCGCCGGCACACGTCCAGCACGAAGAACTTTCCGGCCCCGCACCGTGCGAACACGCCGACGAGGCAACCGTTTTTAAACCGCGCATCGTCGGCGGCTGTGAGGAGTGCCGCAAGAACAATTACAAATGGGTGCATCTGCGGCTGTGCCTGAGCTGCGGCCACACCGGATGCTGCGACACGTCCGTCAACCGGCACGCGACTAAGCACTTTCACAAAACCGGCCACCCGATAATGGCTTCGCTCGAGAGCGGCGAACGCTGGGCGTGGTGCTACGAGGACGAGCTCTTCGTGCCCGACCCGCGGCCGCGGCATCACGTCGAGGTGTGAGCCGTGTCAATAAACGCGGTCGATGCTGAATGCCTTGATCACCTCGCCGTCGCCGCAGGTGTAACCCGCGACGCGGACGGGGTTTGATCCACGGATAAGATCGCGGATCGCCACCGTGCGGTCTGCATCGGCGAGGCGTGCGAGGTTGATCTCGACCTTCGCGTCCTGATGTTTTTTCTTGACGCGAAAGCTCGCTGTGTCGCCTTCGATGTCCAAATGACGCAGCCGCCCGTCGACGCTTTTAGAAGTACAGTCCTTCAGATCCGCCAAATTCGAAAGCCCGACCAGCGTCCCGTTCGAAGCATAAATGGCCGTCGCCTTGTCCTTAGTCTGGCCAAAGGCCGTGCACGCAAAAACTGCAAAAAACACAACTATCAGTTTCTTCATCGTGCTTTTAGTTTCGTAAAATCAAAGGCGGTTCGTCAACAAGATAATCGATCAGCCCTGCCGGAACGACCGACTTCCCTTCTTCTCGGTTCGTGCATTTCGTGTATCTCGTGGTTAAATTCCCTTTCCTCTAGCGCGTTCGTCGATCTCGTAATCCAATTCCTCAAGAGCTAAACCGCACACGGACGCAGCCATCAGAACACAAAATTGTACGTCAGCTTGCCCGAGACCTTTACGGGAGTTCCCGACAGCAGCGTCGGTGCGAATGTGGACTGGCACGCCGCCGACCGTGCAGCAAAATGCAGGAGCGGCGCGCCGTCGATCGCCTGAGCGGTCACAACTTTGCCGTCCTCATCGATCAGGATCTCGACGTTCACGCTTCCATCGGCACGTGCCTCGCGGGCCGCGGACGGGTACGCAGGCTTTGCCAAATATTTCGCCTTTCCGTTGACCACGCCGCCGCGTATAAGTCTCGGGACCGGCGAACTGTTCGGGTCGGCGGGCATGGCCGGTTTCTTCGCCTCGCGCGCCGCTTCGCCGATCGGCAGCGAAACGCCCACCGCCGATTCGACCGGCTTACCGTTCTCGATCGCCGGTGAAAACTTATATTTCTTGACAACTTCCTCCGCGGCCTTCATCACGGATTCAACACGCTTTTCGACGTCCGCCGAACACGGCCACGCGGGTGCGACAAAGACGATCGTGCGCGTGACGGCGCCCGACTTGTCGACCGTCGCGGCGACCTTCATTGTCCCGCCGATCCCGGCCGCTTCGTCCTCGGCCGAGATCGCAAACTCCGGCCCCGATAAAAACTTCGCCGGAGTGGCCTGGGCCGCGGCGGAAATAGTGAGGATGAGAAACAGAATTGTGAGAGTAAAATATTTCATAATTTTCAAGTCATCCAATATACCTAAATTTTCTGCCCGAACCAAAAGCACAGCCCATCCGGAGCGACGACAAAGAACGCGTCGAATTTCGAGCCGTCCCCGCGTGTTTCGCTTTTGATCTCGCCGATCTCTCCGGCGCCGCCCGCCGTAAACTCTTCGCGAAGCGCCGCGACGTCGTCCGTGTGAAACGCACATCCGTCCTGT
>JBDTUT010000003.1:0-212488 GCA_040007515.1 Acidobacteriota bacterium | reverse complement strand
GAACTCGCGACTTCGACCTTGGCAAGGTCGCGCTCTACCACTGAGCTACTCCCGCAGTGCAATTGACAATTCTACCGTCTGAACGAAATTTGTCAAGCCGTCGAATTGCACCAAAAACCGCCGCCCGAACCGCATTTACTGAACCGTAATATCCTTTATAAAGCTCCAATCACCCGAAGGACTGATCTTGATGTTTCCGATGCGTTTGTTGGCGATCACAATATTTGCCGGATACCAGAGAGTAAATAGCGGCAGCTCAACGCTGATCGTCTGCCACGCCTTTATATATAGTTCCTTTGCCTTGGCTCGGTCAGGTTCGTTTACGGCGTCGGTCAACAGCTTATCGACGTCGGGGTTGCTGTATCTGCTGCGGTTACAGCAGTTGACGTTTTCGCCGGGTATCTTTCCCGTCGTAAAAAGGTCGCGCAAAAAGATCGGGTCGTGATTACCGCCGATCCAGATACCGGTATTCATCTGAAACTGTCCCTGTGCGAGCTGTTGTCGCAACGTGCCCGGGTCGAGAGTTTCGATCTGGACGACAAGTCCGATCTCATTCAACGAATTTTGTATCGCCTGCGCGTACTGCCCGAACGCTGAATTTCCCGCGGCGTATTTGAATTTTATCGGCTCGCCTTTATAACCAGATTCCTGCAAAAGCTGCTTCGCCTTAGCCGGGTCGAAATGATAGACCGTGCCGGGCGAATAGGCCCACGAACCTTCCGGTAAGATCGACGATGCCAGCTTGGCCTGGCCTGAAAGCAATTCCTTAATTATCTTTTCGCGGTCGATCGAATAGCCGATCGCCTGCCTCACTTTAACGTTATCGAGCGGCGGCGACTGAGTGTTGAATCCAAGGTACTGGATGTTCGAGCCTTCGAACTGCTCGACCTTCAGATTCGACGAATTCTGCATTGACTTGATGGCGTCGGGCGGAAGGTTTGACGGTGCGGGCGCAATGTCGACGCCGCCGGTCTGAAGTTCGGCCTGCAGAGCACTGGCGTCGGTCACGGTTTTGATCCGGATCTTGGGTACTTTTGGTGCTCCGTCCCAATAGTCAGTGTTTGCGGCAAGCTCGACGATATTTTGCGACTGGTCGAAATTAACGAACTTGAACGGCCCGGAACCGATCGGCTGAGACTTCTGCTGCTCGGCTGTGCCCTCCGGAATGATCGGAATCGCGACCAGGTTCGACAAGAGCTGATTTTTGAGCGCAGGACGTGCGACAGTGATCACAACGGTTTTCGGATCGGGCGTTTGTAACGAAGTAATATGCGCCACTCGCTTACTGTCGACGGTGTCAAAAAATGCTCCCGACTTGTATCCGTTGCTTTTAAACAACTCATCGAACGAGTATTTTACGTCTGCCGAGGTAAAGTCTTTGCCGTTGTGAAATTTCACGCCGTCGCGCAGTACGAACGTTACGGTCATGCCGTCGGGCGAGGTCGAGATGTCTTTTGCCAATTCGCCGACGTAATCGAAATTCTGGTCTTTCTTGACCAACGCGTTGAACATGAGATTACGGACGCGTTCGGCGGCGGAATCTGAGGCGGTTGACGTCAGCGTGTCAAGGCTTGAGAAAGATTCGGGAAGTGCGATCGTGACGTATTCCGTCTGCGCTCGCCGGCACGAAAGCGATATGGCGAACAGACACAAGACGAGAACTGCAGATAATTGACGCAAATTTATGATCCTCCGTAGCTTATTTCAGGGATTCTTTTAATTGATCGACCTCCGCGGAGAGGGAGACAAGTCTCGACGTGTCGAAATCGAGTGCGGGCGAGAGTCGAGACTTGAATTCGCATATACGATCCAGTGACTTATTTAATCTGGCTTCGGAAATTTCTCCCACTTTTACGGCGCTCAGTACGGCGTGATATCCTTCGCGAATTCGGCCGGGATCAGCGCAGATCGCCAATATGTCCTGGCCCGCCGATACCGCAAGGCGACAAGCATCGCCTATGCCGTAATTTTTTAAGATCGCTCCCATCTCGAGGTCGTCCGTAACAGACAAACCGTCGAAACCCATTTCATCGCGTAATAGTTTGGTTACAAAAGCGTAACTAAGGGAAGAAGGTAAAAGTTTGCCATTTTGGTCGGTCTCCTGCAAGGCAACGTTCGGGTACGCAGCATGAGCGACCATCACCGACCGCGCCGAATTGATCAATGACCGATATGGAAATAGGTCGATCTCGTAAAGTTCGTCCAGTGCGACTTCGACGATAGGCAGCTCCTCGTGAGAATCGACTGCCGAGGCGCCAAGCCCGGGGAAATGTTTCAAACAGCCCAGGCAGCCGCCGGCCTCTAACGCCGACAAAAACGCACCCGCCAGTTCCACTACTTCGTTTGCCGACCCGCCGAACGTCCGCGAAAATATTCCGTTATTCGCCGCCGACCGAGATTCGTTCGCCACGTCCACGACCGGTGCGAAGTCGACGTTGAATCCTATTATTCGCAAACACTCGGCGACGATCTCACCAAGGCGTTTTGCGTCGACTGCGGTTCTTAGGTCTGAGGCGGACGGCATAGGCGAAACAAGCCGTCGAAGACGGTCGACGAGCCCGCCTTCCTGATCTATCGAGAGGATCGGCTCAACAGACATCGAACCGCGAATGCCGTCCAGCAACGCACGCGTCTGTTCGGCATCGCGAATATTGCGGGAAAAAAGGCAGACGCCGCCCGGACGAACGTCATCGAGAAGCCGTAAGGTTTTCTCGTCGAGATCAGGGCCCGGCAATCCGATCACGAATAGCTGACCGATCTTTTCCTCAAGCGAAAGGGAATTCAACGATTCTGATTTCACAATTGATATTGTTGCAGAGAGGGTTTATTGAAGTTCTTGTTTAGTTGTCGTTAACGAGACACTTCACTTTTTACTTTAAAGAATTGTATCAGCGCCTTCAATAACGGCGGCTGTTTCGTCGTGAGTCGCGTCGTTTTCGGCCGCTGCGGCAAAAAGCGGTAACTGTGACGCAACTGCACGTCCCGCGGCTTTTGCCAAGCCGCTTTTGCTCTCGTCCGTGAAAATTGCCAGTTCGTAGCGCTCGAGCTTTTGCAGAACGTCTCTTGCCCGCTCGATAACTTTAACGGGCAGGCCCGCGAGTTTCGCTACCGCGATCCCGTACGATTTAGAGGCCTTTCCTTTTTGAAGTTTATGCAGGAACACCACCTCGCCGTCGCGCTCTGCCGCAGTTATTTGATAATTCTGCGCTCCCGGCAGATTTTCGGCGAGCTCAGTCAGTTCGTGATAATGAGTAGCAAAGAGAGTTTTCGCGGCGTGTTCGGCTGAGTCGTGTAGATACTCGGCGACGGCCCAGGCGATCGACAGCCCGTCGAACGTCGAAGTCCCGCGTCCGATCTCGTCCAGAAGTATAAGGCTGCGTGGCGTCGAGTTGTGCAAGATCGTCGCCGTTTCGATCATTTCGACCATAAATGTCGAGCGGCCGGATGCGAGGTCGTCGGATGCGCCGACTCTGGTCCAGATACGGTCGACGATAGGAAGTTTCGCCGACGCCGCCGGAACGAACGAACCGATCTGTCCGAGGATCTGTATCAAAGCGATCTGCCGAAGGACCGTCGACTTGCCGCCCATGTTCGCACCGGTGATGATCAGCAGCCGGTCGGTCGAATTATTCATGAACAGATCGTTCGGGATGAATGCTTCGTTTAGGTATGCCTCGACGACCGGGTGGCGTCCGCTGCGGATCTCGATCGAGTCGCCGTCATGAAGCACCGGACAAGAATAGTTCCGTTTCACCGCGGTCTCGGCCAGCGACGCCAATGCGTCCAACGCTGCGAGAGCACGCGCCGTAGACTGCAGTTTCGGCGTGTGCAAACGTACTTCCTCGCGTACTTTTCTAAACAGTTCGTTCTCGATCTGGCTTATTCGGTCCTCCGCACCGAGTATTTTTTGCTCCCACTCTTTCAGTTGCGGCGTCGTATACCTTTCCGCGTTCGCGAGCGTCTGTCGCCGTTCGTAATCCTCGGGCACGCGAGCGAGGCTGCCTTTGGAGATCTCGATGTAGTATCCGAAGACATTGTTGAAGCGCACTTTTAGATTCGTTATGCCGGTGCGTTCGCGTTCTCGGTCTTCAAACGCGGCGATGGTTTGCTTTCCGGATGTTGAAATGTCGCGAAGGTCGTCCAGCTCGCCGTCGAAACCGGCTCTGATGATCCCGCCTTCAGCCGCGTTTATCGGGGCGTCCGGAGAGATCGCTCGGTCGATCAGCTCGCGTATTTCCGGGAGCTCAAAGATATTTTCCGCGAGCACCTGAAGCAAAAGTGATGCCGCATCGGAAAGCGACTCGGTTATCTGAGGCGAACGCTCAAGCGAGCGGTTCAGCGCGAGCAGATCGCGGGCCGTCGCAGTGCCCAAATTTAGCCGCCCGATCAGCCTTTCCAAGTCGGTAACATCCTTTAATAGAAACCTGATCTTTTCGCGAAGAATGGAGTCGGTAAGTTCGGTGACCGCTGCAAGTCGCGTTTGGATCTCACTCCGTTTTATCGACGGCCGAACGAGCCATGTACGGAGAAGACGAGCACCCATTCCTGTGATCGTTTCGTCGATTACCGAAAAAAGAGTCTTCTTATTCGTGTCGCCTCGTCCGTCGACCACTTCGAGGTTCCGAAGCGTTACCGCGTCCAGCACCATGAAATCAGTGGTTTCGAAGTAACTGATCTCTGAGATATGTCCCGCAGCCTCTCGCTGTGTTTCCTTCGCATAAGAAACACAGGCGGCCGCGGCACGGGCGGCTTCGAGGTGGCCGGCGATGCCGAACGGAGCCAGATCCCGTACGCCAAAATGTTCTTTTAATCGTGCCTCGCAATCGTGCGGTGAGAACGAGGCATCATCGAGGACAGTGATCGTGTACGCTCCGCCTGCCGAATCAGCTGACGAAGAGGCTGACGGCAAAAGCTGCGGCTGTTCGGAAACGCCGGATCGGGAAGCGAAATAACGGCGAAGCAGATCATGGTGCGCCGCCGGAACAAGCAGTTCCCGCGGATTGAAACTCTCCACAAGCTCGCGTAGCCGATCCGCGGCGTCCGGACCATCGAATTCCGTTGCGGAAAAGTGGCCGGTTGACACGTCGAGAAACGCTGCGCCGAATTGCGTGCCGTTGCTGCTTACCGCCGCCAGATAAATTGGTTCGCGCGATTCGATCAGCTGCGGGTCGACCGCGGTCCCGGGCGTGATGACGCGAACCACCTCTCGACGCACCAGTTTTACGCCTTTCGTCGCCGGTTCCGCCTGTTCGCAGATAGCGACGCGATAACCTTTTCTGACCAGTTTGGCGATATATGACGCGGCGGCGTGATGCGGAACTCCGCACATCGGGATTGGATTTGGCGAGTCCTTTTGGCGGGCCGTCAGAGTTATGTCGAGCTCGCGCGAACCGATGACGGCGTCATCGCTGAAAAGCTCGTAAAAATCGCCTAGCCGGAAAAATAGGAGGGTTCCGGGATATAGCTTTTTTATCTCGAGATATTGCCGGAACATCGGCGTGGTATTTTCCATTGCAAACTAATGCGTAAGGTGCGAATCAGAGTGTACCGAATATGCCCGTGGTTTTAAAATCAATAGTTTCCAAACCCGAGTAGTTTTGGTAAAGTTAATCTTTGTTTGTATTTCCGAAACTCAAAGGCACATTTTGGTTCGTTCACAAACCCAGTGGATCGTATTCGGGTAATACATGAACCCGCCGGTTGTAAATCATTGATGGAGTACAAGATGTTCAGGTTTAGATCGAGATTTCCGATGATATTTGTTTTGACCGCGGCATTGTCTCCGGCTGCTATGGCTCAGTCAACTGTAAGCCCGGTTGTCGTGGCACAAACAAACGAGGTCTCGGTTCAGCAAGGCGACGAGCGATATCGCATCGGTTATCAGGACACGCTTGAGATACAAATATTTCGCCATCCGGAATTGAATCAGCGCGTAAGCGTCAACTCGAACGGAACGATCAACCTGTTTCGAATTCCCGAACCGCTGACCGCAGTGTGTAAAACCGAACGCGAATTGGCAAACGAGGTCGCCGAGGCATACAAGAAAGACTATCTTCGAAACCCTGAAGTGAATGTCGTCGCCGCCGAGCAACGTTCGCGGGCATTCGCAGTTATCGGTGCGGTTGAGAAGCCGGGAAGTTATCTTATCTCAAAACGCATACGTCTTCTGGAACTGCTTTCACAGGCTGGCGGGCCAAATAAGGAAGCGGGCACCAGGCTCATCGTCGCACGAACTGGCAGTACATCGAACTGCAAGATGAACGATCAAACAGCGGCCAGCGACGACGTGACGCTGATGGATTTCAAGATCAAAGACGTGCTCGAAGCAAAGCAGAATCTCGTAATGATGCCGGGCGATATCGTATCCGTCCTCGATGCCGACGTCGTTTACGTGTATGGAAACGTGAACAAGCAGGGCCAGGTGCGCATCAAGGAACCGATAACTCTGACTCAGGCGATCGCCTCGGCCGAAGGCTTGAAGCCTTCGACTAAAAAAGACAAGATCAGAATTTTGCGACAAAAATCGAACAGCTTGGAACGCGAGGAATTGGTATATAACCTCGACGATATCGACAAACGAAAGGCTCAGGACCCGTTCCTCGAACCGAACGACGTCGTTGCCGTTTCCGAAGACGCCACGAAAAGTATTTTGCGCAACATCGGCAAGTCACTTTCGAGCGGCATACCGTCGATATTCTATAAGATACCTCTATAAATTTTAACGATGAAAGATAGCCGCGAGATTGTTCCAAAACAGGTCAGCGAACCGGCCGAGCTCGAGCGCGTTTTCGAACCGCAGATCGTTCCCGGAACGGGCCGATATCCTGCGTATCGTGAACTCTACGTTCAGGACGGCTTTCAGCTGGTCGATTACTGGCGTGCGATCAGAAAACGACTTTGGCTTGTTATCGGCATTACGGTGCTTGTGACGGTCCTGACCGCCATTTACATGGCCAAGAAGCCGAATATTTACCAGGCGAACGCCACAATTCAGGTAGACCTTGAACAGGTAAATCAGGACCTCGTGACCAACGATCGACAGCGGCCGATGTCGAATCCGGACCCGTCGTACTTTAACACGCAGCTGCAACTGCTCGGCAGTGACAGCCTGCTCCGGCGTGTGATCAAGGAACACAACCTCGACACCAATAAAGAATTTCAACTCGCGAAGAACGAAGGCAATGTGTCGCCGTGGCGCTCTATGCTAAAGGCGATCGGCCTCGCCAGCGACTTACCCAAGCGTGACGAACGCGGCGCGCAGGAACTTTCCAATTCGAATTCGGGGTTGATATCCGCCGACGAAATAGCGGAAGCTGTCCGGCTCGCTCCGTACGTAGAGGTGATCAAGAAAACGCTGGATATCCAGCCCGTCCGTGACTCGCGAACGACCGTCAAGGACACGCGGCTGATCGATGTTTCGTTTCGACATTCAGATCCGGAGCTCGCCGCATTCGTGGTAAACGCTATCGGTGAAACGTTCACAAATGCGAATCAGGAGAAGCGTTCCGGAACGAGCCGGAAGACAAACGACTTTCTGCAAAAACGGATCTCGGATCTGCAAGCTGAAATAAGGAGCGATGAGGTAAAACTCGTCGACATGAAACGCAGCGAGGGCATACTCAAGACGGACGGCGAACAGACACTCGTTCTCGCTCGCCTTTCGGGTTTGAACAAACAGCTGCTCGACTCCGAGAACCAGCGCAAAAATGCCGAAGCCGAATATTTCTCGGTCAAGGACTCACCCGAAAAGATACGCGCTCTATCCGAGGCCGAAAGTTCGCGGAATTTAGCCGAACGCGAAGTCAGCGATATCACGCTGCGGAACGAAACACAGAAGAAGATCTCGGACCTTCGTGCCAACCGCGCGAAGCTGCTTGAGGAATATAAGGAAACGGCTCCGGAGATCAAAGAAGTCGATACCCAGATCGCTAGCCTCGAAAATTCGCTCAACAAGGTGCTCGATCTGAACAGCGGCCGCATCGACGAATACCGCGACCGGACCGCGAAGGTCATGCTCAGCAACCTGAAGACAAAATACGAGCGTGCCAAGTCTGAAGAAGACAAGATACGAGCTTCGTTCAACGAACAGTACAACCAGGCACAGGCGCAGAACCAAGGCGGCGTCCTGCTCCGATTGCTCGAACAGAACATCGACACAAACCGCGGATTCCTTGAAAACCTTCAAAAGACTCAGAGTGGCAACGACGTCGCGTCGCAGGGGTCGGATAACAATATCAGCGTTGCGGGATTCGCGATCCCGCCGGAAAATGCCGTTGCTCCGAGGCGACTGACGACCGTTATGGCGGCAATGCTGCTCTCTACGCTTTTCGGGATGGGACTTGCCCTGTTCCTCGAGTATTTGGACGACACCATCAGAACGACCGAAGAGATCGAGAGCTATCTGCAGCTGCCCGCACTTGCCGCTATACCAACCGTAGACTTGATGCCGAAGCGGAAACTGCTTTTGGTAGGTTCCAATTCCGAAGAACAAGCCGAAAATTTTTCGAGTTCGGAATTGCTTATCTCCGCGGATCCCCGCTCGTCACTGGCCGAGGCCTATCGACAGCTTAGAACGTCGATCCTGCTGTCGACGGCGGGACACGCTCCTAAATCTTTACTGGTGACCTCGAGCCTTCCATCGGAAGGAAAAACGACCACTGCTACTAACACCGCGATCAGCCTCGCGCAAACGGGGGCCAAGGTTTTGATAATCGATGCCGACATGCGGCGGCCACGGCTACACTCGGTATTCAATATCTCCAACACCGAAGGTTTGAGTACGATATTGTCCTCGGAGTTCACCGACGCAGATATTTTGAGCGTCATCAAGCAAGAGGAAGGTACAAAGCTCCATCTACTGACTTCGGGGCCCATTCCGCCAAATCCGGCCGAACTTATCGGTTCGGAGCAGATGGCGAATCTTCTAAAGAGCCTCGCTAAACACTTCACGCACGTTGTCGTCGACTCGCCGCCGATCACTTCATTCACCGACGGGGTTCTGATCGCATCGATGGTCGATGGGGTTATCCTCGTTGTTCATTCGGGAAAGAGCTCGCGACAGGTCGTGCGCCGCGCTCGGCAGCTCCTCCAGGATGTCGGAGCCCGCATCTTCGGCGTCGTGCTCAACAACGTGGAAGCCAGTTCGCAGGACAATTACTACTATCAAAGCTATTACAACCGCGACGAATATAAGTCGCGGGATGACCAATAAGCTTACCGATCTTTTATGGCGTCACAGACCAAGGTGCTTGTCACCGGAGCCGGCGGCTTCATCGGTAGCCATCTGGTTACCTTTCTAAAGGAAAAGGGTTATTGGGTCCGTGGTGCGGACCTTAAGTACCCGGAATTCGGCGACTCCGACGCCGATGAATTTCAGATCCTCGACTTGCGAAAATGGGAGGACTGCCAGAAGGCGAGCCGCGACGTCGAAGAAGTCTACGCTCTTGCCGCCGATATGGGCGGGATGGGTTTTATTTCAGCTCACCACGCGCAGATCCTTTACAACAACTCGCTGATAAACTTGCATACGCTCGAAGCCGCGCGGGAAAGCGGCGTTAAGCGTTACCTTTATACCAGTTCAGCGTGCGTTTATCCCGAACATCTACAGGAAAACGCCGACGTCCGGCCACTCGCCGAAGATGATGTTTATCCGGCTTTTCCGCAAGACGCTTACGGATGGGAAAAGCTGATCTCAGAGCGGTTGTGCATGCACTACCGGGAAGATTACGGCATCGAGACTCGGACAGTTCGGTTTCATAACATCTTTGGTGAAAAAGGGACCTGGACGGGCGGGCGTGAAAAGGTTCCCGCGGCGTTGTGCCGCAAGATAGCTAATGCAAAACTGACCGGTGATCCGACAATTGAGATCTGGGGCGACGGCGAGCAAACCCGATCTTTCTGCCATATCGACGATTGTCTCGAGGGGATTTACCGACTCATGCGTTCCGATTACCACGAGCCTCTTAACCTCGGGCAGGACCGCATGGTTTCGATAAATCAGCTCGCCGATATGATCGCCGGCGTTGCGGGAATTGAGATCAATAAGAAACATATCGATGGCCCGCAGGGAGTTCGAGGCCGAAATTCGGACAACACCAGGCTGCGCGAGGTGCTTGGATGGGAGCCTCAAATCTCGCTCGAGGACGGCCTCGCCCGCACTTATCGTTGGATCGAGAACGAGGTGAAAACGCACCTAGATACCGCCGGTCAACTCGCAGGAGTCTCCGCCGTCTAGTCACACGACAATTTTTATTCGGCTGCTACGGGTTGGTCCTTGTATATGATTCCGCACGACAAGAAAATTTTCATAATGGGATCTGGCGGCATGGTTGGCCGGGCGGTGACGGCCCAGCTCGGGCGTCGCGGTTATTCAAATTTACTGACGCGATCATCACAGGAACTCGACCTGCGGGCCCAGTCGGCGGTCGAACAGTTCTTTGAAGCTGAACGGCCGGCGGTCGTCATCATCGCCGCTGCAAAAGTCGGAGGCATCTTGGCGAATAACACGTTTCGCGGCGAGTTCATCTACGACAACTTGATGATCGAGGCGAACGCGATCCACGCCTCAATGCGCCACGGTGTTGAGAAACTCGTGTTTCTGGGCAGCTCGTGCATTTACCCAAAACTGTGCCCGCAGCCAATAAAGGAAGAATATCTGTTGACCGGTGAGCTCGAGCCGACAAACGAGCCGTATGCGCTAGCGAAGATCGCGGGAATAAAGCTCTGTGAAAACTATCACCGGCAATATGGAAGCAATTTCATCGCAGCGATGCCGACTAATCTGTTCGGCCCGTACGATAATTTTGACTTGCAGACGTCCCATGTCATTCCGGCACTTATCAGAAAATTTTTTGAGGCAAAAACAGGCGGGGCAAACTCTGTGAAACTCTGGGGGACCGGCAAACCGAGGCGCGAGTTTTTGTATGTGGAGGATCTTGCACAAGCGATCGTGTTCCTGATGGAAAACATCAACGCGTCAGACATCTATCCAAATGGGATCTCGCACATCAACGTCGGGACCGGCGAAGACGTTCAGATCCTCGAACTTGCGGAGAGAATCAAAGCAATTACCGGTTTCAACGGGGCGATCGAATTCGATCCTTCAATGCCGGACGGAACACCGCGTAAACTTCTCGACACTTCGCGCCTTGACGAGCTCGGCTGGCGATATGCCACGCCGCTCGACAAAGGACTCGCAGCGACCTTCCATTGGTTTTTGAAAAACGCCGCGGTAGCCCGCCTTGCCGCCGACCAAAAATGAAGAAAGCACTCATTACCGGCATAACCGGACAAGACGGAAGTTATCTGACCGAGATACTTCTGGAAAAAGGTTACGAAGTACACGGCATTATTCGAAAGTCGAGTTCGTTCAACACGGGCCGTATCAATCACCTTTACGAAGATCCGTCGATATTGAATCAGCGGCTTTTCCTGCACTACGGCGACCTTATCGACCCGAGCAGTTTGAATCGCCTGCTCGAAAAGGTGGAGCCTGACGAAATATACAATCTCGCCGCGCAGAGCCATGTGAAAGTCTCATTCGATATTCCGGACTACACGGCTCAAGTCGATGCACTCGGAACGCTTCGATTTCTTGATGCGATACGCGAGACCGGCTTGCGACAGGTAAAGTTTTACCAGGCATCGACATCGGAACTATTCGGTAAGGTCCAGGAAATACCTCAGTCCGAAAAGACGCCGTTCTACCCACGCTCGCCCTATGGAGTCTCGAAGCTTTTCGCATACTGGACCATCGTGAATTATCGCGAGGCCTACGATATTTTCGCCAGCAACGGCATACTCTTCAATCATGAATCGCCAAGGCGCGGCAATACTTTTGTTACAAAGAAGATCACGCGAGAGGCGGCTCGTATGGCATTCGGCAGGTCCGATAGGCTGGTGCTCGGCAACCTCGACGCAAAACGGGATTGGGGTTACGCACCCGAATATTGCGAAGGAATGTGGCGAATATTGCAAAATGAGAAGCCGGACGATTTTGTCTTCGCTACCGGCGAGACGCACTCAGTGCGGGACTTCGCCACACGAACTTTCGCGGAGCTCGGGATCACACTCGAATGGGAAAGCAGTGGTGATGACGAGGTCGGCACGATCCGCGAGATCGATGAAGATACTTTTCGAAGTGCGACCGAGTTGAAAGAGATAGTTTTGAGGGTCGGATCGACGCCTGTGCACGTCGATTCATCTTACAATCGGCTCACCGAAGTCGATCTGCTGGTCGGTGATGCATCGAAGGCGGAACGCACGCTCGGATGGAAGGCCGGAACCAAGCTCGACGAACTCATTCAAATAATGGTGAAAGCGGATATCGAACAGGCGCGGGCCGGCCACGAGGACTTTTAGCGATTTGATGAATGCGATAAAGCTGGAGATCGTTACGCCTGTCCACAACAGAAAGGCGGAGACCCTCCGATGTTTAAAGAGCCTGAGCCGTTCGAAACTGGATGGCATCGAAACTCATGTGATCATCGTTGACGACGGTTCAACGGACGGGACAGCAGATGCCGTCCGTGCCGAGTATCCGGATGTCGAGATCGTGCAGGGAAGCGGCGACTTATGGTATACGGCCGGCACTAATCGCGGCCTGGAGGCCGCATTGAGGCACGATCCGGACTTCATCCTCGCGATCAACAACGATCAGATCTTCGACGAGAACTGCGTGCGGCGACTCGTCGAATGCGCTGGAAAATATCCGCGTTCGGTTGTGGGCTCGCTCTTGCTCGACTGGGACGAACCACCGAAGATCTTTCAGGTCGCTCCTAAATGGAGCTTGTGGGGCGGAGGTTACAGGCACTGGCGAAACCAAACCGTTTGGACCGCTCCTGATCGTCCGTGGGAAGTCGAGCTGATCGTCGGCAACTGTGTACTCTACCCGGCCGCGGCAGTTTGTGAAGTTGGATTTATGGACGAGAAGAAGCTTGTCCAATACGGCGACGCTGAATATACGCCGCGAATGCGCCGCCGTGGGTGGCGGCTTTTGATCGAGCCAAAGGCACGCGTGTTCTGCCAGCCGAACGTAGAGATTTCCGGATTTCGACAGCTTCCATTACGCGAAAAATTCAGTCAGATCTTCCTCAAACCTTCGGGCCCATATAGCGTTCGCCGCCGGTATCATTCCACGATCGGCGGGGCGCCGAGCGTGCTTCAGGGAATGATCGCGATTCCGGTCTTCTACTTGCGGGTCCTTTTCGGAAGGAATCTGGAAGGAAAATGGGGATCAAGGATCTCTGAGCCGCCTCTTGCCGAAACTTACTCTTCGAAAGTCGTGAGGAACGGCGGAAATAGCTGACGTCCGAGATCGGGCGGCCGCCATTCGAATCATGAACGTACCTGCCGCTACGCAGAAGCGAACGATCCTTTTCGTGTGGAACTACCTCGAGTGGGGCGGCCCGCAGATCTATTACCTCGCGATCATGAGGCAAGCGAAACCTGACTGGGACATCGTGGCCATTTTGCCGAAACGCTCATCGCCGGACATCTTCGGATTCCTCGAACAGACGGGCGTCCGAATCGAATTGCTCGATCTTTCGATCGACATCTCTCCTGCCACGACCATATCGCAAAAGCTGAGGCGCCAATTGAGACGCCTTCGATCAGAATCCGAGATACGTCGCCGCCTTCGCAAATTCGAACTCCGTGAATGCATTCTCAACATTGAGACAGCTCCCTGGCAATCGTGGCAGCATCTTGCGCTGTTGTCGCGGCGCGGTGCGAATATTTTCGTAACGCTAAATAATTTATTGCCCCCTTCGTCTCGTTGGCGGGAACTGATCTGGAACTCTCGGATGCAGTTTGTCTCGCGCCTACCCGGAATGCATGTTATTGCTTCCAACAGTGACACGAAGCAAAAGATGAAACGCTGGGTGTCCTCCAAGTTTTGGGACGATATTACCGTTGCACATGCAGCGTTCGATCCCGTACAGATCGATGCAGCCCGGCTCACACCGGAAGAAGCGAGGGAAATACGCGTCAGACACGACATACCGGTGGATAAAACCGTCGTTCTGGCAGTCGGGAATTTCGTTGATCGAAAAGGCCGTTGGGTATTTCTTGAAGCTGCGGCTCATTTGCTGAAGACTGAGAGCGATCTTTTTTTCGTTTGGCTGACACCGAAACTGCCCGGCGACGCCGAGCGCGACCGGATCGAATCATATGGCATTAGCGACTCACTTAAGATCATCAGGTCCGATTCTCTTGGAAAGGATCGGATGGATGTACTTAGATTTTTCAATATAGCCGAGATATTCGCGCTTCCGAGTTATATCGAAGGCCTGCCGATTTCTTTGCTCGAAGCAATGGCGATCGGCGTCGCGTCGATCTCGACCCGCGTCTTTGCGATCCCGGAAGCGATAGAACATATGCAGACCGGTCTTCTGATCGACGCCGGCCGCAGCGATCAGCTCGCCGAAGCGATCTTGATGTTGAAAAATGACAACGAGCTTCGGCATCGCTTGGCGGCGGCCGGAAGGTCGTTCGTTACCGAGAATTTTGACGAGCGCGAATCCGCACGTAAATGTATCGCAGCGTTTAAGGAGTGCTTCGCCGATGGCCGCTGAAGCAATAAGCCGTACCGACCGGTTAACGAAAAACGCCCTTTTCAGCCTTGCTGCGTGGTTCGTACCGCTGTTGATCGGATTTTTCACAACGCCCATCCTCGTGCGCGGTCTGGGGAACGAGAATTATGGACTCTATGCCGTAATTTTGGGCTTCATGTCGTACTCGTTCAGTTTCGGCATCGGGAAGATCGCCGCCAAGTACGTCGCCGAATATCGGGCCAGCGGAGAGCCGGAAAAAGTAAATCCCACTGTTTCGGCGACCTTTGCGTTCAGCTTTTCGGTTGCGTTTCTGGGGACGGTCGTCCTCGCTTCATTTGCCCGCACTATTGTCACGGACGTGCTGCTCATCGAAGGCCCACAGGTCGAGATCGCGGTCACCTCGCTATACCTGGCATGCGCAATAAGCTTCGCCACGATGATAAGCCAGATCTATCAGAACGTTTTGCAAGGGCTTCACCGCTTCGGAACGTACCTGCTGGTGACGAATGTTTCCGTTCTATTGCTCGGCGTCGGAAATATCGCGATCGTGCTCGGCGGCGGCGGGGTCGTCGCAATGCTTGTCTGGAACACCGCGGTAGTGGCCGTGATCGGCGTAGTTTTTTATTTGTCCGCTCGGCATGCAATTCCGAATTTGAGACTGACGTTCAACGTGGACCGCAAGACAGCTCGAGCAGTTCTCGGATACGGGACCAGCATAATTTTGTATCAGGTTTTTGCTAACGTTCTTTTTATATTCGAACGAGCGCTTTTGATGCGGAAATTCGGCGCTGAGGGACTCGCGTTCTACTCGGTCCCGATGATGCTGGCGGGCTACCTGCAATTATTAGTGGCAAGCTTCGCGGTAGTTTTATTTCCGATGGTCAACGAGCTGCTAAATGACCGCGATCGACAGATCGAACTTTATCAAAAGGCAACCAAGATCATACTTGCGGTCGTGGTCTTCGTCGCGACGACGTTCATCTGTACGGGCCGGGTCGGCCTAAAGGTTTGGATCAATCAAGAGTTCGCGGAACATTCATACTCGCTCCTCGTGGTCCATTCGCTGACATTTGGGATCATCGCTATAGGCGTCATCGCATGGCAGATCGCCGAAGGATTCGGCCACGCCAGAATAAACGCGTTCGTCACGGCGGTGTGGCTCGCGATCACCGTGCCGCTAATGCTTTTCGCAGCTGATCAGTACGGGCCGGTAGGAGTCGCCGCGGCACGGTTGAGTGCCGTGTGCGTAACGATCCCCGTAATACTGTATTGTGAACATCGATTCCTGGGAACGACCTTTCTCCTTTTCTGGGCGAACTCTCTTGTCAGGATCATTGTCGCGATCGCAGCGACAGCAGCTACAGAAATTCTTATCGTTCGAAATATACCGTCCGGCTGGCTCGTCCTCGCCGCAGCCGGTTTATGCGGATCACTGGCGTTCGGTGCAACGCTTTTGGTTACCGGATATTTCACGCCTTCGGAACTTCGGCTGTTAACGGCGTTGGTTCGCAGCAAATTCGGCTTTCAGGGAATCAGCTAGCGACAGCGCTTGCTTGCAGCAGACTTCATCGCTCTTCGCCCTCTTGCTTTCTCCGAATTTCGTCGAAGATTCCTCTTAGCTGGTATTCCATCTCAAGGGAACGGCGGACGATCGTATGTAAGATAAGTCCGACGGTGATTGAAAGCATCCCCGAAATCTCGAGGCCGACGGCAAGAACTGCTGACGGCAGTCGCGGCACGATTCCAATCGTCAGGAATTCGTAAATAACGATTCCGCCGAAGAAACCACCGGCAAGCATCAGCAACAGCCCGATAGAACCGAAGAACGTCAGCGGTTTATAATCGCGAAATAAACTGAATATTATGTTCCCGATCAAAATACCGTCACGGACGATATGGATCTTGGAATTACTGCCGTCAGGCCGATCCGTCAGATTGACCGAGATCTCGACGATCCGGTAATTTCTCGCAAGCGCTTTGATTGTCAGTTCTGTTTCTATTTCAAACCCGCCGCCGAACAGCGGCAGCGTCTTAACGAAATTACGGTTGAACGCGCGATAGCCGGACAGTATATCCGTGAGTTCCACCTTGAAAATGTAATTGATCGTCCACAAGAACATCTTGTTGCCTAAGAGGTTGAGCCGCTTGATCTCGCTTTCCGATGCAGTGGCAAACCTGGAACCGACGACCATATCAGCCTCTTGATTCAGGATCGGTTCGATGAGTTTATTTACCTCGTCCGGCGGATATGTGCTGTCGCCGTCGACCATAATATAAACGTCGGCATCGATCTCGCGGAACATACGCTGGACAACGAAACCTTTCCCCTGCCTATTTTCGAAGCCGACAGTTGCACCGAGTCTTTTTGCTATCTCAACCGTTCTGTCATTCGAATTGTTGTCATAGACAAAGATCTCTGCATCAGGCAGATTACGCCGAAAGTCTTCGATCACCCCGCCGACCGTCAATTCTTCGTTATAACAGGGAATTATGACCGCGACCTTCGGCGGCCGAGTGGCAACGTTTGAATCGGCAGTTGGGGTAGGACCGGCGGGCAGCCTGATATCCATCGGTTTTACATCTTTCGTTTTTGTGTACGACGCTGGCATTACGGGTTTATTCTTTTTCAGCGATCAGCAAAATATTCTTTCCAACCGGCACCTTCACACGTGATTCTATCCGCTTGAAGATGGGCACGACCAAATTGTCATAGAGTTCGACAGCTCCGCCGCCGAGTTCCACGGATCTCAAAACACGGTATTTAATGAACCACGGCAAAACGCCCGCGAAATCGAAATATCTCGAACTTAAAATCTTAAATCCAGCATCGCGGCATTTTGCCTCAAGCTCAGATTTGCCATACCTGCGGAAGTGGCCGAGAGTTCGGTCAAAATTACCATACAGGAATTTTAGAGCGGGGACGAAGATCAAACACCGTCCGCCTTTCTTCAGCGATCGATGCATTAACTTGAGTTCGCCCAGATCATCTTCGACATGCTCGAGAACGTTTATATAAATGATCGAATCCGGTTTATATTTCTTCTCGATCTGTGATGCAACCTCGGCGAATATCGCGTTAAATGTCTCAACCTCGGTCCCGTTTCGCGGACCCTCAAATCTTTCGGCCAGCTGCTTGTACATGCCGGACGGCTCGACAAGTGAAAGCGAGCGGGGTTTTTTAGCGACCAGCATTTCGGAAAAGGAGCCAATACCGGCTCCGACTTCAACGACATTGTCACCCAGAAATTCTGCAATCTCTTCGAAGATCCAGCGGTGATAGTTCACCGCAAAGCTCATGGCTTCGAGATCTTTTCCTACATATACAACCTTTTCACTCATGTTAGAGATGACCGCCGATCGCGGTCCTTCGGCCTTACGGCGTGGCCGCATGCTTATGTCGAAATAGCCGCAGCCGGCCATTTTGAAAATAAGGTTCGGTTTCAAACCACTGACTAAGCACAGCTTCGACGTGTGGGTCTTGGCCCCAAACGGCAGCCGTTTCGATTCTGCCGTTATATGAGGCAAGACTGGAATTCAAGCGATTTATCTTGTCTTCGTACTCATCGGCCGAAAGGTCAGAGAGGAGATATTCGCTCGTTGTCAGATCATGTATAAAGCGACGGTCCGAGACATTCCTGGTCACCACCGGGAATAAATAGTGTCCGAACTCGTAATTGTCCCAGATGATATTGTTGTTTCCGATGCCATTGTAACAGTTCAGTTGCGGGATCGTACTTGCGTGAAACCGGAGCGGCTCACTGTCGACCGTTATGAGCATGCTCGAAGGACTTTTGCGTAGTTCCTCAGCACCGACGAGAAACTCTTTCGCCTCACGATTGGAAAGCAGCGCGTAATCCCACACGGCGAGCGTCTGGAAAAGGATCACAAACACAAGACAAAACTGGGCGGCACGTTTCAGAACGGGAGCACCGTCGGTGCGTATGATCGGTATAAAAAAGAGGAAACCGAACATCAGCAGCCTTTCGCGAAGAACGCCGCCATTGGTCTGTACGAAGTCGTCCGGCGCAAACGCCGCCAGAATCAGCGATCCGGCCGCAAGGATGATGAACGGATAATTAGCTTTCCAACCTTCGTTATTGCGACTGCGACCGAGCCAAGTTGCAATCCCTAAAAGTACGAGTGCGATGACCAGCCACAGTCCCGGAGTGAATATCGCGAAATAGTCCGACGTCGTCGAAACAAAAGGAAATGCCTTTCGACTGATGATGATGAACGGGTCGGCGCTCCGGACCTGATGTATCCAGGAAATGAGGGAATAGGGGTCGCTAAGGCTCCGCCACACTGGACTAAACCCTTCGCCCTTCTCGCTCATTTGTTTATAGACGATGGCGTGCGGGATGACCGGGACAAAAGCGACGAGAGATAACAGTACGGTCCGAACCCGGCTGCTATTGGCTACAAAAACGGAGAGGATCACAACACTGCCCGCCAGGGCTAGAAAGCTTA
The DNA here is from genome assembly GCA_040007515.1 of Acidobacteriota bacterium. GTDB lineage: Bacteria > Acidobacteriota > Blastocatellia > Pyrinomonadales > Pyrinomonadaceae > OLB17. The sequence continues at coordinate 193,469 of JBDTUT010000003.1, read as the reverse complement.
CAATGTGGCTCAAATATCCGAAAAGCAATAAGCCTGACAACGCCGCTGTTCGCCACGCCGTCATGTGTTCCCGCCACTTATAGTAGAGGCCGATGGCGGCAAGAAAAACTATCGAACCGACGATGAAATTGTAAAAACCGACAAGCCAAAGCCAGTTGAACGCCATCGCCGTACCGATCAACAGGCTTGTTTTCAACCCATCATTCCCGACCGTGCTATATCGGAGCCAACCCACGCCAAGCACGAATCCCGCGAACGTCAGCGTGACCATTATTTTCGTAACCGTAAACGCCGAAAATAATTGCAGCAGCACCATCAGTATCCAATGGCCGCTGGCGTTCGGCATTGAGATCGAATTCAGCACGTAAAACTCAGACAGTGTCGGGTCGCCTTTCAGCAACTCCGTCATTAGGAATGCACTGTGAACGTGTCCGGAGCCGTCCTGATTGATGAAATATCCAACGCCCCACACCGGGCTGCAAGCAACCACGATCAGAACAGCGAAAAAAGCAGCCAATCGAACTGTTGGAGAGAACGATCTGATCATAGAAATGGATTGGTACCTTGCACGAGAACGCTCAATGCCGTTCATGCCGAAAGCTCACCGGACATTGTTAGGGGTTTCTCGCCGACCAATCGATCGTCGGGTAGCCTCAATAATATTTGAATTCCTCCGGAATTCATAATCAGGACCATCTCAAAGGCGTCCTACGATGGGTGAATCTTCTTTGAAAGCGCTTGCTGACGGCAACGTACGGCGTCTTTGCACTTTGGACTGCTCGAACGCGGGACAGTCTGCCGTAAATTTGCTAAATTGTTGTGAGTTGAAACAATTGCGCCAGACTCTCGCAAGTGGCCGGGTTTCCCGGAAACTCACATTTTATGAACAAAGGATTTAACTCGATCCAGCGCGTCGGCTTCATCAAGGACGCGTGCCGCGGCAAAAAAGTGCTTCATCTTGGTTGTACCAATTATCCATACACCGACGATGCGATCGCCAATAATATGTTGCTGCACTTCGAATTGGAAAAGATCGCCAGCGAGCTATACGGCTTTGATTTCGATAAGGCTGGACTTGATATCATCGAACGAGCCGGTGCAACTAATGTCTTCGAGGCAGACCTTGAGCAATTGCAGAACGTCGTCGTCGACGAAACATTTGACGTGATAATCGGCGGCGAGATGATCGAACATCTCTCGAACCCCGGATTGTTCCTGACAGGGATCAAACGGTTCATGCGGCCGGATACGCAACTCGTTATCACGACCATAAACGCGTATTGTGCGATGAGATTTTTGATCTATGGATTGCGCGGTAAGGGAGGAAAGAATGAACCCGTGCATCCGGACCACGTCAGCTACTATTCATATACCACGCTGAAACTAATGCTGGAGCGGCACGGGTTTAAGATGAACGAATTTCATTTTTATGACATCGGTACCGAGCATCGCCCGTTCAGCCGATGGTTCTATAATATGTTTAACGACATCTGCGTTAGTATTTCACCGCAGCTTAGCGACGGTGTCATCGCCGTGGCGAGTTTGGATTAAATGGCATATCCGCAGCATCTAATTCACAGGCCTTTCGGTCGGAGTATGCTTTACCCCATCTTGTTCTTCTGGGGTCTAGCATTGGTGATCGTCGTTTCAATGCTCGGGAGCGATGGTGGACCCGGCGGTTCCGGCAATAAGTTGTATTTGCTACCCTGGTGCGTCGCGACCGGGGCTGTTATTGCTGCGCCAAGTATCTATCTGTATCACAAGGGTAAATTTAGCCCTTTTCATCCTCTGGTCTTTCCTGCGTGGACATACTTTTTCCCTGGTTTCGTTTTGGGCGGAATGTTTCTCGCGACCGGACTCTCGCAGCCGTACTACTTGGCTTTTGTTCAGGATGAACATTACAACTATCCCCTGACCTTCATTTATATTATGGTCGGCTACGCCGGCATGACACTTGGTTTTGCTGTACCACACGCGAGGCGGGCCGGAGTGGCGATCAGCCGTTGGTTGCCAACTCTTCATTTGAACACTGATCAGGTTGCGGTGCCGGGACTGATCCTTCTCGGCTTGGGACTGGCCACAACTGCGCTTGCCTTTGTACAGGGAATTCTGGGGTTTCAGAAGGTCGAGGAGATCGGTGCATACGACGGAATATTGTTTCTGCTTTCGCTATTTTGGCTGGAGGCGACGTTTTTGTTATGGCTTTATATATTTCGGTCCAAATCTCATAACTTCGGAGATTACCTGATCACTGCCTTACTCGTAGTGACCTCGCTCGCCAAATCTGCATTTCAGGGGAACCGCGGAAGTCTATTACAGGTGATTATCGTAGTCGCGTTCGCGTTTCTTTTTTCGGAGAGGCGGCTCGCGTTTAAGCACCAGGTCTTCGGCGCCATTCTGGTTGCGACGGGTCTCATTGTTGGAATGATCTATGGGACGACCTTCCGCTCGGTCAAGGAAAAGCAGGACAGGTTGGACATCGGCTCCTATGCAGGTATGGTCGCGGAATCGCTCGATAAGCTCGGCCGCCAGGACATCGGCACAACACTGGAGGTCGGTCTGGGCGCGATCGCCGAGCGACTGGATTCGGTGAGTTCGCTGGCCGTGGTCGTTTCCAACTATGAATCCTTGGCCCCTTACGAGGAACTTTGGGGTATAAATAATAACATATATGTCGATACCGTTACGTTCCTGATACCGCGCGTAGTTTGGCCTAACAAACCTGTTGCTATCGAGCCCAGTAAATACGCCGATTTGTACTTCAACTTGAGCGAGAACGCGTTCGCAATGACGCCAATGGGTGACCTTTTGCGAAACTTCGGCCCGATCGGGGTGCCTATCGGAATGATCCTGCTCGGTATGTTGCTACGGGTTATCTGGGCGGCGCTTATCGAAGCTCAGGAGTTTTCGTATTGGCGAATTACACTCTATTTCATGCTACTTACGACTTTATCCTACGAGGGCGTTTATGGCCTGATAGTGCCGTATATGTTCAAGATCGGCTTTACGGCGATTACCGGAATGTTGATCGTAAAACTTATCGCAACAGCTCTGAGCGCCCGCGGAGGGGCGCCTAGAGAAGCGGTCGCGAGCTAAGAAATGCCGAAGATAGTATTTACCAATGGATGTTTCGACATACTTCACCCCGGACACGTCCGGTTTCTCGAAGAAGCTAAGGCATTGGGCACGAAGCTGATCGTTGGAATCAACAGCGACGCATCTGTACGTTCAATCAAAGGTCCGACGCGGCCGGTTCAAGATCAGGATAGCCGCCGGGCGGTCTTACTGGGCTTGAGGTCGGTTGACGAAGTGCTTGTTTTTGAACAATCTACGCCGGAAGATATCATTAAAGACATTAAGCCCGATATCCTTGTCAAGGGAGGCGACTGGACCATCGATCAGATCATCGGCGGCGATTTCGTAAGATCCTACGGCGGGGAAGTATTCTCGCTTCCGCTTTTGAACGGACATTCGTCGAGCAACATCGTCGCGAGACTCACATCTTCCGGTGACTCATTAGAATCGAATAAGGATTCTCCGATAGCAGCTTCGCTGGGCCAGCATCAGGAGATCTTCAGTTCGCTGCTCGCCGGGCACCAGCGATCGATCGAACGCTGTGCGGACATCATTTGCGAGACTTTTCGAGGCGGCGGCAAGGTGTTGCTCGTCGGCAACGGCGGCAGCGCGGCTGATGCACAGCATATCGCAGCGGAATTCGTCGGACGGTATGAAACCGAACGGCGGGCACTGCCGGCAATTGCGCTGACGACCGATACGTCGGCGCTCACGGCATTGGCGAATGATTACGACTTTGAACGCATTTTCGCCCGTCAGGTCAACGCACTTGCCTGCGAAGGCGATTGTCTGATCGCTATCAGCACCAGCGGCACTTCGCCCAACATTCTCGCGGCTGTCATGGCGGCCAGGGCGAAGGGATGTCGAGTTGTCGGAATGACCGGCGAAAACGGCAAAAAGCTCGCTGGCCTTTCTGACGCATGCATTCTGGTTCCTTCGGAACGAACTGCACGAGTTCAGGAAGCTCATATCACGATCGCACACATTTGGTGCGAGATCGTCGACAAATGGCTAGAGAGCGAAAAGCCCGGTCCCGCATGAAAGATATTCGAACCAGTTTCAGCAAAGTCGGGGCCCTCGTGATCGGCGACGTGATGCTCGACCGTTATTGGTGGGGCGACGTCTCGCGCATCTCGCCCGAGGCTCCGGTGCCCGTCGTACACCTCAGGCGTCAGACATGCACGCCTGGCGGAGCGGCAAACGTCGCATGCAATATCGCCGGCCTTGGCGCTGAGGCGTTCCTTGTAGGATGCGTTGGCGCTGACTCTGACGCCGCTGCCTTTCGCGCGGCATTGCGGGAAGTCGGCGGATCTGACGATCATCTGATCGAGCGAAACGACGTCCCCACAAGCGTAAAGACACGCATTATCGCCCACAGCCAGCAAGTCGTCCGCGTCGATCAGGAGCGAGCTGAAAACCTCTCCGCAACCGTCGAACAGGAAATTTGTTCCAGAATCTCGAACCTGATGCCGACTGTCGATATCGTGGTCGTCTCAGATTATCAAAAAGGCACGCTTACTCCGGCGGTTCTCCAACACATTTTCGAAACCGCTCGCGAGCATTCGAAAAAAGTGATCGTCGATCCGAAAGGAAAGGATTTTTCCAAATATGCGGGCGCGACCATGATCACACCGAACCGACGTGAAGCCGCCGAGGCATCGCAGCTGGAAGAATCAGACGCGGCATTCATCGAAACGGTTGGAAAGCAGATCATCGAGACGCTCGGCTTTGAGGCAGTACTCATAACGCGAAGCGAAGAGGGAATGAGCCTCTTCGTTCACGGCAGCGACGAAGTCCACCTTCAAGCTCACACAAAAGAGATCTATGACGTTACAGGAGCGGGCGACACGGTGATCGCCACGCTCGCCGTCGCACTTGCGGGCGGACACTCCTACGCGGAGGCATCGGAGATCGCAAACATCGCCGCCGGGATCGTTGTCGAACAGATCGGAACAAGTACGATCACTATGGCTCAACTGTATCCCGCGGTCGAAGCTTCAAACTCGATTAACAGCATAGGCTAGACGGACGGCGGACTCGCGGGATCGTAGTTTAGGCGGCATTCCCGCGAGAAAATTTGCTCGAAACTGCTTTAGCGGTCGGCGCGGCGAATATTAAACTATTACCTTAAGTATGAAAGTCCTTGTTTTGGGCGGAAACGGCATGCTCGGTCACAAGCTTGTTCAACAACTGAACAGCGATTTTGAAGTTTTTGCTACGACCCGGCAGCCCTTCGCCAAGTTAGAAAGGTTCGGCATCTTCGAAAGCGGTCGAACATTCGACAATGTCGATGTTGAAAACGTCGCCGAATTGGAGCGAGTTATTTCAGCGGTACGGCCGGACGTGGTGATCAACGCCGTGGGAATTATCAAACAGCTTCCGTCGTCTAAGGACGTCATTACCACCCTGAGTGTGAATTCGATACTCCCGCACCGCCTTCACGAACTCGCTGACCGCTATTCCTTTCGTCTGGTTTGTGTCAGTACCGACTGCGTTTTCGGGGGCGGCAAAGGAATGTATTCCGAGAATGATCCGGCAGACGCATATGATCTCTATGGCCGTAGTAAAAATCTCGGCGAGGTGGTCGCCGAAAATTGCCTTACCCTCAGAACTTCGATCATCGGCCGGGAACTGACTTCTGAACACAGCATGGTCGAATGGTTCCTATCGAACCGCGGGAAGACGGTAAACGGTTATGTAAACGCGATTTACAGCGGCTTTCCAACGATCGAGTTTACCGATATAATTGCTAACTTGCTGAGAGAACATCGGGACCTTCACGGCTTGTATCATGTCTCGAGCGAACCGATCAATAAATTCGAACTGCTCGGAATGATAAACCAGCAATTCGATTCAAATATCGAGATCGAAAGATTTGAAGATTTTGCGATCGATCGAAGCCTGGATTCCTCAAGGTTTCGGGCTGTGACAGGTTTTGAGCCGCCGACCTGGCAAGAAATGGTGAGAAAGATGGCGGCCGATCCCACACCGTACGACGCGTTTAGAAAATGAAAGAATTCGACGGAAAACGAATATTGGTTACCGGCGGCACAGGCTCGCTCGGGCGAACACTTGTAAAGCGGCTTCTTGGCGGAGAAATGGGAACCCCCGCGAAAGTAACCGTATACTCTCGCGACGAGGCAAAGCAGCACTACATGCGGCTCGAACATCTCCATCGGACGACGGCGACCGACGACGTCATTTACCGGAACTCTCGCGATCTGCTCGATTTCCGGATCGGCGACGTCCGCGACTATGCCGCACTTACTTCCGCAGTTCGCAATGCGGAAATTGTATTTCACGCGGCGGCGCTCAAACAGGTCCCATCTTGCGAATACTTTCCGTTCGAAGCGGTGATGACGAATATTGTCGGGGCCCAGAATCTTGCACGGACGATTCGCGAGAACAATTTTCCGGTCGAAAAGGTCGTCGGCATCTCGACCGACAAGGCCTGCAAGCCCATCAATGTTATGGGAATGACCAAGGCGTTGCAGGAACGCGTCCTGATCGAAGCGAATCGCGATTGTCCGAGCACGAGTTTTATGTGCGTGCGGTACGGCAACGTGATCGCATCGCGCGGCTCGATCGTTCCGCTTTTTGTCGAACAGGTGAAAAACGATCAGCCGATGACGGTCACGCTCCCCGAGATGACGCGGTTTCTGCTCAGCCTCGATCGAGCGGTCGATACGGTGTTCGCCGCTGTCCGGACCGGACGACGAGGCGAGACTTTCGTACCGAAAGTACCGGCCGCCAACATCTGCGATCTGGCAAAAGCCGTCATGGGCGAAAAGGACCTCCCGATCTCTTTCACCGGCATCCGGCCGGGCGAAAAAATTCACGAGATAATGGTGTCCGAAGAAGAGTGTTTTCGCACGATCGAGTCTGGAGACTATTACGTGATCCTTCCCGTGCTGCCGGAGTTGCGCGAGGAAGGAGAGTTCACACCCGCTCTCACCGCGGAATATTCGTCGAAGGACAACAACATTTCCATCGAATCCCTTCGCGAACTCCTCGGGACTGCAAGCGACGAGATCAAGCATTTCCTGGCCAAACAGTAATTGCGGTAAATTGCCTATTTATGAAGGTTTTAACGATATTCGGGACGCGGCCGGAGATCATCCGGCTGAGTCTCGTAATGCGGATCCTTGATCAGCATTGTGATCACGTCACGGTGCATACGGGTCAAAACTATCACGAAAGCCTCAGCGATATATTCATTCGTGATCTCGGCGTCCGTACACCTGACGTTCACCTGGGAATACGCTCAAACAGTTTTGGCGAGCAGGCCGGGCAGATACTTTCGCTCGTCGACGGCGTGCTGGCCGAGCAAAAACCGGATAAGGTTTTGATCCTCGGCGATACGAACAGTGCTCTTTCGGCGATCGTCGCGGCCCGCCGGGGAATTCCCGTGTTTCATATGGAGGCGGGTAATCGGTGTTTCGACGATCGTGTCCCTGAAGAAATCAACCGCCGAATTATCGACCATGCCAGCACGATCCTTTTGCCGTACACGGAGCGAAGCAGGGAAAATCTTACGGCTGAGGGAATCGAACGTGAACGGATCTATGTAACGGGCAATCCGATCAACGAGGTGCTACGGTCATTCACTGGTCAGATCGACAGCAGCAATGCTCTTGAAAACTCGGAGCTGCGGCCGTCGGAATATTTCCTGGTAACGCTACATCGCGCTGAAAATGTCGATATTCCGGAAAGGCTGGCCGATATTTTCCGGGCGTTCGAGCTTGTCGCCAACCGTTTCGAAAAGGACGTTCTCGTGAGCGTGCATCCGCGGACCGCGGCCAGGCTCGAGGAATACGGCTTGAAACCGGCGAGTGCGAGGATTCGGCTTCTCCAGCCGCTCGGTTTCTTTGATTTTGTAAAACTGGAGAAAAACGCGCTTGCCGTCCTCACCGACAGCGGCACGGTCCAGGAAGAGTGCGCGATCTTCCGGGTTCCGAATGTAACGATCCGTGACGTGACGGAACGCCCCGAGACCATCGAATGTGGAAGCAATATCCTAAGCGGTGCCGATCCGGACTCGATTCTTCGAGCAGTCGAATTAGCGGTGGCCCAACCTTCCGACTGGTCGCCGCCGCGCGAGTACGAGGCCGCAAACGTAGCGCAGGTCGTGAGCAAAATCCTACTCGGATATACAAACCTGAGACGCCATGTGTCATAACGACCGACCATCGCAATTTTGGAAATCGCCGCGGAGCGACGCCCACGTCGTCTGATGAATGAACATCACAAAGAGACCGCCGAGCGAAAAGGGAAGCGCCGCCTGTGGGTAGTCACAGAGCTTTATTATCCCGAGGAAACGTCGACCGGCTATTATCTGACACGGATCGCCGAGGGATTGGCGGACGTTGCCGATGTTCACGTCATTTGCGGACAGCCGAATTACTCGGCTCGGGGAACGGTTGCTCCGTCCCGCGAACGTCACAATGACGTAGAGATCTATCGCGTCGCCGGTACACGCCTGGATAAAAACGTGATCGCGTTTCGTGTAGTCAACATGATCACGCTCGGGGTATCGATCTTTTTCAAAGCCCTTGTAAATATTAGACGCGGCGACCGAATATTGGCCGTCACCACACCACCGAGCCTACCGTACGTGATCGCGGTGACTTCGCTCATCAAAGGCGGGAGTTATACGCTTTTGATTCATGACAATTACCCCGAGATACTGGTCGCGGCAAATAAAACAAAGCCCGATTCGGTGGTTGTTCGAGTGAATCACTTCTTGAACCGGTGGCTTTATAAATATGCCGCGCGGATAATAGTGGTGGGGCGCGACATGGAAGCGTTGGTTTCGAAAAAGGCCGCGGGACTAGATATACCGATCTCCACTATCCCGAATTGGGGTGAGATCGAAGACGTGCGGCCGACTCGGCGCGACGAAAATCGTCTTTTGGACGAGTTGGGCCTAAAAGATAAATTTGTTTTTTTGTACGCCGGCAATATGGGTCATCCTAACGATCTCGAAAGTATCGTGCAGGCGGCGTCGGAGCTGAATAACCCGGATATTCATTTTTTGTTTCTCGGGACCGGTGCCAAGCGAAAATGGCTCGAGAATTACGTTCTTGAGAACCATTTGAGCAATGTTTCGATATTGGATCCAAGGCCGCGTTCCGACCAGATCGATTTTCTGAATGCGTGTGACGTTGCGATCGTTTCGCTTGTTTCCCGGATGTGGGGCGTTTCGATGCCAAGCAGAACATACAATATTCTGGCGGCCGGCAAACCGATCCTTGCATTGACGGACGAAGGCTCGGAGGTTGCGTTGACGATCTCCGACGACGACATCGGTTGGACGGTCCCGCCGGAGGACGCGGGCAAATTTGCTGCGGCGGTAAATCAGATATACACGAACCGAGCGAGCCTTCCGGCGATGGGAATACGTGCGCGCGGCGCAGCCGAAAAGCGATTCGGACAAGCGTCGGCGATAGATAATTATCGACGGCTCTTTCAATAGTTTCGTCGAACCGTCAAATTGTGCTCGAATTAGTCCTAATCATTGTTGCTCTTGGCGCCTCGTACACGGGCGTCGCTGTCTACCGTCGCTGGAGCGAGAAGAAGGGAATCGTCGACCTTCCCAACGAGCGGAGTTCGCACGTTGATCCGACCCCGCGAGGCGGCGGGCTTGTCATTGCGGGAGTCTGTCTCGTTGGGTATTTGGTTGCGACATACCTCGGCGGCGCACGCGTATCGTGGGGGTACCTCGCCGGCGGCGTAGTGATCGTCGGAATTAGCTGGCTCGACGATATTCGTTCAGTACATTCGGCGGTGCGTCTACTCTTTCACACGGTGGCGGCGTTATTATTTGTATCGGACGCCGGTGTATTACGGACATTGGAAATACCGGGAATCGCGGTCGAGTTGACTCTAGGTTGGATCGCTCCGGCCCTGACCGTTCTCTGGATCGTTTGGCTCGTCAATGCCTACAATTTTATGGACGGCATCGACGGCATCGCGGGGATGCAGGCTCTGATCGCAGGACTGGGCTGGGCTTTGGCTGCATTCAGCGGTTCGGCGCCGGGAGTTTATTACTTTGCCTTGATCATCGCTTCGTCGGCATTCGGGTTTCTGCTGCTTAACTGGCAACCTGCAAAGATCTTTATGGGCGACGCGGGAAGCGCTTTTCTCGGATATACGTTCGCCGTTTTACCTGTACTCGCGAGCGGCGAGAATTCGGAAGCATCCGGCCGGTTCGCGTTGACAGCAGTGGTAGTGGTCTGGTTTTTTGTCTTTGACTCAGTTTTCACTTTTCTGATAAGGCTCGTGACCGGCCAACGCGTATGGACACCGCACCGTGAACATCTCTATCAACGTCTCGTCCGGTCCGGCAGTTCGCACTCGCGGGTGTCGGTGCTTTATGGGATACTTACCACGGTTTTGATCGCCGTCTTTGCGATCGCCGCGAAGGTTGATGGAATTACCGCGGTATTGCCACTTTTTGTACTGACAGGTTTATCGGCAGTTTTGGCGTTTTACGTCCGACGAAAAAACTTGTTGACGTAATTTATTAACAGTGTTAGGTTTGCAACATATTAGTCAGATGTCAGAAACGAGTTCCGCCACCATCGTGGCAGAAATGCCGGACGCACGGGATTTAGGATTACATTTCGTATTTACAACATACGGAGTGGCCGTAAGAATTGAAAGCAACGATGACCGGGTGTTGGCGAAAGCGAAAGCGATAGCAAAAAAGGCGTTTCTTGATCGTCTTGAGTTCATCATCGATGATAATCGCTCAGTTGATATTATTTTCGGTATCGCGGTAATCGAAGGCGGAGCGTTTCAATTACGGGAAAACCGGGAGAATATCTCTGAAACGCCCAGCGAAGCGATTCTGATGAATTTCTTTAGGTCGTATCTACGCGTCAGCGTCGCGGAAAGGTCCAAGGACTGGATATTTGTACATGCCGGCGTAGTCGGTTACAACGGACGGGCGATCGTAATTCCTGGGAACAGTTTTAGCGGCAAGACAACGCTAGTCGCTGAACTGGTCAAGTTCGGTGCCGAATACATGTCGGACGAATATGCGATCTTTGACTCGGACGGAATGGTTTACCCGTTTCAGCGGGACCTTTCGATCAGAGTAAATGGCGATCGCCGGAACGCCGTTGAGACTAAATTGGAGGCACTCGGCGGTAGAGCTGCGATGTCCGCACTGCCCGTCGGACTAGTGATATGCACCGAATACGTGCCCGGAGAAAGTTGGGCGCCTGTGCGATTGAGCTTAGGCAACGGAATAAAGGAAATGATCCCGCATACGATATCGATCAGATTAAATACGTCGCTTGCTCTAAAAGCATTGAATACAGGACTAAGCCGTGCAATAATACTAAAAGGAGCGCGGCCGGAATCCGGACCCGTCGCTAAAGAGATATTGTCCCTCGCGGACAGCGACTCGAATTGGTCTTAAATGACTTTGATATAGATAACGCTATTTATTGGTTTGGAGGAGAATATGAATAACCCGCAATTTCCGATCGCCCGCAAGTCCGGGCTGGTCGTTCAGGAAGTTCCTGACGAAGTCTTGGTATATGACCTGGACACAAATAAAGCTCACTGCCTGAATAAAACCGCTGCTGCGGTATGGAGATCCTGCGACGGTAAAAACTCCGTTTCGGATATTGCGAAGAATATCCAAGCAGAACTCGGCAGTACCGTTAGCGACGACCTCGTATGGCTCGCGATCGACCAGCTCAGCGAAAACGCACTGCTTGAAAACGAGCTTCAGTCACAGTTCGCCGGGCAGTCGCGCCGTGAAGTTTTGAAAAAGATCGGTTTTGCCTCGATCGTCGCGGTCCCGGTTATCGCATCGCTTGTTGCCCCGAACAACGCTTTAGCGGCCACGTCGTGCGCTTGCGTCAATCCAGGCGCGTGCTTAACACAGACCACCTGTCCGTCAACGGTCAATTGCAATGGTAGCGGGATCTGCGCTCCGTAGAGTCTGTGCGGACTTTCATTTGTAGTCCGCGAATGGGACGGATTTATCTGTTCCGCTTTCGCGACGTTGAATTAATTCAAGTATTATTTAAGGTAGTGAAGGCGACTTCACTACTTTTTATTTTGTTCGATTATGTAAATGGTCGATCCCCCATACAAATCTGCGAATGATCTCCGCTGGAATTCGCTGCACCTTAAGGCCAGCGAAGTCAGGGTTGCCGCGGCCTTTTGCATGCTGCGGCAAAATGGAATCGAGCCCGTCCTGATCAAAGGCTGGGCGGTGGGCCGCCTTTATCCCATCGACAGGCCGCGCTTGTCAGTGGATGTCGATTTGGCCGTTGCGCCCGACGAATTCCAGAAGGCGTCAATAATTCGAAACAACGGTTCAGATCCGTCCGTTCTCGTTGACCTTCACAAGGGTTTCAGACATTTCGATCCACGTCCGTGGAAAGAAACCTTCCGTTCGTCTATTCTGATTCCCGCTGAAGGTGCGGAGATCCGTGTTCCGTCGCCTGAAGATCATTTGCGAATCCTTTGCGCTCATTGGCTGAACGACGGCGGAGTAGACCGCAAGCGTTTGTGGGATATTTACTACAGCGTCGAAAAACGGCCCGAGTCATTTGATTGGGATCGGTGCCTGAACGCGGCGGGGCCTGAGCGGCGGAGTTGGGTGGTTTACACGATAGCCATGGCACACGAGTATCTCGGCTTGCCGATCGACGATCTCCCGATGCGCGACGAATTGCGGAACTTTCCCGAGTGGATGCGCGAAACGGTCGAAAAGGAATGGGCAAGCGGGGTAAGGCTCCGCGACCTTCGGACCTGTCTCGGCGATTGGAAGCTGCTCCGTAACCAGATCAGAAAGCGAATTCCGCCCAATCCGATCCAGGCCACGATCGAAATGCAGAAGAGTCTGGATGATCCGCGAAGATGTTATTTTCAGGCAAGAACGGTATTTCGGCGGGCTGTATATTCCGCATCAAAAATGAGATACCGATTTTCTAAGTGAGAGCGGTGTAATTAGAGTGGATGTTCCGCAAGATAGTTTTCTGACAATCGAGTCCGCGATCCGCGGCGGCAGTATCGCCTTGTTCAGCAATGGAAAGCTCATAGCATCGCGAGTCGGCGATGGTGATAGATCGCGGTCCGAGGATCTGTTGCCGGATATTGCTGAAATGCTTGACGAAGCGGGCGTAACGGCCGCTCGCCTCGAGCGTGTTATTGTCTCGCGCGGTCCCGGAAGCTTCACCGGAATCCGCATCGGGATTGCGACGGCGCTAGGCCTCGGGGATTCATTAGCCATTCCGGTGATAGGCGTTTCGTTGTTTGAGGTCATTGGCCGGTCGTCCAATGACCGGGGAAACGGCATCGTCGTGGCGCCGATAGGCAGAAATGATTTGGCGTGGCAGCGGTTTGAAGACGGGTCTCCGGCTACCGACCTCGGTAATATCAGTCCGCGGGCGGGGTCCGTCGACGAATTCCTCATTTCGGTCTGTGAGTCTAAAATAGCAAATATCCACTGTCATTCATCGATTCGCGAAGCACTAGAGGGTAGGCTCGACGCAGGCGTTAAAACTATCGAGATCGGCCCGAATCTCGCAGAGATAGTCGGTAATTCAATTCTTCGAGGCGACGAGTACTCTTTTTCCCTCGAACCTATATACGTATCAAATTCCACGCTGCGTGCTTAGAGGTAGTTCCGTTGAACGAGCTGATAAAAATATTCCGGCTGCGTGAGCAGGACATACCGGAAGTGCTGTCGATCGCGGACGTATGCGGACTCAGTCCGTGGTCTGCCGAGGCCTATCGTGATGAGATCGGTCGCGCCGATTCGATCGGGCTCTGTGCACGATTTTCTAACTCCCTGGCCGGTTTTATCATCGGTCGGCTCGTCCCCGCGTCGTCCGCATTGCAAGGCCCGGACGCCGAGATCTTCAACATTGGTGTTAAGCCGGAATATATGCGGCGCGGGTACGGAAATCAATTGATCGATCACTTTATTAAAGATTGCGTAAACTATTCTGTATATAGCATTTGGCTTGAGGTGCGGGCCGCGAACGATTCGGCGATCCAATTTTATGAAAGGCACCAATTTGTTGATTCTTACAGACGGAAAGCGTTCTATTCGTCGCCTCCCGACGATGCTATTGTGATGAAGTTGCAGCTCTTGGATTTGACGACAACTTAATCATAAGAATACTTGCCTAATTGCTGATATATGGGCTAACATCGACTTGGAGCCACAAAAACTTTCGTATGGGACCAAAGTGGTGGTTTCGATACTTTGATAAGTGAGGACGAAAACGTTATGGACATATCAACGTCTGATGCGGTACGTGATGAACTGATAAAGAGTAACCCCACCTTTCGAGAATTAGTTCACCAGCATCAAAATTACGAGGAAAGACTTATTGAACTCGCCCATTTAACATACCCCAACGACGACGAACAGGTCGAAGAGAGCACACTCAAGAAGAAAAAACTGCAGATCAAGGATGAGATACATGCAATGATGCATGATGTTACCGTCTCACATTAACTCTTTAAACTTTTTACGGATTTATCTGGGCGGCGCTATGAGCACCGCCTTTTTATTTGAGCCGCAAGGGCCAAAATTCCAGAGCGAAATACCTGAATTCGTGACGGCTGCGACGGAAACGTCGGAGATGAGTATCGGTGATCCGGTAAACGAATTGTTTTCGGTGAGCGTGATCTGATTCACTATCCGTCCGCTCTGAAGGTCGATCACATAAGCGGAATTCTCACCGTACGATGCCAAAACAACATACGAGTCCGAGAACGTGGGAGAACCTGATATACGGCCGGGAAGACGTCGCTTCCATAATACACCGCCGCGGTCGGGGGACAGCATATATATAAAATTATCGGCCGACACCGCAGCGATACCGTATTTTGTTCCGCCGATATAGCTCCACTTTGCGCCGGCTTTAAATTTCCACTGACGTTTTCCGGTGACAAGATCTCGCGACATCAGATTTCCGCGGCTGTCACCGCTCACCACCCACTTGTCGGATACTTTCGCTTGCGTTTCGACATCCGCCGTCGATTCGATGTTTGAAACGGCCGATCCGTTCAGCGCGGAGAACACGTAGGTCCTGCCGGAACGAACAGGGAGAATGACATATTTGGCGTCGATCTGCGGACGCGCCGCGAGCGGCCCCGTCTCCGGCCGCTTCCAGATCGAACCACCGTCCTTAAAACTAAACAGTTCGATCCGGCCGCCGTTTGAAACAGCGATAATGCCGTCGGATGTAGTTCCCAAAAAATATCCGTCAGAAGCAGCGAGCGGGACCGTCCAATTTACGATGCCTGTTTCTTTGCTCAAAGACCGGAGCGAGGCCGAGCCCAGTTTACCTCCGTCGCCGATTGCGGCCGTAACGGCAATAATGTCCGGCCCGTGCACCAGAATGTTCGAGATAGCCTGGCCGCCGAGTTCCGCGTTCCACGCACTCTTGCCCGTCATGGCGTCGATCGCGGCGATCCGGCCGCCGGACGCTGCAAAATACAGGTTGGCAGCGTCGCTGACCAGACCGGACTGTGGCGCGGATTCGGTGTCGTAATCCCAGCACTTAACGGAAACGGCCACCTCGTCCGCCGTTTTTTGAGCCGGTGCCCGTGACATCGTCAGAGAGACCAGCAGCACCAGCAAAAAGGCCGTCGCATAAAACCTGACGGCCCGATCGCTCACGAATTTTATCCCGCGTGGTCTGTTAAGCAAATTCACAATACAAGTTTAGCCGGTCAAAAAACAGATTCTAGCACAGCGAACTTGACCGCAATAGATTGATGAAGTTACTATCCGACAAAGTTTGCTAAAGATTAAATTCACTTTCGGAGACCTCTACAAAAATGTCTTTTAACAAAATAATCATCGTCGGAAATCTGGGAAAGGACCCGGAACTCCGTTACACTCCTCAAGGATCTGCGGTCTGCAACCTTTCGATCGCAACTAATGAAAAACGAAAGGACAAAGCCGGCGAGTTTCAAGATATTACGACTTGGTTCCGTGTGACGCTTTGGGAAAAAAAGGCGGAAGCTGCCTCGAAATATCTGACAAAAGGAAGTCCAGTGTACGTCGAGGGGCGCCTAAGGATCGAGGAATGGACCGACCGCGACGGCAACAACCGATATACCCTTGAGGTCCACGGTTCGGATATGCAGTTTATAAGCGCTGGAAGTAGGGACGAATTTTCAGGTGACGCACCACGTGAGGCACAATTCGCCGGCCCGTCAGACGCTGCAGCCGACTTCGCTCCGCCTGCAAAGGCTGATGATGACATTCCTTTCTAGTTGATCGCTGCACGGTTCGTTCATCAAGACCCGTGTTCGGACCGTGCGGCGGCCTCGGAATATTGTCCCATCGCTCGGAATTTGTCATACCGCTGTTTCAATAGATCGGCGGTATTTAATTTCGTAAGCTCTCCGACCATCGAAACCAGGCGCGACTTGAGATCAGCGGCGATCTTTTCGAACGCGCGTGATCTTTTATTATCGGTGGATTCATCCGGAGAAAATGCCCAAGGTTCTTTCTCTGCAACGATCTCATCGATCAGTCCAAACCTTTTTAGGTCTGAGGCCGTGAGACGCAATGCCGACGCCGCCTGATCAGCCTTTTCCGCACTTTTCCAGAGTATCGCCGCGCAGCCCTCGGGAGTTATTACCGAATAGACCGAATTCTCCATCATCAAAACACGGTCGCCGACGCCGATCGCCAGAGCTCCGCCGGAGCCACCTTCGCCGATAACGACCGCGATGACCGGTACACGCAGGCTAACCATTTCACGCAGGTTGAATGCGATCGCCTCGGCCTGGCCACGTTCCTCGGCGTCGATGCCGGGATATGCACCAGGAGTGTCGATGAACGAAATTATGGGACGTCCGAATTTCTCCGCGAATTTCATCACACGCATCGCTTTTCGGTAACCTTCGGGTTTCGGCATGCCGAAATTGCGAAAACGCCGCTGATTGGTGTCGCGACCTTTTTGCTGGCCGATCACGACGACCGGCCGACCATCGAGATCTGCAAAACCGCAAACAAGCGCCGGGTCGTCCGAATAACGCCGGTCGCCGTGGATCTCGGTAAAATCGGAAAATATGTGCTCGAAGAGATCCATCGAGTACGGACGGTCCATATGGCGAGCCGTCTGGACCCGTTCGAACGCGGTCTTGTGCGATTCCTTTTCCATTTTTTTCATTAATTTATAATACCCATTCTACACGGCATCCGCGCGCCTCGAGATCGCTTTGAACCCGGCTTGACCCTTGGATTCGAAGCGGAGTCGACTGGATCTTTACTTCCACCTTACCGACCAGAAACTGCAAATAAACGTCGCAGCGACCCTGAGTTTCGTTCAACACCGAGAAAAGGCCGGTGAAATACTCTTCGTCAAAATTGCGGGCGGGCAGCGTGATCGAGACCGCCCTCGCGTTTTTCGGCACTGCTTCGATCAGATCCTTCACGTCGCTGACGATGAGCGTAATTTCCTGTCCGTCTATCGCTTCGACGCGGCCCTCCACGATCAGAAGTTTGTCGTTCTTAAATGAGTCGCTGAATTTGGAATAAGCCTCAGACCAGGCAAGGCATTTTACGCCAATAGATTGGTCCTCGAGACGGAATACGCAGAAGCGATTTCCTTTCTTACTGTATTTCGCCTGAGCGCCGGAAACAATGCCGGCGAGCTTTAGAATATCGCCAGGATTTATCGAAGAATGATCCGCCACGTTCAATATTTTCAGATTCGATATCGTTTCTTTGAATGCATCGAGCGGGTGTACGGATAGGTAAAATCCGATTGCGGCTTTTTCCTGTCGCGATATTTCGGCTTGGCTCCACGGCTCGGCGGCGGGCAGATCGTCGTCGGAGACTACATCTTCGGCCACAGCATCACCGAAAAGGTCGTTTTGGCCTCTTTGTTTATCGCTCCAGGCTTTTTGGCTGTATGCAAGCGCCATATCGACCCCAGCGAACAACCGTGCGCGCCAGGAATTGGTTGAGCAGCCTTCCGAACGCATGGTGTCGAACGCGCCGGCCGTGATCAAACTTTCAAGTCCCCGGCGCCCGATCGCTCCCTGGTCGATGCGTGCGACAAAATCGAAAAGGGAAGTAAATTTCCCCTCATTCCGAGCGTCGATCATCGCCCGAACGCTGCTCGAACCAATGCCTTTGATCGCGTTCAAACCGAAACGTACGGAATCGCCCGAAGGCGTGAACCCTTCGCCGCTTTCGTTAACATCCGGCGGGAGCAGTTTGAGGCCCATCGAACGCAGTTCGTTCGAATACTTGTAGACCTTGGCGCTGTCGTCCGATTCGTGCGAAAGCACCGACGCGTAAAAATGCGCCGGATGATGTGCCTTTAGAAAGGCCGTCTGGAACGCAACATAGGCGTACGCGATACTGTGACTGCGATTGAAACCGTAGTCTGCGAACTGGGCCATTAGATTGAATATCTCTTCAGCCTTTTCCTTTTTGATCCCGTTTTTGACGGAACCGGAGACGAATTTCTCCGAATGGACCGCCATCTCCTCGCGCTTCTTCTTACCCATTGCCCGCCGCATCATGTCGGCCTCGCCGAGGCTGTAACCAGCAAGCTTTTGGGCCAGTTGCATGATCTGTTCCTGGTATACCAAGACGCCGTAAGTGTTGCTGAGTATCTCCTTCATTTCCGGAACGAGATAGCGTACCGGCTTGTCGCCGCGATGACGCTGGATGAAGTCCTCGATCATTCCGCCGTCGATGGGGCCAGGACGATAGAGTGCGTTCAAAGCCGAAAGGTCTTCGAGCTCTTTTGGCTTGAGCCGTCGGCAGATGTCCTGCATCCCCGACGACTCGAACTGGAACACCGCGTCGGTACGACCGTCGCCAAAAAGCTGCATCGTTGCCTCGTCGTTGAGCGGGATCGAATTCCAGTCGAGTTCGACACCTTCGCGTTCTTTCAAGGTCTGAAGACAATCGGCGATGACCGTGAGCGTCGTCAGAGCGAGAAAATCCATCTTCAGCATGCCGACCTTTTCGAGATCAGTCATTGAATACTGGCTCGTTAATTCGCTTTTGGCAGAGATGGCGACCGGTACGATCTCATGTAAAGGTTTAGGTGAGATGACTACTCCGGCGGCGTGGACGGACGAGTGTCGGGAACAGCCTTCGATGCGTAACGCAAGATCGAGCAATTCTTTAACTTTCGGATCGCCGACAAATGCAGCCTTTAGTTCAGGTACTTGCTCTATTGCCTGGGAAATACTGACGTTACGGCCACGCACGGGCGGCGGGATGAGCTTTGCGATCCGCTCGACGTCGCCGTATGGCATGTTCAGAGCACGGCCAACGTCCTTGATAGCTGCTTTCGAAGCCATCGTCCCGAAGGTGATGATCTGACAGACCGATTCGCGCCCATAAACCTCGGTGACGTGGTTGATCACATCGCCGCGGCCACGGATGCAAAAGTCGATATCGATGTCGGGCATCGAAACACGTTCCGGATTCAGGAATCGTTCAAACAGCAGATCGTACTGCAGCGGGTCGATCCCAGTAATTCCAAGACAGTAGGCGACAAGCGATCCGGCTGCCGAGCCGCGGCCCGGACCCACGGGAATACCTTTCTCGACCGCGTATTTAATAAAGTCCCAAACGATCAAGAAGTAACCCGGGAAACCCATGTCCTTGATGATGCCGATCTCTGTCTGCAGGCGAGCGTGATACGCGTCTAAATCGTATTTAAGCGCTCCTGCACTTCTCATTTTTTGCAGGACTTCGGCGTTTCGCTGTTCGAGGCCCACATATGTGACCTGCTCAAAATACTCCTCGACTGTGGCGCAACCCGACTCCGGCGGAATGGGAAATACCGGCAGTGTAAGATTCTGTTCGTCGATCGGTAATTCGAGGCGGCAGCGTTCAGCGATCGCGAGCGTGTTCGTCAATGTCTCCGGCAGTTCGCTGCCGAATATGTCCCACATCTCGTCGGCGGATCGCAGATAGTATTTGGAACTTTGAAAAGTATACCGGCCCGCTTCACCTAGCGTTCGGCCGTCCCCGATACAAAGCAGCACCTCGTGGGCCCGCGCGTCTTCCTCGCTCAGATAATGAGTGTCGTTCGTCGCGACGAGCGGGATATCGTATTTCTTCGACAGGTCGAGCAGGGAGCGTCGAGCGTCGCGCTGTTCATCCTTGCCGTGGTCCTGAATTTCGAGAAAAAAGTTGTCCTGCCCGAATATTTCGCGGAGTTTACCGGCGTTCTCAGCCGCGGTCGCAACTTCTCCGTTTCGTAGAAAATGCCCGACAACCCCGTCCATGCTCCCGGAAAGTGCGATCAATCCACCGCTTCGCTCAGACAGCAACTCCAGATCTATCTTAGGTTTATGATGAAAACCTTCGGTGAAGCCTTTAGATGCGAGATAGACCAGATTCTGATAACCGGTCATATCTGTGGCGAGCAGAACGACGTTGTAAAACGGCCGCTCGCCTGAACGAACCGAGGTCGAACGGTCCGACCGGCTTCCGAGCGTCAGATGCGCGTCATATCCGATGATCGGCCGGACGCCGGCATACTTCATCGTGGAATAGAACGAAACCGCGCCGTAGAGGTTTCCGTAATCGGTCAACGCGCACGCTTTCATGTCCATCTCGCCGAGTTTTTTGGCCAGCGGCTTCAGTTGGATTGTACTTTGCAAAAGACTATAATCTGAGTGCAGATGCAGGTGAACGAAGTCTTTGGCGCCGAATATGAGGTTGTCCATTCATTGCAATATATATGAAAAAAGTGTTTCTGGAAACTTTCGGCTGCCAGATGAATGTCTCCGACTCGGAACGGGTCGCGACGTCACTCGCGGCGCGGGGTTATGAGATAACATCGGACGAACAATCGGCTGATATAGTGCTTTTGAACACCTGTTCGGTCCGCGAAAAAGCGGTACAAAAGCTGTATTCACGCGTAGGTCGGATCAGGAAAAACGCCGAAACAATGCCGATGATCGGCGTCCTCGGCTGCGTCGCCCAGCTCGAAGGCGAAACGCTTTTCAAAAAGATCGTAGGCTTGGATTTCGTAATCGGAACAAAGGCCGTCGGGCGCGTCTCGGAAGCGATCGAGAAAACATTGGCGAACGGTTCCGGCTTTGTCGATTTGGGCGGCCGAGAGATCGATTATGACTGGAATGTCGCCGACACTCAGCGACATTCGCCATACGTTGGCTTTGTGCCGATCATCGAGGGGTGTAACAAGTTTTGCACCTACTGTATCGTCCCATTCTCGCGCGGGCGGGAAGTGAGCTTGCCGGCGTCTATGATCGTTCGAAACGTTCTTGAACTAATGAGGCAAGGCGTAAAGGAGGTCCATCTTCTCGGGCAAAACGTGAATAGTTATCGTCCGGCTTCGGACTCCGGGCTTGTAGGTTTTGTCGGTGCGACTCCGTTTTCAAGACTTCTGCGGGCTGTTGCCGCGACAGGTATCGAGCGAATAAAGTTCAACACCTCTTTCCCGCGGGATTTTCATCCTGACATCGTCGACGCGATCGACGAGAATGAGAACCTATGCAATTGGGTGCATCTACCGGTGCAGTCCGGAAGCAACAGCGTGCTGAAGGCCATGAGGCGTTTGCATACGATCGACGCCTACACGAAAAAGATCGACCGCATAAAATCGTCGCACCGCGACATCGCTCTTTCTACCGACATCATCGTCGGATTCCCGGGCGAAACGGATAAAGATTTCAAGGAAACGGTCGACCTGGTCGAATATTGCGGGTACGATTCAGCATATATTTTCAAATATTCACCCCGACCCGGCACGCCCGCGTATGAGATGGACGACGATGTATCGCCGGACACGAAAACCGAACGTTTTCTTCATTTAGAAAGCGTCGTCAAGCGGCGGCAAAACGAAGTTCTGCAGCGATACGAGGGCAGGACGTTAAAGGTACTTGCCGAGAAAGGCTCGTCGAAGTCGGCTAACGATTTGACCGGCCATTCTACTTGTCATAAGGTTGTTAACTTCAAAGGCTCAATGGATATGCTCGGCAGCATTGTCGACATATCGATATCTGATATCAAATCCAATTCTTTGTTCGGTAAGGTTATATAAAAGCGGTTGTGGACGAAGAAACTAAGCTCGTCGAAGTAAAGATCGGGGCCTTGATAATGGATCCCAACACCAACACGCCGATCGTCGTGCTGAAAGGCGTGAGCTCCGAAACCGTGCTGCCTATTTGGGTCGGTGCTTTCGAGGCGAACGCTATCGCGCTCGAGATCGAGAAGATCGCTCCGCAGCGTCCGATGACGCATGATCTGCTCAGAAACCTCATTTTGGAATGTCATCTTTCCGCGTCGCGTGTAATAATTACCGATCTGCTCGAAAATACGTTCTACGCACTGATCGAGCTCAACGATAAGAATGGTGACGCCGTGTCGCTCGACGCTCGTCCGTCAGATGCAATCGCACTTGCGCTGCGTCTCGATTGCCCGATCTTTGTCAGGCAAAATGTGCTTGACCTGTCAGCGTCGTCGAATCCGCTCGAACCGGACTCAGGCGCCGACGAACCCACGCCGGCCGGCGAAGACTGGCCCGATCTTATAGGCTAAACGAACTGCTCTTTAGAAAATGATAATCGTAATTGCCAACCAGAAAGGTGGGGTCGGTAAGACTACTACCGCAATCAATCTCGCGGCCGCGTGCGCGATCGCCGGAAAAAAAGTTTTATTGATCGATCTCGATCCGCAGAGCAACAGCTCGCTGTCTTTCCTCGAACCCGAACGCCTCGATGGCGGTTCGTACGAGCTGTTCACCGAGCTAGACCGTCCTTTTTCCGAATTCATCTACCAAACGGGTGTTGAGAAACTCGATCTTGTGCCGGCACGGATCAATCTTGCAAAGCTCGAGGCAAAATTAGTCGGTGATTTCGACGCGGCGTTCCGCCTTCGCGATCGCATCGAGGAAGTAAAGTCGCAATACGATCTTATCTTCATCGACACCCCGCCCACGTTGGGTCTTATTACTGTAAACGCTTTGGTTGCAGCAGATTACGTGCTAATTCCGATCCAGTCGTCTTACTTTGCACTCGAGGGGACGGACGATCTGTTGGAAACTATCGAAAAGGTCCGTGCTCGGCCAAATCCTGATTTGAAT
The DNA here is from genome assembly GCA_040007515.1 of Acidobacteriota bacterium. Classification (GTDB taxonomy): domain Bacteria; phylum Acidobacteriota; class Blastocatellia; order Pyrinomonadales; family Pyrinomonadaceae; genus OLB17. Next base: position 170,307 of record JBDTUT010000003.1, on the reverse strand, counting down.
CTGCTCGGCGTGCTTGTTACGTTGTTCGATCGCCGAACGGCGCTGTCGAAAGACGTCGAGGCCCACATACGAAAAGTTTTCGGCGCAAAGACGTTCGATACGGTCATATCGCGCAGCGTTCGGCTCGAGGAGTCGCCGGCCCACAAGAAACCGATCTTCACATATGCGCCGCGTTCGTCGGGTGCGGTTGAGTATCATGAACTTTCGATGGAGGTAATGAAACGTGTCTAAAAGAGGATTACCCGGTGCGATCGCAATGCGGCACGATTCCCATTACGTCGACGAACTTGCAAAATCGAGCCGCAGTATCGGCCGAACGATTTCAATATCACAGATATTTCCTAACCCGGAACAGCCGCGAACGGAATTCGGCGACCTGACGGACCTGTCGGATTCGATCAAAGAAAAAGGCGTGCTCGAACCGCTGCTCGTCAGCCCGGTCAAAGGCGAAGGTACATACATGATCATCGCCGGCGAACGCCGGTGGCGGGCTTCGCAGCTTGCGGGATTGACCGAAGTTCCGTGCATCGAGATGGTCCTCGACGAACAGGGAATCGCCGAGATCGCTTTAATCGAAAACCTACAGCGTAAAGACCTGACGATCTGGGAGGAAGCCGACGGCCTGAAGGCACTGGCCGAAAAATTCAACTACACACAGGAAGAGATCGCCAAAAAGATCAGTAAGAGCCGCACGACGGTCAACGAACTGATGACCATCGCCGGCCTGCCTGACAAGGTTCGCGAGATCTGCCGCACGAACAAGATCAACGCAAAAGCCGCTCTCCTTGATGTCGCTCGCCAGTTTGACGAGGCTGCTATGTACGAGCACCTTGAACAGGTAACGAACGGCACCAAACCGGCTTCAAGAACATTCAAGAAAAGCGATCCAATAAAAGCTGAAATCGACACGTCTGCCGGAGCAGGAACGGCACACAAGTTCTCATATTCCGGCGATGACCGAAAATTCCGCCTCGATATTGTATTCACAAAGGGTGCGGACCACAGCAAACGCGGAGTCCTCGAAGCGCTTAAACAGGCGTTTGAAAACGTGAAGAGCGACGTCAGCGACGTATAGCTACCCAGACCTGCATTGGTCACTAAACCCAACAATACGCAGCCCTCAACCTGAATCTCACAGATTCAGCGGCCGCAATGTACGGGTTCGGGATAAATCCGCTATAAACAAAATTCGCGAGCATTCCAATGACTTATCGTAACCTCATATCAATTGAAACCGATATGAGTGAAGGCGGGCAACTTACGCCTTAAGCGCTTCCTCACTCGTTCCATTACATAATCTTTATTATCGGACGCAGATAGTGTGGGAGTTTGGCTCCGATCAGATACGGCACTTAAGCACTTGTTACTATTGACTCCCTGCTCATACGCGCGAGCCATCCTCGAAACTACGCGTTAATCGCACGTCGTCGGCAAATTTCATCCGCGTTTAATCGCCCGGAAACGTTCTCTATTGAGCAGAAGCCGCCCCGACAGTTACCGCCTCGTGTAGAGCGAACCACCGACCGCCGGGCTGAAAAGATCAAATACACTTTGCTTGAGGCAGGTCGATTGTCGACGGTTTTCGTTTTTCCTCGAAAAATTTCGGCGGCGACTTAGGGTCGTCGTCCGGCCGCCCTTCACTTTTGACACTCAGAGACGGCGCTAGAGCCCAGCGTCGGATCCGATTGCTTTGACACTGGTTCATTAAAACGATAACATTACCGTTTTGTTAACAATCACAAATTCTATTCAAAGTTAGGTAAAAAGGAGTTTTATAAATCATTGAGTAACGGAAATTTCTTATTCACGTCCGAATCGGTCACCGAAGGCCACCCGGACAAGATAGCAGATCATATTTCTGACGCGATCCTTGACGCGATCCTCGAACAGGACGCCACGGCTCGTGTTGCGTGCGAAACGCTCGTTACAACCGGTTTGGCAGTTGTCGCCGGCGAGATCACCACGTCCGCCCAAGTCAATTACAAACAGATCATCCGCGAAACCATCGAGGAGATCGGTTATAACAACGCCGAATTCGGTTATGATTCGAATACCTGCAGCGTGATCGACGCTATCGGTACGCAGTCACCGGACATTTCACAAGGCGTCGATACCGGCGGTGCCGGCGACCAGGGCCTGATGTTTGGCTTCGCCTGCAACGAAACGCCGGAATTGATGCCGATGCCGATCCAGATGGCACATAATCTGACCCGCAAACTTTCGGAGGTTCGCCGCAGCGGAGAAATCCCCTATCTTCGTCCCGACGGCAAATCACAGGTTTCGATCGAGTACCGCGACGGCCGCCCGTTCCGCGTCGAAGCCGTCGTGATCTCGAGCCAGACCGGTGAGGAAGACATTGAAACCATCCGAAAGGATATTCTCGAAAAAGTCATCAAACCAGTAATTCCTGCTGAACTTCTTGACGAAAATACGAAGTATCACATTAACCCGACCGGACGTTTCGTAGTCGGCGGTCCGATGGGCGACGCTGGCGTGACCGGACGCAAGATCATCGTTGATACCTACGGCGGATACGCTCCTCATGGCGGCGGTGCCTTTTCGGGTAAGGATCCGACAAAGGTCGACCGTTCTGCTGCTTATATGGCGCGTTATATCGCAAAGAACATTGTCGCTGCGGGCCTCGCCGATAAGGTCACTGTTCAGTTAGCTTACGCTATCGGAGTTGCGGAACCAGTTTCAGTTTTAGTGGATACACACGGGACTGGGACGGTGGACGAAAACAAGCTTGCGGCAGCCGTTCGCAAGAACTTTGCGTTGACGCCGGCCGGCATTATCGAAGCGCTCGACCTTCGCCGCCCGATCTACAAGCAAACCGCTCGCTTTGGTCATTTCGGCCGCGTGAACGGGGAATTTTCGTGGGAGTTGACCGATAAGGCCGATGCCCTTCTGAATTCCCTTTCGAACGGAGCCGGTGCATAAAGAGTAGGACAGGCCAAAAGCCTGTCCTTTTAATTTTTTGACGCTATTTACGACACTCAGGGACAGGCTAACAGCCTGTCCTACTTATTAAAACTATGGCAACCGAACAACCTTCAATACAGTACGACATCAAGGACATCAATCTGGCTCCGCAAGGCAAACAGCGCATCGAATGGGCCGACCGTGAAATGCCCGTTCTTCGCCTGATACGCGAACGATTCGAAGCCGAAAAGCCGCTAGCCGGCGTTAAGATCATCGCTTGTGCACACATCACAACGGAAACCGCCAACCTTGCACGAACACTGCAGGCTGGGGGTGCCGAGTCACTTCTTATAGCGTCGAACCCGCTTTCAACGCAGGACGATGTCGCCGCTTCGCTCGTCGCTGACTGGGGCATTCCGGTTATGGCGATCAAAGGCGAATCGATCGAGACTTACGTCAGCCACGTGAGTGCCGCCCTCGAAACGAATCCGAACATCATCATTGATGACGGTTCTGATGTTGTCGCCACGATGTTAAAGGAAAAGAAGGAGTTATCGGAAACCATCATCGGCACTACCGAAGAGACGACCACCGGTATCGTTCGCCTTAAGGCAATGCAGAACGCTGGCGTGCTTAACTTCCCTTCGATAGCGGTCAATGACGCACAGACTAAGCATTTCTTCGACAATCGCTACGGTACTGGGCAGTCGACGCTCGATGGGATCATTCGTGCAACGAACATCCTGCTCGCCGGCAAGAATCTCGTTGTAGTCGGTTACGGTTGGTGCGGTAAAGGCGTTGCGATGCGTGCACGCGGTATGGGTTCGAACGTGATCGTCTGCGAGATCGATCCGATCAAAGCCATCGAAGCGGTTATGGACGGTTTCAGAGTCATGCCGATGCAGGAAGCGTGTAAGATCGGCGACTTCTTTGTGACCGTAACGGGCAACCGCCACGTTATCGACAAAGAGCATTTCGAAGCGATGAAGGATGGAGCGATCGTCTGCAACAGCGGTCACTTCGACCTCGAACTCAACCTCGACGCCCTTCGTGAAATGTCGGCTGAGGCAGTCAAACGACGTCCGTTCGTTGAAGAATATATAGGACGTAACGGCGGAAAGAGCGTGATCGTCCTCGGCGAAGGCCGCCTGATCAATCTCGCCGCGGCCGAAGGCCACCCTGCAAGCGTGATGGACATGTCTTTCGCCAATCAGGCGTTGTCCGCGGAATATCTCGTTAAAGAAAAAGGTAAACTCGCCAACGGCGTTCACGTACTTCCGGCCGAGGTCGACCAGGAGATCGCGAGCCTCAAGCTTCGTGCGATGGGTATCTCGATCGACGAACTCACACCAGAGATGCTCGAATACATGTCGAGCTGGGAAACCGGCACCTAGATTTTGATTCAATTAAATATCTAAATAGAAAAGCGGCCGATATCGGCCGCTTTTCTATTTTTAACTCTAATTTTGATCTTTGTTGCGGATATTTTAACTGGCAGGAGAAAGTGGTGCCTGAGTGGTTGGATCCGCAGTTGCCGAATATTCTGATAAGAGCGACACGACCGTCGGGATCAGCCGGTCAATATCGACCGACTTCACCAGGAACGCATTCGCTCCGGCAGCGAGCACATAGTCCCGATCCGAGGGCTGCACGCCCATCGCGGAATAAAACATTACCGGAGCCTTGCGGCCACGGTCCCGTAGTCGTCGACAGAGATCAACGCCGTCCATTCCGGGCAGCCATATGTCCAAAATGTAAAGGTCATAACTACCGCGGGCGTCTAATGCGAGAGCCTCGGCCGCCGTCTCGACCGCTGTGACCTGATAACTCTCGTCCGAGCTTTCGAGCAGGCGTTTGAGAACGTCCCGCGAGTCCTTGTTGTCTTCAACACACAAGATCCGCGTTTTATGATATGTCATAAATCTGAGTAAATCTTGGAACCAATAAAACTGAGTGCCCGTTACTACGGGAACGGCAAAACAATTATCGCAAAATCACGCACGAATGCGAAGAGCATCTTTGCGGCAGAGAGAGCATTTTCGCCATTGTTCCCTTCGCTCGCGCCAATTTTGATATGTTCGGTGCAGCAACGCCTTCTCGACGGTGGACATCGACAAGGCCCCGATAAAATCCGCTCGAGCGGTTGGCCGGACCTTTCAAGCTAAGTTTTGACGCGCGAAAGTAGATAGATCCCGAGCATCGAAAACAGCAGTACCGGCGCCCACATCGCGAGCCATGCCGATGTATATCCTCCCGCCCCGAGCTGTTCAAAGACGCTGATCACAGCAGTGAAAAACAGCCACAATGCGATAGCGTAACCGACTGTAACGACTTTACCTTTCCGGCTGAGGCTCAACGAAAACGGTGCAGTGAATAGCGCGATAACAAACGGCATGATAAGCGTCGCATACTTCTTTTCCAATGCGACAGCGAACGTTCGCCGTTCGATATCGGATTCGCTTTCGTCGAGTTGTGCACGGGTTTCGGAGGTATTGAGATGACTCGGTTTTGATCTTATCTTTACGAACGGATTCGTCCGTTCCCGAACAGTTGTTTCCGCCGCTGTTTCAACCACGACCTTACCGTCACCCAGCATGCTCCTCGTCGCGCCACGTCCCAGCTTTATTCCACCACCATCCCAGAATGCTTTATCGGAGCGGTACACGGATTGCAATTTGCTTCCATCATCTGCAAATTCATAGATCGTCAATGCGGATATCTGCGGTGCGGCCTTCGAGGCAACCGACCAACTCAGTTCGTTATCAGACGCCATTTCCATTTTGAATGAATATATCCGCTGGTCGTTCGCAACCCAATATTTTTGTGATTTGTTCACCGCCGCTCCGCGGCTGCGCAAATCGGTCCTGAGCTGATCTTGTTTCTGATTAGTAAACGGAGCTACCTTTTCCTGAATGATCCAGTTAAATCCGCCGAGCGCGAGCATGAATATTAAGCACGGCAGCAGCAGCCGGTATGTGCTCTGCCCCGCCGAGATCCACGTGACGATCTCGTTTTGACGCGATTTGATCACGTAAGTCGCGAGGGTCGCAACCATCGCGGCCGACGGGGCCAATTGCAGGTAAACGAACGGCAGCAGGTAGAGCAAATAGCGCCCGAGAAGGACAATTCCGCCCTCCGTAGTGCCGGCAAATTTCCAGAGCTCGAAGGCGGTGAAAATCAGGAACACTGTTGTCAGGAAGCCGAGGGTCAACAGAAAGTATTTTGCTAGATCCGTGAACACGTCAAAATCCCGCAGGCCGGTTGTTAGATCAACGAAGATGTTGTGCCGCCTCGCGCTGCTGCGCCGGAATTTCAAATTCGCGAATAGTGTCCCGAACCGTTCCGGCCAACCTCGGAATACACTCGTCCGCCCGGCAAAAGTGAACCAAACGATCGCAACAACGCTCGCGGCGATCGGAATCAAACTGCCGACAAACACGCTGATTTGTCCTGTCCTGCCGAGTTGTTCACCAAAGAACGCCAAAAGGTAATAACAGATCAGCGCGATCAGGGCGACAAATATCCCAAAACCCCTTCCCCGCCCTGTGAAACGGAGGATCATCGCCGTCCCTAACAGGCAGAAAATGATCGGAGTCAAAGAAAGCGTGATCCTCCGCTGCCATACGATTTGAGCCTCGGTACGCTCGCTTCCCTCCTTCGATCTCGCGTAATCGGCAAGCTGCGACAGGCCCAACTCTTCCGGAGATCCCTCACTGGAACTCAACTTTTCGATCAGTTCGCCGCGCTTGGTTTTGATCGCAAAACGGAATTCACCAATATTTTCCGAAACGAACTTTTCGCCCTCGGCGGCTGGCGTGAATGTCGAGACGACGGCGTTTTCGAGTACCAGCTCCGACGCCTGCCCAGTAGTGTCGATCCGTCCGCTCCTGGACGTTATCAGACGCGACATGCCCGACTTCTCATCCTCGCTGAAAATGAATATATTTTTCCAGGTGCCGGCGCTAATATCGCCGTCCTTGACATAAACCGTATAACCGGCGAGCTCGGTATTGAAGACGCCGGGTTCGATCGGCGATTCGAGTTTATATATCGCAGTCTGAACTGCGACGCGCCTCACGATCGACGCCGCGAGCGGCACACCGTAAAGATTGATCGTGAACGCCACTGCTGACAGAAATATACCTAGGATCAGGATCGGGATCGCGATCTGAACATTCCCGACGCCGGCTGCACGAATGGCAACCAGTTCGCTGTCGCCCTGCATTTTCGAAAGGCCGATAATAACGCCGACGAGGACCGCCATCGGGCATGTGAATGAGATCACGCTTGGCACAAGCGCGACCGTTAATTGCCAGATCAGATTGGTTGGGATATTCGCGCTGAAGAAGATGTCGGAGAATCGGCTCGCCTGCTGAACGAAAAGGATCACGCTCAAGAGCAGCCACGCGAATACAAAATAAGGCAGGACCGCGCCGATCAGGTATCGTGAAATTGTCAGGCTGAAACGCATCAATTCTCGCTACAATTTTACAGCCAGACTTTTCGTGCCTACAACTTCCCTACCGATGACGTGAGCGGCGATTCTTTTCATAACTGCCGAAACCTCGTTTACGGCATCCGGAAAGTCGGCCGCGAACTCGGCGAAAGCGGTCGGTGACAGCTTCTGAACGCTGCCGAACACCTCGCGGTGAACAGCGAGAACTCTTGTACGGCCCGTGGATTTTTGACACTGGCCGCAAATCAATGCGAATGTGCTCTGTAAACTGCCCAGCTCGTCCCTTGCAAAAGCCCGATCGCATTCGCGGCATCGTGTCCAATCCGGAAGAAAACCGCCCAGCCTGAGCAGCCACAACTCAAAATAAAGAACGACCGCCGCCAGTTCGCGTTCGCCCGTGCTGCCCGACTCGATACATGCCCGCACCATACGGTAAAGCGTTTCGTTCGGGTCATGCGGTGGCACGAACGAGATCAAAAGTTCCGAAATATACGAAAAGGTTTGCAAGAAAGCTGGTTCGCTCGCCTTATCAAAGCAAGAGCTCAGCAATTCAATATTTTGAATGCTGACAAGTTCGCGGTCGTCCTTTTGAAAATAGCTAAGCTGCACGGTCGAAAACGGCTCCAGCGTACTCCCAAACCGGCTTTTCAAGCGTTTCGCTCCTTTTGCAACGCCGCGGACAATGCCGTTGTCCTGCGTTAGAAACACAACGATACGGTCCGCTTCAGCGAGATTGAAGCTTTTTAGAACAATACTTTCTGTTTCGAACAAGGGCATTTTTCAGGAGGCCGGCCGGTGAAATTATGACATCTCACACACCGTAGATCGTTTGAAATTAGATGCCGGATCCGGACTCCGGTTTGTTCGAATAACGGTACTCGACTGGGTTTCCAAGGCGTGCTTATGGACGCTAACGTAAAAGCAACCCGATCCGACGATTCAGGGGATGAAATACAAGACCCACGCAATTATCAAACTAATTCCAACGAACTGCACGAATGTCTTCACTCCATAAATGACCCGTTCTTTCGAAGTGCCGTTGGCAAACGAACCGAATACGACAGCAACGAAAAGGGCAAATCCCATCAGATAAAGGAAATGGGTCATTTCTTTCTCCCCAGTGCGATATCGACCGCGTCGATTATCGCAAGGTAATTCAAAAGGCCTGCCGTTTCTACAAATCGTCCGCCGTATTCAAAAGTCGCCCGGGCTGCAACATTCGGTGAATGCTCAGCGGACGCAATGAAACTTATCGCAGTTCCAATGCCGTTGCCCAGTTTCGCGAAGACGTTCAATAGGTAAAGCAGCGAGCCGTCCTTGAAGTCGAATCCCGGGTAATACGCTCCCCCGCTGAAGATGCCGATCAGGAACATTAGCCAGATTGCACCGCTGATTATCAGGCCCCGCTTGATCCGACCTTGCGTGAGATGCCCTGCACCGGGGAAAAGCCATGAAATTATGCCGATCACGATTGGATTTTTCATCAAAATTGCCCAGTTACGTCCTTTAAATTACCTTAGCTGTCATTAAAACGTACCCTCGAAAGTATCTAGTTTACATCCGCCATTTTGCTGATATTTAATGACTTAGAGTTTTCGAGGTATTACATGAACTTTACCTAGAAACAACATGTGCAACCGCTAACTATAATATCAACTGCGAGTTACATGCCGCGACTTAAACCACACCGGTTTCCGCAACCGAACGCCTCGCTTTGGCACAAACCGACACAAAGTTATCAAATATGGCTGAAGATAACTCGTCACTAGTCCACGAAAGCTCAGGATGCCACTGAACCCCTATAATATGTCGCCCGTCTCTTGTATCCTCGATCGCTTCGACCACTCCGTCCCGAGCCCGTGCCGTAACCGCTAAGTTCTTTCCCACCTTACCAATAGCTTGATGATGATGCGAATTCACCTTTGTATCTTTCCTTGCCTCTTCGCTTGAGATGAGACTATAAAGGTGGCTGCCGGCCGATATATCTATGCGATGTGAATTCCTGCTCAACGGCATTCCCTGCTCATGTTTGATGCTGTTTTCGAGTTGAGCGCCGATGTCTTGTATCAGCGTTCCCCCACGCGAGACATTCAATGCCTGCATACCGTAACAGATCGCCAGGATCGGCAAGCCGAGACGGTCGGCGGTTTCGAGTACCAGGAGTTCTGTCTCGTCCTTTTCCGGGACCACTCGTCCCAGCTTCGGATGCGGGTCCTCAGCATAATAGGACGGATCGACATCCGTATCACTCCCAGGCAGCAACAGGCCGTCGAGGCCACTCAACAGGTGTTCGATATATACACGGCTGGTTATCAGCGGAATATGCACAGGCAACGCCCCTGAAGCCTCGAGAGCCTCGCTGTAATCACGGCCGAGATAAAAGCGACGTGTTTCCAGTTCGAGGCGCATCGTCAACCCGATCTTTGGTCTATACGCCATAAGCAATTCAATGTTCAAACAAACCGCGGGCGCATGTCAATTTGAGCATTTCAAATTAAAGACTTATCATTTAGATTTTATGCACGAAACAGATCTCAAACCGCGTATTCGCTCGACTACAGTTCTCCTTGTCCAAAAGGACGGGAAAACCGCTTTGGCCGGCGACGGTCAGGTAACGCTGGGTGAAACCGTTATTAAGGGAAATGCACGAAAGATCCGGCGCCTGCTCGACGGCCGCATTCTGGTCGGCTTCGCAGGGGCAACGGCGGATGCCTTTTCGTTGTTGTCGCGTTTCGAAACCAAGCTTGAACAATTTCAGGGACAGTTGGAAAGGGCCGCGATCGAGCTAAGCAAGGATTGGCGGACCGACAAGTATCTTCGTCATCTTGAAGCGCTGCTGATCGTCGCCGATGAAAAGGACGCATTCCTTATATCCGGAAAAGGAGATGTTATTTCTTCTGATGAAGGTTTACTTTCGGTGGGCTCGGGCAGCATGTACGCTCTCGCCGCCGCCCGTGCTTTAGTGAAGCACACAGGATTGAACGCCGCAGAAATTGCGGCCGAGTCGCTCAGGATCGCGAGCGAAATATGCATTTATACGAACTCTGAGATCATCATCGAAGAATTGTAATTTACCGACTGTCGAGCACGGTTTTATTCAGGAATCGTTAGCATAATTGCCGTAAAGTGTTGAAAAGAAATGCCTATATATTTAAGCGGTGAAACCAAGGATGTACCGGCTAAGTTAAAGCTCGATGACTTAACGCCGCGCGAGATCGTCGCCGAGTTGGACAAATATGTCGTCGGCCAGGCAGACGCGAAACGTGCGGTAGCAGTCGCCTTGCGTAATCGGATCCGGCGGCAAAAGCTCCCGGAGGAGATCGCTCGTGACGTCCTGCCGAAGAACATTATGATGATCGGTTCGACCGGCGTGGGCAAGACCGAGATCGCCCGCCGCCTCGCCCGCATCGCCGATTCGCCATTCATCAAGATCGAGGCATCCAAGTTCACCGAGGTCGGCTATGTCGGCCGCGACGTCGAAAGCATGATTCGTGAATTGGCCGACGTAGCCGTCGATATGACGAAACAAGCGGCGTATGAGGACGTCCGGTCGACCGCCGAAGCTAACGCCGAGGAGGCGTTGCTCGACATACTTCTACCGCCAAGCAGCCTGCATTACGAAAGCACGCTGCCCGATGGCGCCTCGAGCGAGGCGTCGCAGCGTGAAAGCCGAACGAGGGAAAAGCTGCGTGAACAGTTTCGCACCGGCGACCTAAATGAACGCCTGGTCGAGATCGACACACAGGACCGCGGGAACGCGACTATAGATTTCGTCGGCGGACAGGGAATGGAAGAAATGGGCGTGAACCTTAAGGACATGTTCGGCAACTTATTTCCCTCCAAGACCGTACGCCGCAAAATGCGCGTCGCCGACGCCTATTCTTATCTTCTTCGTGACGAACAAGAGAATCTCGTCGACATGGAACAGATCACCCGTACGGCGCTCCAGAGAGTGCAGGACGCCGGGATAATCTTCCTTGACGAGATCGACAAGATCGCGGGCCGCGAGTCGACAGGGAATCCGGACGTCTCGCGCGAAGGTGTGCAGCGTGATCTGCTGCCTATCGTCGAAGGCACCAACGTGAACACGCGTTACGGCATGGTCAGCACAGAACACATACTTTTTATCGCTGCCGGCGCTTTCCATGTGTCCAAGCCGTCTGACATGATCCCTGAGTTGCAGGGCCGATTTCCGATCCGCGTCGAGCTTGAGGCTCTAACGATCGACGACCTTAAGCGGATATTGACCCAGCCGAAAAATTCGCTTATTAAACAGTATCAAGCACTTTTAAGCACCGAGGGAATCGAGCTGATATTCACCGAGGACGCGATCGCGACGCTTGCTGAAATGACGGCCGAGATCAATAAAACGACCGAAAACATTGGGGCTCGACGTCTGCATACACTTCTCGAAAAACTTCTCGAGGAGATCAGCTATCTCGGCGGCGAGCTAGAGAATAAGACCCAAACCATCAATGCCGAGTTCGTCACGTCCCGGCTCGGGAGCTTAATCAAAGATCAAAATTTACGACAGTATATTCTCTAATTAATCGAATGCTAAAAGCATTTATGCTTAAGCCGAGCGCCTTAAGCAATCTTAAATTTCTAAAATGTCGTAAAGCAGCATTAGCGCTTATAACATGTGCTTTGCTTAGCGGCGTGGGCTGCGGAAAAAGAAAACCGCCGCTTCCGCCCAAGGAGCGGGTCGCTCAACGCGTCGAGATCAGCGGATTCCAGCGCGGGAACAATGTCATACTTTCCTGGAAGATGCCTGCGAGAAACGCCGCGGCCGGCAGTTTACTCAATATCGCACGTGCCGATGTCTACCGCCTGACCGAACCGCTCACGGCTCCGCAGACGCTGTCGGAAGAGGAATTCGCGGGACGCAGCGTGCTGGTTGCGGCAATTCCATTACAGGACTCGGACTTTGCGCTCAAGACAATGAGCTATACCGATTCCCTTCAGTTCGCCGGACAGGCCGCGCGATTGCGATATGCGATCCGATTTGTAAACTCGTCAGGACAGAAAGCGGCGTTCTCTAACTTTTATCTTATCGAGCCGGCCAGCAAGGTCGCCGTTGCTCCGGATTCCCTTACGGCCGTCCTGTCGCAGGAACGTGTTGTACTTGCGTGGCAGGCCCCAGCGGCGAACGTCGACGGCTCAATGCCGGTTAACATCCTCGGGTACAATATTTACCGATCGTTATCTGAGACCGAACCCGCCAAATTACTTAATAAGACGCCTATAAGCGATCGGTCGTACGAAGACAGATTTTTTGAATTCAATAAGTCATATTTGTACTTTGTACGGACGGTTTCTTTAGGAACCGACGGACAGCCGGTTGAAAGCAGTGAGTCCAACATCTTCAAGCTAAATGCTAAGGACGTGTTTGCACCTTCCGCGCCTGCGGCTATCACGCTGGCCGCAACGCCCACGACGATCTCTATCTTCTTTGCGATAAATCCCGAAACGGACGTTGCGGGGTACAGGATCTACCGGTCGACGGACCCATCGTTAGCGAAAAAGGATTGGCCGCTCCTGACGGAAGAACTACTGACGGCGAACACTTTCCAGGACACCCACATTAAGACCGGCACTATTTATTACTATTACATTACGGCCGTCGACAAGACCGGAAACGTGAGCGAGCCGTCGGATGTCGTTTCCGAGACCGCACCATAATAGAAAGCTGTCTTGAGGGATTACTTCAACTGTTTGAATCGAGTTTTTGAAGGCAGCACATCAGGTTTATGAAGATCTGCAGGTACAGTATCGACGGGTTAGTCGGTTACGGTGAAATATCCGGCGGAGAGGTCAGGGCGCTTGATGAACGACTTGCAACGACCGGAACGAACTTCCCTGTCGGATCTGTACAGATTCTCGCGCCTGCAAACCCGTCGAAGATAGTCTGTGTCGGACGCAATTATGCGGAACATGCAAAAGAGCTCGGCAACGACGTGCCGGCCGAACCGCTGCTGTTTCTTAAAGCGCCGTCGTCGATCGTTAGTGACGGCGAGGTGATCGCAATACCTCCGCAATCCTCGCGCGTCGAACACGAGGCAGAATTAGCTGTGGTGATAGCTCGAAGCTGTAAAAATCTATCGGAAACCGATGACCCTTTCGATCATGTCCTCGGCTACACATGCCTCAACGATGTCACGGCCCGCGACCTGCAAAAAACGGACGTGCAATTTACCCGGGCCAAATCATTCGACACATTTTGTCCGATCGGGCCGTATATCGAGACCGAGCTCGACGTAACTGACATCGGTGTCACCTGCCGTGTGAACGGTGAGATCCGTCAATATGGCCGGACATCGCAGATGGTGTTTTCGGTCGCGTTCCTTATTCGATATATTTCGCGGCAAATGACATTGAATGCCGGCGATGTTATTGCAACCGGCACACCGGCCGGTGTATCCATAATGGAATCGGGAGACGTATGCGTCGTCGAGATCGACGGCATCGGCATTCTCTCGAACACCGTTTTGTCCACTGGCGGACTTTTGAAAGCGGAGAACGAATGAGACAATATTCAGCACGGAGATAATATGAAATTTTTTTTAGATACGGCGAATTTAGACGAGATCAGAGAGGCGAACGAGATGGGTTTGATTGACGGCGTTACGACAAACCCATCGTTAATTGCGAAAGAAGGCGGTGTCGACTTTAAGGAACACATCAAGAAGATCTGTGAAATAGTGAAGGGCGACGTGTCAGCGGAAGTAACGTCCCTCGACACCGAAGGAATGCTTCGCGAAGGTCGCGAGTACGCAAAGATCGCTCCCAACGTGGTCATTAAATGCCCGCTTACTCTCGACGGATTAAAAACAACGCGGATCCTGAAAGAAGAAGGCACAAAGGTCAATGTGACGCTTTGCTTTTCCGCGGCCCAGGCTTTACTTGCGGCAAAGGCTGGCGCGGCGTACATTTCGCCTTTTATCGGACGCCTCGACGATATCTCGACGAACGGCATGCAGCTCATTGCCGACATTGTTCAGATCTACGGCAATTACGGTTATCAGACGGAGGTCCTCGCGGCATCTATTCGCAGTCCAATGCATATCGTGGACTGCGCACTCGCCGGTGCCGACGTCGCGACGATTCCGTTTAAGGTGATCAAACAATTAGTGCATCATCCGCTGACGGATAAGGGACTCGAGTCGTTCCTCGCTGACTGGAAGAAAAGCGGCCGCGAATAAGCTTCGGACTTTGGGTAAAAGAGCGGAGCATGTGGATGCTCCGCTCTTTTTTGTGTCAGATCATAGCTCCAATAGACGCTTTATATCCCCATGAAATGCAGCGGCCTGAGCATCACCTTGCAGAGCCATCTCATATCTCGCCTTGAGACTCGAGTCGATCGACTCCATCGTAATCAGATTCCTCATTGCCGCCAGGTGTACGTCGACAGCGTCAATTTCAAACGCGTCTTTCTGAGCAAACATTTCGTCGATGTCGACGATCAGCGTTGAAAAGCTTCGTAGCCAAGCAAGGTCCGGATTCTCGAGTAACTGAGTCAGAAATTGTCCAGGCGTCACCGGCCCATTGAACGCGACGAAGCTCTCGCGTTCGAAATCGACCAGCGCTTTGTGAAGATTAAGCAGCAAATCTCTGCCGCTCTTTAGCGTTTCGGTATTATTCATAATTAAATTCTACACCAGCTAACCAAATATTATGAGCTACCTATGCTTTGATTATTAGCTGGCTAATGGTAGATTGTTAGCTTGCTAATGCATAATTAACAGGAAGCTCACTATTTTGATTAATTCGTTTATGCGGCTAGTCTTAAGCCGTAAGCAGAAATGAAATTTGACGAAAGCATAAGCTATCTGCTCGCGAAGGTTTCGGTTGGGCACCGAAAGATGCTCGAGAAGACCGCTGCGAAAATCGGCCTGCACGGCGGGCAGATATTCGTGTTGATGGAGCTCTGGAAAAAGGACGGACTTCGCCAGGTTGATCTGGCCGGCCGGCTTGATGTCGCGGCGCCGACCGTCAACAAGATTTTAGGCGGCCTGCTCGAGGGCGATTTTGTCACCCGCTCGAAGTACGAAGACGACGCTCGCTCGACACGCATTTTCCTTACATCCAAAGGCATCGATGCGAGGGCTCTGCTCGAAGCCGAATGGGACACTCTCGAAGAATATACGACGATCAATCTGACCGACACCGAAATTTTGGTTCTCAAGCAGCTGCTTACCCGCTTGTTGGAACAGGTCGAGATCTAGCCTTTCCCTGCTGGAGACGGTCATATTAACGTATTCGACAGTACCGCGTTAGAATGATTACACGAGCAACGCGTATTCGGAGGAAGAGACAATGAAGGTATTGTTTGCAACTGACGGAACCAAGCATAGTTCCGCCGCGATCGATATGCTGAGGCATATCGCGCTGGGCAGCGGTGACTCGGTCACGATCATAACCGTCATCGACATGGCGGTCCCGATGGGAATCGATATTTACGGCGGCTATCTGCCGGACACGGCGCAGCTTGAAAAGTCGGCGCGCGAAAATGCCGACCGCATTCTGACCGAAACGGCGGACAACTTGCGGTCATTCTTCGACGGCCGCGAGATCGAAATAATCACCGATGTTCTTTTCGGGTCGCCGGACCGGCGCATAGTCGAAAAGGCCGAAGAGATGCACCCGGACCTGATCGTCGTCGGATCGCACAGCCACAGCCGGTGGGAGCGTCTGTTGATCGGCTCGGTCTCAAACTCAGTCGTACATCACGCCCCCTGTTCGGTGCTGGTTGTCCGCACGCCCGACGAATGATCGATGACTGGCCAAACAGCGACGATATTATCCAAAAACTACGACGGAACCTTGCGCAAGTCGTGGAAATGCCGGTTGGTACATCAAGACGGGCCGGAATTATTGTTCGTCGGCGAGTTCGAAAAAGACGTATCGCATAGTGAGCTTGGATTCATCAAACGTGGGACTATTTCTTACGAATATTATTGGTTGGACCGCTGGTTCAATGTGTTTCGCTTTCACGAGCCGACGGGCGGACTGCGAAATTACTATTGCAACGTAAATATGCCGCCAACATTCGTCGGCGGCATACTTGAGTACGTGGACCTCGATCTTGATCTCCTCGTTTGGCCCGATTTCAACTACACGGTTCTCGACCGGGAAGAGTTTGAATCGAATGCCGAACTTTACGGCTATTCGGCAAGCGTAAGATCGCACGCGAAATCCGCGCTCGCCGAACTCATAAGCATGGCGGAATCACGAACGCTCCCAAGACTTATCTAGCTCGCCGCTCTCGGACGTGGCGTATTACGGCACAAACATTATCGGACGTGTTCACCTCGGCTGGACCCGCAGAATGTAACTCCCGACCGCAAGACTCACGCCCGGCTCGAGCGGCACACGCTGGCCGTTCGGGAGCTCGAAGTTACCGATCATTGCCGGATTCCTTCCCTCATTGACGACCCAAAACTTCCCGTTGCCGTCGGTACCGACCGAAAGATGTCGTCGGCTCACCTCAGGATCGCCGGTCAAAGCGATATCGACAGGTTTAGATTTCGAGCCCCGGCCGATCGAGATCTCGTTGTTGTAAATAGGAACGACGTTTTGACGAACACCGTTCAGCCAGATCTCCAGTCGGTAGATCTCAGCTACACGCCGCCGGACATTGGTCATGACCTCGGACTCTTCCGCTGGGATCGGGACCGCCTGTTGAATATTACCCGTTTGGAAAGGCGCCGTCCTGTCTTGAACAAAACTCGGCGCAGCCTGCCGGCGTGGAGCGACGTAAGGTTCCGCGGGCTGCGAATTCGTTGAAAAAGCGGGATTTGTCGGCCGCGCCGGTGGCGGCTGTTCCGGCGGCATTCCTTTCGGACGGGCAAGTACGCCGGTCTTGTTGCTGTCCGAATCTTCCCAGGTGTGCTGAACCCTGATCTCGCCTTTCTCGAGTGTACCGTCAACGCGAAGCTCGATAACGAACGACTTAGTTTCCAACTTCTTCTTGCCCGCGATCTCCTTAGCTCGCTCAGCAAGTATGTGGTACAAACCCTGTTCCAGTCCTTTGCGCTTGATTCCCTGCCATTCCTTGTCGTCGGAATCACTCAGAAAGATGACGTACTCGCTCGGGATAATGGTCGTTCCGGTCGGGAGCGGGAGCATCTCGCGCTGCATCACGCCTTCGATCTCTCGAGCGATCTTTACAATAAATTCTTCGGCCTGGCTGCGCGGTTTTACCTGCGCGTCACGTGCGGCTTGTTCGAGTACGAGTTCAGCCGACTCGCCATCGATCCATTGTCTTACTTTGTCGAGTACACTCAATTCTTTTCCTCTCCTAATTCCCTTGTCCGATGAAGCCTTTAGTCGAGATCGACATATTTGCCGTTGATCCACCCGCGGTTGGTCGACAGTTGTTCTTCGCGGTCGCGGCCCTGCTCGAGAACATCAACTTGATACCAATTATTCTGAGATTTTACAATGCGGACGCGTGAGTTCTTGGTCACCATCCCGATCGGGTCGTTATTCGCATTCGGAGCTGGCCGCAGATTAATGTCAGTGTTTGCACGACCCGTCTGGTCAGCAAAAGGATTCGAGATCTGCGGCAAGAAACCGCCGCCGCGAAGATAACTTGATGTAGCGTACAATGCCGCGGCAAACAAACTCAGCAAAAATATAAATGCGCTGATGCGCCTCGCAAACATGCGTCTTCTCTGCGGCTTAACAGCGCTTACCTCAACCGGCAGATTGATATTCTTTTCGTATGCGGGAGCGATTGGCCAGTAATCCTCGACGCGTACCATAGCCGTCTGCGACGGCTGGTCTGGGATGATCGGGCCGTTTACGGTGACCTTTTCCCGAGGGACGAAAGGATGCTTCAACTTAAGATCGCGTGCCGTATCAAATCTCGGCTGCTGCGGAGGCAAAGGAGAGTAGCCCTTCGAAACATGTGCTTGCGGCGTATCATGAAGTCGCGGCGGGAACTTCACTATCGGTTCATTCGCCGATGCGATTCTTCGAACAACTTCAAGATCGGCCCAAAATTCGTCTACGCTTTGGTGTCTCAACGCGGCTTCGTTTAGTGTCGCTTTGTTGAGGACGCGCTTGAGGTCCGCGGCCCATTCCTTATAACGGGACGTCATCGGCAGATCGGTTATCGGATTATTGGCATAGAACCTGGGAACTTCGCCTGTGATAAGCGTGTAAACCGTTTTCGCCAGCGAGTAAATGTCGGCCGCGGGAGTGAGGGCTGCAACCGTAATGACTCCGGCGTCACCGGCGAACATCGGACTGTGTTCCGGAGGAGCGTAGATGTTGGTTCCGACGCGCGTGATGGGCGAATCATTTTGGTGCACGCGAGCGACGCCGAAATCGGCGATCTTGACCGTTTCGCGATCGGCCGTCAGCAGGAGATTTTGCGGCTTTATATCACGATGGATTATCCCACAATTGTGCGCGTGCTTAAGGCCGGCACAGGTCTGCTCGATATATTTCAGCGCAGTGTTGAGCGTAAATGCACTTTCCCTACCCGCCTTGTGCAGATCGCCGCCGGCGAGATATTCGAGCACGAGGTAATGAAAAATCGTGCCCTCGAGATCACGAGCCGTCCCGTGTCCCAGTCGGCTTATGATGTTCGGATGCCTGACGCGGTCGAGCGCAAGTGCTTCGTTCTGGAAGTTCTCTACCAACGTGCGCTCGAGGTCGGGATCAAGATCATTTTGAAGAAAAACATTCAGCGCCTTGATAACGACCGTATGGTGCGGCGAATGCGGAGACGAGTGTATGTCGCGGGCAGCAAAGATTTCGGCGTAGCTGCCGCGGCCGAGTTGGCGTTGAACGTCGTATCGCTTATCAAGCCGGCAATTTAGTAATGAAAGCTCCTGCATCGTTAAACGGACGTATACACTTGCACACTTGCACACTTTCCGCTTTACCTCTTTACGATATTATAGTGACAAAGTTCAAAAATGACATGCCGTGCGCTGCACGCGGCACGGCCGGGCGCTCGACTTGCTTGTGTTTTGATTTGACCTTTGCATTCGTTAGAATGGCAACAAATTGCGACGCTTATTCGTTTATCATTTGAGCATGCCTGAAACGCCCCCCAGCACAAAAAGATCTTTAACGCCCGACTGGTTCGTCCAGGGAGTGCTGACGAAGATCGGCGACACGTTCGACCGGCTCTTAGGCCGCGGGTGGAAACCATCGAGCAGCCTTGCAACGAGCGAACTGATCGAACGCCTTAAAGCATTGCTCGACTCCGAAGTAAAGGAAACAGCGACCAAAGCAAGGTTTGTCCCGCACAACATCACACTCAAGATGCAATGGGACAAGTTCTCGACCGATGCCGAGTCTGCGTTGAGAACCCTCGAAAACGAACTCCTTGCCGCCATGGTCGATCATATTAACGACCGCCGCTACTACACTTACGCTCCGCTGACCATTAAGGTAAAGCCGGATTATTTCACTTCCGGAGTTAAGCTTTACGCGGGCTTTGAGAAATTTGACGTCGAAGGTCGCGAAGCCGAAATGGACGTTTCGATTCCTGGAATGCGGCTCGACCAGGAATTGCTGCCCGGTGCAGCGGAACCCGCCGTGATCGATGTTCTTGTAAAATTCCTCATTGATGGGCGGGCCGTCGTTAAGAAGCTGGAAATGACCGAAGGACGGCGTATAAGCGTCGGACGGACAATTGAAAACGGTCTGACGATAGACGAGCCGAGCGTTTCGAAAATACATGCTTCGTTAATGTTCAACGCATCACGAAAACTCGTCGTCGCCGATACCGGCTCGACCAACGGAACTTTCATCAGTGATGTCCGTATTCCGTATGGAAAGGCGATCGAGCTCGGCCCGACGGACAAGTTAAAGTTCGGAACAGTCGAGGTCGCGTTCGAACTAATGCCGCGACTAGAAACAGACGCTGTCGAATCGAGCACACCCGCGGCTGACACCGATACATATAAGATCGGCGAATTTGAGTTCACAAGTAAAATATCCACGGATCCCGCTGCGGCAGTTCAAATGCCGCCGGTGAGCGAACCGGATCTCGCGGCCGTCGTCACACAGCCTGAATTGACGGCACCGGCGCTCGCATTAGTTGAACCAAACGCTGAAGAAACTAAGTGACGACATTTAACCTTTTACTTCAAGTTGATTGGAACAAATTTCGGCCCGAATCCCTGTTCGGCGGCCAGGTCCTCGAGCGTACGCCTGCCGGATTGAGTATCGTTTATATAATCGGCGTCGGGATATTGATCGGTTTTCTCGTCATAACGTTCTTCGATAACTTTAATCCGCCGAAGTTCTTGTTCGAGTTCGATCTTCCAAAGGAAGTTAAACGCAAACTTACGCAGACCGTCGCGAACCGCAGTCTGCGAATTTGGCAGTTCGTGTTTATTTTACTTGCATTTACGGTGTTCGGGTTTCAAGTTTACTGGACGTATTTCGCCGATGATTCGAACGAGGAATTCCAGGCCTTGGCTTATAAGGACCTGAGGAACCGTCGTGCTAGCGCGGCCAGCCTGCGCGGTTGGATGCTCGACCGTTCCGGAAACCTCGGCAGTGCTCTCGCCTACTACAAGGTTGGAAGGGATGGCGATATTGACCGGGCCTACGGTTTAGAAATGGAAATGGCCCACCTGTTGGGAACCGAGCGTGGTACACCCGGATTGGAGCGCACGCTTTTCAAGCGAGTAGCGGACCCGACGCCTGAGGCATGGGAAGTCCTAACGACGATCAAGCACAAGGAAGATGAGCAGAAAGACGTAAAGATCACTATCGACAAGAGTTTGCAGCAATATGTCGCGGGTCAGCTGGAAGGTAAAAAAGGGGCGATCGTTGTGCTGAATCCGCAAACCGGCGACATTCTGGCGATGTACTCCAATCCTTCATTCAACCTTTCGGAAGCGCAGGACTTGGAGGGCTACCTCAAGCTCGAAGGCAACAAACGCGACAAACCTTTGCTTAATCGCGCAACCCGCGAGTTCTATGTTCCCGGGTCTACTTTCAAGACTTTCACAATGATCTCGGCTTTTCGTGCCGGCAAGCAAAACGCGGTGTTCCCGAGTTACCCGGGCGGCTTCAAACCGTCCCGTAATTCACGGCCGATCGTCGACGCTACGCAAACGCTCGCCCCGGACGGATCGGTCACCGGCGCCTGTGACGGCGGTTGCCAGGAGAAGGACATAACGTTCGCATACAAGGTGTCGAGCAACCAGTATTTTGCGCAGTTGGCGATCGAGCTCGGACGCGAACGCCTTCGGGAGACCGCGAACGTCGCGGGCCTTGGAGCGGTCGATGAACCTCAGGACGCACTGATGCAAAAGTTCTTTCCGAATATTCTCAACACTAGTAACCCCGCGATCGCGAGTGCTCTCGCTCCTCAGCAGTCGACGATCGTTCTCGGCAAGGACATTTCCCTTTTCGACCTCGGGCTCGAAGGGATGGGACAAGGGTACGCGGGACAAATGACACCGTTTCAGATGGCACTCATCGCAGCGATTCCCGGAAATATGGAAGGGAAACTGATGAAACCCAAGATCGAGTTCGATCTGCCGCCGCAGATGTTCGCACAGGTGCTATCGCCGCAGCAGGCTGCCGCTATCAGATCGATAATGTCCACCGTTACCGAGGAACAAGGCGGCACAGGCGTTGTGTTGTCGTCGAAGCTCGCGGGTACCGGAATTAGGACGGGCGGCAAGACCGGAACGGCCGAGAAGCAGGCGCCGCTCTACGATGAAAAGACTGGCCGCCTCCGCACCGTAAAACAGAAACGCAGGGACGCAAATGGAAAGCTTGTCGAATATGACGCTCCGGTGATGTACGAACGAACAGACAGCTGGTTCATCACGATCGCCCCGCTCGAACGCCCGCAAGTCGCTATCGCAGTCGTCGTCGAAGGCGGCGGATATGGCGCTCGAACAGCCGCACCGATCGCCGCGAACGTGATTCTGAAGGCACGCGAACTCGGGCTGCTGGGTGAAAATTACAGGCCAAAGGCCGCACCCGCGCCTGCCGAAAGACCGAAGAAGAAAACACGCTCGAACGGATAGATGAAGAACCGCACCTCATCGCATTTTTTCATACTCGCATTGATCGTCGTGCTAACCGCGATCTCGCACTATTCAATTTATTACGGCGGGCTGATTCGCGGTTACGAAACGTCGCCGCTGACTGCGTTCAGAAACATAGGGATTCTCTCGATCCTTGCTCTAGTTCCTGTATTCCTAAAGAAATTCGGTCACTTTCAGGGCAATTGGACAATCTATACTTCGGCCGTTCTTCTCTTTTCGATCGGACTAACCATTCAATATCGGCTTTTCAGCGACCCAGAGTATGTATCGCGCAAAGACAAAGCCGAAGCCCGCCAGGAAAAGATCCACACTCTGCAGCGACATTACATTCAGGATAACTATTCAGCCGATAAGAAACAGATGATGGGCCTGCCGGCAACGCCGCCAACCCCGGTCGACCTCTCGAGCGAAACGCCGCGGCCGCCCGACGATACGTGGACCACGGTGTTGTTCTCGGGGCGTACCATCAATCCGCTGCTCGGGATATTCGCGATGATCGCCGCATTCCTGCTTCTGCGAAGAGAACGCGTTCTGGAACTGCTTCAGAAGAATGGATTCCTGATCGTGCTGCTGACTTTAGGCCCGCTCTTTGTCGCCGCAATTACCTCGAAGGCCGGTAAATCGATCGGCAATATGACACCGTGGGAGCCGTCGAAGATTCCGTTTTTGATCGGTTTTGCGGCGATTCTCGCGGTGCTCTACAAGAACCTCGCACGGACATATTGGGGCGTGCCGCGCGCTAAGGACGTCGTTCCACTCGTCTTTATGGCCATGCTGCCGTTCGTGCCGTTTTTTGTGCTGAAAGACTTTGGCCAGATGATGGTTTTTAGTGCCGTCTACGCAACGCTTTACCTGATCGCGGTGCGGCGTTTTTCGCAGCGCTTCGTGATGATCGGCAGCGTCCTCCTTATCGTCGGCGTTCTAATCGTCGGAGCATTGCCGGAGACAACGCAGGAGAAGATACCGCTGCTTCCCACGCTCGCCCGGCCGGTCAAGACGATCCTGCCGTCGCGGATCCAGCAGCGTTTCCACTTGTGGCTTGACGGCTTCAATCCGCCGTCGCCCGATACCGCGTGGTGGAAAAATGATTACGACGACTATTACAAAAAGCTCGTCGAAAAGGACCCGAGCCTCCCGCAGATGCTCGAAGACGATCCGGAGCTTCAAAAAACTATCAATATCGACGCCTGGTTCGACATACTCGCGTTCCAGCCGGCACAGGCGACGTTCGGGCTAGCGTCGGGCGGTACTTCGGGACGCGGGCTCGGGCTTGGCTACCCGGAATTGATCCCAGTGGCGGACTCCGATTACGTATTCGCTGCTCTTGCCGAAGAACTTGGACTTTTCGGAGGTTTGTTGATAACCTTGGCCCTGATCGTGCTCGTAAGTGCAGGCGTTAAAACAGCTTTAGACTCCCGCGACATGTTCAGCAAGCTTTGCTCGATCGGCCTTGCTGCGTTCATCGGCTTTCAGGCACTTGTTAACATCGGTGGAATCACGCGGGCTCTCCCTATGACAGGGATAACTCTTCCATTTGTAAGTCATGGCGGCTTTTCGCTGATCACTAGTTTTGTAATGCTCGGGATGCTGATGGCGTTTTCGCACAGAAACGCGATCGATCGACAGCAAAATGCCGTTAATGCGCTTCAATAAGTTAATTATCTTAACTTATTTCGCTATAAGTATTTGGTCGACCGGCACTCTCTGATTTTGGAGACAGTAAATGCAGACAGAGAAAAAATTGAATTTAACCTCCGCGGCCGTTTCGGACCGCGGATTGAGCGAAAAAAGGCCGCAAAATGAGGATTCATTCCTCGAATTGGCCACGCTCGGACTTTTCGCCGTTGCGGATGGAGTCGGCGGGGCCCAAGCCGGCGACGTCGCTTCGCAAATGGCGGTCG
This sequence comes from Acidobacteriota bacterium, assembly GCA_040007515.1. Lineage (GTDB taxonomy): Bacteria > Acidobacteriota > Blastocatellia > Pyrinomonadales > Pyrinomonadaceae > OLB17. The sequence goes on along the minus strand of JBDTUT010000003.1, from coordinate 145,990 downwards.
AGATCCTCGCGGAAGCATTTAACAATCAACCGCTAAACTCTGATGCTGAACAGGTTATGAAAATCGCACTTGAACGTGCTAACGGAGCGATCTTTCAAATGGCCGCCGATCTGCCACAGCTTGCCTCAATGGCGACCACAGTGGTCGCATTACAGGTTTCGGGCGATGTCGCTACGATCGGCCACGTCGGAGACTCACGTTTGTACCGGATCGACCCACGAGGCACGTTAAATCGGGAGACTGCCGACCACTCTGTGGTCGAGGAAGAAGTGCGGGCCGGCCGAATGACCGCCGAACAAGCGCTGAATCACCCGAGCCGCAACATTATCAGCCGTGCTCTAGGGGCCGAGGATAGCGTCGAGGTCGAGTTGAAAACGATGTTGGTCGAGCCGGGAACGACGTTCTTGCTTTGTTCCGACGGCATCACGCGGCACATTCCCGACCGCGAATTAGAAGAACTCCTTGGTTTGTACGACGACCCGCGGGCCGTCACGCAGCGTCTAAAAGAGATCTGCTACGAGCGCGGCGCCGAAGACAACCTGACTGCCGTGGTCGTTCAGGTGCCTCGGACCACGGGATTCATTCACAATGATGAGGAGATGTTAGCGAGTGCCGATCTGCTCGAGGTCGAAGACCTAGAGCAGGACACTATTGCGACAGCTCGGCCACCGCAAGACCAGACGGAAGACGGCGAAACGTTCGAAGATCTTGCCGTACCGGAAGATGAAGAAAAGTTGGACGACGAGTCTTATCTTTCCGATGAACTTTCGGCCGGAAACTCTTCGGCCGACGGCACCGGGCCGGGCGAATATACGTCATCGACGATCGAACTTCCCGCGGCACCCGCAATCGCTCCGAGGCACGTTTTGCCCGAGCCCGAACTTGCATTCGTCCGACCTGCGAACACTGGCGGCAGTTCGTTTTCGAGAATTATTTCGTCGGTGGCTTTGATACTTCTCGGAGCCGTTCTCGGTGCGGGAGCTTACTATTTATTCGTACCGCCGCCGCCCGTTCCTGAGGCTCCGCCCGTAATGGTGGAAAAGAGCCCCGATATTTCCCTGACGGCCTTTGAAGAAAGTAGAAGGCTGATCGACCGGGACCCGGCGGCGTTCATCACCGCGAACGCAGCGAGCCCGCAGGTCCCTGAAGATTACTTCCTTATGGGCCGAGCGTTTCTTCTAACGGGTAAAAATTGGGAAGCCAAGCGTGCGTTTATGGAGGCTCGCAACCGAATGGCGCAGGCCGACCCTAAAAACTCGAAAACGCTTGCTGCCGAGATCGCCATGGCGTTGGCATTGATCGAAACTCCGGGGGCTGCCGAGGCCTTTGCCAGAGAAATTGCGGCTGCAAACACTGCGAACGCCAATGTTAACGCGGCCGCGAACGCCGTGCCGGTGAGATAGTTGTCACGAATCGAGGTTTTGGCGTTTGGCTTCGAAGAGAATGATCCCGCTTGCGACAGCGAGGTTCAGGCTCTCTACACCGTTGTCCATTTCTATCGAGGTCAACTCGTCCATTTGGTCGATCACCGCCGCATCCAGGCCATGAGCCTCGGAACCCAGAACAAGCAGTCGCGGCATTCCCCAGTCGGTACGGGTGTGCGAGTTTGAAGCTGAGATATCGGCGGCTGTTGATATCAATCCGCACGCTTTCGACCACGCCTGCACCTCATTCAGCTCCGTCCCGGTCATCATCGGCAGCCTGAATGCCGATCCCATCGACGCACGCAGAGACTTAGGCGAGTATGGATCTGCCGAACCCTCGGAAATTATCAGACCCGCCGCACCGGCTGCCTCGGCTGTGCGGATTACGGCACCCAGATTGGCCGGGTTATTTACTTTTTCGAGGAATATGACTGTCGGAATTCCGACGCCCTCGATAGGTATCAGCTCGCGGAGCGAAGGCTGCCTCGGTCGGTCGGCGAGCACCACGATTCCCTGTCCATTTTTCGTATCGGATAATGAATCTGCGGTCTTAGCGTTGATCTTGTACACGATCGCACCCGAATTCCGCAGCGCATTGATGATGGCGTCGATCTTCTCGCCGCTGATCATTGCTTCGGACACGAACGCCTCACGGCACCGCAACGGTGAACACAGAGCTTCTTCGGCCAGCCGCACGCCCTCGATAAAGATCTGCGTTTCATCGCGGCCGTCGCGGACGCCCTTGGCGTGTTTTATCTTTGCGTTGTCGCGGCTCGTGATCAAATGAATTTCTTCCATCACCGAACAGTTTTAGCATCGACAGGCCAAATTGGCGAGACGGGTCTGACCCTATCCATTCTCGCAGCGAAGCAAAAGTGGGTTACACTGTCGTTAAATTTAACAGCAATCGGCTTCGCCTCTCGGATTTTGCAGAAATTGGAGTGAACATGAAACACATTTTGCTCGCGGTGATCGTGATCTGTATCGTTTTTCAGTTTCGCAGTTTTGCTCAAACAACTCGGGAGCTTCCGGCTCCGAACTACAGTGGGCCGGCTCCGGCAACCACGATGCCGAACGATACGATGTCCGGTGATATTTCGCGCATCAGTCGGTCGGTCGAAGAGCTGAATCGAAACCTATCTAAGTTCTTTACAAACTTTTCGAGCAATCAAGGTCTTAAACTTTCCGAACGCCAGCAAAAGCTGCTCTTCGCTCTCGAGGTTTTGACCCGAACGGAAACAAGCTTCATCAGCGCGCAAAAGCAGCGCCTCGATCACCTCGAGCGGCAGTCGCGGCTCAGGCTCCAGCTCGCAATGGTAAACGATAATTTACTCCCGCAGAGTCTCGATCGGTACGTGGCTCTCCGCGGCACCCTCGACGCCACCGAACTTCGCGAATCTCGTAGGACGGCACTGCAAAAAGAACGGCAAGAACTCTCGAACACGGTCGATCAGCTACAGATTGCCATCGACCGGCTGAACGAAGACATCCGCCGGTCGGAGTCGCTTATCGCAAGCCTCCGCATGCGTCTCTTTGGTGAGGTTGAAAAGGAACTGGCTGACCTATAGACTTTTGATTCATCCACATCAATTTAATTATCACTCTATGCAATCTGAATCACGCGTAACTAGCAAACTCGAAATTCTCAAAGAAAAGTCTAAGCTCGCTGAGCAGGGCGGCGGGTCGGAAAGGCTTGCAAAACAGCGGGCGGGCGGCAAGATGACCGCCCGCGAGCGTATCGACTTTTTTCTCGACGAGGGCAGTTTCGAGGAGTTCGATAAGTTCGTCGTTCATCGCTCGACCGACTTCGGGCTGGACATGCAAAAGTATCCCGGTGACGGTGTTGTCACCGGTCATGGCTTGGTCGACGGACGCGAGGTATTTGTTTTCGCCCAGGATTTCACGGTTTTCGGCGGCTCGCTGTCCGAGACGCATGCTCAGAAGATCTGCAAGATCATGGATCTCGCGATGAAGGTCGGAGCTCCGGTCGTCGGCCTTAACGACAGCGGCGGCGCACGAATTCAGGAGGGCGTTGTCAGCCTTGGCGGATATGCGGACATCTTTCTGCGAAATACGCTCGCCAGCGGTGTGATTCCGCAGATCAGCTGCATTCTCGGCCCATGTGCCGGCGGCGCGGTCTATTCGCCTGCGATCACGGACTTTAACGTGATGGTAAAGGACACATCATATATGTTCATCACGGGTCCGGACGTCATCAAGACAGTCACACACGAAGAAGTTACCAAAGAAGAACTGGGCGGAGCGATGACGCACAATACCAAGTCGGGTGTGGCACATTTCGCGGCCGATTCGGACGAGCACGCGTTGCGGATAACACGTGAGCTGATCTCGTTTATCCCGTCAAATAACATGGATGATCCGCCGTTCGTGCCTACTAACGACCCGATCACCCGGGCCGACGAAGCACTGAGAACGATAGTTCCCGAATCGCCGAGCCAGCCCTACGACATTCGCGACATTATTCACCGCGTCGCGGACGACGGCTATTTCTTTGAAGTTCAGGAGCGTTACGCGCCGAATATCGTTGTCGGGTTTACGCGGCTGGGCGGCTACTCCGTGGGGGTCGTGGCGAATCAGCCGGCGTTTCTCGCAGGCGTATTGGATATCGATGCTTCGGTAAAAGCGGCACGGTTTGTCCGGTTCTGTGACTGTTTTAACATTCCGCTGATCACGTTCGAAGATGTTCCCGGGTTTCTGCCGGGCGTGAATCAGGAACACCTCGGCATCATACGCCACGGAGCCAAACTGCTCTTCGCCTTTGCCGAGGCTACCGTACCCAAGATCACGGTTATTACGAGAAAGGCATACGGCGGTGCCTATTGCGTGATGGCCTCGAAGCACATCAGAACAGACGTCAACTTTGCGTATCCGACAGCCGAGATCGCCGTTATGGGCGCGGAAGGAGCTGTCGGGGTGCTGATGCGAAAAGAGATAGCGGAACATGGCGAGGATTTCCGAAAAACAAAGGTCGCCGAATTTCAAGACAAGTTTGCAAACCCGTATGTCGCGGCGGAGCGAGGCTATATAGACGAGGTCATTGACCCTGCGTCAACGCGTCCCAAACTGATTCGTGCATTGTCCATGCTGCAGAACAAGCGAGACACTAATCCGCCTAAGAAACATGGCAACATACCACTCTAGAATTTACTTTAACGGTCGAATCACAGACTCTTAAAGTAAAAACACAACCTTAGCTCTAACTTCTTTATTAGTTGCAGTTACGATATGCTTCCTCGTTTGACACACAATGTTAATGAATAACATTCAGATCCATCGGCCGACCTGGGCCGAAATCGACCTAGACAACCTCGCGTTTAACTTTAACTCGGTTCGATCCTTTGTTGGAAATTCTGTCAAATACATGGCGGTTGTGAAGGCCGACGCATACGGCCATGGTTCAGTACCCTGTGCCAGGAGACTCGAGTCCGAGGGTGTCGATTGGTTTGGCGTTGCCCTGCCGGAAGAAGGTGTCGAGTTGCGACAATCGGGCATTCGCAAATTGATCCTTTGTCTCGGCGGGTTCTGGCCGGGACAGGAATCCTTGATCTTGAATAATCGGCTCACGCCCGTCGTGTACCAGAGCGATCGGGCGGAGTCACTTAACCGTGTGGCGAAAGAGCGGGGTACCGTTGTCGCTGTCCACGTCAAGATCGACACTGGCATGGGCCGCATCGGCGTTCGGCATGACGAAGCTTCCCTTTTTGCCGAGCGTCTCAAACGGTTCGATCATTTGCGCGTCGAAGGTATGATGACTCACTTCGCCGCGGCGGACGACCTGAGCGAAAACGAATTCACTTCCCTTCAGATGCAGCGTTTTTATAGTGCCGTCCAGGCGTTCCGCGAACGCGGTCACAACCCCGCATATCTCGATCTTGCAAACTCTCCGGGGGCCGTCGCGCACCCGGAAACACGCGGAAATATGGTGCGACTCGGCGGCGTGCTTTACGGTCTCGGCGGCGACGTCTTACCGGAAGGGATCGATAAGCCGGAGCTTCGGCCTGTTATGTCGCTCAGGACAAAGATCGCATTTCTGAAGAAAGTGCCGGCCGGTGAAACGGTCGGTTATGGACGTACATTCAGGGCTAAACGCGAAATACTAGCTGCGACGCTCCCGGTCGGTTACCAGGACGGCTACAGTCGACGACTGTCGAACGAGGGCCGCGTTATCGTTCGGGGGAAATACGCTCCGGTTATCGGTCGCGTTTCGATGGACTGGACGATTGTTGATGTTTCCGACGTTCACAATGTAAACGAAGGTGACGAAGTTGTCCTGATCGGCATCGGTGACGGCGTTTCGATCTTTGCGGAAGACATTGCGCAAACGATCGGTACAATTTCGTACGAGGTGACCTGCTCCGTCGACCGACGCGTTGAACGCGTTTATAAGCCCGCCGTTTAATCACGTTCCCATCAGAAAACTATTGCTCAATCGGTTTCCACCTCGCATAATCGCATTATATGGAATTATTCGGGGGACAAGGTTGGAGAGTATTCGCCAATAAGCTTTACGAAAAGGTGGTCGAAACCGACGTTATGAGCCGCGCGGCTCAGATCGCTTTTTACTTTTCATTTGCCTTTTTCCCTCTGCTCTTTTTTCTCATCACTTTATTCGGGTTGGTGCTGAACAAAACCAATAGTCTTCAGGCTGAGCTCTATCAATATCTCGGGCAGATCATGCCGGGCTCCGCCTTTGATCTGGTACAGAAAACCCTGGCGGAGATAGTCGAAGCCAGTTCCGGCGGAAAGTTGACATTCGGCCTGTTGGTGACTCTTTGGTCGGCGTCGGCCGGTGTCGACAGCATTCGCAACACGCTAAACTCCGTTTACGAATTGAAGGAATCGCGTTCGTGGTGGTCGACAAAATTACAGTCACTGGTGCTCACGCTCGGATTTATCATTTTGATCGCAGTCGCCCTTGCCGGCGTGACGGCTGGGTGGACACTTGTACAACTGGGCTTCGGATCAATCGGCCTCGAGGTCACTTCGCCGTGGGTGTTGGTGACGGTGCAATGGGTTGCTCTGCTCCTCGTTATGCTTTTGGCGACGGCGATCGTTTACAGTTGGGTCCCGTGCTTCGACAAATTTCGCTGGGTTTGGATCAGCCCCGGTGCCGTGGTCGCAATACTGCTGTGGATCATTCTTAGCGGCGCATTCCGAACCTATCTTCATTATTTTAATTCATATAACAAAGCCTACGGTTCGCTTGGCGCCGTTATCGTACTTATGCTGTGGATGTATCTCACAGGTTTGGCGATTCTTTTAGGCGGCGCGATAAATTCAACGCTAACCGAAATGACCGAAGGCGACGTCAGTCCTGAAGATAAGAAATGAGCCCTCGGCAGCGATGCCTGGCTGCCTCGAAAGGTGTTATCATCTTTCCGAGTTTATACCTATATGTCATTAATGTTGGACGAAATAGCGGAGCAACCGCAGGCGCTTGAGCGCACAATAATCGAGGAAAGGGAAAAGATAACTCGCATAGGCGATTTTGTCAGGCAGAAGGAAATCGACGTGATCGTACTTGTCGCTCGCGGTAGTTCCGATAACGCCGCGTTGTTCGGGCGCTATTTGCTTGAAGTCACAACGGGTATTCCTGTGTCGCTTTCGGCACCAGCCGTTTTTACTCTCTACAACGCTAAACTCCGGCTCAAACGAGCTCTCGTGATCGGCGTTTCCCAGTCGGGTGAGGGCAGCGACATTAATCATGTCCTTGAGCGTGCTCGCGAAGCCGGTGCATTCACGCTGGCGATCACCAACGAGGGCTCATCGACGATGGCGCGAATTGCCGACGAAACGCTGCTGATCCACGCCGGCCGCGAAAAATCGGTAGCGGCGACGAAGACATACACGGGCCAGATGCTGCAGTTCTACATGCTTGCGTCGGCGATCGGCGACCGCCGGCTCGATTATCACAAAATACCGGCATTTGTCTCACAGGCGCTCGAACTGGAACCACAGGTTATCGAACAGGTTCAGCGATACGTGTTCGTCGAAAATTGTGTCGTGGTCGGGCGTGGTGTGAATTACGGGAACGCGTACGAACTCGCATTGAAGCTGATGGAAACGTGTTACGTCGTCGCCGAGCGATTTTCGTCCGCCGACTTTTTTCACGGTCCGTTGGCGATCGTCGAGCGCCGGTTCCCTGTTATTTTGTTCGGACCAGCCGGCGTAACGCGACAGAGCAGCGTTGATCTGCTCAACCGATTGCACGAACTGCACGCCGACAGTTTAGCAATCACCAACGACCCGGAGGTCGCTCGCCTGGCGACCCGTTCCATAAATATGTCCGCCGATATTGACGAGTTTCTGTCGCCAATTCCCTTCATAATTCCGGCACAACTATTTGCCGCGCACCTGTCCGCGGCAAAGGGCATCGATCCGGATGCCCCGAGGTCACTCTCCAAAGTAACCAAAACTTTGTAGAGGCGAACACCACACTGACCAAAAAGCGAAATAACGTACTCCGATGCTTCTGAAAATCGTCCGATGGATGTTCTTGGTTTACGTGGTTTCGATACCGCTTGTTCAGCCGCTCAACTTTTACCTTTTCGGACTGCAATTACAGCCAGCGGATCTCATATTTGCGGCGACTTTCGCGATTGCGGCCGCTGGGGTCGTATTCGGGAAGTTCCCGTTAGTCTGGAATCGGCAATATATTGTTTTCGGCCTATATGGCGCGGCGTTTTTTGTCTCGATGCTCTTTTCAGGCGATTCTCTTCGCAGCCTGGAGAAGTTGGCGGGGGTTTTTTACCTCGTCGCGATAGCTGTGCTGACGATCAACCTCGCCCTTGACCGCCAATACCCAAAGCGGATAATCGTCGCCATAGTCGTCGGCACCGCATTGACCGCCGTCGCGGCGTTATCAGGTGTCGCGCTTTTTTACGCGGGCTTCGACTCAAGCGAAACAAATTTTCTTTTATCCCATCTGGGAAGTCTGCCAAGCGGCAATTACCCGAGAGTGCAGGCGTTATTCGCGAACGCGAATATGATGTGCAATTTCCTAAATGTAGGATTGATCGCGATCCTTATCGCTCGGCGATCGGAATGGATCGGCCCGCGAATCGCCACCGTGCTTATTACGGCAACGTGGATAGCCGTAATCTTTACTCTTTCACCGGGGATCGGCGGCGTCATACTTTCGGCGGGTTTGTGGTATTTTTTCGTTCACAGAACTGCGTCCCCGCAAAGACGATCGATGGTATTAGCGGGCGCCGTTTTTGCAGCTCTATTTTTTCTTTCCGCTTCGATAGTTTCGCTCGATACGCCAAACACGGATCGTGATCTTGATATTCCCGTGCTCAATGTCAGGATCGAGCCATCGGTCCGGGTCCTTGTTTGGCGGGATGCTATTTCAAACTTTTCTCGATCTCCGATCATCGGGAACGGCGCCGGAACGGACGCGGCACTGGTCACATACACGACCCTTTCGGGGAAATCACAGATATTGCGCGACGCCCACAATATGTGGCTCAACGTTGCCGCTCAAACAGGTTTGGTTGGTATCCTCATGCTTGCGCTTTTGACGATCTCAACCTGGTCGTTATGCTGTAGCGGCACGAATAATGACGACACGAACATCATCTTGAATGGATTTTGCTGCATGTTCGTCGGCGCGTTCGTCTACCAGGGACTTACGGGTTCGTTCGAGGACGCGCGGCATATCTGGCTGATCTTAGGACTCATCGCGGCTGTAGCTCTTGGCCGCGAACCAGCCCGGAACGAACTTATACCGTAACAATGTCGAAAGCGCCTTCAGGCCGTCGATCCATCTGATCTTCTTTCCTTCCGTACTTGTTCGCGGATGGTACGTGATCGGCACCTCAATTATTTCACATCCAAGCGACGCAAACTGGATCGTGAGTTCGGGCTCGATCTCGAATCGTTTTGCATGCAAAGTCAACTTCTTTGCAATGTCGCTCGTAAAAACTTTGTACGCCGTTTCCATGTCGGTGAGGTTGGTGCGATAAAGCAGGTTGGTAACGTAGGTGAGAAAGTAGTTCGCCACCCGCCGGGTGGTCTTTACGGAATTTTGATGCAGGAAACGCGAGCCGTAAACCACTGCTGTCCGACCGTCTAAAATAGGTTTCAGAAGGCTGTGGTATTCCGCCGGGTCCAACTCAAGATCGGCGTCTTGTATAAGGATCACATCGCCCCTCGCCATGCCGAGTCCAATACGAACCGCTGATCCTTTGCCTAGATTCTCGGGCGAGACAAAGTGACGAATTGTCGCCTTCTCGATCAAGCCTAGCTGGCTGGCGGTACCGTCGGTCGATCCGTCATCGACTACGATTATTTCCTTTTCGAACGGCAGATCGACCGCCGAGACTTTGGCGATCACCTGATTGATCGTCGATTCCTCGTTGTAAACCGGAATGATCACCGAAAGCATTCGAAAATTTGAAGGCATAGTAGGAAGTTCCAAGCTCAATTGGTTTTTCAGGCCTTCGGTAACAATTTGTTATTTTTCCGCGTTCAATTCTGATCGACCGCTCTCAGCAATGCCGCACGCATTTCGCCCGCGGTTCGCCATCGCAGTTCGACTTGTTTTGCGAGGGCAGTTTCGATGACAGCGGCAACTTTTAGAGGTACATCCGGCTGCCGTTTTAAGATAGGAATTATCGGTTTTTCGAATATTGCTTTCACCGTTTCGGATATACCGGCATTCGGACTGATGTCAAGTGCGTGTGCTCCCGTGAGAAGGCTATATGCGGTCATGCCGATGCCGTAGATATCAGAAGGCGGCCGAACTTCCTTGAAGTCGCGCACCTGCTCGGGTGGCATATATGCTATCGTTCCCGCCACATCACCGACCATCGTAACGCCGCTCATCCCGGTTTGTTTGTAACTTTTTGAAAGTCCGAAATCCGTGAGTTTTGCCAGATAATTCGGGAAGCTGCCGTCGACAAGTATATTCTGTTCCTTTATGTCACGGTGGACGAATCCCTGCGAGTGCGCAAAGTCGAGAGCCTCGAGGGTCTGTTCAATTATCTTAACGACCTCTTGGTACGACAGCTTTCCGCCTCGGTTAGCGGCGAGCTTGGCTGCGTCCATCCCCATTACATATTCCGTGACGAGAAACACGATTCCGTTGTGGGTACCGTGCTCGATGTAGCTGACGATGTTCTTGTGCCGCAGCGACGACGCGACCTCGATCTCACGCATAAAGCGTTTCAGAGACTGCTCGCTCACCGCCACCTCGGGCAAGAGAGTTTTGATCGCGACAGCCTGGCCATTCTTAACCGACCGGGCAAGCATCACGCTGCCCATCCCGCCCTGACCGAGCATGCGGATCATCTGGTAATTCGGAATTGGCTGCGGATTTTTTCTAAGCTGCTCGCGACATGCGTCGCACACATACGACAGCTTAGCATCGGGACGCGACGCCTCGGTCTTTGCCGGCACTCCGCAATTCAGGCATGCCACCGTGATGATCGAAGGCTCGGTATTATTCGACATCGGGAATGCCGAATCTCTGATTTCGTGCTGGTCGGCCGCGACTTCCACTTCCAAGACCGTTTCGCCGCCTTGTATGCGGTCGCCGTGCTTGAGATGGGCCGTATCGACGCGTATGCCGTTTACGAACGTGCCGTTTGTCGAGCTCAGGTCGCGGAGAAATGCCTGAGGCGGCGCGATCTCGAGAATGCAGTGATGGCGAGAGAAGAACCGGTCGTGCGGGAGGCAGAATTGAGCATCCTCGCTGCGGCCGATCATGAATGTATCATGTTGATCGAAAGTAAAGTCCCGTCCGGTTTGCGGCCCCGCGACGACGTGGAGTGTTACGCGCATCAGCTAGAATTATAAGGATTTCCCAGGTTTCGTGCCACTAAGCCGGTCAATTCACCGAACCGATCAAAAGAAATACGACTGACGCAAGAAATGTAACGATCCCGATCACCATTCCGGCGATCGCAAGGCCGCGTCCGCTATAGCGGTTTGGATCGTTGTCCGCGTTTCGCATACCGAGGTAGCCTAGAACGGCGGCCGGAAGCCCGAGCCAGATGCCGCCAGCACAGCACACCATAAAACACGAAAAGATGCCAAGTACGAGCGAGATCGTCGGCAGCGTCTGGTCTCGCGAACCTGTTACCGCCGATAGGCCGAACGGCTGATTTTGGACAGCGGGTGACTGGCTTTGCCACGGTGCCGGCGGTGATGCGGCTTGCCACGATTGATTTGTGGTCCTCGATCGGTCAATGACCAACGTCGGCGGTGAATCGTCCGCGAATCCGCGGCCGGTCGCCCCTCCTGATTCTGACTCCGGCAGGTAAGTAAGCAGTTCGCCGTCGTTGAGGCAAAAATTGAGATCGCCTTGCGGGTATACCTGGCCGCATCGGGGACATTTCTTCATAACAATGCGATCGAGAACAAACTATTTCTTTACCTGCAGGTCCTTGAACCCTATCCGAGCCGCATCACCGGAATAAAGGCCGGGAACGCCGTTCTTGTATGCGTTTGGTGTTTTAACCGAAGTCGCGAGTTGGCCGTTGATGTACAACTCTGCAGTGCCGGCAGAGTCGCGGGTTTCGAGAATATTTTCACTGGTGCCCTCTTTTATGAGCGGTGAACTCGTCCAACCAAGTATAGTCGTTTCTTTTTCCGGTTGGTGGCGAACGACGCGATATTTCTTTCGTTTTGTATCGATCAGGAACGCGTAGTCGTCGGTCAGGGGTTCGGGGTTACTGTGAAAGACCAGGCCGTAACCCATGCTCGACACCGCGTTGTCGATATTTCTTAGTGTGACCCGGGTCGTTGCTCCTTCGGTCGTGTAGCCTTCCGGGGCGACGAGGACATAATAATAGCCTTTTTGCTTCGAACTCATTACGAACTCGCCGTCCGTAAATTCCGTATTGCCCCAGAGTGAATTGTCTTTAACCCATTCCGACAAATCAAGCGTATCGAAATCGTCGGAAGAAAACGGTGAGGGCGAAGGTGACGGCGAAGCCGATGCCGAAGGCACCGCGGACGTTTTATTGCCCACAACAACGTTTTTATTGGACGCGCGAGGCGAATCGTTTTCGGCAAGTTCCGGATGTGTAGCAACGTACCCAACTAGCGCGGCAATTCCTCCACCGCAGGCCAGGACGAGAATGCCAAGTATTCCGACTACCCAAAGCCATGTCTTCGATGACTTTTTTGGTTTCATCGAATATTGATGAGGGGTGTTATTCGCGTTCTGCGGCGCGATGTGCACAGGCGTTGCGGTACGCGAATCGGTTGGCGGAGCCTGACCCATCACCACTGTCGGCGGAGCACCGGCCGGAGCAAATGCCAGCATCGTTCCGTCCTCAAGACAGAAGTTTAATCCGTCATCGGCGTAGGTTCGCCGGCAGTTTGGGCAGATCTTCATATTTGCTGAACGTGTTTAGACGACCACGGCGGTGAGCCGCAGAACATTATAGACATATGCATTTCGAAATGCGACTTCGTTTTCACGCGGTACCAATGGAATGGATTACGACGTTCAGTAGAGATTGTTCCCACAGCGGCCGCAGAAACGGATATTTGCCGGAAATGCCCCGCCGCAGCGGCCGCAAACACGTTCGGCCTGAGACGGTATAGATTCTTGGCGCGAAACGAAATTTGCCGGACGGCTGTCGAACGCTTGCGGCGGCTTGCTGATGCTCAACCCGCATCGGCCGCAAAATCGCGAATTCTGCGGCAGCGGCGTCGAACACCGCGGACAAGGAAATGATCCTGGCATATCACCCGGGCTTATCATCGCGAACGACCGATTACCGCACCGACCGCAGAACCGAACGCCCTCGGCGAATCGGGACCCGCAGTTTGTGCACCCGACGATTCCGGGCATGACGCTCGATGCGCCGCTGCTGTCGTATCCCTGCGATGACGACGGCTGACTTCCCGACTCACGATTATTTTGCAATTGCGATTGAATGACCTGCTCGTTGCCGTCTTCGCGGATCTCGATAACGCGTTCGTCGTCGCGATCACCGGCCCGTGCCACTCTCAGGATATGCTGTCCCACCGGAACATCGCTGAGAACGACGCGGCCCGAGCTGCCGATGCTCGCCTTCCGTTCGTCGTTCACATAAACCTCGGCATTCGGCGGGCCGAGCACGACCAGACGCGACACGCCGGCACGCCGGACGTCGTTCACGTCGGCCGACGCACCTTCGAGCATTTCGATCCACTCCGTCACGCTCGATGGCCGGTTGCCCGGGTCGATCTCGAGCGATTGCATTATCACTCGCTCGACATCCGCCGGAACGTCCGTCCGAAGTGTGGAAAGCAGCGGTGGCTTATGCATGATCTTCTGCATCACCAGCTGCATCATATCGCCCGTGAACGGCGTCTTTCCGCCGAGCATCAGATATGCGATCGTGCCCAATGCATAAAGATCGGCGCGTGCGTCGACGCCCATTTCTGGCTGCATCTGCTCCGGCGACATGAATTCAGGCGTGCCGATAATACCGCGCGACGAAGGCGTAGCGTTCGAACTAAAATCCGTGACGGTCTGCGATACGATCTTAGCTAGTCCGAAATCGCCGACCTTAATAAAACCATCGCCCGATTTGCCCTTTCGCATCAGAAAGATATTCGCGGGCTTAAGGTCGCGATGAAGTATGCCGATCTCGTGTGCCGCCTCGACGCCGTCTGAGATCTGGCGAAGAAGGCTGACGGCACGCTTCACGGGCAGAGTTCCCTCACGACGAAGAAGTCTGTGTAGCGTTTCGCCCTCGACATATTCCATCACGAGATAAAAGACGCCTTCCTCACTCTCGCCAAAATCGGTAACGCTCACCGTGTTCGGATGCTGGATCGAAGCAGCGGCCTGGGCCTCACGTTCGAACCGCACGATCGCCTCACCTTCCTGCAGGTCATCGCTGTTTAGAATGTCTTGGCGAACGGTTTTGACCGCGACGCGTCTATTCTCGAACTTATTATCTTTTGCAAGGTACACCTGTCCCATCGCTCCGCGGCCGATCCGCTGCTCGAGCAGATACCGCCCGGCCAGCAATCTGTCGCCGGGAAGCGAGAGCCGCGTCGGTGTCTGATCCGTCGGGCAGACGAGCACCTCATCGGGAAAGCAAATCTCACATTTCGGGCATTCTTTCATTGCTTGAGCATCGGGCGGCTGAACCAGACTATTTTAACACGGCAGGATTCATCCGCGGACCGACGCGCGTCATCGTCCTCAGCGGCCGCAGCGATCACGCCGGCCGCCTCTTAACTACCTGTTAAACTATTGAATTGAGCTTGCTTTACAGTCGCTCTTCGCGCTTGTTATAATCCGTTTGTCTTTGGGTCGTTAGCTCAGTTGGTAGAGCAGCGGACTCTTAATCCGCGGGTCGCAGGTTCAATCCCTGCACGGCCTACCAAAGTTCGATCAAAAAAGAAGGGTTGCGTTGGTGCAGCCCTTCTTTTTTGTTGAGACATCATCACGGACCCCTTTCAATCGACTTTGTCGCGCCACTTCAAGACTTCCTCACGCAGTATCGGATTCTGCTGAAAACTTCCGGTCTGTCCCTGCGCGGCCGTGGCACGCTGAATATGCCAATAACTGAGCCCCAGTTTGCCTATTGCTCGCAAATACCGGCTTCGCGGCCGGTACTTGCCGCTGAATAATCCGCCGATCAGCCAACCGGAACTCTTGAATGCCGAAACCGCGTTATTGAAATGCTCCGCGGGTATAAGTCCGCGAGCCACGTCAATGGCGAGCATTTCCCGAAGGATCTTGTTTTGGCGGTGCATTATATAAAACGCGAAACCGACGATTAATAAGAAGAAAGGGATCTCGAGAATGAGATATCCGACGAGAAAGGATTCGAACCCACCCACGACTGCCATTCCGTTCCAAAACGCGTGGAGAAACACCGCGACGCAATATCCGAAGATCGGAGCGAGTATCCTTACGGCCTTGTTGTGAGACTCGCGCGAGAGACCGCACCCGATGCCGGTCATCGATGTAAATGTAACGTGGGCGAACGGTGAAAGAATACCGCGCATGAAGAACAGTATGATCAGTCCGCCGATACCGGTCGTGCCGAGCGCCGTGCCGTAGTACATCACATTCTCAACGGTCGCAAACCCAAGCGCTATCACGCCGGCGAAGACGATCCCATCCAGAATATCATCGAAATATTTGCGGAAGAATATCAGAAGTACGAGAAGTCCAATGCCTTTCGAACCTTCTTCAAAAACCGGGGCCGATACTACGGCTCCGATAACGTTCCCGAAGTATGCGCCTTCGGCACCGCCAACCACGACCGCGATACCTGTACCGACAACGGTGTTGATGACGAACGACGCGATGACCGCGACCAGTGCACCCCATGCAAAGGCGAGCGATAGCAGCCAAAGCGGTTCGGGGTCATACCGGTCAAGCCAGATCAGCGGCAAAAGGTAAAGTATCGCGGGCACAAAAGCTACTACAGATGCGATCACAGCAGGCACAATGCCCACACTCGCGAAAAGGATAGCAATAACGATCAGTGATAGAAAAACGACGGTAAAGATGGTGATACCGATGCCCGCATACCGGCCGGCTCGGCTCGGCTCGGGAACGGTCTCGATACTGCCGAGTCCGAAGTTTGCCATCGATTTCTGAAAATTGGGCTCGGCGGATCGAGCAGCTTCTTGGAACTGCTGTAGCTGCATTTCACGAAAATCCCCGGCCGCGGGCGCGAATACGCTGGGCTCCACTACCGAAACCGTCGCAGTCGCTCCTTTGCGGCCGAACTGAATGTTGTCGCCGGAACTAAGTTTGTGCCGTTCGATTTGTTCGCCGTTGAGGAAGGTTCCATTAGTGCTAGCGTTGTCGGTCAGGTAATAGCCATCGGGCCGAGCCTCGATGAAGGCATGCTGTTTCGACGCGATCCGCTCCGTCGACGGATCGAAACGGACGCTGCAGTTCTCGCTGCGGCCGACGGTTAAAAAACCTGTTTCCAGATCGAACGTCCGACCGGCTAGAGTGCCGCTTGTTATAGTGAGCGTCAGTTTCATACAAGCATCATAAAAACAAAAGGCCCAATGTCAAGGTTTACGCTTGAGATCGGGCCTTCTAGGTCGTATGCAGACGCAGCTTATTGCGGATTTATCGACGACGGTGATGGCCGGTCGCCGTCCTGCCCGAACCCGCGAGCGAAAAAGCTGCCGTCCGAACTATTCAGGCGATACCAATAATTCGTGCTCGGCCTGAAAACGGCGATGTCGGACTTTCCGTCACCGTCAAAATCGGCGGCGACCGGAATATCTTCGTCAGTCCCAAATCGAATCCCGGTAAATGCCTGTGTCGCACCGTCAAGTATGTACCAGATACCCGTCGAAGGCCGAAACACCGCGAAGTCGGCCCGCCCGTCACCCGTGAAGTCGCCGGAAACTGGCTTGTCACCGTTAGTTCCGAACGTCGCAAAGATCGGCAGCGACGAAGAACTCTGAACGATGTACCAACCGCCGGTCGACGGACGGAACACGGCAGGATCGGCCTTCCCGTCGCCCTCGAAATCGGCAACGATCGGCTTATCCGTGCTGCTTCCCCACTGTAAAATGCGAAGCCCCAAAGTGCTCTGTTGGATGTACCAGTAGCCGTTCGAAGGCCGCCAAACCGCGACATCGGCCTTACCGTCCGCATCGTAGTCAGCCGCCATCGGGATATCGCCGTCAGCGCCGAAACGCACACCAGACCATGTACCGTTCGAACTCATCAAGATCCACCACATCCCGGTCGACGGCCGGTAGACGGCACGGTCAGACTTCCCGTCGCCGTCGTAATCGCCCGGTGCGATTATGTCGGTTGGTAAGCCCCAACTTGTAATTGTTGTAGTCGATGTAGAACTTGCTTCGACGCTCCAGGCGCCGGTCGAGGGAGTATACGTCGAAAGGTCCGTGCGGCCGTCGCCGTCGAAATCCGAAACGGTATTTTTGGGGTTCGTGTTCACCGCCGTGACATCCAGAACAAGAAGGCCCGATGTCAGGTCGCCCGCGAGCACTTTGTTTTCGCCGAGGAACGGATAGACGGCCCAATCACCGTTATAAGTGCTCGGCAGAACGTTTTGCAGGTTTGAGCCGCCGCAGATCATATCGAGCGGTCCGGCGTCCCTGAGTGCCGCCACTTCGGATTCGGTCGGAGCGAACGCCGGCGTGAATGTGTCGTACTGACCGATCCTTCTCGGATTTGTCGGGTCGGTAATGTCAAAAACCTGAACACCCGCCTGATACCAGGAGATGTAGAGCTTGTTCCCCATCACGACCGGATTGTGGGGTGTTACCGCATTGAGATTGAGGTCGGCCGCTTTGATCGTACGGACTAGGAGCGGCTGGGCCGGGTTGCGAACATCGTAGACGCGGAGGTCACCATCGAACGTCTCGCGGCACGAAAACAGATAATTGCCGTCTTCACTAGTCCACGAGCTGTGATTTGTGCTGCTGCCCTGAATAGTTCCCAATAGCCTCGGAGCCTGTGTGGCAAGCCCGGCCAGATCGTAGATCTCGATCCTGCCGCCCCAACCGGACGTATACAACTTGTTGCCGCGAATGTGCATTGCGTGCACCCATGTCACGTCGGTCGGCGAAAGGTCCCATTTCAAAACCGGAGCCGCGGGGTTGGTCACATTAATGAATTTCAGGATCTTAGTCGAGCTGCTGGCTTGATTGTAATTCTCCAAAAGGTACGTCTGGCCGTCCTGACTGAACACCATCATCTCGTGGATCAGGTTGTGGCCGCTTCCGTGTGTCGAGTCGACAACGCCGAGCAGTACAGGCTGATACGGATCGGTGAGGTCGACGATGTGAACTCCGCCGTTCCCGATGCCGCTCCCAAAATACCCGCGATTGCCGACAACGATCGCTTCTAAAAATTGCTGATTGTTTCCGGGATTATACCAAGAGGCAAGAGTCGGACTGTCGGGATTCGAAATATCGTAAATAAACGCGCCGTTGCAGCCGTAACTTCCCTGCACGGCAATATTCCCGTCAGCGAAAATATCGGCGAATTTCCATCCCGCAGTCGCCCGCACCTGTGTACAATTCGGGGCTATCTGCGAACGCAGCCGCACTTTTTGACCGAACATTGTTGCCGAAGCGCTCAAAACAACGGCCAAAAATGTCACACTTATTACGAAGTTTTTCATATTGAATGCAGTCACGGCTTTCTGCCGGAAAATCGATTTCCCGAATATTAAAACGGTTCAAGCAAGAAAACAAGCGGTAAAAGCCGGACCAACAGACGTCCAAGTCGTTGATCCGACTAGAATTGGCTCGACCGGTGAGTTACGACGCCGCCTGCGATGCCTCGCGCATCACGAGATCGAACGTCCCCGGGTCGACCTTGCGAAACCGACGGTTTCGGTTTAGCGAAACGGCGACCGAGATCGTCGGGTTATTTCCCTTGAATTCCATTCCGCCGGCGACGAGCAAATTATAAAGCTCGTTAACATGGAGCGGACCGCCCGCCTCGCGAAGCAGCAACGTGCAAGCCTGTGTGATCGTACGATCGGCAAAGCGGTGACTAATCGCTTCGGTGTTATGCGTACGCATCGGCACGCCGCGGGAATGGTTCTGGCCCTGATTAATATAGGAGATCGAACTTGTCCGCGAATGAGATGTGGTTTTGGGTACCGGTGCCGACGTGCGGCGTGCCGGTTCACGGCGGCTGTCGGGAACGCGGTCGTAATCGTCCTCGATCCGCATCGACTTTCCGATATTGAGGATCCGATGGCCGGAACGCATTGTAACCAACAAGCTGTCGATAGCATTCTCGGTCTGCGCAGCACTGTTTTCGAGAGCCTGGATCTCTTCGCGTAGGCGATCGGATTCGCCTTCGACTTCGCGAAGGCGGCCCATTAGCCGGTTCTGAGCGTTCCGCGTTTGCCGAAGACTTTGCTCAAGTGTTGCTATAAGATTCTCGTCCAGCATGTTGATCTATATGAGGTTACAGTTATGCCGCCGTAATTCGGTGGATTGTATTTCCGGCCTTAACTGTTTCTGCCGATGACAAAACTCGGAATCTCATCCAGTGCAGAACAATACTCTGTTTTAGGTAAAACTTCAAGATTTTTCCTCGCCTTTTCGGCGTACGAGAGGGCGATCAACCTTATCTTATCCAAGGTTTTATGCTCGTCGAGCTTGTCCGATAAAAACTCTCTTGAACTTTCGCCATACTTGCCGTCGAACATGATCGCCTCGAGCGTGGATTTGAGCGACGGCTCGGAATTCAAAAGCAGTATCAGCGGCAACGTGATCTTGCCCTCGAGCAGGTCGGCCCCGGCTGCTTTTCCCAACGCGTCCTCGGTCGAAGTGAAATCGAGCAGATCGTCAGCGAGTTGGAACGCGATGCCGAGATTCATCCCGTAATCGCGAAGCGCCGCCTGAGCCTCGGGCGATGCTCCGCCGCTGATCGCGCCGATCTCCGTACATCCGGCGAAAAGATACGCTGTTTTTCTACGCAATATATCGAAGTACTGTTCCTGCTGGATCTCGGCGTTTCCGATCATCGTCAACTGGATCAGCTCGCCTTCTGTCATCTTCCGCGTGAGCTTGGTGAGTATATCGAGGATCTCGAGCGATCTCTCCTGAAGCGACGTTTCGAAAGCCGACATGTAAAGCCAGTCGCCCATCAACACCGCCGCCTGATTGCCGAACCTCGCATTTACCGACGGACGGCTGCGGCGAATGTCGGCGTTATCGATGATGTCGTCGTGAACCAGCGTCGCGGTATGAAGCATCTCCATAACCGTCGCGAGCCGTATCACGTTATCGTTTCGCCCCGTGCCACCCACCGCGTAGTTTGCCAAGACCACCAACGCCGGCCGCACCCGCTTCCCGCCCGATGCACGAAGGTAATCGCCCAGATAATTGATCACCTGGACGTTCGAACGTGCCTGACGCTCGTACTCGGCCTCGACCAGTACCATCTCGGGCTTGATCAAACCGAAGATCTTGCGGGCGGCGATGTGCGGCAGGAGCTCTTCTTTAACTTGTGCGAACGTCTGCATTTAGGCGGAGTTTAATTGGAGCGGTAATTATCAAACTGCATGTCGATGCCGAAATCATTGCCTTTGAGTGCGGCGATCACTTCCTGCAGTGTGTCGCGGTCCTTACCCGAAATACGAACGGTCTCGCCCTGTATCGACGCTTGCACCTTCATTTTCGAATCCTTTATGAATTTCACGACCTCTTTCGCCTTCTCGATCGGGATTCCCTGCTGGATCTTTACGACCTGACGGAGCGTCCCGCCGGCCGCGGGCTCGCTTTTCTGATAGTCCAGAGCCTTGAGCGAGATACCGCGTTTAAGCAGCTTGCCCTGCAGAATGTCGTTCATATTGCGAAGCCGCGTATCGTCTTCGGCAGTAAGCAGCAGGTCCTTGTCCTGTAGCACTGCCGCCGCTTTGCTCCCCTTAAAATCGAAACGCTGAGAGATCTCTTTGTTGGTCTGATTCAGAGCGTTTGTTATCTCTGCGTAGTCCGTTTTCGAAACGATATCGAATGAATTTTCCTTTGCCATATTTGTATAGTGCCACATATTAGCTGCGGCATCACGAATCACTTTTGGATGCGAGAGTGTTGTCCCGTCCCACGCACTGTCCCGGCCTTGTCCCGCTGCTGTCCCGAACGTAAACGGGACACGCAAACTGTTGCTCCTATTGAACTTGCCTCGTTAACCAACGCAATTTTGGACAAATTCTCAAAAAACTTTTCCGGCTCAAATCTCCGGCCTTGGCTGTACCAAGTATAACACGGCGTTTCACACATCGGATGGAACTTTTATCCGGAAAAGATGGGCGAAATTCTGAGTTGTCGCCGCAGCGAGTTGCTCGACCTCGATGCCGTACAGTTCGGCTAAAAATTCGGCCGTGTGGACAACAAAGCTCGGTTCGTTTCGATTGCCCCGAAACGGAATCGGCGTCAAGAACGGGCAGTCGGTTTCGACCAAGAGTCTGTCGAGAGGAACGATGCGTGCGGCGTCCCGAAGATTTTCGGCTTTTTTGAAGGTTACATTCCCGGCGAACGAGATCAAAAACCCGATTTTCATCAACGCCCGGGCCATCTCGGGCGTGCCGCCAAAACAGTGCATTACGCCGCGAAAACCGTCGTACGAACACTCGTCCGTCAATATCTCGACCGTCTCGTCGTCGGCATCACGGCTGTGAATGATGATCGGTAGATCTAGTTCCCGGGCCGTTTGGATCTGCCGACGAAACACTTCCCGCTGCACGTCACGCGGGCTGTGATCGTAATAATAATCGAGCCCGATCTCGCCCCACGCGATAACTTTTTCCGACCTTGCCAAGTCGATCAGATGAGCTTCGGCCTTGTCATCGTAGAGTTTCGCATCGTGCGGGTGAACGCCGACGCTGGCGTAAACATCGTCGTACTTTTCGGCCACCGCCACGGCCTTGCGAAAATCATCCGTATTCGGGTCGCCCGTCCCGACATTCAGCATCGCAACGACCCCGGCAGCCCTAGCCCGCGCGACAACGTCATCACGATCGGCATCAAACTGCTCGCCGTCGATATGGCAGTGCGAATCGATCAACATCTGTAAGGGTCGGCAACGGGCGTGGTAGCAGGTGTCATCCGAGGTCGGTCACTTTTGCGTAAGCTCGCCTTTATGCTCCGTCGAGATTCGGATCAAAAATCGCAGTGCCTCATTAACCGATTCGGAGTCCGGAAATACCTTTGCGACATCCATATCGAGACGAACGCCATTTTCCTGCATAAGTTTCCGGCCGGCACCGACCCGCCTCACCTTCAACTTGGTCAGGCCGTACTCCGGCCTTAGATCATCATTCAAAGGTTCCGTATTCATAATCACGTCTTTCCTTATGCGTCAACGATCGGGCACTAATTATTCTAATCGTATTGCCCCTTTCTGTATACGAAACAATGAGCCGCGTCTGCTGATTCGACTCACCGACAATGAGAAAGCAGTTTTCTTCGTCAGAATGGTCCGGATCAAAAAGTTCAACGCTGAACAAATCGTCAAAGACGGTCTTGGCCTCATCGAAACTAACGCCATGTTTCGAAAAGTTAGCTTCCGCCTTTTCTTTATCCCATTCAAACTGCATAGAACGGGTTTCCTGCCCTACGGAAACGGGAAAAGTTAAGCGCACGTTCTTGCATTCAAAAAAGGTTATCGATTACGAAAAGCGCCACAAATGTGACCGCAGCGATGGCGAGAGCCCAGATCGCTCGGGCCTTAAATCCAATCAAGATATTTTCCCGACAAAAGAAAATGCCAATGAAGAGAACGATCATCGATATAGCCACATCGTACTGTAAGTCCGCCGTTTGAATTCCCGCCGTTAGAATAACAACGTAAGAGACCGCCACGGCTCCAATAACAATGAGGAAAAGATACGCAATTCCTCGGAGCGACAGAGGCATTCGTGGGTTTACCGACATTCTTTCAACTAAGTGCTACTTCAACCTAGCTCCGACCTTAACGTCCTCTAAAAAGCTTGCGAGAGCCGGCGTGTCTTCTTCGCCGAGCGATGCGGCGCAGATCATGCCTTGGGATTCGAGGCCTCGCATTTTTCGGGGTTTGAGGTTGGCGACTACGACAACTTTGCGGCCGATCAGTTTTTCGGGGTCGTAGTATTCGGCGAGCCCGGCGAGTATCTGGCGCGGTTTTTCTTCGCCGAGGTCGATCTCGAATCGCAGAAGTTTATCGGCTTTCGGGATGAGTTCGGCGACCTTTATCTCGCCGACGCGGAGCTCGACTTTTAGAAAATCATCGATCGTGATGAAGTTCTCGTCCTCGGCCGGAGCCGCGTCTGCCGTCGGTTGGACGCCTGTCGCGGCCGCGGTTTCAGGGGACGCGACCGCCGGTTCTTCTGATTCGCGTCCGTTTTCTGCTGACTGTTCCTTTATCTCGCTCATAACTTTGTTCTTATCGATTCGCGGAAATATTGCCTCGGTCGTTCCTATTTTTGTACCTGCGGGCGTTTCGGCCCACTTAAGACTTGCGGGGTCGATCGTCGACACATCGCCGGTCAAACCGATCTGTTCGTATATTTTCCCGGACGCCTCGGGCATTACCGGGTAAAGCAGAACCGATAGCCATCGCAGCGTTTCGGTCGCACGGTACAGCACGGCATTTAACGTCTCGGCCTGTTTTTCGTCTTTCGCGAGGTCCCACGGCTTGCAATCTGAGATCATCTTGTCGATGCGGGCGATGACGGTCCAGATCGTTTCAAGCGCTTGGCTGAATTCGAAATTATCGAACCGCCGGATAAACTCGTCCCGTGCGTGCTCGATCACCGAGACGATCTCGCCGCCGTCCGGGTCGAGGCCGGCACGCCGGGCCAGTAAATAGTTCTCCTCAGCGATCTTCCCGCTTGGGACGAGCCCGTCGCGGTATTTGGTGATCATTGAGAATGTCCGGCTCGACAGATTGCCGAGGCCGCTGGCGAGGTCCGAATTCGCACGGTCGATCAGGTTTTCGTATCCGAACTTGCCGTCCTGGCCGAATACCATTTCGCGAAGGAGGAAATACCGCAATGCATCGACCTGAAAATGTTCATGCAGAACATCAACTTCGATAACATTCCCCAATGTTTTGCCCATCTTTCGTCCATCTGCGTCGAGCCACATGCCGTGAGCATAAACAACCTTCGGCGGCTTTATCCCGGCGGCATGGAGGAACGACATCCAGTAAACCGTGTGAAAGCGCAAAATGTCCTTGCCGACAATATGCATCGCATTCGGCCAATACTTTTCGAGGCCGGTCTTTTCACTATTGCCGTAACCGAGCGCAGTTATGTAGTTCGACAAGGCGTCGAGCCAGACGTACATCACGTGGTTCTCGTCGTCCGGCACCGGAACGCCCCACGAAACCGAAGACCGCTCGCGACTGATCGACAGGTCCTGCAACCCGCCGCGGATAAACGAAAGCACCTCGTTTCGCCGGGCGTCGGGGCGGACCAAACCTTTGTCAGATTCGA
Source organism: Acidobacteriota bacterium (assembly GCA_040007515.1). Taxonomy (GTDB): domain Bacteria; phylum Acidobacteriota; class Blastocatellia; order Pyrinomonadales; family Pyrinomonadaceae; genus OLB17. Next base: position 121,641 of record JBDTUT010000003.1, on the reverse strand, counting down.
TCAAATTTTCGAGATAATCGCCGTAATCCGATAATCGGAAGAAATAGCTTTCCTCCGATACCTTGTCCAACGGCCGTTCGTGGATCACACAATAAGGAATTTCGGAACCGTCGGGAATGTAGTATTCGTCCTCGCTTTTATAGGCGGCGCACGGAGCGCAGAACCAGCCTTCGTAAAAGCCCTTGTAGATCGGGGCGTTTCCTTTCGGCGTCTTGCTTTTCGCGATCTCGCGCCAAAGATGACGGACACCTTCGTAATGAAAGGGCTCGGTCGTCCGCATGAAGATATCGTACCCGCCGCTCTCGCCGTCAATGTGAAAGTCGTGGAACATCCGCTTCAGCTCGCCGGAAATATGGTCGACCTGCTCCTGGTTGGTGCGGTTATTCTTTTCAGCAGATCGTTGGATGTTGATGCCGTGCTCGTCGGTTCCCGTTAGAAAATACGTGTCGAAACCGCGCTGCCGTTTGTAACGATTGATGGCGTCCGCCACGATCGTCGAATACAGATGGCCCAAATGCGGCAGGCTGTTGGCGTAATAGATCGGAGTTGTGATGTAAAAGGTCTGCATTTTCAAAAAGATAAAGTGTAGCGTGGAAACCGGATTTGTTCCACACGCTACACTTTGCCGCTGACAGAAAATTAGTTCCCGAGCCGCTTTTTATCGGCCGCCGCAAACTCGTCGGAGCTCTTGAACCTCGGCATCGCCGCGAGATTCGCAAGCTTTGTTCCAATAGCGAGCGCTAGCTCCGATTCCTGGATCATCGCCGAAACGTCCCACCAATCCTTATATTCATCCGACGCCTGGTGGTAATACTTCGCCGTGTAGTCGCGAAAGAAAGTTGCTGCTTCGCCGGTCAGCGGCTTTATGAACGCGTCGCCGTGCCTGAGGGAAACGGACGGAACCCCGACACGCGCGAATGGAAAATGGTCGGATCGGAAGAAGAATCCCTGCTCGGGCTTAGTATCACCTTTAACCGTAAGCCGGCGTTCAGTGGCGGCTTCGTCGATCACCGACTCGACCGACGAGCGTTCGGCGCCGAGAGCCGAGGAATCCGACGTCTTGCCGAAAAAGTTGACGCCATCTATGTTCACGTTCGCCGCTGTACTGGCGAGAGGAAACAACGGGTGATTTGAATAATATTCTGCGCCCAGCAAACCTTGCTCTTCGGCAGTCGGGAAGAGAAAGACGATCGACCGCTTTGGCCGCTGCTTTTTCGGCGTTTTTGCCAGGACCTCCGCGATTCCGAGCACTGCGGCAACACCCGACGCGTTATCGTACGCACCGTTGTATATCTTGTCGCCGCTTGCGTCGGGCTCGCCGATGCCGAGGTGGTCCCAATGTGCCGAATAGATAACGTACTGGTTCTTCAACTTCGCGTCGCTTCCTTCAACGATGCCGACAACATTGGGCGAATCGAAGGTCTTGAGCTCGCTTTTGAGATCGAGCTTTACTCGAAGGCCGGTCTTTACCGGCTTAAATCCGCGAATACGCGCCCGCTTGCTCAATTCGCTTAGATCGAGATCGCCTTGCCGAAGCATCTTCGCTGCCGTGGCTTCGGTCGCCCACGACTTCATCTTCAGATAAGGTGCGGTATCGCCGGCCGTTCGCGCGATCTCGTAACGCCAATTGCCATTCGATGTTCGGACAACGTTCCACCCGTAGCCGGCCGAATCGGTTGTGTGAACGAGGATGACGCCGGCCGCGCCGCGGCGTGCGGCTTCCTCATATTTATACGTCCAGCGGCCGTAATAGGTGAGAGTCTTTCCGCCGAACAATCCCGTCTCGAAAGTTGTCGCGGGCGGGTCATTGACGAGGATCAACAGGACTTTGCCGCGATAATCCTCAGCATTCCCGCTGTAATCGTTCCAGTTGTAGAGTGGCGCGTCGATGCCGTAACCCGCGAATACGAGTTCAGCATCGACCCCGACATTTGCGGACTGTGCACCGGTCGTCGCGACAAAATCGTCGCCGAAATTGAAGGACATAGAGCGTCCGCCGCTGGTTACTGATAATTGCGTTCCCGGATCCGCTTTAACGCCGACAAGCTTAACGTTTTGAAAGTACGAGTTCTTGTTGCCCGGCCGCACGCCGGCTTCCTTCATTTGATCCGCGATGTACTGTGCCGCCAGCTTACCGCCCGCAGTTCCCGGCCCTCGGCCTTCGAACGCGTCGGAGGACAAACGCTTTACGCGTTCGAGGATTTTAACGCCGTCAAAATTGGCGTTCGACACCTGTGCGGGCACGCCAGCGGCGAGTAGAGTGATAAAGATAATGACCGGTATTCTTTTCATTGCGATGTGCAGCCTAAAGTTGTGCCTTAAATGTCCCCACGATGACAGTTAGTAGGTTACCTTAAATTTTATAGGTGATATCTAACACACTAAACGGTTTAAGACGGTTCAACCTTTGATCAACGACATAGCCTCCGCTCGCGTTCTCGGATCTGTCCGGAAGCCGCCAAGTACCGCTGAGGTGATCGTGATCGCCCCCGGCTTTTTCACACCGCGCAGTGTCATGCAGGTGTGTTCGGCCTCGATAACGACCATCACGCCGAGCGGCTGTAGTTCTTCGAAGAGCGTGCTTGCGATCTGCTGTGTCAGGCGTTCCTGCACCTGCAGGCGTCTCGCAAATATCTCTGCTATCCGCGCGAGTTTCGAAAGGCCGACGATGCGGCCGCCTTTTGGAATGTAGGCGATATGGCATTTACCGACAAACGGCGCTAGGTGGTGTTCGCACACCGAGGCGATCGAAATATCTTTCACCAACACCATCTCGTCGTGCGTGTCACCCGGCAGCGGAACAATGTGCTCCTTCGGGTCCTGCCACATTCCTTCGGTAAGTTCCGTGTAAAAATCCGCAACGCGCTCCGGTGTTCTCAGCAAACCGTCGCGTTCCGGATCTTCACCCATTCCCTCGAGCATCAACCGGACACCGGCGGCTATCTTGTCCCTATCGACCTTGTTCTCTGCGTTGATTGTCATATTTAAAGCTAATTCTAATTGTTCGCTGCCGAGGCCGCGGTTTCGAGACCCGCAAGTGCGGCGTCTCTGATAATGCGAAATGCCATGCCTGTCTCGAGTGCGATCTTTTTGACTTGCTCGTATTCCGGCATGGCGTTGACTACTGCTCCGCGAAACCGAGCCACTTTAACATCGATGTCTCCATACGGCGTTCTTGAACGGACGATCTCGCGTTCGAGGCAAACTCGTTCCGTTTCGATTATGCGGATACCCAGAGTTGTCGTTTCGGAATAGATCATTGCCGTCAACACATCTACGTTTCCGGGGTCGCATAAGACCGAAAGCATCGTCGCGGGCCGATTCTTCTTCATCTGGATCGGCGTGAACCAGCAATCCAGGGCACCGAGCCTCAACGCCTGCTCCATGACAAAACCCAAAACCTGAGGCGAAATATCGTCGATGTTGGTTTCGAGAACGGTCACCCGCTCTCGATTCACCGTCGCAGCAGCGCCCGATTCTCCGATCAGCAGACGCAAAACGTTTGGGAATTCAAGGTATTTCCTGGTGCCGGCGCCGTAACCTGTTAGCTCAACCGTCATCGGAGGTATTGCCCCGTATCTATCACACACTGTTGATATTATAGCCGCCCCGGTCGGCGTAATTAGTTCGCCCTCAATCTCGGTCGAGTAAATCGGTATTCCCTGCAGCAGCTCGGCTACTGCGGGCGGCGGCACCGGAAATTTACCATGTGTCATATCGACGAAACCGCTGCCTACATGGATCTTTGAACTTACAAAATTCTCGATGCCCAGCAGCTCGAATCCGATGCACGAGCCGACAATATCGACGATAGCGTCGAGAGCACCGACCTCGTGAAAATGGACTTTGTCGACCTCTATTCCATGAACTTTCGCCTCCGCCTCGGCGAGCCGCTGAAAAATGGACCGCGAACGCTCTTTCACCGAATCCGACAGCCGCGCGTCGCCAATGATCTTTACTATGTCGCTGAGATGGCGGTGCGTGCTCTCGGCCGGCACCCGGACGTCGGCGTGAATGGCAGAGATGCCCGACCTGTCCACGGTCTCGAATTCGATACTGAACTCCGCGGTCGAAAGACTTTTTAGCTGACGCAGCAACTCAGTGCGGTCAACGCCCAGAGAGATCAATGCCCCCAGGATCATGTTCCCGCTCGCTCCGGCAAAACAATCGAAATACAATGTCTTCATGAACTTGCAAGTTTAGCGTCTTAGGGGTGAAAAATAAAACTGGCGATAAAAGATCCCAAGGTTAATCTCTCACGTTCAGGGATTTTGCCATTGTCGCCGTGGAACGCTTATAATCACAGTTTTATCGCGGCTTCGGCCAATTAACAGTAATGACATTGATCGAACTACAGCAAATCCTGCGCGAACGCGTCCGCGAAACGGCGCTTCGTGTATATAACGTCGAGCTCGAACAGATCGCGTCGGAAACGCCGCCTAAAACCGAGCTCGGTGACTTTGCCTTCCCTATCGCTTTCGAAATGGCAAAGCGCCTAAAACAGGCGACGGGCAAAAAGCAGAATCCCCGCGAGATCGCCGAGGCTTTGAAGGCGGAATTGGAATCGATTGAATTTGTTGATCGTGTCGACGTTGCAGGTGCCGGATATCTCAACGTCTTCGTGCGGCGTGCAAAGTTCCTTCTCGAAAATGCGACGGCGGGCCCGCTGCCGAGGCTGGGTGATTCGGCCATGCCCGATTCAGCCAAGGTCTGCGTCGAGCACACCTCGGTGAACCCGAACAAAGCCGCGCACATCGGCCACGTGCGAAATTCGGTTCTGGGCGACACATTCGTCCGCATCCTGCAGGCGACCGGCAAGCGCGTCGAGGTTCAGAACTATATAGACAACACCGGCGTGCAGGTCGCTGACGTCGTCGTCGGCTTTCTGTATATCGAGCATCTCGATCTCGAGCAGATCCGCGAACTCGATAAACGCCTCCAATCAGAAGGAAAGACCTTCGATTATTACTGCTGGGACCTTTACGCTCTCGTTGGCCAGCGTTACCAGTCGGACGAAGAGTTAAAGCAAAATCGGGCCGACGTCCTGCACGCGATCGAAGAAGGAAATAATCCAACGGCCGAACTTGCCGATTTCGTCGCTACGCGAAACGTACAATGCATCCTCGACACAATGGAGCGTTTCTCCATTCGCTACGACCTGCTGCCGCGTGAATCTGAGATCCTGCACCTGCATTTTTGGCAAAAGGCCTTCGACCAGATGAAGCAGCTCGGTGTCATTCACCTCGAGGCCGAAGGCAAGAACGCCGAGTGTTGGGTCATGCCGTTCGAATCGCATTCCGGCACCGACGAACACGAAGCCGACAAGATCCTAGTTCGCTCGAACGGTACAGTGACCTACACCGGAAAGGACATCGCCTATCAGATGTGGAAGCTCGGCATTCTCGGTATGGACTTTTTTTACAAGCCGTTTCACACATACAAGAACGGCCAGGAAGTTTGGATCACGACCTCCGACGAATCCCAGAATGATCCCGACGCACCCGAGTTTGGGCACGGCGAGAAAGTGTATAACGTCATCGACACGCGCCAGTCCTATCCGCAGGAGATCGTCCGCAAAGGCGTAGCGGCCGTTTATCCCGAAAAAGGCGAATCGGCCAGCGTTCACCTCTCGTACGAGATGGTCGCGCTTTCTCCCGCTGCAGCGGAAGAACTCGGTTTTGCGTTGAGCGAAGAAGACCGAAATAGAACATTTATCGAGATGAGTGGCAGAAAGGGTTTGGGCGTGAAAGCCGACGACCTGATCTCCCGGCTCGAGGCGATCGCTCTCGCCGAGGTCGAATCGCGGCATCCGGAGGTTTCGGACGATGATAGACGTTCGATCGCGCACCAATTAGCCGTCGGAGCTTTGCGTTACTTTCTCCTGAAATTCACCCGCACGACTGTCATCGTGTTCGACTTTAAAGAAGCTCTGTCGTTCGAAGGCGAAACCGGTTGCTTTTGTCAGTATTCCGCGGTGAGAGCTAACTCGATCTTTCGAAAGCTCTCGGAACGCGGCGAGTCGATCGGCGATGCCGCGGCGTTGCTTTCTGATCCTGCCGCCGTCTCAGAAATATTTGGTTCCGAAGTCGGAAATGATATTTGGTCGGTGCTCATTCTCGCGTCGCGACTCGACGAAACGATCGAGGCCGCTGCGGCGCAGAACGAGCCGGCAATTCTCGCCAAGTACACGTTTAATCTGGCCAAGGCGTTCAATCTCTTCTACCATCACCACAAAATAATCGTCGAAGAAAATGCGGTGAAGCGTGCCGTCCTGATCGTTGTCGCCGATCGCGTACGGGCGGCGCTCACGGCGGCGCTCGCCACGATGGGGATCGAAGTTCCCGAACGTATGTAATTGACATGTGCCGTTCGATTTTGTAAAACTCTAGGCAATGACCTCTATAAACACATTGACCGCTGACCGCACCTGGCAAACGAATCTCGTTTGGCGGGCATGGCGTTCGTCCGCGGTTATCTGTACGAGGTAGGAAGTCGGCTTTGCCGTCACGATTGTAAAATTTCCAGATCTCAAACGATGCCGCCTTGTAATTTCGAGGCGGCAATTTTGTTTTTAGGAGCCATGAGCGAATACGCGAAATTTAAGGAACAGGCCGCGTCGGCCAACGTCGTGCCGGTTGTCGAAACGCTGCCCGCCGATCTTTTGACGCCGCTTGCCGTATACCTCAAGCTCGCCGACGGAGCGGAGAATTCATTTTTACTCGAGTCGGTCGAAGGCGGCGAGACGCTCGCACGTTATTCATTCATCGGCGCGAATCCGCATAGCATCGTGACCGGCGGCCGGACGGCGGTTTCGGTCAGCGATGCGGACGGAGAACGCTCGCTGCAGGTTCCGATGCAGGATTTCCTACGCGGCCACTTCGCCAACTACCACGCGTCGACGGACCCCGCACTTCCCTCTTTCGTCGGCGGAGCGATCGGATATCTTGGCTTTGCGTGTTCGAAATGGTTCGAACCGTCCCTTAACACGGCGCACGCTGACGTTGGCGATGATGCCGCCTTGATGTTTTACCGCTCAGTCGTGGCGTTCGACCATGCCCGGCAGCTGATCAAGATCATCTCGCTCGTCATGACGGACGAAGCGGCGGATGACGAATCAAATCTTCGTGCGATGTACGATTCGGCAGTGGCGAATAATCGGGCGATTCAGGAAGTTCTCGAGCACCCGTCTATTCCCGGCCTGTCGCGGGCAAATACTACTACTGTTCCTTCGGAAGTTTCGGCAAACTGGTCAAAAGCCGAATTTGAGAACGCCGTACTCGAGATTAAGAAACTGATAAACGCGGGCGAGTGTTATCAGGTTGTCGTCTCGCAATGTTTCAGCAAGGCGACAACCGCGACTCCGGTCTCGATATATCGTGCTATCCGCTCGCTCAACCCGTCGCCGTATATGTTCCTTTTGAAAATGGGCGGGAAAGCCGTGATCGGAGCATCGCCCGAGATGCTCGTGCGTTCGCGCGGAACGCGTCTCGAGTACCGTCCGATCGCAGGTACGCGCCCGCGGGGACGATCGCCGGAGGAGGACAACCGGCTTGCCGAAGAAATGCGGGCCGATCACAAAGAGGTGGCCGAACATCTGATGCTGGTCGATCTCGGCCGCAACGACCTCGGGCGAGTCGCCGCGTACGGATCGGTAAAGGTCGATAAGTTGATGAACGTCGAAAAATATTCGCACGTCCAGCATCTGGTTAGTTATTTGTCAGCCGAATTGAGATCGGGATTCGACAGATTCGACGCACTCGCATCTTGCTTCCCGGCCGGAACCGTTTCCGGCGCGCCAAAAGTTCGTGCGATCGAATTGATCCAGTCGATGGAACCGACGCCGCGCGGCGTATATGCGGGAGCGGTCGGGTATTTTGACTACAGCGGCAATATGGACACGTGCATCGCGATCCGGACGCTCGTCCTCGAAAACGGCGTCGCCAAAGTGCAAAGCGGCGGCGGCGTGGTCGCGGATTCGGTGCCGGAACTGGAGTATCTGGAGTCAAAAAACAAGGCAAGAGCATTGTTGAAAGCCATCGAGATCGCCGAGGGGTCGGCGCTATAGGCAGTGAATATGAATATCCTGAACACTGCACTTGAAACGTTCCGAAGCGGCGGCGAAATTGAGGACGAGCGGCAGCTAACACAGTTCTTCGACGCGTTGCTGGCCGAAACGGATGAGCCCGTGTTATCCGCGCTCCTCACGGCCTGGAACGATCGCGGCGTATCGGAAAACGAACTGTTCGGCCTCGCGTCGATCATGCGCCGGCGTTGCGCGCGGATAACGTCGGCGCACGAGACCTTTGTCGACATCGTTGGTACCGGCGGCAGCCGCGTCAAAACGTTCAACGTGTCGACCGCCGCCGCCTTTGTCGTCGCGGGAGCGGGTATAGCGGTTGCAAAGCACGGGAACGGCGCGGCCTCGAGCATTACCGGGAGTGCGGACGTACTTGCGGAATTAGGCGTGCGAACGTCGGTCGATCCGGAAACCGCGGCACGCTGTCTGAATGAGATCGGCATCTGTTTTATGTTCGCTCCGAATTTCCATCGGTTGTCCCCGGTGTTGGGAAAGGTACGGCGAAGCCTCGGCTTTCCAACGGTATTCAATATCCTCGGTCCGCTGTGCAATCCCGCCGGGGCTCCTCATCATCTGATCGGCGTTTGGGACGATAAGTTGGTCACGCCGGTGTCGCGTGTGCTCATGCGGCTCGGTTCCGGTCGCTCATGGGTCGTGAACGGCAGCGACGGTCTCGACGAGATCACACTGAACGGCAAAACCAATGTCGCAGAGGTCAAAGACGGCAAAGTGCGCGAGTTCGATATCGCATCTGGGGACTTTGGCGTAGATCGCTCGGAAATGAACTCGCTTCGGGTGTCCGATCCGGTCGAAAGCGCGGCGTTGGTCCGTAGGGTTCTGAATGGCGGAGAATGCGGAAAGCCGGCCGAGAACCTCGTGTTGTTAAGCGCTGCAGCCGCGATTCACCTTACCTCCAGTGCGGATTTGTTTGAGGCATTTGAGATAGCGAAAGATAGCATCCGCCGTGGTGCGGCCGCGGAAAAACTTGATAGGTTGGCGGCGATGACGAATAAATGAAAAGCACATTCCTCGAAAATATTCTCGTCAAAAAACGACGGCGGGTAGATGCCGCAAAGTCGGCGCCAGCGGCCGCCGAAATTCAGGAACGCGCACGTTCGGTCCGTTCGTCTTGTAAACCGAACGCACTGAGCACTGCCCTCAAGAATACACAGCGGTTCAACGTGATCGCCGAGATCAAGCGAGCATCGCCGTCGAAGGGCATAATTAATAGTGAGATCGACGTTGCCGAAACCGCCCGCAGCTACGAGTCCGGCGGCGCGTGCGCGATCTCTGTGCTCACCGAGGAGGATTTTTTCAAGGGTTCGCTCGATGACCTGAGAACGGCGCGAGCGGTCTGTTCCCTGCCGATACTTCGAAAGGACTTTATTGTCGACGAATTTCAGATCTTCGAAGCTGCCGAGGCCGGAGCGGATGCAATTCTATTGATCGTTGCGGCGTTGTCGATGGATAACATAAAGCATCTATTTAGTGTCGCCTCTGACATGGACATGGACGCCGTGGTCGAGGTCCACGACTTTGAAGATCTTGCGGTAGTCCGAGGTATTGGCTGCACGCTGATCGGCGTGAACAACCGCAGCCTGCACACGTTCGAAGTCTCGCTCGATGTTTCGCGTGAGCTGATCACGCACAAGCCGCACGGCGCGTTGATGATCGCTGAAAGCGGCATATCAAACCGTGAAGAAATAAATGAATTGCATTCGCTCGGATTTGACGCCTTTCTTGTCGGCGAAACGCTGATGCGAACCGGCGATCCGCGAGCGATATTGGAGGCATGGATTTGAACAGGCCGCATCTCAGATATAAAGATCAGACACGCCGCGAACGCACCTGGACAATCCATTTCATCGCGCTCGAAAAGATCCTAAAGGGCACGGTCGTCATCGTCATCGCGGTCGAATTGCTGACCTTCATCAACGGCGACATTCACGCATGGGCGCTTGATTTTGTCGACAGGCACGGCATCGACGCGGGTAACCGCTTTGTACATTCTGCTCTCGAACACCTGGTCGGCGTTCAAAACGGCCAACTTATCACCTGGAGTTCGATCGCGGTCGTCTATGCTGCTCTCCTATTCACCGAAGGCCTCGGCCTGTGGTTTCAGAAACGATGGGCCGAGTATCTGACCGCCGTCGGCACGGCTCTTCTACTCCCGCTGGAAATTTACGAGATCTACGAGAAGTTTACTTGGCTGCGGCTGGGAATTTTTATATTGAACATTTTTATCGTTTGGTATCTGATCACAAGACTCCGCGATGAAAAGGTTGTGTCCGGCGAGTTTACTGCCGACGGGCGAGCGGAGGTCGCACGATGACACGAGTCAAGATCTGCGGCATCACAAACCTCGACGACGCTTTGCGGTCCGCTGCATTCGGGGCCGACGAACTCGGGTTCAATTTCTACCCGAAAAGCCCGCGTTACGTCACGCCCCGCAATGCCGCGGCCATCGCTCGCGGGCTGCCTTCGCACGTCGTCAAAGTCGGTGTTTTTGTTAACGAAACACTGGGCGAAATTGTCCGAGCTGCCGAAAACGTATCGCTCGACGCGGTACAACTGCACGGCGACGAGTTGCCGGAGTTCGTTGCGTCCGTAAGGGAGTGCATCAACGCTTTTGTGATCAAGGCCTTCCGCGTTTCGCGGCCGTTTGATAGAGATACGATTGCTGGGACGGGCGCCGACGCGATCTTGCTCGATGCGTATTCGAAAAATGAATACGGCGGGACGGGCGAGACGTTCGATTGGGATATTGCCGCGAGCGTTTCGAAGCGCGTTCCGATGCTATATCTCGCCGGCGGCCTTTCGGAGCACAATGTGGCAGATGCCATCGCAGCGGTTAACCCGTATTGCGTCGATGCGTGCAGTTGTCTCGAATCCAAACCGGGCGTTAAGGACGAACAAAAGTTGAGGAACTTTTTACAGAACGCGGGCAAACAACAGTTATGAATTTTGAACCAAACGAACGCGGATATTGGGGCGAATACGGCGGCCGTTTTGTGCCAGAAACGTTGGTCGCTCCGCTCGACGAACTGACGACCGCATATTTTTCATATCGCGACGACCCAGAATTTCGTGCGGAGTTCGACGACTTGCTCCGTAATTTCAGCGGCAGGCCGACACCGCTTTTTTATGCAAAAAGGCTGACGGAAAAACTCGGCGGCGCAAAAATATATCTAAAACGCGAAGACCTTAACCACACCGGGGCACACAAGATCAACAACTGCATCGGCCAGATCCTGCTCGCCCGCCGCATGGGCAAAAAGCGCATCATCGCCGAGACAGGTGCCGGCCAGCACGGCGTCGCGACGGCGACCGTTTGCGCTCTCTTCGGGCTGGAATGTGTCGTTTACATGGGCACCGAGGACATGCGTCGACAGGAACTGAATGTTTTCCGCATGCGGTTGCTGGGTGCCGACGTGCGAGGCGTCGATTCGGGATCGCGCACGCTCAAAGATGCGATCAACGAAGCGTTACGCGATTGGGTGACAAACGTCGCAACGACTTATTATCTGCTCGGCTCCGCTCTCGGGCCGCATCCTTATCCGCTGATGGTTCGCGATTTTCAGAGTGTGATCGGCCGCGAGGCGCGTGCACAGATACTCGAAACCGAAGGCCGTCTTCCTGATCATCTCGTCGCCTGTGTCGGCGGCGGGTCGAACGCGATCGGCTTGTTTCACGAATTCCTCCATGACGAAACCGTCCAAATGACCGGCGTCGAGGCCGGAGGAACAGGCAACGGGTTGGGCGAACACGCCGCCCGTTTTATCGCGGCGTCCGTCGGCGTACTTCAGGGAACGAAAAGTTATTTGCTGCAGGACGCCGATGGGCAGATCGCGGCGACACACTCCGTTTCAGCCGGATTGGACTACGCGTCGATCGGGCCGGAACACGCGTTCCTGCACGATTCGGGGCGTGTGCGGTACACGCACGTTTCCGACGACGAAGCTCTCGCGGCGTTCAAAATGCTTTCCGAAACCGAAGGCATCATTCCCGCTCTCGAGACGTCGCACGCCATCGCGTATTTGAAAACGCTCGCTACTGAAACGACGAGCGATCAGATCGTCATCGCGAACCTCTCGGGCCGCGGCGACAAAGATGTCACTACCGTCGCCGAGTTGATCGGCAAGTTAAATAAATGAGCAATATCGCAAAAACATTCGATGCACTAAAACGAACGCGACGCAAAGGTTTTATCCCGTTCGTCTCGGCCGGTGATCCGGATATCGAAACGTCGCTGGCGATAGTGAAAGCTCTTGCCTGCTCCGGTGCGACAGTGATCGAACTCGGCGTGCCGTTCAGCGATCCGATGGCTGACGGCCCGACGATTCAGCGGTCCTCTCAGAGGTCGCTTGCCGCCGGAACCGATCTTGGCAAGATCATAAATATGGTGCGAGCGTTTCGCAAAGAATCGGACGTTCCGGTGGTCCTTTTCAGCTACCTCAATCCGTTATTGCGTTTTGGGCTCGATGATCTTTGCTCGCTCGCGAGCGAAGTCGGCATCGACGGGATCTTGATTACCGACGTAGTAGGCGAAGAAGCAAAAGAGATCGGCGCTCAGCTTAGATCCAACGGGATCGATCTGATCTCATTGATCGCTCCGACGACAACCGACGAACGGATCGCCGAAATCGCGGTGACGGCGAGCGGCTTTATTTACGCGGTTTCGCGGGCGGGCGTCACCGGAGCGCAATCCGAAATGACCAGCGACGCACGAACTCTGGTCGAGCGGGCACGAAAATTCACCGACCTGCCGATCGCGGTCGGCTTCGGCATCTCGACCGCTGAGCAGATTCGCGAAGTGTGGAAATACGCAGACGCGGCCGTGGTCGGCTCGGCGATCGTAAGCGTTATCGAAAAATCCGCCGGCGTCGAAGATCCGGCCGCGGCCGTCGAGCGGTTCGCACGCTCGATCGCCCCTGAAATTGCAAATAAATCACAGGAAGTCTAAAGTTAACGTTTTCCCGGCCCGTGGGAAAAAGAGCAGCAATTTATGTTAATCGTAATGAAACCGGATGCTACCCGCGACGATATTGATCGGGTAGTTCAAATCATCGAAACACTCGGCTTTCGGGCTCACACGATGCCCGGCGAGACGCGTACCGCTATCGGCGTCACAGGCAATAAAGGTTCAGTCGATCCGACGCATTTTGAAAATTTGAAAGGCGTTGCCGATGCCATCCGCGTCACAAAACCTTACAAACTGATCTCAAAGGACTTGAGGCCGGAACAGTCGGTCGTAAAGATCGGAAACTCGTCGATCGGCGGTGGAAGCTTGGCGATCATCGCCGGCCCGTGTGCCGTCGAGAACGCCGAACAGGTATTCTCGGTAGCAAAGGCCGTCGCAAAAAGCGGAGCAAAATTCTTTCGCGGCGGCGCTTTCAAACCGCGAACCTCGCCGTACGCGTTTCAGGGAATGGGCGAAGACGGATTGCGGATTCTCGCTGAGGTTCGTGATCAATACGGCCTGAACATCGTGACCGAGGCGATGGACGAACGCGGTATCGATCTTGTCGAAAAATACGGCGACTGCATCCAAATCGGTGCACGGAACATGCAGAACTTCTCGCTATTGAAACATGCCGGCCGAACAAGAAAGCCGATCTTGCTGAAACGCGGACTGTCCGCGACACTCGACGAATTCCTGCTCGCCGCCGAGTACATTATGGCCGAAGGAAATTACGACGTAGTGTTATGCGAGCGAGGAATCCGGACCTTCGCCGATCATGCACGGAACACGATGGATCTTTCCATCGTTCCTGCAATACAGCGGGTCACGCATCTGCCGGTCATTGTCGATCCGTCGCACGCCACCGGCCATAACTATATGGTCAACCCGATGGCACGCGCCGGCGTCGCCGTTGGGGCCGACGGCCTCATCATCGAGGTCCACTCGAAGCCCGAAGAAGCGCTATGCGACGGCTCACAGGCCCTGACGCCGATGCAGTATCTTGAACTGGCCGAACAGGTAAATCGGATCCACGAAGTTGTAACGGATAACATGCCTGTCCTCCAAGCTTCGATTTAACTGCACAAGCCCGCACGCGAGTAAGGGCGTAATGCGTCGACGTAGAGTGCCTACACCCTTACTTCGTGCGGGCTTGTGCAAAGAAACTAAAAGATCCGCGTATGTCCCGAAACATACGCGGATCTTGCCTTACGCCTGGTGCCTTTTGCCTATTTCACCAGACGAAATCTCATCATCGTAAACAACTGTAAATAGCAGCTCGCCGTCGCTGACACGATCAACAAAGTCATCGGCAGGTAGCCGAAGCCTTCCGGCAAAACTGTCCCTAGCGTCTGCTTGAACGCAACGCCCAGAGCAAGCCCGAAAAGAGCTATAAGCGATCGGCCCGTGGCCCAGCTTTTGAATTCCGGCTTTTCACCGCCCGCGGGCAGAAGGTACGGAACCGTTACAAAAGCCGCGAGTGTTAAGATTGACAAAATGTCGTCAAATCCGAACGAGCCGAACGACAACCCGAGGTCGAGTGCCAGGAAAAACAGCACAAATGTAGTATCTACGGCGAAACCTCTATCCGGGGCCTCAATATTCGGGTGCATAGCATGCATCATAGTGTTGTAGAACTATAGATCGAATTTCGTACGAATTTCAGAAAACTGCCCTTTCTACGCAATTTCTATTCCCCGGGCTTGCTGAACTGCTTGTAAGCCACCCGAAACAGTTCTGACAACGCTTTGGCGGTCTCCGGCGTGAGATTTTTATCCGCACGCAGGTGCGCTTCGACGATTTCCGTTGTCGCTTCGTGCGGGTAGTAGATCACCGGTTCGACGTCGTCGGACTTTTGCTTATTCATCACGCGGTCGATCGGCATGTCCAGCCAGCCGGTCAGCCGGGCGATGTTGTCTGCGTCGGGGCGTCCCGTTCCATTCTCGATACGCGACAAAGTTGATGCAGAAACTTCAGTGACATCCGCCACATCCCGCAGGCTAAGGCCCAGCTCGTCGCGGCGACGTTTGATCGCGCGGCCGAGTTCGACAGTGTTTATAAAGTTTTCATTTTTGAAAGCCATAAGGTTGATAACCTCCGTGGTGATTAAGTGTCATAGGTGCACTTTGCATTTCACAGAAGAAACATAACACAGCAGTATTTTAAATGCAACACCTCGTTTCACGCTTGCAACAAATAAAAGTGTCTGGTACAATGTTTCATAGATAGGACACGCGGTCAAATTATCGTTTCACTCTTTGAAACCCCAGAAGCAGTAAATATCGGAGAGAGGCAATGGCAGCGACAAAAACAAAGGACGTAGCAGCGGAAAAAAGAGACCAGCGGGCGAGATCTATCGCCGCGATGGGTTTGGTCGATCGCGTAGGCGATCACTTCAGCGTCTTCACTGCCAGCCTTAAAGGCCGGCAGGTTTCCTACAATGTCGGCCGTGACCTGGCCGGACATATTCTTTGCGACTGCAGCGAATTTGTCGAACAGGTCAAAAAAGAACGCGGATTTAGGTGCGAGCACATTCTCGCGGTGAAATACGCATTAGTAGCAAAGAACACGGAACCGTCGCTTAAACAAGGTGCGGTGCCGGCGGAAACTCTTTCGAGCGAGAAAGAAGAACAAACAACTGAGTCGCGTATGTCTGAACGCGGCGAACAGGAGCTCGAGACGACGGCGTATGAAACGGCGGAAACGCCCAACATTCAGACAGACGCCGCCAGATCGGAAGAGCTCGTTTGCACAAACGGAGAAAATATAATGAAAGAGCAGAAAGAAATTATCGCAGATACAGCGGTAGCAGTCGCGGAAAACGGAAACGGCCATGAGAACGGCAACGTCCTCGATTTTTCGACAACGCTTAAGGAACTGAGAAAGAACGTCGACCCCAAATTGGTAAAGCAGCGTGAAGGCTGGCGGGACCGCAACGGCCACGTGCAGATGGTCGACTATGTCGAGTGGCACACTGTCGCCGATATCCTCGACGAAAAAGCTCCTGACTGGAGCCACGCGGTTAAGGATATTCGACAGGTTGGCGACATTATGACGGTTACGGTCGCGATCACAATCGACGGCATTACACGCGAAGGCATCGGGACCGGTCTGGCCCAAAACGAAATGGGAATCAAGAAAGCCGAGCACGACGCTCTGAAACGTGCCGCGGTCAAGTTCGGGATAGCGCGCGATCTTTATCGAAAGGAATCAGACGTTATCGAACGCGAAGGCACGCCTGGCAATTCGAGTGACGACGACTTCCCTACCGATCCGGTCGCAAAAAGCCTTGGCGATCTGGTTACGGCGAAACAACTCGGAATGATCCGTGCTATTGCACGCGAGATCAGCATCAATCCGGACGAGGAGTGCACGTCAGTAATGAACTGCACGACGGACGAGCTTTCAAAGCGTGCGGCGTCGCAATTCATCCAGCATCTGCAGGATATGCAGAAGCAGAGCGACTCGCCGGCAAAAACACCGCTTCGCCGCGTTAGCTAATTTTGTTTAGCGGCAACCGCCTGTTTTGGGTTGTGCATTACCCGTCCTTGGCTCCGCTTGCGGAATCAACACCTCACGCACAACCCAAAACTCCCCTTTTTTACCGTTCACCGGGGAACCCAGGCACTCTCGAAAGGGAGCGCCGTTCTTTCGCCCTTTAGACAGTGAGAAATGCACGCTGCGAAGCTCGCGCTCGCACCGCAGGTGCTGATAGAAAGTAGCCAGACGTGAAACGTCTGGTCGTAGCCGAAATATTACAAAGCCCTGAAGGGGCGAAAGAGTATTTCTTTCGCCCCGTCAGGGCTTCATTATGCGCTATGTTCCGACCAGACGTTTCACGTCGGGCTTCTCTCTAATGACGGCTTCGCCGTTTTTTTGCGTTTCAGGATTCCCTGGCTCCGGCGAAACTCAGTGGTGCAGGAACCATCGGCGTGTTTATCTCGCCGCTTATCGTGTCGCCGTCGACCGTCGCGGTGATTGCGAATTCGACGCTCTGGCCCTGTATGTCCATGCTTGAGGTCGCTTTTATTTTACTCCCGGTCACGCGGCCGCCATCGAACTTTCCGCTTCCCAGCATAGTGTCGAGCGTTCCTGAGACAGTTTCGCCGTCCTGCTCGATCGTGATCGTGACCGGCACGCTTTGACCCTGAAAATCGAGCGAAACGGCCCACTTCCCTGATGCGTCGGCCGTTCCCGCATCATCCGTCCGATCATATTTCGCGAGGTCGACCGGATTTCCCTCCGTATCGAAAACCTCGATCTCGCTCGAGTATTCACGTGCCTGCGGCAGAACTTCTTCGGCATCACCGACGATCACCATCGCCATTACATCCGGCCGCACATACTTTTCAGCAGCCGCCAGAACGTCGTCGACAGTTACGGCGTTCACGTTATCGCGGTAGGTCTGCAGATAATCGTGGGGCAGCCCGTATAACTGTTGATTCACGATCAAACCGGTCAGGCCTTCCTGCGTTTCGGCACGGATCGGGAACACGCCGGTGAGAAAATTCTTGGCGTCGCTGAGCTCGTCTTCACTCGCTTTTTCGGTGCGGATACGGTTGAGCTCGTAGAAAAACTCCTTCAGCGATTCACCGGTCACGGCAGTACGGACTTCGGCAGTCGCCTCGAAATCTCCGGCCAGGCGTTTTGCGTCGATGCGTGTATATGCCCCGTAAGTGTAGCCTTTCTCTTCGCGCAAGTTCATGAATACACGCGACGAGGCTCCGGCGCCAAGGATCTGATTCATCACAAGCACGGAAAAATAATCCGGATGCGTCCGTTTTATTGCTGCGTTTGCAAGGACGATGTTCGACTGGGCCGAACCGGGGCGATCGACTATGGTCAGCGTGCGGGACGAACGAACCGGCGGAGTGCCGAAATCGGCAGCGGTCTGCTCGCTCGGCTCCCATTTTCCGAACTCGTCGTTCACTTCGCTCAAAAATTCTTCACGGTTGAGGTCGCCGATCGCGACCAGTATCGCATTATTGGGTGAAAGACTTTTGGCGTGAAACGTACGCAGTGACTCGCGGTCGAGCTTTTCAATGTCGTCCGCGGACGGTGAGACGATAGAGTACGGGTGATCACCGTATATCAGTTTCGCCGTACGCTCGCCCGCGAGAAATCCCGGCTGCGAGCGTTGGAACTTGAGGCTTTCGATCGTGTTGCGGCGGTAAAGGTCCAGCTCGCTTTCCGGAAATGTCGGGCGGAACACGATCTCCGCGATAAGCTTTAGCACTTCCGTGCGATATAACGAAAGCGCCGATCCCGCTACGAGCGTGAAATCGTCGGACGAGCTAGCCGAAAGCGAAGCGCCGAGACGTTCGACACGATCCGCCAGCTCGTGGCTTGAGTAGTTCAGCGTGCCCTCCGTCAGCATTGCCGCCATAGCCGACGTCATCCCCGTCGCGTCAGCCGGATCGTTGATATCGCCGCGCAAAAAGGCAAGGCGGTAACTGACCAGCGGCAGCCGGTCATCCTCGAACAATATAACTTTAAGGCCGTTGTCGAGAGTTGTCTCGAACGCCTGCGGGATATGGAACGGCACCGGCGCTAACGGCTCAGGTGCGGTTTTACGGATGGCTTGTGTCATATTGCGTACCGCCGGCGTCCCGCCGGCTGTCTCGAGGCCGTCCCTGCCTCACGTATCGTTCTCAAATCGATTCGGCAGCGAGACGCTGCCGAGACAGCCGCCGTGACGGCGGCGTTACGTTAACCCTTCCCGGCCGGAACGACGTCGAGGAGCGAACGGTTTTCCGGACTCATATACTTTTTCACATTCTCTCTGATCAGGTCAGGCGTCACCGCCAACAGATCTTCAAGTTCCTGGTTTATCAGCGCCGGATCGCCGTCATACAACGCAAACTCCGCTATCTGCTGTGCACGCGACATCGATGATTGACGTGTTCGCACCGCATCGTTGATGAGCTGGTTGGTTAATTTCGTCATCTCTTCCGGTGTCGGGCCAAACGTGGCGATATTCTCGATCTCGCGCATGATGATGTTGCGGATCTCGCTCAGGTCCTTTTCCGGTTTCGGGATCGCCCCGACGAAAATACTCGACGGCCCGCGTCGTTCGTCGGTAAAACCGAAAAGCTGAATGACCGACTCGGCTCCCTTTACCAGTTTTTGATACAGTCTCGAACTCTCGCCGTCGTAAAGGAGTTTGCCCGCGAGATAGAGCGCGTAAAATTCGCGGGAGCGGCGTTTTGGTATCTTCCAGCCGATCAGGAACGCCGGGAACGGAGCGAGTTTGTCCACCCACTCGCGATACGTGTTCGCGACCTCGGGCGGCTCGGCAACGTCGAGTTCCGGCGGCAGCGGCTGTGACGGAATGTCGCCGAAGTAAGTCTCGATCAATTGTTTCGCGGTTGCGGCCTCGAACGCGCCGGAAAGGACGAGAACTGCGTTGTTCGGGGCGTAATACGTTCTGAAGAAATCCTGCACGTCTTTGACGCTCGCATTATCGAGGTGCTCCATCGAGCCGATCGTCGAATGCGAATTGGCGAAATTCTTGAAGATCATTTCGTTGATCAGATCGAAGATCTGGCCGTAGGGCTGATTGTCGTACCTCAGCCGCTTCTCTTCCTTTACCGCTTCGCGTTGATTGTCGAGATTTTCCTGCGTCACCGCCAGCGAACGCATCCGGTCGGATTCGAGCCACAGGCCGAGCGGCAATTGGTTCGCCGGCAGCGTCTCAAAATAGTTAGTACGTTCGCTCGAAGTCGTGCCGTTCATCGTCCCGCCGGCCTTCATGATGAATTGGAAATGCCCGGCTTTGGGAACATTCTCCGATCCCTGAAACATCATGTGCTCGAACAAATGGGCGAAACCTGTCATTCCTTCGCTTTCGTTCCGCGAACCGACGTCATAATAAACGGCAAGTGCAACCACCGGCACAGCCATCTCGCGATTCAGAACGACGCGCAGCCCGTTCGCCAGCGCGTAAGGTTCGATTTCGAGCGGCGGTAGATTAAATGTTTCCGACATAAAGTATTGTCCGTCTTGAGAGGCCGAGTACCTTTGATATGTGAATTTATGAAAACATTTTGCCCGCTAAATTGCAAAATCGCGGGTCGGAGCAGTACCGTTCGGAAGCAGGGATCGGATTGCGTAAAATTCTTGAGCGGATGCGCGAAGCGGCCAGGTCAAACGGCAACCGTTGCAATGTTTTGCGGATGCGCTTTGAGGTGGTTGATCGAGGCGGAAACCGAAGAATAAAAGTATGAGGTAGACCTACCTTGCGCGGCTCGCGGTCACATATCGATATTCTGAACGGTGTTTTCGCGTGCTATGGCGTAGAGAGCGGATTTAACCTGAAAGGGCGTAAGATGCGGGTGTTTTTCGAGCAGAAGTGCGATAACGCCGACGATCTGCGGGCAGGCAAAGCTATTGCCCGTAACGTCGCGGTAGCTGCCGCCGGGCCACGCGGAGCGAATGTTGACGCCCGGGGCCGTCAGTTCGATCACCTCGCCGAAATGAAAGCCGAAATGCAACGGATCGGTCTCGACGCTTTTGATAACCGAGATCAGAGACGAAGAAAACACCGACGGGAAGCTCGGGTGCGGCAGATTGTTGGCGGCGGCCACGACGATACAGCCGGCTTGATACGCCCGGTCGAGCAGGTCGTGGAGCGGCGCAAAAAACTGCGGCTTGGTCGTTCCGAGGCTGAGATTGATCACGCGATAACGCTTTCGAATGGCGTACTCGAGCCCGGCGAGAAACGCCTGGCCGTCGCCCAGTCCGCCGGCTCCAAGAACTTTAAGGCTGTATATATCAGCGTCGGGCGCGAGCTTCGCGAGTATTCCCGCGCACGCTGTCCCGTGTCCCGCCGAGTCGCCGCTGTCGGACGGGACGAACACGACCTTTTTATCCTCGACGCGGGCCTCGACCGACTCGACCACCTTACCGATCAGGTCCGGATGGGTCGTGTCGATACCGCTATCGATGACCGCAACGCTGACCCCGGCACCGGTCGCGTGCCGCCAGCTGTCGTCAAGTTGTAGAAAACTGGAGCTTGCTGAGAATTGGTCCGCTTCCAGTGGGTTTATCGTCGTCATTTTAGAAATTCAGAAAGCTCGTGTCGATCTTATTCTCGGAATATCTGATCACCGACTCGAGCACCTCTCTGCACATTCTGCGTTCAGCCTCGCCACGGCCGGCGATGTCGCGTATCAGAACGGCGAGCTGAAGCATTTCCTTGTGTTCGGGTGAGCTTCTGACCGACGCAAGCCATTCGTGAACCGCAGCGACATCGAACTCCAGGCCGCCCGCAATCGATTTTTCACCAAAGTCCTTGAAGACCTTTGCGGATTCGTACGCGTTCACGAGTGATGCGATGGCTTCGGCGAACGACGCGGCCTTATCCATTTCTTCAGGCGTGAAAGCCGAGAATGGCGGCTCGCCGCTTCGGTTCACGTACTCGAGCACGCCGATCATTTCGCCTTCGTGCCGGAGCGGCGTCGCGAGGATCATCTGCGTCGAGAATCCGGTCTTTTTATCGACCTCGGCATAAAAACTCTCGGTCTCGCCAACATCGGCGACCGCCATCGGCTGTCCCGACGACATCACAAAACCGGCGATTCCCTTCCCGGCCGGGACCTTCAGGTTTAGAAGCTGTCCCGCAACCTCGCCGATCGCGGACAAAAACCTCAGGTCGCCCTCTTCGCCGTCACGGATCAGAACGGATGCCTCACTGGAATTAAGATCGACCGCGGAAATTCGCAGCAAATCTTCGATAGATCGCTTTAACGGCTGTGTGAGTGCGCTCGCGATATCGAGCGTCTCGATGAATCGCTTTAGTTTTGATGGCAGTCCAATATCGTCGGGTTCCGGCATTCCACGATTTTTACCCAAAAACCGAAGTCTCGCAACCTGCCTAAGTCGTTACTTACGCAGTTATGGAAACGCCGTCCGATTAGACCTTTAGCTGATGCAACGGAAAATCTATTATCGGCTCGCCGGAACAAATCTCTTGCCTTTGGGCGCGGGAAGTTTGTATTATTCGGCAAACGCAAAAGTGTAGCTGCGGCCGCTTGTTTACAGGGCGGCATGGGCATTGATTATGAGTAAGCGACTTTTTCTCACGGGACTGTTTTGTATCCTCGTGTCGACGGGCGGAGCTTTCGGGCAGGCGGCAAAACCCAACCCGCAGGTGGCATCGCGCATTGTAGCGGTCGACCCATTCAAGATCGAGAGCGGCAGTTTGTTCTCTGCATCGAGTTCACAGCCCACCAAGGTAGCGCGTCCGAACGCTGCCGAATCGGAGCGAACGCGCGTTATTTCTGATTTCGAAGAGGCGCTGCAGATCGTGAAGGATCGTTACGCCGGCGGCGCGCCGGACGACACAAGCGAACTGACGAAATCTGCGATATCCGGAATGCTGCGGACGCTCGACCCGCACTCCAGCTTCTTTGACGCCGCTGAATACCGCGACATGCTCGACGAACAGCAAAGCGAGTATTCGGGAATCGGGTCAACGATCGTCAATTACAACCGTGACGGCGAGAACGCGACATACGTGATAGCTAACGCCGCGGACGGGCCGGCCGCACGAGCGGGACTGGCATTCGGGGACCGGATCGTTGCAGTGAACGGCGAGTTGATGGTCGGAAAAACGTCCGATGTGGTACGCGACAAGGTCCGCGGCCCGGGCGGAACGACTGTCAAGCTAACGATAGAGCACGCGGCGACCGGCAAAACGGACATCATTGAACTCAGACGCGGCCGGCTCTACCAGCCTTCGCTGCCGGATGCGTACATCCTCGGCCAGGGCGTCGGCTATATCGACCTGACGACCGGCTTTAATTTCACGACCGCGGCGGAACTCGAAACTGCGGTGAAACGCCTGAAACGTGAAGGGATGGAATCTCTGATTCTCGACCTTCGCGGCAATCCGGGCGGAATCCTCGACCAGGCGATAAAGGTCGCGGAAAAATTCCTGCCCGCCGGCAGTGTCGTCGTGTCGCAGCGGGGGCGATATCATATGGACAGCCGCGTTTGGAGATCGGCGAACAGAGCGCCCGAGACGATGCCGCTCGTCCTGCTCGTCGACGAAAACAGCGCTTCGGCTTCCGAAGTTGTCGCAGGAGCGCTGCAAGACCATGACCGTGCGTTGATCATCGGCGAAAAAACTTTCGGCAAAGGACTCGTGCAAAATGTTGTCGATCTTCCGTTCGGCGCCGGTTTGACGATCACCACGGCGAGATACTTAACGCCTTCCGGCCGTTCGATACAACGTGATTACTCGAACGGGAGCATTTACGACTATTACAATCACAAAGGCGGGCCCGCGGCATCGGAACTCGAACGCTACCGGGCGACGACGGACGCAAAACGCGAAGTCTTCGGCGGCGACGGCATTACGCCGGACGAGCTCATTCCGGCCGAACGGTTCTCAGGAATACAGGAGTCGCTGATCGATCCCTTGTTCTATTTCAGCGTCGCGGCCGCGACCGGCCAGGTTCCGGGACTTGAGCGGCTCGCGGTCAAACAGTCAGCCGTCGGCCCCGCCGATTTCCGCTCGTTGCCGGACACCGATGTGATGAAGCGTTTTGTTGCGTTCTCGCAGCAGAGCGGCGTCTTCGACGCTGACCATAAACTTTCAGACGCCGAAGAGCGTTTTATCGCGGTGCGGCTTCAATATAATCTCGTTATGTCGCGGCAGGGTGCGGCGGCGGCGGCGAGAGTTCTGATCGCAAATGACCCGCAGGTCACCGCTGCCGTAAGTTTTCTCCCGAGGGCCGCCATGCTCGCAAAAGCGGTTACGGCCCGACGAAATCTACGAGAAAAAAGCCCGCCCGGTCGCATCCCGGGCGGGTTAAGGTAGAAACAGGAGGAATCAGAAAGCTCGAACCGAATAGCAAAAAAGGGGTCGTTAACTTCCTTACTCTATAAAGCTGATGCCGCGGCCTTCTGATCCGTTGCTTTTCGGCAAAATAAATCGGCGTAAGCCTCGGCGGCGGCCACCGCGTGAAATAAAAAACTCGCCTGCTTGATCAAGCAGGCGAGTTTTTTATTTCAGACCGATGTCTCAATTAGAACAAGAATCGGAATCCGAATCGTACCGACCGCGGCGATTGGAAAAGCTGCGGCATTTTGTAGCGTGGGTCCGGCCTGTCCGGCGAAGCAGCGATGCGGTTCAGAATGGTTTGCAGCAGAGCTCCCGACGTGTAGCCGTTCGCGTACTGTGTGGCGGTCAATCCCAGCCCAGCATCGCTAGGCCGGCCGTTTGTCGTATTCATCGTCGGATAAATACCCGTTACCGTATCCTGATCCCAAAGATTCAAAATGTTGAGATCAGCGGCCACGGTGAACCGATTGTCCCTGCCGAATCTGTAGCGATGGGTCAGGTTAAGATCGGTCTGGGTGAACGTCGGAGTCCGGCCCAGATCACCGCGATGATAAAAGATCTGCGGCGTCACACTCGACTGTCCGTAGATCGACGTCGTTTGAGGCGTGCCGGACGTTACGGTTTGGAACGCCGATATTTCTGTGGAGTTCGTCTTGCTTCCACTCCAATCAAAAATATAGGCTCCGTAAATGTTGAACACGTGCGGCCTGTCGGTCGGTAGTTTACCGTTGTCCGGCTTGCCTTCGGCCGTAAATCCGATGAACGGCAGATCGAACGCACGACTCACGCCGGGAGCAAGCCGTCCCTCTACGAGATGAGCCTCATCGGAGCTCGCCAATCCCGTATAGTTGCCGAACAATCGGCTATACGTGTAGTTTGCGTTGAAATACCAGCTCTTGGACAAACGTTTTTCAAGGACGAATTCCAGTCCGTCGTACCGACGCTGCGGGCGGACTGATTTCAGGTATCCGAGAGAAGTCAACGTTGCAAGATGCAGGCCGCTGCCGGGATTTCCGATAATATACGCCTCGCTTCCGGCGGCGTTGACGATACCGGCATCTTCGACAGCTTCGTCAACATTCTTATACGTATACCGGACACGGAGAACATAATCCCTGCTCAGCTGCCGCTCACCGCCGACCGTAAATTCGGTCTGCTGAAACGGTTTGAGGTTGGGATCGACAGCTCCGCCATTAAGAGCCGAAGCTGCGGGATCGTTCGCATTGACACGCAAGTTTCGTTGACATCGGCTTCTTGCTCCCGCAACGATAAAGCCTGTCGTCGGACAGATGCTCGATCCGGTAAATGAACCGACGATATTCGCGATGTCAAAGCTCTGATAAGTGTCGCCGGGAAAAAGCTCGAAATAGTCTTCGAGAAAGACATCGCCGCCGAACAATCCACGCGGAAGCGCAAATTTGACTCGGTCGAAGAACTTGCCATAGCTGGCGAAAACCTTCGTCTTGCCGTCTCCGAATACGTCGTACGCGAAACCCAGACGCGGAGCGATCTTATCGCCCCAGCCAAAATTGATCGCGCTCGGAAACTGGTTGAACGTCGGAAGATTCTCCTTCTCGATGCGGACGCCGAGGTTCAACGTCAGCCGGCTGAACGGTTGATATTTGTCCTGAATGAAGATCCCCTGGCTTAGGTTCGAACCGCTTCCGTTCGTTCCTGTACGTCGGAAAGATGCCGACCCGACAGCACCGGGCGAATCAACTAAACCGGGTTGGATCGAAGAAATAGGCGTCCCGTAATTGAACGAGATGCGTCCGATGGCATTGTTGCCGGACTGCACGTCGTTAAAGATCGCATATCGCTGGTAGCCGCCTTTTAATTCGTGCCGGCCGCCCATGCTGAATATGTAGGTGCCCGAAAATTCATACGACGTCCTGATGGAAACGTCCTTTACCGTAATAGAATTTGCACCGGTGGTCGAGCACGGAAAACTTACATTCGGCGTGCCGCAGCTAAATATCTGGACCGTTGAAGGTACAAAATAGTTACCGAGCTTCTCATTGAGAAAACCGCGGCTAAATCGGCCGTCGATCACGAGATTGCTCGTCGGCGTGTACACGCCGGAGACAGTTACCGAGTTCGCGTTCTGTCTGCCGCCTTGTTTTTCGGTCCATTGATTGCCGCGCAAAACGCCGATGGTGCCCCCGTAATTTGCGGTCGGTACGTTGCCGAATCCGAATGCGGAAGAACCCACATTTGAAAACGACGTCCCGGGGAGAACACCTTTCTGGATAACCGGATTCCAAAGGTAAGTGCTGGACAATCTCAATTTATTGAACGGATTGGCATCCAGCCGGGCGAAAGCATATTTGTATGTCGTCTGGCTAGTATATGTCTCGGTCGTTATCAGAGTCCGAGTGGACGCCGGTTGGTCAGTAAAATAC
The DNA here is from genome assembly GCA_040007515.1 of Acidobacteriota bacterium. Classification (GTDB taxonomy): domain Bacteria; phylum Acidobacteriota; class Blastocatellia; order Pyrinomonadales; family Pyrinomonadaceae; genus OLB17. The sequence goes on along the minus strand of JBDTUT010000003.1, from coordinate 95,353 downwards.
TGTGTTGTTCTTTCAGCATTAAAGATCTGCGGCGAATAGCTTCCGTAAAACCAGAGGCGGTCCTTGATGATCGGGCCGCTAAGGTTCGCGGTTGGAAAATAATCGGTTCCCCGCGTCTTTTCCGGTTCGAAATACTCCGCCGTCTGCCTATAGGTTCCGCCGGCCACGGTTCCGGACGTAAAGCGCGAAAGCAGCGGCCGAAAATTGCCATTGAATTTCGGCGTCTGGAACTGAATTCCGAATTCGCCGTGAAACGTATTGCTGCCGCCGCGAGTCGCGACGCTGATCACACCGCCGGTCGCCCCGCCGTATGCGGCGTCGAAGCCGCTAGTTTTCACCTGCACTTCCTGCACCATTTGCGTTGGAAGATTGAAGGTTTCGTTGAGCGTTCCCGTGCGGTAGTTGGTCACTTCCTGGCCGTCGATCACAAACACGTTTTCGCCGCCGGAGGCTCCGTCAACCGAAAATCCGCCCGAGCGGCTCTCCGGACGCGTTCCCGGTATCGATTTCAAGATACTCGTGAACCCGGTCCCTTTCGGGAGCAATTCGATCTTCTGTGCGTTGATGGTGGTTTGAATGGCGCTGTTTGTGGTATCGACGGGCGGCGAATCCGAAACCGAAACATCAACAGATGTCGTATTTGTGCCGGGAGTTACCGTCAGATCGAGTTGAGTGGTTTGCCCGATGGCCACGACGACGTTCTCATATCTCGTTTCGCCGAACCCGCTCGAGGCGGTCGTCACGACGTTATAAACGCCCGGTGGCACCTGAAGTACCCGGAAAAAGCCCTCATTGCCTGTTGTAACCGTTTGTCGAAAACCGCTGCCCGTGCCGGTAGTCGTTGTTCCGGTCGCGGTTCGCTCTGCGGTTGTGATCGTCATTGTCACATTAGGCACTACTGCGCCGGCCGGATCTTTGACCGTTCCTTCGATCCTGCCGGTCGTTTCCTGCCCGAACGACAATGCGGCGAGTGCAAATATAAACAGAATACTCGGCGGAATAAACCTCAAAACTTTTTTCATCATCTGCTCCTTACGCTTGGGGTTGCTATGGGTGTACTAACTCTCAAACAGGAAAACGCAAAACTGCATTCTATTGGCCTGCTTGATAGAGACTAATTAACGATATAACTAATGCTGATGAATACTTGACTATCGAGTAGAAAAGATGATGTACCTTAGCACAACTTTGCAAAAATTTACAAAGTATTTAGGTGGATGAAATGGGCGAAAAGTATTTTATTTTTGGTATGTGATTATGGTGCCGTCTGAGCCTACAGCCCAGCCGTATTTTTTGGTCATGAAAAGCCCGTAAAGATTGCCGGTGACACTGCTTTCCTGGCGTATCCACGACCGCCCGCGATCCGCCGATCGAAGCACCGTTCCGTTGTGCCCGACTATCCATCCGTTCTTATCATCGGCGAAGTCGACACGCTTGAAAGTGTCGGTGAATTTCGTCGCGATCTTGTCCCAATGCGCTCCGCCGTCCTCGGTCCGAAGGATCGTTCCGCCGCCGCCGACCGCGAAACCGAACGAATCGTCGCGAAAGTCCACGTTGAAAAGTGCCCGCGTTGCACCCGACGCCTGCGCCCGCCAGGTCATCCCGCCGTCCGTCGTCGCGAGGATCAATCCCTTGTCTCCGACTATCCACCCGTTGTCACTGCCGTTGAAATCCAAATGGAACAGCTCGACCTTTGCGGGAACGACGATTCGCGTCCAGGTGTCTCCGCCGTCGTCGGTGCGCATCACGAGCGAATCGAGCACATTTCCCTTCGAATTGAGCAGCGAGCCGATCGCCAGGCCTCGCTTTTTGTCGGCGAAACGTATGCTGAGGAACTCGGGAAACGCGTTCTTAAATGCGCCTGGCCGGTACAATTGTGTTTCCCGCCACGTCGCACCGGCGTCGCTGGTGATGAACATCTTCCGCCCGGCGACAAGGTAGCCGTTCTTTTCGTTACGAAAATAGATCTCGTTGATGTCCTCGGTCGTGCCAAGCGGAAACTTGGCCCACGACCGGCCGCCGTCAGAGGTCGACGCGAGATAACCGTTGTCGCCCGCAACCCAGCCGTTATCTGCTGACGTGAAATAAACGGCGACGAGATCGCCCGTCGTCGTGGCTGAGCTTTTCGCCCATCCGGATTGCGCAGCCGCTGCAATTGCGGAGATCCCGACGATCGCGAGCGCGCTACATATTTTCTTAAGAGTCACAAACGTTCCTCACAAACATAAAAAAGACGATCTTCGATAACGGTTTATTATACGAATATAATCTGCCGAATCGAAAATCGTCCAGTGTCGATCGAATCGACCGCGTGCCTAATTGGTCACGCGATAGACTCGTCTGTTCCACACAACGACAACTTGTTCGCCAAGGGCAAGATATTGAGCCAGAGACTTCTCGCGAGCCGCGAGAGCAAAGTACTCCTCTGTCCCGAACTTGACGTTGGTTTCCGGCAATTTTGCTTCCGGCCGAAATTCGGCGTCGACCCAGACGCTGCTCTGATTGAAGAAATTCTTGGTCCCGACGAACTGGTTCGACATCGAGTTCCGAATGAGAATCTCCTCCTTTGCGTCCTTGCCTTTCGCTGGAGCGATCTGCGTGTTCATCTGCATCGAATTTTGCTGAACGCTCTGGGTAACGGCATCGGCCCCGCTGGTCACAGACATTTTGCGGGCCGCCATTTCCTGCAGTTGAAAACGTGCGCGATCGTCACGCGGAGCCGCCGCGTTGTATGTACCGTCCGTCGCGAGAAATGAGGTATACGGCGTGACGATGCCGTACCGAGTGCCGAGGTCGGTGACCTCGTCCCTCAACTCTTTTGTTTCGCCGTTGATCCTGATCTGTTCGATCAGCCAGCCGACCCGGCGGCTCGCCCACAGGCGCGGCAGAAATTCGTTATCGTCCGAGCGGAGAGGAAAGTCGAGATCGGTGTAGCGATAGCTTCGGTCTTCACGGCCATTTCTGCCGCGAAGCGTGAGCATGATGTTCTTCAGATCGGACTCACTGCGATAGCGGCCGACGATCGCGACCTGCATTCCGCGAAACAGGTCCGACAATTTACGCGGATACATGAGTTCGGTATCTACTCCGCCAAAATCGATCTCGAGTCCCGAAAGGACGGGCGAGCTGACTCGGGTGAAAAAGTTCGAGACCTTGATCTCGAGATCTTCCTTCGGCTGAACGTAATCGGACATACCCGAGTTTTCCGAACCGAGCCGGTCGAGCAGAGCCGTGTTTACGTCGTAGCCGAAACCGAATGGGAATATACGCACGTCGACCGATCGCTCGGCCTTGAGATTCGCGATTATCTTGTCGGTGCTCGTTTCTCCCACCGTTGGAAGTCCGTCGGTCATAAAGACGAGCATCTTCGGCCGTTCGCTCTTTTCGAACTGTTTGAGCGAGGCGATAAGTGAATCGTTGATGTTGGTGCCGCCGCTCGGGCGAAGCTTTTTGACGAACTCTTCGCCGCGACGCTTCCCTGCCTCGTCGGCGGCGACCGGACGACTTTCCATCAGATGCTCTTCGCCGGCAAAGTTGATGACGTTGAATCTGTCGCCGTCTCGCAGCGTTCGAATACCGAAAAGCAGCGCGGCACGGGCCTTGTCCATCTTGCCCTCGTCCGCCATCGAACCGCTCGTATCGAGCACGAAAACGATATCCTTGCTGACCAGATCCGTCTCGTTGATCTTGTCCTTCGGCGAGAGCATAAGCAGGAAATATCCGTCCTTCCCGGGTTCCCGATGCGTAAGCAGAGTCACACCGAAATCGTCGTCGGACACGCCGTAAAACAGCTGAACATCGTTGTCGTTGCTGCTGGTTTCAAACGACACAAGAGCGGACGTTTCGCCGCGTCGGCTGACGTCGATGTTGTGCGTCGGCGAGTAGATGTTTCGCAGTCCGCCGCGTGCGGATATCTCCACACGTGCTGAGATCGTCCCGAACTTCTGTTGCGGATCGGCGCGGACGGAGCTCGTCTCCGCAAATCGATTCGCGGGCATATACACATTTCGGCCTGTTCCTAACGGATACCGATATGCGACCGTTCCGGATTCGGCTTTTAGCACTTGCGAATACGTCAGCTCAAGCTTTTTGTCGGAGTTCGGCGGAATGGGAAATATCGACGCCTGAAACAGATCTTTCCCGGCGTACTCGAGCAGGCCGGGATCGCGCTGGCGGCGCACGATCTCGTCATAGATCCGGCGAGCTTCCTCACGCGAACGCACCTCGCCGACAAGCTTCTTGCCGTTTTCATAAATCGAGAATTCGACGATCGATGCCGCTTCCGGTATCGGGAAGAAATAAGTTCCCTCGAGAGTGTATGGCGTGTCGTTTCGGAAAACCTGCACGACGTGCGTCGTCGCGACCTGCCCGACGATCTTTGTGTCGAGGTTTATCGATTTGACCGGGAGAACGTTCGGGAGAGGACGCGGCTGAGGCATCGGGCGGCATGGACGCGTTATGCAGACGATGGGAACGATTACGCCCTGTGCCGGGGCGATCTGGACAAAAGCGACGAATGCAAATGCGATGCAAAAAAGGGCGGCGGATATTCGGGATCTCATACTTTGCTCCTTTAGAAATCAAAAGCGCGGAGGGGCACGCTCAGTGTCTGACTTCTATTGGAACGAGGCGTGATCGACGAACTTGCAGAAATAACGCGGTTAATTTTCGGAAGGCCTTTCGTCGGTGTCATCGGTGAGAGCGGCGTCGATGTCCTTGTCCAGTTTTGTCCGAAGCCGTTCGACCAGCGAATCGGCCCGCACAAGGTTCTGTTCCAGCACCGAACGCGTACGCTGGATATCGGTCAGCAAGGTTTGAAGATTCGTTTTTTCGGCGGTCAGGCTTTTACGCCGTGCTTCACGCAGCTCTTCGGGCCGAAGAGTACCCACAAGGGCAACATTTCGTTCGATCGAATCCGGGCGGATATCGAGATCGATCGAATCAAGCCGTGTTTTAACAGTAGTTTCTTTTTCGATCATTTCGAAGACCTGCTTTCGAAGGCTTTCCGAACGCTGTTCGGCCTTTGTGAGAATGTCGAGGTACAGCAGCAACCTTTTCTGTTTCTGGTCGGACTCTTTGCTCGTGCTTGCTTCGAGTGTGCTGAGACGCGTTCTAAGTTCCTCGATACCGCGGCCGGTCGGGTCGTCGACCGGTTTTAACAATTCACGGCCCGGAGGCGGGATCGCCTGCGAGTTTTGATCGGGAAATTCGTCAGCACGGCTGATAATTTGCGGCTCGCCCTGCGGCAGGATCGTGACCGTCGGCAGCGGTTTTGCCACACGCCTGCGTTTGCGGGTCTGAGCGTTCAGATCAGCTGCTGAGATCAGCATCAACAACGCGAGCATCAATGTAACTACTCGAAAACGGTTTGTTGTCAGCATTTTCATCATTTTATTTACCGTTTCGCCGCCGGTTCTCGGTTTTATCGGGGATGAGGTCGCCTGTAAATAGTTCGAGACCGTTCTTCGCGAGGCCGACGAACGGGATCGCGTCGATACCGGAATTGATCACGCCTTTAACAACGCCTTTTCTTTTGATATCGCTGCCAACAAGGACGATTGCGATGGCGGTTCCGCCGAACGGCACCATTTTCGCCATTCGTTTCGCAACTTGCCATCCGCCTGCGTGGATCAGCTTTCGACGGGTCCCGTTTTTCTTCTGCGTCATCGGTTTTGAGTCTATACTTGCTTTATATTGATGACAACAGCATACTTTTCTTTGCACGTAAAATTCCCTCAAAAGTTCCTGTTTCCCGTCGGTTATGCCGCTGACACTGCATAATATATCCAAAACCATCGATAATCGGGCCGTTCTCCGCGGCCTTTCAATAAGTGCGGAGGAAGGTGAAATATTCGGTATCTTCGGCCCGTCGTCCGCCGGTAAAAGCGCCCTGATAAACCTGATCGCCGGCAAACTAACGCCTGACAGCGGCACGATCAGCTACAAAGGCTCCGATGTTACTACTCAGTCGTGCGAGGACCGAGCCTTTCATTTTCCGGCAATTAGTAACGAATCGATCTGGCGCGCTTTGTTTCGAACCAACCGTTCGTCCGAGCTCGCCGACGGCGAGGGGCAGGTCATCGCGTTCAAAAACGCGCTTGAGAACACGTCCGGCGTTTTGCTGCTCGACAACTCGTTTTGCGAAATGGACAAGCTGATGCGCGAGGCTGCCTTCCGGGAAATGAGACGTGCAGCGGCTTCAAGGAAGCTGACGATAATCTTCGCCACAAACGATTTCGAGGACGTCATGCTCGCGTGCGACCGCGTCGGCGTGATCGTCGAAGGCCAACTCCGGCAGGTCGGTGTTCCGCAAGAGATCTACGAATCGCCCTCGGACTCGCTGGTGGCGAAGGTCGTGGGACGAAACAATTTCTTTCTCGCCCGACGTCTCACGTCGAGCAAGGCGGAACTGCCGGAATATCAGACGCTCGTCGGCGACCATCGGCTGTTCACCCGCAAGGCGGAGCGCGGCGGCGGCCTCGCACCGCTGAATCAAAACGTCACATTGTCGATAAGGCCCGAGCACGTTTCCATATCGTTCGGAGCTTCGTTCCCGGAAGATAATATTATCCGGGCGACGGTCAAACGAATCCAATTTCTCGGGCCTACCACACTTGTCGAATTCAACGCCGACGGCCTAACGCTCGAGGCTTCCGTACTTCGCGTCGTCGGCCTGGCCGTCGGCGACGAATGTATGTTGAGCCTGCCGCCCGATCGCATACAGATCTTTAAGGATTAAGAAAAAAAGGCTCCAATCTTCAGATCGAAGCCTTTTTTATTTTACTGAATCCCGCCTCGAACAACGGTCGAAGTTAGATTGACGGCACGAGCACGATGCGTACACGTCGATTGCGAGCTCGATTTGCGGCCGTATTATTCGCGGCGACCGGCACCGTGCTGCCGAGTCCTTTCGCATCAATTCGATCCGACTGAACACCGAGAGCTACCAGGCGTTCCGCGATCGCTCGCGAACGCTGGTCAGTAATCGCCGACAAATCGTCTGGCGTGCCGCGGTCGTCGAGATGAGATTCGACGGTGACGCGATAATCGGGATTTGCCGCGATCAGTTCCCCGATCCCCGACAATTTCGCATCGGCTCCGGCCGCGAATGTCGACGCCCGCACTGCCGACCATATTGTTTCCGGTAAAGTGACGACGACGGCTCCGTCGCTGCTGTTGGCGACCGTTCCAAATCGTTTTAACGACTGAATGAGTGCGGGTTGGCTGGCCTGTATTCCGTTCACCCGTGCTTCTCTTTCACGCTGCTGGTCCACGGCCTGTTTTTCACTTTCCGCCGCGGCGACTTTGGATCGTGCGTTTTCCAGTTCGACCTTCGTCTTCCCGAGCTCTTCTCTAAGGCGACCGATCTCATCGCGCAATTCGCGTATCTGGCCCGAATAATTTATAGAATCACGTTCAGTCAATTCGCGGTTACGCGTTTCCGAGGCGAGCTGTGCCTTTAGGTCGGCGATCTCGCTGAGGGCATCTGCATGCTTGTCTTCGGCCTGCCGGGTTTCGGCGTCGGCGCGTGTTTGCTCGTTACGTTTTTCCCGTGCCGCCTTGCGAACGACCGCCGTGTTTTCCGCTTTGACTGCCGCACTGATCGCCTTCCGGGCGGCGATGTCGACGAGTTCCTCGTCGCGTCCCGCTTTCCACGAGCCGTCAGCGTTTTGAAGCAGAGCTTCAGCTTCGCGCAGTTCATCGACCGCGTCGCGGTCCGCGCCGGCAAAGCGTGCAAGAGCGACTGCCTGCTTTGCCTGCAGTATGGCCGAAGGCGTTTTCGAATAATCGAGTTCCGCGATCTCCGGCGTTCTCGAATCGCGAAAGTAATCGCTTGAGTTGCCGAAATATTGTATCGCCGGCGTTGTCGCGATCACTTTACCCGTCGCGGAAAACGGTGACAGGTTTTCGAGCATTATTTCCTGGCTCGGACGACGTACGAGAAAGTGCGGCTCTGCGGTGATGATGATGGCGAACGTCTGCAGCGGCGTCGTCACGCTCATCTTTGAATCGAATTCGAAAAACCCGCGACGCTTGATCTCGCCTAGATTATCCATCTGACCGTCCGGCGAGATCGCCCACACGACGTACGTAGCGTAACCCGCGCCGAGCTCGAACGGCCGAGGCATCTTCGACACCGAAAGTTCGATCTGTGTGCCGTTTCGGCCTGTTCGCTTTATGCGTGCCTCGCCCTTCATACGCGGAAAGCGCGTTGTTCCCCGGAACTGTACCGTTACAAGTTCGTCGAGCGGATACGTGATCGCTGTCGTCCGACGCGGCGTGTCAGTTTGCCCGAACGCAAATGCGGTGATGAATAGAACGCAGAAAAATGCGGGCAGGTGATGCCTCAGGGCCTTGGAAATTGTCATGTGAATTTTCTCCGGGAAAGTCGTTCAATAAAAAGATGCCACAAATGGATCGAACGTTGCAAACTACGAGGCTTTGGACATCGGCCGTCCTAGTAAAGTATATTCGAGTATTTAACATACTTAATGGACGATTTTAAGCGCCTTTTACGTTACGTAAAACCACACTGGGTGACCTTCGTGTTCGCGGTGGTGGCGATGGTGATGGTCGCGGTTTTCGAGACCGCGACGGGAGCGCTGCTCGTACCGATCTTTGACCAGTTCATCCCAAATTCCGGCCAAAAATCAAAAACGCTTTTCGACCTGCACAGCCTGATACCGACAAACGACTGGTACCGCGCCTGGATGATCATTTCCGGCCTGCTGCTCGGCTTTACTATATGCAAGGGTATCGCCGAATATTTTTCGTCCTTCCTGATGGCAAAGATCGGACAGTCTGCGATCCTTGATCTCCGGGAACAGCTTTATGATCATCTGCTCAGCCAGCCTGCGGTTTTCTTTGAGAAACATCGGACGAACTTTCTTGTATCCCGACTCGTCGTAAGCTGCTCCGCGATCGAACTCGCCGTCTCGTCTAACTTGCGCGACGTTTTGCGAGAGAGTTTCATGCTCACATTCTTTCTCGCCGCCGCATTCTATTTTAACTGGCGGCTGATGCTCGGAGCATTCGTCATCGCTCCGATCATCGCGGTGCTGACTACGATGTTCAGCAAAGCACTGCGCAAGCTTGCCGAAGAGTCATTCGAAGGCAACAAACTTTTGACTGACACGGCACAGGAAACGATCGCCAATCAGACGATCGTAAAAGCCTACGGTGCCGAAGAACGCGAAAGCGGCCGCTTCAACAAGGTCGCGAAGGTGATCGCACGGGCAAATTTGCGTTCAGGCAGGATCGCGGCGATCTCGCCGCCGACGATCGATATTATAGGAACGGTCACGATATTGATTCTGTTCTATTTCGGGCTGCGTGAGATCAACGCCAGCCGCATGGACGCGTCGCAATTTTTCACGTTTCTTTTCTTTTTGTTCCGCAGCTATGACCCGATGCGCAAGATCTCACGGCAGCACAACGAGATCACCAAAGCGTTTGCGGCGGCAAAAGACGTCTGGAGCGTAATGGACGAAGACGCGGTACTTCCCCAAAAAGCGAACGCCGTCGACCTGAAAGACCTGCAGCATTCGATCAGTCTTAAAGACGTTTCATTCAACTACAGCAGCGATCCCAAAAAGATTCTCGACGGCGTCACACTCGATATCCCGCGCGGCTCGATGGTCGCTCTCGTCGGCGAAAGCGGCGGCGGCAAATCGAGCCTGATAAAGCTCGTCCAGCGCTTATACGATCCGACCGAAGGTTCGATAAAATGGGACGGCACTGACATCCGCGACGCCCGCGTCCAGAGTCTCCGTCAGCATATCGCACTTGTCACGCAGGAAACGGTGCTGTTCAACGACTCGATCATTTACAACGTTTCGTACGGCAAACCGGACGCGACCGAGGCCGAGATCGCCGAAGCCGCGCGTATCGCTTTTGCGTCTGAATTTATTGAAGAGCTTCCCGAAAAATACAACACGATAGTCGGTGAACGCGGCACTTTTCTTTCCGGCGGGCAGCGTCAGCGGATCGCGATCGCACGGGCGGTGCTCCTTGATGCTCCGGTATTGATATTGGACGAAGCGACGTCGGCTCTCGATGCCGAGTCCGAACGGCTGGTGCAAAAAGCCCTTGCCAATCTGATGGAAAATAAAACGTCGATCGTGATCGCCCACCGTCTCTCAACCGTTCGGCGTGCGGACATGATCGTCGTTATGGAGCGCGGCCGCATCGTAGAGACAGGCACGCACCGCGAGCTTTTGGCCGCCGGCGGAAAATACAAAAAGCTATACGAGCTTCAATTTGCGGAAGAGGAAGATGTGTTTCCGGAAGCCGCGGTTTGATTTGAAATTCACTTACCAAACATTATGCGATCAATGACAGGTTTCGGCCGCGGTGCCGTATCGGAACAGACATTCAATATCTCTGTTGAATTGAAGACGGTGAACAATCGTTTTCTCGACGTCAGCCTTCGCCTGTCGAGCGAACTTCAGGCTCTCGAGAATACGATCAAACGCCTGATCGGCAACCGGCTGTCCCGCGGCCGCGTCGACGTCAATCTGCAGTACGAACGGACCGACGAAATAAATTACGACCTCAACCGTCCGATGATCGCGGGCTTTATAGCCGCGATGAAGAAGATGCAGGACGAATTTTCGCTGACCGGCGAACCCGACATCAACGTGATCGCCCGCCTTCCGAATGTGCTTGTGCCGAAAAAAGACGACCTCAGCGAAGCCTTCACGAACGGTGTCGAAAAGGCGCTCAACGACGCACTCGACGACCTCGCCAAGATGCGTGAGAGCGAAGGCAAAATGTTAAAAACCGAGTTGGAAATGCGGCTCGCCGACATCGAACTGCACCTCGCCCCGATCGTTAGCGAATCCGCAAATCTCGCCGACGAATACAGGCAGCGGCTGACCAAACGCATCGCCGACATGCTCGCGAAAACCGACTCGCAGATCGAAGTCGACCAGGGGCGTCTCGCACAGGAAGTCACATATCTCGCCGACCGCTCGGACATTTCGGAAGAGATCGCCAGGCTGACCACTCATATCGAGCATTTCCGCGGCATCATGAACGAGGAAAAGGAAGTCGGAAAACGCCTCGATTTTCTCACCCAGGAGCTCAATCGCGAAGCGAATACGATCACGTCCAAAACCAACAATATGATCGTCAAGGAAAATGCGCTTGCGATCAAAAGCGACATCGAGAAAATACGGGAGCAGGTCCAAAACGTCGAATAGCGGATAACTATGAAGGGCAACCTCATCATCATCAGTTCGCCATCCGGCGGCGGCAAGGGAACGCTTATTAAGGAAGTGCTTCGAACGGTTCCCGATATCGGATATTCCGTGTCGCTGACCACGCGTCGTATCCGGCCCGGCGAGATCGAAGGCAAAGATTACCACTTCGTTTCGACCGCGGAATTTGAAGAGCACATCGAGGCCGGAGCGTTTCTTGAGTACGCGGAGGTGCACGGAAATTATTACGGGACCTCGAAAGAACGAGTGGACGAGATACTCGCCGCCGGCAAAGACGTGATCCTGGAGATTGACGTTCAGGGCGCTTCCTGGGTGTTGAAGCGTGCTCCGGATGCCGTACGCGTTTTTATTCTTCCGCCGTCGTTCTCGGTTCTGCAGGCGCGGCTGACAGCTCGAGCAACCGAAGGGGCCGAAGAACTAACACTGCGTTTGCGAAATTCGCTCGCCGAAGTGATGGAGTACGAGTTGTTCGAATACGTCGTGATCAACGACATCGCCGCCGAGGCCGCAGGCTGTCTCGGGGCAATCATTCTCGCGGAAAGGCAAAAGCGAATTAGACAATGGGCGGCCATTCAGGATATCCTAGATAGTTTCGAGGAATCGAAGTCTATTTGACCCGGAGATACGCAACTTTTATGGCTGAAGCAAAGAACGAACAAGAAGAAACCGAAGAGATCATTAACCCGCCGAAGATCGATTCGAAATATCGAATGATCATTCTTGCGGCCCAGCGAAGCAAACAACTTCAGCGCGGAGCGGTTTCCCGTGTCGAGATCGATACCCGGAAGAGTAAGCCGACGCGTGTGGCGTTAAAGGAAATTCAAAACCGCAAGGTGAATTTCGAGATCCTCGATACGATCGACGGCGGCCCGCAGCAGAAAGCTTAGATCTGGGACAACACTAAATTAAAAAAGCCGCCTCGGTTGAGGCGGCTTTTTTAATTTAGTTGTTGGCACTCTTGCCGACGTCGCTGATCGCTTCGCCGACAGAATCTACTGTCTCCGATACGCCACGTTTGAACTTGCCCCACGTTTCCTGCGTCTCGCCTTCAGCATTCTGGACTTCGCCTTCGGCTTCCAGATTTTCATCTCCGGTTACCTCGCCGACTTTATCTTTTACCTTGCCGGCCGCCTGGTCCCATTTTCCGCCTACTTCGTCTTTATTGAATATCGCCATGATCATTACCCTCCGTGTACTTGTATGTTTCGCGGACACGAGATCGTGTCGACTATAACTTGGCAATAACCGTGCCGATAATATTCAGTACAGAAAGGTATCTACATTCCTTTATAATTCGGCCCGCCTCCGCCTTCCGGGGTCACCCAGTTGATGATCTGATACGGGTCGGCAATATCGCACGTCTTACAGTGAACGCAGTTCGAGAAATTGACTTTCAGCTCTCGTCTCCCCGATCTCGGGTCGTGTTCCATTTCGTACACCTGTGCCGGACAGAAACGCTGACACGGATTACCGTATTCTTCCGCACACCGTGTTGCACAGATCTCGGTGTCGAGAACATGCAAATGCGACGGCTGATCCTCGTCATGTGAAACACCGGCGTGATAGACGTCTGTGATCTTGTCGAAAGTTAGCTGTTTGTCGAATTTGAGATTGCGGTACCGTTTTGTCGTCGTCAGATGGTCATTAACAGCGATATCCGGGACGCCGGTTTCGCCGGAAGCGGTAGTCGAGGGCCGCGAGCGACTTTCCTCAGGCGATGCGCCGTTTCGGCTCCAACCTATGTCTTCCAGCGTTTCCATTCGTTCGTACCCGGCGACATGATGCTCCTTCGGCATAAAGCCCCACGCCATTCCGCCGGTCACGAACTGCAGACCGGAATTTATCAACGCCATCCAGCGGCCGCTCTGAAACGACGCGTGAAAGTTCCTCACCGGATGAAGCTCGTCATAGATCCAACTGAGGTTTACCTTTTCTTCGAAGTGCTTGAGCGTTCGTGACGTAAAGTCCTGATGCTCGAACGCACCGACGATCGTCTCGGCAGCGAGCATACCCGATTTTATGGCGGTGTGAATTCCCTTGATCCTTTGCCCGTTCAAAAACGAAGCCGTATCGCCGACCAGCAAAACGCCGTCTGCATAAAGCTTGGGCATCGTCCAATACCCACTAGTATTGATCGACTTTGCGCCGTACTTGATCATTTTGCCGCCCGCGAGCACGGCCGCGACCTTCGGGTGCGTCTTGAATTTTTGAAACTCGGCCTGCGGGTCGATCATCGGATCTTTGTAATCGAGTCCGGTCACATAACCGATGCTGATCACGTTGTTTTTCATCCCGTAGATCCAACCGCCGCCATAGGTCTGCGTGTCAGACGGAAATCCGAGGGTATGAACGACTCGTCCCTCGTCAAAATTGCCGGCCGGGACTTCCCAAAGTTCTTTGACCCCGAGCGAGAAAACCTGCGGTTCCTTGTCGTCCATCAGGCCGAGCCGCGACATCAGCTGTTTGGCGAGCGATCCGCGCGACCCTTCGCCCAGCACGGTCACTTTCGCTAGCAGGTCAACACCCGGTTCGAAATTTGCCTTTGGATTACCTTCCTTGTCGATTCCCTTGTCGCCCGTTCGAATGCCGATCACACGGTCGTGATCGTCATACAAAACTTCGGACGCGGGAAATTCGGGAAAGATATTGACGCCGGCCTCTTCGCACTTTTCGGCAAGCCACTCGCACATTTTCGACAGCGACAGGATGTACTTACCTTTGTTTTTTAGCGGCGGCGGTACGATCGGAGAGTTGATCGAATTCCCATCGGTGAGATACCAGAATTCGTCGTCGGTCACGACCGTATCGACCGGGCATCCCTGATCGAGAAAATCAGGCATCAATTCGCGGATCGCGATCGGGTCCATAACGGCGCCCGATAAGATGTGAGCTCCGACGAACGAACCTTTTTCGACGATCGCGATCTCAAGTTCACCGACCTTGGTGCCACGCCTGAGCCCGCTTTCGATCTCGTCGTCGTGTACCTTCGCCGTATTCTTCAGATGAAGAGCAGCCGCCAGATTTGCCGGTCCGGCACCGACGAAAACCACGTCCATCTCGATTTGTTCACGTTCGATCATAATGTCCTGGACCACATTCCGACGCGTGTGGCTTTTACTAAAATGAATGACTATTCAGTTGCCGTAAGTATAGCAAATTAAGACTCGAACTGCTTTTTTAAACTTTCAGTGTAAGGTGCTCTCGCAACGCCTTTTTCAGTGATGATGGCGGTCACCAGGTCGTTCGGCGTTACGTCGAAAGCGTAGTTGCTGACGTCGACGCCTTCGGGTGCCAATTGGATCTCCTTTAGATGCGTGACCTCACGGATGTCCCTTTCCTCGATCGGAATCTCTTCGCCCGTCGGACAGTTTAGGTCGACCGTCGAAAGCGGTGCCGCAACGTAAAACGGAATTCCGTGGCGGCGAGCGAGCACGGCCACCATGTACGTGCCGATCTTGTTGGCGACGTCGCCATTCGCGGCGATCCGGTCGGAACCGACGACGACCGCCTGAACGCGGCCTTTCTGCATTACGTGGCCGCTCATATTATCCGTTATCAGAGTCACGGGAATATCGTCCTGCATCAGTTCCCATGCGGTCAGTCGTGCGCCTTGCATATAAGGGCGTGTCTCGTCAGCGATCACCGATATGTGTTTACCCTGGTTTACCGCTCCGCGTATTACGCCTAGCGCCGTTCCCCAAACGCCGCCAGTCGCGAGAGCTCCCGCATTGCAATGCGTGAGGACCGTCGAATTATCCTCGATCAGTTCCCCGCCGAACTGCGCGATCAGCCGCTGCGATTCGATGTCCTCTTCATGGATCGCCTTGGCGTCCGCCTTCAATATTTCCTTTATCTCGCTAACAGTTTTGCCGTCATCCTTTGCCTTGCGAAATGTGCGTTTCATTCGGTCGAGCGCCCAAAAAAGATTAACGGCGGTCGGACGCGTCTTGCCTAAGACTTCGCAGATGTAATCGATCTCGTCTTCGAGGTCGGTGACGTCCGTCCCGACGAACTGCTTCGCCCCAAGAGCGACGCCGTACGCCGCGGAAACGCCGATAGCCGGAGCACCGCGGACGACCATGTCCTTTATACCGGCGGCAACGTCATTGTATGTCCGCAGCGTGAGCCATTTTTCTTCCGTCGGGAGCAGGCGTTGATCGAGCATTTCGACGCCGTCGTCGGACCATTTAACAGGAATAATCATATGTATATGTTAACAGTGAATGTTCTGTATAGAATCGGCGTTCGGCACTTAATTAGTCAAACCGCTTCATTTAAAAGCACGGGCATTGAAGTCAGCCGCCGAGGACGCGGCAAGAAACTTGAAACTTTTCGTGCACGATTACGCGTTAATAAGCGAAGATCCGGCGGAGCGAACTTATGAAAATTGAACACATCCTCGACGACATCCACACTTCGATAACGCGTAGATGGTATTTACAATTATTCACTGTTTTTACCAGATGTATTCTCGCGCTCGCGTTTATTCCGCCGAGCATTCCCAAGATATTACACCGCCCGTTCACGTCGCTTCCGGATTCGAATCCGGTTGGCCATTATTTCAACGCTTTGATGGGCACGGGCTTTTACTACGAATTTATCGGCTGGTCGCAGATCGCAGCCGCGCTGCTTTTGCTGTTTCCGCGGACCGCACACATTGGTGCTCTGATGTTCTTGCCGATCATCGTTAACATCGCCGTGCTGACCTGCTCGGTCGGGTTCCGGGGAACGTGGCTGCTGACTATTTTCATGGCTTTGGCGGCGATTTGGCTCGTCGCATGGGAATACGACCGGCTCAAACCGATCGTCTTTTACGATCGCGGCGAACGCGCCCGCAAACTGCCGTGTCAGTTTCTCGCGATCCCGGTTTTCTTTGCCGTCGGCGGCGCTGTCATGACCGGTATTTGGAAGATCATCGGTCTCGGCAATCTCGGCGATTACACACGCGTGGGCGTCATACTGACGATCATGGGATTTCTGTTCGGCAGCGTCGTGGCTTTGCATTACAAGTTCATGCCCGTCGGGAACTTGCAAAAGACCGGCGAGTCGCTATAGAACAGATGAATGCACGAAGTATTTCTCGACGGGCGGATCGTCGTCAAAGTCGGCGATCTAACCGCTGAAGACACCGACGCGATCGTTAACGCCGCCAATTGGACGCTCCTCGGCGGTGGCGGCGTCGACGGTGCGATACACCGAAAAGGCGGCCCGGCGATCCGAGAGGAATGCCAGCGGCTACGCGATACGATCTATCCCGACGGCCTGCCGACAGGCGAAGCCGTTGTCACAAGCGGCGGTTTGCTCCCCGCAAAATACGTGATTCACACGGTCGGCCCGATCTACGGGCAAAACGGCGGCCGAGATGCCGAGCTTCTGGCTAAGTCTTATCTTTCCTCGATGAAACGTGCGGAGGAAATCGATCTCCGTTCCATCGCTTTTCCGTCGATATCGACCGGCGCGTTCGGGTATCCAAAACATGAGGCCGCAGGCGTCGTATCCGAGACATTGACGGCTGCTTTAGCGGAAACGCCGTCGATCGAGCTCGTTCGGCTGGTATTCTTTAGCCAGTCGTATGCGGAGAAGTTCATACAGCACGCTCGTTTCTAAAGTCACGTTCGCGGCGCTCATTTGATGCCCGCCCGCTTCTCGTTTATATTCGGTTGATACTTTCCGCCAAAAAACCAATACAATAGAATTTTTATTAAACTATGGATGTCTCATCCAACCCATCTGATACAAGCATGCAAGAAGCAGTGAGCCGGCAGCCGCAAACGACGGCGCCTAATGATTTTAACCTCGACCGTGAACTGCCCGAAAACCTCGTGCGGCTCGACGATATTTCTTCCAATTTTTATTGGTCGTGGCAGCCCGACGGAACAGCCCTGTTCCGGGATATCAGTCCCGATCTCTGGGTAAAATGCGAGCAGAATCCCCGCGTGTTCCTTTCAAAGGTCGATCCGCTTTTGCTGGCGCAAAGATCGGCAGACCCGGCGTATGTCGAAAGGCTGAATAATTTCGCCGCAAAATTCGATCGATACATTTCCGAATCGCCCGCGACTTTCGGCATTGTCGCTCCGGCAACGCCGGCCGCGTATTTCTGCGCCGAGTACGGTGTTCACAATTCGCTGCCAAATTACTCCGGCGGCCTCGGCATTCTCGCTGGCGACCATCTTAAATCCGCGAGCGATCTCAACGTTCCGCTCGTTGCGATCGGGCTGCTTTACCGTTTCGGTTATTTTCGCCAGAACATCGGCCACGACGGTTGGCAGGAAGAAGCTTACTCGGACGTGTTTGATTCCAAACTCGCGGTAACGCCGGTGACCGGCGACGACGGGCAGCGTATTGCGGTTGCGGTCCACATTCGTGGGCGCGAGGTCTATGCACAGGTTTGGCTCGCACGCGTCGGCCGGATCTCGCTCTATCTTCTTGACACCAATGTCCCGCAGAACGCCGAGGTCGATCGCCTGATCACGGGCCATCTCTACGGCGGCGACGCCGAAACGCGGATCGTGCAAGAGAAGGTGTTGGGCATCGGCGGCGTTCGACTGCTCAGAACGCTCAGCATAGAACCGTCGGTTTATCATTTGAACGAGGGCCACTCGGCGTTTCTCACTCTTGAGCTTGCTCACGAATTTTTGGCCGCGAACCCGTCGGCGACGTTCGACGACGCGGTAAAAAACGTACGCGAAAAGTGTGTGTTCACGACTCACACGCCGGTCGACGCCGGGAACGACGCGTTCGATCCGGCGACGCTTCAGGCGTGTTTCAGCTCCGAATACATCGACTCTCTAAAGATCTCGCGCGACACGTTTTTCGATCTTGGTCGGACGAACCCGGAAAACGATGCGGAGTTCTTCGGCATGACGCCGCTCGCGATCAGAATGTGCCGGGCGGCGAACGGCGTGAGTGAAAAGCACGGCGAAGTTTCGAGAAATCTCTGGCTGAAAATGTTCCCCGAATTGAGCGCCGCTGAGGACGTTCCGATCAAGTTCGTCACGAACGGGGTTCACGCGCCGACGTGGATCGCTCCCGTATTTCAAGAACTATTTTCACGTCAGTTCGGCAGCGACTGGCATACGATCGTGCGGGACAGTTCCGCTTGGGCGGCGGCGGTCGAGAGCATTCCCGACAGTGAGATCTGGGCCGCGCATCGAACGCAAAAGGAACTACTGGTCGCATTTATCCGAGAGCGCACAAGATCGCACGATACCGGCGCCACAGACACGATCAATGAACGTGCGAACACCGAGAACTTGTTTTCGCCGACCGCTCTTACGATCGGTTTCGCGCGTCGCGTCGCGGCATACAAACGCTGGGACCTGATCGTCTCCGACATCGACCGCCTGCTGCGGCTCGTTGACGACCCGGACCGTCCCGTCCAGTTCGTATTCGCCGGAAAGGCTCATCCGCAGGACAATACGGCAAAGACCATATTGCAAAACCTGATGAGCATCAACCACGATTCGCATTGGCAAAAACGTGCCGTCTTTATCGAAGACTACGATCAGGAAGTCGCACGCTATCTCGTTCACGGTGTCGATGTCTGGATGAACGTTCCGCGTCGGCCGCTCGAGGCCAGTGGGACCAGCGGGATGAAGGCCGCGATGAACGGAGCACTTAACTTCTCTGTCCTCGACGGTTGGTGGATCGAGGGATACAACAACGACAACGGGTTTGCGATCGGCGGGCTCGTCGACGGCTCGGACGACAACACGACCGACGCGGAAGATGCCGAAGCGCTGTATTCGACGCTCGAAAACGTCATCGTGCCGGCGTTTCATTCGGACGGCGACGACGGCATCCCGCAAGATTGGATCAGGCGGATGAAGAACTCCATCGCCACGCTTACGCCGATGTTCTCCAGCGACAGAATGGTCAAAGATTACATTGAAAAGGTGTACAATGCTTCGACACCGGCATAGCCGCAAAAAGGAGAGCGAACATGCAAAACCCCGAGATCCTGACCGGACGTATCAAGCCCGTCGAGTGCTTTAAAGAAGGCTGGGAACTGATCAAGGACGATTACTGGCTCTTGTTCGCGGTTACGCTCGTCGGAGCGCTTATCGGCGGAATGACGATGTACATTCTTTTCGGGGCGATGATCTGCGGCGTGTTTTACGCGTACCTTCGCAAGATCGACGGCGGCCGTGCCGCATTCGACGATCTCTGGAAAGGGTTTAACTGGTGGGCTCCGGGGCTGGTTGTGACGCTGTTCATTGTATTTCCGATGATCGCGGTCTATCTCGTCCTCTACCTTCCGTTTATGATGGCGATCGTGATGGGCTCGAACCTGAGTCAGGACGAGCTTTTCGGGCTGCTCGCCGGTGCCGCTGTCGTCGACTTTTTCGTCATCGTCGTGATGGTCTGCGTGCACACACTTTTGATGTTCTCGTTTCCGCTTATCGTGGACCGGAATCTGGGAGCGTTCAAAGCCATGGGCACGAGCGCCCGGGCGGTCCTCAAAAACCTTGGCGGCGTCGCAGGACTTTTGCTGCTCAACTTTGGTATCGTAATAGTAGGCCAAATGGCGCTGTGCGTCGGCGTTTATTTCGTTATCCCGATCGTTATGGCGGGGAACATCGTCGCTTACAGAAAGATCTTCCCGGCACAGAGCACGGGTAATTTCTCGCCTCCGCCGCCGAATACATATCAGGGATTTCATTAATGAACGCAAATTTAATATCAGTCGAGTCGATCGACAATCTCGAGAGCCTTTTCGTAGAATCTCACCGAACACCGGTGATTTTATTTAAACACAGCACGAGCTGCAGTATCAGTTCAGGCGTGCTGCAACAAGTTTCCTCGGTCGACGGCGAAATACATATGATCGTCGTTCAAACCCATCGAACGCTTGCGAACGCGATCGCCGAATGGACCGGAGTCCGGCACGAATCGCCGCAGGCTATCGTTCTAAAAGACGGCCAGCCCGTATATTCCGCCTCGCATTACGACATCGAGCCCGAAGTGCTGCAATCATATCTCGCAAAGATCGATGCTTGAACCAACCCAGATCATCGAGGAGTCCGACAACGCGATCTCTGTCTCGTGGTCCGACGCTACGGAAACGCATTACACCGCAGCCGGCCTGCGCCGTGTCTGCCCGTGCGCCGCATGCGTAAATGAATGGACGGGCGAAAAGATTCTCGATGCGGCTCGAGTTCCGGAGGATCTTTCGTTCAAACATATCTCGATCGTCGGGCGTTATGCCCTGAACTTTCATTTTTCCGACGGACACGACACAGGCATCTTCAGCTTTGCTTACCTTCGCAAGCTTCAACCGGCGGACTGACCCGCAATGTGCCGAAAATCACTTAACCGTTCGGCCGAAAAACGCTAGAATATTGATATATGCACGAACGCGATATTTTCGACGAACGCCAGGAAGTTAAGACCGCCAGTTTCTCATGCCCGCAATGCCGCGAACGCAACGATTACGAGGTCCGGTGGATGAAACGCACGAAGAAGAAGCAGACCCCGCGGCAAATGAACGAGCAGGACCGCTCGCAATACGCCAAGTCCCGCGATTATATGGTCCGCATGGACGACCAGTTGATGTGCAAAAATATCCGATGCCGGAAACGGTTCGAAATTCCGTCGTCGCAGTCGGTCGTCTTTATATAGAATATTTACGGATGGCGGCTCTTAGTGTGCTATCCTTGGGCATTATTCGATCTATCAAGGAGGCAGATCTATGACCGGAAAGGACCTGGAATTTTACGAGAACGAGGACGCACCCGACCCGGCGATAAAGGCGGAAATGGATGAGGAGATCGCAAACGTCCCGCAGGCGCCGCAGGAGTTGATGCAGCGCGTCAGGGAAAATAATGCGTCTTCACCAGCCGATTCGGGAGGAGACATCGACGCCGAATGGGAAGACGTCAACGATTCCGGCGCGGAATCCGTTTTCGGCCATAACCCGACGCCCGACCAGTCCGATGTCGAGCAGAACGCCCACGCGATGGGCATCGATTTCCAGGACAATGAGCCGCTCGATCTGTTGGAAAAGATCGAAAAACGCGACCGCGACCGGTACGAGATGGACGAAAATTCGAAATCCGGAAACGACACGATCTAGTCTCAGCAAAATTTAAAAATAAAAATGGGACCGAAATATTTCGGTCCCATTTTTATTTTGTTTCGGACAGACTTAGTAAATGTTAAATCCGTAATCGAATGTCACGATCTTTGAGACCGCCACGCCGTTAACCTTTGCCGGCTCGAACTTGATCTGTCGCGCCGCGGCGATCGCCTGTTCCGTTAAGCCGTGCGGCAAACGCGTTACCGGGGTGATCGAACCGATCGCTCCCGACGCCAGAAGCGTGATCTTGAGCCTGACAGTGCCCTGTACGTTGTTCGTACGAGCTTCGTCGGTGTACGTGCCTTTCGGTTTGAAAAGGATCTTCAGCGGCTCTGTTTTTGCCGTCTTGTCTGGTGGTGGAGGCGGACTATTTCTGCCCCCGGGACCTTCCCCTTCACCGTTTCCGCTACCATTTCCGCTGCCGCTGCCCGAACCGTTACCGCTGCCGGTACCGGTTCCATTGCCGCTTCCCTGACCGGTTCCGTTACCGGTTCCTTGGCCGCCGCCGGTTCCCGGACCGTTCGACAGATTCGTAAAACGTCCGTTCGGGTCGCCCCAGTTGTTATATTTCTTTTCGAACGTACGGTTTCCTTCCGTTTGCGGCGGAGGAGTTTTCAGCTCGAAATTGTCACTTCGAAAAACTTTTGCGTCGGGCGGACGGGTCGGATTCTTCGACTGATCGGCAAGGTCGCCCAGGGTCGTTTCTTCCTTCTCTTCACGGCCGCCGCCGCCGCCGCCGCCGCCTTTATCCTTTTCCTTAACGACCTTTTCTTCCTCGACATTCATCGGGACTTCGTCGATCAGATAGGCGAGAGATGTTTCGTTGCCGATCGCGTCGACGCCGAGTGCTTTGTTAAATAGCGAAACTATCGTGGCCGTTACAGCCATCACAAGCATGAATGCGGTCGCACCGAGCAGCAGCACATTTCTCTGCTTTACATTCTTTTCCTCGATGACCGTGATGTGATAACCGTCGCTGACATAGTGCGGTGCAGGCTCCGATCGCGGCACGTCGGCGTTCATCGGCTCGGTGCGATAGACGGTGTCGGCTATTGTCGGCGCTGCAACTTCATAAGCCGGTGCCGGCTCGTCGACGATCACGGTGTCAGGCGTAATTTCGGGCTCGGCGGCTTCTGCTTCGTATGCCGGCGTCGACAACGCTTCCGGTTCCGAAACCGCGGCAGCCACTGGCTCGCTGGCGATAAAGCCAGGTACCGGCGGAGCTGCCGCGTTTACAATTCCGGTATCACCACTGTTCGCAGCCGGAGCGGATTTCGGCCCGTCGGCCAGCGGATTCATTTCAAAAGCCTGCAACGCCCCGCCGCAATCGGGACAGAACGCAAACTTTTCGGCGAATCCTTCCTCACAAGAACCGCAATACTTCATTATCTTTGCCATCTTTTCAGCCTCTCGAAATCTCCCGTCTGCAGCTAGCAGACCGAAAAAGGTGGATACACTATTATAACGCGCTTTTTTGTGATGTTAAGCGGCAAATGCAGTAGTTAATTATTCTTGCCTTTGTCGCTTTTTCAATCTGGATAGATGCTTTATACGTTTGACGCGATGCCTGTTGGCCTCTAAAATTTTCTTTTCGCATGGTGCTCGTCGGCCCAACATATATGCTCAGACTGACAACACTTTGGGCGGTTTCGGCAACTAACGGGTTTGGTATTGCTCGCACCTTTCACTATATACGATGAAATTCTTACGTCCATTCAAAAAACTTTGCGTCGGAGTGTTTTTATTTCCGGCCCTTTGTTCCGCCGCGTTCGCACAAAAGGCAGGCAGCCCAATTCCGCGGCAGGAAAAGCTTTTGAACGGCTTGAAAGTGCTGATTTGGAACGACCCGTCCGCGGCTAAAGTGAGCGTGCGAATCCGGTTTCACGCAGGTTCGGCCTTCGATCCTCAGGGCAAGGAAGGAGCGATGAACATGCTCGCCGACAGTCTGTTTCCGACTAGCGAGGTCCGCGAATTCTATCGTGATGATCTCGCCGGCAGTCTGGATGTCATTACCAATTACGACTACATTCAGATCAACGCGACGGCGAGCAACGACCAATTCTTGACGCTTCTCGAATCTCTGTCGGCCGCGATAACAAATCCGACGATCGACAAGGAATCGACGGCACCGATGAAGGCGCTCGAGCTCGGCAAGATCGCGTCTTCAATGAAGGATGCCGCGTACGTTGCGGATACGGCAGCGGCGAGCCGGCTGTTCGGAACATTTCCATATGGCCGCCCGCGGCTCGGCACTGCGGAATCCGTGCAGAAGATCGACTTTGCGGACCTGATCGACCTAAAGCAGCGATTTCTGACCGCCGACAATGCCACGGTCGCCATTTCCGGAAACATCGACGGCAATCTTGCGTACCGCGCGGCTACGCGTTATCTGGGCGGTTGGCTGAAATCGGATAAACGTGTTCCGTCGACGTTTCGGCAGCCCGACGCACCAAAGGCGGGAATGCCGATCTTCGATTCGCCCGTTCCGAACACAAGCGAATTCCGCTTCGCCGTTCGCGGGACGGCCCGCGGCGAAAAGGATTATTACGCGTCCGCCGTGCTCGCACGTATCCTGGATCGACGATTGAAACAGGCCGAGGGCGGAAAGGCTTTTGTACGCTATGAAGCCAACGTCCTCCCGGGCTCGTTGCTCTTCGGCATCTCGGATTGGTATCTCGGCAAGATCAAGCGTGACGGTGACAAGATCGACCTGCCGATGACCGACGGATATGTAAAGAAAATATTCGAAGTCGCCGTCAAACCCGAAGAATTTGACACGGCAAAACGGGAACTCGCGATCTCGCTCGCTCAGGCGCCGGGCTCCGATCTTTGGCTGGATACCGAAACATACAAGCTTGTTTCCGCGGCGGCAGATGCTGAAGCTGCCCAGGCCGTTAGTTTGGCCGACGCTCAACGCGTTCTCGAACGCCTTCAGAAGGAACCCGTTGCGCAGGTCCTCGTTTTCTCCGAGGCCGCGGCAGCCACCGCAAATTAATGGCTGAACAGCGATCGATAAACGAGGTCGAGCACGCTCGTGCCGTCCGGGATATGTTTTCCGGCATTGCCAGCCGGTACGATCTCTTGAACCACGTTCTGTCGATAAATATCGACAAGCGTTGGCGTCGTCTCGTCAGAAAGCAATTAGCAGGCGTGCTCGACCGCAGCGACGCGACCATTCTCGATGTTGCCTGCGGCACCGGCGACCTTTCGATCGAATTGAAACGCGGTGCAAAAGCCAGGGTTATCGGCTCCGATTTCTGCCGGCCGATGCTTTCGCTCGCTGGCCGCAAATCGAACGAGCTAGGTCTGAAAATTCCCTATGTCGAAGGCGACGCGCTCAACTTGCCTTTCGTCGACGCACATTTTGACGCGTTGACCATTGCGTTCGGTTTGCGAAATCTCGCCAGCTTTGCCGACGGCCTAAAAGAGCTGCACCGCGTTCTCAAACCCGGCGGAAAGCTCGTAATCCTCGAATTTTCCTCGCCGGTGATCCCCGGATTTCGCGGCCTGTTTCGATTTTACTTTACACATGTGCTTCCGCGGATCGGGGGAATGGTCAGCGGTTCACGCGGCGCCTACGAGTATCTGCCCGACTCGGTCTCGAAATTTCCCGATCAAAAAGCACTCGCGAAAATGATGTCGGAAACAGGTTTCGACAGCGTCGCATACACCAACCTCACCGGCGGCATCGCCGCGATCCACAGCGGAACCAAGATCTGAACCCACGGCACTTGGACGGCCCGCGTTTGTTATCTATTCGCGTAAATTATAGAATTTCGTTGACTCGCGCGATCGGATGAAATACAAATTCCTTAATTTTCTGCGGCAGCTCGCAATTTTGCTGCTGGTTACGTGGACAGTTGTGTCTCTCGTAACGCTGCTGATCGAGCTTGTCCCGGGTTCGCCCGCCGTGACCATCCTCGGCGAAACAGCAACATCCGAGCAGATCGCCAATTTCAACGCGAAGCACGGTTTGGATAAACCTGCGTTCTTTTTTGCGTATTCGTCCGAGAAAGGCGTCGTCTGGAACGGAACGGATAATCGGTACTATGATTATTTCGCGGGACTTCTGCACGGTGATCTTGGCCGTTCGTTCCGCACCGATCGTCCCGTGCTCGATATGATAATGGAGCGGTATCCGTCGACGATCGAACTCGCTCTGGCGTCGATGCTGGTCGCCGTCGCGATCGCCGTTCCGCTCGGCGTTCTTGCCGGCACTAACAAGAACAAACTGATCGACAACGCCGCTTCACTGGTCGCACTTCTCGGCATTTCGCTGCCGACCTTTGTTATCGGCCCATTCCTTGTCTATATTTTTGCGGTCCGCCTCGGGATCTTTTCGCCGACGGGAAGCGCGAATCCGGAGGATATCATTTTACCGGCGGTCACCCTCGGTGCGGCACTTTCCGCGATCCTGACCCGCATGATCCGCTCAAGCGTGATCGAAGAATTGGGCGAAGATTATGTCCGCACCGCCCGTGCCAAAGGACTCAGCGAACGCACAGTCGTCTACAAGCACGTATTGAAAAACGGACTCATCCCCGTCGTGACGGTTCTGGGGCTGCAGCTCGGCGTACTGCTCGCCGGTGCGATCATTACCGAAAAGATCTTCAGTTGGCAAGGCCTCGGCCTTTTGCTGCTCGAGGACGGCATCGCGAAACGTGATTATCGTCTCGTGCAGGGCTGCGTTCTCGTCATCAGCGTGACGTACATCGCCGCGAATCTGCTTACTGACCTTGTCTACCGCCGGCTGGATCCGCGTATAAGGCTTTCGTAATTTCGCCGGGAATTTAATGAATCGTTTAACGTACATCGGGATCGCTATCGCGGCTGTCGTCATTCTGGCAGCGATATTTGCCCCGTTCGTGGCGACTCACGATGTCACTGCACAGAACCTGGCTTTGCGGTTTCAATCGCCGTCCGCCGAGCATTGGTTTGGCACGGACGCACTCGGCCGCGACGTGTTTTCGCGGGTCGTCTACGGTGCACGTATCTCGCTCGAGGTCGGAATAACTGTCGTGGTCGTCTCGTCGATCTTCGGAACGTTCATCGGCGCGATCGCGGGATTCTACGGCGGCTGGGTCGACAAGATATTGTCGGGCTACGTTTTTAACGTGTTCCTCGCATTTCCGGGACTGCTGCTTGCGATCGCGCTTGTCGCGTTTTTGGGTGCCGGACTGGGCAAGCTGATCCTCGCACTATGCATTATCGGATGGGTCGGATATGCACGCGTGATGCGCGGGCAGGTCTTGAAGATCCGCGAGTACGACTTTGTTCAGGCGGCTCGTGCGCTCGGCGCCGGCGATATGCGGATTCTGTTCACGCACATAATGCCGAACGCGATCCAGCCACTTATCGTACAGGCGTCACTCGGAATGGCAGGAGCCGTCTTGTCCGAAGCCTCGCTGTCGTTCCTCGGCCTCGGAATTCCGCCGCCCGCACCAAGTTGGGGAACGATGATCGAAGAAGCCAGGCAGTATTTCGCGACCTATCCGCACGTGCTTTTCTTTCCTGGTGTCGCCATCGCTCTGACGGTGCTTGCGTTCAATTTTATCGGAGACGGGCTTCGGCAGTATCTCGACCCCAAACAGCGCGCCCGGTAATGAGGGCAAATGCTGTCGTCTTTCGCCGATGATGCAGCATCTAAAAATGCTCGAAAATATTTCTGTATGAGGCGTATTCCGGGAATTATTTTGTGTTCGCTTGCGTTGATCGCACCGGCTTCGGCCCAGTCGGGACGGCGGTTCGACCAGCCGGAGCCCGCCGCGAAAACAGAAACGGAACCTGAGAAGCTTCCCGATTTTTCGGAATCCACACCGCAGCCGAAACGGCCGAAGGCACCTGCGGCGATGCGCAAGGCGGCCGAGAATCGGTCGCCTGCACAAAGTTCTGTGAAGACGGCTCCACAGGACGCTCCAACGAGCGCCGACGGCGAACTTGTCCTGAAAGTCGAGACGAATCTCGTCACGATCCCGGTGTCTGTCATAGACCGGAACGGCATTTATGTTCCCGGTCTCAGCCAGAGCGATTTCAAGATATACGAAGACGGCAAGGAACAGGCGATCACTTATTTCGGTTCGACCGATAAGCCGTTCACGGTTGTGCTGCTGCTTGATACGAGTCCGTCGACCGCCTACCGTATCGAAGAGATCCAAAACGCCGCACTTGCGTTCATCGACCAATTAAAGCCGCAGGACAAGGTGATGGTCGTCGAATTTGACGGCAATATTCACGTTCTCACGGAAGCGACAAATGACCGGGCACGCCTAACAAATGCCGTAAAACGCGCCGATTTCGGATACGGCACTTCCCTTTACGATTCGGTGAACTTCGCAATAAAAAAACGCCTCATCGGCGTCGAAGGGCGAAAGGCGATCGTGCTTTTTACCGACGGCGTCGACACGTCCTCGGGCAAAGCAGGGTATGATTCGACGCTCGATCTGGCGGAAGAATCGGACGCTCTGATCTTTCCTATTTACTACAACACCTTCGAAGCGAACCGTGACGGTGTCTTCTCGCCGCGGCCCGGTGAAGAGATCATGATGCAGCCCTCTACGCCTGAAGAATATGCGCTCGGGGCAAAGTATTTGTACGAGCTTGCCGCATACACCGGTGGTCGTGTCTTCCGTCCGGAATCGACGCCCAATGGCCTGAAGTCGGCCTTTGAAGGCATCGCTGAAGAATTGCGACGTCAGTACAACCTCGGGTATATTCCCGCGGACGACGGGACGCCCGGACAGCGAAAAAGTATCAAGGTCCGAGTCGATCGGCCAAACCTCGTCATCCGGTCTCGCGACAGTTACATCGTCGGTTCGAATGTACCTCAAAAGCCTTCTGCACCGCCCGCTAAACGTTAAGTAATTCTGACATGGGCACCGCCCGCCGGCTTCGCGCGTTGAGGAATCGTCGCTAGTTACTATGGGTACGGCGCGATCGCGCCGTGATCGGTGAAACGGATCGAACGCGGGTTTTTGCCAGCCACATGTCGGTTTATTAATATTCCTGCCAATAGAAAAGGCGGCTCTTTCGAGCCGCCTTTTTAACGGGTTAAACGGATTCATTGCTGAAGCCGTGAAGCCCGGCTAGGGTTAGTATGGAAGCGGTGTATCCGTGTCGATACCGAAGTTGATGGCAGCATAACCACCATTCAAATCCATCGACGAACGCATCATGTGCCAGACACCCGTTGACGGACGGTAAACCGCAAGGTCTGCCTTGCCGTCGCCGTCGTAGTCAGCCGGTACCGGTTTGTCTGTTGCGTTACCGAACGGTCCGCCTGTAAATCCAGCCGTCGACCGAAGGAGGTACCACGAGCCGTCTCTGTAGACTGCCGGGTCTGCCTTGCCGTCGCCGTCATAGTCAGCCGGGACCGGACGATCGCTGGCGATACCGAACGCCTCGGCTCTGAAGCCAGAGGTGCTGCCCAGTATGTACCAATTACCACCGCGGTAAACCGCCGGATCCGTTTTGCCGTCACCGTCGAAGTCGGCTGCCACAGGCGTGTCAGTCGAGTTTCCGAAGTTGACCGCTCCAAAGCCGGCCGTTGTGCGCATCATGTACCAGGTTCCGTTCGACGGACGATATACAACAAGGTCGGCCTTGCCATCGTTGTCGTAGTCACCCGGCTGCGGGATATCGCCCGCCTGGCCGAAGTTGGTTGCGGTATAGCCGCTGGTCGACCCGAGGATGTACCATCCACCGTTGCGGAACACTGCATAGTCAGCCTTGAGGTCACCGTCGTAGTCGGCCACCACAGGCGTGTCAGCCGAGTTTCCGAAGTTGACCGCTCTGAAACCGTCGGTCGTACCCATCGTGTACCACATTCCCGTCGACGAACGGAAGACCGAAACGTCGGACTTGCCGTCGCCGTCGAAGTCGTAGTCAACTGCTCTGATACCCGTAATTGCCGATGCGTTGGTGAAGATGACTTCGTTCACCGTAACATTGGCTGCGATGTCGATAGTAGCCTGGCCCTGGGCCGGAAGTGTGCTGACTATCGTACAGGTGCCTGCCTGACAGGTCGCTCCTGTGTTCTGGACGTTTGGTACCGCTCTTTCGTCAACGAGAAGGTTGACGTCTGACGGGAATCCAGGAATCGGCTGCGAGCACGAGCCCGCCGGAACAGAAACGCTGCCCCAGTTGAATCCGGTTTCGAAATTGCCTGCCTGATTTGCGGCCGGCAGAATATCGAACGTAAACGTACCGGTTGCTGCATTACCCGTACCGATCTTGCAGACCTTCAGCGAAGTCGGAGCATTCCGGATGTTCCAGAATGTCGCAACGCCTGTGCCCGGAAGAACGTCCCAGGAAGTTGTGCGGCCGACAAGGCTTTCCGTCGGATTTGCACCGTTTGCCTGGTCGATTCTGGTAACGATCGTCGGAGCACCGTTAACGGTCAACGGACGCTCGGTGATCGTTACACGACGGCCGACAACGAATGTCTGGTTCGCGGTGTCAGCCAAGTTTCGGACAAAACCGCAGAAGCCGTCTGGTCCTGGTCCGGCTTGAACGGCGATCACTCGACTGATCAGCGTTCCCGGGAACGTCGGTGTTGTCGAAGTGCCGCCGGGGGCGGTTCCTGCAACATCGAATGTGAATATCGTTCCAACCGGAACGCCTGGTCCCGCGACCTTACAGACTTTGATCTCACCTGGTGCACTTCGGTTAAAGAAGTTGATGATCACCTGGCTGCCTGCATCGCCGACCTGGACGCGTACGGTAGCGGTTCCACCGGCACCCAACGTGCCGCCCGTGAAGCCGATAAGACGGTCCGCCGGAATCGTCGTTACATTTTCAAGGAGTATACCTGCTCGTCCGACTTCGGTAACTACCGTGTTGAACGAAGCAGTCGTCGTTGTAGCTGTGAACGAAGCGACCTGCAGGGGCTGCGAACACGAGCCGACCGGTACGAATACCGACACAGGCGAGTTGTTCGGGAAAGCCACGAAAGTGAATTCGAACAATCCGGTGACCGGATCGACGGCCAGATCTTCCGGCGCAATATCCGGAGCTGTCGGCGGTGCGGTTATCGGGCTCGGATATTTACAGATCTCGATGAAACCTGCACGCACCGGCTGATTGACTACCGTCAACGTCGTTTCGTTGAACAGGTCGCCTTCGAGAACCGGTACTGTGACGACGCCCGTCTGCGAGTTAAAGGTCACAGGGTTGACAGGCACGTTGCCGACGCGGGTAGCCGAAGCACCCGAGATAGCGAATGTACCGTTATACGATTCCTGTACCGACAAGGTGCCGGACGGAACTTCTCTCGGAGCCGAGCAGACACCTGCCGGAATGCTTACCGACTGCGTTCCGCCGCCGACTGCTGCGAATGTGAATGTGTAATTCTGAGCCGGAAGCTGGGCGCCGGTTGCGATCTGCTTACAGATCTCGATCTTGCCCGTTCCGTTTCCAAGCTGAGCACCGCTTGCTGAAACCAGGCCGTCGATCGAGATCGTCTGGCCTTTTACCGAGCTGCCTTCGCGAGCTTCGACGTTTCCGCGTGCGATCAGGCTGCCGTTAATATCGGAGCCAGCACCGATCAACGCATTACCGTCGACCGTGATGTGAACGTTGAATGCCTGTGCACCGTTGATCAAACGAATGCCTGCACCGGCTGCTGTTTCGAAATTGCCGTCAACGCGGAGAGCGATGATCGCATTCGGATCGCCCTGTGCGTCGAATACGAGGTCGCCGTTAAGAGTTGTGCCGGAAACCGAATAAAAGCCTGCACCGAGCGTCTTGCCGCTAAGCGTGCCGTCTTCGATCGGGGTGTACGGCAGTTGACGCAGGGCCGAAAACGCCCCCGCGAGGTCGCTGCGGACGGCTGCGAGATCGACGTCATTGTTGCCGCGATTTGATTCGCCAACACCTTTGATCTCGCCGTTCGCACCGGTTCCGACTGCGCCGCGGAAACCGTTGTCGCCGGTCGCCGTAACGCCTCTTTCACCGTAAACGGCATAGCCGCCGGCGTTGCCGAGCCGGACGACCTGGCTATACATGTCTTGCAGACGTGTGCTGTCCACCGTCTGTGAACTAGCGGAAACTTTGCCCTGGTCATTTACACCCGGCCAAATCAAAAACACCGCGGCCGCCATTAAGGCGAGTGCGGCAAACGAAAACACGACCAGGCCTTTGCGGCCTGCGCGGATCGTAAACGATCCACGGACGGTCTTATCCGTATTGTCCATCAAAATTATCCTCCCTCGTAACAAAATCCCTTTGTGGTAGTTGCCCGCCGAAATGGCGAGACTCATTTCCAACCGACGCCCAGAATGGTTGCGGAGAACCATCCCAGCATGGGCAATCGGTATCAAATGCCGATCATTCAACTAATTCGGAATAATCTGTAGGAAGAATTTACCCTCTTCGATTGAGGCATACTGTCTGCCAGATTACACAAACGAAACTCTTTGAAAATGAGGCTTTATCGGCGTAAGTTGAGGCATTACTGAAGGTTACACAAACGAGCGGCGAGCGAACGGCGGATCGGCATAAAAAAAGACGCCCCAATAAGGCGTCTTTCATCGAATTTGGTGATCCGAGCAGGACTCGAACCTGCGACCCAGTGGTTAAAAGCCACTTGCTCTACCGACTGAGCTATCGGACCGTAAACGAAGATTTTACAATGCGAACCTCAAAATGCAAAATGCAAAATGTACGTTCGTTAGGATCGAGAGCCGTTGCTTAGCAGTTTGGGTCGAGACCGCGAGGAGTTTGTCGACCTCGACGGAGTTCTGAATTTCGCATTCTGCATTCTGCATTTTGCATTATCTAAACCAACTTTCCATTACTGAATCTTTAAGAATGACGGTCTGGTTGCGTTCTGGCCCGGTGGAAATGAGCCCGATCTCGGCACCGATCTGCTCGGACAAAAAGCGTACGTAGGTTTGGGCTTTGACCGGCAGTTTATCAAATTCGGTCACGCCGAGCGTCTCGCTTTGCCAGCCTTCGATAGTCTCATAGATCGGCTTAATGTTCCTTAGATCATGCGAGTCGGCCGGAAACGTATCGACGCGTTCGCCGTCGATCTCGTATGCGACGCAGACCTTGATCTCTTCAAGAGCGTCGAGAACGTCGAGTTTTGTCAGTGCGACCGAGTCGAAACCGTTAAGTTCCGCCGCGTACCTCGTCGCGACCGCGTCGAACCAGCCGCATCGCCGCGGCCGTTTTGTCACCGAGCCGTATTCGTTGCCGCGTTGGCGGATGAGATCGGCCATATCCTGCTCGGCGTCGAGCATCTCGGTCGGGAACGGGCCTTCGCCAACGCGTGTCGCATAAGTGCGGACGATTCCCAGCACGCCGGTGATGTGATGCGGCGGTATGCCCGCACCGACCGACGCACCGCCGGCCGTGGGGTTCGATGAGGTCACATACGGATAAGTTCCGTGGTCGACGTCGAGCAGCGTCGCCTGTGCACCTTCGAGAAGGATCTTTTTATTTTGTTTGCGGGCTTCGGACAGAAAGTGCGACGTTTCGCATACGAACGGACGCAGGCGTTCGACAAGCGGTGATATCTCTTGGAGAATTTCATCGGCACGCAGCGGCTGTTGGCCGAAGAGAACGATTATCCGATTAGCTTCCTCAAGATTTCGCTCGATACGCAGTTTTAGGATCTCCGGCGACATCGCATCAGCGACACGAATGCCCCGACGGCCGGCCTTGTCCTCATATGCCGGGCCGATGCCTCGCAACGTGGTGCCGATCTTTTCGTTGCCGAGCCGTTCTTCCGACGTGTGGTCGAGTGCACGGTGATACGGCATTATCAGATGGGCACGGCTCGAGACCTTAAGCCGTTCGGGCGAGACCTCGATCCCCTGCTCTTTGATCTGATCGACCTCTTCGAAAAACGCTTTCGGGTCGATCACCATTCCGTTGCCGAGCACGCACGTCTTGTCCGGGTGAATGATCCCCGACGGCAAAAGCCGCAGTACAAATGCCCGCTCACCGACATAAACGCTATGCCCCGCATTGTGCCCGCCCTGATAACGAGAAACAATATCGAACCGGTCCGCCAAAAGGTCCACGACCTTCCCTTTACCTTCATCGCCCCACTGGGCCCCGATTATTACGATGATCATATTTAGTCAGAACCGCCCGCCGTAGCGGGTGGCTGAATGTAAGTCTCAAAAACCTTTAGGTAATTCCCCACCCTGCCCGTCGATTACATATTCGATCGCTCGTTCAACGCTCCCCTCGTTCCACAGATACCGCTCGCTGCCCCGTTCCGACCAAGGGCTATGCCCAAGTGTCCAACAGCCGTCCTCACGCATCTTCCGTGTCGCGTTCGCTTTAAACGCATTCAGTGCCGTTCCCGGCGTTTTCCCGCCGATCGCCGCAACTGTGTGTACATGATTTGTGCGAACGTTGATCGCTAGCAACTGCCAGCACCTGAATTCGCACGTTTCTCTAATTGACGCCTCGACGATAGTTCTTTGTTTCGAATCTAAAATTACCGGTTCTGATTTCAGCTTTATTTCGTTAATTCTTAACCACGCCTTTTCCTCGGGCAGATACGTCGTGCCGAATGTGTTTCTGTATCGGTTCACCGAGCCTCGCTTGTCACCGTGCAGCCAACTGCCGTAGGTGCGAAACGTGATGAGATAGGCAAGAGGCGAATCCGTGTCGTTCCACATATCGTTCGCAGATTTAGCCTAAGCCACCCGCTACCGCGGGCGGTACTGACCATTCGCTTCTCAACATCGAGTACACTGCCCAATCCCGGAATTCGCCGTTTAGCAGTTCGGCTTGGCGTTGAATTCCCTCGAGTTCGAAGCCCAGCCTTTCCGGTATCGCTCGGCTGCGTTTGTTTTCTACGTTGCAGTTTATCTGGATACGGTTCAGATCAAGGTCGTCGAACAGGTGATCTATCAAAACCCGGCAGCAGCGTGTCATTATACCGCGACCTTCGAAATCTTTCGAAATCCAGTAACCAATATGTGCCGACCGGTTCAACGTGTCGAGGTCGTGAAAACCGATCGTCCCCGCCATCTCGCCCTCGCATCGGATAAGCAGGCCGAACGATCCGTGATCGGATAACGCGTTCAGGTTTTGCCGAATAAATATCCTCGCCGACCGCTCATTGTAATCACCAACCGCCCACGGCATCCACTTCTGAAGCCGCTCGATGTTGGCACGCACAACTTTCGCGACCTCCCCAGAGTGGTGCATCTGCGGGAGCTCAAGCGTAATGTGTTCGTCGACGTTAAATGACAGCATCCGCATTTGTCAGAACCGCAAGCGAAAGCGACCGGGTTCTTTTGGAATGATGAAGGATGAATGCGGAAGGATGAATGCGGAATGATGAATGCGAAAAGATGAATAAAATAATTGAGTAACGCGTCGATTCATCCTTCATCCTTCATCCCCCGCAGGAACCCGATCGCTACCGTTCCCGGTTCTGACTTGTCCATTCGTACAGTTCGACGTATTTCCTCGCGGCGTTCTCCCACGAATTGTCTTCGGCCATTCCGTTTCTCTGGATAGTTCGCCACGTTTTCTGATCGGCGTAGGCGAATAAAGCTTCGTAGATCTTCTCGAGGAAACTGTGGGCCGAATACGGCCCGAATTTGAAGCCGTTCCCGGTCTTGTTCACCGCGTCGAAGTTCTGAACTGTATCGTCGAGCCCGCCGACCGCACGGACGATGGGAACTGTGCCGTAACGCAGACTGTACATCTGATTCAGCCCGCACGGCTCGAACTTCGACGGCATCATGAACATGTCGGCACCGGCCTCGATGCGGTGTGCGAGAGGCTCGCTGTAACCTCGATAAATGCCTACTTGCTGCGGGGCGTAATCACGAAGCCGCTGCCAGAAATCTTCGTACTGCTTCTCGCCCGAACCGAGCGAAACGATGTACGCTCCGGCCGCCAAAACCTCGCCGGCGACCTGCATCATCAGGTCGATTCCCTTTTGAGCAGTCAGGCGTGTGATGTTCGCGAGTATCGGGCGGTCGAGGTCGACGGGCAGGTGAAATTCGTCAAGCAAAGCCCGCTTGCACTCGCGTTTGCCATCGAGGTTTTCGCGGCTGAAGTGTGCAGGCAGATCGGCGTCCGTTTCCGGGTTCCAGACCTCATAATCGACGCCGTTCGTGATTCCGATCAAACGGTTCGCACGCTGGCGAATGAGCCAGTCGAGGCCGTAACCGTTCTCGGGCGATTGGATCTCGTACGAATACCTTCGCGAAACGGTCGAGAGCGTGTCGGAAACTTCCAATCCCGCCTTCATCGCCGATGCGTAGCCGTTGAACGCGAAATGGCTGCGGGCAAAGTCGCTGCCGAAACCCAGCTTCCACAACTCATCCATCCCGAATCCGCCCTGATACGCCATGTTGTGGATCGAGAACACCGTCCGCGTGTTACGCCAGTATTCGTCCCAACGCCTCAGCTCAGCGATCTCGACGGCCGCAAATCCGCAGTGCCAGTCGTTCAGATGGACAATATCGGGCGGAGCTCCAATTCGTTTGAGCAGGACAAGTGCGGCACGGTTGAAAAAGGCGAACCGCTCGTAGTCCTCGGTGTAACCATAGATCGAATCACGGTGAAAAAGTGACGGAGCGTCGATGAGAAACGTTGGTGACCCGTTGGCTTCGCTGTAAAACGCTTTTGCGTGATACGTGCCGCCTTTCCAGTCGACGGCGAGGTCTTCAACGGCGATGTTCCAAAGAATTTCGCCCTTCGTCTGCCAGTAACACGGCGTGATCAGCACCGAATCAATGCCGACACGCTTCAACGCCTTAGGCAAAGCACCCGCCACATCGCCGAGCCCGCCGGTTTTAGAATATGGAACTGCTTCCGCAGAAATGACCGCTACACGCATAAAAAAGTGGTCAGTGGCCGGTGGTCAGTGTTCAGAAAAACTCAACGCTGCTCACTACTGACCACTGACCACTGACAACTGAACACTGATTAAGTTTGCATCGACGCCAGGAACTCGGCGTTCTGCTTCGTCTTGGATAGGCGTTCGAGGACGACTTCCATTTGTTCGACGGGCGAGAGCGGGTTGAGGACTCGACGCATCACCCAGATGCGGTTGAGGTCTTCCTTGCTGATCAGCAACTCTTCCTTACGAGTACCCGAACGCTGAAGATCGATCGCCGGGAACAGACGCTTGTCGGAAAGCCTGCGGTCGAGGTGAATTTCCGAGTTACCGGTTCCCTTGAACTCCTCAAAGATAACGTCGTCCATTCGCGAACCCGTATCGATCAAAGCAGTCGCGATGATCGTTAAGCTTCCGCCTTCCTCGATGTTTCTTGCCGCACCGAAGAAGCGCTTCGGCCTTTGCAGTGCGTTCGAATCGATACCACCCGACAGGATCTTGCCCGACGGGGGAACGACCGCGTTGTGTGCTCGTGCGAGACGCGTGATCGAGTCGAGCAAAATGACGACGTCACGTTTGTGTTCGACGAGGCGTTTAGCCTTTTCGATGACCATATCGGCCACCTGTACGTGGCGTGTCGGCGGCTCGTCAAAGGTCGACGAAATTACCTCGCCCTTGACCGAACGCTGCATGTCCGTGACTTCTTCAGGACGCTCGTCGATGAGCAGGACGATCAGTGTCGTCTCCGGGTGGTTCATCGTGATCGAGTTCGCGATCGTCTGCAGCAGCATCGTCTTACCGGTCCTCGGCGGAGCGACGATAAGTGCACGCTGTCCTTTACCGATCGGTGTGACGAGGTCGATGACACGAGCTGCGATGTTCTCGGAGTCGAGCTCCATCTTGAGCTGTTCGTCCGGATAAAGCGGCGTCAAGTTGTCAAAGAAAACCTTTTCTCTGGACTGTTCCGGGGCCTCGAAGTTGATCGCTTCGACCTTGATGAGCGCGAAGTAACGCTCGCCTTCTTTCGGCGGGCGGATCTGACCCGATACCGTGTCGCCGGTACGCAGATCGAACTTGCGGATCTGCGACGGGCTGACGTAAATGTCATCCGGGCCGGGCAGATAGTTGTATTCCGGTGCACGCAAAAAGCCGAATCCGTCCGGCAGCGTTTCCAGCACGCCTTCCGAAAAGATCAGTCCGCTTTTCTCGGTCTGTGCGGCGAGAACTTTGAAGATCAGCTCCTGTTTTCGCAATCCCGAAGCACCTTCGATGCCCATGCTCTTGGCGATCGTGGTCAGTTCGCTGATCGACATGTCCTTGAGCTCGGTGATGTTTAAGAGAGCGGCGGATTGACCCCTTTCCTGTTGAGGTTTGGAATTCTCCTTCTGCTCGGCAGGTGCCAATGCACCGTCCAAAGCTTCGGCGGGCGCCGGTTCGTTAGATACTTCGGCAGCTTCGTCGGGGACGGCGGGTGCGTCTCCGTTGACGAGCTCCAAAGATTCTTCGTCAGGTTGGGACGTCTTTGCACGTCTTGTTGGTGTAGTCTTGGTTGCCATTGTTATTCCGTTTGTGCTCTTTCGTTTTGCCTATGATCGAGCAGTATGCAGCTATTTTGATTGATGTAAAGAAAGATCCTTAGGACTGGATTGAAATCAACGTGGACAAATTGGTATGGATTAGTTTGTAGTAACTACAAATCGATCTAAGCCTGGGCCAGCTCTTAGAACCCTCGAGTCGTTTTAGGGATATATAGATTCTTACTATAATAAATGAGGAAACGCAAGATATATTTTAAGAATTCTTGACGGCTTCGTTTATCTCCGACCAAAGCTGGTCCCTGCCCTTCCCTGTCTCGGATGAATAAGACATTATCTTGCTGCCGGTCAATGTGTTACCGATAACCTTCATCTGTTTTTGCAGCTCGTTATTCGAAAGCTTGTCGGCCTTGGTCGCGACGACGATATGAGGCTTTTCGTTGAATACGAGCCATTCGTGCAGCTGAATATCGAGCGGCGTCGGTTTATGCCTGGCGTCGATGAGCTGGATCGAGAGCCTGAGCTGCTCGCGTTCGGCCAGATACTGTTCAGCCATTTTGCCCCAATCCGCCCGCATCGATTTTGACACTTTTGCGAAACCGTAACCCGGCAGATCGACAAAGTGGAGCTCGGCATTCACCAGGAAAAAATTGATACACTGCGTCCGTCCAGGAGTGTTAGATGTACGCGCGAGTGCTTTTCTTTGCAATAAAGAATTCAACAGCGAAGATTTTCCGACGTTCGAACGCCCCAGAAACGACACCTCGGGAATACTCCCTGCAGGCCAATGAGTGACCTCATAGGCACTTTTTACGAACTCGGCAGAAACGATCTTCATTTAATTTATTATACTTGCGAGTTGCGAAACTGCCATACCGATATATGAAAAGCCTCGATCCCGACTTACGAGACCGAGGCAGATATTCCACTGGACTGCTCCCAACATACTAAGTAGCGGTTTTTGCCAGTTCGGCACGCTTCGCAATTATATTTTTCAGATACTCACGGCGGGCGGCCAGCATTTGCTCGGCGTCGGGCTGTTTGAGAATCAAATCGGCGAGGTGCTTGATGTAATTGGGATTGCCTGTCTTCGTTCGGATCTCCTCGAGAAACGGCTGGATCTTAGCGAACACCAGAATCGCTTCGCCGCCCGATTCGAGGAACATCTCCTCGTTGATCGCACCGTGGTTCACAAAGCTCGCCGCCATGTCCCAATACGTTATCACCATGCGGTAAAACGCACTCGAGTCGGGATGCATCATCGCGGCCGTCACATCGTCCGCACTCTCGGGGAAAAAGCCGACGAACCAATTGCGTGCTTCACGCATTGTCGCTTCGCGGCGAAGGTCGTAAAGCTTCATTATAAGGTCAGCGGATCGGGCTTTATTTTTACTCATATTTTTTTTATTCGACAGAGGTCGTGATATCGGTCGACGTATCCGTTCCCCACACCTGCGGCGTGACCATTTCGTCCTCCGCGGACGACGGTTCCAGTGCGTACCGCAAAACTTCGTCGATCGTATCGACAGTATGTATCGTCAGGT
Source organism: Acidobacteriota bacterium (assembly GCA_040007515.1). Lineage (GTDB taxonomy): Bacteria > Acidobacteriota > Blastocatellia > Pyrinomonadales > Pyrinomonadaceae > OLB17. The sequence continues at coordinate 56,156 of JBDTUT010000003.1, read as the reverse complement.
CTTCGCGGACCTCGTCCGGAATGTCGGCGAGGTCTTTCTCGTTTTCTTTTGAAAGGATCAGTGTCTTCAACCCGAAACGATGCGCGGCGAGCAGTTTTTCTTTAATTCCGCCGATCGGCAGCACCTTCCCGCGAAGCGTGATCTCGCCCGTCATCGCAACGTCGTGGCGTGCACGCTTTTTGGTCAACGCCGAGATCATCGCGGTCGCGATGGTGATGCCGGCACTCGGCCCGTCTTTCGGGATCGCACCTTCGGGCACGTGAATGTGCAGGTCCTTTTCGCGAAAATCCTTCGGGTCGATGCCGAGAGCTTCGGCACGCGAGCGGACGCAGGTGAGAGCCGCACGGGCCGATTCCTGCATCACCTCGCCGAGCTTGCCGGTGAGCGTCACCTCGCCTTTACCGGCAACGAGCGTCGCTTCGACCTGAAGCACTTCACCGCCGACTTCCGTCCAGGCAAGGCCGTTGACCAGGCCGATCTCGCTCTTGCGGGCGATGTCCTGTTTGCGAAAACGAATAGTTCCGAGCAGCTCGCGGACCTTTTCGGCGTCGATGACGACCTTGAAATCGTCTTTCGCCTCGGACAGAACGAACTTGCGTGCGATCTTGCGAAGGCATGAGCCGATCTCGCGTTCGAGATTGCGGACGCCGGCCTCTCGCGTGTAATGCCGGATCGTCTCCAAAATCCCGTCGTCGGTGAACTTAACTTTCTCGGGGTCGATGCCGTTGTTCTCACACTGTTTGGCGATCAGGTGACGCTTCGCGATCTCCAGCTTTTCGCGTTCGGTGTAGCCGGAAAGGTTCAAAATCTCCAAACGATCCTGCAATGCCGGCGGGATCGTGTGCAGCACGTTCGCGGTCGCGATGAAGAATACCTTCGAAAGATCGTAGTCAACATCGAGATAATGGTCACGGAAAGTGTTGTTCTGTTCCGGGTCCAAAACCTCGAGCAGTGCCGAACTTGGGTCGCCGCGGAAATCGCGTCCAAGTTTGTCGACCTCGTCGAGCAGGATCACCGGATTGACCGTACCGGCCCGTTTCATCAGTTGAACGATCTGACCGGGCAGTGCTCCGATATATGTACGGCGATGGCCGCGAATCTCGGCTTCGTCATGAACGCCGCCAAGAGCAAGCCGCATGAACTTTCGTCCCGTCGCGTTGGCGATCGACTTGCCGAGCGATGTTTTACCAACACCCGGAGCTCCGACAAAACAGAGAATTGTTCCCTTCGGATTCGATACGAGCTGCCGCACGGCGAGAAATTCGAGAATGCGTTCCTTTATTTTTTCGAGGCCGTAGTGGTCTTCGTTCAATACGCGTTCGGCTTCGATCAAGTCATCGATCTCCTCCGAGCGTTCTTTCCAAGGCACGTTGATCAACCAGTCGAGGTAGGTCCGCGAAACGGTGCTCTCCGCCGACATCGGCGGCATTGCCTCGAGACGCGAAAATTCCTGCATCGCTTTCTCTTTGGCTTCCTCGGTCATGCCGGCCTCTTCGATCTTCTTTTTTAGGTCGTCGAGTTCGGCCTTGTCGTCCTTCCGGCCGAGTTCCTTGTGGATCGCCTTGATCTGCTCGTTGAGGTAATACTCCCGCTGGTGCTTGTCCATCTGCTTTTTGGTTCGCGAATGGATCGAGCGGTCGAGCTGGCGTTTTTCAATCTCGCTCTCTAGAACGTCGATCAGTTTTTGCAGCCTTTCGGGTACCGAAACCGTTTCCAGAAGTGACTGTTTTTCATCGACGCCTATGCGAAGGTGCGACGACATAGAATCGGCGATCTGCGCCGCCGACACGCCTCGCAAGCTTGCATGCAATGCGTCGGTGTAAGCGTCGGGTGAAACGCGCAAAAACTGTTCGACAAGCGTGTGAATCTTTTGCAAAAGGCCATCGGTCCTGAAACCGGACTCGTCGCTCGACGCGACCTTGCGAACGTGGGCGTAAAACATCCCGTCGCTGTCCTGCTCGACACGGACGGACTGGCCGCGTTCCCGGCCTTCAACAACGACTTTGATCTGCCCGTTCTCTTGCCGCTGCGCCTGCAAAATGCGTCCCAAAGTGCCGACCGTATAGATCTGGTCCGCGTTCGGCTCATCGATCGTAGCGTCGTGCTGGGTGGCAAGGAAAATGTCGCGGTCGCCGGTCATCGCTTCTTCCAAAGCACGAACGGAACTCGGACGGCCGATCTTGAAAGCTACTTTCGTGTACGGAAAAATAACGACGTCGCGGATGGGCACCATCGGATAACGTTTAATGTCCGAAGGCATTTGATCTGAGAATTCTTGCATACATCAGGGGAAATCAATTTGTGTAATTCAAGGGCAAAATGGGTTACCACTATTTACTCAAAATTGCCGGCGAAAAGCAATAAATTTCCGCCGTAATTCGTGAGGCGGCGTTTGTTTGCGTATCTGAGTAAAGAGCGATTGACCGGCCGATTCTAGAAAAATCGCCCGACGTTCCACGAAGGTTTCAGCCGTTCTTTACGCGGAGCCGCAAACAAAAAGCGGATCGTCGCCGATCCGCTGTTGAAAACCGTTATTAGTTGCGAGCGTCGAGGCTCTATTTTTCGGCGACGACTTCCTGCTTCGCCACCTTAGAAACGCCCGGCTTGACCGGCGGACTCAGCGGTGTCAGGCAGATACTGTTCAGCTTTATCTTGCGTCCGGCATCGCCCGGTGACGAATCGTCGGCGTAATCGTAGCTGAACGAGTATGCGAACTGCCCGGACGATAAACGTTTGCAGATGTCTTCGGCGAGGTGAAACGAAAATGCGTCGGCATAGTGGCCGAGGCCCTGATCAACGTGCCCCAATTTTTCGCCGTTTTCGTCCTTTAAATAAACGGGAATACTCTCGATAGCGTTGCATCGGCTGTAAAGATTGCCGAGCACGTGACGGCGGGAGATAGAAACTGGTGAATATGACATAAAACTGATGTTCGGGCTGCAATGGTGCCGGTCACCCGCGGAGAGTATGAAAACTAAAAAAGGTGCCTGCTGCAATTGCTTCAGGCACCCCGGTAAAACTAAGACTGGTTACCAGCGTGAACCGCCGCCACCGCCGCCGCCGTAGCCGCCACCGCCGCCGCCACGGTTTCCACCGCCGCCGCCGTAGCCGCCACCACCGCCGCCGCTGCGTCCGCCGCCGCCGCCGCCGTATCCGCCGCGACCGCCACCGCCGCCACCGCGGCTTTCCTGGGGTTTCGCTTCGTTAACTTTGAGCTCGCGTCCGTCGACTTCTTTGCCGTTGAGCTGTGCGATCGCGTTGTCCGCTTCTTCCTGCGAAGACATTTCGACGAATCCGAATCCGCGTGAGCGGCCGGTGTCGCGGTCTTCGACGACATTCGCTGATTCCACCGTGCCGACCTGTCCGAAGAGGTCGTTAAGGTCCTGGTTCGTAGTATTGAAGGAAAGATTTCCAACGTAAAGTTTCGTTGCCATTTTATTGATTACCTTTTCCCTTTGCGGGAATTCTAAAGAAGTTCGAACCAGACGGGTAGGCCTCGGTTTCGGATACTCAAAACTACAGAGAGTGACTTCTAGTTAACAGGGCCTGCTCTCAAACTTATCCGGAGATCGTCACAGACGAAGCGTGTCTTACAGAAGACACGAGAGAAGGATTAAGGCTCGATTATGCACGCCTTATGTATTAAAAGCAAACTAATTATTGATATTAGAACGGTTAAAAAACGGCACGTTTGCGTAGCTTACGGGACGGATATTATGCCGCCGCCTCTTCGATAGGAGCGACAACATCAAACACCGGCGTCTTGCGTTCGACCATTTCTTTTGTGATCAGAAGATCTTTGACCTTCTTTTCACTTGGCAGGACGTACATTGATTCAAGCAGGATCTCTTCCATTATCATCATCAGGCCGCGGGCGCCGACCTTTCGCTTGAAGGCTTCGTGGGCGATGGCACGCAGGGCGTCGTCGGAGAATTTAAGACTGATATTGTCGAACTCGAATTTACGCTGATACTGTTTGACGAGCGCGTTTTTCGGCTCGGTCAAAATGGTAACGAGAGCGTCCTCATCCAGCGGCTGAAGCGTGCCGATGACCGGCAATCGGCCGACAAACTCGGGGATCAGGCCGTAATGGATCAGATCCTCGGGTTCGAGCTTGTTGATCGCCTCGCTGTTGCGCTGGCGCTCCGATTTGACCTCGCCTTTGAAACCGAGCGATTTATTTCGATTGCGTCTCTCGACGACCTTTTCGAGGCCGATGAAAGCACCGCCGCAGATGAACAAAATGTTCGTGGTATCGAGCTGCGTGAATTCCTGCTGCGGATGCTTGCGTCCGCCGCCGGTCGGAATGTTCGCGACGGTTCCCTCGAGTATCTTGAGCAACGCCTGCTGAACGCCTTCGCCCGACACGTCACGAGTGATCGACGGGTTATCGTCCTTACGGCAGATCTTGTCGATCTCGTCGATGTAGATGATCCCGGACTGCGCTTTTTCAACGTCGTTCCCGGCCGACTGCAAAAGTCTCAGCAGAATATTCTCGACATCTTCGCCAACGTAACCTGCCTCAGTAAGGCTCGTCGCATCGACGATGCAGAACGGAACGCTCAACACTCGTGCCAGCGTCTGCGCAAGCAGCGTTTTGCCGGTGCCCGTCGGGCCGATCAGCAGAATATTCGACTTTTGAAGCTCAATGTCGCTGCGGCGTTTGGCGAGTTCCAGACGTTTATAGTGCTGGTAGACCGCAACCGCCAGACGCTTTTTCGATTCGTCCTGGCCGATGACATATTCATCGAGAAATCCTTTGATATCCGCGGGCTTCGGCAGATTTGTCCGGGCAGTGGTCGTTTCCGTCTGTTCGTCGTCATTGATTATCTCGTTGCAGATATCAATGCACTCGTTACAAACATAGACGCCAGGGCCGGCGATGAGTTTCTTTACGTCGTTCTGCGATTTGCCGCAAAACGAACAGCAAAGAAGTTCTTCAGGTCTGCGGAAGTTTGCCATAGAAAAAGTTCAGCGAGTTTATCGAGTTTGCAGAGTTACAGAGTTCGCGGACGCTTAAATAAGCAGTTCATAAATTAACCTAGTGCGGCGAACGCGGTCAACTCGCTGGACCTAGTCAGCTTCTATTTATCGCGGTGTTCGATTACTTCGTCGATGAGGCCGTAATCTTTTGCCTGAACCGGCGAGAGAATTCGGTCGCGTTCGACGTCGAGTTCGACCTGGTCGAAGGTTTGGCCGCTGTGGTTTGCGATGATCCGGGAGGTCATTTCCCGCATACGCAAGATCTCTTCCGCCATGATGCGGACGTCGGTCGCCTGACCTGACGCTCCGCCGGACGGCTGGTGGATCAAAATACGCGAATGTGGCAACGCAAAACGCTTGCCCGGCGTACCCGCGCAAAGTAGGAGTGCACCCATCGACGCACACTGGCCGACGCAGATCGTCGTCACGTCGTTCTTGATGAACTGCATCGTGTCGTAGATCGCCATGCCGGCAGTGATCGATCCGCCCGGCGAGTTGATGTAAAGGTTGATGTCGCGTTCGGGGTCTTCGGCTTCCAAAAACAAAAGCTGGGCGACCAGCAAATTCGCGATCTGGTCGTCGATCGGCGTACCGATAAAAATGATGCTGTCCTTTAACAGCCGTGAATAAATATCAAACGCCCGCTCGCCGCGGGACGTTTGTTCTACAACCATTGGAACTAAAGCCATATTGTTTTCTCTCGGGTAATGTAACTTAACGGAACAGTTAAACTATGCCACGCTATTTAATAGTAATAAGTTAGTTTACGGCTGCACATAACGATTAGCCGTCGGTTTTGGCCGATTTCTTTTTCGGCTCTTTCGGTCCATCCGTTTTTGCTTTTGCCGCCTTAGGCTTGGCTGCCTTTTTCGGTTCTTCCGACGCTGCTTCCTCAGCTTCCGAATCAACGGCGTTCTCATCGACCCACGGCCCGTCGGTCACCTTTGCCTTTGCGATCAGCGCTTCGATCGCTTTCCGCGTCCGAAGATTGTTTTCGATCGTCGCTGCTCCGCCTTGCTTGTTCATCGACTCACGGACTTCTTCGACATTGGTCCGGTAATACTCCGCGAGTTTCGCGAGTTCTTCTTCTACCTCGGCGTCGGTGACGTCGACCTTTTCCGCTTCGGCGACCTTATCCAACAGCATCGCACCGCGAACGTCGCGTTCGGCCTGCGTCCGCATCTGGTTGAACGCCATCTCGACAAAGTCGTTCTCGACCTTTTTCAGATCAACGCCGCGCTGCTGCAGGTCCTGCGCAAAGTTGTTGAGCAGATTGCGTGCCTGCGACTCGATCAAGGTGTTTGGCACCTCGAACGAATTGTCCTCGATCAGTTTTGCGATCGCGTTGTTGCGAACGCGGGCATCGGCATCGGTATTGGCGTACGTTTCGAGGTCGGTCCGCAGTTTCGATCTAAGGTCGGCGAGCGACTCGAAGCCTTCGTCAAGGCTCTTTGCCCACTCGTCGTTCATCTCCGGCGTTTCCGACCGGCCGAGACTCTTGATCTTTGCTTTGTAATGAACTGTCTTCCCCGCCAACGCCTCGGACGAGAACTCTGCCGGATAAACGACAGTGAATTCTTTTTCTTCGTCTTCCTTAACGCCGACAAGGTTTTCGGTAAATGCGGCTTCGATGACCTCGTCACCTAACACGACTTCCAGATCGTCCGCCGTGATGACCTCACCGTCCGGATCGTCATCAAACTTGCCCTCAAGGTCAGCGACGACGGTATCACCGATCTCCGAAGCACGCCCTTCGACCGGGATCAACGCCTGTTCTTTCTGCAGGCGGTTCGCGATCAGGTCTTCGACCTCGCCTTCTTCGACCGGTTTCACGCGGCGGACGAGTTCCATTCCGTCGTAATTCGGCGACGGTATCTCCGGCATGACTTCTACGTGAACGTGCAGCTTGACCGGCTCGGTTCCGTTGACTTTGATATTTTCCGCATCGACCAGGTGCATGTGCGGTTCCGCCAGCGGGTGAAGTTTATGTTCCTCGATCGCCGCGGCAACCTTGTCCGGCACGACCTGCTGCAGAACTTCGTTCTTTATCTCTTCCTTGTACCGCAATCGAACGACGTCGACGGGCGCAAATCCTTTTCTAAAGCCCGGAATGCTCACGCCTTTGGCGTATTTCTGACTTACCGTTCCGTAAGCCGACTTAAGGGCTTCCGGTTCGATCTCGATATGCAACTCTCGCTGAGTCGGTGATATTTCTTTTAATTCGCTTTTCATTAATCGATCAAATAAGTTACTGAAATTATTGAAAAGAATAGCGAAGTCAGGATTGAATGTCGAATGAGAACGAATGCACAAGCCCGCATGAAGTAAGGGCGTAAATTCAAGCGGTAAATACGCCCTTACTTCGTGCGAGCTTGTGCAATAAGACTGGTGCCGAGGGCGAGACTCGAACTCGCACGTCTTTCGACGCTAGATCCTAAGTCTAGTGCGTCTGCCAATTTCGCCACCTCGGCATTCTGTAAGAGTTACGCGGCAAGAGTTACGCGTTTACGCGTGAAAGCGGTGGACTTCGGGCCCGTTTACATTCATCGAGTACTGTCGCCGCAAATTTCACGCGTAAACGCGTAACTCGTACACTAACTCGTACACTGATATCGAATTTAGCCAACCGGCGGCGAATTGTCTAGCGGCCTATTTGTTCAGATATTTGCGTTCGTAATCTTCCCACGACAAATTGGAGTCGCGTGCGTCGATCTGGCCGAGAGTCGAGCCCGGTCCGACGTACTTGTCCTCGGCCTTTCTGAAAAGCTTGTAGCCGCCGTATCCGACCGCGGCGATCAGGCCGACGACCACGCCGTACCAGAGCAGCGCCGAGACGACGCCGATCACCCAGAACAGCAGCATCACGCCGAATACGAGGCCCAATAACGCAAGAATTATTTTGATGATGTTCATATTATAAACTCCGATCAATTTGACTATACGAAATCCCGGCAAGGTTGTTCGTGGAAAGTTTAACCTTATCGTATAATTCGCAAATGTTCGTACTTATTCAGGGCAAAGGATCTACCAATTGATTACACCAAACATTACGATCGAGACGGTTGCGGCCGAACTAAATGCCGAATTTTCGGGCGATGCCTTGAGTTTAGTGAACGACGTCACCCACGACTCCCGTCAGGCTCACGAAGGAACGCTTTTTGCGGCTATCAAGGGCCATTCGATGGATGGCCATCGCTTTATTGCCGACGTGATGCGACGCGGAGCGGCGGGAATCATTTCCGAATACGACAAGCCCGAGGACTTCGGCGGGCCGTGGCTTAAGGTCAAAGATGCGCGCGAAGCGTTGGCAAAAGCCGCAGCCGTGATCAACGGCAATCCCTCACACGAACTTGACCTCGTCGGCATCACGGGCACCAACGGAAAAACCACGACGACATATCTCTGTTTCGCTCTGGCCGAGGCCGCGGGCGTAAAACCGGCGATGCTGACGACCGTCGAATACCGCATCGGAGATACTTCTGAGCCGGCTGTGAGGACCACGCCTGAAGCGTCCGACACTAACCGCTTTCTACGGACCGCCGTCGATGGCGGATGCGAAATGGCCGTGATGGAAGCATCGTCGCAGGCGATCGATCTGCACCGGTGCGACTGGCTGCGGTTCAAGGTAGCAGTTTTCACCAACCTGACGCGCGACCACCTCGACTATCACCTCACGATGGAAAATTATTACGACGCCAAAAAGAAGCTTTTCGACGGGCGTCTCGGCGAAGCTCCCGGCTCGAGCGTGATAAATATCGATGACGAATGGGGCGTAAAGCTCGCAGAAGAATTATCGAACGCCGGGCAGCGTGTCGTTACATTTTCGCAGAATTCCGCAGCCGATCTGACGGCCGAGAACGTCCAGGTCTCGCTTGTCCGCGGAACATCGTTCGACCTCAAGACTCCGGCCGGAAACCGTACGATCGTTTCCCCGCTTGTCGGCCGCCCGCACGTCTACAACATTCTCTCGGCGACCGGAGCGGCGCTGGAACTTGGTTACGATCTGGACGAGATTTGCAACGGGTTGTCTAAGTGCGTGGGAGCGCCGGGACGTTTCGAGCGCGTGATTCACGACGGCGATTTCGCGGTCGTCGTCGATTACGCTCACACCGAGGACGCCTTGCTGAATACTCTGAAGACCGCGGGCGATTTGACCGACGGCCGTGTAATTACGGTTTTTGGCTGCGGCGGTGATCGCGATAGAACAAAACGCGAACCGATGGGACGCGTTGCCGGTGAAAATAGCGGTCTGGTTTTCGTCACGTCGGACAATCCTCGTACCGAAGACCCGTTAAAGATTATGGAAGAAATTGAGAAAGGTGTGCAGTCGACGGGCACAGAGTTTTACGCGGTCTCGGACAGACGGGACGCGATCTATCGTGCCGTCGCATCTGCTAAAAACGGTGATGTCGTGATAATCGCGGGCAAAGGGCACGAGACTTACCAGATCGTTGGAAACGAAAAGTTCCACTTCGACGACCGTCAGGTCGCCGCTGAAGCCCTTGCTGCTGCGGCCGAAACTAAATAACGCCCGCCTAACCGTGAGCTTTCGAAAGCGGCTCTTTGTGAGCGTCGATAAAACTCTCCAGAAATTCCGCCTGCACCGCGGACATTTCCGAAAAATCGACGGCGAATCCGATCTCGAGCACGTGATTTGCGATGACGCCCTCGAACTCAACGGCCATGCCCGCGTTCAGCGGCAAAAATATTCGAACCTCGTCGCCGTCCTGAGTCTCACCTTTGCCGAGAATAAAGCAGCCTTCGGGGCTGATATCGCTGAGAGTACCCGCATGCCTTCCCTTTCGGTCCTCGTATTCGAGATCCAAAAGCAGCCCGTACCGCGCGACATTACGCCTGTCAATTCCGCTTCGTCTATCTGGTTTCACCTAAACTTCCTCGTGCGCACCGTTGCCTGAATGATTGCTACTCCTACTATTGAAGTAGTAATAGACCGGTAATCCCAGAATTATTAATCCGATTCCCAACAGCGACTGTGTCGGACTTGTCATGATCGTGTTGATCAGCAGCCACCCGGCGACCAGCAAAAACACGAACGGTACTACCGGATATCCCCACGCGCGGTATGGCCTTTCCGCGTCCGGGTAACGTTTACGGAATACGAATATCGATGCCGTGACGAGGGCGTAAAATATCCACGACCCGAAGATCACATAATCGGTCAGCGTGTCGAACGAGCCCGTCATCGCAAGAATGGTCGCGAGCAGCCCTTGAAATACAAGCGCCGCGATCGGAACGCCGGTTATCGACAGAACGCCGAAACTCTTGATCATCAATCCGTCCTTCGACATTGCGTAAGGGACACGCGAACCGGAAAGGATCGACGTGTGCAGTGTGCCGAGCGAGGACAGCATCAGGCCAACAGTAAAGATCGTGATCCCGACGCCGGTCGCAAACTTCGCCGGGTCGCCGCCAAAGAACATCGCAACGACCGTTTTCGCGACCGAAGAACTTTTCGACACGGACGCGATCGTCGTTGGGTCGAGCACGTAGAAATAGCCGATGTGCACGAACACGTACAAGATAATGATCAGGATCGTGCTGCCGATGATCGCGAGCGGAATGTTGCGGTTCGGATTCTTTACTTCGCCCGCGACAAAAGTGAGATTGTTCCACCCGTCATATCCCCAAAGTGCGCCGAGCATCGCCGCCGCAAAACCCGCCGTGAAGGAATAACCCGGCGAGCCGAAATGCGCCGCGTCCGCGACGCCCTCACACGTTCCGCCGGTGTTCATCATCGAAAAGTGCGAAACGTCACCCGTTGCCCAGATAAAGGCACCGAAGCCAACGAACGCGATCAGTCCGATCTTGATGAATGTCAGAAACGTCGCGATCTGGCCGCTGACGATCACGGACGCGCAGTTCAAAGTAGTGAAGATAATTATCATCATCACCGCAACTATCTGCAGCGTGCTGAACTCGAGCGTGTATCCGAGGATACTCGTCTTTAGTAAAACGTACTCGAGCTGCTTGTCCAGGAAGTCGTTCAAGCCGATCGCGAACGCCATTCCCGCCGCGGCCTGTGAACCCGGCTTGGCAATGAACATCTGCATCCACCCGAACAAAAAGCTCGACCTCCGGCCGAACGCGTCACGTAAAAAGACGTATTCGCCGCCGGCCTGCGGCTTCATCGCGGTAAGTTCGGCGTAGGTCAATGCTCCGGCAAGCGACAAAAATCCGGCGGCGATCCATGCCAGCAAGACCCATTCCGGGCTGCCGACGTTGCAGGTCATCACGCGCGCTTTAAGGAAAACGCCGGTGCCGATAACATTGCCGATGATCACCGAGATAGCGGCGATCAGGCCGAGCCCGCGAATAAGCTTGTATCGTTCGTCAGTGATTGAGTCCATACGGTTTGAATGAGGTGTCCGGTCGGAACTGCAACATCTTACGCGAAAACGGTGAACAGGGGAAACGGTCGCGTGCGGCAAACACAGGACTCCGCCGACGTGCTAGAATTTGCGGCATGCGAGAGCTCGATATCACCGCCGACGATCTGGTCAGCCGACTGATAGATCTACCAGCGGACGAGACGGTCTGCATTCTCGACAGCGGCGGCACCGAACATCCGGGTTCACACCTGCTCATCGCCGGCATTCGGCCGAACGAGGTCCGCGAAGTATCGTTCGAAGACCCGAGCGCGTCGCTCGAACTTTTCGACGACAAACTCAGCGCCGGCCAGCACGCTGCGATCTTCACGCTTTCTTACGATTTTGGCACAAAGTTGCACTCGATCGGGGCCCTCCGTGACGCGAGCGAACCCGACCTGTTTATGGCTTTGTTCGATTGCCTCGTCGTTCACGACTACTCTGCAAACCGGACTTTTCTAACGGGCAATTCAGATCGGTTCGCCGTTATCGAACAATTGATAAAAAATGCGGCCGGTATAGTGCCGGTCCCGGAAAATACGGCCGCTAAAGCATCGTCGAATTTCACACGCGCTGAATACCTCGCTGCGGTCGAAAATGTAAAAGTAAGGATACGGGCCGGTGATACGTACCAGACCAACATCACCCAGCAGATCCGCTTTTCTCTTTCGCCGGGCGAGACGCCGGGGACGATCTTTTCCGCACTTCGCAGGCAACATCCTGCACCTTTTGGTTCATATATTCGACGTCTCGATTCGACCGTCGTTTCCGCTTCGCCGGAGCGGTTTTTCAAAGTGACGGACATGAGCATAACGGCGTCTCCGATAAAAGGTACGCGTCGCCGCGGCGAGACGTCGGCGGAAGATTCGGATTTACGAAACGAGCTTCTCGCCAGCGATAAAGACCGTGCCGAAAATACGATGATCGTCGATCTGACACGAAACGACCTCGGCCGCATTTGCGAATTCGGCAGCGTCCGCGTCGAACGGCTATGCGAGATCGAGGAACATCCCACGCTGTTTCACCTCGTTTCGACGGTGACCGGAAAGCTGAGAGCGGGACTCAAGTATTCCTCGATCATTCGTGCGTTGTTTCCGTGCGGTTCAATAACCGGTGCGCCAAAGCTCAGCACTATGAAAATTATCGCCCAGCTCGAGCCGTCGCCGCGAGGCCTGTCTATGGGATCGATCGGCGTCAGTATTCCGTCGGGATTTCCCGGGCTCGCACCGACGTTTGAAATGAATGTCGCGATCAGAACGATAGTAATTCGCGGCGGTGAGGCCGTTTTCAATGTGGGCGGCGGCATCGTCATCGATAGCGACCCACAATCCGAATACGAAGAATCGCTATTGAAAGCACAAGCCCTGCTCGCTGCTGCCGGTGTGAAACTTGTCGGGAACTAATTGTGCCGGCCGGTGTCTAAAAGGAAGAAAGTCGATTTTCCCGGAGGCACAAAATGACTAACCCAAAGATCAACGTAACGCCGCTCATCGACGTCCTTCTCGTACTACTCATCATCTTTATGGTCGTCTCACCCGCGAGGCCGAGCCGTTTCGAAACAAAGATGCCGAGCGAGATGCCCGACCAAAATAAGGTTTTGCCAAATCCGCAAACGCTGATCGTCACGATCGGCGCCGATTCGGCTTTGCAAATCAATAAGCAAGCCGAAATGGGGAACGTCGCCGAGCCCGAAAAACTTACGTCAGCACTCACCGACGTATTCCGCCTGCGTGCGGAAAACGCGGCCCGCGACGCCGTCGATCCGCAAAGCATCGAGCGGACAGTCTTTATCAAGGCCCGCAGTTCCACCAGCTACGGCGACGTCGCAAAGATCGTCGACGCGGTGAAAGCCTCGGGAGCTTCTCCGATCAGTCTGATCATCGACGGCATCGACTGATCCGGCGCATCCAAGGTCTTGAAAATGAGGTATCGCCTTATGCTATAATCTCGTTTGTTCGAATTACCCTGTTCGAACTCAGAATCGCTCTCCGACAGATCATTTGCGTAAATGGTGAATTACTACGAAACTCTGAAAGTTTCACCAAAGGCCTCCGGTCCCGAGATAAAATCGGCGTACCGGCGGCTTGCACGCAAGCTGCACCCCGACAAGAACAACGGTTCGGAACAGACCGCCCGTGCGTTCGCGGCGATCGCCGAGGCGTACGAAATTCTCGGAAACCCCAAGGAACGAGCGGTTTACGATAAGCGTTTGCTCGAGGCTCAATTCAACGACTCGCAGAACGGCAACTCTGTGTTCACGTCGTCGAACGCTCACGCACGCCGCTGGCGGCAAATGGTCTATGAGCATCGCTATAACGAGATCATCGACCGCATGATCGCCGACGAGCGCCGCGAATCGATGGCACTGCAGAAGATCATTTTCCCGATGGTCGGGCTCTACATTTCGACGCTTGTAGTCGCTATCTTTAAGCCTCCGATCTTTTCGAACTCGGCCATGATCGGCAAGATCTTACTCGTGTCACTCTTTGTCGCAGGCGTTATACATCTCTATAAACGACTGCGCGACGGAATGGACCGATACACCTACGACGACGCATCGCTTCACGAATCGATCCTCGACGACAACGAGCCATTGGCCAAGCCCTACTCACGTTTTACGGCAGGTTCGTTACTCTTCGGCGGGATCGTTTTGAGTTTCGCAGTGGGGCTTGTTATAGGCCGCTATTTCGAATTCGTTTCGATAATCTGGCCCGATATGTTCTCAACGACCGTCAGGCCGGAACTCGTTTTCTACCCGCCGATATTTGTACTGTTCGTCGATCTCATGCATTCGGTCGCGTCTCGCGTTGACGGTTAGCCGAGGTTGACAGGATCTGGGTTTTCGCCGATAATTATCGTTTGTTTCAATCTGGAGAACTTTCGAAATTTAAGGAATATTCATGGCTAATCATAAATCAGCAGAAAAACGCATTCGTCAGAACGCAAAACGCAACGAGATCAACCGAGCGAACCGCAGCAAACTGCGAACGCAGATCAAGAAACTTCGCACCGCGGTTGCAGGTGCCGACAAAGCACAGGGCACCGAGCTTTTGAACCCGACCGTGTCGATGATCGATAAAGCGGTCAACAAAGGCATCATCCACAGGAACACGGCTGCACGTTATAAATCGCGTCTCACCAAGCATGTCGCGGAGATCGCGTAAAATTTAACTTTCGAACTTCTCCATTTGAAGAAGCGGGGCGGAAATTCAAGTTTCGGCCCCGCTTTCTTGCGCCCGATTGCCGCAAAACAAAAATCTGCTAGAATCTCTCATCCGTTCGGCGAGGAGAATTCACCTGCAAAACAAAAGGACGTACCGCTACTTCGACCTGATAATGGCCGCGTTCGTCGCGGTCCTGTTGTGCTCAAACCTCATCGGAGTGCAAAAGGTCTCGCATATTAATTTGCCGTTCATCGGCGATTACATATACGGTGCCGGTGTTTTGTTTTTCCCGATAAGCTATCTATTCGGCGACATTTTGACCGAAGTTTACGGTTACAAGCGTTCGCGCCGCGTGATCTGGGCGGGATTTGGTGCCTTGGTCTTCGCGTCGCTGATGTCGTACATCGTCACGAGCCTGCCGCCCGCGTCGACGATGTCCGCAGAACAGCAAAACGCGGTGAATATGATCTTCGGCCAGACCTGGCGGATCGTGCTCGCTTCCCTTGTCGCGTTCTGGCTCGGAGAGTTCGTCAACTCGTACGTACTGGCGAAGATGAAGGTCGCGACCGACGGCAAATTCCTCTGGCTCCGAACGATCGGCTCGACCTTCGCGGGCGAGGCCGTCGACAGCCTTATATTCTATCCGATCGCATTTCTCGGTACCTGGTCGAACCAACAGGTCGTCAGCGTCATGATCGGTAATTATTTTATAAAAGTGCTCTGGGAGGTGCTCGCGACGCCGCTCACGTACGCTATCGTCGGCTATCTCAAGAGCGTCGAGCACGAGGATTACTTCGACCGGGATACCGATTTTAATCCGTTCACGCTCGAGGCCTGACGACGCCCGGCTGTGCTAAAATTTCCGCGATGAAGCTCACCCTTTCAACGCCTCTCATCGAACTTCATAAATTCGATATCTCGAAACTTTCGGCGGCAATGTCGCGAAAGCTGGCGATGGCTGTTGCCGGCCACGCGGCCAAGTCCGACTTCACCGACACAACGGTCGAGGACCTGTTAAATTATTACCCGCTCCGGTACGAGGACCGCTCGAATTTTATCCAGATCGACCAACTTTACGACGGTATCGAAGCGTCCGTCGAGCTGTTTGCTCGTGTGTCCGGCGGTTTCCAGGTCGGGAAAAACCGCAGCTTCAAACAGCCTTCGCTTTACATTTTCGAAATCTCGGCCAGTGACCGCGAACGCACGCGAAAGCCGGTCGTCGTCTGGTGGTTTCTTTCTGGCAAACAGGCCCAACACGTCATCAACTATCAGAAGGGACGATTTGACCGAGGCACGCGTTTCGTCGCTTACGGCAAGTGGGAATGGGACGCCCGCCGCAACACGTTCGGGTTAAAGCTTAATAAACCCGACGAGCTGGAGATCCTGCCGCCGACCGGTGACGAAGACGTTTTCGGGCTGCTTAAAGACGCGGAGTCAGAAGTTGACGCGGCAGACGAACAGGCCGGAGACGAGATCGACGACGCAGGCGACCCGCGGCTCGCGATGATCCATTCGGGCCGGCACGTGCCGGTCTACCGAAAGCTTGGGCCGTTCCAGACCAAACGTCTGCGCGAGATCGTCTATGATGTTTCGCGCCATCTAGATTTTAATTCCCTGCAAGAAAATCTCCCGGCAGAGCTGATAAAACAGCGAGATCTGATCCCGCATCTGCAGGCGATCGCCGAGATCCATTTCCCGCCCGAAGACTCGCTTCTTTCCGAATACGAAATGTTCCGCAGCCGCGCTCACAAACGACTGATCTACGAAGAATTTTTCTGGCTTTCATTCGCACTACAGTTGAAACGCGGCGAACGTCAAAAGGAACCGAAAGGCACAGTGATCGAACTTTCCGCCGCTCTTCGCGACCGCCTGTACGAAATAATTCCGTTCGAATTGACCGGCGCACAGGACCGCGTCGTCCGCCGGATCTTCGACGACATGTCGTCCGACGCACCGATGAACAGGCTTGTCCAGGGCGACGTCGGCAGCGGTAAAACGATCGTCGCGTTTCTGGCGATGATGCTCGCGGTCGAAAACGGTTATCAAACGGCGCTCATGGCTCCGACCGAAATTCTTGCGGAACAGCACGCACGAAACGCTCTACGCATCTTCGGCAACGCCGGATTCCGGATCGCGATGCTTACGGGCAGCCTGCGTGCCGCAGCCAAACGAAAAGTACACGCGGACATCGCCTCGGGCGAAACGCAGATCGTTATCGGCACACACGCGGTAATTCAGGAAGCCGTCCAGTTCGAAAACCTCGGCCTCGCGGTCATAGACGAGCAGCATCGATTCGGCGTCCTGCAGCGAGCGCAACTGCGTGCCCGCGGTTACAACCCGGACATCCTTGTCATGACGGCGACGCCGATCCCACGTTCGCTGGCGATGACGGTTTACGGCGACCTCGATGTTTCAATAATCGACGAAATGCCGCCGGGCCGAACGCCCGTAAAGACCGTCGTCCTCGGCGAAGACCAGCGTGCCGGCGTCTACAAAGGCATCGAACGCGAAGTCAGCCTCGGCCGCCAAGTGTATGTCGTTTATCCGCTCATCGAAGAGTCCGAAAAAGTCGACCTAAAAGCCGCGACGAAAATGTTCGAGGAACTGCGCGACAAAGTGTTTTCCAAGCGCAGCGCAGGACTGCTGCACGGCAAGATGAAGTCCGCTGATAAGGAAGAGGTGATGCAGTTATTTGTCAGCGGCAAGCTCGACATTCTCGTCTCGACGACCGTCATCGAGGTCGGCGTCGACGTTCCGAACGCATCGCTGATGGTGATCGAACATGCCGAACGATTCGGCCTTTCGCAACTGCATCAATTGAGAGGCCGTGTCGGGCGCGGAGCGGACCAGAGCTACTGCGTCCTGCTGACCGGCGATAAAAAAACCGCGGTCGCGAAAGAAAGGCTCGGAATAATGGAGCAGACGAATGACGGCTTCAAAATAGCGGAAAAAGACCTCGAGATACGCGGCCAGGGCGAGATCCTCGGCACGCGTCAGTCAGGCATTCAAAACTTCCGCCTCGCAAACATCGTCCGCGATTTCGAAATCCTCGAGGCCGCCCGCGCCGATGCCGAATCCTACCTGACCGATCGGCGGCTGACCAAGGAAACGTCAGCGTTGATCGAAGTGATCGAATCGGATCCGCGTTTCGGCCTCGCCGGGATCGGTTAATTTGCCTAGTCCAATTTTAACAATTAAAAGTGGAGTTTTATCGGCGGTTGTTTATATTCACCGGAGTCGGTTTGCGCGAAAATTTTCCCAAGACTGGGTGTATTTCGCAGCTAAAAGGTGTTTGATCGAAATATATTGTGATTTCTCATTAAATCTCGCCGTTCATAGGCAAAAACAGTGCACCCATGCGTCACTCACTGTACCTTGAAGCCATACTAGCGAACCAACATCGAAAACATGGACAACCGACGACCGCCGAGAAGCAATTCTTCGGGCCCGGACAGATCCCACGACCGTAGCCGCAGCGGAGATTCACCCCGACCAAGCGGCTCTCGAAATATCGGTGACGGAAATATCGGAAACGCTCCTTTTAGCGATACGCGACAGGGCGGTCCGCCGCGCGGGCGTCCCGGTGGCGGTTCCAGCCGTCCGGCCGGTGATGGATCACGTCGTTTCGGCAGCGGCCCCGCAAATCCGCGAGGCAGGTTCGGCTCCAAGCCGGCTGACCGAGCCGCCGCGAAAGTCCTGAAACCTGTTCCCGCGGTAGTTATTACGTCAGATCTGCAGGTCACCGACGGTAAGTTTGCCGGAAAACTGCTCGGCAACTCGGTCTCGCCGAGAGCCGCGACGATGCCGCATCCAATTCGCGATTCGATGTTCCGGATCATCGCACGGCGCGTTCGCGGCGCCCGCTTTCTCGACCTTTGCGCTGGCTGCGGCATGATCGGCCTCGAAGCGATCTCGCGCGGTTCGATGCTCAGTACGTTTGTCGAACGTTCGGCACGCGCCGCTTCGGTTTTACGTAAAAATGTCGAGATGATGGGCATCAAGGACGGTCACGCCGAGGTCGCCGAGATCGAAGCCGTTCCTTTCATCAAAAGAAACGCCGGCCGCAAACGCACTTGGGATGTTGTCTTTCTTTCCCGCACCGGTGGCCCTGATGACGCGGAACTGCTCGATCTCGTCAGCCGCGGGCGGTTGATCGCGCCCGGCGGCATTGCCGTGATCGAACATTCGGCCGATAACCCCTTGCCCGAAAAGATCGGAATGCTCACGCAGTGGCGAACACTCTCGAAAGACGGCGTTTTGCTCGGTTTCTACAACCGAAAATAACCCACGTTTGCGATTTTTCGCCGGCCAACGCACAATTAAGTCAGCTTTCTTATTTTACGTTTTCGATCTGTGAACAACCTCGATGCGTGTAGTTGCCGGCCTTTATCGCGGGCGAATCTTAAAAAGTCCGACTGACAACAAGACGCGACCGACTTCGGACCGACTTCGCGAAACACTCTTTAACATTTTGACGCCGCGGATAACGGACGAAACCCGCTGTCTCGACCTTTGCGCCGGCACAGGTGCGATCGGTATCGAAGCGCTGTCGCGCGGTGCCGAGTTTACGACCTTTGTAGATAAGTCGAGACGATCCTGCGCCATCATCGAGCAGAATCTAGACATGCTCGCGATCCCGGACGAGCAGACCGAGGTACTCTGTCTGACCGCCGAAAACTTTGCCGGTCGGCTGCATGATCTCGGGTGGGACATCGCCTACTTCGACCCGCCTTATTCATCAGACTATTCGCACGTATTATTCGATTTTGGTTCGGACACGGGCACGCTGCTGCGCGAGGACGGCGTCCTCATCGCCGAGCATCACCTCAAAGCGGAACTGCCGGACGCCGTCGGCCATCTGCGCCGCTGGCGACTGGTCAAGCAGGGCGACGCGTGTTTGAGTTTTTATGAACGCAGCTAGAGCGAAAAGCGAATGAATATACTTGTTTGGCTGCTGCTCTGTCTTATCTGGGGGACGACGTGGATCTTTATAAAGATCGGACTTTGCGACCTGCCGCCGATCGGTTTTGCATCGGTCCGTTTTCTCCTCGCGGCAATAATTTTACTGGTCGTTATTTGGATCCGAAAAATTCCGCTGCCGTCCGGCGGGCGCGAATGGCGGCTGATCGCGCTTACCGGCATTCTGCAGTTCGGACTGAATTACAGCGCGGTCTTTTGGGGCGAGCAGCATATCACGCCAGGCCTTGCCGCCGTGCTGCAGGCGATGATTACGGTTTTCGGGCTCGTGTTGTCATGGTTCTTTTTGCCGAACGAGCGGATTACAAACCTAAAGATCATGGCGGTCTGCCTTGGTATCGTGGGCGTGGCGGTGATCTTCAACGAACAGCTCCATGTCAGCAGCACTTATGCCTTTTACGGAAGCGCGGCGATCGTGATCGGGTCGTATTGCGCAGCCCAGGCGTCGATATTGGTCAAGGCACGGGCGGGCGGCATCCATCCCGCCGGAATGCTGTGGGCACAGATGATGTGCGGGCTGCCGTTCATTATTGCTTACAGCCTCGCGGTTGAGGGAAATCCGTTGAATTATCACTGGACCGCTTCCGCTGTTCTCAGTGTTCTGTATCTCACGCTCTTCGGTACTATCGCCGCGTTTTGGCTTTATTATTGGCTTTTAAGTAGAATCGAGTCGACAAAGGCGATGATGATCTCGCTCGTGACGCCGCTCATCGCCGTCGTGATCGACGCGATCTTTCTCGGCGAACACCTGCCGCCCCAAACGCTGCTCGGTGGCACGCTCATCCTCGCCAGCATCGGCCTAATAGTTTTTCGCAAGCGTAAAATTTCTCCGGCGACTGTACTTACTGACAACTGACAACTGCAAATGTTTTTCAAATTTACAACCGCCGGCGAATCTCATGGCAAATCGCTCGTTGCCATAATCGAAGGTCTGCCGGCCGGCCTCGAAATAGACGTCGACGCGATCAATCACGAACTCTGGCGGCGCCAGCAGGGCTACGGACGCGGCGGTCGCATGAAGATCGAAACCGATACCATTGAGATCCTCTCCGGAGTTCGACATGGCCGAACACTCGGTTCCCCGATCGCGATAACGATCGAGAACCGCGACTTCGTTCATTGGCAGGATGTTATGTCCGCGGAAGCCTTGGAAGCCGATCCCAAAAATCCGCGAGTCGTGAAACGCCCGCGGCCCGGTCACGCGGACCTTGCGGGCGGCCAGAAGTTTCAGACACGTGACCTCCGGAACATTCTCGAACGAGCGTCGGCGAGAGAGACTGCCGCCCGCGTTGCATGCGGTGCATTCGCAAAACAACTGCTCGCCGCCTTCGGCGTCACTGTTAAGAGTCACGTGATAAAGCTGGGAAGCGTGCCGGAAACACCGCTGCAAAAGAGTTGGGAAGAGATCGTCTCGCTGCCCGACGAATCGCCGCTGAACTGCTGCGACACCGAAACCCAAAATGCAATGATCTCGCTCGTCGACGAAGCGAAGCAAAACGGCGACACGCTCGGCGGTATTTTCGAGGTCGTCGCCAAAGACCTCATCCCTGGTCTCGGCTCGCACACGTCGTGGAATGAAAAGCTCGACGGGCGCATCAGTCAGGCATTCATGTCGATCCACGCCGTAAAAGCCGTCGAGATCGGAACCGGTGTCGAAAACGCCGGTAAGTTCGGATCAGAGGTCCACGATGAGATATTTTATTCCGATGAAGCGAGAGGCGTGAGGCGTGAGTTGCGAGCAGGAACTGCGGCGGACGACTCAGAGGACGCCGACTCACGTCTCTCGCCTCTCGCCTCTCGCCAAAACTCCGGCTTTCACCGCCGCACAAACCGTGCAGGCGGTCTCGAGGGCGGGATCACGAACGGCGAAGAACTTCGCGTCCGCGGCTACATGAAGCCGATCGCCACGCTGAGAAAAGCGCTCCGCTCCGTCGACATCGACACCAAAGCCATCGACGAGGCCGCGTTCGAACGATCGGACATCACTGCCGTCCCCGCCGCCGGCGTCATCGGCGAAGCCATGCTCGCCATCGTCCTTGCCAATTCAATGCGGGAAAAATTCGGCGGCGATTCGATCGATGAGATGAAGCGAAATTTTGAGTCCTATCGCACGTCGCTAAACAACTATTGATATCACCGCGGACTATTTTCCAATGTCCCTGCGATACTGCATGCCGTTCCATGAAATGTCGTCGACCGCGTCGTAAGCGAGGCCGAGTGCATTCTCTAAACCGTCTGCCAGTGCCGTAACACCCAAAACGCGCCCACCGGCTGTCGTCAATTCCGCGTTCGAATTTCGCGATGTCCCAGCGTGGAAGATCGAAAGGTTATGATGTTTTGCGGCGTCATCGAGTCCGCGAATAACGTCACCGGTCTGCGGTTTGTCGGGATAACCTTTCGACGCGAGAACGATGGTCGCGGAATTTCCGGGGTGCCATTCGATCTGCATTCTATCAAGCGTTCCCGCCAACATCGCTTCGCAAATATCTACCAGATCTGTCTCGAGCCGAACGAGTATGCTCTGCGTTTCAGGGTCACCAAAGCGGACGTTGTATTCCAGAAGTTTCGGGCCGCTTTCGGTCATCATCAGCCCCAAAAACAAAATTCCGCGAAACGGAAGTCCTTCGTCGCGGCAACCGATGAGAGTCGGTTCAATGATCGTTTCGGCGATAGTCCGGGTTTGCGAGTCAGTCAAGAGTCCGGAGTCCGTGATAGTTCCCATCCCGCCTGTGTTGGGGCCGGTGTCGCCTTCGCCGATACGCTTGTGGTCGCGGGTGGGCGGCATCAGAGCAAAATTCGCGCCGTCGGTGAACATTAATAGCGAGACTTCGCGGCCAAACAAACATTCCTCTAAAACGATGTGGCTGGCCGCCTCGGCTCCGACGCGCGACGCCATCTCTTGGATCGCCGAAACGGCTTCGGCTCGGTTCGATGCGACGACGACGCCCTTACCTGCGGCGAGGCCATCGGCTTTCACGACGACCGGCGTTTCCGGGCTGCCGAATTGACGGCTGTTCAACGCATGAATAGCCTCGGCAGCCGAGTTTGCCGCGACAAACCGTGCGGTCGGGATCGAGTGCCGTTCCATGAATTCTTTTGCAAAAATTTTGCTCGCCTCGAGCCGCGCGGCGGACGCCGACGGCCCGACGATCTTTAGGCCGCGTCGCTCAAATTCGTCAGATACGCCTAATGCAAGCGAGGTTTCGCCGCCGACAAATGTGAGATCGATTTTGTTTTCAGATGCAAAATTGGCAAGTTTGTCGATTTCGTGAGGTTTTATCGTCACGCATTCGGCCAGGTCGGCGATCCCGGCGTTTCCGTCGGCACAGAATATCTTGGTGACGCGCGGACTTTTGCTGAACGACCAGCATATCGCGTGTTCCCTGCCGCCTGAGCCGATGACCAAAATTCGCATAAGATTCTTCAAATAACGCTAAATATGGTTTAATATGGATTGTTGGTTCAGCTTGACAGTGAAAGTCACTAAAGATAATTTCATCGCTGAAACCTGTAATTATCTAGTTTAGCTAAAATCTTTCCAACAAGGTCATTGATTGCCGCTCGTGGTCGCCCGAGCCGCTTATTTTCGAACTTCCAAACGAGCAAACCATTTTCAGGGAGGGATAGATCATGTCACAAGACAATTTTGACGAAGCGGGCAGCGAAATTCAAACTGCGCCGTCGTCAGACTCGGAATTCGAAGATAAAGAGATCCTGTGCATAGACTGCGCTCGGAATTTCGTATGGTCGACCGGCGAACAGGCTTTTTACCGCGACAAACAACTTCAAAATCCCCCGAAACGCTGCAAGGAATGTAAGCAGGCAAAGAACGAACGTCTCGCGGCGATCGCTGCGGCGCAGGCATCAGGCGTCCGTCAGCGTATCGAGGTGGCAGTCAATTGCGCCCGCTGCAGCGAAACTACCACTGTTCCGTTTTACCCTTCGCAAGGCCGCCCGGTCTATTGCCGTTCGTGTTTTCTCGAAATGAACCCGTCGGTTTTGAACGGCCACAGCTCCTGAACCCAAATTTTATCCACCGACGTGCACGTTCGGCCGCAGTTCCGGGTCGGGTTCCGCCTGACGCAATATCTCGCGCGTGACCGGTGCCGTGTCTCCTTCGCCGAGCAGAATGTATCTCGCGAGATACATCAGCGGATTGCCCTCGCTCCAACTAAAATAAACGTGCGGGATCTTACCCGTCTGGTCGCGCAGATACAACAACAGTGCCGCGATCGCATTCGGTACGGCCGGCGACTCGGTGCGCAATATTTTGTAACCGTCGATGTCGATCCCGCGGATCTTCAGTTTACCCTTGAATTCTGACGCGTCGCCGGTCTCAACCTCGTAGAATACGATCGGATCGGTGGACGGAATGTGATTGTCGACCCGTTTCTCGTGCTCCTTGAACCTGTATTCGGTCATGTCGCCGGTCTCGCGTCGGTTGGCGACGACGCGGATCTCCCCGCCGGAATTCAGCTCCGCGATAAAATTCTGAGCGGTCTCGTCGAGAACGATCTTGTCGATCCGTACCTCGGTCGATCGCATAGCACGCGAAATGAACGACGCGGCCACGATCGTGGCGATAAAGAAGGAAGCGATCTTCAAGCCGTCCGGCCGCTCGAATACGTTCGCGATCGTCGTGTAGATAAAGACGACGGCGATCGCCCCGTAGAAGGCCTTCCATCGACTGGCGTGTTTCCAGGCCGACAATGTCACGGCAACAGCGGCAGAGGACATCAGGAAAAGCACGCCCGTGGCGTATGCACCGCCCTGTGCATCCACGTCCGCCCGAAAGATTATTGTCACGGCGAAGCAAATTCCCGTAAAAACTATCACGAGAGGGCGCGTTGCCCGCGCCCATTCCGGCGCCATTCCGTAACGCGGCAAATAGCGAGGCACGATATTGAGAAGACCGGCCATGGCCGATGCACCCGCAAACCAGAGGATAAGAACAGTGCTCAGATCGTAGATCGTTCCGAAGATCTCGCCGAGATATTCGTGGGCAATAAAGGCAAGTGCGCGCCCATTCGCACGGCCGGGTTCCTTAACGATCGCCGAAGCCGCGTCCGATTCGCTGCACGGGCAGAACGAAGGCGTGCGTTCGAGATCGCTTGCCAGGCCGCAATCAATTCTGGGACAAAATTCCGCCTGCGGGATCAGCACGCTCGTGATCATGCTGCTCGAGATCAGCATAAAACTCATAATTATGGCCGCCGTCATCAGCAGTTTGCGGGTGTTTTCGATACGGTTCGGGCTTTTGACCAGCGGCATGACCGCAACCCCCGTCTCAAACCCGGAGAGCCCGAGCGCCAATCGCGGAAATACGAGGAGAGAAATGCCGACAACCGCAACAATTCCGCCGATACCGTTCGACGTCTTGGTGGCAAATACCGCACTTTTCCAATCGTTCAGCAGTTCAGGCTGTAGCGTGATCTGATAGATTCCGGCCCCGATCGTTATCACGTTCAGGAACAGATAAACCGCAACGAGAACCACAGCGATACCTATCGCCTCCTTGAAACCTTTGAGAAACACGGCACCAAGAAGACCGACGAGCAATAGCGTGAGAACGACCGGGTGTTCGAGAAACGGAAAACGGTCTTTGATGAAAGGATTTTCGAGAACGTGAGCCGTGGCGTCGGCGGCCGAGAGAGTTATGGTAATGACGAAGTCGGTCGCCACAAATCCCAGAAGAACCAGCACGAACAACTTACTCTTCCAACGGGAGAGCAAGGCTTCGAGCATAGCGATCGAGCCTTCGCCGTGCGGGCTTTCCTTGGCTACCTGGTTATAAATCGGAAGCGCCCCGAATAGCGTAAGCAGGACGAGAATGAACGTCGCGATCGGCGAGAGTACGGTCGCCGCAAGGAACGCGATCCCGGGCTGGTATCCCAGCGTAGAAAAGTAATCGACACCGGTCAGGCACATTACCTTCCACCACGGGTGTTTTTGATGTTTACTTTCCTGTTCGTACGGCCCTTCCATCTCGGTGGAGCCGCCGTATATCCAGCGAGATACTCGCCCGCGTGTCTTTTTCGGCATATTTAAAATATATACGGCCGCCATCGCAAGTCACATACGAAAGCGGCCGATAATCGATTACCGGTCAAAATGGCTTGTCTTCCAATCTTGCCTGCGAGGTTAGCTGACGGGCTGGAATTCGGAAGTATTCCGCTAAAAGCTTAGCCCCTGGAACTGTGGTTCCCCCGCGTCGTGCAAAACGTGTCACGACTTCGGCGATCAAGTTATCAAACTGTCGAATATACGCCCGGAAAATAATAATTGCAATGAGAAAATCTGCCTCATCCGCCGACGTGCACGTTCGGCCTAAGTTCCGGATCTTCCTCCGCCTGCCGCAGTATCTCACGCGTGACGGGAGCCGTGTCGCCTTCGCCGAATAAAATGTACCGGGCGAGGTATACGATCGGGTTTCCCTCGCTCCAGCCGAAGTAGACATGCGGTATCTTTCCCGTCTGATCGCGGATCTCTAAAAGGAGCGCGGCGATCGCATTCGGCACGGCCGGAGCTTCGGTTCGCAGTATCTTGTAGCCTTCGACGTCGACGCCGCGGATCTTTAACGCACCGGAGAATTCCGACGCGTCGCCAAGATCGATCTCATAAAAAAGTATCGGATCGGTCGACGGAATGTGATTGTCGATGCGTTTCTCGTGCTCTTTGAACCTGTATTCGCCGACGTTGCCGACTTCCCTGCGATTGGTCACGATGCGCAGTTCGCCGTCCGCGTCGAGTTCGTCGATGAACCGCTGCGCCTCCGCGTCGAATTCTATCTTGTCGATCCGAAGCTCCGTCGTCCGAAGTGCCCGCGAGATGAATGACGCGACGATTATTCCGACGATGAACAGAGTTGCGATCTTCAGCCCGCTCGGCTGTTCGATAATGTTGACGGCCGTGGTGTATGCAAATACTATCGTGATCAAAAGAAACGCGATCCACGCACGCTCTTTCTTTTTCCGCGACGAGATCGTAACGGCGACGGCGGCGGAAGTCATTAGCGCAAGAACGCCGGTCGCATACGCTCCGGCCTGCGCCTCCACATCCGCTCTGAAAAGGATAGTGACAAGAAAACAAATGCCGGTGAAGATCAAGACGAGCGGCCGCGTCGCTTTGGCCCAGTTGGGCGCCATGCCGTAACGGGGAAGGTATCGCGGCACGATATTGAGCAGGCCGGCCATCGCGCTGGCCCCCGCGAACCACAGGATCGAGATCGTCGAAATATCGTAAACCGTTCCGAAATATCCGCCAAGATACGTATGAGCGAGATACGAGATCGCGCGGCCGCTCGCCGCTCCGCCTTCCTGAGCCTCGGCTATCGGTATCAGCATCGTCGTCGCCACGCTGCTACCGATGAGGTAAAAGCTCATGATGATCGCCGCGCCGCTGAGCAGCTTTTTACCGTTGCGAATACGCCCGGCGAGGTGGGCCTGGACGTTGGGCGGAACGTCGGCGACCTTCAGATGGCTTGCGTGAATATGTTCCCTTCCGTCGGCATCGAGCGGCACATCGCTTTTGATAAGCGGCATTACGACGACGCCGGTCTCGAAACCCGACAATCCCAGTGCCAGTTTTGGGAACAGGAATAATGACCCGAGCACGATCCACCCGATACTGCCTCCGACATCGGGGCTCGACCATAGATCTACTTTCCATGCGCTGAAAAGTTCCGGACGCACCCAGAATATTTCATACCATGCGACGGCTATCGCGACCGCATTGAGAACAAGATAAATGATCACCAGCACCACCGCCAATCCGATCGCTTCGCCGAATCCGCGTAGGAACACGGCTCCGAGCATTGCCACAAGCAGGACAGTAAGCACAATTCGGTGATTCAGAAATCCCAGATTATGCTCAACGAACGGATTCTCGATTATATGTGCCGTGGCATCGGCGGACGAAAGCGTGATCGTAATGATGAAACTCGTAGCCACAAACCCGAGCAGCACGAGCACGAACATCTTCCCCTTCCAGCGGGAAAGCAGCTTTTCGAGCATCGAGATCGACCCGTCGCCGTGCGGACTTTCTTCCGCCACCCGTTTGTACATCGGCAGCGCGCCGAAAAGAGTCAACAGAACAAGAACCAGGGTTGCGAACGGCGAGAGAGCACCCGCCGCGACGAGAGCGATGCCGGGCTGGTAGCCAAGCGTCGAAAAGTAGTCTACGCCCGTCAGGCACATGACCTGCCACCACGGGCGTTCGTGGCGACGGCCTTCAGGTTCGTGCGGACCCTCGACTTCGCTTACGCTGTCGAAGAGCCAACGGCTAAAGCGGCTTTGTTTCCTTTGTTTCATCCGACAAAACGAAAAAAAGCCTCAGTCGTTGTTCATCTGCGGCTTGTATTACTACCGTTCCGGCTATGCTCCGTTTACAAATGGCATAGAAACGCTAACTCGAATATTGAGAACTAATTAAATTTTACGCTTATTGAAATAATGGTCAAGTAATTCAAGCCCAGCGCTCATCTTTCGGCGCAAATATAGGGCGACGTCTCCCACACCGTCGCCCTTATGGCCGCGAGTCCTCACCACTCACGGCCGGATGTTCACCGGGGAGGTGAACACCTCGATTATGCATAAACACAACCGATTTGCAACAATATTTTATGGAGACTTTATTCGTCGGTGAGGCTGAATTTAGAAAAGGAATTGTGAAATTTCTCGATGGTGACCCCGCCGACGATGTAACGTTTGGTTCCGTTCGCTTCCGAAACGAAAACCGTATAGTCGCCCGGCGGCGTATTCGGATCAACTTGAACGTCGATGCTGACAACGGAAATTTCTGAACCGAAATCGCGGCTTGCGATCGTTTTGGGAATTACCGAAAGGTACGGCGATGTGAAGCCGACCTTGATCTTACTCGGGTCGAGATTAGTTCCGCCGAGATAAAGCTCGTAAATCTTGCCCGCGTTAAGCGATACGGCGATATCGGAAAGCTGGCCGTTAAAGCCGAGATATTCGAGCTTAAGGTTTCCTTTGGTGGACGGAACCACTTTACTGATCCCTGTGACATCGCTCGAGGAGGTGACCGTGCCGAGCTCGCCCGGCGAAGCGATCTCGCCGCTCTTGTCCTGTGCGAACAGCAGAACGCTTCCCCTTGAAAGTCCGCTGAAAAAGAAATTACCTTGATCGTCGGTAGCGGCGACCGCACGAACCTGACCGGTCTGAGCGTCCTCAGCCCAAACTTCCCACTGTCGCGGCGGCCCGTCCGCGGATATAAGCGTGCCTTCGATCTTTTGACAGCACGACGCGGTTCCGTTCGCTCCGTAAAGTCTTTGGATCTCGGTAATATCTGCCTGCGAAAGTGTCCGTGCGCTGTAACTGGGAAGGCCGAATGCGCCGTTCTTTCCGTATTTTTCGTGCATCGTCGAACCGAATACGTCGGAGTGTTCGAGCCCGAGAAGGTGGCCGATCTCGTGGGTCAGCGTGGACTCGAGATCGAACGTGCCGGGTGTGCCGTCGGTTGAAAAATCCTGGTAAGGGTTGAGCGCGATATCGGCCTCGGTCACAAATCCGCGTTTATCGTAAAACACGCGTGTCGCCGCGGCGGATTCCTGCAGGCCGTTGGAAAAGAACAACGCGTTCTCGGGCGTTTGCGCGATCGTTATGACGCTGATGCCGTCCCCGTGTGCTCCGGCGGGACTGATACTTTGTTTGTCGGTGGTGGTTTGGACGAGATCGAAGTCCACATAGCGCTGCCACGTCTGGAAACTGCGCCGTAAGGCTCCGGCCACGTCGCTTCCATTCACGATCCTCGGATTTTGTTTCGTCAGCGATGAAGAAACCGCAATCTGAATTGCACCGCCGCGCCATCGAAGCGGCTGTTTGGCCGCCTCCGGCCTGCCTGCGCCGTAACTCGCAAAGACGGAGCCGATCGCCAGCATTTGCAGCAATAGAACCCGGGCGGTTTTTGAAAGTGCCTTCATTTACTGCGAGAAACTATAACTATCCTTCCAAGTTCTCACGCCCGACGTTTTCGAGATCGGAGAATGCCACGACCAGCATGAGAGCGGCTAACCCCAGCGTCGCCAACACATACAGTAGTGCGATCTGTTCAAAATAGATGAACGAACCGATCAGAATGCCTACGATCAGCGACCAAAATAGTGCGATAGTTCGCCGGCTGAATTTGCCAATTTGATTTGCCATACGATTTACACTGCGGCCCAATTCGAAGGTCCGCCTCTACATTGAAACAAATTTTTACGGATTGAACAATAATCGGATGCATTTCTGCACTAGAAAGGTTGATTATTCAATAATTCGGAGCGGAAGGTTGACCATCTTCGAAGTCTGAAAGCCGCCCTTATCGATAACCGGTGGGAATTTTCGCTTTCCCGTTCCTTTTTGCCCGACTTCGACAATATCGAAAGGCTTCAGCACGATGTCTTCAGCAGCCTCGGCGTTGATCTTATCGAGGTCCGCATGAATGACCTGCGTTACACCATTTTCGCGGCGATAGACCGTGACCGACTCCGCAATGCCTTTTTTCGAAACGCCGCCCGCGGCCGCGATCGCACGGGAAAGAGTCGTTCGAGATCGTGCGGAAACCTGTTTCGGCACGTTAACGCCGCCCATGATGTAAACCGGCAGAGCTTCGACAACGGAAACGACATCGCCGCTGAGTATCTGCGGGTTAGCATTTTTATCACCGCTGAGCAGGTCCGGAATCTTTATATGAAGCGTCTGTGGGCCGGTGTCACTGCGGACGTTGACGAATGTTTCGGTCGATTCCCTCGGCGGAGCGGCGCAGTTGAGATTCTGCGGCCGGAAAACGGTGATTTCCCCGCTCGTATTCTCGGTAATGCCGCCGGCGACTATTAAAAGTTCGTTGAGCCGGACCGGACGGCGGATCTGAAACCTCTGCGGGAACTTCACCGCACCGTCCAAAAACACCACCGCTCTGTTCGATCGGTCGAGCACACGAACAACGACCTTTGGATCGCGAAGTATACTCGAGTATGCCTTGCTGACGTCTGAAGAGAGTTCGTCTTCGCTCCGGCACAATGCGTATACCGGTTCTTCTATCTTGTCGAGGCCGTCGAGGAAACCCTCGGGCGTGAGTGTTCCGCGCCAGTCAAACTCAAAGCTGCCGACGACATCGATGTCAACCAGGTCGCCGAGATGAACAAGGTCGGACCTGTCCTGAATGGCGGAGACATCGACCTCGGCCGACGGCGGCGTAGATTGTGCAGGAGCGAAACCCGCGAAGGTTCCGATCACAAGAAAAACCAGCGAAATCGGGCGCCATCTCATCTTTCTAAATTTCCCGCAGCCGATGCCGGTCGTCTGGACCGACATTCGACTAAAGCGTCTCACGCTCACTTTTTCTTCTGTCTGTCTTTCGTGGTTTGGCCGAAACAGTCCCCGGCACGGCAAAGCCTTTGAATTCCAAATTACAATTATCGCAAAGCAAGTTAAATCGAAATAGACATTTCAGCAAAAACGGCGTTGGGCGGTATCCTCGACGGACACGGTCGCTGCGGCATTTTGGACAACGTTGACTTATCATTTATCGATCTTTTTACGGCTGCCGCGAGAGGCGCCGGTACTCCCTGTTAATTGCTTGATTCGCTGGACCTCGCTTTCGATCTTTTCACTAATAACCTCGTACTCGCCGTTGGCCGAGCGCTGGCCGCGAAGAAAAAACAGAGCATCTTTGTAATGTTTCAATGCTCGTTCGTGGCTGCCTTTTAACACGGCCCGCTCGGCCTTCTCGATCAAATGCGACAGTCGTATCGATGCAACAAACTCCGCAAGCACTGCCTTTGAATCCAAAAGATCGTTGTCATGAGGATAATAATTGAGTGCAAAATCAACTACGCCAAGAGCTTTCTGTGCTGTTTCCAGCCGCTCGGTGACCTTGATCCGACTGGTCGCCGCCTGTGTAAGCGATCGCGATTCGATCTCGGTCCATTGCAGCAAATGAAAATGATGAACCTGATTCGCCAGGTCCTTACCACGGTTAAGGGCTGCAATGCGGGGCGACCCGGCGCCTACGTTCGGAAGTTCCCGATCGGCCGCGGTTATGTATTCAAGACACATATCCACCACTTCCCTGTGTCCCTCTGAAAACTTGCCGAGTATCTTCGCCGCGTCGGACTTCCGCTTGATCTCGGCGAGGATAGCTGCATTTTTCTCAAGCGTCAGCTTATCAGGCAATGCACGATTTCGCGCCGCGCCATAAAATCCTTGAAGACTGTGATCCAACCGGCGCTGGTCGATCCGGAACCGGTTGCGTGCGCTCCGCAAGACGACTTCCCTCAACAGTACGGCGCCTACAAGTACGATGCTGCTCAGCACGCCGGCCGCTATCCACGGCGAAGGCTCGCCGCCATCCTGCAGAATTCCCCATGCGAGGAAAAACACACCGATCACCGCCGCCGCAGCCAGCACGTAATAGTTTGATGCAGGGAGCCAAAACGGGCGTCTTGGCCTGAGTACTTCTCCTCTGTATCGCTGAACTGGCAATGTCTGTTTGGCCATTGTGGCGTCAGGCAGAAAAGCGTCGTCAGCTTTGCCTGTAAGTGCTCATTATACTGAATTTTTTAGCGAATGTTGTCAAAATGGAATCGGCGGTTTTGACCGTGAAACCCTGCACAAGGCGTTTCGCCGCTTTCTGTTATACTCTCCGGGATGAGCCGGCGAAAGCAAAAAGAACCGAGAAGTCCCGTCTTTGATTCGATCAGGAAGCCGACGCCTCCGCCGAGCCGTAAATTAAGCCCGGAAAAACCGGAAGCACGGATTCATCCGACGCTGAGAAAGACTAAACACAAGAAGCGCGACGCGGCAAACGAGGATGTTTAAGAAAAACAAAAAAGCAAAAAATACATCACCCCAAACGGTGAACGTATGGGCACGGCCCGAAATGAAGGTTACGTTCAAGGCTGAAATAATGCCCGGCCGTTCCCGCGAAGAGCGGACGTTCCGTATCAAGACTGTCAGGGCAAACGGACGTGTCGAGCTCTACGATTTTCCGGACGAGCATCGCGAAGGTGCATTCGAACCCATCAACTTCCTGCGAAACACCGTAAAATAATTT
The DNA here is from genome assembly GCA_040007515.1 of Acidobacteriota bacterium. Lineage (GTDB taxonomy): Bacteria > Acidobacteriota > Blastocatellia > Pyrinomonadales > Pyrinomonadaceae > OLB17. The sequence goes on along the minus strand of JBDTUT010000003.1, from coordinate 23,590 downwards.
TAGAATTCATAGGCCGCCCCGACCTTGAAGATCTCTAATCTGTCGATCTTGAGAGCTTCTAGTTGGGCGATCGTGCGCTCGCGATACCGCGGTTTCAGATTGATCGCGTATACCGGACAAGAAAGGTTGCTGAATTTTTCGAGTTCCCGCTTCAGGCGCGTCGGCGTCATGTGAAACGAAGAATTGGCGAGTTCTTCAAGCTCATCGGGAAACGCGCATTCGACGAGAATCGCTTTTAGGTCGTCGATAGCATTCACGACATCCCAAAAGCCGGCCATTTCCGCCGTGTCCCCCGTCATTACGACGGTCGACACGCTGTCCGAGATCACAAAGCCTGTCGAGGGCACGTTATGATTAACATCGAGCGGCGTGATCTTCAAATGAGCAATATGCGAGTCGACGTTCCGTGAGAGCGGGCGATATTCCATAACCGCTCCGTTCGAATTGGACAACTCCGAAAATCGTGGATAAACAGACCAGTTGAAAACGTCCCGCTCCAAGACTTCGATCACCTTTTCAGATGCGTGAATTCGAACTGGCGCGTCGAGCTCCGAAAATAGATCGTCGATAAAAAGCGGAAGGCCGGCGATATGATCGAGGTGCGCATGCGTAAGAACAACATCGCGGATCTGCCGCCGCTGGATGTCGTTAACGGCAAAACCCAGACTCCCCGCATCGATAGCCACCCGATCGTCGATAACGAACGAGGTAAGATGCTGCCTCGGCGACGAGCAGCCGTTATCATCAAATGTGCTGGGAAGTAGTTGAAATTTCACCAGTTAGAACTAACCCGCGACGCCTCTAAATGCTTACCTACCTGTTGCATGTCTGGCCCCGGCCGCCGTCTATTTCGTACGTTACGCCGGTGATCCATGACGCCTTTTCCGAGGCAAGAAAATAGATCAATTCGGCAACTTCCTGCGGCGTTCCCGCTCGCCCGAGCGGATGTGTATTAGCCGCATTCGCCAGGAACTTTTCATAGGCATCGACGGGCATTCCGCCGCGCTTATGTAAATTCGTTTCGATGACGCCCGGGTTCACCGCGTTGACTCTGATTCCCTGTGCCGCGAGTTCGAGAGCCGTGCACCTCGTCAACTGGTCAGTGGCCGCTTTTGAAACACAGTACGCAAGCACGCCGGGGAACGCACGCAGTCCCGTCACGCTCGAGACATTGACGATATTGCCCTTGGTCTTTTGCAGATGGGGAATGCACTTTTGCATCAGGTTGAATATCGAACGCAGGTTAATGTCCATCATCATGTCCCAATCGTCTAGCGTCGTATTCTCGATCGTCCCGTTCTTGATAATACCGGCGGAGTTTACGAGGACGTCGATCTGCTCGAAATGTTCCACAGTCTCGGAAACCAGTCGCTCGACCTCACCATTTTGTGTGATGTCGGCGGCGAAGATCCGAACAGTGCCGCCGGCCTTTTCTGCCTCGTCTTGAAGCGCAGCGAGCTCGCTCTCATTTCGGCCGACCGCGGCCACACTGTAACCGTTCTTTGCAAAAAGCAGAGCAGTTCCTCGGCCGATGCCGCTGCTGGCGCCTGTTATCAACGCGACCTTATTGTGCATAAAATTGTCTCGATGTTATTTCCGGGAGAGGAAGTAGAATATCAGGCGAAACCGGGCGGCCGCAAATCGTTCGGTTGTTCATCGCAAACAAAAAAGACGGCCGACCGCGAAGGTTCCGTCTTTCGTCAAAATTTGTTTTATCGTGAGCCGCAGCGTGAACGAGGCGAATTATAGTTCGCTCGGCTGCGGAGTCGGGGTAAAGAATTTCTCGATGGCGACTTTGGTTTCGTCGCGCTTGCGAGTTTGAAAATCGGTTACCCACGTAGATACGTTAGAAACTATCTCGCGAGCCGCAACACGCGTCGATCTTGCTTCTTTAACCAACGGTGCAGGCGCCTGAACGGATTTGATGTCGCCTTTCTTTATTATCTTGATCTTACCTTTATCGGGCATAATTGCGTTCCTCCTTGTTCTGTATGAATGTGAATCGTATTAGTGCTTCGACCAACTCTGTCTAACGAGACTGCAATCGGTGTGCCGCTACCTTGACGATATTAAACGCGGCTTTTGCGTTCGAAACGTATCACGAGAAATAAATTGTTAAGAATTTTGCATTTTGCAAAGCCGCAGGGACTTTTTCGCGAATTGCTAAATTAGATTACGCCTCGGGTTGGCGAATGTTCCCGATATTTTTTGTCGCCGCTGCCGATATCTCGGGCTAATTCCAAAATGCCCGATGGATTCCGCGATTTGCCGGCGACTGGTACATCTATTGCGACGCCAAGCTGCGTATGACCTTTGCCGAAACCCTCATAATTTATCTATCGCTCGGTGCACCGGTCGGTGTTTATTATCTGCAGCGTGAGGTTCACATCCGAAACGCGTCGGACGCCGCCAGATTTCTACTTGCCTTCCTGCTTTGGCCCGCGACACTCTTGCGGATAATTTCCACGGGCGATGTTGACCGCTCCAAAATCATATTCGCCGAAAACTCGGCCTCGGATGCAGAGAACGAACGGCTCGTTCAGACGATCTTCGAACTCGCCAAACGCGACTTGGATCAAAGCGGTCGGCGACAGGAAACCGCCCAGTTTCGCGAAATGCTCGAACGTTATGCCGGATTGCTTGGCGCATTGGGAAACAGCGGGACGGGTTCCGAACATCTGGCGGAATTTTACATAGCCGCAGGCAATCCGAATCCCAAGCTGGCGGCTGTCTGTCAATCGAGGCGAGCCGGAGCAAAGCTCGAACTGCACGCCCGTGCCGTGTCGGCCGAGGTCCGGCACTTTTTCGGAAAGCAGCAGATATCGGACGAACTGCGAGCGGCCGTGGCGTTACTCGCGGACAATCTTGAGGACGAAGCAACCGTCCTGCTGCTCGGTGGCGACGCAAGATTCGCCACCGGTCTATCCTCTTCCGCCGCGCATATTGAATTGGGCCAGGAACCTTCAGAATCCGCCCGGGCCGCTTAAACTCGCAAAACAACTTCTTCAGCGGAGCGTCGCACTTTGCGAATGTCCCCTCGCGCCTTAATATGAACGGGATGCTCGTTCTGCTTCACCTGTTTGCACTGTTCCTGTTGGTTCTGCTCGGCTTTTACGTTTTCGTGACCGACCCGCGGAGCCGCGCGAACCAGACGTTCGCTGCCTTCATCGCATTCCTCGCGCTCTGGACCACAAAGGACCTTATATTCTGGGACTTTCATCGCGAAGCCTCCGGTGCCGGATGGTGGGCCGCCTCAAGTTTCATCATTGCGCTGCTGATGCAATTCGCGTTGGTGGTGTTTGCCTGGGTCTTTCCCGAAAATGCACGAACGCCTCGGCGCCGCGCAGCGGTTCTGTTCGCACCGGCGATGGTTTTGATCCCGGCTGCTTTGTTCGGATTCTTGTGGCGGCACGTGGGATTCGAAAACGGCCAGCTCGCTATTGAGCTCGCGCCGCTCGCGTATTTGTTCGTCGTTTACGTATATTTTTTGTTCTTCTACGGCGCGTTCGAGCTATTTCGCAAATACCGAATTTATCGAGGCACGCAAAAAGGCCAGCAGGTTGGAGCGATATTGTGGGGCCTCGCGATCACGGGCATTCTCAAAACGGCCGCCAACATCGCACTTCCCTACTTCGGAATTTACTCGTTGCTGCCTTTGAGCTCGATCTTTGCGCTTCCGGGCGTTTTGGTTTATGCATACGCGATCTCGAACTTTCGACTGTTCTCGCTGCAGACGGCGCTTGATCAGTTCCGGCTTTTTCCGATCACGTACAAGATCGCACTCAGCATCGCCACGGTCGCGATCGCGAGTTTCGTCGTTTTCCAGGTGCCGATCGTCTGGTGGGCGTTCCATGACGGAATGTCGTTCGAAGCCTGGCGAAAATACCTCGTCTTCAGCATCATTTCCGCACTCGTCCCGAATCTCCTGCTTGTGCTGCTGGTCGTTAGAACGATCTCGCGGCCGCTCCAGCGAATAACGCTTGCCGCGGTCCAGGTGACCGAAGGCGACTACGGCACCGAGGTCGACCTTCGCAGAAGCAACGATGAGATCGGCCTGCTGGCGGCGTCGTTCAACGACATGAGCCGCAAGATGGCGTCAGATATCGAGAGCCTGAAACAACTCAACGAAAAGCTCGCTCACGCCGATCGTCTCGCGTCAATGGGAACGCTCGCCGCCGGCGTCGCACACGAGGTAAATAATCCGCTCGCGTCGATCTCGTCGCTCGTCCAGATGCTGCGCTCGAAGACGAACGGCAGCGGCGGCAACGAGGAGTTCGACCTCATACTCGATCAGATAAAACGCATAACGCAGGTCACCCACGACCTCACCGACTTTGCACGAACGCGGCCGGCGGCGAGGACGAATGTTGATATCAACACGGTGATCGAATCCAGCCTGAGACTCGCAACGTTCGACGAGACTTTCAAAACTCTTGCGATCGAGCGCGATCTTGCCGCGACTCTGCCGGCGGTCAACGCCGACGCCGACCAACTGCAGCAGGTTTTTCTCAATCTGTTACTGAACGCCCGCGACGCGATGCCGGACGGCGGCACACTGGGGATCAAAACGGCTCGCCGGGGGAAAGATGTCGTGGTCGAAATAGGAGACTCCGGCAGCGGCATCGAAGCGGAGTTTGCCAAACAGGTTTTCGACCCTTTCTTCACGACCAAGCCGCCGGGCCGCGGGACGGGCCTGGGCCTCTCGGTCTGCTACGGCATAGTCACCGCCCACGACGGAAGGATCGAAGTCGCCGCCCGCCCAAATGGCGGAACCATTTTCACCATCGCCCTACCCGCGGCCGGACCGGCAGATTCCGGATTCCAGATTCCAAATTCCAAATCTGAAATCTCAAATCTCAAATCTGAGATCTGAAATCCGAATTCCGAAATCCGGGCTCCGGAATCTGGAATCTGGAATCTGGAATCTGGAATCTGGAATCTGGAATCTGGAATTTGACCTGCAAATCGATTCGTAGCAACTTGTCTTGTCACTCCTTTCGAGATTCTGTTGTCACTTTGAATTGCCTCCCGCTTTAGCGGGAGGTACCGATGAAACAAGAAACCGGGCTTTAGCCCAAATTCGAAAATTAGATTCCTTATTGGCTTCAGCCAAAAATGATTGGGCTAAAGCCAAAAGGAAATTGCTGTGCGGAGATTCGGCTGAAGCCGGAGCAAACTGCTCAGCCGACCTCCAGCTAAAGCTGGAGGCAATTGAAATAACAATTGTCCGCATAACTCTGTCTTAACACTTTGAGGAATTTAATGAAGAAGATCATATACGGCGCGGCCGCTGTGCTGCTGTTCCTTTTACCGTGCAGTGCCCAGGAGCGTCCGACGGCATACATCAACGCGCGAATAATCCCTATCGTCGGCCAGCCGATCGAGCAGGGAATACTCTTGGTGCAGAACGGCAAAATAACCGCCGTCGGCGACGCCCGCACCGTTCGGCTTTCATCCGCGGTCCAGATCGTCGACGTTGGCGGCAAGGTGATCATGCCGGGCCTCGTCGATTCGCACAGCCACATCGGCGACGGATCGGGCGGCGACGCGTCGGCTCCGATCCAGCCGGATGTTCGTCTGCTCGACGGCGTCAATCCGCGTGCGGCGAGCCTGCAGCGAGCACAGGCGGGCGGCATCACGACCGTGAACATTATGCCCGGCTCGGGCCATCTCGACAGCGGCCAGACGCTTTACATCAAGCTTCGCGACGACGCGACCAAGATCGATGATCTACTGATCTACGACGCAGCCGGCAAATACATGGGCGGCATCAAGTTCGCCAACGGTACCAACTCGATCCGCGCGGGCGGTGGCACCTTTCCGGGCACACGTGCGAAATCGGCGGCGCTTGTGCGTGACCAATTCATCAAGGCGCAGGAATATCGCGAAAAGACCCGGAAGGCCGGCAGCGACGCGAGCAAACTTCCCGCTCGCGATCTCGGGATGGAAGCGCTCGTCGAGGTCCTCGATGGCAAACGCGTCGTTCATTTTCACACGCACCGACACGATGACATTCTCACCGTGCTGCGGCTGCAAAAGGAATTCGGTTTCCGCGTCGTGCTCCATCACGTTTCCGAAGCATGGAAGGTCGCCGACGAAATAGCGAAGGCGAAAGTGCCGGCGTCGATAATTCTCATCGACTCGCCCGGCGGAAAACTCGAAACAGCTGATATTAAACTCGAAAACGCTGCCGCTCTCGAAAAGGCCGGCGTGCTGGTCGGCTTTCACACCGACGACAGCATCACCGATTCGCGTTGGTTTTTGAGAATGGCCGGTCTCGCAGTTCGTGCTGGAATGTCGCGCGATAAAGCGCTTTACGGAATGACAATGGCGAATGCGACCATCCTGGATCTGCAGGACCGCGTCGGCTCGCTCGAAGCAGGTAAGGACGCCGACTTCATCATTTTATCCGGCGATCCGCTCAGCGTTTACACGCATGTACAGCAAACTTGGGTCGAAGGCAAAAAGGTTTTCGACCGCGACGACCCGAAGGACCATTTGATCGCGGTCGGCGGCTACGGCGCCGGCAACGACAAAATTCTCGACATTGACTGCTTCGACGGCGACATCGGAGGTGGAAACTAATGAAGGTACAAAATCCACGCCATTGCCAGTTCCCTTACCGAATTTTCGATTCGCCAACAAACCGCATGCACATTCTCAAGTATCCAATTCTCGCTCTGTGTCTCGGCGTCTCTGCGGTGACCATGCTTTTCGCAAGCGGCGCCAGTGCCCAGATCGCTGTTAAAGGCGAAACTGTCTGGACGATGAACGGCGCCCCGATCACGAACGGAGTCGTACTTGTCAGCAACGGCAAGATCGAAGCCGTCGGCACCGCTGCTCAGATAAGGATCCCGGCGAATTACCGCACCATTTCGGCAAAGGTCGTGACGCCCGGATTGATCGACGCCCACAGCGTTATCGGCCTGAACGGATATCTCAATCAGCCGCATGACCAGATGGCTCTCGACGGCGGCGGTCCGCTGCAGCCCGAGCTGCGAGCGATCGACGCGTACAACGCCGATGAACGGTTGATCGAATGGGTGCGAGGTTTTGGCGTGACGACGATCCACACCGGCCATCAGCCGTCGGCGTTGATCTCGGGCCAGACGATGATCGCCAAAACCGTCGGTAAGGACGTCGACGAAGCGACGATCGTACCGCTCGCCATGGTTGCCGCAACGTTCGGTCAGGACGGTTTGGCGGGCCAGGGCAAGTCGCCCGGAACGCGTGCGAAGGCGATCGCGATGCTCCGTGCCGAGCTGATCAAGGCCCAGGAGAATTCAAAAAAGGTCGATCCGGCAAAGGACCTTCGTTCGGACATAATGTTGAAAGTGATCCGCCGCGAAGTGCCGATCATGATGACCGCAAATAAGGTACAGGACATCATGTCCGCGCTTCGGATCGCGAAGGAATTCAATATCCGCATTGTCCTCGACGGCGCTTCGGAATCGCCGATGCTGATAAACGAGATCAAGGCGGCAGGCGTTCCCGTCATCGTTCATCCGACGATGGCCCGGCCCGGCGGCGACGAGGAAAGTCTTTCGATGGAAACGGCCGGAAAGCTGAAAGCCGCCGGCATTTTGGTCGCTCTTCAAAGCGGATACGAAGGCTACGTTCCCAAAACCCGAGTCGTCCTTTTTGAAGCCGCGATGGCCGCCGCAAACGGACTGACCCGCGGCGACGCACTCGCGCTGATCACCATCGACGCTGCAAAACTGCTCGGTCTCGACGGACGGATCGGCTCGCTCGCCGTCGGCAAGGACGCCGACATCGCAATGTACGACGGCGACCCGTTCGAATGGACGTCCCACTGCACGGGGACGATCATCAGCGGAAACGTCGTAAGCGAAGTCGTAAGATAAACGTTGCCCTTGCCTGAGAAGGGGCCGTCTGAAAAGCAATTCTCGACGGCGTTTAGAATATATCAATTGCCTCCAGCTTTAGCTGGAGGTCGGTTCGACTCACAGATTCGGCTTTAGCCGAACATCGGATGATGAGAATCCTTACGGCTTCGTCCCAACGTTTTTTGGCTGAAGCCATAAGGACTCCTTTTTGAATTTGGGCTAAAGCCCCGATCCTTAATTGATCGGTACCTCCAACTAAAGTTGGAGGTAATTGAAAAGGAGGCAGTCGTTCCGGACGGCTTTTTTTTCGCAATCGGTTAGAGTTTTCGCTAACTCCGATTTGTGCTAACCTTTCCCTGCTTTCCATTCACTCGAGCAAACAAGGACAATTAATGATCGCGTCAATATTCTTACCGATATTTCTGTTTTTTCAGTTGCCGGCCGCTACGCCCAAGCCTGCGGAGACGCCGAAGCCGCCCGAGGCAGTTCAGCAAAAAGAAGAACCGCCCGTCGTGACAAAACACTCCGTCCGCGTCGGTTCGCGAACGCTGAATTACAGCGTCACGACCGGTTTCATGCCGCTCAAAAGTGAAAAGACCGGCGAGGTCGAGGCACGCATCTTTTACATGGCCTACACGCTCGACGGTACGACAAATCCCGCGTCGCGTCCGCTCATGTTCTCGTTCAACGGCGGGCCCGGCTCGGCGTCCGTCTGGCTCCATCTCGGAGCTCTTGGGCCCAAGCGCGTAAAAATGCTCGACGACGGCCTGATGCCTCCGCCACCGTACGAACTCATCGACAATGATCAGACCTGGCTCGACCAAACCGATATGGTCTTCATCGACCCGGTCGGCACCGGATATTCACGCGCCGCCAAACCGGAATTGGCCGCGAAGTTCTTCGGCCTAAACGGCGATATCGAATCTGTCGGTGAATTTATTCGCTTGTATCTGGGCCGGTCGGAACGCTGGATGTCGCCGTTGTTCCTGGTCGGCGAAAGCTACGGAACAACTCGTGCCGCCGGTTTGTCGAATTACCTTTTCGAACACGGCGTCGGCCTCAACGGCATTCTGCTGATCTCGACCGTCATGAACTTTCAGACGATAAGATTCGCCGACAACAACGATTTGCCGCTCGTACTGATCCTGCCGTCGTACGCCACCAGTGCCTGGTATCACAAACGACTTTCGCCGCAGATGCTGGCGAAGTCCGTCGATCAGGTCGCTCGCGAAGCAAGGTCGTTCGCGTCCGGGGAATATATGCCGGCGATGATGCGGATCGACAGCCTTTCCGATACGGAACGCGACGCGCTAGCCGACAAGTTCGGCCAATTTACCGGCCTCGGCCGCCAGTACATCCTCAACAACAATTTCCGCGTCGACCTCGGCAAATTTATGAAGGAGTTGATGCGTGACCGTCGCCGCACCGCGGGACGCCTCGACAGCCGGTTCACCGGCATCGACCGCGACGCCGGCGGCTCCGACACCGACAGCGATCCGAGCATGAACGCCATCCGCCCGCCGTACACCGCCGCGTTCAACGACTATGTCCGCCGCGAACTCGGTTACAAATCCGACGCCGAATACTACATTCTCGGCGGCGGCGTCACCGGACCGTGGAACTGGAACACGAGCAACGGCTACGCCGACACGAGCATGCCGCTCAAAGACGCGATGGCGAAAAATCCGTACATGAAGATATTGATCGCCGCCGGTTACTACGACATGGCGACGCCGTTCTATGCCGTTGAATACAGCGTCTCGGCCATGAACCTCGACCCGCAGCTGCGCAAAAACATCAGCTTCCAATACTACGAAGCCGGCCACATGATGTACATCGAGAAAAACTCACTGAAAAAACTTCACAACGACGCAGCAGCGTTCATCGCTTCATCGATCGCGAGATAAACGTGGCGTCGAGCTGTATCTTGAATTTCGAAGTATTTATTTGCTTCGGAACATATCGCACGCACCGGCGTCGATCTTCACGAGGTAATTCAGGGTGAACTGATATCCGACCCGAACACTTTGGGGATTCGTAAATTCCTGTTTGTCGTTCGACGAGTGCAGGTACTTGGGCCAGTTTTCGGTCAGGCCGCTCAACGTGATCGCGGGGATGTCCTTGTTCTTGAAGGAGGACGAATCTGCGTCGGCCGCCCCGTCGAGTGATAGGATCTTGACCGGCACTTTTAGTTCGGTCCCCAGATCCTTCGCCGCCTTCACCATAGACGCGGTCGAGGCGTTTTCGAGAATAAAGGGAAATCCCAGCCCGAAGCTGTCGAGATTTACCATCGAGCAGTAATCCGCACGTGCCGCTTTCTGGATATCCTTCACCATCGCTGCGGACCCGTACAATCCGAGCTCTTCCTTGTCGAAGGCCGCGAAGACATACGTTTTTTCCGTGTCCATCGTGCTGAAAGTACGGTAGATATTTGCGAGAACTACGATCCCTGACCAATTATCGATAACGCCGCAGCCCTCACTAACTTTATCGTAGTGAGCACCGATGACGACCGTATCGGCCGATTTCCCTTTTTTGGTGAGGACGATATTGCGGAGGCCTTTATTCTCAGGACTCGAAATGTCCGTTTCTGCGGCTCCCATCTTTTGGAAAAGCTTCTTTACGGCTTCGAACCGTTCGGAGTTTTTACACGGTGCAAACTTGAGATCTTCGGTGATCTCTTCGAGTGTAGCGATTTGCGGACCGGCGTTTTGGGCGTATGCGGCACACAACAGTACCGGGACCATCAGAATGGCGAACAATAACTTCTTCATATGTATTTTTTGATCGGCCTAATGGTCGGTTCTTCCGGCGAGTAGGTCGATGGCGTGGCGAAGTACCGGACGTATGATCTCGAAACACTGCTCTACACCTTTCGGCGAACCAGGCAGGTTAATTAATAACGTATTATTGCGGACGCCGCAAACGGCGCGTGAGAGCATCGCCATTTTTGTATGTTTGAGAGATTCGGCCCGCATCGCTTCGGCTATTCCGGGTACCTCGCGGTCGACGACGGAACGCGTCGCTTCTGGCGTGTTGTCGCGTGGGGCGAGGCCTGTGCCGCCGGTGGTGATGATGACGTCGATCTCTTCGTTTTCCGTCAGCACGTAGAGCGTGTTGCGCAGTCCTTCGAGGTCGTCGGAGACGATCAGCTTACCGGCGATCTTGGCTCCGGCGTCGATCAAAAGTTCGGCGAGCCGGTCGCCCGAGACGTCCGTTTCGATGGTCCGAGTGTCGCTGACGGTTACGATAAATGCTCTCATTTTTTATTCAGGCGGCCGTCGCTTCGATCGTTTCGAGATCCCGCATTCGACGGCTGTATACTACGCTCAGAAGTACGCCGAACACTACCAACAGCATCCCGGACATCGACTCGACCGACTGCGGTTCCTGAAACACGAACGAGCCGATCAACAGCGCGTAAACCAGTCCGGTGTAGTTGACGATCGCGACGCCCGCGACGCGTTCCTTCTGCAGTGCGTTTGTCAAGAATATCTGACCAAGTTGCGAAAAGATGCCGACGAGCACGAGATAAAACCAATCCCAGCCCACCGGCGTTTTCCATCCGAAAAACAAACTGAAAAAACCGAGGATCGCACCAACTAATTGGAAGTGCAGGACGACCGTCAGCGGATGTTCCTTCCCTCTCAGGCTACGTACGAGATTGTACGCCACTCCCGAGCAGAATGCAGAAAAGATGCCGAGCCCGAGATAAAAAAGCGATACTCGCGCGTCGAATTCTTGGATCAGCAGCACGCCGCCGAACGCGATCGCGTAAAAGAGCCACTGCATGCGCTTTACGCTTTCCTTTAATATAAATATTGCGATAATGCTCGTGAATATCGGCGAAAGATACTGGATCGTCATCGCCGACGCGAGCGGAATATTTTGCAGCGTCGTGAAAAAGAAATACAGCGCCGACGTTCCGAATAATCCGCGCAAAAGCAGCAGTTTCCGGTTGGATCCCTTCCAGTCCGCCTTCGCCCGGTACAGGCCGGCAAAACACAAAGCCGTCGCAAGAGCGCAGCGAAAAAAAACGACTTCCATGGCCGGTATGTGCGAGACCTGTTTTACGAAGACATTTGCCAGCGCAAAGGCCAGCGTCGAAAGAAACATCGAGCGGACGCCGTCGGTTAAAAGTTTCCCGTTATCGCTCAATGCAGATCAGACAGATGCTTTCTTTGATTTCCCGCCGCAGCCGCAATCGGTTTCACAACCGCTCTTCACGGTGAACGAACGCGAGCGCCGCCATGCCGCCCGGCCGACGAGGGTGAAAGCACCGAGTATCAATAACGCTACTATCAGTAATTGCAGATCCATTTGAAAACTACCTCAACTAAAACCGAGCAGCTTGCCGCCTTGAAAAGTTATCAGTGATCCCAAATACGCAAGGCCGGTCATGTAGCTGATCATGAACAGCGTCCACGCCCACGAGTTCGTCTCGCGACGCACGATCGCGACGGTCGACATGCACTGAATCGCCAGCACGAAAAATACCATAAGCGAGAGAGCCGTCAAAGGCGTCCACGCCGGGCTGCCGTCGTCGCGCGTCGCTCCGCGGATTGCGGAGATAAGCGTGGGCGACTCTTCCGTTTCATCCTTGCCGACATTGTAAATAATGCTCAGCGTAGAAACCAAAACCTCGCGGGCGGCAAAGCTCGCGATCAGCGCGACGCCGATCTTCCAATCGAACCCGAGCGGACGGATCACCGGTTCGATCGTGTGACCGAGCATGCCGGCAAAGCTGTGCTTCAGATGTTCGCCTTCGGTAGGAGTTACGTCATTGGTAAGAGTTACGCCTTCAGGCGTGATGCCGCGTTGAACGTCGGCCGCGTCGGGGGAACGCGTAAACGCGTCACTCTTCACTTCCGCCCTCGGGAAATACATCAGTGCCCACAAAATGATCGAGATCGTCAGAATGACCGTTCCCGCCCGCTTAACAAAGAGCCACGCCCGTGTGACCATGTTCTGAAAAACCGTCCGCAAATTCGGCAAGCGGTAAGGCGGCAGCTCCATCAGGAACGGCGGCGGCGGAGATTTGAGCAGTGTGCGCTTGAGTATAAAACCGACGATGATCGCCACGGCGATCCCCAGCGCGTACATCGCGAGCATCAGCACCGCACCGAGCGAAATAAACCCGAACACCGTCCGCCCCGCAAAGAACGCCGCGATCATCAAGGTATAAACCGGCAGGCGTGCCGAGCAGCTCATGAACGGAGCGATCAGGATAGTTGCAAATCTGTCGCGTTTATTTTCGATCGTGCGCGTCGCCATGATGCCCGGGATAGCGCACGCAAAACTGCTCATCAGCGGCAGAAAAGCTTTGCCGTGCAGCCCGACACGGCTCATCAGCTTATCAAGCAGAAACGCCGCACGGGACATATAACCGGTATCTTCGAGGATCGAGATAAACAAAAACAGCAACAATATCTGCGGCAGAAACACGAGCACGCCTCCGACACCGGCGATGATGCCGTCGACGATCAGATCGGTCAGAACGCCCTCGGGCATCTGCGCCCGGACGAAGTCGCCCGCCGCGCCGAAGCCGTGTTCCAAAAGGTCCATCGGCAAACTCGCCCACGAAAAGATCGCCTGGAACACGAACAGAAGAATCGCGACCAATATCACGAGCCCGAAAAACCTGTGCGTCAGGACCTTGTCGATCTTGTCCGATATACGGTGTTCGCGGCGGTCGTTGTGCTTGACCGAATTCTGAACCGCGTTAGAAATAAAACTGTAGCGGGCAAATATCTTCGAATGCTCACCGGCGTCCGGGTCTTCGTTCAGATCAAAAGCCACGCTTTTTTTCGCGTGGACCGCTTCCCTCACGTGCGCCGTGAGGTCCGATCTTCCGCGGCTGCTTTTCGCGTTGACCGCGACGACCGGCACACCCAACGCCTTGGAAAGCCTTCGTATATCGATCTGGTGATTCTGCTTTTCGAACGTGTCGATCATCGTCAGTGCGACAACGACCGGAATTCCAAATTCGAAAAGCTGCGTTACGAGGTAGAGGTTTCGCTCGAGGTTTGTGGCATCGACGACGGCGATTATCGCGTCCGGCTTCGGCACGCCTTTTTGCTCGCCGGTCAGTACGTCGCGGGCGATCTGCTCGTCCATCGACGTCGCGTCGAGGCTGTAAAGGCCCGGCAGGTCGATCAGTTTTGCCGGCCTGCCGTTGAGCTGCCAACTGCCCTCTTTTCGCTCGACCGTCACGCCCGGGTAATTGGCGACTTTTTGTTTTAGGCCAGTTAGAGAGTTAAAGAGTGTGGTCTTGCCGGCGTTCGGGTTGCCGGCCAGAGCAATGGTGAGTAGTTTTTCGACGCTCAATTTCTATGTTCCGCTTTTGCGGCCGGTGAAGCATCGACCTCGATCGAATCCGCTTCGTTCTTTCGCATCGCGAGGCTGTAGCCGCGAACGCGTATTTCTATCGGATCGCCGAACGGTGCCGCTTTAACGACGCTGACGCCGACGCCCGGAATGACTCCCATTTCCATCAACCGCCGCGTGACCGCCCCGGAACCGTTGACCGCAATAACGCGGGCATTTTCACCTCTTGGGAGTTCCGTGAGTGTCATGTGCTTTTGAGGTTCAGAAACCGTAGCCGCCGTATCGATGTCAAATTTCATGTTGGCCTTGCCGACACTCCAGAGAGTGCCTGAACTAATCTTTCGAATTAAATTCCCCCGGGTGAACCGAAGCGAAAACCAGCTTCGGAAAATAGATAATACCCTAATTGAAAACCGTTTTCAATTTCAATTGGCAGTTTTACCCCTGAATTTGAAACTTTTTTTCCATCTAATTTTCCATCTAACGGGTTTGTATGGTCGTGGTTATCAGTTCGCCCTCGAAACTGCCGAACGAGAACCTGAGCGGCACACGGCGCTCGTCGATACTGATCCAGATCTTAGGGCTGAGTTGATCGAGATAGGTGTTTTGCGTCGTGATCGAGATCATCTGCGCCGCGACCTTCTGCCCCTGCACCAAAATGACCTGAGGCTCCGACGGCCGAAGTGTGAATATGTAAGGCTGGTTTTCCCAGAATACGGCGACGCGCGTGTCGTTTACGGGGTTTTTCGGATCTTTGCTCGGCTTGAGATTGAACGAACGAAGTGCGTAGAAGAGTGACAGAACGCTGTGCGTCCCGATCGGTGAATCGACCGTGTTCGGGCCGTTGAAGCTTACCGCTCCGGTCGATGTATCGAATTGGACCAACTGGTTGTAACTGCTCAGCGTCCCGCTGAACTTTATTTCGGCACGGCGAGGCGCAAGCGTTTCCGGACTAACGACGGCATTTACGCCGTCGCCCGCGGCAAAAAACCTGTTCCCGGGCTCCGAACGTGTTGCGGCAGCTTTCAAAAGCAGCGAGTCACGGCCGTCAAACTGCTTTCGCTCCTTCGCCTCGAACGTAAAGTTCCCTATCGGCTGGCCGCCGCTCGAGATGCGATATTCGAGCGTTTCGCCCAGATCGAAGGCGAGTTCCGCCGCGAGCGCCTGGTTATCGATGTACGGCGTCGCGGTCGCAACAGGCCGCGGCGTCACCGGCGTAGGCTGCGGCGTCTGAATGAGAACGGGCGTCGCGGCCGGCTCGGGTTCCGTTATCTGAACGCTCGCGGCGAGCATTTTGAATTCGCCTTTCGTCGTCTTGAGGCGGATCATCGCCGGAATTCTCGCCTCGTCGTTCGAGAGGTTCACACGAACATCCCGAAGCCCGTGTTCGGTAAAGTAATCGCTCTGGACCGCGACGATCGACGTGTCGAATTCGCCCGCGTCCGTCTTGATGCGCTCGGCGCCGACGACCTGCATTGTTACGACATAGACCTTGCCGTCTTCCATAAGCGGAAGGACTCCGCTGCCGCCGGCCTGCCTCAGCTTGTAGATCATCGAAACCAAGTCGAAGCCTTGGGCCTGAACGGTCAGATAATTCGAATTCGTTTCCCTCGGCATCGTGCCTGCGTTTTGGACCGCGTTTACATACAGAGGCATCCCGGTTTCCGCGTCCGCAAAAACGGTGCGGGTTTCGTCGATCAGATAAAATGCCGCGCTGACAAAGTCGAGCGTCTTAAAACGTCCGTGCAGTTCGATCGCGTCGCGGTCGGACAATTTACCGCGCGAGACCGCACTGAGCTCGGCGTACGCAACATTGCTGAATTTGCCGAACGAGATCGCGTATGTGATCTTTTCGCCGATGCGAACGGCGATCGGCGAACTCCGTTTCTCAGCAGCCTGCGTCGAGAACTCGACGACGACGCCCGCGAGAAACACAACGGCCGCCGTCAGGCAAAGTATTTTAAGTCGTTTGGACACAATAAGATTTCGGTGAGGACACGCTTCTAGGGACTCGGCCTGTGCGGTTCGGCTGTTTCGATATCCTGTAATATTTCTTCGACAGCGGCACGCCGGTCCGGAGCTTGAGTCACGGGCCGCCCGATGACGATAAAGTCTGCACCCGCCGCAAAAGCAGCCGCCGGAGTAGTTACACGCTTCTGGTCGTCATTCGTTGCGGCAATTGATCGAATTCCCGGAGTCACGATCACAAAATCACGGTCCGGAAACTCGGTGCGTATCGCGGAACTTTCCATAGGAGACGCGACCACACCATCTAGACCGTATTTTGACGCAAGTTTTGCGAGATTCAAAACTTCCGTATCAAGATCTGCCGCAATGCCGACCTCGCTCATCGTATTCTGGTCGGAACTTGTGAGCACGGTCACTCCGATGACCAAAGGCCGCGTAAGGTTTTCCTTTTTACACGCCGCGTCGACTTGGTCGACCGTTCGACGCACCATTTCGCCTCCGCCGAGCGTGTGCACGTTGAACATCCAAACGCCGAGCCTCGCGGCTTCGACGCCCGCCATTGCGACGGTATTCGGTATATCGTGAAACTTCAGATCGAGAAAAACGCGATGCCCGAGGCCGACGACCTCCTTTACAAACTCCGGCCCGGCGGCAGTAAAAAGCTGAAGCCCGATCTTAAACGCCCCGACCGAATCGCCGAGTTCCGAAACTATCGCTCTTGCCTCAGGCGCACCCGGAACGTCGAGTGCGATTATCAGTTTTTCCTTCGACATTTATTATTCGGGAGGCGGCTAATCAAGATCGAGCGGGTTTCTGAACGGCTGGTCGCTGGTCGTATCGGCTTTTTTGAGTGCTTCTTTGAACTTCTCATCCAGCAGACGCTCGCGGTCCTTTACGGACGACATTTCCTGCGTAAAGAGCGCTTCGCGCAATTCCTTTTGTTTTGAAAGCTCGCCGCGAAGGTCTTCGAACGAACCGTGCGCTTTCTTCTTTTCTTCGAATGAAATGATCGCGCCCGTCTGAGCGTCGATGGTGAGCGCCGCGTCGCAGCAGGGACAAATTACACTGAACTTTTCCATACCTGCCGAATTATACAATAACCGACGCCGGAGAAACGATCATTCGTATTGTCCGAGCATGGCTGTGAGGTTATTTTTTACCTCCGGCCACTCGTTTTCGACGATGCTGAAATAGACTGTATCGCGAAATCTCCCCGATTCTGTGATCATGTGATTCCGCAAAATTCCCTCTTCCGTCGCTCCGATCCGACGTATCGCTGCCCGCGATCTTGCATTCAGCGCGTCGGTTTTTAACTCGACACGGATGCATTTCCACGTCTCGAACGCGTGCGTCAGCATCAAAAGCTTTGCCTCGGTATTGATGTACGTCCGCTGCCACGCGGGATCGACCCACGTCCAGCCGATCTCGGCCTTTCGGTTTTCGCGGTCGATGTTGCCGAAGCGGGTCGAACCGACTACGCTCGCCGATTCGCGGTCCACCGTCACGAACGGAAGCGAAACGCCGCGCGCCTGTTCCTCCAGTGCCCGGTCGACGTATCGCTGAAGGTCATCCCGAGCGTTCACGATGTTAGCCGTCCATTGCCAAACGCCGTCCTTGAACGCAAATTCGGTAAGGTCGTCGATGTGCCTAGCCTCTAGCGGTTCCATTCTCACGCGGCTGCTTTCCAGAATTACAGGTCTGACGTCCATAGCTTTTTTTCCTCGCAGATAATAATGAAAACGGCGGCCGGAACGCTAATTCCCGCCGCCGTTTCGTGCCGATCCCGACAACTATATGTCGTAGTACATCGAAAATTCCAGCGGATGCGGACGCAGGCGAAGAGGCGTTATCTCCTTTTCGCGTTTGTAAGTGATCCAGCGTTCGATCATCGAAGTCGTGAACACATCGCCCTTGAGCAAAAATTCGTGATCGTTCTCGAGGGCAATGAGAGCTTCGTCCAAACTTCCCGGCAGCGACGGCACATTCGCAAGTTCTTCGGGCGGAAGATCGTAAATGTCCTTGTCGAGCGGCTGGCCCGGATCGATGCGGTTCTGAATGCCGTCGAGTCCGGCCATCAGCAAGGCCGCGAACGTTATATACGGATTGCAGCTTGGGTCGGGCGGACGAAACTCGAGGCGCTTTGCTTTCGGCGATGCCGAGAACATCGGGATGCGTACCGCAGCCGACCTGTTGCGTGCCGAATACGCGAGATTCACCGGTGCTTCAAATCCCGGAACGAGCCGCTTGTAACTGTTCGTGGTCGGTGCCGCAAACGCTACAAGCGCCGGCGCGTGTTTCAATAGACCGCCGATATAGAACTTCGCCATTTCGGAAAGTCCCGCATACTGGTCGCCGGCGAACAACGGATTGCCGTCCTTCCAAAGCGACTGGTGGCAGTGCATTCCCGAGCCGTTGTCGCCGTACAAAGGCTTCGGCATAAACGTCGCCGTTTTGCCGTTCAGGTGTGCGGTATTTTTTACCACGTGCTTGAACAGCATCACGTTGTCGGCCGTGTGGAGCAAATTCGAGAACCGGAAATCGATCTCGCACTGACCGGCGGTCGCGACCTCGTGGTGATGGCATTCGACGCTGATACCGACTTCACCGAGGATCGTCGAGATCGTATTCCGCAGATCGATCAGCGAATCCATCGGAGCGACCGGGACATAACCTTCCTTCGGGCGAATGTGGTATCCCATATTCGGCGAATGGTCGCTCGTGCGACCTGAGTTCCAATGGCCTTCCTCGGAGTCGATCGTGAATCCCGCCGAGTTTTGGTCGTTGTGAAAACTCACCCCGTCAAAGATAAAGAACTCTGCTTCGGGACCGACATTTATGGTGTCGGCAATTCCCGTAAATTTCAGATAGCTCTCGGCCCGGATCGCGACCGACCGCGGATCTAGTCCATAACCGTCCTTTGTGATCGGTTCCACGACGTTCGCGATCAGGACCATCGTCGTCTCTTCCGCGAACGGATCGATCCAGAACCGGCTCGGGTCCGGAACAAGCAGCATGTCAGATTCATTGATCGCCGCCCAGCCACGCAGGCTCGACGCGTCGAATCCGAAGCCGTCTTCGAACGAGTCTTCAGTTAATTGGCCGATCGGATAGGTAAGGTGATGCCACGCTCCCGGCAGATCAGTAAATCGAATAGATACGAACCTTGCCTCCTGGTCGGCGGCAAAGTGCAGGACAGTCTTCGCGTTCATTATTTCTCCTAAAATAGCGATTATTAATTACCACTCCGCGCCGGCATAATGCGCCATCACGCAGAAAGATGCATACTCTTCGACAATGCAATCAGTATACCTGGAAATCGGATTCAGCTAATCTGTTTATTTGCAATGTTTACCTGTAGTGATAGTTCGATCATGTAAGTTACATAATCACATATTTGTAGCATTGATATCTACGTCCTACATTTTTGTGACTTCCTGCTCGCAAAAAACCCGTTCAAATCTGGTCTGAACGGGTGTCGAATACCTAAAAGTCAGGTAAAGCTTACTGTTTGAGAATGTCGAGCCTTTGACCCGCGGCATAGCCGACCGTTCTGCCTTTTTCGTTGAGCAGATTAACTCGTCGCATTCCCTTTAACGCCGCGAAAGTTTGTGCCTTTTTGAGAACTTCCTGCTGCTGCTGCTCGGTCATACCGTCCCAGTTCGGCCGCACAACGCCGTAAAACGTCTCATTGCTCGAACGTGCCATACGAATGTCCTCCGTGAGTCCGGAGTTATCGAGGCTGACATTGTCCGCGATAACTGCTTTTGACTTTTGAGCGGACGAGTCCTGCGACCAGAAATAAACTCCGACACTGACCGCGATCGTGATAAGCGTGAATGCCAGCAGCCACGGGTTGACGGCGAACATTCCGCGAGAGCGTTCCTGAATTGCCGCGCCGGTCCGGCGCTCGGCTGCAATGCGGGGGGTTGCTCTCGGGGTCGACGCCGCCGGTTTGCTCTGGGTTTCTTCTTTTGGCTCCTCGGTTTCCAGCTTCACGAGTTCCGCGAGCAGGATCGTCTTGCTCGCGGCTCCCGAGATCATGGAATCGTAACTGTAGCCGTACTTTTCCTCGAGTGCCTCAACGCTGAAATTCGCCTTCTCGGCTTTTAGCAGTTCAACAAACCGATTGCCGATACGAACATTACATTCGATCGCCGCCGCTGTTACTTCGGGGACGAATAACATATCGGCCGCCGATTCTTTGATAAGCCGCGTCCGATTGAAATAGTCGCTTGCGATCAACTCATCGAAGCTGTCGGCCGTCTGAGCTTCCTCGATCGACCGGCGAAACGAAACCAGCGTTTCTGCCACACTCGAATCGATCGACCGCATATTGAAAGGCGTGAGGTTCGCCCAGGTTTCGTAGAGATTTCGTATGTGCTCGACCATCTCGAGCGTGCTGAACAGAAGCCGGCGTTTTTCGTCGCCCGCGTCGCGGGAAAAGAGTCGGGTCATCACGAAATCGAACTTCGCCCGCACCGGCGCCGATCCCGGCGATGTTCGGTAAAACCTCGCCAGGGCAAGGAGCGCCTGCGAACTCAGGACCGGACGCGAATTCTCGCAGAACCGTCGGACGTTGGCGACCGATATCTCGCCATCACGTTCGGCGAGCGCCTTCGACCACAACTCGGTTTCGCAGACGAGCATGCCTTCGGCTTCCAGATGCTCGGTTGGATCTGCGTCGTCGGTAACTTTGAGAAACCGGTGGAGTGCCGTCTTGACCTTTAGATCGTTGAATGCGGCCGGCACGATCTTCATATACTCGCGCTCGATGCCTGTCATGACGTGCTCGACCATTTGAAGGCCGGCCACCTGATCCATCGCCCGCTGACGATAATGTTCTGCTTCGTCGGCCGCTTCCGCTTGGGACGCCGAGGGTGCAAATCCTGATTCTATCGGCTCGCTCGGGCCGTCGGCTGAAACGGTCTCAGCGTCAGAAACAGTCGCTGTAGGCGTAGCGTCAGTTTCCGTCGCCTCGAGGAGCTCCGCGTCCTTTAGTTCTTCGACAAGTTCTTCGAAAACGTTCATTTCTTTTTTGTGGTCGTCGGGCAGGTCGTTCGTTAGGGCAGGAGCTGTTTGATCTCGCCGGCTTGTGTGAGTTCGTACTTGTACGTGATCTCGTTCGGAACGGCGCGCGTAGCGGTTATCGTGAACTCCGTTTTCAATTCGTCATCGGTCGGCGTGACCGGCGACATCTCGTATGTATATCGGTTCTTGACGATACGATCGCCGGTGGTCGTGCCGAGACCGTTTCCGAGCAGCGGCTGGAGTTCGGTGAGCCTCGCAAATCGGCTGTTCGACGAATAAAAATTGACCTGCGACGAGGAGATGGTACGCATCGCCGAGAAGGTCGTGCCGTTCTCAGCGGCCCAGATCCCTTTTTGGAACGCCGGAATTGCCAAAGCGGCGATGACGCCGATGATGGTCACTACCAGTAAAAGCTCGATCAGCGAAAAGCCTTTTTGTTCAATAGTATTCATTTTGATCGTCCTCTCCGTGACGGCGTCGACTGACATTTTCTGACACCATTTTTTGACAGTTCCGTTGTTCATTCACTGCTGCAATACCATAGGAGCCAGCATTTGCACCGATTCCAGCTATCGAAATCGAGCTAAGCGAACCGCCGTCCTGACCTATTCGCAAGCGGTGTGCCAAAGCGAGCAGCAGCGCGGCCTAAAAACTGCCGCTGATTGAATTTGCGGAAAACGGGTAACATCGAAGGTTTGGTGTTTGTTCGTGCCATTCGTGTATTTCGTGGTTACGGATTTGAAGAATTAACCACGAAATACGCGAAAGGCACGAAGAAGACGCGAAAACGCAAAGAGCGTCCGCCGGCGTGGACTCTGGATCGACTTGAAAGCGGCTCAGTGCCACATAAGTGCGGCTGTTTCTTTTTTGCGGGATATTTACTATACTTAAGGTTTTTGCGGACATCCGTTATGCGTTCCGATCACACATTTGGAGATACTATAAATTGAGTTCAGTCATAGAGCAGACCGTCGAGACCTACGGTATTGAAAATTGGGGTGCAGGCTATTTCGGTGTGAACAAAAAAGGCAACCTCGTTGTCCGCGCACCCGAGAACGAAAACCTGACGGCGGACGTAAAGGAGATCATCGACGATCTGCGCAAGCGTGGCGTCAACACGCCGGTGCTGCTCCGCTTTCCACAATTGCTCTTTGGCCAGATTCGCAAACTTCAGTCGGCTTTCAAGAAAGCGATCAAAGAATTCGAGTACGAAGGCGAACACCTCTGCGTTTACCCGATGAAGGTGAACCAGAATCGTTCCGTCATCGAGGAATATCTAAAAGAAGGCTCGCGTTACAACTTTGGTCTCGAAGCCGGTTCAAAGGCTGAGCTTTACGCCGCACTCGCTCTCGAACAATCCAAAGACAGCCTGCTCGTACTCAACGGTTTTAAAGACCGCGATTTTGTGAAACTCGCGTTCGCGGGCGCCGGTGCCGGCAAAAATGTGGTCATTGTGATCGAG
The DNA here is from genome assembly GCA_040007515.1 of Acidobacteriota bacterium. Lineage (GTDB taxonomy): Bacteria > Acidobacteriota > Blastocatellia > Pyrinomonadales > Pyrinomonadaceae > OLB17. The sequence continues at coordinate 958 of JBDTUT010000003.1, read as the reverse complement.
AAGTTGAGCGAATTGACACATACACTCAGCCTTGTCGACGAATTCACGGCCGAAAACCCGGATGCGGCGCTTCCGATGGTCGGCGTTCGCGTAAAGCTTTATTCAAAGGGCTCCGGAAAGTGGGAAAAATCGGGCGGCGAAGCGGCAAAGTTCGGCCTGACGACGACGGAGATACTCGACGTTATACGGCAGCTCCAGGAAGCCGGCCGAATCGAGATGCTGAAGCTCCTTCACTTCCACATCGGCTCTCAGCTTACCGACATCAAACGGATCAAGAACGCCATGCGCGAGGCGGCCCGCACCTATTCAAAGATCCGCAAAATGGGCATTCCTATTGATTATCTGGATGTCGGCGGAGGCATGGCGGTCGATTACGACGGTTCCCGCACCTCGTTCGAGTCATCGGCCAATTACAACGCCCGCGAGTTCGCAAACGACGTGATCTACATGATCAAGACCGTCTGCGACGACGAGAATGTTCCGCACCCGACGATCATTCAAGAATCCGGCCGCTATCTTTCGGCGTATCACGCGATACTGGTCACCAACGTTCAGGACGAGATCGAAACCGTTGTCGAAGACATCACGCCGCTCGAGATCGACAAGGACGATCCGCAGATCGTCCGCGAGCTATATGACCTTCGCGAAACGATCAACGCCAAGAATTACCGCGAGTATTATCACGACGCACTCGAGAATCGCGAAGAGCTGTTCACCTTATTCAATCTCGGACTGATAGACCTCGAGGACAAAGGCAAAGGCGAAGTATTGTTCTGGGACGTCTGCGAAAAAGCGGACCAGTTCGCCCAGCTTAAAAAATACGTTGCCGAAGAATTTGACGAGCTTCGGCGTCTGCTTTGTGCGAAATATCTGGCAAACTTCTCCGTTTTCCGGTCGATGCCGGACAACTGGGCGCTCGAACAGCTATTTCCAATCATTCCAATACATAAACTCAACA
>JBDTUT010000002.1:0-297465 GCA_040007515.1 Acidobacteriota bacterium | reverse complement strand
CCGGCGGCCTCGCGGTCGCCAACTTCGGTCTCGCGACCGACAAGCCGATCCCGGCTGCTTACATCCCGTAATTCGGGGGTTTGTTAATAAACGAAAAGGCGGGCAGATAAACTGCCCGCCTTTTCGTTCTAGACGCTAATACTTCCGCCGGCGTATCTCCTTTAATTGAGGAAAATACGGCAGCTGCGGCGGAACGCGTTAAATGTGTCTTTTCTTATGATTGACGCACGGTGCCGATTGTGTTACTAATAGTCCCACATTAATTTCTTTTTTTTCATTTTTAAAACTAATAGCGACAAATCAACCATTCACCTTTTACGCATTTCCTTTTTCTTAAAGCGGATGGCGGATAAGTTTTCTTTCCCTGATCTCTTGTCTTATTTTCCGCTCGAAATCCAAGCTGGCTGCAGCGTTGAATTTATATTCTGTCCTTATTCTTAAGGTTTCAAACTCGTCGGCCGTGCCTGAGTCGCGGCTTGTTTCCCCGTTAAGCTTTTAGGAGGGCTTGTAAATGCAGAACAGTACAAAGCCAGAGGCCCGTTTGGGCTTGCTGGTAAGTTTAGTTGTATTGGGTCTGGCGGTCGCGCTTGTCGTACTGCCTAACCAATTCCGCTCCGAGGCGGTAAATCAGAAAACCGGTGACGGTCTGTTTACCCGCACCACCGCTACTGACGACCGATTCCCCAATTACGACATTCGATGGGAAAAGACGCTCGCGACCGTGGACTACATGGAAAGCGCCCGTCAGTCGATCAACAGCAGTGCCGCCGCCGTGGCGGATGTCCGCGACGGTTTCGTCCGCGGCGAAGAATCACTCCGCAGCCGGTATAACGAAGTCCAATTCGAATACAACACCGACATGCGGATCCCCGAGGTCATCTCGCCCGACGTTTGGAAGGATCTCCAGTATCTTTCACCCGCGTCAGGCACAAAGCGTTCGGAGGTCCTCCGCAGCTTTGTTAAGGAAAATAACGACCTCGTCGGCGTAAGCGACCAGCAGGCGGACTCGCTTCGCGTAACGGCCGATTACACGAACCCCGATGGCGACAAGTCCTTCGCTCACCTCGAGCAGACGATCAACGGCATTCCGGTATTCCGCGGCGAGATCAAGGCCGGCTTTACCAAGAGCGGTCAGATCATCCGCGTCATCAACAACTTGGCACCGGGCCTCGACTACGGCTCGCTGTCCGGCGACTTTGGCGATGCCGCCGCTGCCGTCAAGTTCGCAGCCGCCAACATTGACCACCAGCTCAAAGCCGAAGAGAACGCACCTAACGCCGCCGAATCGACCGACCTCAAAACGGTCTTTGGTTCGGGCGACTGGGCGACGACCGCCGAGAAAATGTACTTCCCGACCGAGCCCGGCGTTGCCGTGCCGGCATACCGCGTCCTGATCTGGGAACCGGTGAATGCATACTACGTCATCGTCGATGCCCACAACGGAACAATGCTCTGGCGCAAGAACATCTCTAACGACCAGGCGGCTTCCGCGACCTATAACGTTTACAACAACACCAACAGCTACATTCTGTCCGCAGATAGCCCGGCACCGCTGTCACCCGGCCCGATCAATCCCGGACTCGGAACACAGGGCGTAAACGGCACGCGTACCAACGTAACTCTGATCGGTAACGAAGGGACAAGCAGCTTCAACAACAGCGGCTGGATCCTCGACGCAAACAACAGCACAGACGGCAACGCCGTTGAAGCAGGCGTTGACCGCGTTTCGCCGAACGGAGTTGACGCACCGATGGCTGGCGACAACGCATGCCCCGGCGTCGGCTGCCGCACTTTCTCGTCACCGACGTGGAATCCTCCTCCCGGAGCGCCCGCACCCGGCGACGAGCCGCTGACCGCGAATGCACAGCGCGGAGCGGTCATCCAGATGTTCTACGTGATGAACCGTTATCACGACGAACTTTACAAACGCGGCTTTACCGAGCAGGCGTTCAACTTCCAGAACGACAACTTCGGCCGCGGCGGCACGGGTGCTGACCGTGTTTCGGCGGAAGGCCAGGATTCGTCGGGAACCGATAACGCTAACTTTTCGACACCGGCCGACGGCGGACGCGGACGCATGCAGATGTATCTGTGGACCGGCCCGACGCCCGACTATGATGGAACGGCAGACGCCGAGGTCATCATTCACGAAGTCACTCACGGTACATCGAACCGTCTCCACGGCAACTCTTCCGGCTTGAACACGAATATGTCAGGCGGCATGGGCGAAGGCTGGGGCGACTTTTACGGCTACACGATGCTCGCCGAACCGACAGATCCGATCAACGGCGTCTACACGACGGGCGGCTATGCAACGTACCTGATCAGCGCCGGTTTTACCGGTAACTATTATTACGGCATTCGCCGGTTCCCGCGTGCCCCGATCACGTTTCTCGGCACGAACGGCAAACCGCATAACCCGTTCACTTTCAAATACATCAACGCAGGCTGCGCGGCTTTGACGGATGGTACGCAGAGTGCGTTCCCCCGCGGCCCGATCGGCGTTGCACAGTGCGACCAGGTCCACAACCTGGGCGAGATCTGGAGCAGCATGCTGTGGGAAGTTCGCAACCGCATGGTCGCTCGTCTCGGCTTTGCGGCCGGCACGACAAAGGTACTGCAGGTCGTCACCGACGGTATGAAACTCGCACCGATCGGCCCGACTTTTATTCAGGAGCGCAACGCGATCATCGCGGCGGCACAGTCGCTTTCGTCGGCTGACGCCCAGGACGTTCGCGAAGGCTTCCGCGTTCGCGGCATGGGCTACTCGGCTAACATCATTTCGGCATCGCCGGCAAACGTTGTCGAAGCATTCGACTTTCCGAACGCGGCGATCGGCAGCCCGATCAATGTTACCGACGGTGCTCCGGGCGGCGACAATGACGGATTCCCCGAGCCGGGCGAAACCGTTCAGCTCAGCATTCCCGTAACCAACAACACCGGCGGACCGGTCACCAATATCGTTGTGACTGCTACCGGCGGCGGCGTTGCCAACTACGGCACGCTGGCCGACGGTCAGACCGCCACGATGAGCATTCCGTACGCCATCTCGGCGGGCGCAGCCTGCGGCAGCACGGTGGATGTAACATTGACGCTCACGAGCAACATCGGACCGCAAACTCCGGTGGTCAAGTCATTCGTCCTGGGCTCGCCGAACGGCACCGTCCAGAACTTCGATGGCGTTGTTGCACCGGCACTTCCCGCGGGTTGGACAACGACCCAGGATAACGGTACGGGAATAACGTGGACGACAACGACAACGGGCCCGAGTTCGGCACCGAACTCAGCTTTTGCCAACGATCCGGCAGCCGTCAATTTGTCGTCGCTGGTCAGCCCGTCCGTGGCGATCAGTTCGACAACCGCGCAGGTTAAGTTCAAGAACAAATACATCACCGAAAACACGTTTGACGGTGCGGTTCTTGAGATCAGCATCGCGGGTGGTGCGTGGCAGGACATCCTTGCTGCAGGCGGCACGTTCGTCAGCGGCGGTTACAACGGTACCCTTTCCACAAGCTTCTCGAACCCGCTCGGTGGACGAGCAGCCTGGACAGGTACATCGGCCGGCGGCTATATCAATTCGGTGGCCAATCTTCCCGCGGCTGCTAACGGTCAGAACGTTCAGCTTCGCTGGAGAATGGCGTCGGATGTCTCGGTCGCATCGACAGGCATCAACGTCGATGATGTCGAGATCATCAGCGGCTACAACTGCGGCGGAGTAACACCGCCCCCGGCGAAGTCGCGTGCGGACTTCGACGGTGACGGGAAGACGGACGTTTCGGTGTTCCGTCCGTCGGACGGCAACTGGTACCTCAACCGGTCGACGGCGGGGTTCACCTCCGTCCACTGGGGCAGTGCGGGCGACGTGCTCGTCCCCGGCGACTACGACAACGACGGGAAGGCGGACACGGCGATCTTCCGTGCCAACGACGCCGGGCCCGACTACTACATCCTCAACTCCAACGGGTTCACCGTTAGTGCCGTTTCGTGGGGCACGACCGGGGATGTCGCGGCCGCGGGCGGCGACTACGACGGGGACGGGAAAGCGGACGTCGCGGTGTTCAGGCCGTCGACGGGCTACTGGTACATCCTGAAGAGTGCGGGGGGTTCGAGTGCCGACAACTTCGGGACGGCGGGCGACCAGCCCGTAGTGATGGACCCGGACGGTGACGGGAAGGCCAACATCGGCGTCTTCCGCCCGTCCAACAACACGTGGTACATCGTCCGCTCGACGGGTGTCGGGTTCGACGCATACGTGTTCGGTGCGGCGGGCGACAAGGCGGTCCCGGCCGACTACGACGGCGACGGCAAGGACGATGTCGCGGTGTTCCGACCGTCGACGGGCCAATGGATCATCCTGAAGAGCACGGGCGGCGTCCAGATCACCGTGTGGGGCCAGAACGGCGACGTCGCGGCACCGGGCGACTACGACGGCGACGGCAAGGACGACCAGGCGGTCTTCCGCGGCGGCACGTGGTACATCAACCGGTCCACCGGCGGCCTCGCGGTCGCCAACTTCGGTCTCGCGACCGACAAGCCGATCCCGGCCGCTTACATCCCGTAATTCGGGGGTTACGTTCAGTATGCAAAGGGCGGTCTCAAAACCGCCCTTCGCAAAGTTTGAAAAAAGCGTCCGAGCTAAACACTCGGACGCTTTTTTCACTCCGCAAGCGGGCGTCGAGGGATTTCGTTGACAATCGAGCCCGCAGAACTTATGTTCTTATTATTCTTAATTTTCGGGTCGCCCAGCCCGTTCGTTCGACAACCAAAATAAACCTTCCCGATACCGGAGAACTAAATGAAAAGAGCCAGTAAAAAACGGGCGTATTTAAAACTGTCTGCGATCGCTGCGGCGGTCGTGCTATTTACGGCGGTGCAGTCGCGCATTTCGCCGGACTACCAGAAGGTTTCCGCTTCCGCATCCGGCCCGAGTGCGTCGTTCACCGGCGCTCCCGGCGAATCGAACTGCACCGCGTGCCACACGACGTTCCCGGTCAACAGCGGTACCGGCGGCGTGACAATCACCGGTATGCCGTCAAATTACCGTCCGGGCCAGCAGATACCGTTAACGGTCACGGTGAGCGAGCCTGACGGCGTGTTGTACGGATTCGAAATGACGGCCCTCGATAATCGCGGCCGGCCGGCGGGAACGTTCAATCTGCCCGGCGGCACACCGCCGACGCTGCAGATCGTCGACGGGTTTGTGAACGGCATTCTGCGCGACTATATCGAGCACACGATCGACGGCGTGACGCCGACGGTCTTCGGGTCCAAATCGTGGACGTTCAATTGGACCGCTCCCGCACAGCGCGTCGGCAAGATCGCGTTCTACGCCGCGGGCAACGGAGCCAACAGCGACGGTACGACCAACGGCGATCGGATCTATACAACCTCGAGAGCTACGCTTTCGGGGTCGGCGATCTCGAGTTTTGACGGTGACGGCAAGAGCGATGTCGCGATCTTTCGCCCGTCAAACGGTGCGTGGTGGAACCTGAACAGCACCGACGGGCAGGCGACGTTTGCAGGGTTCGGCCAGGCGGGTGACAAGATCGCTCCCGGCGACTACGACGGCGACGGCAAGACGGACCGGGCGGTTTTCCGGCCGTCGAACGGAACCTGGTATCTGCTGCAAAGCACTGCCGGGTTTGCGGCGGTCCAGTTTGGAACCAACGGTGACGTTCCCGTCGCGGGCGATTACGACGGTGACCTCAAAACGGACATCGCTGTTTTCCGGCCATCCAACGGAACCTGGTATTTGCTGCAAAGCAGTGCGGGCTTTGCTGCCGGTCAATTCGGAAACGTCAGCGACCGAACGGCGCAAGGTGACTATGACGGCGACGGCAAGACGGACATAGCGGTCTTCCGGCCGTCGGATGGGACATGGTACCTGCAGCAGAGCACAGCCGGGTTTGCGGCGGTAAGGTTTGGATCGAATGGCGATCAGCCCGTCCAGGCCGACTACGACGGTGACGGCAAAACCGACGCTGCCGTGTTCCGCCCGTCGAATGCGACGTGGTACATGCTGACATCGTCGAATGGATTTCAGTCGGGGCAGTGGGGCGTGTCTACGGACAAACCGGCCCCGGCGGATTTTGACGGCGATGGCAAAGCCGATCTGACCGTGTTCCGACCGTCAAACGGCGCCTGGTACATTCTCCGTAGTTCGGATCTTGGATACACATCCGTAGCCTTCGGGACCGCGGGCGACATTCCCGTTCCCGCCGGATATATCGCGGAATAGGTCAGAACCACCTCGCTTACGCGATGTGGTTCGGACAAGAGAAAAGCCCGCCGGATACATTTGTATCCGGCGGGCTTTTCTGCGAAGGAACACGAATTACATGCCCGCGGGCGGCAGTTTATCAAGGTCCGCAGTTACGGTTTGACCGGAGCAACGGCCGGTTGTGCCGCGGGGACCAACTGCATGGAGCCTCCGGTCGGCATTCCGCCTGACGGCTCGTCCGAGTTTGACGTCGGGTTGCCGAGCGGCACCGGCTGCAGGACCGTTCCGGTCGTCCGTACGCCGGACTGTCCGGCTGCGGTACCGAAATCGGGGCGACTGATACGCGGCGTGATGAAGAACAGGATCTCGTTCGTATTACGCGCGACGTCTTTTCGTTTGAACAAGAGGCCCAGGACCGGGATCTTCGAAAGGCCCGGCGTACGGTTTTGCGATTCGCGTTCGTCGTCGAATAGCACACCGCCGACCACAGTTGTGCCGCCGTCCGGCACGACGACCTGTGTTTCCATGATCTGGCTGTTTATCGCCGGTGCGATGCTGCCGTCGGTCGTGGACGCCGAAGCGTTTTCCGCGAGAACGTCGAGCAATACGGTACCGACGTCAGTTATCTGCGGGGTGATCTCGAGCTTCAGCGGTACGTCAACATATGTCGTCGTGAAGATCGGATCGCCGCCGCCCTGACTCGGCTGCACGGTCTGGATCGGTATCTGGGTCTTGCTTTCTATTTTTGCCTTGCGGTTGTTGAGCGTCGTGACACGCGGCGTAGCGATTATCTTCGCCTGTCCCTTCTGCTCGCCGGCGGTGATCGCCAGATCGATCCTGGCGGTACCGAAGATGCCGGTCGTCAGGCCGATCAGAGTGTTGGACTGGCCGCTTCCGTTCAGGATCGTGTCCGCCGTAGCGCCTATTCCTCGCGGGCCGGTGACACTCGCCGACAGTTCAGCTCCCAAATTTCGGCTGAATGTGCGGGTCGCGACGACGATGCGTGCTTCGATCTCGACTTGCGGCTCGGGTTGATCGAGTATGGCGATGAGCTGACGAACGGCGTCGATGTTCTGGCGAACGTCCGTTATGATGAGCGAATTGCTGCGGCCGTCGACCTCGACTGAACCTCGTCGCGAAAGGCGACGCTGGATGATCGGGAGAAGGCCTTCGCCTGCTCCAGCACTCGCTGCGGCGCCGGTCGTCGATGATCCACCGGTCGGCGCAAAAGCGTTGCCGCCGGTCGGGCTGGTCGAAACGCCGGAACTGGCGGTTCCGCGGACGATGGTACCCTTGGCACGGGCGTAGTTCAAACGGATAAATTCCGTATACAGCGGCGAGCCGTCAAGCTGATTGTCCTGCTGCAGGCGGTAGATCTCGCCTTCGGTCGCAAGCGTTTTTGTGTCTGCAATGCGGAGGATCGTGCCGTTCACCTGGACGCCGAGTTCCTGCGAGCGGAGTACCGAGTCGAGAGCCACGTTCCAGGGAACCTCGCTGACGTTGACGGTAACCGGTACGGATTTGACCGACTTGTCGATGACAAAGTTGATGCCGTACTGCTCGGTGATGTAATTAAGGATGTCGCGGATGTCGGCATTCACGACGTTGAGATTGATCGTTTCGCCGCGGAATCCCGGGTCGCCATATAGGCGGCCCTGCGATTGCGAGTCAGTTCTCTGAGCCGCGACAGCGAGTCCTAAAATACTTACCAACATAAGAGCGATCGCTGCCTTGAAGGCTAAACCGCTGATTTTTTGAAGAGAATTCATGTTTCCTCCGTTGCAAAGTTCATCCGGCAGCGCCGTGTGGGCGAGTCGGTTCGTACCAAAAATTGTTAAGGGATATGGACGCCGGCGGTATGGGTGGAACGCCGTTCGAGCGCGTCCTATTTGTTTTTCGCGACCTTGACCGGTTTACGCGAATCTTTCTTGGCCTTGGTTTTGCCGGCGTCGGATGGAACCTGGCGGTTCATTTCCTCGAGCGGCGAGACGACCGGTGCGAGTACGACCTTAGCGGGCATTCCCGGTACCGGCGGCTGCATGTTAGCGGGCACTTCGGCCTTGGCTTCTGTTTGAAGCGGCGCGGTTCCCTGTATCTGTTCGCGTTCGGTGAACTGGCGAAGCGCCTTGTTCTCGACCGACGAGACGAATTTGCCTGTTCCGACCTTGGTCACACGGCGGAACACGAGTCGGTTTTCTTCGACCGCGACGAGCTGCCCGTCGAAGAATTTGTCGCCCGGATAGATAGTGTATGAAAGCTTGATCGGCGTCGCTTCGACCATCGCGGCGTAACCGCGCGGCGTGCGGAAAATGCCGGTGACCGCGAGTTCGTCGAGTGTCAAAACGCTCGTCACCTTGGGCAGCGGCTGTCCGGCGACGGCGGCGCTTTCACGCTGGCGTTTGTAAAACTCGATGCGGCGTTCGATGCCCGGCACGCTAAAGTCCACCGGCGTCGAGCCCGGGCCGCCCTTTTTGCCGGGGACGCTCATCCGCGGATCTCTCGTACGCGCCCAACCCGGTTTCTGGAACGGGTCGCGTTGAGCGGAAGCCTCAAAGAAGTGTCCGCCGGCAAGAACCACCGCCGCGGCGAAGAGGTTCAGACTCAGAAGTCGTGTGATTTTCGATTTGTTGATCATGGCTTTTTCTCTCGGTATGCTTGGGGTAAGCGAGGCTTGTAAGGCTATTTTGCGGCGGGTGCGGCGGGTGCGGCGGCGGGAGCTCCGGGTGTGCCGGGCTTGACCGGTGCGGGTTTGTTCATCGCTTCCGGATCGGCGTAGTAAGCGGTCAGCAGGAACTGAGCATGAAGCGACTTGGCCTCTGTCTGCTTATCAAGCTGGTTGATCTTGAAGTCCGAGATCGAGACGATACGCGGCAGCTTGGCCATCTTGTCGAAGAACGAATGCAGATTCGCGAAATTGCTGTCGACCTCGACCTCGACCGGCTTGGCCATGATCATATCGACGGTCTTGTCGTCCTGCGGCGAGAAACGCATCATTACGAGCCGTGAATCTTTCGCGTTGTCCTGCAGCCCTTGAAGCACGTTCGTGATCTCTCGCTGTTCAGGCAAAAGTACCTTGAGCTCTTCGTACTCGACGGACTTGCTGGCGTATAAAGCACGAAATTCGTTGATACGCTGGGTAGCGACGCGGGCTGCTTCGTTCTTAGCCTGCAAAGCTGCGACCTGCTCGTTCAACTGGGCGACTTCTGCACGGATGTCGGCCGTTACGAAATACCAGACGCCGGTGTAAAGGAGAGCGGCTACTCCGACCAGCAGCGTCAACTGAAACTGCCATTTAAGATTCTTGATTTTCTCTAGCATTGTAGTGTCCTTCTTTTTGGTAGGATCAGGTTAGTTCTTGGCGACCTGGACAGGTGCGGCAGGGTTTGCGGGTGCGGCGGCCGTTGCATTGGTAGGTGCGGCATTGCTGCCACCGGCTGCTTTGGACGGCGTGTAGGCGGTCTTGATGGTGAAATCGATAACGTTCACCTTACCCGCGTCGGGGTTGGTCGGTGACGGTGTCGCCAACTGGTTGACCACTTCCTTACGCTGGGTCGAGATGCTCAGGTTGCTGAACAACCCGTTCGAGAATTCCAGGCTGCGGCCAAACTGGGTCGGGACGCTTTCGTCCGGCGAGTTGCCCATGATGGTCATTTCTTCGCCCTTTTGCTCGATGCTCTGCAGGTAAAGTCCCGGAACCATCGCGAGGCGTTCGCGCATTGCGGTCAGAACGGCACTCGGTCCACGCTGTTCGTCGCGGAGCTTTTTGATCGCCGCGATGCGTCCGTCGATGGACTTGATCTTGTCCTCGAGCTCTTTCTGCTCTTTCATCACCACTTCGAGTTCGGCGGCGATCTGCTTCTGCTCTTCGAGCTGACGCATGGCTTCGGTGCGTGCCATGTTGGAGCTGATCACGTCCCACCCGGCGACGGCGACGAGCAAAAACGCGGCGGCCAGCGTCATCAGGAGGAGCCGCGAAGCCGGGCTGCTGACCTTGCGGTCGACCGCCGTAACGGCGCCGCCCTGGCGTTCTGTAACTGAGTTTAAAAGGTTTATCTTAAGCATTGTGATTACACTCCCCTCATTGCCAGGCCAACGGCGACAGCCATTTCGGGCATAATTTCACTCAAGTAGTCCGGATCGAACTTGCGTGCGTCTACCTTGATGTTGCGAAACGGATCGAGGATCTCGACCGGCAGCTCGAGGCGGGCCGACAGGTCCTGTGCAAGGCCGGTAAGTTTTGAGCCGCCGCCCGAGATCAGGATCTTCTGCACGACGGTCGTGTTGTCCTCGGTCGTGGCACGGTAGAAGTCGAATGTCTTCTGAATTTCCATCGCGACGATCTCGGTCACATTGGCCATCAGCGGCTCGATCGATTTTTCCTCGATGCCTTCGACCGCGTGGCTGACGCCGCGTTTGACGGCCTCGGCCTGCTGATAGCTGAGTCCCAGGCTTCTCTGAAGAACGTCGGTGAACTGACTGCCGCCGACCGTGATGTCGCGGGTGAACAGCGAACGCGTTCCCTTGACGATATTCACGTTCATCGTCGAGGCTCCGATATTAAGAAGCGTCACGACCTGTGAATCGTCCGGCTGGTAATTCATCTCGTAGCAATTCTGCAGCGCGAAGGTGTCGACGTCGATGCAGACAGGTTCTTTGCCGGCGAGCTGGACGGCCTGGCGGATGTTGTCGATGCGCTCGCGTTTGCACGCGGCGATCAGGACGTTTGTCGAATCTGAATTCTGCGCGGTGATCTGGTAATCGAGACTCACGTCGGCGAGGTCGTAAGGAATGTGCTCTTCGGCGTGCCAGTCGATCGACTCTTCGAGCTCGTCCTTGCTCATCGGCGGCAGGACGATGTTCTTGATGATCACCGAATGGCCGCTGACGCCGGTCACAACACTGTCGGCGTTGATCTGATGATTGCTGCACACGTTCTGTATGACATCGGATACGACGGTCAGCTCCATTATCTGCCCGTCGATGATCGTGTCATCGGGCAGATTTTCGTAACCGAGGCTGACGAGACTCAGGCTGCCCGTCTTGCCTTCGAGCTCGACCATCTTGATCGAACTGGAACCGATATCTAAACCAGCAACGCTTTTCTTTTTACCGAACAGCATTATTTTCTCTCCTTTGTGACTATCACGCTTATCTACGGAAGTTTTGAGCTTTCTTGAAGAACGGAAACGTGTCGGGGTTTGTCGGCGTTTATCGGAAGTATTGTGCCACCTTCAGAAGCGACAGACTGGCGGGGTGTTTTTAGACAGGTCAGCTGCAAGCAGTGCCGGTACCCGTTCCGTTTCGGAGGTTCATGCTGAACTTTCAGCAGTGAGTTGAGTTGTTTTTCAGAAAGCTTTTTCGCATCGGGTGGCGAAGGGAAACGACACATGTGATGTCGTCAGGAATTAAAATTACAGGAATGCCAAACACTTGTCAACTATTTTTTGCAATGTTTAACGCAGATTGATTTGGAACAAATCAGAATGACCGATTCCGTTAAACATTGCACAAGCCCGCACGTAGTAAGCGCGTTCCTTGCACAAGCCCGCACGAAGTAAGGGCGTAAATGATCAAGGTGTAGCGACAGATGCTAGGGCAAGTCGAAAGGTATATCTCCCTGACCGTGCATCACGTATTCGATCGCCGCCGCCACATGCTCCGGTTTCCAAAGATACCGACGGCTTCGTCCCCGCGCCCAAACCCTGTCGTTCGGCCCGATAAGTTTCGCCTCTCTCAGAAATTTCGTACCGTGAGCCTTTAGTTCATCGGCGATTCGTTCCGGTGCTCGCTGTGCAGCGACCACGGCATGAACGTGATTAGTGCGCACGTTCACGGCCAGCAACTCGTACCCGCGGCGTTCGCAAATGTCGCATGAAGCTCTATGAACCACCACGCGCATGGCGCCATTGAGTGTAAATTCTTCGCCGTTCGATGCACGTTGCATTGCTTTCCTTAGGCTATCGTTCGGCGGAAAAAATCGCGCACCAAAACGATTTATGTCGCGACGACTGAACGAGCCACGTTCGTCGCCGTGGAGCCAGGTGCCATAGGTACGAAACGTGATCAGGTAGGCTAGCGGGAAAGAATTCTCTTCGAACTTCTCGAAGCTGTAGTCGTCGAGCATCGTGGTTTAGTGTGTTTGTTGAGTGTTTACGCCCTTACTTCGTGCGGGCTTGTGCAACGGTGTGCAGTCTACGCCCTTACTTCGTGCGGGCTTCTGCAGCTGATTGCAATTCCATCTTCGCTATCGATTCTACATGCACTTCATCGGGGCCGTCGGCTAGTCTTAAGGTTCTGGCGTAGATCCAGAATTGGGCGAGCGGGAAATCCTGTGAGACGCCGGCGCCGCCGTGGACCTGGATGGCGCGGTCGATCACGGTTTGGGCCATTTGGGGGACGATGGCTTTGATCATGGCGATCTCCTTGCGGGAGGCCTTGTTGCCGGCGGTGTCCATCTTCCAGGCGGTGTGCAGGACGAGCAGGCGAGCCTGATCGATGGCGAGGCGCGACTCGGCGATCCAGTTTCGAACGACACCTTGTTCAGAAACTGTTTTGCCGAATGCGGTGCGGCTCTTCGCACGCGAGCACATCAATTCGAGCGAGCGTTCGGCGATGCCGATCAGGCGCATGCAGTGATGCACGCGTCCGGGCCCAAGCCTTCCCTGCGCGATCTCAAACCCGCGGCCCTCGCCGAGCAAAAGATTTTCTTTCGGCACGCGGACGTTTGTGAAAGTGATCTCGGCGTGGCCGTTCGGAGCGTCGTCGTAACCGAACACATTGAGCATACGCTCGACCTTCACGCCCTCAGCATCCATCGGCACGAGTATCATCGACTGCTGTAGATGTTTCGGTGCCGACGCGTCGGTCTTGCCCATAAAGATCGCCAACTTGCACCTCGCATCGCCGGCGCCGGTCGACCACCACTTTCGTCCGTTCAATATATAGTCATCGCCCTCGGCCACGATGGACGCCTGAATATTCGTCGCGTCCGACGACGCAACATCCGGCTCGGTCATCGCAAAACACGAGCGTATCTCGCCATCGAGCAGCGGCCGCAGCCACTTCTCTTTTTGCTCGGGCGTACCGTATCGCTCGAGCACTTCCATATTCCCGCTATCGGGTGCCGAACAATTAAAAACCTCCGAGGCCCAAACGACACGGCCCATCGTTTCGGCAAGCGGAGCGTATTCGACATTAGTCAATCCCGACACCTCCGGCAAAAACAAATTCCACAATCCCGCCCCTTTCGCCTTCAATTTAAGTTCTTCGATCAACGCCAGAGGCTGCCACCGGTCGCCGGCCTCGATTTCGTTCGAATACTCGCTCTCGTTCGGGTAAACATGGGCGTCCATGAACCGCTGTAGGCGGTCGCTTAACTCGGCGGTCCGGGGTGAGCTTTCGAAATTCATCCACTCAAAATATCACAGGTCGGTTTTTTTGCTCATCGAGCGCTTCGACTGCGTTCGCGCCGGGCGCAAAAACATATTCCCAATGCGTCATTAGATGTGTTGGGATATTTCTGACCGCGAAACATCCGTAATTCTTCGCTAGTGTGTCGAGAGCATTCGCCAATTAAAAAGGAGAAAAAATGAAGTCAATATCAGCCTTTCGCGTTGATCGCGTATTTGCCGGGGCGATCGCCGCAATATTCGCGTTGATCGTTTTTGCCGGCGCGGCCGCCGCTCAGACGGAAACGACGACAAATATCGTCATATCCGGTGAGACCGGACTCAAATGGGTGAAAACCGATGTCACGGTCGCGGCCGGCGACACGGTCCGCCTCGAGGCGACCGGGACGGTGGACGTCGGCGGCACGTGGGGAATTCACGGGCCCGAAGGCACGACGAAATTTTCCGAACAGCCTCCGGGATATTACCCGCTCGAGACGAAATTGCGTTACGGCCTTGCGGCCCGCATCACTCTCGGCAGTGCACGAAAATATCAGCCTACCCAATCGTGGGTCTACGGCCAGACGAAGGAGATGAAGGTAACGAGAAGCGGAATGCTCTGGCTGACCGTGAACGACGATGCACCCGACGGCAACGTCGGCGAATTTGCGGTGAAAATAACGGTGATAAAGAAGAAGCAATAACCCGGGCGGGAAAAGCCGGACACGTTCGTCAACTTCATCGTAACTGGAAATTATATACAGCCTGACGGCCGCTCGACTCACCGGGTGGCCGCTTTTGTTATTCGATACCGGTGTTAAACTGTTGCGGATGAGTGCAGAAACGACAGTTCCCCGCCCCGGCGAAGCGATCGACGAAACGAAACTCGCCGGGTATTTGCAGGACAAGGTCTCGCTGAAAAATGGGAAAATCGAGGTACTTCAATTCCCTGCCGGCAGCTCCAACCTTACCTATCTAATAAAATCCGGCGAAGATGAGTTCGTGCTACGCCGCCCGCCGTTCGGGAACACGGTTAAAAGTGCTCACGACATGCGCCGCGAGTTCGACGTTTTATCAATGCTTTCCGTCGTCTATACGCCTGCGCCGAAACCGCTCCTATTCTGCGAAGACGTATCCGTCATCGGCTCTGAGTTCTACCTAATGGAACGCCGCCGCG
Organism: Acidobacteriota bacterium; assembly: GCA_040007515.1. Lineage (GTDB taxonomy): Bacteria > Acidobacteriota > Blastocatellia > Pyrinomonadales > Pyrinomonadaceae > OLB17. Next base: position 282,680 of record JBDTUT010000002.1, on the reverse strand, counting down.
GACTCATCATCCGCGGCAACCTTGGTCAGAACCACCTGCGTAAGCGGGTGGGTTCTTCACTCGCGTCCGGCTCAATCCGCGAAAACAAAACGGCCGACGCCAAAATACTCGCAGATTCCCAACCATTCCGGCTCGAAGTCTGCCGCAGCTTCATCCAAAACCTCGCCGATCTGCACGCTCTCGATTACAAAGCAGCGGGCCTCGAATCGGTCGGCCATCCCGAAGGCTACACGCGGCGTCAGGTCGAAGGCTGGACGAAACGCTACTTCGCAGCGAAGACGGACGAACACCCGGAACTCGAAAGAGCGGTAACGTGGCTGAACGACAACATCCCCGCCGAATCGGGCGCCTCACTCGTCCACAACGACTACAAATTCGACAACATCATGGTCGACCCGAACGACCTCGCAAAGATCACGGCCGTTCTCGATTGGGAAATGGTGGCCGTCGGCGACCCGCTGATGGATCTCGGCACGACGCTCGGATATTGGATGGACAAGGACGCCGGCGAAGAAATGCTGAATATGCCGTTCAACCCGCGCGTGCTGATGGCGAACATATCCCGCCGGGAACTCGCGGACATGTACGCCGAAGCCTCGGGCCGCGATATCTCGAACATTCTCTATTACTACGTCTTCGGCACGTTCAAGATCGCCGTCATCGCGCAGCAGATCTACGCTCGATACGTTAAAGGATTTACGAAGGACACGCGTTTCGCCCGGTTCGACACGTTCGTCGCTGCACTCGGTCAAATCGCCGCCCGCACCATCAAACGCGGCACGCTTTGACACCTGCATTACCGTCCGCAAGAAAAAATCCACGGTACCAGCCGGATATGCTAGACTTCCCTGCACTGGCGAACTTATTGGTCTCCCGCGTTGTCAATTAACATCGAAGGTACCCGCGTTTTTTCGGCCTTCATATCACGATTGGACGCTTTCCGGCCTCGGCCCCGCGAGGTCATATACACGGCCTAAAACATCTCATACTGCTGTAAGGAGAACCTGAAAAATGAAAACTGCTCCGATCGTATCAGCCCGAATGCTGGCCGCAATCGCGTCCATCGTGGTGCTTATGTGCGCGGCGACGCTGCTGCCCGGCCTGTTCAATTCAAATACGGAAAAGGTCGCCGCGTCCGACCGAAAGACGCCTACCTCCGAAGAACACGGCCTGCCAAATTTTGACATCCGCGAGCAAACGGACGTAGCGTCCGCCGACGCACTCGCCTCGTTCCGCGGCAGACTCGGCCGCGACGCTTCGTTCGTCGCCGACGTCAAAGACGGGATCGCCGACGGCGAGGACGCGCTCCGCGAGCGCCTGCCGAACATCGTCGTCGAATACAGCCGCGAGCTCGGCACCGCCGAAGTGATCACACCGAACGTCTGGAAGGACGACGCGGAACACCTGACGCCGCCGGTCGGACGCGAGCGCGTCTCGGCACTGAGAAATTTCCTAAAGGAAAACCGCGGCCTTATCGGTATCGAATCGGCACAGGCCGACGGCCTCGCGGTCGCGGCGGACTACACCAACCCGGACGGCAATCTTTCGTTCACCCACCTCGAGCAGCGCATCAACGGCGTTCCCGTTTTCCAGGGCGAAGTGAAGGCAGGTTTCAACAAGCAAGGCGAAATGGTGCGCGTCATCAACAACCTTGCACCCGCGGTGGACTACGCCGCCGTTTCGAAGGATTTCGGCGATCCGGCGGATGCGGTCCGTGCTGCTTCCGGCAAGATGGATCTAAAGGCCGAAGTTGAACCGCAATTGAATCAAAAGGCTTCGGATGATCTGAAGTCGGTTTTCGGTGACGGCGATTGGGCGACGACGGCTGAGAAAATGTACTTCCCGACCGAGCCGGGCGTCGCGGTTGCGGCGTGGCGCGTACTCGTCTGGCAGCCGACGGACACCTATTACGTCATCGTCGACGCCACCACCGGCACGATGCTCTGGCGCAAGAACATCACCGAGGACCAGGCTCAGCCGTCCACGTACAACGTCTACCGCAATCCGTTCGCGTACATCGACGTTGCCGACAGCCCGGCCCCGATGACGCCCGGGCCGAACGGCCCGAACGGCCAGCAGGTACCCGTGATCTCGCGTACAAACCTGTCGCTCATCGGTAACGAAGGCGCGAACTCTTTCAACAACCTCGGCTGGGTCACCGACGGAACCAACGTTACGGACGGTAACGCCAACGAAGCCGGCGTCGACCGCAATGCTACGAACGGCGTCGACGCAACGCAGGTCGGCAGCCCGTCACGTGTATTCTCGTCTACCTGGAACCCGCCGCCGGGAAGCCCGGCGCCTGGCGACGGCCCGCTGACCACGCAGGCCCAGCGTGGAGCCGTTATCCAGATGTTCTACGTGATGAACCGCTATCACGACGAACTGTACAAACGCGGATTCACCGAGGCGGCCCGAAATTTCCAGAACAATAATTTCAGCCGCGGTGGTGCAGGTGCCGATCGCGTCTCATCTGAAGGCCAGGACTCTTCGGGAACCAACAACGCCAATTTTTCGACGCCGGCGGACGGCGGACGCGGACGCATGCAGATGTACATCTGGACCGGTCCGACACCCGATTACGACGGGACCGCCGATGCCGACATCATCATTCACGAAGTGACGCACGGCACGTCCAATCGCCTGCACGGCAACGGCAGCGGCCTCTCGAACAACATGTCGCGCGGCATGGGCGAGGGCTGGGGCGATTTCTACGGGCACACGATGCTGGCCGAACAGACCGACCCGACCAACGCGATCTATACGACGGGCGGCTACGCGACGTATCTTGGAGCGACCGGCTACACGTCCAATTACTATTACGGGATCCGGCGTTTTCCGAAGGCAGTGATCGCTTTCACCGGCCCGAACGGCAAGCCGCACAACCCGCTCACTTTCCGGCATCTGAACTCGAACTGCAACACCGAGATCGGAACGCCTTCGGCGATCGGGACGATCAGTGCGTTCCCCCGCGGGCCGTTCGGCGTGTCGCAGTGTGACGCCGTTCACAACGCCGGCGAGATCTGGAGCAGCGCGCTGTGGGAAGTGCGTGCTCTGATGATCGCAAGGCTCGGATTTACGGCCGGCACGACAAAAGTACTGCAGGTTGTCACCGACGGCATGAAGCTAGCACCGATCGGGCCGACGTTCCTGCAGGAACGCGACGCGATCATCACGGCGGCACAGTCGTTCTCGACGGAGGACGCTGACGACGTCCGCGAGGGATTCAGGCGCCGCGGCATGGGATACGGAGCAAGTGTGCAGACCATCTCGCCGGCCGCAGTAACGGAGAGTTTCGGCGTGTGGCCCGGATCGACACCTACACCTACACCTACCCCGACTCCCACGCCGGACCCCACGCCGACACCCGATCCCACCCCTACGCCGGTGCCAACGGCTTCTGTCAGCGGCTTTGTGTTCAAGGCGAACGGACGCGGGCTTTCGGGAGCGACAGTGACGCTTGACGGGCCGGCCGGGACCGTGACGACGACAACGAGCGGGAACGGAAGCTATTCGTTCGCGAGCGTGGCGATAGGCTCAAGCTACACGGCCACGCCGTCGGCTAACCGGTACACCTTCACGCCGCCGTCACAGACGTTTACCGTCAACGGCACGACGAGCAACATTCACTTCACGGGTAACCGCTGAGCAAGTTGAAATAAAAAGAAAGCCGGACAGCAGCGATGCTGTCCGGCTTTCGCTTGAGCACAAAGCCGGATTCGCTTACCTTAAGACTCGATGAAACTGATCATTTGGATACTTTTCGCCATGGTCGCCGTTGGTCACGCAAACGGGCAGGCAGCTTTCATCCGCGTCAACCAGGCGGGTTACCTGCCGGGAGACACAAAGAAGGCAATAGCATTCTCGCGCGCACCTCTGGAGGACAAAGCATTTCTCGTGCGCACGGAAACCGCCGTGTTTTTTTCGGGAAAGATGTCGCCCGCCGCTAAACCGTCGTGGGGCGGAAACTTCGACTATTTTTACGAGCTCGATTTTTCGCGGATGCAGTCGGTCGGTCGATTCGAGCTGCAGCTCGTAAAGGCGAACGTCAGGTCGCAAAAATTCGCCATCGGCGAATATCCGGCGTATCAGGAAGACCTGCTCTTTTTCATGCGGCAGCAGCGTTGCGGCTATAACCCGTTTCTCGATATGGTTTGCCACCAGCGTGACGGGCGAGCGTTTTACGCGCCGTTCGCCGACGGGACTTTTGTCGATGCGAGCGGCGGCTGGCACGACGCGGGCGACCAGTTGAAATATCTGATAACGGCGAGCAACGCGACGGCACGGATGATACTCGCGTACGAGCTCGAGAAAGCAAAATTCGCCGACACCGTCGACGACCTCGGACGCCCATTGGCGAACGGTGTTCCCGATGTTTTGGACGAAGCAAAATGGGGACTCGACTGGATCCACAAACTGCACCCCGCGGCCGATCAGCTTTTCCACCAGGTCGCCGACGACCGCGACCATCGCGGTTTCAAGCTGCCGGATCAAGATAACGCCGATTACGGTTGGGGACCGAACAGTTACCGGCCGGTCTATTTCGCCGACGGCAAACCGCAAGGGCTCGCTCAATACAAAAGCCGCTCGACGGGCGTCGCGAACATTGCCGGCCGTTCTGCCGCCGCGATGGCGATGGCGTCGCGCGTGTGGCGGACCGATCTCAAGGACATTCCTTTCGCCGCAAAATGTCTGAAGGCTGCCGAAGAACTTTACGCGATGGGCAAGCGTCAGGAAGGCTTTCAGCAGGGCAACTCGTTCGGCGCACCGTACCGCTATAACGAGGACACGTGGGCCGACGACATGGAATGGGCCGCCGCGGAATTGTACAAGGCGACGCGGAAACCCGCATATCTCGCAGATGCGAAACGCTACGCAAAGATCGCCGCAACAACGTCGTGGATGGAATTTGAAACCTCCGACATGGGCGAACAAATGTCGCGGCATTACCAGATGTACCCGTTCACGAATGTCGGGCATTTCGCTTTATATCCGCTCGCCGACGCAAAGACGAAGCGCGAGCTTGCCGGATATTATCGCAGCGGGATCGAGAAGATCATCGCCCGCGGCAAGACAAATCCTTATGGCGTCGGCGTGCCGTTTTTGTGGTGCTCGAACAATCTCGTCGTGGCGTACATAACACAGGTTTTGCTTTACGAAAAGATGACAGGCGACATGCGGTTTCACGCGTCCGCACTCGCTCACCGCGACTGGCTTTTCGGCAGAAATCCGTGGGGCACTTCGATGTTCGAAGGAATTCCGCAGGGCGGCGAATATCCGGAAGACACTCATCTGCCGAACGTGCAGATCTTGAAAAAGCAGGTCCGCGGCGGCCTCATCGACGGCCCGATCGCCGCATCGACGTATAAAAGTTTGATCGGACTTACGCTGAGCCGTCCGGACGAGTTCGCGGAATTTCAAACCGACCAGGTCGTCTATCACGACGACGTCGGCGATTATTCAACCAACGAACCGACAATGGACGGAACTGCGGACGCGATCTTGATGATGGCGATGTGGAGCAGAGTTCCCGAGAAGATTTCGGCAGATCCGCGGTCGACAATTTCAAAGTTCACCGTCGATCACGGAGCGATCGTCCGCGGCGACAAGTCGCGGCGAAAGCTGGCACTCGTTTTCACCGGCGACGAGTTTGCCGAAGGGGCGGACGTGATAGCGAACACTCTCGCCAAACGCGGTGTCAAAGCGTCGTTCTTTTTCACCGGACGGTTTTACCGCAACCCGGAATTTAAAGCCGCGATCGAGCGTCTGAGAAAAAACGGCCATTATCTCGGGCCGCATTCTGATCAGCACTTGCTCTATGCCGACTGGAATGACCGGAACAAACTGCTCGTCAAAAAAGAACAATTCGACACCGACCTCGCTAACAATTACAAAGCGATGTCCGAATTCGGCATTGCAAAAACCGACGCACGATATTTTCTGCCGCCGTTCGAGTGGTACAACCAAACGATCGCCGACTGGTCATCGCAGAACGGCGTCCAACTTATCAACTTCACGCCGGGAACGCGTTCGAACGCCGATTACATGACGGACGACGATAAGAACTACATCGGCAGTGACGCTATAGTCGCGAAAATAAAGGAATACGAGGCGAAGGACACGGCCGGGCTGAACGGTTTCATTCTATTGACGCACATCGGTTCGGGCCCGAAACGTACCAATAAATTTTACGATAAGCTCGATCCGCTCATTGTTTGGCTGCGGTCGAAGAATTATGAAATGGTGAGTATCGATGAGCTTTTACGGTGACCCCACGGCCGCGGGCCGCGATCCGCTCTTTCGCCGCTTCCGTACGCGGAGTATAATAAAAGGCAGGAAGTGGTCTGTAGATTAGCCGTTCATCCGGGAGATATTTATGTCAACCGATAATGGGAACGGAATGAAGATAGTTGGAGCGGTCGTGCTTTTAAGTATGGCGCTTTTTATGGCGGCATTGGTCGCCGTCTGGGTAGGCGACACAAAAATGGATCCGCCTGCGGATAGCGCAAGCTATCCCGCAAGTCGGACCGAATAGACATTTGCTGCCGTTAGTTGGAACTCGTGCGGTCACGCCAGCTTTGCGGCGGGCCGCCGTCGTCCACGCGGATCATTGAGATGGCGCCTGGCGAAGGGCAGATCAGATAGCAGAGGTTGCAGCCGACGCACTCTTTTTCGATGACGCGCGGGTAGCGCAACCCGTTGACCTCGTGGAACTCGAAGCTCTGGTGCGCACCGTCTTCGCAAGCGACATAGCAGAGGTTGCAGCGGATACAATTCTCGGTATTAACGTGCGCCTTGACGTCGTAGTTGAGGTCGAGATTTCCCCAATCGGTAACGCGTGGGACGGATTTTCCGACGATGTCGTTCACGCTCGCGAAACCTTTCTCATCGAGATAATTGTTCAGCCCGTCGATCATGTCCTCGACGATGCGGTAGCCGTAATGCATGACGGCCGTGCACACCTGAACGTTCCCTGCCCCGAGCAGCAAAAATTCGACCGCGTCGCGCCAGTTGTTTATCCCGCCGATGCCCGAGATCGGAATGTTAAATTCCTCGTCGCGTGCTAGCTCGGAAACCATGTTGAGTGCGATCGGTTTGACCGCCGTGCCACAGTAACCTCCGTGTGCGGCCATGCCGTTGACGTTGGGGTACGGGATCATCGTTTCGATGTCGACGCCCATAACCGAGTTGATCGTGTTTATCAACGACACGGCGTCGGCTCCGCCCTTCATCGCGGCCCGCCCGGGCGGGACGATGTGCGTGACGTTCGGCGTGAGCTTGACGATCACCGGCAGCGTCGAAACTTCCTTCACCCATTCCGTGACCATGCAGGTGTACTCCGGCACCTGGCCCATCGCGGCTCCCATTCCGCGTTCGCTCATGCCGTGCGGGCAGCCGAAATTCAATTCAAAACCGTCCGCACCCGTGTCCTGCGATCGCTTGACGATCTCGTGCCACGCCTCGCGTTTTGACTCGACCATCAGCGAGACGATAACGGCGTTGTTCGGGTATTTCTTTTTGCACTCGTAGATCTCTTTCAGGTTGACGTCGAGCGGACGGTCCGTGATCAACTCGATGTTGTTCAGCCCGATCAGCCGCGAAGCGCCGTTATCCAACCCCGCCAGCCGCGACGAAACGTTAGTGATCGGCTCACCCAGCGTTTTCCAAACAGCTCCGCCCCAACCGGCGTCGAAAGCCCGCTCCACCATCGACCCCATATTGGTCGGCGGCGCCGACGCCAGCCAAAAAGGATTTGGAGATTTTATTCCTGCAAAATTTATGTTCAGATCTGCCATTTTCTTACGTATTGAAGACGTGATTCTGTTCCTTTTTCAAGTCATCTTCGATTGACTTCGCAATTTCCCGACTCTCACTCGGCATAGTTCTATACTCGAGAACTCTCCAATTACGAAGTACATCTTCTCTTTTACACGCGTTTTTTCTCGTTCCTGTTCCATACGGAGCGGGGAAAAAGGATTTCATCCGTTTGCGGCATTGTTTACTAATTCCAAACAAGATAAGAACGTTCAATTTAGTATTGCGGATCTGATAAACGCCTGCGCCGTCTGGCCCCTCAATGTTTCTACAACTTTCGGGTTGCGGCACCGGCTTCCATTTACTCCACATACTTTTCCCTTATACCGATTCAAGCTTTTTCTTTAGCTCCTTCAAAAACCTTTTATCATTCAAAATATCTTTCTCGACCGTCGCCATTTCTGCTGAACTACCTTCCATCACTTTTCGGAGTTCATTGTTGATCTGCGTTTGATACGGAGCAGCGTTCGACTGTTCGGCACGTTTCTTGAAAAATTCGAGGATATCAGCATCGATATACATCGATATTTTTACCTTGCAATTCTTGAGGTCAGTGGCCTCCGGCTTGGCTTTGAAGCTCCCACGCGGGAGTCTTTTCATCTGCCCTAGTTCGGAATCCATGGCATCTTCATTTCTATCTGATTTCTTTCTAGTTGTTGTCTGCATAAATCCTGTGCATTCGCTTGCTGGCTTTTCGAACTGATATTATTCGGCACCGTTTGCCGCGAAATGTAAATGGCACAAATACTAACTCTATCTCGCACATTCCGAGCAAAGCATATCGCGATTCATCCACGGTGCTGTGTTTCGGATCGGAGAACGGAACAGCAAGATCATCGCCGAACGCCTGTATCGCGACTTCAAAGCCAATTCGGTGCTTTCGAATGTTTTCCGCATTTTTATTTTCATCTCACTCGAATTCCGCGAATTCCATAGATAATTATACCGATATATATGGATATATCAAGATATTTCAAAGAACGCCGGCAAATTTAACCTTTTCGCCTGTCAAGCTTTCGTGGATTCCCTGGGCGGCTAGTTTGCCCATTTGGGCGGCGTCGACGGCCTCGGCCCCGCCGTTGGCACAATCGCCGCCAGAGAATATTTTCGGATTCGACGTCTGCATTTTTTCGTTCACGACGACGCGGCCTTTTTCGTCCGTTTCGACGCCGGCGACGTCGTTAAAGAACGGGTGCATTTTTTGCTGCCCGACGGCCTTGATCACCATGTCGCACGGAATTTCAAATAGCTCGAGCGAACCGTCGGTCCGTTCGCAGCGAAGCGACAGCCGCGAGCCGTTCTCGCCATCGAGAATGCCGATAGGGGCGGCTTGAAAGACGAATTCGACACCGTCCTTTTTCGCCAGCTCGTATTCGTAATCGTACGCGGGAATGTCCTTTTCGGTTCGGCGGTAAACCATTATGACACGAGCGGCACCGAGGCGTTTTGCTTGCGTTACGGCATCGATCGCGGTGTTGCCGGCACCGAGAACGACGACCGTCTTTCCGAGCGGGACGCTCATCCAGTCGCGTGTTTTGATCTTTTCGATAAAGTGAAGCGCGTCGTACACGCCTTCGAGCTCTTCTCCCGGAATGCCAAGACGATTGGTCCGGCCAAGACCGATGCCGAGAAAAACCGCGTCATGCCAGCCGAGCAGGTCTTTGAACGAAACTATCTGCGCAGCCTGGTTGGGGTCGACGGGCACGACCGGATCGTCAGGATCCGCGTTTGCGGCGGCGTCGGTGATAATGGCTTCCGCTTCCGCGGGCGACTCGGACAGCTTTCCGATCTCGGTGTTCGTCAGAAATTTTACGCCCATCTGCGCGACGCGTTCGACCTCTGCTAGCGCTACGCTCTGCGGCATTTTGTATTCAGCCATCCCGTACGTGTCGAGCCCGCCGGCGAGTGGGCGACGCTCGTAAACGGTGACGTCGTAGCCGAGACGGGAAAGATACGATGCACACGACAACCCGGCCGGACCGGAGCCTACCACGCCGACAGATTTGCCATTCGGCTCTGCTTTTTCGAAGATCTGTTTTCCGCTCGCGAGGGCGTGGTCGGTCGCGTAACGCTGCAGGCGCCCGATCTCGATCGGTTTTTGCAGCAGCGTCTTTTCGACGCACGCGCCTTCGCACAATACTTCGACCGGGCATACGCGTGCGCACGTCGCACCGATCGGATTTGCGTCAAATATCACGCGTGCGGAGCCGTTCAGATTGCCGCTAGCGATCTTTTTGATGAACGCCGGCACGTCGATGTGCGTCGGGCACGCGTGCATGCACGGCGCGTCGTAGCAATAGAGACAGCGGTTCGATTCGTACAGAGCCTCGGCCACGGTAAGCGCGGGATGGATGTCGGCGAAATTCTTCTCGATCTGGGTGATGTCGAGCGGTGAGCAGAATGGTTCTTTCATCATCGTTAGGAGTTATAATTTTCGAAATTCACGGTGACGCGTGCATTATTATCTCGATCGCGAATGTCCGCAACTTATACCGACGCCGGGCTCTGAGGTCCACAGGCTTCGAACCAATTTTAGATCAATCGCCCCGCAGCAGGTAGATAGCCGTTCCTACGAGTAATGATTCGCGCGGCATCTGTTGAAATCTCTTGCCGAGTTTCTCGAAGTCGATCGATTTCTCGTCAAAATAGTCTAGTTTAACAATTTCGACGTTGAGTCCCGCTCGTTCGAAAGCTTTCATAAATTCCTGGTGCCTGAAACGGTTCGGGGTGCCTCGGTTCGACCCGGTCATGTTCCACAATTTATCCGGAAACTGCAGGAAGGTCAGCGGATCGTCGTACGTGACCCAACAGTCGTGAGGACCGAAATCGACGCGATGAAGGGCGACGCCGGCGGGTTTCAACAGACGTTTGTTGAGGTCGGCAAACGAATCGATATTCGAGACGTGCTCACCGACCTGAAACGAGCACACGACGTCGTACTGCTGATCTGTCTTCGCCGTTTCGATCGGCTCTCTGTTCATGAACAGCCGGTCGAGATATTTTTCGGGAAAGTCGGCCGCGCGTAAGTCACTTTGCCACGTGATGTCGGGATAAAAACGCGGCCAGCTTTCTTCGATCCCCTGATACCAGCGTTTTGCGATCGCGCCGTAATAGTCGCCGGGAAATCGGTCGATCACAGTGTACGAACGGGCGCCCGCGGCAAGAATGGCCAAGCCCGAGGTCAGATAGTCGCCGGGGCCGAGCTCGCATATATCTTTTCCGTCGACGCCGCCGACATATTCCCTCAAAAGATTGAGCCCCAAAAAGGCGTACCGATCTAATTCCGCGTCGTCACCGGTAAACATCGCGCCGGCCCGCGGGCGTCTGGAACGTATTTTTCTGACGGCCGGGAAGCCCATCAAAAAGTTTTTCGCCGCCTCTTTCAGAAAATCTTTGGCGAACGTGTAGCTCAAGGGTTTGGATCCGTCCATGTCGACTATTTTAGCGTGAATGATGCTCAACCTGCAGCAAAGCGTGATTATGTATTGCGGTTACCGATACCGCGATCAGAGTTCGGCGTCGGCTTCGACCTCGATGAGCATGCGCGGGTCGATGAGTTTCGAGACCTCGACCATCGTGGTCGCGGGCATTATTTCGCCGAAAAATTCCTTGTGAGCCCGGCCGTATTCTTCCCAACGTGAGATGTCGGTGACGAACATTCTGGTCCGCACGACGTTTTCGAGTCCGGCGTTCAGGCCTTTCAAGGCACGGTTGATATTCATTATCGCCTGAACTGTCTGAGTATATGCGTCGTCGATACCGACGATCTCGCCTTCGGCTCCGGTCGCGGTCGTACCGGTTACATAGATCCGGCTGCCGACCCGAACGGCCCGCGAGTAACCGACGAACGATTCCCATTTGGCGCCGGATGAATAATGTTCCCGCTCCTGCATTTAACCTGCCTTTACAAAATATTTTCCGTCGAATCCGTATCGAGTGAACTTGTCCGTGACGCGGCCCTGCGGCACATCGGGGTCCTCGATCACGACCGGGAATCTGAACTCCTTTTTATTCGCGTCGTAGAAAAAGAGTTTGACCGGGCGTTCCGGATGGTCGACGACGGAAAAGAAATCGAACACGAAGCCGACCGAGCCCGTCAGGCCGGCGGCGGTCCTTATCACTTTGGGTTCTATCACCAACTTGTCCGAAGCGATCTTAAAAGCCGAAAGCGTCTGGCCCGCCAGCGACGACGAAGCGATGAAATTGGAAACCGCCAGGTATATCGGCCCACCCGCAGCGTCGACCTGAAATATGTCGGTAAAAAATCCGCCCGCGGTGTCTTCGTCGGCGGATTTGCTCGGCCACGTCCTTACCTTCCCGCCTTTGCCCTGGAACTGGTAGACCGTGTCGAAATCGTGCATTGTCCCGCCGGTTTCCAGATCCCACGAATAGGCGCGGAATCTGCCGTCCGGAGACGTGGCGATGAACATTTTTCCGCTTAGTTTTGGAAAGCGATATTTCAGGATGTCGGCTCGCGACCCGAACTTTATCAACGCCGCCCGAAGCCGCTCATTGGCCGCATCGTTCTTTTTCTCGTCGTAGACGCCGCCGTACGTTCCGTTTCTACCGATCGCGTCGAGGTGGCGGATAATCGAGCGTTCGACCACCGCCGGCGTCTGCCCGAGAGCGTTCATCGACGCCGCCAAGATGAATAGGAGTAGGACAATTCTCATTCTAGATCAAGATTTGCGGACGCGTCGCAGGAAAAATCCGATGATGGCCGTGAAGAATCCGACGACCGCGACTGCCACGCCGCCGATGATGAAAAGCTGCCGCGTCCCGCGTTCCTCGGCGCACATTCTGCTCGACGAATCGTAGCTGTCGATCGCCTGCTTGAGTTCAAATCCGGCGCCGTATTCGAAAGGCGTGCCTTTCGCGGCGTCGTATTTCTTCTTCAAACCTTCGAGCTTTGCGTAATCCGATTCGGCGATCGGGCAAAGCGGCATCGAATAAATGAACGGAGTCGCCGCCGCCAGTCCCGCACCGCCGATAGTCATCATCAGGCCGAGGACGAGCATTATCCAGCCGAGGGCGACCCGGCAGCCGGCGCCCGATTTTTTTGCCGTCGCCGGAGCGAAGTTCTGACCTGTGGCGGCCTGGGCAACCGATCCGAGCACGGACGATTCCGGGATCCTGCTTGCGAAAATGTCACCGAGGCGGGTCCAATTTGTTTCCCCTTGCCGGATGCCAAGATCGTCGGGCGACAATGTTCCCGACTTGAGCTGAGTCAGGATCGACTCTTCATCGAACGGGCCGGTTCGCTCGTTGTTTCGGTAAATGTACAGCTGCATAGATCAATTTTCTCCCCGACATCGAAGCCGCGTGAGATCCGCCATGCCTTTTACTCTGCGGCCGGACGGCCGCGTTTGGTCATCAGGAACCCGGACAAACCTAAAAGCACGAGCGACGCCGCGATCGGAAGATGGAATGTCGCGATGCCGAGCGGGCCTGCGGCCGCCTCGCCCTCGTTGAGGGCGTCGAGCAATTCATTTCGCTGACTCGAACTTGCGCTCGTCGGCCTGTACGGCTCGCGGTAATTCAGGTAAGCGAACGTGCCGTAAGCGAAGTATCCCAACCCGACAACCATGATCAGAATGAACACGCTGCGCATTGCCATCCGCAGACCGCTCGAACGGATCGCCTTACGCTTGAACGACAGCAGGAAACCGATAAAAATAAAGAAAGTCGCGATGAACGTCGCGATCGCCATATCGCGGGCGAGGACGCGCCACGACATATTGCGAAGGTCCGTCGTGAGGTCGCCCGACGAGCCCATCATGCTTTTCAAATACCAGAGCGAGCCCGCGAACGCGATCACCGAACCGAGAAATAGCAGGCCGTAAACGATGCGGTGAAGCGTGTTGTTGCGAACGAGCCGCTCAGCAGCAGCCGGCACCGCGGCGACCGCAGGTGTCGACATCGTCGGCGGTGCGGTTTGTGATGGGAAAGCCGTTGACGGGGCCGACTCTGGATACAAAATGCTCAGCGGCTGCCAATTGCTGTCGCCTTGTCGGATGGCCAGATCGTCAGGCGAATGCTCGCCGCGTCGAAGGCCGTCAAGTACCGCTTTTTCGTCGTAAGGTCCGGTCTGTTGATTGTTTTTGAAGATGTAGATCTGCATTTCAGTCTCCTGTTGATAAGGTCGGGGATAGCCAATTTAATAACGAGAGCATGAAAAAAGACTGCATTTCATGAAAATTTTGCCGATAGGCTAATCGGCGACGATCGGGCCGTACGAATCGGGCCGGCGGTCGCGGAAAAATTGCCAGGTGTTGCGGACCTCGCGGATCGTGTCCATGTTGAGGTCGGCGACGATGAGCTCGGTTTTGTCACGCGAGCCGACGGCGAGCATCTGGCCGCGCGGGTCGCAGAAGTAGCTCTGGCCGTAAAACTCGCCGATGTTCCACGGCGCCTCGGTGCCGACGCGGTTGATCGCACCGACGAAGTATCCGTTAGCGACGGCGTGCGCCGGCTGTTCAAGCTTCCATAAATATTCGCTTAGGCCGGCGACCGTTGCCGACGGATTAAAAATGATCTCGGCTCCGTTCAATCCTAAGCATCTTGCGCCTTCCGGAAAGTGCCGGTCGTAACAAATGTAAACGCCGATACGCGCGAACGCGGTATCGAAACACGGGTAACCGAGATTGCCCGGGCGAAAATAGAATTTCTCCCAAAAGCCGGGAGCGACGTGCGGTATGTGCGTCTTGCGATACTTGCCGAGATATTTTCCGTCGGCGTCTATGACGGCCGCAGTGTTGTAATAGACGCCGGTCTGCTCTTCCTCATAGATCGGCACGATCAGCACCATGCCGTGTTCTTTAGCGACGTCCTGCATCAACTGAACGGTCGGCCCGTCGGGCACGCGCTCGACGGCGTCATACCAGCGCGTCTGCTGTTCGGCGCAGAAGTACGGCGTCGTAAAGATCTCTTGAAAACAAAGCATCTGCACGCCCTGTTCGGCGGCCTGCTGGACGAGCTCCATCTGGTTCTCGATGTTCTGTTTCTTTATCTCGTCGATCGGCATTTCGACGGGAGCGATATTGTGAGCCTGTATGAGGCCGCATTTTATTATTCTTGACATAAATTAAAATAAGATCATTGCCGCGGATAAACACGGATGACGCGGATATGAATCTGAGGTTTATCCGCGTTATCGGCTTCGATCCGCGGCGGACTCTCTCTTTCCTGGAAACACTTTCGTCAATGCCAGGTGTACCGCGAAAGAGACGCCGAAACCTACGAACCACGCGTAATCGTACAGCGGTCTAAGTGTTGGAATTATCAGGCCAATCCACGCGAAAAAGCAACCCAATAGCGTCGCAATAACGGCTCGCCGGTTCCAGCCCGCGTACTCGCCGCGCGTGCGGTAGAGATCGCCTAGATTGAGGTTGGTTTTTCTCACGATCCAGTAATCGGCGATGAGGACGCCGGCGATCGAACCGAGGCCGCCGGAGTAGCCGAGAAGCCACGAGAAAATGTAGCCGCTCGGGTCGGCAAGCAGACGCCACGGCTGCATCAGAATGCCGATGATGCCGGTGATCAATCCGCCCGTGCGGAACGAAATGAATCGCGGAAACGCGTTGGCGAAATCGTTCGCCGGCGACACGACATTCGCGGCGATGTTGACCGACAGCGTGGCGACGATGATCGTAAACATCGAAACGGCGACGACCAGCGGCTGCGAAAACTGGCCGACGAGTTTCACCGGGTCCCAGAGCTCGTCGGGTTTCGCGTTGGGAAAGACAACGACCGCGGCCGACGTGATCAAAATTCCCATGGCCGCGAAGATGACCATCGTCGTCGGCAGAGCGACCGTCTGCCCGATCATCTGCTCTCGCTGGCTTTTGCCGAATCGGGTGAAGTCGGGCATGTTGAGCGAAAGTGTAGCCCAAAAACCGATCATCGCCGTCAGGCTCGGGACAAATATTTTGAAGAACTCACCGAACGTTTCGAACTTGTCGTGTTCGTGCAGTAAAAATCCTATGCCGCCCGCCTGATAAAGGATCCAGACAAGCAGTACCGTCGTCATCACAAGCACGAACGGAGCCGCCCAGTTCTCCACCATCCGCAGCAGGTCCATTCCGCGATAGATGACGAAAATGTTCATCGCCCAAAACAGCAAGAACGATATCCATTCCGTCGGCGTGTGGCCCCCGACTGCTCCGCCGAGTAGGTCGTTCCACGCGGGAAAGACCGACCCGAAAAATATGTGGATCGCCTGACCGCCGATCCATGCCTGAATGCCGAACCACCCGCAAGCGACGATCGCACGCATAAGCGCCGGTAAATTAGAACCCGCGGTCCCGTATGCCGCCCGGGCGAAAACCGGAAACGGAATTCCGTACTTCGTTCCCGGATGCGAATTCAAAAGTATCGGCCCGAGCACGATCACGTTCCCGAGCAAAATGGTGATCAGTGCCTGCCACCAGTTCATGCCCGCCGAGATCAGTCCCGACGCCATCATGTACGTCGGTATGCAGTGGGCCATCGAGATCCACAAAGCGGCGTAGTTGTACGTCGTCCAGTTCCGCCGCTCGACCGGTACGGGCGCGAGGTCGTCGTTATACAACGGCGAGTTTTCGATCTCGCGCAAAGCCGCGTCGCGCAACTCGACGCGTCCGTCCGTGTGTAGGATAGTTTCTGAATCGGTCATAAATTAGTGGTGTTTCGCCCCGAAGTCGGATCGAGCAGCCCGATCCGACTGATGAGGTTCGTGAAACGCGGGTCCGACCGCAAGCTGTCCCATCTCGGCTCGATCGCAAGCCATTGTAGCTGAAATTCGTGCTCCTCGTACGCCTTTTCCAAACGCAAGAAGGCCTGATCTTTATCGCCGAGGCCCGCGAATAAGAGGGCGAAACTGCTTGACGGAACGAACCCTTCGCCGGAGATCCGCCGGAGATCGTCCAACACCGCCAGAGCCTCTGCTTTTTGGCCTTTCTTCGCATACGCGTAACCAAGGCCGGCAGTCGTCATCGAAAATTCGCCGGCTTTGTCGGCCAGCGGCGACGCCTTGAATAGCGCGATCGCTTTGTCCACGTCACCTTTTAACTCGAAAGCCACGGGCAAAAACTGGTTTGCGGGGGGAAACGTCGGGTCCAATTCGAGAGCTTTCTGATATTGGTCGATGGCCCGATCGTAGTCGCGTGAATAGAAATACGCCTGCCCCAACTCAAAGTTTATGATGGGCGAAAGCGGATCGAGGTCGAGTGCAAGCTTTCGTTCCGCTATTGCTTCGTCGTGGTGGCCGGTTGCCTCGAGGTAGCCGCCGTACCACTGATGAGCAACGGCGTAACGCGGATCGAGATCGATCGCACGTTTGAATTCCCTTTCCGCCAGCGGCCAATTCCATTCGTACGACATATACACGCGGGCCAGTGCCGTGTGCGCCTCGGCAAGTGAATCGTCCAGCTCCAGCGCGCGAATGGCGGCCGCCTTGGCTTTCGGCATGACCGCACGCGGCGCCATTTGGATCGCCGGCACTACATAACAATCCGCCAGTCCGGCATACGCGAGAGCGAAACCCGGATCTATCTCGATCGCCTGATTGAAATAGTCGATCGCTTTTTTTAGCGGATCGGCGTTTCGCTTGCCCCAATAAAATCTTCCCTTGAGATAGAGCTGATATGCTTCGTTACTCTCTGTGTATTGCTTCGCGATGCCTCTTTCGTCACCCGAGATTCTGAGCCTGAGCTTGTCAACGATCTCGCGTGCGATCTCACGCTGCGTCGAAAGCAATTCGGAGATCTTGCGGTCGTACTGTTCGCCCCAAAGCAGTTTGTTATTGCGAACGTCCGTCAGTTCGGCGCTGATCGTCAGCCTGTCGCCGTGCTGCACAATTCGCCCGGACAAGACGGCACTGACGCCTAACTCTGTACCGACTTTCACCGGATCGATCTCAGTTCCCTGATACCGAAAGACGGAGCTCGTCGGCGAGACTTTCAGATCGGGGAGTTGGGACAGGCGGTAGATGAGCGATTCGGCGAGGCCGTCTGAGAGATATTCGGTGTCCGCGTCGGTGTTCTTGTTTTGAAAAGGCAGCACGGCGACCGAATCGATAGGTTTTACACGGTCGCCGGACGGCCAATACACATAAGCGATAAAGCCGGCCGCAGACAGAACGGCAACGACGATCAACGGCAATATCCATGGCCGCGAAGCGAGGGACGTGCGAGCGGCGGCGTTCTCATCACGCAATGGCTGCTCAATTTGACGCGGCGGCGGTTCGGACGTCGAAATATCGCTCGGCAGGATCGCGGTATCTGGTTCCGACGCCGGGCCTTCGAGCAGCGCCGTACCGTCGTCCAGACAGAAACTGAGAGTCTCGTCCAGATAATCGCGCCTGCAATGGGGACATCGTTTCATCGGTTCGATCGTTCAACAGCGGAAGACGATAGCGTCTTCGGGACACGCGTTTGTACGATCAGAAGTCGCTCGGCTTTCTCACTCGACTTTGCAACGCCTGCCATTATAGCTTCAATCCCGGCCGAATCAATGTTTTTGGCGGTAGATCATGCCGCGCGTGTGCCGTCTACGCCGATCATAAATTTGTTGACAACAAATATGGGCAAGATTAGAGTACGAAACATAAACCGAGTTATTGTGTCCGGCCGACTGCGAGAGACCGTCTCGCTATCGTCTGCGTCGCTGCCGCCGGTTTAACGTAAGAAACTTGTCGATAATGGAGATATTATGAATAACGATCAAAATACGGACGCCGACCTCGTGCGTGAACCAAATACGAAACAGGAGCCGAACACCAAACGCGACCCGAACGCGGGTTTGATCCAAGTGCCGGGCGATGAGCTGTTCGACGACGATAACGCCGACGAATTTCAGGAACCAAACACAAAATAACCTAAGAAACGCCGGATCGATGGCGGTCCGGCGTCAAACTTCGAATCCGACGTTCTTCAGAAATGCCCGCCACCGCGGATCGTCGTGGAGCAGGCGGAAACGCGGGTTTACCTTCGCATGCGTGACACCCGAGTCACGCTCTTTGTACGCGCGTTCCAGCCACTCGAACGCGTGATCGGTTTCGCCGCGTACCGCGAAAACTTCGGCGATCTGGTAGGCATTCCCGTCCCAATATTCCGCGACAAGACGTTCAAGTTCGGCATCCGCATCTGTGCTGCCGGCGAGCGAGTGCAGGATCGCGAGCGCCCAGAGGCGCCAAAATTCCTCGGGCTCGCTCGCAGCTTCCGTTAACGCCGCTTCCGTCTGCCCTTCGTCCATCAGCACCAGCGCAAGCAGGGCCCTCGAGACGAATCGCTGCGGCACGATCTCTAATGCACGGCGGAAAGCTTTCTCTGATTCGACAAGTTGGCCGGCGGCATGAGCGGTCAGCCCGAGATTGTGCCAGAATGCCGCACTCAGCGGGTCCTGCAAAAGCACCTTGCGGCCGAGATCGAGTGCCTCGTCAAATCGGCCGAGCTTATACGCCAGCACGCTCGCACCGTCGAGTACGGACGAACTGCCGGGAGCGAGTTCGAGCGCGCGGCGGTACG
Organism: Acidobacteriota bacterium; assembly: GCA_040007515.1. Classification (GTDB taxonomy): domain Bacteria; phylum Acidobacteriota; class Blastocatellia; order Pyrinomonadales; family Pyrinomonadaceae; genus OLB17. Next base: position 263,361 of record JBDTUT010000002.1, on the reverse strand, counting down.
ACACTTCCGCCTTCTTCAGATCCCAATCGTTGGTCAGTTGCACGCGGCCGAGTTGGGCGTGGGCCTCGGCAAGATCCGGCTCTAGCGCAAGTGCCCGGTCGATCGCCTCGCGGGCGCGGTCAAAGCCTTCGGCGACCGGAATCCAGCCGCGGCCTGCCTGGACCGAGTACGCACGCCCTAATTCGGCCCAGCAGAGTGCGAACTCCGGATCGATATCGAGCGCCCGGCGAAAATCGTCGATCGCCTTATCCGTGTCCTCGAGGGTCGTGCGGTCGAGGAAAAAGCGGCCGAGCAGCATGAGCCGCTGTGCCTCTGGGCTGTCGGCCCGGCCTCGGACTGCGTCGGCGACTTCCGATATCACGGCGGAATCCGTGAGAGTGATCGCGCCACGGTCGCTTAGCATAGCTCGCAGCTCGGTCACCACTGATCGGGCGATGTCGTCCTGCACGGCGAAGATATCGTCCAATGTCCGGTCGTACGTTCTCGACCAGAGATAAAAGCCGTCCGAGGCCTTCACGAGCTGGACCGAGATCCTGATTCGCTTGCCCGACATCCGAATGCTGCCCTCGAGCACGGACGCGACGTTGAGCGCGCGTCCGATCTCGGTGACGGTCGTCTGTTTTCCCTTGAACGAAAATGCGGACGTACGAGCCGCGACGCGCAGGCCGCGGATCTTTGAAAGGACGTTGAGGAGTTCCTCGGCGAGGCCGTCGGAAAAATAATCGATGTCTTCGTCGCGGCTCATGTTGACGAACGGCAGAACGGCGATCGCGTTTGACGATTCCACATTTTCAGCCGACGCAGTCGGAAAATGCCGGGTCGAATGGTCCGTCAACGGGCCGGGAAACGGCAGCACTTCTGTCAGCGGTTCGGTCGAGCGTGCGAAAATAAGCGGAGCTCCGTCCTCGAGACAGAAGTTAAGCGTCTCGTCGATATAATTCCGTCCGCACGTCGGGCATTTCTTCATAGTTATCGAAGCAATCTCACACTGGAAACCGAAGGCGCCGTACAAGCTCATCGAAACGCGGATCGTCGCGGAGCGGGTCGAGGAACGGGTCGGTCTTGATCCGCTGCAGGAACCAGTCGTGCGCCGCGTATGCTTTTTCAAGTTCGACGAACGCGGCGTCCTTGTCACCCAACGCGGCATAATTGACGGCGACCCAGTAATTTATCACGTAGCGTCTTTTCGACTCTTCGCGCCAACGGATCATAACATTCGCGGCTTTATCCAATTGTCCAAGCTTGGTATACGCGTAGCCGGTAGCGGCGAGGAACGGCACGTCCGGATCCGGGGAATTCTCACAAACCGCCAGTGCCTCGGCGTACATTCCCTTCATGTTATACGCGTGGCAAAGCCAATTTTTGCCGCCGAAAAAATCGGGATCGAGGTCGTACGTCTTTTTTGCCTGCTCGACGGCCTCGTCGAATCGGCGGGCGTATATCAGAACGCCGGCAAAGTTCGCACCTTGAATCAAATTAAGCGGCTCTTTATCCATGGCGATCTTCATTTCGGCGATCGCTTCGTCGTGATGTCCCACCGGACTGAGATACGTCCAAGCGTAACGGTAGTGTGTGATAGCTAGGTTTGGATCGAGCTCGAGCGAACGTTTGAATTCACTCTCCGCCTTTGCCCAGTCCCATGATGCTGCGGCGATCATGCCGAGAACTGTGTGTGCCTCCGGCAGGTCGGGGTCGATCTCGACCGCCGTATCGGCCGCGGCCTTTGCCTTTGGCATCGCTTCGCTCGGCGAAGCGTACGGAAATGACGGAATGACTGTCCACGCTTCGGCGATCCCGACAAAGCTGAGCGCGAAGCTCGGGTCCAGTTTCACCGCCTGCTGAAAGATCTCGATACTTTTGTAAATGTCGTTCTTCGTCCGCTTCGCGAAATAAAACCGGCCCTTCAGGTATAGCTGATACGCCTCGTTGTTATTGGTATACCGTTTTGTGACGCCTTTTGCGTCGGTGCCGGCGAGTTTCAGTTCGAGCTTCTGCGCGATCGACGTCGCGATCTCACGCTGAGTCGCGAGCAGATCGGCCATCTTGCGGTCGTACTGTTCGCCCCACAGAAGTTTGTTCGTACGCGCGTCGACGAGTTCGACGCTTATGAGCAGCGAATCGCCCCGCTGCGTGAGACGTCCTGACATGACGGCGTCGACATCGAGTTCTTTAGCGATAACGGCGATGTCCGACTCTTTGCCTTTGTACCGCATAACGGAACTCGTCGGACTGACCTTCAGATCCGGAAGCTGCGAAAGGCGGTAGATCAGAGATTCGGCCAAGCCGTCCGAAAGGTAATCGGAGTCCGCATTGCCGCTTCGGTTTTCGAAGGGGAGAACGGCGATCGAGCTGATCTGTTTCGACGGAGCGCGGCCGTAATAAATAAATCCGCCGACGCCTATGACCGTCAACAGCAAAACACCCAAAAGCCCCGTGATCACCAGGTTTTTCCGCGACGCAGCGTTCGCGGGGTAATCTGCCGTTCGAGCGGGAAGCACTGCTGTCCGTTCCGTCAATGACGCGTCGAAAGTGCGTGTGGGTGCGTTGCCGCCCGTGTTGCCCGTGTTCAGGACAGCGGTTGCTGGACCGTCAAAACTCCCCGGCCCTTCGAGAAGCGAAGTTCCGTCATCGAGACAATACAGCAGCGTATCGTCGAAATAATCCCTTCGGCATTCGGGGCATCGTTTCATAGATTCTATTCCGGAAGTTTCATGCGCTTCATCAGATTTTTGAATCGCGGGTCGCCGCGGAGTGAATCGTACGGCATCGCCCACTTGATGTTTCCGAGTTCGCCGTTGCGGGCCTGAAAGTCTTTCTCGAGCCATTCGAACGCCCGGTCCTTGTCGCCAAGTCCAGCGTATACACCGGCAATGTACCGGCCGGTTCCCTGTTTCTTTTCGTACTTTTCTTCTAGTTCTTTGATGATCGCCTCGGCTTCCGCCCGTTTTCCGGTGACGGCGTATCCGTAGCCGAGGTCGCATAACGCCACGCTAGCACGGTTGCTCGTTTCGACGCCTTTTTCGAGCGCCGCTATCGCGTCCGCATTTTGCCCTTTTGCCAGATATGAAAGCCCGATGTACTCGTAGGCCGGTGAAAAGCCGGGGTCGAGTTCGATTATTTTGAGCGTGTTCTCGATCGCTGCGTCGTGGTTATTCTGGAGCTGATAAAGCCGCGTGATGTTGATGGAGATCACGTTCGACAGCGGATCGAGCTCCTTCGCTCGTTTGATCGCGACGGCGGCCTCGTCAAACCGTCCCGTGACTTTCAGGAAGATCGAATACCAATGATATGCGGTCGCGTAGTTGGGATTAAGTTCGATCGCCTTTTTGTATTCCCGTTCCGCGTCGTCCCATTCCCACAACTGCTCATGGACGTTGCCGAGCGTCGCATGCGGTTCAGCCAAACGATCATCGAGCGAGATCGCACGTTCGGCGAACTCTCTTGACCGCGGAGCGATTTCGCTAGTCGGCGTGCCGGCATACTCACCCAAAACGGCGTAGCAATCGCCGAGGCCGACGTACGCGAGCGCGTAATTCGGGTCCCGCTCCGTTGCGGCCTTGAACTGCTCGATCGCTTTCTTAATGTTGTCCGCCGTCCGCCGGTTCCAGTAATAACGACCTTTCAAGTACGCCTGGTAAGCATCGGGATCTGTCGTAGCGGCGGTGGTAACCTTGGCCTCTTCCATTCCCGAGAGTTTGCTCTTCAGTTTCGACGACACGTCCCTTGCGATCTCGCTCTGCAGCGATACAATGTCTGACTGTTTGCGTTTATATTGCTCGGTCCAGATCACGCTGTTCTTTTGAACATCGACCAGCTCGAGGCTGAGCGTCAACTGGTCGGCCCGTTGTGCCACGCGGCCGTTCAGTACCGCCTGCACGTTCAACTCCTTGCCGATCGTCTGCAGATCAGTGTCCTTGCCTTTATATCGAAAGACGGACGAACGAGGCTTCACGTCGAGTCCCGGCAAACCCGACAGGCTCTTGATCAGCGTCTCCGTCATACCGTCGGAAATATATTCGATATCGGCGTTCCCGCTGTCGTACGAGAACGGCATTACCGCGATCGAACTGATCTGCTCGCCGGCCGCGGTGTTCAAATATCGATACCCGAACAGACCGCCGAGAAGCACTATCGCCACCACGATGGGTATCGCCCACATTCTTCTGTCGCGCCGCGGTGCGGGTTGAGAGATGTCGCCCGAGCCAGCGTGCAGGACAGCCGTCTGGTCGGTCGAATGGACCTGAGCTCGCATGTCCGCTTCGTTTGCCGAGGCGGTCGAATGGAGAAACGCGGTCGCGGGCTCATCGGACGAAGTCGGGCCGTCGACCAGACGCGAGCCGTCATCGAGGCAATAAAGCAGCGTCGCGTCGTAGTAGTCCCGCCTGCATTCAGGGCAACGTTTCATATGCACCGGACGCCTACTGATCGGCGTCGAACTTTTTCACCAAAGTCTGAAACCGCGGATCGCGGCGCAGATCTTTCATGAACGGATCCACCTTGATCGTGAAAAGCCAAAAGTCTCCTCTCTCGCCGGCAGCGACAAGCGCGTCCATCGCCTTTTCCTTTTCGCCCAACTCCGCGAGGAAGCTCGCATCGCCGATCACGCTGGCCCTGTACGTTCCGCTGTGACCGCCGCCCAAGCGGACGAATTGGTGCAGGTAACCGTCCCAGCCTTCTTTCGCGAACGCTTCGCGCAAGCGTCGAGCATTCTCCGGCTGGCCGCCGGTCTCATATGCTAACGAGCGTTCGTCGACCGACGCGGCGCGGTTGCCGGTCTCGCGGTAAATGCGCGCAAGCCAGGTGTGGGTCCAAACGAATCCCGGCTCAATTTCGGCATACCGCCTGAACTGCTGAATGCTCTCATCGGTGTTGCCCGACATGTATAACAGGACGCAGTGATAAAAATTGATTCCGTTCGAGCTCGGGTCAATCTCCAATGCCCGCTGTATCGAAGCCATCGCGTCGACATAACGCCCAAGCATCATAAGGCGAACGCCGTTCCAGGCGTGTGCCGGTGCGTAGTTCGGGTTCAACTCCACGGCCCGCTTCAGTTCGCGTTCCGATGCGGCCCAGTCGTAATCCATCATGTACTGGTAGCCGAGCGAAGCATGAGCTTCCGCCAACTGGCCGTCAAGGTCCAGAGCTTTCCGGATATATTGCTTTTTTAACGGGCGGTCTTCGTCTTCGTTCGTATCGGCAAGGCCGACGTAACCGAGAGCGAAGTTCGGGTCCTTTTCTACTGCTTGTCTGAAAAAGTTTTCGGCCTTTTCGAATTCGCTGCCGGACCTTTTATTCCAATAGTATCTTCCCTGCAGATAAAGCCGGTACGCTTCGGGATCGAGAGTGTAGCTCTTGGCCAGCTTCTGCTCGTCGCCGCTGGTCAATTTCAGACGAAGCTTGTCGGAAACGTCGCGTGCGATATCGTTCTGCAGCGATACCAGATCAGATGACTTGCGGTCATACTCATCAGCCCATATCACGTTTTCGTTCTCCGTGTTGATGAGTTCGAGATTGAGGGAGAGTTTATCGCCGCGTTGAATTACTCGCCCATTCAGCACGGCCTGAACGCCGAGCTCTTTCCCTATAGTTCTCGCGTCAGCCTCTTTTCCCTTATATCGAAATACAGAGCTGCGTGATTTGACGTTGAGGTTCGGCAGTTGCGACAGGCTGCGGATCAGCGTTTCGGTCATGCCGTCGGACAGATAATCGAGGTCAGCAGCGCCGCTGCCGTTCGCGAACGGCATCACGGCGATCGACTCGATCTGCTTCGATCCGTCGCGGCCGTACAGCCAATAGCTTCCGAGGCCGAGCGCGGTCACCAGAATGACGCCGACAACACCCGCGATCAAAGAATTTTTGCGCGAAGCCGTGGCAGCCGCCGGGGAAACGATAAGGTTCGGAAGAATGGCTGTCCGGTCAGTCGTGTGCGTTTGGCTGGAGGTCTTCGCTTCACCGGCGGCGTCGGTCCGGTGCAGCATCGCGGTCGCCGGTTCGTCGATCGACACCGGACCGCTGCCCGGCCCTTCGAGCAGCGCGCTGCCGTCGTCGAGACAGAAACTCAGCGTGTCGTCATAATAGTCCCGCCTGCATTCGGGGCATCGTTTCATATTGTTTCGATCTGTTGGTGAACGCCAACGGTCAACGCGCCAAATGCCATTTCGTGCGAGTATACGCTATTTGGAAGCCATTCTTCTGCGCATTTTTTTGCGATTGGCTGCCGGGAGCAGCAGCCATCATCCCAAGCGTGCAGCCCTGTCCGGCGGCTAACCTCAGGCGGGCGTCGAGCAGCGCGTTTTGGGCTCCACGGTTCCTGCCGTCAGGGATCGTGCTGGCGCCGGCGAGCATCGCGATGCCGTCGTGAATGAACAGCATTCCGGTCGAGATCGCCGTGCCGTCGAGCTCGGCGATGTATGGATACGCACCGGCGCACTGAGAACTCACGCGTCCGAAAGCGAACATAAATTCGGCAAGAGACTCGTGTTCGGTCGCCCATCCGTTGGCCGACGTCCGTGCCCACAGATCAACCTCGTGCGGCTCAATGACGCGCGTCGTAATACTCGAATTCAGCGAAACGCCGGAAGTGAACTGCGAGTCAAGCGGCCGGCACAAAACGCTGCTGAGCTCGATCGGGTGATAGCCGCGCTCGTTCAGCATCGGCATTATCGAAGGATCGGCCATCGGGCTGACCTCGTGAAAAACAGGCGCGGAGTGCGTCGCAAAAAAGGCCTCGATCTCATCGAGTTCCGCTTCGCCGATCGTGTCGAACATTCCCAGCCCAAAGGTCTGTGTACACGGCGATTCCGCTCCGTCAAACATCGCGTAAACACCGCCCACGTCGATCCACGCGGCTCCGCTTTCAGGCATCAGCCGAGCACGCGTCTCGACAAAATCTGCGTTCGAACGCGCCTCCGCACGTTCAATCTTTTGGGACAGTGCGCGGTCGGAAAATATTGTGGTCATTTACGGTAAAAGATAAGGCCCGACTGTGAACCACACTGCGATACCGGAAACCAAACTTAAAACGAGCGCGGCGACCTCGCCCACGCCGCCTTCGAACCAGCCTTTGCGTACGAAGTAAACAAGCGTGCCGATCACGATCAAGATCGTCGGAATCGAGATCAGTAGCGGTTCAAAGCCGAGATTCTTCGCAAAATTGTACTCGTCGAAATTCGGGTTCGGTTGGTAGCCGAGAGCCCGAAAGAACGTATATATCGCGTTGACGATCCGGCCGAGCGGGGCGGCGAGCGCAAGGATCACCCAAAACGCGACGTACCTTCGCCTCGTCAAAAAATACGCGATCGCGATCGTAAGATAAGTGATCAGCGGTCCAAGAATATTAGCCGCCGCGATCTGCCCGCCGCTGAGCATTTCCTTGTCCGCCGAAACCGACGCCGAGTGCAGTTGGACGTTACCCGCACCGAAAAAATGGTAAGCGGCGAAATGCCCAAGCTCGTGCGTGAGGATGGACAACGGAACCGCGACGATCCCGATGGCGGCGTATTTCAACAAACGCGTCAGGTTAAAGTTCATACGCGGCTAGAGCTCGAGCGTCTCTCCAAGTCCGAAAAATTTATAATTTACTCCAAATTCCTTTTCGAAGATCGAGAATCCGAGATGGCCCGTGCAGTGCGCGGGGGCGACATTTTCGACGCCGTATTCCCTGTGCATTCGCCTCGCGAGCGGCTCGATGTAATCGCGGTTGTACGGTATCAGATGAAAGCCGCCGGCAACCAGATAGATCTTGCCGGGATTTAATTTCAGAGCTTCCTGGATGATCGTTTCGATCGTGCTGTGCGAGCAGCCGGAGATGATGATCTGGCCCTTATCCGTTGCGAACGAGGCGGACAATTCCGGCATGCCGACAAACTGCGGGTTGGTCTCGAAAGGCGGATATTTGATGAATGTGCCCATCAGTTTGGACGTGGTCGGAACGAGTGTGAGTCCCGGCAAAACCTCTTTTGCGGCCGTCAAATATTCCACATTCGATCTCCAAAATCGCCCGGTCGGAACCGTGACCATTCCTTCGACGACGCGTTCGCCGCGGAAGTACTGTTCGTCCTTTGGCAGCGTTTTCGCAACCGCAGGCTCCGCCTCGCGGAACGGGAACACGGTCGGTGCGCCGAGCGAGAAAAAATCGTTGGGGCAATAGATCTTCACCTTCGGGTTTTGGCTGATCAGGTAATCGAAACCGCCGATGTGGTCGTAGTGACCATGCGAGACGATCGCCACGTCCACTTTTCGCAGGTCGATCTTGAGCGCTTTGATGTTGTTCTCGAATACCCGGGCGTCCGTGCCGGAATCGAACAGTATCGTCTTACCGCGATACTTAATTACGCACGAAAAACCGAAGTCCTGCTTTAGTCCGCGGCCTTCTTTCCCGAAAGCATCATACGCATTCGTCAGCGACACGACGGTGCCGAGGCTCGCCTTTTGACCGAGGACCGATGAACCGAAGATCATTCCGTTCAGAATCGAAACTGTGACCAATAGGCCCGTGATGTGTGTTTTCATTTTAGCTTGCAACGTATCTAACATCAGATCGTGAGCGGTATTGCCAACTCGCCCAGGTTGGATAACGCTGAAAGAGTGCTGCGTACTTTGTCCTCAATTGGCGGTTCGCAAGACGGATCATCATAAAGTCCGCAAAACTCCTTACTGAACTCGGTCAATAAATATAATAATTTCCGCGGCCTGTTATCAACCCGGCCGCGGCGATTCACGAAGTTTCTCAGTCTTCGGCGATAGAGCCGAAATTGCTGCACGAAAACAATATGCCCATCTGCCCGGCCGGCCCAAAAGCTTGTCGGGTCCCCAGCTGAGGACGCGATCGGCCAAGCTGCCTTTGTGGACGCTTGCCTATTTCGGAACTCGGCCATACCTATCTAAAAAATCGGAGATCGAAAATATGTTCAAGAAAATTACGTTTGTGTTGATGATTCTATGCGTATTCGCGGTGGTGCCGGCGCTGGCCGACAGTTGCTCAACCGGTGCATTTGTTGGGACTTACACCCGTGCTTCGCCGGCGACGGACGCGATTGGCGATGGCAATCTTCACGCATTTTTGTTTCAGCTCACGCTGCACGGCGACGGAACAGTCACACAATACTGGACCGGACTGCCTGATTACCAGACAAGCCTGGGAACAGGTTCGATAAATATCGGAAGTTGGAAATGCCGTGATAACGGCAATCTATTGGTAACACTTATATCCGCGTCATATGAAGCGTCGGCCGCCGACCCAAATTTTGGCACCGTTGCCGACGTCCGGCTTTGGCGGCATTTCCGTTCGACCTACGTTTTTGATATCACCAACGGCACGACGATAACCAGGACAAAAGCGCGGACGCGGTCGTATCTGCCGGCTGAAGATCCGACGGACGCGAACGGTGGAATTCTCGGAACTCTCAGCACAACTCCATTGGTCTACAATAAACTCGTCGCAACGGCGACCGACCTGCAACTTCCGTAACAATAAGCCTTATTCGAAAAAGGCCGACCCGCCGCTGGCAATTTGCGGCGAGTCGGCCTTCTGTACCTAACTCAGGTCCCTTTCATCGAATGAGAGCGCCAGTGAAACGGCTTCGGTCCCGTTCATTCTACGCCCTTCAGCGTGGGCTTTTGCGAATTCGTCGGCATTGGACACATCCAGAAGCTTTTGATAATAAATATCGTGAAACCGCCGCTCGGCAGGCTCAAGCACGAATTCTATTGCGTCGCCGAGGCCTTCTGCGGCACCGAAAAGCCGCGCTGCGTTTCGATGGTCGCCCGCGTCGAACATTAGAGCCGCAAAGCCTTCTAAAACAAGACGGATATTAACCTCGTCGCCGATCTCGATGCATGTGTCGAGGCACTGCCGCATGTGCACTGCGGCCAATTCGATCTCGCCGTCTAGAAGCTCGGCCGTACCGAGGTTTCCGAGCTTTGACGCGATGCCCTGTGCATAGCCGAGCCTGGTAAAGATCGCGAGCGCTTCGGCGGATCGTAGACGGGCTTCCGACATATCTCCTTCCGAAAACGCGATGTCGCCGAGGCGCGCAAGGGCCGCACCCGAGCCAAAGTCGTCATTGATCGACCTGCATATCTCAAGGGCTTCGTTGATGCGTTCGCGGGCCGACGCAAGATCTGACTGCATGTATTCGATCGCAGCTATACCGCGAAGCGATTGAGCAATGCGCCGTTGATCGTTCGATGAGCGGCTGACCTCGAGGCTCTCGACGTAGATGCCCAATGCCGCATCGAAATCGCCGCGAAACTGGGTCATATTGCCCAGACCGGTAAGCAGTTCCCAACGCAGCTCCGACGATATTTCCGGCGTCTTATTCAATACTTCGTCCAGCCAATGCTGTCCTTCTCGAATGTGGCCGTGTATCGTCCAGAAATGACGGACGGCAGCAACTAATCTTGCCGCCATTGCGGGTTCATTCTCCAGCGCCCAACGGATCGCTGCACGAATATTGTTGAGCTCTGTTTTCAAAACATTCATCCACTTGGCCGAACCTTCGCCGCGAAGATGCGGTTCAGCCTCAAGCGCCCGCGACAGAAAATATTCGGCGTGCGCTCGGTTAATTGACAAAGCGTCGGTACTGTTGCCGAGCGTTTCCAAAGCAAAGTCTCGAACGACAGTTAGCATTCGAAAACGAGGTTCTCTCGTCCCACGCCTTTCGGTGACAAGCAGGCTTTTTTCGGTCAGCGACGTTACAAGATCCAGTATGTTGTCCGTCCTACCGGAACTTCCGATGACCGATTCGGCCGCCATAAACGTAAAGCCGCCTTCGAAAACCGCCAGCGATCGAAATATTTCCCGTTCTTCGTCACATAAAAGGTCGAAACTCCATTGGATCGCGGAACGCATTGTCTGCTGTCTTCCCGGAAGATCCTTGGCGCCGCCGGTTAAAAGTGCGAGGCTGTTTTCGAGTTTCGCGAGGATCTCTGAGGCCGAAAGGACCTTTGCACGAGCGGCCGCAAGTTCGAGCGCCAGCGGCAGGCCGTCAAGCTTGCAGCATATTTTGGAAATGTCCCGGACCGTGTCCTCGGTAAGTTGCAGATCGGGCCGTGCTCGACGGGCACGTTCGATGAATAAGAGCACTGAATCGAACTCCATCAGAGCCGATAAAGATTCGCCGCCGCTAGGCGAAGCGTGAGCAAGCGGCGGAAGCTGATATTCAGTTTCCACTCTTAATTTAAGCAGCTCGCGGCTGGTGGCGAGTACCTTCAGGCCGGCACTGCTCCTCAATAATTGAGCGAGCGGCACGCCGGCCGCTGCGACCTGTTCGAGATTGTCCAGCACAAGCAGCGTCGAACGGTCACGCAGGTGGTCTTTGAGAGCTTCGAGGACTGTCGAGCGACCCATTTCCTTTACGCCAAGTGCGTGAGCTATTGCGGGCGCGACCAGCATCGGGTCGCTTACCGCCGCGAGTTCGATGAAGAAAACTCCGTCCGGAAAATCGTCCTTTATCTGCTGAGCTATCTCTATGGAAAGCCGCGTCTTACCGGTTCCGCCAATGCCGGTCAGCGTTACCATCCGGACGTCAGTGTCCGCGAGCAGCGACTTGACCTCCGTCAGTTCCTTAATGCGACCGATCAGCGGGTCTTCGTAAAACCGTGCAACGCCAGATGATGAGGAGATTGCTTGGGCTTGAGCGTCGTCGCGTAAAAGCGTTTGCTCGGCGGCATTTGCGGGCAAGATGAGCGTTGCAGCCGCTGTCGCCGGGCCATCGAGCAGCGCACTTCCATCGTCGAGACAGAATCGCAGACTGTCGTCAAAATAATCGCGACGGCATGCGGGGCAACGTTTCATGGCGTGCACGCGATGTTTCGTTCAAGGCGTATATCTAAACGTTAACACAGGTTCCACGTTTCAAAAATTCCCCGTCCCCGGCCCGGCCCATGTGCTTACCGTTCTCAATAACGACGCGGCCGCGTTGGATGACGGTCTCGACTTTGCCTTTAACTTTCCAGCCTTCGTACGAGGAATAATCGACGTTCATGTGTTCGTTGTCGACGCCGAAGGTGTGTTCTTTTTCCGGGTCGAAGATCACGATATCGGCGTCCGAGCCGACGGCGATCGTTCCCTTTTTCGGGAACAGCCCGAACATCTTTGCGGCCGCCGTCGACGTTAACTCAACGAAGCGGTTGAGCGAAATTCTATTCTCCACAACCCCGCCGTTGTAGATCAGCGACATGCGGTTTTCGACGCCGGGCGCACCGTTCGGGATCTTGGAGAAGTCATCTTTGCCGAGCTCCTTTTGCTCCTTCATGCAAAACGGACAGTGATCGGTCGAGATCACCTGGAGGTCGTCCATTTTCAGGCCTTTCCAGAGCTCCGCCTGGTTGTGCTTTTCGCGAAGCGGCGGCGTCATCACGTATTTTGCACCTTCGAATTCGTCGCCGTAATCTTCGATCGAGTGAAAAAGATATTGCGGGCAAGTCTCGGCGAACGCCGCGATGCCACGGTCGCGTGCTTGCCTGATCTGGTTGAGTGCGTCCGTGCAGCTCAGATGGACGATGTAAACCGGCGACTCGGCCATTTCGGCGATCGCGATCGCGCGGTGGACGCCTTCGGCCTCAGCGATGGTCGGGCGTGTTAGAGCGTGGTATTTCGGCGCGGTGCGGCCGTCCTTCAAAAAACGTTTTATGATCTCGTTAATAACGATGCCATTCTCGGCATGCATGCAGATCAATCCGCCGCGTGCTCCCGCGGCGCTCATCGCCCGAAAGATCGTCGCGTCATCCGCCAAAAAAACGCCGGGATACGCCATAAACAGCTTGAACGAAGTGATGCCCTCGTCCATTAGCTTGTACATCTCTTTCTCGTCGCCGTCCTCGAACTCGGTCGTGATGAGATGAAAACCGTAGTCGATCGCCGTCTTGCCCTCAGCCTTTTTGTGCCACGCATCTACGCCCGCGGTCATCGATTCGCCCTTCGTCTGCACCGCGAAATCGATGATCGTCGTCGTCCCGCCAAACGCCGCCGCCCGCGTCCCCGTAAAAAAATCATCGCTGGACGACGTCCCGCCGAACGGCAATTCCATATGCGTATGCGGATCGATCCCGCCGGGAAACACAAGTTTACTTGCCGCGTCGATAACAACATCGGCTTCCATATCGAGCGTTTTGCCGATCACGGAAATCGTTTCATCTTCGATAAGTATGTCAGCTTTGTAGTCGTCTACAGCAGTAACGACACGACCATTTTTGATTAGTACTTTCATAACGAAGACTCCGCATACGGTCACGGATGTTCCTGATTAACCGTTTGACTCTTGTCGACCCCCATATTTACGTTGTACGTGAAAAGACCTTTGCCATCAATTTTTAGTTTTTTTCGTTGGACCTTGCGAAAGCCTAAAGCCTCGATTTCGACAAGGTAACTGTCAGCAGGAAGCCGAATTTCATAATAACCATTTGAATCTGTTCGGATTTCGCGCCGAAAGGACTTTGCAGAAATCGTGATTTTTGCGGCTATGATGATAGCTCCTAATTCGTAGTTGACTACTTCTCCTCGTATCCCAGACTGCTCAGCGTTTGACGATTGCGCCGGACCGCTACCGGTCAACAGAAAGAGAAATAAGGTTCCAAACAAAAACTTCAACTTCATAACGTCATCTAATTTAGGGGTTTTAACAAATAGCTAGTCCCGCATCCAGAGCCCGGACAAGTTCATCGACGTTATCCTTTGTCGAATTGAGCATCATGCCGGTGCGGATGACGTTGCCGTACAAGCCGCCTTTGCCGATGAGGACGCCTTGGCGTTTGGTTTCTTCGAAGACTTTGAGGACGGCGTCGGGTGCGGGTTCCTTTGTTGTTCTGTCGCGAACAAGTTCGATCCCCTGCATCAGTCCCATTCCGCGTACGTCGCCGATGATCGAGTATTTTTCCTTTAGCTCGCCGAGTTTTTCGCGGAGGTAATTGCCGACAACGCGGGCGTTCGTGCGAAGGTCGTCGTCCTCGATCAATTTGATCACCGCGAGTGCGGCGGCCATCGACACCGGGTTGCCGCCGAACGTGGCGAAGGTCAGCCCCGGGAATTTGTCGGCAACATCGGGCGTCGCGATCGTCCAGCCGATCGGCACGCCGTTGGCCATTCCCTTGGCAGAGGTCATGATGTCAGGCGTGACGTTCCACTGCTCGATGCCGAACCATTTGTCGCCGGTGCGGCCCCAGCCGGTCTGGACCTCGTCCGAAATGCAAAGGCCGCCGTGTTTGCGGGCGATCTCGTAAACGCGTTCGAAATAACCGGCCGGCGGCACGATAAATCCGCCGACGCCGAGAATGGGTTCGGCCATGAAAGCCGCGATCTCGCCGGTGGTCGTCGTTTCGATAACGTCGCGGACATCATCGGCACACGCGGCACCGCAATTGTCGGGCGTCATGTTGTACGGACATCGATAACAATACGGCGCACGGGCGTGAACGATGCCCGCGACCTGCGCCGACACGGGCCGCCAATTTGAATGCCCCGTAGCCGAAAGCGCCGTCGCCGAACGGCCCGAATAACTGTGCCGCAGCACGACGATCTCGTTGCGGCCCGTTGCGAGTTTCGCGGCCATGATCGCCGTGTCGTCAGCCTCGGTTCCGCTGCTAGTGAAAAACGACTTTTTCAGGTCGCCGGGCGTTATCTCGGCCAGCTTTTCGGCGAGGTTCGATTGATTTTCATTCGCGTATAACGCCGACGTATGCTGAATTTTATTCGTCTGCTCGATGATCGCGGCATTCACACGCGGATTTGCGTGCCCGACGCTGACGGTCAGAACGCCGCCGAAACAGTCGAGATATCGGTTCCCCTGATCGTCCCAGACGTACTCGCCCTCGCCCTTGACCAGCGCCAGCGGTTCGGCGTAATACGTCGCCACCGCGGGAAAGAGAAATTCCTTGTGCTTCCGGACCGCGTCCGAAACCGTCGATCGTTGTTCTTGTGGATTCATAATTAGATTTTTTTGCCCGCGAATAACCCGAATCATCGCGAATAAGATACAGGATCACAAAAACCGAATTCAATAGTCTTAATAGATTTACTGCACGCTTACTTTCGCTAATTCACGGGCACTCTTTTATCAAAACAAAGTGCCTTTATCGTCCTTGCCCATCATTGCTTTGCGGACGAGTGGGATCGGCGGGCCGCCGTATGAGAGAAACGCGTCGTGGAACTGTTTCCACCCCTGACGGCCGCCGCGAGTCGATGTCCAGTCCTCACGCAGTTTGCTGATCATCAGCTTGCCGAGAGTGTAGTTCAGATACGCCGGGTCGAACGTCCCGCGTGCGGACTGCTGATCCGCCTCGCCCTCGGACCGCAGCCCCTGTTCGATGAACATCTTTTTCGATTCTGCAACTGTCATGCCTTTCGTGTGCATCCCGATCGCGGAAAGAAATCTGACATTCCTTAGCAATGCTTCCTGCAGCTGCCCGATATGCATTTCCGGGTCGCCCGCACCGAGGCCGGCGTCGTACATCATCTCCTCGGTGTAATGTGCCCAGCCCTCGGCAAAGGCATAGCCGACGAAGACCTGCGCGAATTTGGATTTTGATCTGTTCGAGTGCAGGAATTGTAAAAAGTGGCCCGGGTAAACCTCGTGGACTGACGTGAACAGCAAGCTGCCCTTGCCGGGAATATACTCTTGCTGCTTTTTCGCGTCCCAGGTCGGATCGGGCGGCGAGACGTAATAGACGGACGGCAAGTTCGTCTCGTACGGGCCGGGAATGTTTATGTACGCGAAGTTCCAGGCTTTGTACGGCGGTGCCTGCGCGACCTTTGCCTCTTCGGTTCCCGGCACAGTGACGATGTCCTTTTCCTCGATAAACTTTCGCAGATCGATGAGCTGCGCGGTCGCTGCCTCGACGACATTTGTTCCGTCGGCTTTGTGTGCGGACGCCTTATTGCTGCAATCGATCAGCGACATGCCGGGCGCGTATTTGTCGCACTCGATCTTCATCGCACCGAGATTACGTTCGAGATCCTTTTTGCCGATGTCCTCGAGTTGAGCAAGGTCGATGTCGACGCCTTCCGTCTGCTTGAGCATCGCTTTGAACTTATCGG
Source organism: Acidobacteriota bacterium (assembly GCA_040007515.1). GTDB lineage: Bacteria > Acidobacteriota > Blastocatellia > Pyrinomonadales > Pyrinomonadaceae > OLB17. The sequence continues at coordinate 247,328 of JBDTUT010000002.1, read as the reverse complement.
CACCGAGTGCGAAATTGTCGCTGCCGGTTTTTTCCTGTTCGTCGAGCCAGGTTTTGAATTCCCGGACGGCTTTCGAAGCCGCGGCGTTAGCTTCCTTAAAATCCTTTTGCGACTGCTCGTCCGCGACGGATGCGAAAACAGTGACCACGTCCTTGTCGTAAAAATCCGCGAGCCCGCCGATCGTCTGGCTGCCGATGCGTGCAAGATTTTTCGACAACGGCAGTTTCAGGTTCGTCTTGATCTGCTGCAGGGCGTTCGGCACATTTTTGGCGTACGCGGTGTAGGCCTTGATCCGAGTCTCGAGCGGAGCATACGGCCGCGAGACGTAAACGTCCGGGTCGATCGAATCGGAATACCAATACGGATTGGTATGCGGCTGGTCGGCCGTCTCGCGCCAGAACAGATCTTTGTCGATCTGCGCGATCAAATAATCACGCTCAAACCGCTGGTGCTCATTAAGCTGATCGTCCTTGAACGCCGCCGCCTTTTCGCGTTCCGATTTGAGCCGCGCGATCTCTTTCGTCAGTCCTGCCCCGCTCCAGTCCGCAAGCTTTCCATCAAATTCATGCTTACCCTGATAAACGCCGAACTGCGGGTTGGCGGTAAAATAGTCGTTCAAAAACTGACCAACATACGCGTCCCATTTCGCGTTGGCGGCTGTATTTGTGTTTGTGTTCACGCTTTGATCGACGTTTCCCGGCTGCGGCTGGCAAGCTGCGAGAAATAGAAAAACGGCTGCAATTCCGATCATCAAGTGTGGTCGCATAAAAATTTCCTTATTTTACTGATGGAATCCCGAGATCTTTACATATCTTCTTGATCAGATTGTCATTTATTTCGGAATGGCGCGGCACAGCCGATCGCTTGTTTTGCGTCGGATTATGCCACCAGGAGTGACTACTGCCTTCGCGCAGCATTTCGCATCCTTGGGAATGAAGATAGCGGATCAGGTCTCGCTTCTTCATACGGCGATCAATTCTTCCTCGTACTCGGGACCAGCGGCTTCGACCGCGTCAGCCTTGTTAAATTCGAGTGCTTCGCGAAGCGTGAGCTTAAGACTTTCCAACAGTTCCTCTCTGGTTGCTTCCTGGCAGTTAACACCTGGAACCTCCTCAACCCACCCGATCCACCACCCGGCGTCATGCTTAACGACCGCAGTGTAATTATTTTTCATGTTGTAAATATAACTCATCGACTGGATCAATAAATAGTATTTAACAGGATTGCAAGTTCCTCCGCTTTTTCTCGGCTGAGAAAAATGGCTTCGACCTCACAACTGCCGTACTCTCGCACTAGCTCGTTCATTCGAACCGGATGGTTCCCGATACGGTACCGCTTGCCTACATCCCCTCTGGACGCGAGTTTGTAAACACCAAAACTCCGGGGCGATGTATAGCTTCCGGCTTCCGACAAAATGTCTGGATTAACAGCTTGCTGTTTCAATAATTCGACATCGTCCATTTATACGTCTCCTTCTAATACAAATTCCCTTCGCGCTTTCGGCCGGTGTAGTCGACGTAGACGACTTTCAATTCCGTGTAAAAATCGAGCGAGGTCGAGCCTTGTTCGCGGGCGCCGATGCCGGTGGATTTGGTGCCGCCGAACGGGATGTGCGCTTCGCCGCCGGTGGTGGGCGAGTTGACGTGTGTCATGCCGGTTTCGATCTCGTCGATGAAACGGTAGATGTTGTTCGCGTCGTTGGTGAATACGGACGATGAGAGGCCGTACTCGCTATCGTTCGCGACGATCATCGCTTCTTCAAAATTCTTCACCCGCAGAACGGAAAGCACCGGCCCAAATATTTCTTCTCGGGCGATGCGCATGTCCGGGGTGACGCGGTCGAAGACGGTCGGCTCGACAAAATATCCATCGTCGAGCCCGTCGCCGCTTGCGCGTTTGCCGCCGCATTTTAATTCCGCTCCGTCCTCGCGGCCGATGTCCATGTATTTGAGAACGGTGTCGAACTGGCCTTCGTCAACGGACGGTCCGATGTGCGTTGCGGCGTCGCTGCCGTCGCCGAGTTTAAAACTTTTTGCACGCTCGACAATGCGTTCGACAAACTCGTCCGCGATCTGATCGACCACGACCGCACGCGAAGTCGCCGTACATCGCTGCCCGGTCGAGCCGAACGCGCCTTGCGCGGTCGATTCCACGGCGAGTTCCATGTCGCAATCTTCGAGGACGACGACCGGGTTTTTCCCGCCCATTTCGGCCTGTACCGGAATGCCGCGGGCCGCTGCCTGCTGGTAAAGCTTGATGCCGATCTCGTTCGAACCGGTGAACGAGATCGCGCGCACGGCCGGATGGTTGACGATCTCGTCGCCGGCTTCGCTGCCCGATCCGAGCACGAGATTAAGAACGCCGGGCGGCAATCCCGCTTCGTTAAATATCTCGGTAAGCATCACTGCCGTTCCCGGTGTGATCGTCGCGGGTTTGAAGACCACGGTGTTACCAGCGACAAGTGCCGGGGCGATCTTCCACGCGGGTATCGCGATCGGGAAATTCCACGGCGTGATACAGGCGACGACGCCGTGCGGTTCTTTGATTGTGTATGCGAAGTTGGCGGGTAGTTCGGACGGGATCGTTTCGCCATTCATGCGGCGCGATTCGCCGGCGCAGAATTCGACGACGTTGATCGCCCGCGTCAGTTCACCGCGTGCCTCGGAGATCGTCTTGCCTTCTTCGCGGGTGAGCATTTGAGCGAGTTCTTCCTTTCGCTCTTCCATCAGGCGTGCGGCTTTCGCGATAATGCGGCCGCGTGCCGGTGCGGGCGTACGCTTCCAGCCCTTAAATGCGGCATAAGCTGTCTCGACCGCACGTCGTGCCTCTTCGCGGGTACAAAGTTCACTTGTGCCGATGATGTCGTTGATGTTTGCGGGATTGCGGTTCGGCACCGTGCGTCCGGAAACCGAATCGAGCCACTGCCCGTCGATATAGCTGCGAAAAATAGTCATAAAAATGCGTATGCGCCGTCGGCGAAATGTAAGAAAAATTAACAAACGAAAGCGCAGTAAAATATAAGCAATAAACGCGGAGAACGCAATAAACAAAAGCGTTCGGCTGCACGTCATCGACGTATCGGAGACCGTTCGCGAATCATCATTATTCGGTCGGCTCCTTTCTCAGCGAGATCCGTTCGATCAACGCGGCGTGTTTGTCCGGATATTCAGCGGTCGCACGGTGCGTTGACGCGATCGCTGCAGTTAGTCGTATATTTATACCGATGTCAGAGATTACAAATGTCCCCCAACTGCTCGAAGCACGTGCCAGCGAATACGGCGAAAAGACCTTTTTGTTTTCCGAAGCCGACGGTCGAAGTTGGACGTATCTCGAATTCGACTCTGCCGTAAACCGCACGGCCAACCTGCTGCGCTCGCACGATATTGCAAAAGGCGACGTCGTCAGCTTGCTCATGCCGAATTCGGCGGAGTACGTGATCGCGTATTTCGCCTGCTTCAAGATCGGAGCGCTCGCCGGGCCCGTCAACTCGCTGCTGAAGAGTGAAGAGATCGCGTGGGTGGTCGGGAATTCGGAAGCAAAGCTGATGTTGGTGAGCACGTCGCTGCTGCCTGCGACCGCGGTCGCCGTTTCGTCGGCACTTAAAATCCCGCCCGCTTACGCAGGCGGTACCGACGAGAGCTTCGCGCTGCCAACGGTTGTAATTTTTGACGACGTCGATAGTGCTACCGCAGGGATGAGCGATGAACACGACGACGTCGAGCTTTCATCCGATGACGACGCGATCATCATCTACACGTCCGGCACTACCGGCAAGCCAAAAGGATGTTTGCTCACGCACGGCAATCTCGTCGCCAACGCACGGCAGATCGCGGAATGGATGCGATTCGGGCCCGACGACCGTTTGCTGACGTTGATGCCGCTGTTTCATATGAACGCCGTGTCGGTGACGACGATGTCCGCGCTTTACGCCCGCGGGTCGACCGTCGTCAGTCCGAAATTTTCCGCATCGCGTTTCTGGGACATCATCGAGAAATACAAGATCACTTCATTCGGCTCGGTGGCGACGATGCTGTCGATGCTGCTGGCCGGCAGTGAGCAGTCAGCGGTCAGCGGTCAGCAGTCGGCAGTTAGCGGTGAGCAGGACGGCGAAGGCGCGGCAGGAGCGGCTACACTGCTCATTGCTCACCGCTCGCCGCTCACCTCGCTTCGATTCGCTATGTGCGGGTCGGCTCCCGTGCCCGCGGAGGTTTTGAAGCGTTTCGAAGAGACGTTCGGTTGTCTCGTTATCGAAGGCTACGGCCTGAGCGAATCGACGTGCCGGTCGACGTTCAACCCGCCGAACGAAAGCCGCCGTCCCGGCTCGTGCGGCAAGCCGATCGGGAACGAGATGAAGATCTTCGACGAAACCGACACGGAACTTCCCGACGGCGAGCTCGGCGAGCTCGTCATGCGCGGCGAGAATATTTTCAAGGCGTATTTCAAAAATCCCGAGGCGACCGAAAAGGCGTTCGCGAGCGGTTGGTTTCATACCGGTGACATCGGTTACCGCGACGCTGACGGTTTTTTCTACATCGCCGACCGCAAATCCGACATGATCATCCGCGGCGGCGAGAACATATATCCACGCGAGATCGACGACGTCCTATACACGCACCCCGCCGTCGCGGCGGCCGCCGTGATCGGCGTGCCCGACGAACTCTACGGCGAAGAGGTCGCCGCGTTCGCGGTTCTAAAGGATGGTTTTCAAAACTCCCCTCCTTCCAAAGGACGGGTGGACGCCGCTTCGGCGGACGGGGTGGTTGTTACTTCCGACGACCTGATCAACCACTGCAAACAACACCTCGCCGACTTTAAATGCCCGAAGTCGATCCATTTCGTCGACGATATCCCCAAAGGCCCGACCGGAAAGCTGCTAAAACGTGAGTTGGCGAAGATGCTCAAAAAGTAAGAGCGGGGGCAAGCCCGCCTTCCCGACTGCGAGTTGGTTTTAATGAGTGGCCAAGTTTATGATGTCCACTCAACACAAACAGATCGCAGTCCGGAAGGCGGGCTTGCCCCCGCTTCTTCCAAACTTGCCCGCGCTTCCGCTAAAAATGTAGACTTACCCTTTTATATGTCTAAGCGAACTTTAGGTATAGCGGTCGTCGGCCTGGGCGGAGCGGTCGGTACGACGATGGCGGCGGGCATCGAGCTTTTGAAAAAGGGTTTGATCGACACGGCCGGGCTGCCGCTCGCGGAGTTTAAGGACGCCGATCTGGCCGATTACGAAAACATCGTCTTCGCGGGCTGGGACCTGTTTGGCGAGCACCTCGCGAAAGCGGCCGAGGAACACGACGTTCTGACGCACAAGCAGTTCGTCGCGGCCGAGGACGAACTGCGAAAGATCAAGCCGTGGGCCGCCGCCGGCAACGATAAGTTTCTCTCGAACATCGAGGGTGAAAATCGCCTTGATCGCACCACGCATCGCGAGACCATCGAAAAGATCCGCAGCGACCTGCGGGCTTTCGCGGCGACGTGCGATTCGGTCGTCGTTATCAATCTCGCATCGACGGAAAAGCTCACCGCCGAGGGCAACGAGATCTTGAATTCGATCGCCGGTTTCGAACAGGCGCTCGACGACAATTCCGAAGACATTTCGCCCGCGATGCTCTACGCCTACGCGGCCGTCGCGGAGAAAATCCCGTACGGCAATTTCACGCCGTCGGTTGCGGGCGACATCCCGGCTCTGATCGAATTTGCGAGAGCGAACAACGTCCCGATCGCGGGCAAAGACGGCAAGACAGGGCAAACTTTTATCAAGACCGTGCTCGCCCCCGCGCTTCGCAGCCGCGCACTGCACGTCGACGGCTGGTATTCGACGAACATCCTCGGCAACCGTGACGGCCTTGCGCTTTCGAACGAAGACTCGCTCGCGTCAAAGGTAAAAACCAAAAGTTCCGTGCTCGAGGACATTCTCGGCTACCCGGTCGAAGACCACATCGTCGACATCCGCTATTACCGTCCCCGCGGTGACAACAAAGAAGCGTGGGACAACATCGACATCCGCGGCTTTCTCGGCCAGCCGATGCAGATCAAAGTAAATTTTCTCTGCAGAGATTCCATCCTCGCCGCGCCGCTCGCCATCGAGATCGCCCGCTGCCTCGACCTCGCCAAACGCCGCGGCCAAGGCGGCATTCAGGAAAAGCTTTCCGTTTTCTTTAAACTGCCGATGACAAATGGCTCGCGGCCGGAACAGGCCTTCCACAAACAAGAAGAGATGCTCATAGAGTGGCTGTCAGAACCACCTGCGTAAGCGGGTGGCGATCGACGCGACAGAAACACCGGTAAGGAAACTGGTTACGCCACGGCAGTCGGGTTTGGCTGTCGTGAGCGCGGTGCCGTCTACCGACCACCCGCTTACGCAGGTGGTTCTGACCTGCTGTGGTAAATTAGGTAAATGCTTAATTCAATCACTTACTCGCTCAGGGGTGCTCTCGATGAGGCCGTTCGCGAAGAGGCTAAATTGTGGAAAGAGGACGGTCGCGTCGACAAGATCTGGGCCAAGGACGCACTCGCTTGGACGGGCGGAGACGAGAGTAAATGGCTCGGTTGGCTGAACGTCGTCGCCGCGCAGGTGAAAGAACTGCCAAAGTACCGCGACTTTCACGCTGATATCGAATCGGCCGGTTTCACCGACGTCCTGCTGATGGGAATGGGCGGTTCGTCGCTTTGTCCCGAGGTGTTGGCGATCACCTTCGGCAAAACGAATTTTCACATTCTCGACTCGACCGTTCCGGCGCAGGTAAAGGCGGTCGAGGACAAGCTGGATCTCGCCAAAACGCTGTTCATTGTCGCTAGCAAATCCGGTTCGACGCTCGAGCCTAATTGTTTCAAACAGTATTTTTTCGACAAGGTTTCGCAAGTTACCGCCGAGCCGGGCAGGCAGTTTGTCGCGATAACCGATCCGGGCTCGAAGATGGAACAGATCGCGACGAACGACAAATTTCGCTACATCTTTTACGGTGACCCCGAGATCGGCGGCCGGTTTTCGGCTTTGTCGGCGTTCGGTTTGACCGCGGCGGCGTCGATGGGACTCGACGTTGAAATTTTGCTGGATCGTGCCGCCGAGATGGTCGAAGCGTGCAAGTCGCCCGACCCGAATACAAATCCCGGAGCGTTGCTCGGCACCGTGCTCGGCGTCGCTCACCGGCACGGCCGCGACAAGCTGACGATCTTTACGTCGCCCGAAGTTTACGATCTCGGCGCATGGCTCGAACAGCTCATCGCCGAATCCACCGGCAAGAGCGACATCGCGATCATCCCGATCGATCGCGAACCGATCCTCGACGCTGATGAATATTACGACGACCGCCTTTTCGTTTACCTTTCAGTCAAGGGCGGAAAAACGGACGAGGACGTTTACAACAAACTCGAAACCATCGAAAGTTCCGAGCACCCGCTCGTGCGCATCGAGCTGGAAAGCATCTACCACATCTCGCAGGAATTTTACCGTTGGGAGTTCGCGACCGCCGTCGCGGGTTGGATCATGGGCATCAACCCCTTCAACCAGCCCGACGTCGAATCGGCGAAGATCGAGGCGAGGAAGCTCACCGACGAGTATGAAAAGGAAGGCAAACTGCCCGACGAAACGCCGTTCTTCGAGTCGGACGGGATAAGTTTGTTTTCGAGCGACACATACGCCGAGCGACTACAGGGGCTGGCGGCCGACAATTCGCTAACTGGCCTAATAAGTGCCCATCTCGAAGAGATCGGCAAACGCGATTATTTCGCACTGCTTGCCTATGTGGCGATGAATCCGGAACATCGCGACCTGCTGCAAAAGATCCGCGTGCAGGTTCTCGAATCGAAGAGCGTCGCCACGTGCCTCGGCTTCGGCCCGCGTTTCCTGCACTCGACCGGCCAGGCCTACAAAGGCGGCGGCAACAACGGCGTATTTTTGCAGATCACGTCGGACGATCAATTCGACCTGCCCGTTCCGGGGCAAAAGTACACGTTCGGCGTCGTGAAAGCAGCACAGGCCCGCGGTGATTTTCAGGTGCTTTTGGATCGGGGAAGGCGGGCATTGCGAATTCATCTGGGACCCGACGTGGCGGCCGGCCTGCGGAAAGTGTTGGAAACGGTCGGATAAATTGGCGGCGAAAGCCGGAAAAAGAATTTAGCCGCGGATTTACGCGGAAAAACGCGGATCAGAGTTCTGTTTCTGATCCGCGTTTTCCGTCTTCGATCCGCGGCTAAATTTCTTAGACTCCGACCGTTTCGTCTTCTTCGATCAGATACGGCGACACGGTTGGCTTGTCGAGGTCTTCTTCCAGCACTTTCGCGATCACCGGCAGCGAAAGCGAGCGTACTTTTTCGATTCCGGGGACTTCTTTGCCCTTGGCGTAGACGGCGTGGCGGCCGTGGTCTTGGTACCATTCCGACAACGACGCAGTCTTGTGCATTTCTTCGATGATCTGGCGCCAGCCGACGCCGGTGTTGTACGCACAAAAACTGATCTCGCCTTCCTGCGTTCCGTACGGGATGACGCACATTTCGGTGCGGCGGAAATCGTAGTTGAACAGGTCCTGAAACCACATTCCCTCGACGCACAGGACGCGCCAGATGTCTTCGTCCTTTTTCTCGACCTGCATGCGGTCGTTGCGGTCGGAGTTCGATGTCGTCGAAGAAGGCTTGAACAAATTGACGATCTGCGAGATCGGAAACCCGTCAGGCGCAGCCGCCGCGTCGTAATTGCGCATGATCGCCATGCCGAGCTGCGCCATCGTCAGCTTTTTGCCGCGGGCGGTGTCGGTGATGGTGGCGACGTCTTTCATGAACTGCTCGTAGTTGAAAAACTCGAACAGCGAACGCATCTCATTGGTCTTGTTGTTGACGACGATGAGCGTGAATATGCCACAGTTCGGGTGGCAGTTGCACGACGACCAGCCCCAAGGAGCGTCAGCTCCCTGCAGCATGTCCATCACGGACGTGAACGCGGAATAAGAGCTTAAAGGAAACCAGTCACGCAGCGGCTGGAGCGTTCCGTCGAGCTGATCCTTCAGATCGTGCGTCATACCGGCGAGCGTGTAACGCTGCGCGATGCGGTCCTTGTCACTGATGTCCTCGTCGCGGCCTGTGAACGACACGGGCTGGAACGCGATGGTCTGGACCTTATCGATGTTCTCCGCCGCAAATTTTACGATGCTCCCGATGCCGTCGTTGTTGACGGTGTTTACGATCGTCGTGACGAGCGTTACCTTGATGCCTACCGAGGCGAGATTTTCGATCGCTTTTAATTTAACGTCGAACAGATTGCCAACACCGCGGTGTTTATTTTTCTCTTCTGAGGTGCCGTCAAACTGCAGGTAAACGCCGTGCTGGCCTGCCTCTTTTGCGGCTTTGCAGAACTCGATGTCCTCGGCATAGCGAATGCCGTTCGTCGCCGCCAAAATGCGATAAAACCCGATCTTCTTCGCGTAGGCGACCGATTCCAAGAAGTGAGGTGCGATCGTCGGCTCGCCACCGGAGAAGAGAATGATGATCTGCCGACGCGGCTTGAACGAGATGGCCCGGTCGAGTATAGCTTTAGTGTCCTCGAACGTCGGTTCGTGCACGTACCCGACCTGATTCGCGTCCATGAAGCACGGATTGCACATCATGTTGCAGCGGTTCGTCAGGTCGACGGTGAGCACGGCACCGCGGCCGAATTTGATATCGCTCGTGCCGTGATGGTGAACGTGCTTGTCCTCGGCGGCCTTAAAATCGCGGCCGTAAAAGAGCGATTCGATCCGCTCGAGAAACGCCGGGTCGGTCGCCATTACGTCGATGTACTCGCCGTGCGTCGGGCACGTCTTCTTCATCACGACCTGGCCGTTCTCGACGACGATCTGTGCCTTGATCTCGCCCGGATGCGAATCTTTCAATATTTCGAGCGGAATGCTGCCGGTTATGACGCCGTCGCGGACCGCTTTGACGCAAGCAGGGCAGAGCGAGTCGGTCTCACGCGGGAATCCGAGCGGTGGAGCGGTGCGCTCGTACGATTTCAAAAGCGGTTCGGCGGCCCAGGCAGGAGTGATCGACTCGCCCTCGGGGATGGCTTTGTTTACAGCCTGAAACGCCTTCCAGCCGAGATCTGCCATTTTCGAAACCGCCTTCGAGCCTTTTTTGCCTTTACCGCCGCCTTCGCCACGCCTGAAATTGTCACTGAACATAATGTTTACCGAATCAACAACACACGTATATCAGCCAGAAATACTATCAAATTTTCAAAATGATTACTAATGTTTGACAGGCGGGCGACTGACCCCGCCCGCAGGCCGCCCGCAAATTTTGTTGTAGTTAACGCCTTTATTATGTAAAATTTAAGAACAATACGACTGCGATAAGGGGGACAAATATGGGCGTCAGTCCGGCATTTTTATTTGCGACGGGAATCGAGAACAGCTCGCCGACCATCGAGCACGGAAAGATTCGCATGGACGAGATGGAAGCGTGCCATCATTATGAACGGTGGCGCGAAGATTTTGCTCTGATCGACGAAATGGGCATTAGCTTTGTGCGTTACGGCACACCGCTTTACAACACATATATCGGGCCGGACAAGTACGACTGGGACTTCGCCGACTTGACCTTCGCCGAACTCAAACGGCTGAATATCGCCCCGATAGCTGACCTTTGTCATTTCGGGGTGCCGGACTGGATCGGCAATTTTCAAAATCCTGACTTTCCCGAACTTTTCGCCGCGTACGCCGGCGAATTCGCAAAGCGATTTCCCTGGATCCAACTTTATACGCCGGTGAACGAGATGTTCGTCTGCGCGCTATTTTCGGCGATGTACGGCTGGTGGAACGAACAACTCACCACCGACCGATCGTTCGTAACAGCGTTAAAACATATCGTAAAAGCGAACGTTCTCGCGATGCAGGCGATACTGGACGTGCGGGCCGATGCGATCTTTATTCAGAGCGAATCGTCAGAGTATTTCCACGCCGAAAACCCAGCGGCGATCGGCCCCGCCGAGATAATGAACGCACGCCGGTTCCTATCGCTCGATCTCAACTATGCCCGCCGGATCGAGTCCGAGATGTACGAGTACCTGATGGACAACGGCATGACGCGCGAGGAATATCATTTCTTCCTCGACAACAATTTCAAACACCACTGCATACTCGGCAACGACTATTACATCACCAACGAGCACCGCGTCTGCGCCGACGGAACGACGAGAGCGGCGGGCGACATCTTTGGATACGACGAGATTACGTGGCAGTACTACGACCGTTACAAACTGCCCGTGATGCACACGGAAACCAATCTTCGCCAGGGCCCGAAAGGCGACGAGGCGGTCAACTGGCTGTGGAAGGAATGGGCGAACGTCCTCCGAGTGCGCAACGACGGAATACCGATCGTGGGTTTCACCTGGTACTCGCTAACCGACCAGGTCGACTGGAGCGTCGCCCTGCGATCGAAACACGGCAAGGTCGATCCTGTGGGCCTCTACGATCTCGACCGTAAGATCCGTCCCGTCGGCGAGGCTTACAAACAATTGATAATCGACTGGCGAGAGGTCTTGCCGACGCAGAGCGTCTGCCTGCAGGTGCCTATCGTCATGCCGAATGCATATGACGAAAGTTGGGCCAAGCAGCAGCGCGCCGCCGCGAAACATGATAACTCAAGCCTGCCGACGTCGCCGGCGAACGCGAGTGACGGGAGGGCTTAATGCGTTTTACGGATAAAGTAACGATCATCACGGGTGGCGCCAGCGGTATCGGGCTCGCCACGGCAAAACGGCTCGGGTCCGAAGGCTCGATCGTCGTTATAGCAGACCTCGATCAGGAAAAGAGCGACGCCGCCGCGAAAGAAACGATCGCCGCCGGTGCACCGCAAGCCATCGGAATTGCGTGCGACGTTGCGAACGAGTCCGCCGTGCGGACGACCGTTGAACAGGCGTTGGAGAAATTCGGACACATCGACGTCATCGTTAATAATGCTGGCCTGATGGTCTTTAAACGCATCGCCGAACAGACGGGCGACGATTTCTTGAAGATCCTGAACGTCGACCTATTGGGCGCGTTCTACTTTACGAAGCAGGCGTTTTTGAATATGAAGCGGGGCGGTGTGATCGTCAACGTTTCGAGTGTGCACGCGGTCGAAACGACGCCGCTCGTCGCGTCGTACGCCGCCGCAAAGGCCGCGCTCCTTTCGCTGACGCGTTCCGCATCGCTCGAGGGCAAAAGTCTCGGCATCCGCGTCAACGCGATCCTGCCCGGCGCGGTCGACACGCCGATGCTGTGGCAAAACCCGAACATAAAATCCGGCGTCGAGACGATAAACCTTACCGACGTCGGCAAACCCGAAGACATCGCCGCTACCATCGCCTATCTCGCGTCGGACGACGCCAATTTCGTCGACGGCGCATCGGTTCGCGTCGACGGCGGCCGGCTCAGCCGACTATAGCTGCCGCCAGATATGACGTCTAAGATCGATTACAGCGAACCAAGGAAAAAACTATGGACGACGACGTGCGAAACGCCGTGAGCAAAGTACCGCAGGTAACTCTCATTTTCTGGATAATCAAGATCCTCGCCACAACGCTCGGTGAGACCGGCGGTGACGCCGTCACGATGTCGTGGCTCGGCGAAACGACGGCCGAAGCGACCGGTTGGGGCTATCTGCTCGGGACAGCGATATTCGGCGCTATTTTCCTGATCGCCGTCTTCATTCAGATACGGGCCGCGAAGTTCCACCCGTTTCTCTACTGGTTCACGATCGTCGCGACTACGACGGTCGGAACGACACTGGCCGATTACGTGACGCGTTCGATCGGCGTCGGCTATCCGGGCGGATCATTGATCCTGTTCGCGCTTGTGATCGCGTCGCTCGCCGTTTGGTGGTGGACAATGGGGACCGTTTCGGTCGAATCGGTAAGTACGCCGAAAGTCGAAATGTTTTATTGGATAACGATAATGTTTTCGCAAACGCTGGGCACTGCCCTGGGCGATTGGGTAGCCGACAATGACGACCTCGGATATCTCGGTGCGGCGGCGATTTTCGGCGGCATTCTGTTGATCACGGTCGGGCTTTATTATTTCACCAGCGTCTCGCGTGTCATATTGTTTTGGATCGCCTTTATCACGACGCGCCCGCTCGGAGCGGTACTCGGCGACTTTCTCGATAAGCCGCTGGACAAGGGCGGATTAGAGCTCAGCCGGCTCGTCGCAACGATCGTGCTTCTGGTGTTGATCGTGGCATTCATACTCATATTTCCGCAAAAGCCGGCGACGGAGGCTCATTAGCGTTTATGAAGATGAACATTTTAGAGAATTTGCGGCGTAACCTCGGACCGCTGTCGATCGTGCGCTTGGCCGCTATTCTAGTGATCTTCGTCCCCGCCGCGCTCTACGCACAGGGTGGTCCGCCGATGATAACCGACGACACGGGAACGGTGCCCAAGGGACAATGGGAGATCAACACCGCGTTCACGTTCGAGACGGGCGCCGACGGTGACAGCTTCGGAGTGCCATTGCTCGATATTAATTACGGCATCAGCAAGAACTCACAGATTAAGGTGGAAATTCCGTGGCTCGTCCTCGGGCGGAACGGCGAACGCCGGATCAGCGGGCTCGGAAATACGAACATAGGAGTGCGATATCGCTTTCGGGACGAAACGGAACACAAGCGCGTCGCACTGTCGATCTACCCGCAGATCGAATTCAACAACCCGACGTCGTCCGTCCGCCGCGGCGTCGTCGACAAAGGGCCCGAGTTTTTAATGCCGCTGCAATGGGAAACTCACGTCGGCAAATACGGCGTCAACGGCGATGTCGGGTACCGGTTCAAACGCGGAAGCGACGAGGTCATCTACGGCGTCGTCGTCGGACGCGAATTGACGGACAGTTTCCAACTGTTGGGCGAGATCCACGGTACGAGCCCGACACACGGATTCCGCGAAAGCGAAGTGGTATACAACATCGGCTCCCGAGTGAAACTGGCGAACCACTTCACGCTGCTTTTGTCCGCCGGGAGCAGCCTCTGGCGTGGGCACGACCCGCGATTCATCGCTTACGCCGGTTTGCAGACGACGTTTTAGCAGCCACGATTGGAGAGGCGAAAAATTATGAAGGTAATCACGGTCAGCGTTGGAAAGCCGCAGATCGTACAGCCGCAGCCGGAAACCTACGTCTCGACCGCGATCTACAAAACGCCGGTTGCCGGCCGCGTAAGAGTCGGGCAATTAAACCTCGAAGGCGACGCTCAGGCCGACCTCACCGTCCACGGCGGCTGGAGCAAGGCCGTTTATGTTTACCCCGGCGAACATTACGAATTTTGGCGAAACGAATATCCGGAAATGCTGCTCGGCGATTCGCAATTCGGCGAAAATCTAACGACCGAAGGCCTGCTCGAAACCGAAGTTTTCATCGGGGACAGACTCCGCATCGGCTCCGCCGAATTCGTCGTCACCGAGCCAAGAATGCCCTGCTACAAACTCGGCATAAAATTCGGCCGCAGCGACATCCTCCGACGCTTCCTCCAAAGCCGCCGCAGCGGTTTTTATTTGGCAGTTCTGAAAACCGGAGAACTCGAGGCCGGCGATCCGATCGAAATATTATACCGGGACGAAAACAGAGTTTCGGTCACCGATATCGTGCGTCTGTATGTCGAGGACAAAGATGACGTAGAGACAATGAGGCGGGCGGTAAAGGTCGAGTCGTTGCCGGACGGATGGAAGGATGCGTTTCAACATCGCATCGACCCCAATGCGTGATAGCGAAAAGCAAGGGCAAGCGCGCCTTCCGGACTGCAATATGTTTACCGGGCCTGGTTAGAATAATGTTGTCCGAGGACACGGTGATTTGTTGACTCTACTTTAACAACTCGCAGTCCGGAAGGCGGGCTTGCCCCCGCGAACTATTAGCTAAATGCCTCTAAATATTTCACGCCCGAGCCGGTGTTGAAGATCACTACTGTTTCGCCCTCGGCCACACTTCCCTGCTCGATCAACTTTCTTAGAGCAGGCAGACACGCTGCGCCTTCGGGGGCGGTGAATATGCCTTCGGCGGCGCCGATTTCGCCGACTGCGGCGACAAGCTCAGCGTCGGTGACGGCGATGGCGGTGCCTTTTGAGGCGCGGATGGCGTCAAGGATGAGGAAGTCGCCGATGGCTTTTGGGACGCGTAGGCCGGAGGCGACGGTTGCGGCCTTTTCGAATTCGTCGGCGAATCGGTCGCCGTTTTCGAACGCACGGACGATCGGGGCACAGGTCGCGGATTGAACGCTGATCATTCGCGGGCGTTGGGGGCCGATCCAACCCATCTGCTGCATTTCGTCGAACGCTTTCCACATTCCAATGAGGCCGGTCCCGCCGCCCGTCGGGTAGAGAATAACGTCGGGCAGCGCGTACGGCAGCCTGTTAGTCTGACCATGATCGGTGGACGAAGTCAGGCTAACAGCCTGACCTACTTGTTCGGCCAGCTCGTAACCCATCGTCTTTTTGCC
The DNA here is from genome assembly GCA_040007515.1 of Acidobacteriota bacterium. Taxonomy (GTDB): domain Bacteria; phylum Acidobacteriota; class Blastocatellia; order Pyrinomonadales; family Pyrinomonadaceae; genus OLB17. The sequence continues at coordinate 231,893 of JBDTUT010000002.1, read as the reverse complement.
CTCGACGCGGTACGGCTCTTTTAAGGTCGAGACGTCGAACCAGCCTTCGGCATCTTTGCGTTCGGCGACGATCTTGCCGCAATCGGTGATGAGGCCTTTGACGAGTTCGACATGTGCGCCGGTTTGTTGGCACTCGATAATGTTCGCTTTCGGCGTGTCGGCGGGCATGAAGATGAACGCTTCCATTCCGGCACGTGCGGCGTAGGCGGCGAGCGCTCCGGCGGCATTTCCGGCGGACGGCACGGCGACCTTTTTGACGCCGAGTTCCTTCGCCATCGAGATCGCGGCCGTCATGCCGCGTGCCTTAAAGCTCTGGGTGGGATTCTGGCCTTCGTCCTTGATGAACAAATTGAGTTTGACCGGCAGCCTTGCGGCGAGCCTGTCGGCTCTCAGCAGCGGCGTCCAGCCTTCGCCAAAACTCACGATGTTGTCCGAGCTTTCGACCGGCAGAACTTCCCGGTAACGCCACAGCGATGACTCCCGCGTCCTCAGTGATTCTCTCGTTAAGGTCTCGGCAGCTTTTTCGAGGTCGTAACGGACGAGCAGCGGTTTGCCGCACTCGACGCAAAGATTTTGCAGGACGTCCGCCTCGTGGCGAAGTCCGCAGTTGGCACATTCCAGATGGGTGACGTTCATAGTACGAGTTACGCGTTCACGCGTGAAGCAAGATTATATATCGGCCTGTCAGATTTCAGCGATGGCCTCACGCCGCCGCTTTCACGCGTAACTCGTACGGCGTAGCTCGTATCTTATTTCTTCCAGACAAATTCTTTGAACAGATTGAATGCCGCGTTGAAACCGAGCGAGATCGTGCCGCTTTTTACGCCGTCCTTCCAGTCGTAACGTGCGGGATACCATGTCTCGTAGGCGACGATGTTGCTGGTGTATGTGCCGACGAGCCGAGGCACGCCGACGACGCGTTTGCCGTTGCGGTCGCGGGCGGTGACGGGCGAGATGAGTGCATTTCGCATACGTGCAGCGACGCTTTTGTTTTTGCTGCGATAATATTGGCTATCGTATCTTAAAGCCTCGTCGAGGCCATAGATCGTTGTTTGCTTGATCACGTTTTTGACGAAATTCGAAGCCACTCGTCGGCCGAATCCTTCCCAGCGATCGCCCCATTCCTCAGGCGAATTTCGCCACGTCGAGATCCCGGCGGTCGCGACCGTGCGGCCGAGAGCGAACGGGCCGACGACGCTGTTGACGTATCGTTTCGACCGGGTTTTGGCATCGGGGCGGTTGTATAGGCGACTGGCCGCTCCGGCCTGCCTTTTTGGCAAATTTCTAATCTGGTCGGCTGTTATGTTGACGCGGTCCTCGGTCATCACCTCGACCGGCATTGGAATTGGCGTTGAATAAGGAACCGCTGCCGGACTCGGCACTGGCGTCGGTGACGGCGGCTGAGCGTTTGCCCCTGCAGCTATCGCAAACATTAAACCTGAAAGTGTCAATATATTCTTCATGCTTCTTCCCTTGTTCGAATTTAATGAGGTGCCGGAGGATGTCGTTAAGGCCCGCTCTTGAGCAGCGGTTTTAGCTCTTTGTACACGTTGTCGGTCATTATCTTTTCGCCGTCGGCGTTCGGGTGGATGCCGTCGCCCTGGTTTAGTTCCTTCTTGAGTGCGACGTTCTCTAGCAAAAACGGCAGATATGCGACCTTGTATTTTGAGGCGAGATCGGGGAAGACGTTCGAGAATTCACGCTGGTAATCCGCGCCGACCGTCGGCGGAGCGAGCATTCCGCACAATAGCACCGTTACATTTTTCGTCTTTGCCTTTTGGATGATCTTTTCGAGATTTTGTTTCATCTGCGCGACCGGCATTCCGCGGAGCAGATCGTTCGCACCGAGTTCGAGGATCAGGATCTGCACGTTGTCCTGCCCGAGCACCCAATCGATCCGCTCGGCACCGCCGATGCTCGTGTCGCCCGAGACGCCGGCGTTCACGACCTCGTAATTGTAGCCGTCGGCGTTCAATTTTTGCTGCAGCAGGTACGGGTAAGACTCGTTCTCGGTCAACCCGAATCCGCCGGTCAAACTGTCACCGAACGCGACGATCTTCGGCTTTGCGGCGGTCGCCGCCGGCGTGATAAGTGGTTTGCCCGCGTTCTGGCTCTGGGTGCGCGCCGGGCTGTCGACGCCGCACGCCGAGGCGAAAACGGCGGACGCGAGCACAAGCCACGCGAGCCGATCTGTGAAAAATTCAAAAAACTTCATTGCATTATTCTTTCTCAAAAACATTTACCGACACTGAATATCTTATTCGATGTTCGTCCGGCCTAAAGGGTTTGGATGCAAATCCGCAGAACAAACAAACTCCGACACGGGCAAAAACCTGAAACTTATAAGTCACGCCGTTCGAATATATTACAGCATCGGTTACAATTTATTTTCCGATACCATTGCAGAAGCCCGCACGAAGTAAGGGCGTAAACATTCAACGTTGGCGCATCACGCCCTTACTTCGTGCGGGCTTATGCAAACAAGTTTGAGATTTATGATCGAGTTAAAGAATATTACAAAGACCGTGCGCTCGGGAACCGAAGATCTGACGATCCTGGCGGACGTGTCGATCGACATTCCCGAGGGACAATTTGTTGCATTAACCGGCGCGTCGGGCAGCGGCAAATCGACGCTGCTCGGGCTGATCGCGGGGCTCGATGCACCGTCGAGCGGCACTATATTGGTCGACGGCGACGAAGTGACGGCGATGAACGAGGACGCACTTGCAACCTTGCGCAGCGACAAGATCGGGTTTATTTTCCAGTCGTTTCACCTGATCCCGAGCCTCACGGCCTTCGAAAATATCATGATCCCGATGGAGATCCGCGGCTCGCGCAACGCCCGCGAGCGTGCCGAGCTCCTGCTCAAAAGCGTCGACCTTACCGACCGCGGCCATCACTATCCGTCCGAACTCTCAGGCGGCGAACAACAGCGCGTCGCGATCGCCCGAGCATTTGCCAACAGCCCGAAAATTCTTCTCGCCGACGAACCGACCGGAAATCTCGATTCGAAAAACGGCCAGCACATCTTCGAATTGATGACGAACCTTCACAGCCAAAACGACGTCACGCTCGTACTTGTAACTCACGACGGAGCACTCGCAGCTGCGGCCCAGCGGCAGATCATATTGAAAGATGGCAGCGTGGTCGGTGATGAATTGAACCGCAGAGACACGGAGACGCAGATAGAGGTTTTGGAAAATATCATCTGACAACAAAATGAGTCGTACATTTCCGATCGCACTTAACAGTTCCTGCCTCTGTGCCTCAGCGTCTCCGCGGTGAAATACCCATGAGATTTATCTTCAACCTAACCCGACGCGAGATCCGCTCATCATGGCGGCGGCTTTTGTTTTTCTTTTTGTGCATCGCACTTGGTGTCGGTGCGGTCGTGGCGTTGCGTTCGCTGATACAGAATCTGACCGGTGCGATCGGCACCGATGCACGAGCGTTGATGACCGCAGACGTCGAGGTCAGTTCGACGAACGATTTTTCACCGACCGAGCTCGCGAAGATCGAGGAAGCCGTGAATGCGTCCGGCATCGTCGACGGACGCAACGAAGCGATCACGGTCTCGTCGATGGCGAGGCCGTCCGACCCGAACAATCCAAGCGTAAAATTCGTCGAACTAAAAGGCATCGAGCCGCCGTTCCCTCTCGTCGGAAATTTCGAGCTCGACGGAGGTCGGCCGTTCGATTTCAAGCTGCTCGAAAATCACGGCGCACTCGTCGCACGCATTTTGCTCGAGGACCTGCACGTCAAAGTCGGCGATAAGATCAAGATCGGCGATGGCGAATTCGAGATACGCGGCAGCTTTGATCAGGAACCCGGCGGCACGAGCGGGTTTCGCATTGGGGCACGCGTTTTTATCGAGAAAAAGGCGTTCGACGACGCCGGCATCACGAAAAACGCGAGCCGTGTCCGCCGCCGCATTTTGTACCGCACGACCGAGAATCCGACGCCGCTCGTGACAGCCCTCCGCGACACGCTGAAAGGCACAGTCATCTCCGTCCAGTCGTACCGCGAGACGCAGGAAAACCTCGGCGAGCAATTCACGCGGACGGAAAATTATTTAGCTCTGACCGGGCTGCTGATCCTGGTTCTCGGCGGTGTCGGCGTGTGGAACGTCGCTCGGGCCTTTGTCGATCAGAAGCGAAAATCGGTCGCCGTTCTCAAATGCCTCGGTGCGAGCGGCAACCGGATAATCACGGTTTATTTACTGCAAATACTAACGCTTGGACTAGCCGGCAGTCTGTTTGGCGTTCTGCTTGCGCAAGGCGCACTTTGGTTCGTGAAGTGGCGATTTATCGCGGACCTGCCGGAGAAGATGACGTACTCCGTTAAGTTCCCGACCGCGTTTCAAGGCATCATTTTGGGTGTTTTGATATCGCTGCTGTTTTCGGCACTGCCGCTGCTGCAGGTGAGGAATATCAAGCCAAAACTGCTGCTCCGCGACGAGAACAACGACAATCTGCGTCGGCTCGATCCGGCGAAATGGCTGTTCGGTGCATTGTCGCTCGCGGGCCTGCTTGGGCTTGCCGTGTGGCAGGCCGGATCGCTGAAGGTCGGTGCGTTCTTCCTTGTCGGCATAGGCGTGACGGCGGGCGTTCTTTACGTGGCCGCGACCGTTTTGACATGGGCGTTGCGTCGCGTTCGCAGCCTCGGTTCGTTCTCTATGACACAGGCGGTCAACTCGCTTTACCGGCCCGGCAATCAGACGCGGATCATCCTGCTCGCCGTCGGTTTGGGTGCGTTTGTCGTGATCGCCGTTCAGGCGATGCAGACGAACATGGTGCGTGAGTTCGACTTTACGCGAAACGCGCGTCTGCCGAGTTTGTTCTTCATCGATGTGCAGAAAAGCCAGATCGGCGGGCTCGCCCAATTGATCGAGGAACGCACTGGCGAAAAGGCGGAAACGACGCCAACCGTGCGCGCACGCATCGCCTTCGTCAACGGCCAGCCGATCGATTTTGCACAGCGTGAGGTGCGGCAGCAACAGGGCCAGATCGGCCGCGAGTTTGCGATCACCTACCGCCCTAACCTCGACACGAACGAGACGGTCGTCGAGGGCAAATTCTGGGACGATGCCTACGCCGACGAGCCGCAGGTGTCGATCGAGGAAGACATGGCAAAACTGATAAAGGTCGGTGCCGGCGATTCGATAACGTTTGATATCTCAGGCCGAAAAGTAACCGCACGCGTCGCCAACGTCCGCAAGATCGATCTGCGAAATACAAGGACGGCGTTCGTTTTCGTATTCAAACCCGGCACGCTCGAATCGGCGCCTCAAACCTTCGCCGCGACCGTGCTCCGCCGCGTGTCCGCGACCGACCGTCAGCGGCTGCAGCGTGACACGCTCGCACAATTCCCGAACGTCCAGATATTCGACGTCGCCGACCTCGTCGCGACGCTGCAAAAGCTCGTCAACAACATCGTCATCGCCGTCTCTTTCGTCGGAGGGTTTGTGATCTTGAGCGGAATGCTCATCCTTATCGGCTCGATCGCTCTCACCAAATCGCAGCGGATCTACGAGAACGCGATCCTCAAAACGCTCGGCGCACGCCGCCCCACACTCGCCGCGATCCTGCTCGCCGAATACGGCCTGCTCGGCCTGCTTTCGGGCCTGATCGGAACGGCATTCGCTATCGCACTCTCGTACGCGGTCAGCCGTTATTTGCTTGAGATCGATTGGGTGTTCGACGCCGTCCTGGTGATCGAAGGCGTAGCGATCACGACACTTCTAGTGATGCTGGTCGGCGCGGCGGCGAGCTTTGATGTGTTGTTCAGAAAGCCCTTGGGAACGCTGAGATCGCAGTAGATTTTATTCCGGCAGAATTATTGGATCAGCCTCGCAAATTACCGATTTGTTATCAAAGCGAGCGAGAATCTAGTATGGAATTGAAAGTGTAGCTTTTCTTCCCATGCATTCTCTTGCCGCGGAACTTAGATCACGACTTTCTTTCAATTTAAGACCGACATTATCGGTTATTGTCATAAAAGCCGAATTGAACGCGATCTGATCTTTTATTTCCTCGTCCAAAACTAATCTCATCTGATCCAAAAGCAAAAGGTTGATTTCAACATCCTTGCGCAACGACCCGGCCATCAGCGAGGCGAACTTCTTTTCTTTTTCGAGTCTTGAAATTTCGGCAGCTTGATCGAATTTTGCGGCCGCTTCATTGTTCAAGGCTACTCGCTGTTCTAATAGGCGGATCAGATTTTCAGCATGAGGTCGAAGATCGTCTCGATTCGAAGGAAATCTTGCTCGGTTTTCAGGCGTGAAAACTGTTATGAATTCATCGCGCCATTCGCGAGAAATGGCGGCGTCTTTTTCTAACAGCTTATTGCCCTCGCGAGCCAACTCGCTAACTCGCCGGTCGTAAAAGGCAATGAATCCACACGAGCTCGAAATAACAATTACGAGCATCGATAGAACCGTAAGATAAATACGAATATTTCGAGAGAGATTCATTCCTTGTCAGTGTGCGGCCGCGCGTCTGACTTCGGATCAATTAACGTCACCGAACGGATGATCCGCCAGCACCGTTCGCATGTTGACCTGTCCGAATAGCGTTTCGAGGTACGCTCCGAAGCGGTGAAGTATCGGGACGAGGTCTTTTTTGTCGCCGGCGGCAAAGATCTCTTCGCTAAAGCGTTCGATCGTTTCGCGGTCCTTATAGAAAAGGAACTGCATAGTGTTATCGAGCAGGTCGGTGAGTTCTTTTTTAAGTTCTTCGAGCTCCGACTTGCCGGGCGTCTGTTCCGCGATGCGGACGCTGTTGCGGACGAGGGCGAGGTGTTCGCGAAGCTGCAGCGACTGGTCGAGCTTTGCCCGGAACGTCGGGAACATATCCAGCATCGACGCGTCAGCGTCGGCGAGCCGCGCAAAGCCGCTCAGTATATGTTGAAAGCTGTCGTTAAGCAGGGCATACGCCGTCTCGATCCGAGCGTAGACCGACGGAGCGGGACGTACGCCGACGAGGCCGACGAGTTCCTGCGTGTAAACTTTTTTGATCTCGAGCGAGGCCGTGTACGACGCACCGTCGAGCGAGCCGAAAAGCTCGGCCGTCTCGTCCGGAAATCTTGCGAGGCGGTTGTCGATGTACGAGATAAGCTCGGTCGTCTGTTCGTGGACGCGCGAAAATACGAGCAGCGTCAGCTTGAGCGGCTCGTCGTTGCGCAGCATTCGGCCGACGATGCTCAGCCATTTCAGGATGCGTGCGAATTTCGGCAGAATTATCTGCAGTTCCACTTCGTCGGCGAACGGCAGTTTCTTGTCCTCGAGCAGACGCGTCAAGCCTTCGGGCAGATACGTCTCGCCGGACTTTTCGGCGTACGCGATGAGCGTTTTGACCTCGCCCGATGCCGCAAGCTTTTCCGAAAGCGTCTCGCGCCACGCACACCATTCGCCGAAACCGAGCGTGCCCGATTTGATCAATCCTTCATTGAGCAGGATCGCGTTCCGCAGCAGCATGCCGAGATCGATCATTTCGTTCGGACTCAGCACGTTCTCATCGAGCGGCACGGCCGTAGACGCGGCGAGTGACCGACGCAGTCGAAAATTCAGACGCGCACACAGCAGCAAAGCTGAATGCGTGAGCCGCATCTCGCGGACGTAATCGCGCGAAGCGTTCTTGTCATGCTGCTGAACGGCGGCATAGCCGTGCTCGCCCGTCCGCAAAAAACTCTCCATGCCGGACAGCCAAAGTCCGAGCTCAAATGCCAGCTCCGCCGCATCATAAACGGCCGCGGCCGCATCGTCTCCGGCGGCCTCGTCGGCAAAAACGGGTAATGATTCGTCGACGATTATCTGGTCGGCAGTCAGTTCCAAGTGGATTTTCCTCTCTAGAATTTGTAAGGGGCGCGGTGTGCGGCGGAATCGAAAGTTTCCGCTGCTTATATTTATACCTTGAATTTACAGGGTTTGGCAACAAAATTATCGACGCCCGCCGATTGCCCGCGCACGCAGGCAGCCTGTAATCTCGAGGCACAATGGCAAAAACATTACCGGCTGAAATACTGATCGCCACAAAAAATGCCGGAAAGGTCGAGGAACTACGCGCTCTGATGCGGGCCGTCCCCGTAGTGCTGCACTATCTACCCGATTTCCCTGACATCCCGGACGTCGAGGAAACCGGCACGACCTTTGAACAGAACGCGGTTTTAAAGGCCGTGGAATACGCCCGCCGCACGAAAATGTGGGCGGTCGCCGACGACTCGGGACTTGCGGTGGACGCTCTCGGCGGCGAGCCAGGTGTATATTCCGCTCGGTACGGCGGCGAGGACATTTCGTTCGCCGACAGAATGGATCTCGTTCTCGGGCAGCTCGGACCAGGCAAGGCCCGGACTGCACGATTCGTTTGCTCGATCGCACTCGCGGACGCGACCGGCGAAGTTCTCTTTTCGCACGAGGCGATGTGCCCCGGAACGATTGCCGAATCGCCTCGCGGCGCCGGCGGTTTCGGGTACGATCCGATCTTCGTGCCCGACGGCTACGAACTCACGTTTGGCGAGCTTCCCGCCGCTGCGAAGCAGCAAATAAGCCACCGCGCCAGGGCTTCTGCCGTATTAATCCGATATTTACTGCATTTTAACGCGGTCTGACTTGACCAAAGCATTATTCGCCTGTAAAATTCGACACTTGGTACCGTTTCTTAGATGAAACAGACGGGGCGTAGCACAGCCTGGTAGTGCGCTCGGTTTGGGACCGAGAGGCCGCAAGTTCGAATCTTGCCGCCCCGACCATCAAACTGACCCGGACACACACTGCCCGAAGCCGATGTACCAACCCTGAGGGCAAAAGCAACACACAACACGCGGTATTTATATTTCACGATAAAACTTTGGAGGTTACTCAATTATGGCTCGTATGACACAGACGGAAATCGTCACTGCACTGGCGGACAAATCCGGTTTGAAAAAGACCGAGGTTAAAAGCCTGTTCGATGAGATCGCGGCTCTTGCAACCGCAGAAGTAAAGAAGAACGGCGAATTCACCCTTCCCGGCTTCGGAAAGCTTGTAAAAGCTACGCGTAAGGCTCGCGAAGGCCGCAACCCGGCGACCGGCGAACCTATCAAGATCGCAGCAAAGACGACCGTTAAATTCCGTCTTGGCAAAGCATTGAAAGATGCCGTCGGCACCAAATAGTCGCCGACGCCCGTTTTAGCGAACGGCCGGTGGGCATTGACCCGCCGGCCTTTTTTGCGCCCGAAGATTGAGAAATTTGTCACAAAAAAAATGGTGACAAATGCAAAGTTGTATGTTAACTTCATTACATAACGTCGGTTCGTGCCCAGGTTCCTACTTTTTCAATAGCAACTCGAAGGTTGGAAGTTTCAACTAATTATTAGCGGAAAAGCACCTAAAAGATGCATTTTCGGGACTTTGGGTAATTCCGGCGAGGTAAAGTTTTTAAGCCAAGGGGTAAATTACCTAAGTAAGGAGAATAATAGTGGCAGCAGCTAAACAAATGACATTGCAGGACAGGATCTTGCAAATCGATCATATTCAGGCACGCCGTTTTTCGAAACTGGCGGGCGATACTATGGAGATCGCAGCGGAAGGTATCATCCGGCACCTGCGGGCGTGTGCTCGTATGGAAGTTAACCCGGATGCATCAGCCGTTCGCGAGATCATCGACGATGCGATAAACGGCAGACGAGTTTTTGCCGAAACGTCGAATGACCTCCTTGCCGCGTAAAGTAATACTGAACAAGAAATACTTAGCAATATATATAGGCCGTCTCGAAGTCGAGACGGCTTTTTTTTGTGAAAAGTAAGAGTTACGCGTTTACGCGTGAAAGTGATGAACATCGGTCGAGCTAACGATAAACTAGAGTGCCTACAACGCGGCTTCACGCCTGAAGGCGTAACTCGTACGTAACTGACCTAATCCGCCCGCAGCTTTGCCTTGTAGAGCGTATATTTCCCGATCGTTTCCGGATCATATAGTTCGTACCACTTTTCAACAATACCGAGGTCAGGAGCATATTCGCTGTCGAATACAACGTACGACAGCATCGGGTCGGCCGCCGTCGCGCGACCGAACGTCTCAACGAATCGGCCGTAGTTGCGTGCCTCTTCCGCGATCTCGCCGTACGTTAATGGCTTCGCATTAGCGCTCAGGCGGTCCGAATGCCGCCCCCAGCCGAATAACGCTATCTGCGACACGAAATCCTTCTTCAACATCCGGTCGAGTCCCTGCTCGTCGACGCCCGAATAATAAAGGTAACGGTAATATCGTTCCTTGTTCTGCTGCCACGAGAGGCCGGCGAATACGTGCTGGTGCCTCGACCAAAGCACGTTTTGCGGAGCGACGGTAGGCATGTCGTCGGCGAAAATCCCGTCGAACGAAAGCACCGTTCGCTGAAATTTTTCCGAATCGCCGCCGGCCAACTGCTCGAGCCGTCTTGCGACCGGCAGAGCTTCGTCGCGGGCAACGTTTGCATCGTCCAAGACCCGCACGGTGTAATGACATTCGACGAATCCCCAAACGACCGCCGCCAACATCAAAACAGCCGAGGCCGTTTTTAACACAATTCCGCCCATCAAAAGCCGTCGTCGAAGCAGCAGCCCGACGCTCATTAGAAGCGCCAGGCCGGCGATGTAATTCCCAATAAAAACCTGATAATGGATCGGCTGCAGCGAACGCCCGGTGATGATCTGCTGGTTAAAAACGATCAGCGGAACGAGTGCGGTCGCGAGCGTGAACAGCGTCGCCCGATCGCGTAACTTGAATATACCGTTTACCACACCAATCGCCAGCAAAACGAGTGAAACGATGCTCAGATATTCCGGCACGCGCGCTAGGTCGGGCGCGTGCGTCAATACGAGCAATTGGACGTCGTCCATCGACGGCGAACGCTGCGAAAGCAGATATGCGTAAGGTATCAACGCGGCGACACATCCGGCCGCAACCAACACCAGCGACTTCAGATCGCGCCGGAACCCTTCCGGCCGAAACACCACCCAAACCAACCCGACCGCCCCAAGCCACGCCGCCGCCGTCGTCCAGATAAAAAAATACGAAAACACGCAGTAAGCAAAAAAAAGCACCGCTAGAGCGTAGGCTACCAGCCTGCCAATACTGCTCCCCTCCGACTCCCCTCCTTGCTTAGGAGGGGTGGCGGCTTCCGCCGGGGTGGTAGTTCTGAACAAATCGTAAACGGCTTCGTCATTAGGCGCTTCCACCACCCCGTCAGCGGAAACCGCTGCCACCCCTCCTCGGAGGAGGGGAGTTTCGGAGCCGAGCAGCTTCCACACGAACGCGAACATCGCGAAGATCGCGGGCATGGCCAGCGCGGGAATGTACCGCCGAAACCCGGGAAAATACGGGTATGAGAACCCGTCGAACAATATCTCCGAGATCGCACCTTCGCCGGCGAATAAAGCTCCGCCCGCGAAAACCGCAAGCGACGCGGCCATCGCGAACCAATTGTTCCCGAACATCTTCGCAAACAGCCAGAACGCCGCAAGTGCCGCAAAGAATCCCGCAAATGCGCCCGACAAAGTCATCGCCCACGGCGTCCCGATCCCAAGAACGCGGGCCGGCAGTGCGATCGTGTACGGAGCGGCGAACTGTATCGAGAAAAGCGACTCGGCCTGCGGGTGATCCGGTGTGTTGTCCCTTCCCGAATACGGGTCGTTTTTCCTCGGCCGCCCGTCGATCAGCGCCCGCACGTACGACGCGTAAGCGACCTCGTCGATGTCGTTATAAGCGTAATGCCCATTCCATTGGTCGCCACGCAGATAGACCATTTTCATCTGCGGGTATAAACAAAATATTGCAAGAAAGATCCCGGCGATTATGCCGAAGTGCCAGCGTAGCTTCATAAACAATGGAACGGACGTCGAAAGAAAGTCATTCTCTCATTACCGGTATTTGCAAACAACTTGCTGCCGGGCCGCCGGGCTTTGGCGAAACAAATTCCGACCAACTTCGTACTTACAGGCAGCTCAAAATATCGAAAGTCTATTGCCGTCAATAGTTGGTCAAAGTGAAAATATGAAAAGCTTAAAGATACTGATCCTGTTACTCGCGATAGCCGTTCCGGCGTACAGTGCAAAGATCGAGACCGGCGAGCAGCTCGTCTCGGCGATGCACAAAAAGTACGACGGCAAATGGTATAAAACGCTGACGTTCGTGCAAAAGAACACGGCTTACAAACCGGACGGGACGACCGAAAATTCGATCTGGTACGAAGCAATGTCGTCGCCCGGAAAACTGCGGATCGATTTCGACCCGCTCACGGGCGGCGAGGGGATAATGTTCGCCGACGGCCAGCAGCACACTTTCAAGGAAGGCAAGCTGGCGAACAGCCGTGCATTTCTACATCCGCTGATGGTGCTCGGGTTCGACGTTTACACGCAGCCGGTCGAACAGACGGTGAGCCAGTTAAAGAAGCTGAAATTCGACCTTTCGCAATTGCACGAAGACACGTGGAACGGCCAGCCCGTATACGTCGTCGGGGCAAAACAGGGCGACTTGAAGACCGGCCAGTTCTGGGTCGACAAAAAGAGTCTTTTGTTCGTCCGAATGCTGCAGACGGTCGGTAAAAATAAGGACCACGTGCAGGAAACGCAGTTCAACAAATACGAGAAAGCCAAAGGCGGCGGCTGGGTTTCGACCGAGGTCGTTTTCCTGATCGACGGCAAAAAGAACTGGGTCGAAGAGTACTCCGACACGCAGGCAAACGTCCCGCTCGCCGCCGACCTCTTCGACACCGGCAAATGGATGACGACCGACCGCAAGTATTTCGTGAAAAAATAGGGCTCGGACCGATTCGTCTTTTGTTGTTGGAATTGAGATCGCCACTTCTTTTTAGTGTCGTTTCGTGTGATTTCGTGGTTCCAGTTCTTTCGCTCGTTTACGACTGGAACCACGAAATCACACTAACGAACACGAAATAAAGACCAGAGAAGCGGCTGCCGGATGTATCGTCCGCCAGCCGCAAATAGCGCTCGTCGCCTGTTTTCCTGTAAACTGTCGGTGCATTCAAACCATTTCAAGTCCGCAGGAAGATCAGATGAATAGATCAAAGCTCGGCTTTCTCTTCTGTTTCAGCGTAATTTTGTGTCTCGTTCCGCAGTCGGCGTTCCCACAGTCCCGACCAGTCGGCGGCGAGCACGATCGGCAGCTCATGTATGCGCGGAACGTCACGATCGTCCGCGACAATTGGGGCATTCCGCACATTCACGGCAAGACGGACGCGGACGCGGTTTTCGGGATGATCTACGCGCAGGCGGAGGACGATTTTTACCGCGTCGAGGGGAATTACCTCGACTCGCTCGGCCGACGTGCCGAAGTGGAAGGCGAATCGAAAGTCTATCAGGACCTGCGGCAAAAACTTTTCATCGACCCTGTCGAGCTGAAACGCTTGTACGGCAAAAGCCCCGCGTGGCTTGTTTCTCTGATGAACGCATGGGCCGACGGCCTTAATTTTTACCTCGCCACTCACCCGAACGTAAAGCCGCGCGTGATCACGCATTTCGAACCGTGGATGGCTCTCTCGTTCACCGAGGGCAGCATCGGCGGCGACATCGAGAGCATCTCGACGGCAAAGCTCGCAGCGTTTTACGGCGACAATTCCCTGCGTGCGGAAGCGAAAATTTCGCCCGACGGCGTGATGAAAGAACCGTCCGGCTCGAACGGCATCGCCATCGCTCCGTCGAACACAAAAAACGGCAATGCCCTGCTCTTGATCAACCCGCACACGACCTTCTTTTTCCGCCACGAACAGCAGGCGACGAGCGACGAAGGCTTGAACGCTTACGGTGCGATCACGTGGGGCCAGTTTTTCATCTATCAGGGATTCAACGACCGCCTCGGCTGGATGCACACGTCGAGCGGCGTCGACGTCATCGACGAATTTGCCGAGACGATCGTCAAACGCGGTCGACGAAACTTTTACCGTTTCGGGAAAGAATTGCGTGCGGTGCAAACGTCGACGGTCGTCGTCCCGTATAAAGCCGCAAACGGAATTGCGAAAAAGACGGTCACCGTCTACCGCACGCACCACGGCCCGATCGTCAGGTCCGAGAACGGCAAATGGATCAGCGTCGCTTTGATGAACAAACCGATCGAGGCGCTCGAGCAATCGTATTTGCGAACGAAGGCACGCAATTTCGACGAATTCAAAAAAGCTCTCGGCCTTCAGGCCAACTCGTCGAACAACACGATCTACGCCGATGCCGACGGCAACATCGCTTATTTTCACCCGCAGTATGTGCCGAGGCGCGATGATCAGTTTGACTGGAGAAAACCCGTCAACGGCAGCGATCCGGCGACGGAATACCGCGGCCTGCACGCGCTCGACGAACTTCCATTCGTCAAAAATCCCGCGAACGGCTGGATCCAGAACACAAACAACTGGCCGTACTCGGCGGCTGGCCCGAACAACAGTCCAAAACGTTCCCGGTTTCCGAAATACATGGACACCGCCGGCGAGAACGTTCGCGGCCTGCACGCGATGCGCGTTTTGACGGCCCGCAAAGACTTTACGCTCGACCGCCTGCGCGACGCCGCGTACGACACTTACCTTCCCGCGTTCGCCGAGATGGTCCCGCCGCTGGTGCGTGCGTACGACGCTCTGCCGAGAAACGACCCGGCGAAGGAAAAGCTCGAGGGGCCGATCAAGGAACTGCGTGGATGGGATTTTCGCTGGGACGCCGACTCGGTCGAAACGTCGCTCGCGGTCTATTACGGGCAGGCGCTCAATCGCCGGATGGCCGACCAAAAGGTCAATCCGAGTCTTTACGAGAACGACGTGCCTTACCTCGCGGCGATCAAGAGCATGCCGCCGGCCGATCTGATCGCTGCGTTCGGCTCGGCGGTCGAACGGCTGACCGCCGACTTCGGCTCGTGGCGGGCGAAGTGGGGCGAGATCAACCGTTTCCAACGCCTGACGGGCGACATTCAGCAGCCGTTCAACGACACGCGGCCCAGCATTCCCGTCCCGTTCCCGAGCGGCAACTGGGGCTCGCTCGCCTCGTTCGGCGCACGCACATATCCCGGCACCAAACGAATGTACGGCACCGGCGGCAACAGCTTCGTCGCCGTCGTCGAATTCACAAAAACCGGCCCGCGTGCCCGAGCCGTCACCGCCGGAGGCGAATCCGGCGACCCGTCATCACCCCACTTCAACGACCAAGCTCAACGATACGCAAACGGCGACCTCCGCGAAGTCTACCTGACGCCCCAGCAGCTCAACGGCCACATCGAACGAACCTATCGCCCGGGCGAGTAACTTTTGGGATTGATCAATATGAAATTTGAACGAATCGGAATTTTCGTGATCCTGGCCGCCGCGTCGTGCGGTCTGGCGTATGGACAGGATCAAAGCGGTTTCGAAGCCGCGAAGCTCATAAGCGCACCCAAGCTCGATGTCCCGGCGGAAGCCGTCGAGTCCGGTCTCGGCGGCGACGTCCGGGTTTCGGTTCGGATAAACACCGCGGGAAGTGTCGCAGCGGTAGACGGCGTGTCCGGCCCCGGAAACGTGTGCCAGGCCGCAACACGGGCCGATGTGGTGGCGATGCGCAACGCAGCGGCCGCCGCGGCGTGGCAGGCGCGTTATTCGCCCGCCATGGCGAAAGGAAAGCCGCAGGAATCGGCGGCGGCGCTCACCTTCACGTTCCCAGTCCAAGAGAAGTCCAAAGAGACTCTTTACACAGTGACGGCACCAATGGATTATCCGGCTCCGTTGGCGAGTGACGGGAAGCCCCTCAACGGCAAAGCCATCGAACTTCCCAAACCGATTTACCCGCCGGCAGCTCGGGCCGTCCGGGCGTCCGGTGCGGTCAAGATCAAGGTTACCCTCGAGGGCGATGGATCAGTATTCAGTGCCGAATCCATAAGCGGCCATCCGCTTCTCCGGTCGGCGGCGCGGCAATCCGCCTGCTCCGCAAAATTTTCGCCCTCGATCGTGGACGGAAAACCCGTCAAGATCGTCGGCGTCATCGTCTACAACTTCGTACCGTGATCACCCACTCAGGGCAACAATGGACCGTGCGTCCATCAAGCGCCCGATCTGCCGAGTGTGATAACATCCGCGCTAAACGGAGGTCCGCATCTGATGAAGCTCGCAACGTCCCTACTTTTCCTTTTGAGTTTGATGCCGCTCGCGGCATTCGCCGGCGAGACCGAAGAGCAGAACAAAGCGCTTGCACGGCGTTTTTACGAGCAGGTTTGGTTTTCGAATAACCCGGCGGCGGTCGATGAGATCTTTGCTCCGACCTACGTCGTGCACGACACGGGCGACCGCAAGAACGTCACCGAACCGGCCGATCGGCAAAAAGAGATCGCCGCCTATTTCTGGGACCGCGGCACCATGACCGGCGCCATCAATTACCAGATCGCCGAAGGCGACCTCGTCGCCACCCGCTGGCAGTGGGAATACAAACCCAACTCCTTTTGGATGAAACTCCTCGGCGGCCGCGACCAGGTCCCGATCATCAACGTCTTCCGCTTCAAAGACGGCCGTATAGTCGAAGTCTGGAACCACCGCCACGACATCGACACCGCCGCCTCCGGCATAACATTCCTAAAAGGCCTAGCCCTCGGCCTCCTCCCCGCCCTAGCCCTACTGATCCTCTCCGCCGTCCTCTATTTCAAACTCCGAAAACTCCGCCAAAGGGTATAAATGCTCGAATCTCTTAATACCTGGAATTTGTACCGAAAGACGGACCCGCACGGTGGGCATACTTCCCCTGATCGGTTTGGCCAGATTTCTATGCGGGAGCAACTAGGCAAGCGGAACGCCGTGGGTGACGTCCTTGCGACGCACATTTACCGGTAAACTCGCAAAAAAACGCTCCCACTGGTAAAATTATCACCTTTTAAGATGGTTGCGCCGCTGGGCTCGCGAAGAATGGATCATACAACTCCGCTTGAATTATTCGAGCCCCAAATAATCCGCGAGAAAGTCGAAACGCGCGGAATGACGCAGGACGGTACACCGTGGTCCGTTCATAATGGCGTCGCCATCGATATCTTGCGGAAATTCGAAAAGGACTCCATTAACTGTTGCGTGACGTCCCCGCCATACTATTGGCTCCGGGATTATGGTGTCGAGAATCAAATTGGCCTAGAAAATACGGTTGCGGAATACGTCAATGCGATCGCCGATACAATGGATGAGGTTTACAGAACACTTCAACCTAGCGGCTTGTTGTTTTTGAATCTCGGGGACACGTACTACTCAGGGAAGGGCGAAGCTCAGGGCAAAGATCGTAAGAGTAATAAGCGACGGTTCGGCCTGCGGGCTGTTGACAAGAGCGGGGGACTAGGAATCGGCGTGCAACGCAAGTCGATGATAGGTATTCCGTGGCGTGTGGCCATCGAAATGGCGCAGCGAGGTTGGATTTTGAGAAGTTCGATTATTTGGCATCGCAAAAAGGCGCTCCCAGAATTTGTAAGAGACCGGCCGAGACGCAGTTACGAATTTGTATTCATGTTCGCCAATAGTCGTTTCTATTATTTCGACCGTGGACCCCTCGTAAAGGACAACGTTGACGAGGATGTATGGACAATCATGCCTCGAGCTAAGGCCGCGAACGGAATTGATACCGCCCCCTTTCCGGATGAATTGGTCGAGCGCTGCCTCGAAATCGGTTGCCCCCCCAATGGATCTGTTTTAGATCCATTTGCGGGTTCGGGGACTACGCTTCGAGTTGCAGCAACTTCCGGGAGGCCGGCGACTGGAATCGAGCTCAACTCGGATTTCTGTTTACACATAGTGAAGGAGCTCGCGAAGCTATAAAACGATACTCATTATGTTTATTAACCTTAATTTGATTCGCGAAGCAGTATTAGAATTGGAGTATATTCACCCCTTTTTCGGAATAACATTTCTCGTATGTAAAAAGGCAAACTTGCCAATCGGTCAAGACAACTTTTTCCCGATCGAGACACTGGAAACTGACTTTTTGGACACTTACTTCCGAATTGACAAGAATTCAGAATATTTCTATCGACTATTTAGAGTCTCCGACAAACTAAAGTTCTGGGTTCACCGAACCAAATACGCAAGTTCGACGCTTCAAAGCATTCGAACGAGGTCAGCCTTCAGCGCCGCGTTTATTCATACAAGAGGAAGCACGAATTGGGGTTGGCAGAATGACTACGTAGGAGTTTTGCGCGCGAATTTGTCCTTCAACGCAAAATCGTACAAGAACCAAGAAATCCCCGCTTTTCTGCTTGCTTGCTGGCTCTACCGAGACCGCGACTGGGGTGAGAACACCACTGCGAGGGAACTCATTAACACTTTCGTTGACGAATTCAACATCAGCGACGAAGATCAGAAGCTATTTAACTTCGGAGTAGACAGTCCGCTTTTCAACTCTGAACTTTTGCAACCGAGTCGAATTACGGAAGGCGATTTAAAGAGCTTGTTAGGTGATCCACCCGATATCGCGCGAGCCCGGAGAAACGTTATCTCTACTAGAGCTACAGGATGTGGGGCCTATATCACGCCTGAAGTTTGAGCCGGCTGAACGACTAAATTTAATTACGGGTGATAACGGACTCGGCAAGACGTTCCTATTGGAATCGGCTTGGTGGGCCCTCACCGGTCAATGGCGGTCGCCTCAGGTTCAAGCACAACCAAAGTTTGGAAAAGAGAGTCGCCCGCAAATTTCATTCCAAATTGCTGGACCCCAAAGTAAGTTGCAGAAAGTCGTGGCCTCCTATAACCCTCATTTACGTGTGTGGGCCGAGCCCGACGAACGTCCTACGATCGACGGCGTAGCCATCTATGCGCGTGTGGACGGGTCCTTTGCAGTTTGGAATCCAATACGGCAAGC
Source organism: Acidobacteriota bacterium (assembly GCA_040007515.1). Taxonomy (GTDB): domain Bacteria; phylum Acidobacteriota; class Blastocatellia; order Pyrinomonadales; family Pyrinomonadaceae; genus OLB17. The sequence goes on along the minus strand of JBDTUT010000002.1, from coordinate 213,094 downwards.
GTTTCTCGTAACGGACAGTTCCACAGAAAAGAGCAACGCGTCAAATTCAGAAGATTTAAAAATTTCAAATGAACAGGTGTGGAATGGAATCGATGGACAAATCGAGGGCCTTTTGCGCGATTGGATCGAATGGCAAAACAACTCCGACTTGGAGGGTCCGTTCGAGATCTTCAAGCGTGTACTTTATCAACTGTCGCCACCAGATCTCGAGTTGGAACCGGGCGAGCCTGTTCGTTTAGCGTTCGAGTCTAAGCGAATTCCGACCCTAAAACATTCTTATGGTGAGGTGCCAATAATATACGAATCTGCGGCTGTACGCCGTATTCTGGCACTTGCATACCTCATTGTTTGGACTTGGAATGAACATCTTATTTATTCGAACTTGTCGGAAATGCCGGTTAAGCGCCGGATGGTAATTATGATCGATGAGATTGAATCGCACCTGCATCCACTGTGGCAGCGACGGGTTTTACCAGCCCTACTTCACGTAACGGACGAGCTTGTGTTCGACTTACAAACACAGTTTTTTGTTGCAACACATTCGCCGCTAGTTATGGCCTCCGCTGAAGCAATATTCGATTATGAAAAAGACAGTTTGTTCCATTTGGATTTGAATCAAGAGGGACAGGTCACCTTTTCAGAAATCGATTTCGTCCGGCAAGGCACAGTGGACTCGTGGTTAACATCGAAAGTCTTCGATATGCGACATGCTCGATCGGTTGAAGCTGAAAATGCCATTGAAGCCGCGAAAGACCTCCAGTCTCGAACAAATCCCTCCTCCGAAGAAATTGCGATTGTCACCGATCAATTATTGCGGTCACTGGCTGCTGATGATGGGTTTTGGTCGCGTTGGAACTATTTCGCGGAACTCCACGGGGTTAACCTATGATCCCAGTTAGTGAGCGGCTAGAACCTTCCAATTTCAACACTAATGTTCGCGTCCCTGGGGAACGATTTCTTCGACTTCACGGAAATCGCCCGTTCACGAGCAAGAGCTTTAAAGGCAAGGCGTACTGGAAGGACTGTCTAAAGGACCTTCGGGACGCTTATAGTGGCATTTGTGCCTACACGGCAAGTTTCATTGCTCTCGACTCTGGGCATTCAATCGGAACAGTGGATCACTTCCTTCCGAAAACGTTGGTTCCCGCGTTGGCATATGAATGGAGTAATTACCGTTTCTGCAATCCCAAAGTTAATGAGAACAAGAGTAATTTAGTAACCATCGTCGATCCCTTTGGGATCAAGTACGGTTGGTTTGTAATTGACTTCGTGACCTTTCGCGTTAACCCTGCAGATGGCCTACCCGAATACTTACGGGCGCGTGTCGCCGATTCAATATCAAATTTAGGATTAAATGACGATGACCGGATTGCTCAGCCACGGGCCGACAGAGTTTTGGAGTACGTTAGGGACGAAGTGTCATTCAATCATCTTACGAAAAACTATCCCTTTATTGCCTTCGAGTTGGACCGTCAGGATTTGAAGGACCAGATAAAGGTCATGCATTCTTAGTCGGGCCAGTGACCGTCAACCGTTACGACCATTCAGGTCGCAAACTCCCCTAGATCTCCGAGCTTACAACGGTTGCTCAAACACCGTTCTAAGTTACTTTCGAGTGGTAGGGTAATCTTAAGAGCATTTTAAATTTACTTTTCCGCTCGTTGTTGCAAGCATAACACATGTGGCTACGGATAGCACAGTGTGATATTATTCCAGCGGGTTTTTGATCTTTGGCAAGAAGATAGGCAGAAAACGGGACGAAAAGTTTTTTTCGGAAAAGAGTGAATTTGATAGCTTTGCACAGCGTAACTGCTGCGTTATCAGCGGTTTGCGTGTCCCGTCCACGGTCGGGACAGGGCCGGGACACTTGCGGGACAGCGGGACACGGGACAGCGTGTGTGGGAGACAGTGGGACAGCGGGACACGGGACAAGCCGGGCCGGATGCATTAGACTTAAGTGTATGAGCTTAAAGGAAAAGATAATCGCCGACCTGACCGACGCCATGCGGGCCAAGGACGCGGGCCGGTTGGGGACGCTGCGGATGGTCAAGGCTAATTTGATGAACCGCCAGATCGACAAAGGGACCGAGCTGACCGACGAAGAGGTGCAAAAGGCATTGCAATCGCTGGTCAAGCAGCGGCGTGATTCGATAGAACAGTACGAAAAGGCCGGCCGGGCAGAACTCGCCGCAAAGGAAGCCGTCGAGATCACCCACATCGAAGCCTACCTGCCCCAGGCCGCTTCGCCCGAAGAGATCGCATCGGCCGTCGACGCCGCCATATCCGAAACCGGCGCCGCGTCGATGAAGGACATGGGCACCGTGATGAAAGCCGCAATGGCCCACCTGACCGGCAAATCCGCCGACGGCAAACTCGTCAGCGAAACCGTAAAGGCAAAGCTATCGTAGGACAGGCTGTTAGCCTGTCCGTCGTGAAATGAAAATAGGACAGGCTGACAGCCTGTCCTAATTTTTTTTAGCTGAAGATGTTGCGGACCTTTTCTATGAACGACTCGTCGTTGAAGTCGGTGTCCTCGACCTCGGCGAGCTGTTCGAGCAGTTTTCGCTGGTCTTTGGTCAGCGACTTTGGAGTGATCAGGGTTGCGGCGACGAAAAGGTCGCCTTTGCCGCGGCCGCCGAGCGCGGGCATGCCGTGGGATTTGATCCGAAAGACGGTTCCGGTCTGTGTGCCGGCCGGAATCTTGAGATCTTCTTCGCCGTCGAGAGTCTTCACCTTGATCTCGGCGCCGAGTGCGGCCTGAGCGAATGTGAGCGGGACGGCCGAATAAAGATTGGCTCCCTGACGCTCGAACGTCTCATGTTCGGCGACGTGCAGGACGACGAAAAGGTCGCCGGCCGGGCCGCCGCCGACGCCAGCCTCGCCCTCACCGGAAACGCGCAAACGCGAACCGGTTTCGACGCCCGCGGGTATCTTGACGTCGAGCGTCTTTTCCTTTTCGACGCGGCCGTCGCCTTTACATTCCTTGCACGGGTTGCGGATGATCTGGCCCTTGCCCTGACAGTTCGGGCACGTGCGCATCACGCTGAAAAAGCCCTGTTGGTACCGCGTCTGTCCGCTGCCGCTGCAGGTGACGCACGTTTCGGGCTTGCTTCCCTCTTCGGCTCCGCTGCCTTTGCAGATGCCGCAGGTTTCGAGTCGCGGAATACGCAGCTTTTCGTCCTTTCCGGTAGCGGAGTCCTCGAGCGTGATCTCGAGATCGTAACGCAGGTCTGAGCCGCGCTGAACGCTCGTCCGCGTACCGCGCCGCCCGCCAAACATATCGCCGAACCCGAACAGATCGAAAATGTCCTCGATATTCGAAAATCCGGGGTCAAATCCTGCTCCTGCTCCGGCACCAGCCGCCGCGTGCCCGAAACGATCGTACGACGCACGCTTTTGCGCGTCCGACAAAACCGCGTACGCCTCGGCACATTCTTTGAATTTTTCCTCGGCCGTGTGATCGTCTGGATTCTTGTCCGGGTGATGCTGGATCGCAAGCGTGCGGTACGCCTTCTTGATCTCGACCTCGGTCGCCGTCCGCGACACGCCTAAAACTTCGTAATAATCTCGTTTCGCCATAAGTCAAAAAATGCGTCAGCCCAAAAAGATGAACTGACGCATGTTATATTCTGCGACAAACGGGAAATTTTCTCAAGTCGCGAGGGAACGCCAGCATCCGTGCCGGCAATGAGCGTGAAAACTCGGAACCCACCCGCTTATGCGAGGTGGTACTGACCCGTTGCGCGTTGCCGGCAAGGATGCCGGCGGTCCAGTCGTAGGATGCCGGCGTTCCGGGCTAGACGGCTGTGAGCATGGCGGCGGTTATGCGGCTGGCGGTTTCTTCGACTTTGACCATGACGAGTTTTACTTCGGTGACATCGTCGGTCGCGAGTGATTCTTCCGCGTTGTTCAGGATGTTGTTGATCGACTGCTGTTCGTCGAGCGGGAATGACCGACCGAACTCGAGCATTGCCTTGCGGGCGTTTTTGATCAGGTTGTCGAGGCGGTTTTTCTGAAGTATAAGTTCGCGCGCTCCGATGTCCTTCTCGACCGAAGTTTCGGCTTCCATGATGAGGCGTTCGATCTCTTCGGGCCCGAGGCCGGACGACGGCGTGATCTGCATCGCCTGTTCGAGGCCGGTCATCTTGTCCTGTGCCGAAACGCTGACAATTCCGTTGGCGTCGATCTCAAAGCTCACCTCGATCTGCGGGACGCCCCGCGGTGCCGGCGGGATGCCGACGAGCTCGAATTTGTTGAGGCTGCGGTTCGCACTCGCGATCTCGCGTTCGCCCTGCAGAATGTGGATCTCGACCGATTGCTGATTGTCGACCACGGTCGTGAACGTCATCGCGTTTCTGAGCGGTATTGTCGAGTTTCGCGAGATAAGTTTCACGTACAGGCCGCCGCGCGTTTCGAGGCCGAGGCTGAGCGGCAAAACGTCGAGCAGCACGATGTCCTTAACGTCCCCGGTCAGAACTCCGCCCTGAATAGCCGCACCCATCGCCACGACCTCGTCCGGGTTGATCTCGGCCGACGGCTCCTTGCCGAAAACTTCAGTGACGGTTCGGGCTATGACCGGCGAGCGTGTCTGGCCGCCGACGAGGATAACTTTGTCGATATCGCTCGGCTGCAGTTTGGCGTCCCACAATGCCTTTTGACACGGATCGACCGAAAGTTCGACGAGGTCCTGGACTAGATTTTCAAACTTGTCGCGGGAAAGAACCGCGCTGATGTGCTTCGGCCCGGACGGGTCGGCTGCGATGAACGGCAAACTGATCGTTGCTTCGACGACGCTCGATAGTTCGCATTTTGCACGTTCGGCCGCTTCCTTCAAACGCTGGAGGGCGAGCCGATCATGTTTGAGATCGATCCCGGTCTCTGCGAGAAACGTCTCGACGAGCCAGTCGATTATACGCTGGTCAAAATCCTCGCCGCCGAGGAACGTATTTCCGGATGTCGAAAGAACTTCGAAGACGCCGTCGTTTATCTCGAGGATCGAGATATCGAATGTGCCGCCGCCGAGATCGTAAACCGCGACCTTTTCGCTCTTGTTCTTGCCGAAACCGTACGCCAGTGCGGCGGCCGTCGGCTCGTTGATAATGCGTTCGACCTCGAGGCCCGCGATCTTGCCGGCGTCGCGCGTCGCCTGACGCTGCATGTCGTCGAAGTAGGCCGGGACGGTGATGATCGCCTCGGTTATCGTGTCGCCGAGGAATTCTTCGGCGGCGGCCTTCAGACGCTGGAGCACGATGGCCGAAAGTTCGGGCGGGCTGTAGACGCGGTCCAATACCTTGATATGCGCGTCGCCGTTCGGCGCTTCGACTATCTCGAACGGCACGGTGCCGCGCATCTTCTCGACCTCGGGCGCGTTGAATTTTCGGCCGATGAGGCGTTTGACGGCGTACAGCGTGTTTGCGGGATTTGTAACGGCCTGACGCTTTGCGATCTGCCCGACGAGGCGTTCGTCCTTGTCAGTAAATCCGACGACCGACGGCGTCGTCCGTCCGCCTTCTTTATTCGAAATTATCTGCACGGTGCCGCTTTCCAAAACGGACACGCAGCAATTTGTCGTGCCAAGGTCGATGCCGATTACTTTACTCATAAGTCGATTTCCTTTTGGGGTTTTGTGGAAGGATCTGAGGGGAAAGAGCGGGAGATCAGGGAACTATTCGGGCAGTTCGACGGCGTCTTCGCCATCCGCGGCGTGGAAGCTGGGAACGGTCTCAGCCGGTTCCGTTTCGGGCCGTTCTTTCGAGACTTGCGAGACTTTCACCATCGAGTGGCGGAGGACCTTTTCGCCGATGCGATATCCGCGGAGCAGTTCTTCGGATATCGTGTTGGGCGCAAGGCCGTTATTGATCTCGGTCGCGACGGCTTCGTGCAGATGCGGGTCGAAGGTCGTGCCGACGGTCGGTATCTGCGTCAGGCCCATTCGCTCAAAGACGTCGTATATCTGCTGATTCACGAGCACAATTCCCTCGTAGAACTGCTTGAATTCGGCGCCTTTTTCGTCCGCCGTCCCCATCGCAAAATCGAGTGCACGGTTGAGGTTGTCAAAAGCCGGCAGCATTTGCGTCGCCAGGTTTCCGATCTGCGTCTGATACGTCTCGGTGCGCTCGCGCTCGGTGCGCGCTTTGTAGGTTTCGAAATCGCGTGCACGCCGCTGCGAATTTTTGAACTGCTCGTTGCGGTCGGCTTCCATTTTCTCGATCTGTTCGCGAAGCTGAGCGACGGTCGCCGGAAGTCCGGCATCCCGCGGAACGGCTTCAGGTTCCACGACGGCCGGCTCGGCGGCGGCCTCGGTCCCACGTGCGGCCATCGCCTCGCGCATAATGTCGGGCATGTCGTCGGAGTCGTCGAATGAATCTTCGATCTCGATGACGGACGCATCGGAAGCGATGTGCAGATCCTTCTCTTTTGCTTCGAGCTCTTTGATAAAATCGTCGACCGATACCGTTTCACCGGCATCGACCTCGACGGAATGCTCGTTAAAATTTTCTAATTCGTGGTTCGGATCCATTTTGCGTCGGAGCGACTGGGAATGGTTCTAAGGTTGGTAGATCGACTGACTAGTTGTTGGAGGCGTCCCGCGACATCACCGTTTCGAGAACACGTGCGACGTACGAGACCAGCGAGATCATTCTTGCATACTCGATGCGGGTTGGGCCGAGAACGCTGAGCGTGCCGACCGCCGAGCCGTCGCCGACACGATATGGTGCCGAGATCAGCGTGCAGTTCTGAAGCGAGGGCGTGCGGTTCTCGCGGCCGATGACTACCTGCACCTGCCCTTTGGCGGCATCCTCGCGTGCTATGCACTCGTTGAGGATCTGGATGAGCCGTGACTTTTCGCCGATGGTGGCGAGCAGTCCGCGAAGTCGTTCGAGGTCGGCAAAATCGGATTTCGTTAAGATATTCGACGTACCGTCAACGTAAACTTCGCCAAGACTGTCCTCATCGTCCTCAATGCTTTGCGAGCACAGAATGACAGCCGTTTGAAGCAGTCTGTCAAGCAGAGCCTTTTCCTCGTGCATCAGGTGCAAGATCGCGGACCTGATCTCGGAGAGGCTTTTTCCCACAAATTCCGCATTGAGATAATTGGCGGTCTTCTCAAGTTCCTCGCGGGTAAAGCTGACCTTTAGCCGAATGATCCGGTTATGGACGATATTCGGCGCCGAGACGAGAACGACGAGAATGCGGTTGTCGGATAGATTGACAAACTCTATATGCTGCAGGCGATCATTCGCCAAACTCGGCGAAACTACGATGCCCACATTATTTGAAAGAGCGGATAAAAGCTGGGAGGTTCGTTCCATCAGCCGGTCCGGCGTTGACGCAAACTCGCTCGGGTTCAAACCGAATTCGTCGCCTATGCGGCGAAGGTCCTCGTTCGAAACACTAAGAACACCGAGCAGATTATCAACGAAAAACCGGTAACCCTTGTCTGTCGGAATGCGTCCGGCCGACGTGTGCGGCTGTTCGAGAAGACCGAGGTCTTCGAGTTCGGCCATGACGTTGCGGATGCTTGCGGGACTCAAACCCGAGACCTTTGCAAAACGCTCCGCGATCGTCTTCGACCCGACCGGCTCGCCCGTGACGAAATGTTCGTTTACTACTGCAGTTAGGATCGTCTGACCGCGAGAATCAGGAAAGCCGGTGCCTTTCTCGGACGTGTGATTTAATTCTCGGAACGGCATCTTTTCAAGGCGAGTTTGGCGCATAAAGCTGTGAGGCGATATGCTTGCCATAAGAATTAAAGCACTCCGCACTGGAAATTGTCAAGAATTATTAGTTAAACCGTGATTAACAATCCGCCCGCCGGGCAGACCGAAATTTTGCGTTCCTACTACGAAGAAGCTTTCGAAAAGCTGAACACCACGTGGGTCGTTCCGCCTATCGAGGTGAGCTTTTACCCTTACGTCGGGATCAATCACACGATCCGCGTTCGGGACGGAAAAGTATTTGTGCGGATCGCCGAGATCTGCCGCGATATGCCGAACCGGTATCAGCGTGCACTTGCCTATATTCTAGTCGCCAAACTGCTGCGAAAACGTGTGCCGAAACAGGCGAACGAATTTTACTCGAGCTATATCAAATCGGTCGAAATGCGCGAGCGTGCGACCGAGAACCGGCGCTCGAACGGCCGAAAGGTCGTCACGACGCACGCCGGCGAGGTGTATGATCTGGACCAGATCTTCGAACGCGTGAACGCCAAATATTTTGCCGGCAGCGTCGAAAAACCCGTGCTGACATGGTCGACACGGCAGACATACCGCATTCTCGGGCACCACGACTCGACGCATAAAACTATCGTCGTCAGCCGATCGCTCGACGCACGCGACGTGCCGCGCTATGTCGTGGAATACGTCGTCTTTCACGAGATGCTGCATATCCACCACCCGACCAAACACATCAACGGACGCCGGTACAATCACACACCCGCATTCCGCCGCGACGAACAAAAATTCTCGCATTATCGCGAAGCTGAAGATTGGATCGAGAAAAGCGTCAGAAAGCTGAAGCGTCGAGCGAAGAAACAATAAGTCAATCCGTAAGACTTACGCGTGACGCCGCGTTCGCCCCGTACGAGTTACGCGTTTACGCGTGAAGCCGCGTTATCAGCACTCGTGCTAGCTCTCAGCGGGCCCCACGCCCATCATTTTCACGCGTAAACGCGTAACTCGTAATTTTCACGCGATGAGGTGACGGCCTATTCGGAGCGGAACTGCTCGATTATCGTACCGATCAAACCAATTTCGGATGTGGTGACACGCAAAATGCCGTTCTGATCGAAGCTTGTTTCCGTGACAAACGTTTGCGTGAGTGGAGTTTGCTCACTCCTTCGCTCGCCGAGGACTTCGATGAGTCTCGCGGTCGGGTCGCTATCGGTTCCGACGGTTGCGATCGGAGATCTTGCACCGGCGAGGCTTGCTCCGGTCGAAACCGTTACAAGAGTTTGTCCATTGTTTCGAGCCGCCAGGCATTTGATAACGCCGTCCGCGTCGCCGACGACTATTCGGTTTTCGACGAACGCGGCGGCCATCTCGCCATCCTCCGAACGCCACACGTCGGCGCCTTCCAATTTCTCGGGAGGCTTGGCGAAATGGAACTCTTTCGCGACCGATTTTTTCAACATTTCCGCATCTCGAATACGGGCGATTATCACGACATCTTCGCCGTCGGCATCGAACGCCGCGGTTTCGAAAACATTTCCCGCAGCCTTGAGAAACATATCCGGATCTTCGACGCCGTACGGCTCGAAGAGACTGCCTGAAAAATTCCCGATCAGCGATCCGCTCAGATCATCCGTGTTCGCTTGAGCGGCGCGAATAGCGGTGCCCCACACGCTTTGCGGGTCGGTAAAATTGTATCGGGTCGTCGTGACGAATTCCGTCGGCACAAAACGGCTGAGATCCGGGTCGGCGTCGCTGCCCGGCACAAAGGTTTGGCCGAATGTTTTTGCCACCTCGGGCTTTAGAGTTATCAAGTATCGATCTTCGACACGCCCGTCTGCTTTCGCGGCAGCGGTCCACGTCATCTCGTAGGTCGAGTTCCGCAGGATCTCGGGCAAAACGCGCGCGACAAAGCTTTTGATCTCGCTGTCTTCGTCCGTGTTCCCGGCGAACATGGTTCCGGCGATGTTCGCGACCTGAGCGACGCCGTCGGGTGAGATATAACCGAATGCCAATCCGTCGCCGCTCGCGATCTTCGGATTTTTTGCGATGCTCTCAACTTCGCCGCGTTTGACGGCCTGGCACTTCTCGATCGACGATTCGTCGTTGCCGAAGTAGATCACGCTTCCCTGCACAAGCGCGTATGCCTTGCGGCCGTCTTGTGCGGTCCAGACGAAATATTTGCCACCGTCCTTGGGCGTTACGTTCAGCTCGACGCTGCCGCCGTAAACTTCGTTAATGAACTCGCCGAGTTTGTTTTCGGCAAAGCTCGTCGTCTGCCAGCTCCATGCATTCGTCTCGGCGACGGCGACGAAATGCGGGATGATCTTGCCGATAACTTTATCGTCGCCGGCGTCCTGCTCGGCCGTCTGAAAACCGGTGACCGCCACCGAAACCTTGATACCGTTTACCGCGGACAGGTCAGGCTTTTTCACCGACGCCTTTGCAAATGCCTCACTATCGGTGATCGCACCGACCGCCTTGCCCAGATCTTTTGTTTCAAGATAAATGAGAGCATCAGCCGGAATAACCGTCCGCGGATCGGTCGGTTTCGACGAGCAGGAAAGGCCGGCCGCAAAGACGCAGAGACAAGTGGCGAAATAAAAACATCGGATCGCTCGATCGCTATGTAATTTCATTGGTAAGTTTGCCGCTTTTCGGGCAGGAATAACGGTCGGGTTTTCGCTCGTCTTTGTTTTTCTTATTTCGTGTATTTTGTGGATAAAGGTTTTAAGAATTCTATCCACGAAACACACGAAATAAGAAAAGAAGATCCTCAGAAAGAGAAAACGTCACGCTCCACCTAAAACCTTTGAACCGCTCGGTGGGGTTGCTGTGCTAGAATTCGGCTCAAATATGAATAACATTTTCGCCAGGGACATTTTACAGGGTCGCGTTGCGTTTGTAACCGGCGGAGGCACGGGCATCACGGGCGGCGTCGCGAGAGCTTTCGCCGAGCACGGAGCGAAGCTCGCGATCACCAGCCGTAAGGAAGAAAATCTCGCCGCGATGAAGCAGGTGATCGAGGACGCCGGAGGCGAATGTTTTACCGCGGCGGCCGACGTTCGCGACTTCGAAGCGGTGCAGGCGGCGATCGATGCCGCAGCAAAACATTACGGCAAGATCGACATCGTTGTAAACGGCGCGGCAGGCAATTTTTTATGCGCGGCCGAAGAACTGTCCGCTAACGGCTTCGGAACTGTCGTCGACATCGATACGAAAGGCACGTTCAACGTCTGCCGTGCCGCGTTCGAGGAACTTAAAAAGTCGCAGGGACAAATACTGAATATCTCGGCGACGCTGCATTACCTGGCAACGCCGATGCAGATACATGTGTCGGCAGCGAAGGCGGGCGTCGACGCGATCACGCGCAATTTGTCGGTCGAGTGGGGCCGTCACGGGATACGCGTGAACGGTATCGCTCCCGGCCCGATCGAAGATACCGAAGGGATGAAACGCCTTCTGCCGGAAGCGTTAAAAGAAAAGATCACGCGAAAGATTCCGCTCGGGCGATTCGGCCGCATCGCCGATATCGAAAACGCCGCGCTCTTTCTGACCTCCGACGCCGCCAGTTATATAAACGGCGTCACGCTGGTCGTCGACGGCGGCCAATGGCTGCAAGGCACAAGCCTCGGCTAAACAAACGACTGGACCGCAGGCATCCTTGCCTGCAACGCGTCCGCAAGGACGCGAAATGTGTTAATAAGAAAGGCGCCTGATCGCTCAGGTGCCTTTTCGCGTTTCACGCTCATTGCAAGCAAGGATGCTTGCGGTCCAGTCGTTGGCGTTTCAGTCGTGAGCGTTGCTTAATTCAAGTCATCCGCTTCGGGGGTCTCGGCGGGTTTCTTTTCGCCGAGCACCGCCCGCAGGACGATCATTTTGGCGAGCATGCGGACTTCGGGGCGATCGAATCTGTTGGCGAGGGCGCACGTTTTTTCGAAGTCGGCATGTACGAGCAGTTTGACGGTCGAGTCGGCCATGCCGAGTTCGCCGGTCAGCCCGCTGATCATCGAGCCGCCGAACGCTCCGACCTGCACCTCGCCGTCGTCGATCATCTCACCGCTTATATCGATAAATTCCGCAACCTTGACGAACGCCGCGATCGTGTCATTCGCACGCGATATCGTGTCCTCGAGCAGCGGGAACGCCTTTTCCGGATCGGCTGCCGCGTAACCGCTGGCGAGCATCCAGTTAAGGATAAAATCCTGATAATTCCTCGGATTGGTGTTAACCAACGAAGCCGCTTCCTTCATTATCTCGGCCGCTAGTTCCTTGTCACCGGCCGCGGCAACCTGCGCGGCCAAAGCGCTCAATCCCATGATCTTTTTCTCGCGGCTCGGCGTTTCGGCGATCAGCTTTCTCGCTCGGGCGACTATCTTTTCACGATCTTCTCTCGGCAATTCCTTTCCGCCGAGGCTCATGACGTCCTGAATCGATTTCGCTTCGGCCTCTTCGCGTTGTTCGCGTGCGATGTTGCGGCTTGAGTTCGACATCGAATTCGATGCGTACCCACCGCCGGTGGTTACGTTCGAAGAGGTTTCGGCCATCGCCTCCGCGTAGGCGGCGTTCGCCATTCTGCGATAGCTTCTGCTTGTATTGGTGTTCGCGTTCCCTCCCGCACGGCCGCCGCGTGCACGAATTTGTGCCGCCCGGCCGGGGGCATATTTTTCGATCATCGAGACAAACAGGGCGCCGCCCATCGCCGCATCGTTCGCGGGGTCAAGCAGCGACTGGGCGAATGTGTCCGCAAGCTCGCGCAGATCCGTTTGGCTGTAAACCGATTTTTTACCGTTCGTCCGCGAGTCGTTCAAATTTTGGTCACCAAAACTGAGCAGCGAATTCACGGCATAATAATCTTCGCTGTCGATCTTGTCGCTTTTTATTTTGCTCAATATCGCTGCGCCGAAATCCGCGGCTTGGTCGGGATTCTTCTCGGCGATCTTTTTCAGAAGTTCGACGTGCTGCGAGTTGAGTCCCTGGTCGAGCGACTTCGCGGCGAATTGAACAGCCTTGGGCGAATTTCCAGCGACCGCCATCATCACGAGCTTGCTCTCGAAATACATATCACGGCCGTCAAGCGTCGAGCGAAACTCGGCATTGGTGACGAGCGATTTGGTGTCGTAATAGAAATTGAACGCGGTCTCTGCGTCGTGTTCCGCAAGGCTCATCGCGATCTGCTGTCGGACGGCCATTGCGGTGCCGAACTTTCGGGATATGCGGCTCTTGTCGCTGAGATCGCCCATGAATCCGCTGTTGTAATCGCCGTCGTTCGGCCCCATTCCGATCGCGTTCATCTGGCTGTCGTATTGCATCAGCAGCCCGCGAAAATCGTTGATGACGCCGTTGAACATCGACTTTGCTTCCTTTTCGTCGGCGTACCACATCAGCCCGGCGAGCTCCGACGTGAAGCTTATCCGGTTCTCGAGCGAATGAAGATTGTTGGCGTCGGCCATCGCTTCGCGGAGAAAGGCGACAGCCTGCGTGTGCAGCTTTGCCTGCTTTTCTTCGGGCTTGTCGTCCCGTTTCGCTTCGAGCACCTGTGCGTTAGCGAACGGGCACAGCGATATTATGAGAATGAATAAAAGTAGTTTTTGCAGCATTTAAGGCGGCCTCCGAATTGACCTGTAAATATTAAATGCAAGCGTAAAATTAGTAAACATTAGGGCCATCCGTTTTTCGCGGAAAACCAGAGCGTGCGGGAATACCGCATCCTTCCCTTTTGTTTTCTTTGTGCCCATGGTGCCTTTGTGGTTTACCAGTTCTTGTCACCACAAAGGCACAGAGGGCACAAAGGCGAGATGGGTCGCTGTGTGGTAAAATCGCGTCATCGCCATATGCTGCTCGTTATCGACAATTACGATTCGTTCACTTACAACCTCGTTCAGTATCTCGGCGAACTCGGGGCGCAAATGAAGATCTTTCGCAACGACGAGATCACCGTTGACGAGATCGAGAATGACCTTAAACCGGAAAAGATATTGATCTCGCCCGGGCCGGGAACACCCGACAACGCCGGAATAACGCTCGAGACGATCGAAAGGTTTGCCGATCGTCTTCCCATTCTGGGCGTGTGTCTCGGACACCAGGCGATCGGGCAGCATTTTGGCGGAAAGGTCGTTCGGGCACCCGAACCGGTCCACGGCAAACCGGTTATCGTCAGTCATGACGGCAAAGGTATTTTCAACGGAATACCCGAAAACTTTAACGCGGGCCGCTACCACTCGCTGATCGTCGAACGCGAAACGCTTCCCGATTGCCTCGAGATATCGGCCACTTCGCCGGACGGGCTGATCATGGCGATGCGACACAAAACATTAAAGGTCGAGGGCGTGCAATTTCATCCAGAATCGATCCTGACGGACGCCGGCAAACCGATGCTGCGGAATTTTCTCGATCTTTGATGAAATTACTTTCGCCATTGGGTTGGCTGTACGGCCTCGGTGCGACGGCGCGAAACGCGTTGTACGACCGCGGCCTTTTTCGCGTCCACGATCTCGGCACCAAAACGATAAGCATCGGAAACATCACTGCCGGGGGCACCGGAAAGACACCGCTCGTCGCGGCGGTTGCAAACATCCTGGTGGCGAATGGTGAAACGGTATGCGTTCTGACGCGCGGCTACGGACGCAAAGATCCGAGTGAGCGGATTTTGGTTTCGGACGGCGAGAACGTCCTGGCTGATGCGGTAACCGGCGGTGACGAACCGGTCGAACTCGCCCGCACGCTTTCGGGAAAAGCGGCGATCGTCGCCGACCGCGACCGCGTTGCCGCCGCGGCGTGGACACGCGAGAAATTCGGCATCACCGCGTTCGTGCTCGACGACGGCTTTCAGCACCGACGGGCAGGGCGTGATCTCGACATCGTCTGCATCGACGCGACCGATCCGTTCGGAGGCGGCGAAGTGCTGCCCGCGGGAACGCTGCGTGAACCGGTGCAAAACCTCACGCGTGCCGGTGCGATCGTCATCACGCGGGCAAACCTGGCCAAGTCGACCGATGATCTGACCGCTCAAATTCGAAAACTGAACACATCCGCCCCGATCTTCACGGCAACGTCCAAAGTCTGCGGCGTATCGAAACTCGTTGATTTTCTGAACCGAACGCACACGCTGGAACCGGTCGAAGATCTACAGCCCATCGCGAATGGTTTTTTATTTTGCGGTTTGGGAAATCCGGAAAGTTTCCGACGACAATTGGTGAGCGAGAATTTTCAGTTTGCAGGTGTTCGCACCTTCCCCGATCATCACGCCTATACGCAAAGCGACATGCAAAGTGTCCAAGCGGAGGCGAAAAATATCGGTGCAACATCGCTCATCACGACCGGAAAAGACGCTGTAAAATTGACCGGCATCGAATTTACGATGCCGTGTTTCGTCGTCACTTCGGCGGTCGAGATCGTCGACGGTAAGGCATTCGCCCAACTCGTTACTTCTATTTAGCCGGCCGCCTCACGGCTGGACGGTATCTTTATTTTCTTTCGGTTCGAGAAGGCCGGTGAAAAGGCCGCGGCTTTCGGTGTGCTCAAGGACGTGTTTGTAGAGAACGGTCAGCAACGCGACGAGCGGTATTGCGATAAACACGCCCGCTATCCCGGCGACCTGTTCACCAGCGAGCACGGAAAGTATCACCGCCAGCGGGTGCAGATGAATTCCCTCGCGGATTATCCGCGGATAAATGAAATAGTCCTGTGCGATACGCAGGCACACGAGAAAGATCGCTGTAAGAAGCGCCTGCCAGCCGCTTTCGAAACCGCCGACGACCGTCGCCGTTATCCCGATCGTCACGGGCCCGATCAGCGGGATCAGTTCCAAAACGCCGGCCAGAATCCCGAGCAGCAGCGCGTAATTGTTCCCGAGCAGATAGAACCCGAACGTGCAGATCACCCCGATCATCACGCACGAGAGGAGTTGCGCACGTGTATATGCTTTCAGCGTCGCGTTGACGTCGGTCATGATCGATTCCACACGCGTGCGCCACTCGCCCACCGGCACGACGCGAAGCAATCCTACGCGGAACAGATGAGCATCCTTCAAAAAGAAAAACGCGAGTATCGGCACGAGCACGAGCCACGGCAGATAAGTTAATGCGGCGATCGCGCTCAGTCCGAGCAGCGTTGTGACAAAGGTGCCGGCGCTCTCGAGAAAACCATCTATCCGGTCGTTGATCTGAGTTTGCGCCGTGTCGGGCAGACGCATCCGGTCGAACCGGCGGTTCATATCATTGATCGCCGACTGGACTGACGTGGTATACGTCGGAACGTTGGTGACGAACGCCTTTGCCTGCTCGGATATTTTCGGTGCGAGATAGTAAGCCGCGACCGTGATCGCCGAGATGACGATGAGAAACGAAAGCGCGATCGCGAGCGGCCTCGGCATCAACCTGCCCCAGGTTCTATCGGCGAACGGACGCTGGATCAACCCGACGAGCGGGTTTATCAGATAGGCCACGAACACCGCGAGTACGATCATGAACAGGAGATTCGTCAGCGACGACAAGACCCATCCGAGCAGGTCCTTAACCGCCAAAAGCAGCAACACAAAGAACATCACGCGCACGATCGACCGCACGGACGGCGACGACGAGACGAGCGAAACGCGCTGGATCTGATCGGTCGGGTCGCCAAGAATATGCTCGTTCGGCAGCTCGGTTTTTTTCTCTTCCGTTGTTTCTGACATTTGACCTTTACCTTCCCGTGTTCGTATTTGTATTCGCGTTCGTCATTTCGCTCACCGGCTTTGAATGATCTTCGATCGCGAACCTCGATTCGAGAGCCTTAAAGTTCTCGGGTGGTAGGCGATAGTTCGAGCCAATGATCACAGCTTTTCCGTCTTCGATAACCTTTCGGCGGTTGACCTCGGGCGGAAGGTTGTCGGACGCGGTCTTTTTATCGACGGCGTCGAGCAGTTCTCCGTCTTTCCTGCGGAAAATATAGATGAAATTAAAATCAGCCGTCTGCATCGCCTTTATTTCCTGCTCCAGCGAGCTGAGCGGAGCCGGTGTGCTTGCCGTGTCCGGCGTCGGCGTCGCCGCGGAACGCAGTATCTGCTGGTTCGCGCAAGAACTGCAAACCGAAGCGGCGAGGACAGATGCGAGTATCCATTTCATATTTACAATTATAGTAGAGACGGCCCGGCGTTAGGGCGTATTCGCCTCAGGTTCGCCCGAGGCGTTCGCGTTCCCGGCATTCTCTTCTTCGTCGAGCTGCTTTTGCTCGTCGGGCGTTGGCGGGGCTTCGTCCTCGACCGAGTTGCTTGCCGGCTCGCCTTTTTCGTCGCGGATCTTTAAGATGCGTGCCTCCTCGTCCTCGTACGCCATCTCGACCCAACCGCTTTCGAGAGCTTTCGCGATCATGTCATCGTTCTCTTTTGCGTCGGCAAAGATGAAATTCGCACCGAACTTTTCACGAATGACCGGACCCGCGTCCGTCGTCTTGCCGGCCGTTATGTCCAACAAAAGTTTGTACAGGTCGGGATTTTCCGAATACAGATAATTCGGGTCGAGGCCGTAAACGTACGTGTGCTTGGTGTCCAAAAAGAACAGTTTCGGAAAATCGTCCCAGTTGCAATTGAAGATGCGCTGGCCGGCCGGAATATTCTCTTTGCCGTCCGCGTTCGTCGCCTGCGCCCACGTCATCGCACGCTCGTATTTTTGATTGGACTCATTGTCGGCGATCGTCCCGACGAGGCCGCCTTCGTCAAAACCGAGGTGGTGAAAACCAACCATGTTGAAGAGAAAATATAGGCCGAGGACCAGGGCGATGAAAGCCGAAGCGATCGTTTTGGCGAGACTCCAGCGGTCTCTCTCAACAGACTTTTGCTCGACGTCGAGGAACGGTTCGAGATCGGCCCTGACATCGTCAGGGAGCTCGTGCGTTTGCGTCGTCGTGAACGCCTGCCAACTGAACGCGGCGAACAGTATCGCAAACGGCGGAAAGTATTCGGCGAAGCGTTTCGACCTGAATTGCGCGGCAAGCAAAATGGTGACGAACATCAAAAAGAACGTCGCCTTTTCCGGAAGCTTGCTGTTGCGGGGCATGAACAGCACATAGCCGATCAGCATCGCCGCCATCGCGACCGGAAAATGCGTCAGCAGCTCCATTCCCGTGTACGGGTACCACTCACCGCCGACCGCTACGGCGAAGTCGCTGCCGACCTTGAACTTCGTGATGAAATGCTCGAAGAAAAGATAAAGATTGTTCGGAAAGTACGGGTTGATAATATTGCCGGCGATCATTCCCGCGGTGGTGTAGACGAACGGACGCCACTCGAGACGGCGTTCGTTCCATAGCAGGATCAGCGTCCAGATGATCGCCGCGAACCACAACAGCGGAAACAAACTGTACGTCCAGACGAACGCGAACATCAGCGGCAGCAGCCAGACATACTTACGTTCGAACAACAGGTAAATGCCGATGATCGTGATGATTATCGTCAGTGCCGGAGCCTTAGCCATGCTCATCCGGTAATAGAACATGTTCGCGCATGTGAATATCGCGGCGAGCCAGACGAGCGGATACGTTATCCGATACCGGTGAAGCAGCCAGTAAACCGAAAAGATCGCGAAAGTGGAAAAAACGACCGCCGCCACCTTTGCCGCCATGACGGGCTCAAAGAACCACAGAAACGGTATCTGCAAAAGGTGAAATAGAAAGTGGTGATCGGCATAGCGGGCCGGATTGAGCACCGTCAGCGGCAGCCATTCAAACGTCGGAAGCCATTTCCCCTGCGAAAAGTTTTGCCACAAAAGTTGTGCTGTCTTGATGTGATAGTAGCCGTCCCAGTCGCCGCAGCAAATCGCGTCGGTCCGGAACTGCAGAAAGCCGATGACCATCGCGATCGCGATGAACGCAAAGACGAGATATACGTATCGCGTCGCTTCGTCAGTGTCGAGATATCGCCGCCAGGAAACTTTGACCGGTGCAACCGCGGCCGGTGCCGCTTGTGATTCGATAGTTTCGTCCATTCTTAAGAGCTGAAAAAGTGTATAAATGCCTTCAAAAAGTAACACGAATGGCTGGCAGTTGTCAGTTGTAGGTTGTCAGTGGTCGTTTGCTGCCGGTGGTTCGGAATCGGGGCCATCACGGATTGGCGACTAATTGCCGACAACTGATAACTGACAACTGATTACTCCTTTGCACATCGCCGCGGCTAATCATACAATCAATGTTTTGCTTATGTACCCGAAAGGCAATCTGATGATACCGGCATCGCACGGGCAGCTCGAGGCGATCCTGAAAGAGCCGTCCGGCGATGCACGCGGCGTCGGCCTCGTGTGTCACCCGCACTCGCTCGGCGGCGGGACGATGCACAATAAGGTCGTGTTTCGGGCGGCAGCGGGCTTGGTCGATGCGGGTTTGATCACGATGCGTTTCAACTTTCGCGGCGTCGGAGCGTCGACCGGCGTCCACAACGAGATCGAAGGCGGCAAGGAAGACGTCCGTGACGCGCTCGATTACCTTAGCGGCCAATACCCGGGCGAAGACCTGACGCTCGCCGGATTCTCGTTCGGGACGCGGACCGGAATGGAAGTGGGGCACAACGACGAGCGCGTAGCGCGTCTGATCAGTATCGGAACACCGGTCGACAAGTACGGCGACTTCAAATTTTTGATAGGCGTTAAAAAACCCGTACTTTTCGTCCACGGCGACAACGACGAATTCGGCTCGGTCGAAACGCTGACCAAACTCGTCGACGAAGTATCAAAAACCGCCGATACCGAACTCGTAATATTCACAAATTGCGGCCACTTTTTCGACGATCATTTGAACGAGCTTCGCGAAACGATCAAGACGTGGACGTCAAAACAATTGGCAGTCAAATGATTTTCAGTTTCTAATTTTCACTTTTCAGTTTCTACGAAAGTATCCAGATGAACGACGATCAGCCAGCCCTCATCCGCGACGCCGCGATCAGACTAACGATGATGCCCCGCGACACCAACGCCCACGGAACCGTCTTCGGCGGAATTATCCTGAGCTACATCGACGTCGCGGGCGGCGTCGAGGCGGTCAGGCGGACGCGGCACAACCGCTTTGTGACAGTCGCGATGAAAGAGGTGATCTTTCACGAACCAGTGTTCATTGGCGACCTCGTCAGCTTTTACGCCGATACAGTGAAAATCGGCAACACCTCGATCACAATCCACGTCGACGTCGAGGCGGAACGCTTCGGCACGCCGGGTGAACTCGTCCGCGTCACCTCGGCCGAAGTGACATTCGTCGCGATCGGCGAAGACCGGGAAAAGGTGAAGATCGGAAAATCGTAGATTTAGTTGCAGAGTTTTCAGAGTTTCAGATAGTTGCAGAGTTTAAGGATGGCGAAGTTTAGTAAGTTTGAAGAGATCTAGGCATGGCAGAAAGCTCGTGATGTTACTTTGCGCGTTTATGGAGTTACATGGGAAGCGGGGTTTGCTAAAGATTTCGGTTTAAAGGACCAGATACGCCGGGCGTCAGTTTCGATCATGGCAAATATAGCTGAGGGACATGGACGACGTACGAATGTGGAGTTCGCGAATTTCCTCAATATGGCACGCGGATCGACTGCCGAAGTTCAATCGCACCGTTATGTTGCCAAAGGACTCGGTTATGTCTCAGCGTCCGACTTCGAGCACATTTACGCGGAGCTGACTGAAATTTCACGGATGACTCTTTCGCTTGCACAGTACTTGAGGAATAACGACAGATAGTATGCTGCACTACGCATGAGTCCGAAACTCCTGCAACTTACTGCAACCCTGCAACTATCTGAAAACCTTTTATGCCTACTTGGAAATTGGAAGTCGAATACGAGGGCACACGTTATCGCGGGTGGCAGATACAGCATAACGCCAAGTCGATACAGGGCGAGATAATGGATGCCGCACGGCGGCTATTTGAGGAAAAAGTCGATATATTCGGCTCCGGCCGGACCGACGCCGGCGTGCACGCACTTCATCAGATCGTTCATCTCAAAGCCCCGAACCTCAACGCGAACATCACACCGAGGCAGATCCAGCACGGGTTCAACGACGTCCTGCCGCACGACATCAACATCCTAAAAGTCACAAACGCACCGGACGATTTTCACGCCCGCCACGACGCCGTCGCACGATATTATCTGTACCGCATCTCGACACGTCGGACGGCGTTCGAAAAAAATCTCGTCTGGTGGATAAAGGACAAGCTCGACCCGAAAGCGATAGCCGAGGCAGCTAAAATGATCGTCGGGAAGCACGATTTCGCGTCTTTCTGCGAAACCGAAGAAGGCAAAAGGCAGTCGACTCTGGTCAACGTTATCCATTCTGAAGTGTTTCTCGACCGCGACATGATCTGCATCCGCATAGGTGCCAGCCATTTCCTCTGGAAAATGGTGCGGCGGATCGTCGGCATGCTCGCCGAGGTCGGCCGCGGGAACCTGACGTACGACGGGTTCGAACGCCTGCTCAAATTCAAATCGGACGTTCCCGCCAAATTTACCGCTCCGCCGTCGGGGCTTTTTTTGGAACAGGTGCTGTATAAAGGCGACAAGCCGCAATTTGGCAACAACTTCCGAATACTTTAACTTGCCATTGCGGCGCAAGATGTGCCAAATTCTAGATAAACGTATTGTTGCAATATTTGAACTCAGGGAGACTTTTTGATGCGGAGAATTACAGCTGAAACCGCCAGTGGGCAAGTGGCGTTCGAGGCCGAAGAAGGGCGAAAGCTCGTGCTGGCGATCGAGGATAGTGGTGTCGATATTTTGCACCGATGCGGCGGCAACGCCCGCTGCACGACTTGCCGCGTCGAGGTCATCGCCGGCGATCCGGGCGAGATCGGCGAGCCGGAAAAATTGATCCTGGCGACCAAGACCGACCTCGGTGACCACACCAGGCTATCGTGCCAGGTCCGAATAATCGACGATCTGCACGTGAAGGTCATAAATCAGGCAAGTGTGAAAGGTATCGACCCTGGAACGCGGCCCGAAGATTAGTTTTTGACAAGGAGAAAAGAAATGTTTGAAAAATTGACGAACGTTCTGATGCCGGAATTTGAAACAGCCGAAGCTCATTGTGACGCGCCGTGCGGCGTGTATGACCCGTCGCAGGCGCGTGTCGAGGCCGAATCGGTGCTGCAGCTCACCAAAAAGATCCTCGATCTGAAATTGCCCGACGGCGGCGACGCCAAGGCAAGTGCGGCATATCAAAACACGCTGACTCGTTTCATCACGATCAAGGAAGATCGTGCCGAGTTGGCGAAGCATCACCTGCTCGTCCTCTGGACCGACTATTTCAAGCCCGATCATCTCGCGAAATTCCCGGACCTTCACGAAACTTTCTGGAAGGCGGCAAAGCTGTGCTCGGCCTGCAAACAAGAAGTCAGCCTCGAGCACGCTCAGGAACTGATGGACGCGGTCAAAAAGATCCACGGCATGTTCTGGGAAAGCAAGGGTAAGGACGTTCCCTGGTTCACGGCGTCTTAGTGAATTGAGAATTGAGAATTGAAAGTGGAGAATATAGATTCTCCACTTTTTTTCATTGGAACATATGACCGAAGTGCCGGACGCAGGAATTATCGACCGCATGATGCTGATGATCGGGCGGCGCGTCGGCATTTTGATCGAGGGCGATTCGATGCTGCCGATCCTTTCGAGCGGCGACCGTGTCGTGGTTGATCCGACGTTAAAACCGGTCGTCGGCGATATCGTCGTCGCCTATCACCCGTATAGACGAGGCGTCAGCATCGTAAAACGCGTCGTCGATATTCTGCCCGACGGCCGATTTGTCTTGCTCGGCGAAAATCTGGACGACAGTACGGACAGCCGCTCGTTCGGCTCGATCGCGGCCGACGATATATACGGCAAGGTCGTCAGCCGCATCCGTAAGTGACCGCATCATCAATATTCTGACTTTATTGAATGAAAACGGTTTATTAAATGAATTATTCGACTTGCGGTGGTAAAATAGTCGTTTGGCCCTCAACGCAATTTTATGATCGAAGAAAAGGTCCTGATAGAGAAATTCGTAAACCGCAAGAACCGGGAACGGCTCAAAAAGCCTGATTGGCTGAAGATCAAGCTGGGCGATCCGCGAAATCAGAATGCCGTACTGGAGCTCATCGACGGCCTCAACCTGCACACCGTCTGCCAGGAAGCGAAATGCCCGAACATTTTCGAATGCTGGACGGACAAGACCGCGACGTTCATGCTCGGCGGCGACACGTGTACGCGCCACTGCGGTTTCTGCGCGGTGAATAAAGGCAGGCCGATGGACCTTGATCCGATGGAACCGACCCACGTCGCCGAAGCGGTCGCCCATCTCGGCCTCGCTCATGCAGTCATCACTTCGGTAAACCGCGATGATCTGGCGGACGGCGGCTCGATGCATTGGGCCGAGACGATCACGAAGGTTCGCGAGGTCAGTCCCGAGTGCAAGGTCGAGGTCTTGATACCGGATTTCAACGGCGACGAACAGGCGCTTAACAACGTTCTCGCCGCCCGCCCCGACGTGCTCAACCACAACACCGAAACGATCGCCCGGCTGTACCGACGCGTTCGCCCGGACGCCAAATACACCCAGACGCTCGAGCTCCTCGGCCGCTCCGCGCATTGGCGTGACACACAGCAGCCGTCGATGAAAACCAAAAGCGGCATTATGGCCGGCCTCGGCGAAACCTTCGAAGAAGTCGTCGAACTGATGCGCGACCTCCGGTCGGTTTCGTGCGACATCATGACGATCGGCCAATACCTCCAACCCTACGAAAAACGCCTGCCCGTCGAGCGTTACGTCACGCCGCAAGAGTTCGCCGATTGGAAACGCATCGGCATGGAACTCGGCTTCAAACACGTAGAATCGTCACCGCTCACACGGAGTTCGTATCATGCACGAGAGCAGGCAGAGACGCCTGCGTAGTCGATAGTGTCATTGAGAAAACTATCTATCATAGGACTTTCGCTCGCACTTCTGATGGTGCTTCTACTTTTATTCATGTCGTAACAATGATCTTAGAGGCTGGTGGAAGAACTCGGACGATCGGAGAACATATTTGGTGATTGAAGATGCGGAGGGAGGCTCGAGAAATCCTGTGTTCAGCCTTGACGGCCGACATTGGCCTCACCCGCTTGGCGAACGCGGCGAGATCGAGCCCGGATGCCATGATCTGGATAAAATTGGGTTTTGTGTTACGCCGGGATCCGAATACCACTTCGACTACTGGGGACCTTGAGTCGTTGCAAAATTAGCACTAAATTTGACAACGCATGATATAATGACCCCTATGAAGCTATCTCGCGATATCCAAAGCCTAAGCGTCTTCAAGAGAGACACCGCAAAATTCAGGCGACAGCTGAAGAAGACCAAGCAGCCGATTGTGCTGACCGTCAACGGTAAGGCGGATATGGTCGTGATCGACGCCGATTCTTACGACGAGTATTTGCGCGAGAAAGATCGTCTCGACATGATCGCGAGCGTGAACCGCGGAATTGACGATATGCGCGCTGGCCGCACCAAGCCGGCCGAGCAGGTCTTTCGGGAGTTTGAGGAAAAGTACAAGTCCCTGCTCACTAAATGAAGCGGTTCGAGGTCGAATTTTCCGATGAGGCAATCGCCGATCTCGACGCATCATTTGAATGGGGATGCGATGCGTGGGGACCGCCGCAGGCGGCAAAATGGTATTTTGCGATGCGCGACAGGATCAACGAGTTGCTTGGCAAATCCCCCCCCCTTCGATGCCCACTCGCTCCGCATCATCTGCGTTATAAGGCGGAAACGCGGGTGCTAGTGATCGATCGATACAACGTGCTTTTTCATCTAGAGGGGAAGCTGGTAACAATACTTCACATTCGCGGTCCATTCACAGAACTTTAGAGCATTATGAACGAAACGAACGATCAACAAGCCATCGAGATACTGAACCGGATCATGGAATTAGAACTTGCGGGCGTGGTGCGGTATACCCATTATTCGCTGATGGTGTTCGGGTACAACCGGATACCGATCGTTTCGTGGCTGAAGGGGAACGCGGACGAGAGTTTGGCGCACGCTTA
This sequence comes from Acidobacteriota bacterium, assembly GCA_040007515.1. Taxonomy (GTDB): domain Bacteria; phylum Acidobacteriota; class Blastocatellia; order Pyrinomonadales; family Pyrinomonadaceae; genus OLB17. Next base: position 188,425 of record JBDTUT010000002.1, on the reverse strand, counting down.
CAAGGCCGGCGAGTTTGTGACGATGCTGGGCGGACATCCGAGCTTGAAGATCGGGCCGCTGCTCGAAACGTCGAAACACGACATCGGCGACATCCTTCGCGAAAGTCTCGAGCAGGAGAGCACGACGCTTAAGGCGTATTACGACCTGCTGCATATGACCGAGGGCAAATCTGTTTCGCTCGAGGAATACGCCCGCGAGATGATCCTGCTCGAGGAATTGCACCTCGACGAGGTGAACAAAATGCTGCGAAAACCGGGCGAGATCGCGCCGTTCAGCGAATAAGCGTGATAATCCTGGAGACCGACCGTCTGACTTTGCGTGAGATCGACCCGTCGGTCGACACCGAGTTTATCCTGGAATTGCTAAATTCGTCAGGATTTATAAAATATATCGGCGACCGCGGCGTCCGCACTTTGGACCAGTCAAAAGATTTCATCGAGACGCGTTTTCGAAAGAGCTATGCAGACCACGGCTATGGCCTGTACGCCGTGGATCTGAAAGCCGCGGAAACACCGATCGGGATCTGCGGCTTCGTAAATCGTGACGGCCTGCCGGACGCGGATCTCGGCTTCGCATTGTTGCCGCAATTTGAAAAGCAAGGCTACGCGTTCGAGTCGGCAGCCGCGGTGATGCAGTACGGCAGAAACGTTCTCGGCCTCGGCCGAGTTCTGGCGATCACATCAATAGACAATGCCGCCTCGGGCCGGCTGCTCGAAAAACTGGGGTTCACCTTTGACGGACCGATCGCGCTTCCTCACAGCGACGAACAACTGAAACTATTTTCCTCTGCTCCCGCGGTTTGATATTTTGATCGCATATGAAATTCGGAATGATCGCGGGTAACGGCCAATTCCCTTTCCTCGTCCTCGACGGCGCGCGTAAGCAGGGTGTATCGGTTTCCGTCGTCGCGATAAAAGAAGAGACCGACGAAAGGATCAACGACGCGGCCGAGGACGTGGCGTGGGTCTCCGTCGGACAGCTCGGAAAGATGATCACCTACTTCAAGAAGCGCGGTGTGAACAAGGCCATAATGGCCGGACAGGTCAAGCACATCCAGATATTTTCCGGGTCGTTGCCCGACGTTCGCATGCTGAAAATGCTCTGGAACCTGCCGCGACGCAACACTGATGCTCTCATCGGCGGCGTCGCGGACGAGATGGGGAAGGAAGGGATCGAGTTGATCGATTCGACGTATTTTTTACAGGACCACCTTGCTTCGCCCGGCGTTATGACGCGCCGAAAGCCGAGCGGCATCGAGCTGGCAAATATCGAATACGGCCTGCACATTGCCCACGAGATCGGCCGGCTCGATCTCGGCCAGACGATCGTCGTCCGCGCGAACGCATGCGTCGCTGTCGAGGCGATGGAAGGCACCGATGCGACGATTCGGCGGGCGGGCGAACTGGCGAGCGGAAAGCTGACCGTCATCAAGACCGCAAAACCGAAGCAGGACATGAGGTTTGATGTTCCGGTCGTCGGCGTCCCCACGATCCAGACAATGATCGCCGCCGGTGCGACGTGCCTTTCGATCACGGCGGGAAAGACCCTGATCTTCGATCGCGAAGCCTTCATTTCGCTCGCCAACAAGAACAGTATCGCCGTCGTCGGCTCCTAAAACGAAACAATTCCCGCCTGTCGAGCGTAATAAACGAGCAAGACGTCCTGTTCGGTTACTGCGTTCCAACTTTAACTTACACGCAATTTCACCTCTCGAATAGCTGACGGCTTTGCCTCAAATTACATTTTTCGGAGAAACGATGAGAAAACAGTTAGTCGCATTTCTATTTACAATTTCGCTGCTATTGCCCGGTGCGGCGTTCGGCCAGCAAGCCGTCAGGATCACGCCCGCCGAAAAGCAGATGGCCGAGGGCATAACGGCCGCACAGCTAAAGAATTATCTTTATTTTGTCGCGTCCGACGCAATGGAAGGCCGCGACACGCCGTCACGCGGACTCGACGTGACGGCCGAGTTCCTGAAAATGATGTTGTCGCGTTGGGGATTCAAACCGGCGGGTGACGACGGCACGTTTTTCCAAAAGATCGCATTGACGCGCGAGGCCATTGATACGGCAAAGACCACTCTGGAAATAAACGGCCAGAGCTATGCCTTCGGCGACGATTTTTACCGCGTCCGCGGATCAGGCTCGGCAACCGGGCCGGTCGTGTTCGGCAAGGACGGTTGGTTTGTTAAATCGAAAGGTATCGACGCTTACGCAGGTATCGATGTAACAGGAAAGGTCGTGGTGCTTTCGAGCCCCGGCTTCAGCCAGCAGACAATGATCCCGCGACCCGCCGGCGTCACGCAGGACGACCTCAAGGGCGAACGTGGCGTCGATTGGGCGGACCCGATGACCTACGCCAAGAAAAAAGGTGCCGCCGCTGTCATCGTCATCGCACCGCCGCAATTGCAGGGAATGTGGGGCAACCTTCGCAACTTCCTGGGCCGCGGCAGCATGTACCCGGACAAACTGCGGGAAACTCCGGCCGAATCCGGGCCGAACCCGCCGGCCTTTCTTGTTTCCGAAAAAGTAGGCAATGCGATCTTCGCCGGTGAGTCGGGCGACAAGACGGCCGCCGCCGCATTCGAGACAAAGAAGACCGCAAAGCTCGACGCAGCCACCACGATCGAAAATTTAATGACCCAAAACGTCGTCGCCATTTGGGAAGGCAGCGATCCCGTTCTCAAAAACGAAATGGTCGCCATCGGCGCTCATTACGACCACGTCGGGATGAACCCGAACGCCCCCGGCCCGGACAAGATCTGGAACGGTGCGGACGATGACGGCTCGGGCACGGTGGGCGTACTCAGCATCGCCGAAGCCCTCGCGAAAGGAAAGGTCAGGCCGAAGCGTTCGATACTTTTCGTGTGGCACTGCGGTGAGGAAAAAGGTTTGTGGGGCAGCGAGTATTTCAACAAGTTCCCGACCGTTGATATCAAGCAGGTCGTCGCCCAGCTCAACATCGACATGATCGGCCGCAGCAAAAAGGCGGACGATACGAATCCGAAAAACAAGGACCTGTCGGGCGAAAATGCGATCTACGTGATCGGTTCGGAGATGATGAGCTCGACGCTCGGCTCGGTGGTCAAGGGTACGAACGGCGGATATCTAAATCTCACTTACGACCTCCGCTACGACGATCCGAAGGACACGAACCGATTCTTTTTCCGTTCGGACCACTTCAATTATGCCCAAAACGGCATCCCGATCACCTTCTGGTTCGACGGCGTACATGAGGACTATCACCAGCCCGGCGATTCCGCGGACAAGATCGACTATAACAAGATGGAAAAGGTCGCACGCACGATCTTTCTGACGATGTGGGAATTGACCGACCTGAAAGAAAGGCCTAAGGTGGACAAACAATTGCCCGCGGAACTCACGCAGCGTTAGTACCGACGCCGTCCCGGCGGCTGTCTTGAGATCGTCCCGACCTCGAATGCATGATCAGCGATTCGAGTGCGAGACGCACTCAAGACAGCCGGCCGGAGGCCGGCGTTACCAAAAAACGATACCCGCACCGCGTCGAGATCGTGATTCGGAAATTGTCGCGACGTATCGGCTTAGCGGTCGGAACCGCGTGTACTTTTATCCGCCTGAACCAACCGGTAGGCTTCTGATTTTCCCACTCCGAATTCGCGGGCAGCCTGCTTGAGCGCTTGTTTAGGATCGGTGCCTTCCGCTTCGATCTCGCGGACACGGGCGGGGAGCGTCGACACTTCCCTTTCGGATCTTACTTCGTCGCGTGCCCGGTCGATCATCAGTACGATCTCCCCTTTTATCGTTTGCCCGGCAGTTTGAGCAGCAAGTTCGTCAAGACTGCCGCGGACGAATTCTTCGTGAAGTTTGGTGATCTCGCGCCCGTATGCGGCGTCCCGGTTTCCGAGAGTTTCGAGGCAGTCGGCGAGCGAACGCGCGAGCCGGTTCGGCGATTCGTAAAAGACAAGCGTTGCGGGGACAAACGCCAGCTCCGCAAGGCGTTTTCGCCGGTCGCCGCTTTTGGATGGAAGAAAACCGCCGAAAAAGATCGACTCGGTCGCGAGGCCAGAAGTGGTTACGGCCGCGGCGAACGCGACGGGCCCGGGAATCGGCACAACGTAAACCCCTGCCTCGATCGCTTTTTGAACGATGACAAAACCTGGATCGTTGATCCCGGGCGTTCCAGCATCAGACACGACGGCGACCGACACGCCTGCATTCAGGCGTTTGATCAATTCATCGGAACGCGTTTCCTCGTTGTGCTCGTGATAGCTGACCGTCGGCTTTGAAATATCGTAATGGTTAAGCAGCTTTCGCGTGTGGCGGGTGTCCTCGCAGGCGATCACGTCGACGTTCTTGAGAGTTTCGATCGCACGCAGTGACATGTCCTTAAGATTGCCGATCGGCGTCGCGACGAGATATAGAGTTCCAGCCATAGAGTTCGATCGATGATACGACGAAACGCTGGAAGTGCAGAAGCCCGCATGCGAGTAAGGGCGGAACACCTTAAGTGCCCAAGCCCGCACGCGAGTAAGGGCGTAACCTCCATCTTGAAGATTACGCCCTTACTCACGTGCGGGCTTCTGCAGTTTCTTTTACTGTTAGAACGGCAGTCTGTCTCTCCAGCTTCCGCCACGGTTTCCGTTGTAATTGAGGCCGTACGTCTGGGCGATTATCCGGAGGTCGTTGCGGATGCTGCCCCACTGGTTCTGCATGTTGCGCGAACCGCGTGAACGTCCGATCTCCTGGTCGATCTGCGACCCGATATCCAGAACACGTCTCGCTTCGTCGGCACTGCCGTTCAGGTTACGGCCGCGGCCGTACGCACCGGCGAGGTCGTCCGTCGCATTCCGGAAACGGTCCGTGAGCTGCTCGAGATTGCCGTAATTGTTATTACCGTAGCGGCCGTTATTTCGGTCGTTATAGCGGTCGTTCCTGCGGTCGTCGATGCGGTCCGAACGCTGTTCGAGGTTTCGTGCCTTGTTCTTCAGGCTCTGGACAGTCCCGCGGATGTCGCCGTAGCGGCCATTGTTACCGTTCCGGCCGTTATTGCCGTAAGAGTCGTCGTTACGGTACTGCGCCGAAGCAAAAGACGGGAGCGCCAAAACTAATAGCGAAAAGGCACCTATTGCGAAAATATTTCTAAGTCGGTTCATTGTGTTCTCCATCATCCTTAAAATTCGCAATGTTCCAGCCATTGCTTACTACGCCGTATCGCAAGGAACGTGCCACAAATGTGCGGCGATCGTACTTAATCGTAAACCCCTGAGTTTTCATATGTTTACAGACGCGAGAAACCGGTAACTCACCGCTCCTTAAAAGGTTAGCCACCGGTTTTGCGTCGCAAATGGTCAGTACCGCAGACGAATACGTAAATCCCTCGAAAACGAACGCATTAGCCCACGGGGCAAAAGGTCAGAACCACCATGCGTGAGCGGGTAGTAAGTACGAGTTACTCCTTTAGGCGTGAAAGTGACAGTCGGAGCGGCCTGACGGGATTTAGCGAGAGTGCTGACAACGCGGCTTCACGCGTAAACGCGTAACTCGTACCGGCGCGAAAAAAGGCGGACCTCGGTAGTCCGCCTTTTTTTCATGCAATTTGTACCCTAATTACCTTTCCAACGCCTTCGCCGCGTTCAGGCGGCCGCCGCTGGATACTTTTCCGGCGAGGTTGGGAAGTTTGTCTACGGACTTAAGAATACGATCGCGAAGCTGTGCGACAGTTAGATTCGGTTCGGCCGAAAGGATGAGAGCCGCAACGCCCGCGACCTGCGGAGCAGCCATCGAGGTCCCCGAGGCGTCACGATATGCGTTGCCCAGCCACGTCGACTCGATATCGCGGCCCGGAGCAGCGATATGCACCGTCTTAACGCCGAAATTCGAGAACGACGTAAGAGCGTCCGCGCGGTCGGTAGCTGCGACGCTTATGACATTCGGCAGGTCGTAGTTCGACGGGTAATGTGCCCGCTTGTCGTTGTCGGTACCGTTGTTGCCGGCGGCCGCGACGAAAAGAATTCCCGCGTCGCCCGCAGCACGTATCGCGTCCTCGAGAGCCTTCGAGTTCTGCGTCGAGCCCCAGCTCGCGTTGATCACGCGAAGATTAACACCCGCTTTTTTGCGGTCGATGGCGTAATTGATCGCCTTGATCGCATCGGCCGTCGTGCCGAAACCGCCGCGGCCAAGGAACTTGAGCGGCATGATCTGGACGTTCCAGTTTATGCCGGCAATTCCCTCGTCGTTGTCGCCTTCGGCCCCGATAATTCCCGCGCAATGCGTACCGTGGCCGTTGTCGTCCATCGGGTCGGACATTTGGTCGGTACCGTTGTAGCCATGCTCGTCGTTGAATTCGCCGAGTTCATCGTCGTAGTAAGCGGGCACGCTGTCGGGACGCTCCCAAATGTTCGTCCGCAGATCGACGTGCTCGTAATCGACACCGCTGTCGAGGACCGCGACCACAACGTCCTCACTGCCGCGCGTCTTTTTCCAGGCTTCGAGCGAGCTGATATCGGCTCCGGACTTGCCGCCGTCCTGTCCTGTATTATTGAGCGCCCACTGCTGATCGAAATCGGGGTCGTTCGGCGTGGCATTGATTCCGCCGCGGTCGAGTAAATCGTTTTTCGAACTCGTTTCCGGGTCGTCGAATGATACCTGCCCGTTCACCTCGGCATACGAAACAAGATCGGTCATCGCCGCGTACTGTGCCGCGACCGATGCGGCGTTCGCATCGTCCATGTCATCGAGCGAGACGAGGCCGTTCACGGCTTCGATCTCGTCGTCGAGCCGGTCGTTGTTGCGGGCCGCGATCTGGCGGATGCGGTCGAAGCTGACGCCAGGCTTAAACCTAACAAGCACGTCGACCTCAGGGTCGTGTGCTTTGGACGGCTTTTTCGCGGACGTCGTGTCAACCCGTACGTCGCCGATCGTGAGCGATCTTTCCCATCGGTTGATCTGCCCGAAAACTGCGGCGAACGTGATGACAACGGCCGCGATCGTGATGTGTATCCAGATATTGTTGCGATTCATTTTTTACTGCTCCAAAACCGCATCGGGGAAGGGTAACCCGAAGAGTGAAATTATTCTAAACCCGTCAATATTGTATGACGTAATTTGATCCATTAAAGTTGTGCAGCCTCAACTGATGTTTGTCGGCCCGGTACTCGTAATCCTTTCCGCCGGAGCTCAAAACGATCTGCCACCCGCTGACCAGCATTTGCGCCGCCATTTCGCCGCCGGCCGACGCACCGAGCGACATGTCCGAAAACTCTCTGTCGACGACGCGCGACTGCGAGATCGCGCTTTCATCAACTCCCAGACGCTTTGCGAGGTCCTGTTTTGCCCGCTCTACCGCACTGTCTTTTGTGAACTTCATAAATAAATGTTCCGGTATCGTAATTTTGATATCTTTACGCCTTTTAGTCAACGAAAGTTCGGTGCGAAACGAAAAACGCTTGCTCTCGATTTCGGGTTGCGTTACAATGAAATTTACTTATCACGGGACACAGGCGACTGTGTTGCCAACAACTTATCGGAAATTACTATCGTAGAACGATTTTAATTTTAAGGCTGCCGAAAGGCGGCCTTTTTATGTTTGGCGGGTACGCCGGATGGTGAAGTTGCGTGTAATTTCAACAATTGCCGGCACAATATAGGTCGCACAAGCGAAGCCAAGCAGCGTTCCGGTGACGAAACGGGAAAGATGCGTGTTCTCCCATATACCGAAAACCGTCAGCGACCAGTCAACGCCGATCGGTATCATCGAAAGGAACAACCATATACGAGGCAGCGGCTCGATCTCGTCGATCGGGCGCCACAGCGGATAAACGAGAATGCCCGCAAGCAGTCCGAAATAAACCCCGAAACACCGCGAACACACGGCAAGCTGGAATCCGGCGAGATGCAGCGAGCGCTCAGGCATCTGGTGGCAGATATAGCTGAAGAAATGATAGAGCGGACCTGAAACGGAAGTGATCCGGCCGGCCGCTGCGAGCGGAGCTCCAAGAATAAGCAGGAACCAAATGGCGACGACCGCGAGGCCAACGGTCCACGCCATTACCGCCTGATGCTTGCGCCGTTTTCGGAACTTCGACGAAATGTAAATAGGAGACGAATCAATCATTGAAAGAGATCGAAATAATGCCGGATCTCGTAAACTTACGGGAAAAGTGAGCTTGCATTGGTCGGAATGGCGATTCAATTTGCCAATTGGTCTCGGCCGCGTTAGCGGCCTAATGAATTTAGCCGTGGGTCTTAACCCACGGAAGATGACGGAGAGAACCTCAGCGTCGCGTTAGCGACGCATGATATTTCACCCGTCGCCAGCTCGATGGCGAATTCTTTTTACGGCTTACCGTGGGTTGAAACCTACGGCTACATTCAATCGATCGCTACGCTATCTACTCAGGCTCAACGGGCGACCAATTGCTTATGACGCGACGCTAACAGCCGCGTCGAGTGCCTTCTCGGTCGCCAATATATGATGCGTGGTTTTGATCACCGTGTCCGGGTTTAACGATATCGAATTGATTCCTCGCTTTACCAAAAACTCCGCAAACTCAGGATAATCCGACGGTGCCTGCCCGCAGATGCCGATCTTTTTGCCGTTGCGGATCGCGGCGTCGATCGCCATTGCGACCATTTTTTCGACAGCACCGTTTCGCTCGTCGAAAAGGTGGGCGACCATTTCCGAGTCGCGGTCGAGCCCGAGCGCAAGCTGCGTCAGGTCATTCGACCCGATCGAGTAGCCGTCGAATACTTTAAGAAACTCGTCGGCGAACACCACATTCGCCGGCAGCTCGCACATCGCGTAGATCTCAAGGCCGTTATCGCCCTGGACGAGTCCGTGTTCCGCCATCAACGCGATCACTTTTTCGCCCTCGGCGACAGTGCGGCAGAACGGGATCATCGGCGTGATATTGGTCAAACCCATGTCATGACGAGCACGCAAAAGAGCAAGGCACTCGAGCCGGAAGCCCGCCTTGTACCTGTCGTCGTAATAACGTGATGCGCCGCGAAAACCGATCATCGGATTTTCTTCGATCGGCTCAAATTCCTTACCACCGATGAGCATCGCGTACTCGTTCGATTTGAAATCCGACATGCGGACGATCACCGGTTTCGGGTAAAACGCGGCTGCGATGCGGCCGATGCCCTCGGCGAGCGAGCGGACGAAAAACTCTTTCGGGTCCTCTTCCAGAATCCGCTGCGAGATAGTTTCGATGTCCTCACTCTTCTTAAGCTTCGGATAATTTACCAGCGCCATCGGATGAATTCCGATATGGTTGTTGATGATGAACTCGAGCCGGGCGAGGCCGACGCCGTCGTTCGGCAGACGCGAGACCGAGAACGCGTGATCGGGGTCGCCGACGTTCATCATCACCTTCGTGTTCGGTCGCTCGTTGTCGGTTATCTTGTGTTTGTTTACCTTGAATTCGACCTCGCCGTAATAAATATTGCCGACGTCGCCCTCGGCGCAAGAGACGGTTATGTCAGAGCCGTTTTTGACCTTTTCGGTCGCGTCGCCGGTGCCGACGATGCACGGAATGCCCAGCTCACGGCTGATGATCGCGCTGTGGCACGTGCGGCCGCCGCGTTCCGTGACGATCGCCGATGCGCGTTTCATTATCGGTTCCCACGCCGGGTCCGTCATCGTCGTGACGAGTATCTCGCCCTGCTTGAACGTGTTCAGCTTGGCCGAATCGAGCATCACGTGCGCCCGGCCGCTGCCGATCTTTTGACCGACGGCCACTCCTGACGAAAGCGGCGCACCGTGCTTGCCGGTCAGGTCGTACGTTTCGATGTAATTTTCGTCCGTCTGCGTATGAACCGTCTCGGGCCGTGCCTGTAGAATGAACAGTTCGCCCGTGATTCCGTCTTTCGCCCACTCGATGTCCATCGGCTGGTGTTTGCCGGCGAGTTTCGAATAATGGTCCTCGATCGCGCACGCCCACTTGGCAAGCGTCAGCACTTCAAATCCCGCGAGGCAAAAACGTTTCCTCTGCGATTCGACGACGTCGCGCACCTGCGTCCCGGTCGTGTCGTCGGCGAACACCATTTTCACTTCCTTAACACCGAGTTTACGCGTAATGATCGGGCGAAAACCCTGTTTCAGCGTCGGCTTGAATATGATCCATTCGTCCGGAGTCGCCATTCCCTGCACGACCGCTTCGCCGAGGCCCCACGCACCGTTAATGACCACCGCGTCCCGAAAACCACTTTCCGTATCGAGCGTGAACATCACGCCCGACGACGCGATATCGGACCGCACCATCGGCTGAATGCCGATCGACAACGCAACGTCGAAATGGTCAAAGCCCTTCGCCGTGCGGTACGAGATCGCTCGGTCGGTCCAGAGCGAGGCGTAGCATTCGTGACAGGCTTCGATCAGCCTCTGCTCGCCGCGCACGTTGAGAATTGTGTCCTGCTGGCCCGCGAACGATGCGTCCGGCAGGTCTTCGGCGGTCGCCGATGAACGGACGGCCACCTCGAAAATCTTTTTGCCGATGCGGTCGCCGAGACGCTTGAACGATTCAAAAATGGCGGTTTCGACCTCTTTAGGGAACGGCGTGTCGAGCATCATTTGCCGTGCGGCACTGCCGACGCGCGCGAGCTCGTCGAGGTCATTGACGTCAAGGCCTTTCAGCAATTTTTGCAAATGTTTGCGAAGGCCGCCGGTCTCAAGCAGTAGATTATACGCGTGACTGGTCGTCGAAAACCCGTCGACCGCCCGCACGCCTTGTTGTGTCAGCTCGCGAAACAGCTCACCCAAGCTCGCGCATTTACCACCAACAATAGCAACATCGCCATTGCCCACCTCGCTGAAATCAAGAACGTAAGGGTTCGAATCACTCATATTGACGATGTACCGCCGCCGTCCCGGCGGCTGTCTTGGTGGCCTCCGGCCGCCGAGTCTTCGGATGTGATCGTTTGAGGCCGAGACGGCCTCACGACAGCCAGCGAGACGCTGGCGATACTAAAAACGGATCACCGCGTCCGGCCCGCCTTCGACGTGGACGGTGTCGACAAATCGGATGCTCTTTGAATCGGTCGTCATGACGACCGAGTGAGTTCGCTTGCCTGCTCCGAAAAATCTTACGCCCCTGAGCAGGGCTCCGTCGGTCACCCCGGTGGCCGCGAAGATGATCTTTTTGCCCGGAGCGAGATCGTTCGTGTCATAGATCTTATTCGGGTCTTTGATGCCCATTTCGTAGAGGCGTTCCATCACGACCTCCCTGGGTGGAACCTTCGATTTATCGACGCCGAGTTTGTCCGGGTCGAAAACGAGCTTTGCCTGGATCTCGCCGTTCAGGCATTTCATCGCGGCAGCGGTGATCACGCCTTCGGGCGCTCCGCCGATGCCCATCAATGCATGAATGTTCGTCCCGGCGACCGCCGCCGAAATTCCGGCCGAAAGATCGCCGTCCGAGATCAGTCGGATGCGTGCACCGGTCGCCCGAACATCGGCGATAAGCTGTTTGTGACGCGAACGGTCGAGACAGATGACGGTCAGGTCGTCGATATCGCGGCCGAGCCGGCGGGCGATGTTCTTGAGGTTGTCCTCGACCGGCGCGTCGATGTCGATCGCGCCTCTCGACGACGGGCCGACGACGATCTTGTCCATGTAGATGTCGGGAGCGTTGAGCAGCCCGCCGCGTTCGGCGGCCGCAAGAACCGCGATCGCGTTATTCGCACCGAGTGCGCAAAGATTTGTACCCTCGAGCGGGTCGACCGCAATATCGACCTCGGGAAACTCGTCGCGAAACTCGTCCGAGAAATCACCGCCGCCGACCTCTTCGCCGATATAGAGCATCGGGGCCTCGTCGCGCTCGCCTTCGCCGATCACGATGCGGCCGCGCATGGGCACGGAATCCATCACCTCGCGCATGGCTTCGACGGCGACGTGATCGGAGTGTTTACGGTCGCCCTGGCCCATCGTTTTCGCCGATTCGATGGCTGCGGCTTCGGTGACACGCAGGAAATCAAAAGACAATTCACGTTCCGCTTCAGTGTTTTTCATTTATGTATTCTTAAAAGTTATCGGGCTGCTAAGTTTTGATTATGAAGGCATTCTAACACTTGTGTAACCTCATTTGACAAGTTATCCTTCAGAAATTAAGGTTTTAGTTTGGTTTTTGGACCGAACGATAGGAGAGATCTCAGCAGATGACATACATTGTTGCCGAACCGTGCATAGACTGTAAATATACAGACTGCGCCGCTGTTTGCCCGGTCGAGGCATTTCACGAGTTACCCGACAAACTTCTCATAAATCCGGACAGCTGTATCGACTGCGACGCGTGTTTGCCCGAGTGCCCGGTCGAAGCGATCTTCTCGGACATGTCGATCCCGTCGGAGTACATGAACTGGCTCGAGATAAACGCGACCGCCGAAGAATATCCGATCATCAGCACAAAGATCCCGGCATTGATGGGCTCAGGCTGCAGCGGCCCGGCGGAGCAATAGTTCGCAGAGTTTGTCGAATTGCAGAGTTCGAGGATCGGCAGAAAATTTTTTTAGGCTTGCATTATTAATTCAAAGATTTGGTTTGCGGGCGACTGTTCAGGTCGTCCTTTTTTGTTCGAGATCAGCTTTTTCCGACCTGTTGTCTGTGTTCGGTTCTATACAATTAAATTTTAATCGATTTCTGGTTTAGAATCGATGTATGGACAATTCCGATATGACCGAATCAACCGACCCCAAAATCACCGATAAGCCGCCGGCCCGCTGTACCGAATGCGACCGAATGATGGAACACTACAACGAATTTGTCGGCCCTAATGACGAGCGGCGAATCGTCTGCTGGGAATGTACGCAACGGTCCGAAAAGGGTTTTTTCGCCAAACGCGGTTTCCGCCGCGAAGCCCGCCACGGCGACATCCCGCGTTAATTCGTCCGAAGGAATTTCTTCCCGCGAAACACGCGAAAAGACGCGAAAGGAAAACTGCTAATTTTCTGCGTCGCGAGATACGCATTCCCTCCTATTTTTTTCGCGTTCTTTCGCGTGGTTCGCGGGCACAATTCTTATGGCGATCAGGAAAATAACTGAATATCCGGAGGCGGTCCTCGGCGAGATCGGGCAGCCGGTGACGGAGTTCGACGACGATCTCGCGGCTTTGTGCGCCGACATGTTCGAGACGATGTACGAAGCCGAAGGTGTCGGGCTCGCCGCTCCGCAGATCGGGCTGAATCTGCGTCTGTTTGTCATGGACTGCGACGGCATCAACCTGATCGCGGCGAATCCAGAGATAATTAATACCGAGGGCGAACAGTCCGGCCAGGAAGGCTGCCTGTCCGTCGGAAAAGTACCGGCCGTCGTCGTCCGCCCGATGAAAGCCCGCCTCAAGGCCCAGGACGAAAACGGCAACTGGTTCGAACGCGACGCCGAAGGCTACGCCGCCCGCGCCTTCCTCCACGAAACCGACCACTGCAACGGCAAACTCTTCATCGACCACCTGCCGAAACTGCGCAGAGACATGGTCGTAAAGCGCTTCAAAAAAGACAAGAACTGGAAATAGGAGTGTAGTATGAGCGAAATAGGCGGTAGACATGTTCTCGTTTCGATCTTCGCGAATTTGCTATTGCTCACATTCGCGTTTTCGCAAGGCACGACCGCAAACTCGAACGAAAAAAACACCCTTACGGACCAAGCCGCCGAGCTAGTTCGGTTTGGTAAACTGGACGACGCTATAAAGATCGCCAAAAAGGTCGTGTCCCTCGAGAAGAAATCCCGTTCCGCCGACTCGACCTCCTACGTAAATGCCGTACTGAATCTCGCGAGGATGAAACGGAACAAGTTTTTACTTCTACGGGAAAAGGCGTCTGCCAGAGATTTGGTTTTCGCCGAAGTGGTAGGTTTGCTGGATCAAGCAAGCGATGCGGCCGCCGACGCGGACGGGCTGTACCGCGAAGTCATCGAGGTTAGCGAAACGGCCGGTCGACAACGATCGACGCAGGTTGCCGATGCAAAGAGTGAACTTGCCTGGCTTATGAATAATTATTCCGCTTTGCCGCGTCCCGTCCCGGTCATTGGTATTCGAAGCAGGATCGATCAGGCCGAGGCATTATTTAGCGAGTCTCTCGAGCTGAATAACGAGATAAGAGGAAACGACGCGGACCAAACCCTGATCGTCGTAATCGCGTTCGGTAATTTCTATTTGAAATATGACAATTATGAAAAGGCTTTGCCATTTTACGAACGGTATATTCAAACTATCGAGAAAAAGCACGGGCAAAAGGCCGCCGAACTCGTGAATGTATTGAGACCGTTCGCTCAAATCCTTTATGCAACACTTAGAGAAGAGGAATGTAATGCAGCTATCAAAAGGATCGAAGAAATAACGGGACGCAAGGAAGATCTTCCGTTGGGAAAACTCGGACTCTACACACGCTCGAAAGACGCCGTTGCGTTCGACCTCGAACGAGCTCAGGCCGCTCAGACAAAATGGGTGGCCGGCGGAGGCAGCCGCAGTGTTTCGGCGAGAACGAAAAACGTCCAGGTGCGAACAACGGTTGATACGGCCGGAAAGGTGATAGAAGCGATCGCGGAAACCAACGATGCCAATCTGCGAAAACGAGCCGAACAGGAAGTACTGAAATGGTTCATTCGACCATTTATCTATAACGGCGAAGCGAGAAACCTACGCGGATATGTAACTTACCGCGAGCTGCTCTAAGCAATTCGGCAACGCGACGCCACAAATTGCAGAGCTCTAGATTTTTACAAATATCGCCCGGTAAACCGGCAAACTTTTTTCTTCGACGGCCGTTTCCCGCTCCGTCTTTACCGGGAAGGGATTCGCGGCGGCGGCCGATTCCTTCAGATTTTCCACCGACCGGAACAGCTCGAACATCTCCTCCGCCAGAAACTCGATATCGGTCTGGACGAATATCTGCCCGCCGGTCGCGAGTTTGTTTACTACCGTGTCGACCAGTTCCTTATTCACCATCCGCCGTTTGGCGTGCTTTTTCTTGAACCAGGGGTCGGGGAATTGGATGGTAACTGCCTGCAAAATTCCATCGGGTGTCTTTTCGATAAGCTTGTCGAGCGCCAGCATCGCGTTGCAGAACGCGTAGTGAAGATTACATAAATTCGCTTCGGCACCGATGTTGTTCGCTTCGACGACGAGCGGCTCGCGGATCTCGACACCGAGAAAGTTCCAACCGGGCTCAACCGCCGCCATTCGCAAAATGAACCGCCCGCGGGCGCAGCCGATGTCGAGGTGAAGCGGCTTTTCCGGATCCGCAAAGACGCCCGCAATATCGATCGGCGCAGGCGATTGGCGATAATACGGAGCTAACGGATTAACGTGTTGATGAACGCGGACGCGAGGCATAAATAAGTGATAGGTGATAGGTGGTGGGCGAGAATAATTTCAGTTTCAAGTTTTCACTTTTTAGTTTTTCCGAAAAACACGGTAACAAATCGAAATCTCTACCGGTAACTGACTATTAGCAGAATGCTCAAAACGGAAGTTGCGATGAAAATCGCCAACGCCGCGACGCCCAAAATTCGTGTTACCGGTGCGGCGTTTCGCGGGTCGGTGTACGGGTCGGACGGGATCTGTATCAGGCCGTAAACGCCGCCTGTGATCAGCCCGCCGAGATGGCCGAAGTTATCAATGACGTTGTAAAGCAGGACGCCGTAGAGGAATATGAAACCGATGTTGAAAACAAGGCTGCGGCGAAACTCCGGCGAGATAAAATCACGCCGCCTAAAGGCGTAGATCGCCATGTATCCGAGCAGGCCGACGATCCCGCCCGATGCACCGACCGACACACCGTTCGGCATGAAAACCAAACTCAGCAAGCTGCCGCCGATCGCCGCCAGCAAAAACACGATCGCGAGGTGTGCCCTGTTCGAAAGCATCTCGATCAGCTTACCGAACATATAGAGCGCGTAGCCGTTCAAAGCCACATGAAGCACGCCGCCGTGCAGCGCCGCACCCGTCAACAGCCGCCAGTATTCATGATGATCACGAAAAAGCGGTTTGTTAAACCCGGCCGCGTCGATCGACTCGTTCAGGCCGAATGTGAGCTGTGCGATGGAAACGATCGCGATGCACGCGATCAGGATCGCCGTGTACAGCGGAAACGGCATCGTTGCCGCGCCGGCCATTTCATCCGGTGCTTTTTGCTCGTCGTTCTGATATTCCAAAGACATCGCTGATAACTACATCGCCAACCCGCCGTCGGGCTGTATCACCTGGCCCGTTATATATGCGGCAGAATCGGACAGCAAAAAGCACGCGATCTCGGCCACCTCTTTAACATTGCCGAGGCGGCCCAGCGGAATTTGTGCAAGGATCTTTTCACGGTACTCCGCGTTCATCTCGCTCGCCATCTCCGTTTCGATGAGTCCGAGGGCGAGCGCGTTGACGGTTATCTTGCGCGAGGCGATTTCTTTAGCGAGCGATTTGGTCAGCCCGATCATTCCGGCCTTCGACGCGGAGTAATTCGATTGCCCGAGCATGCCGACGACACCGGAGATCGACGAGATGTTCAGGATCGAGCCGCCGTTCTCGTTCTTCATCATCGGCCTCAGGACGGCTTTCGAGAAATTCCACGCTCCCTTAAGATTGGTATCGATGACCGCGTCCCAATCATCTTCCTTCATCCGCATTATCAACTGATCGCGCGTGATGCCGGCATTGTTGACGAGAAAGTTGATGCTCTCGAACGCTTCCTTAGTCTGTTTCACGAACTCAGCCGCCGCCTCGGTGTTCGCTACGTCGCACTGCGCGGCAAACGCCTTCACGCCGATCGCTTCGATCTCGGTCTTCAATTTCTCGGCCTCGTCCGCGCTTTTCGAATAGTTAAAAGCCACGTTGCATCCGCGGTTCGCCAATTCCAAAACGATCGCTTTTCCTATTCCGCGAGTTCCGCCAGTGACGATTGCCGATCGTCCTTCAAATTGTTTTTCGCTCATAAACTATTGTGCCAACGCCTGCCGCTGCACCGCGAATATGTCGTTTATTCCCTTTTCCGCGAGGGCGAGCATGATGTCCATCTGGTCACGGGTGAACGGCTCGCGTTCGGCGGTGCCTTGGATCTCGATGAATTTTCCGGCGCCGGTGCAGACGATGTTCATGTCGACGTCGGCTGTCGAATCTTCGGTGTAGCAGAGGTCGAGTATCGGCTCGCCGTCCAGAATGCCGACGCTGACGGCCGCGACCTCGCTCAGGATCGGTGATGTTTTGATCACTGAATTTTTCACCAATTTGCGGCACGCGAGAGCAAGCGCGACATACGCTCCGCTGATCGAGGCGCAACGAGTTCCGCCGTCTGCCTGAATGACGTCGCAGTCGATATAGATCTGCCGTTCGCCGAGCAGTTTAGTATCGACGATCGCCCGTAAACTGCGGCCGATGAGCCGCTGAATTTCCTGGGTCCTGCCCGACGGCCGCTGCGTCTCACGCTGCGTTCTCGTGTTGGTCGCCCGCGGCAGCATCGCGTACTCGGCAGTCACCCAGCCGACACCTTTGTTGCGCAAAAAGAACGGCACGCGGTCCTCGACCGATGCGGTGCAGATGACCTTGGTCCCGCCCACCTCGATGAGCGCCGAACCCTCGGCGTAAGGCGAAATGTTCGGAGTTATCTTAATGCTGCGGACCTGATCGGCCGTGCGGTTGTCGCTTCGTTGATATGTCATTTAATTTATTTGCCCGCGAATCACGCGAATAGACCGAACAAAGAAAACAGGCGATTTTGCTGATCGGTGACTCTACGGCTTGTTTCCCTTTTCGCGTTCATTCGCGTGATTCGCGGGCTAACTTTGTCTTAATTCATCTCCGCCGTAAACCTCGATCGCTTCGAGCTTTGACGGCTGCGTTCCTAAAAATCTTTCGGCGACGCGGGCGAAACGTTCGGCGGCGTCGGTGACGTAAAAATGATCAAGGTCGTCGCACAGGCTGCGGCTGCCTTCGACGGCTTCAGTGCTGCCTAAACTTTTATCTTTCAATAGGTTTTCAACCTCTTCCGCGGCCGCCTCGCCGGAATCAATGAGCATAACATTTTCGCCGACCGCATGCTGAATGACGTCCCTCAAAATAGGGTAATGCGTACACCCGAGAACGAGCACGTCGGGGCCGAAATCCTTCATCTCGGCGAGATATTTTGCGGCTATCGAATGCGTTTCCGCTTCGTGCGTCCAGCCTTCTTCGGCGAGCGAGACGAAGAGCGGGCACGCCGTCTGGAACACTTCCGCGTCAGGCGACGCTCGCCTGATCGCCTCGGCGTAGGCGTTGCTCTGCACGGTCGCCTCGGTCGCGATCACGCCGATCCGGGGATCCGATCTCGCACTCGTTAAAGCGACCGCCTTCCGCCCGCCGGGGCCGATCACTCCGACGACATCCAAGCCGATTCGCTCACGTATTTTCGGCAAGGCGAGAGCCGACGCGGTGTTGCACGCCACGACCAGCAACTTTATGCCGACCGACGCGAGAAACTGTGAATTCTCGATCGCGTAACGCTCGACCGTAGCCAGCGATTTCGTCCCGTACGGCACCCGCGCCGTGTCACCCAAATAAACAAACCGCTCGTTCGGCAGACGGTTATGCAAAGCGCGATAGACCGTCAGGCCGCCAACGCCCGAGTCAAAGATCCCGATCGGCATGTTACTGTGCAAAATTTCGGTCCACCTCCTAAACGAATAAGGCTACATAACTCGCCGCTATTCGGCAAACTTCGAAGTATCTAGCCTCTATCGGTGCATGCTCCTTCGCATAAGCGACCGGATATGCATCGACCGTCGGGTTTGCGAAACGCAAGCTTTTGAGCAACATGATCAGTCGGCGCTAAAAAAGCCTCGAGCGATAATATGCTCGAGGCTTTTTTACTTAGTATGGTGGAGGCGGTGGGAATCGAACCCACATCCAAAGGTTGCGACCAGTAGAATCTACACGTTTATCCAGTTCACTTTATTTCGCCGATAAAGAGTAAGTGAACCGGCAAGTCCTCTTTATCAGCAAGCCCGGCTAACGTTTTAGATTCGTTCGCAGGCGGTGAACGAGCCCTAGCTTGTACTGGGTTATGCCTCGGTCGGTCGCTACAAGCTGACTTCCGTCGAGACACTTGTGGTTAGTAATTAAACTAAGCAGCAAGAGCTAATTCTTGATTAGCATTTGTGTTTTGCAAGTTTTGTTAACGAGCTCACCTACAAAAAGCCCGACGTGCATCCAAAGATCTATACAAGCCCCTGTCGAAGCCTGTCGCCCCCGTAAGAAGGACTGTCAGTCTACATTATTAAGATGAAAAATCAAATGTTAACGTTGCAGCCGATCGATCATGAGCGTCACAGATACAGCCGCCCGGTTCCCGGCTGTCAGGGATGTGCGACCTCGTTGCCGTAACGGTCCATTTCGGTGCTGCACTTAGAGCAAGTCCAACCGCCCCACAGAACCTGCCGCAGCGAGGTCGGGCGTCTATTTCTCGGTACGGGCGTGCCGCATTCCGGACATCCTCCTTTTGCATTAACGTTGTTTTGCATCCTCGCGGACAATAACAAAACCGCCACGACACCAATAACGACAGAGATTCCCACAGTTAACATAAGATCACTATCGGCCAAAAGCAGCCCGATCCTCCTAATTAGATTCGAAAGAATTGCACTTTCTCGCGTTCTTGCGGATAGACGCTATGCCGTGGCGGTTTTGCGAGTTGGAATTAAATTAAAATGAACGGGCGGTTGCAAGAGGCAAGATCACAACCAAACTGGTAAGCGCCGAGGATTCGGATCTCAGTGAGCTACTTTACGCAGCTTTAGAATTCGCGAGCAACGTCGGGTATTTTCCGGTCCAGCAGGCGGTGCAGGCGGAGTTTGGGTCGAGGCCGATCGCTTCGAGCATGCCGTCGAGGGAAAGGTAGCCGAGGCTGTCGGCGCCGATGAATCGGCAAACGGCTTCGACATCGACGTCGGCGGGCCCGCCGAATGTAGGACGTTCGAGAACAGGACCGAAGCTTTCGCGGACGAGCGGCAGGCCGGCGGCCGCCGGTTCGGGCTGATGCTTGCTCAATCTCGATGCGATCAGATCGTCGGTCCGCGGCGTGTCGACGCCGTAATAGCACGAGTGCGTAGTCGGCGGACACGAGATCCGCAGGTGAACCTCGGCTGCTCCGGCCTCGCGAACCATTTCGACGAGTTTTTTGGATGTCGTTCCGCGAACGATCGAGTCGTCCACGAGCACGATGCGGCGTCCGTTGATCAGGTCCTTGATCGGATTGAGTTTCAGACGCACTCCGAATGATCGGATCGACTGCGACGGTTCGATGAACGTGCGGCCGACGTAATGATTGCGGATTATCGCCTGACGAAAGTTGATACCCGATTCCGCCGCAAAACCGATCGCCGCCGCGACGCCGGAGTCGGGAACGGGAACGACCATATCCGCGTCCACGGGCTGCTCGATCGCGAGTTGCTTGCCCATTTTGTGGCGGGATTCGTTGACCGACCTGCCGAATATCGTCGAGTCAGGTCGCGAAAAATAGACGTGCTCGAACGTGCAGACGGAACGCGGTTTCGGCTCAAACGGCTTGACGGACTGCAGGCCGTTTTCGTCGATGATCAGCATCTCGCCCGGCTCGACCTCGCGGACATATTTCGCATCGATCAGATCGAACGCACACGTCTCTGACGCGACGCACCACGCGTCGTCCAGTTTGCCGAGGACGAGCGGGCGGAACCCGCGAGCGTCGCGAACGGCGATCAAGGCTTTCGGCGTAAGAAACAACAGCGAATATGCTCCCTCGGTGTCTTTCAGCACCTTCCCGATCGCCTCAACGGCGTCGGCAGCCGGCGTGCGTGCGATGCTGTGCAGGATGGTTTCCGTGTCCGAGGTCGACGAAAAGATCGCCCCATCCTTTTCCAGCTCACGCCGCTTTATTTCCGCGAACGGCAGGTTGCCGTTATGGCAGATCGCGATGTCGCCGTGCTGGCAGGTGACCGAGAACGGCTGGACTTCTTTGATCGTATTGCGGCCGGTCGTCGAATAACGCGTGTGCCCGATCGCACTCGACCCGGTCAAATTGCGAAGCACGTCCTCGCTCAAAACGTCCGCCACGAGCCCGATCGAGCGGAATTGGTGCAAGTCTTCGCCATCGCTAGACACAATGCCGCAAGCCTCCTGCCCGCGATGCTGCAACGCAAAAAGCCCAAGCTGAGTCAGCGTCGAAGCCTCGGTGTGCCCAAAGATCCCGAATATTCCGCACTCTTCCTTAAATTTGTCTAAAACCAGATCCATCTTTTATATTTTCTCACCACGAAGGCACAAAGAACACGAAGGAAATCAAAAACTCTGTGCCCTCGGTGCCTTCGTGGTAAGTAACTATTCCGCCGGCAAAACGCGCCCTCGGCATTCGCCGAAGCCGATGCGGCGAAAGCCTTCGCGTTCGCAATAGCCTTTCATTATGATCTCGTCGCCGTCTTCGAGAAAACGCCGCTGCTCGCCGTTCGGCAGTTCGATCGGCTCGGTCCCCCGCCAGGTCAGTTCGAGCATGCATCCACGCTCATCTTTAGATTTGCCGCTTACCGTGCCCGTTGCCATCAGATCGCCCGTCTGCAAATTGCAGCCGTTCGACGCGTGGTGCGTCAGCATCTGGCCGATGGTCCAGTAAAGGTCCTTCATATTCGACCGCGAAAGCATGTGCGGCTCTAATTCATCGTCACGCATTTTCTGCGTATGGATGAACACCTCGAGGTTGATGTCAATTCCGCCGAACTTTTGATTCTGCACGTCGCTCAAATACTCGAGCGGCTGCGGATCATCGGCGTCACGCTCGAACGCCGGCGTGCGAAACGGGGCCAAAGCCTCCATCGTCACGACGAAAGGCGAAACGGTCGTTGCAAAATTCTTCGCCAAAAACGGCCCCAGCGGCTGATATTCCCAGGCCTGAATATCGCGTGCCGACCAGTCGTTCACAAGACAAAGCCCAAAGATATGCTTCTCCGCCTCGCCGATCGGAATCGAACTTCCCAACTCATTTCCCTGCCCGACAAAAACCCCAACTTCCATCTCGTAATCGAGATTCTTACAAGGAACAAAAACCGGCGGCTTCTCAGCATCACTCCGATTCTGCCCCTTCGGTCTTTTGATATCGGTCCCACTGATCACAATGCTCGAAGCCCGCCCGTGATACCCGATCGGCACGTATTTGTAATTCGGCAAAAGCGGATTGTCCGGCCGAAACATCGATCCGACGTTGGTGGCGTGGTAGATCGAGCAGTAGAAGTCGGTGTAGTCGCCGATCTGTGATGGAACTACAAAATGTGACGCCGAAAAAGGTGTCAAATACTTTGCTACTTTTACTTTCAATTTTTCGTCCGCGTCTTCACGAAAAATTTCAATTAGTCTATGTCGGAAATCTCGAAGATCTGACGCCTTATCTTCCATTAGTTCGCCGTTTAGCAGTTCGTGATCGAAGGTGGACATCGCTACCTGCCAACCTTTCGTTTTACCTTCGAACAGTTTCCCTTCCTCGTAGGCCCCAGCAATATCGAAGACCTGATCACCTATGCCGACACCTATTCTTATGCCCGTCGGAGAACGATCCGGAATAAAAGCACAAAACGGCAAATTCTGTATCGGGAAATCCGTATTCGGGTCGTTGGCGGACTCGACCCAGCTTTTCAGGTTCGGGTCGTGGGTTTCGTTTATTTCGTATGTCATATAGCAGCGTTTCGCATCTTGTCGCCGAAGGTGACCGATTCAATAGCGTCGGGGGAAACCCGACGTAACGGCCAGCTCACACCGGTCGTCCCTGAAAGGGACGAACAAATCGGTCAGTCCCAAACGTACCTCTCGTCGTAACCGACGTCGTATTTCTGCAGAAAATATCTAAACTCGTTTTCGAAATCGACGGTACCGTGATGCCGTTTCTGGTTGGCGACATAGGTCTTTACGGAATCCACTTGTGTATGACCTACAGAAAACGCCCCATATCCGTCTTGCCAGCCGAACTTAGAATACTCGTGGCCCTGTTTCTTGATCCAAACCGAGGAGCTTCGTTTAATGTCCCCGATCAGCTCGCTCAGGCCCATATTTTTACTCATCTAAATCAACAAATGAATATGATTTGCTGTCCCGCCCGCCCCCATCAATTTCGAATTATTATTATTCGCTATTCCGCCGATGTATGCGAATAGCTCCTCTTCTATTTCCGGTTGGATCATCGGAGCTCGGTTTTTGGTTGAGAAAATGACATGCACGAATAGGCTGACGAGGGTTTGGGGCATTGGCGATTTGTTCGTCGCCTTCAGCGACGGTGCGGCTTTGGATCGGGGTAAGTCGGGATTCTCCCGACGCTATTGAATTGGTCGCTTTCAGCGACGATCGGCCGCACGGCCAAGACTCTTCAAAAGCCCCAGGCCCTTCAAATCGGCGATCGGTTCTTCGAACGAGCACGAGCCGAACGAGTTGAGGCCTTTCGACCGCAGGCGTTTGATGTGGGCGAGGCTGAGGTCGTATTCGTTTCGCCACGATACGCCGCTGTCGCGAAAGGCGAAGCCCTCGTCGAATTCCTCTTCCATTATTTGTTCGAGCAGTTGCGGGCGAAAGCCTTCGCGAGCAAAACCCGTCATCGTCAGCATATTCAGAAAACCGTGCATCGTCCCGTGTGGCGCGTCCGCCGCGTACGTCAGCGGCCGGTAACACCTGAGCGGGTGGTGCAGCCCGGCGGTCGCCTTGAACGGCACGTTCGCCGCCTGGCACGTCCGGACGAACCTGATAATGTCCCGCGACGACGGAAAATCTTCGCCCTTGACGCCGCCGGTACGTATTTTCGCCCGCTGGCCGTGCAATGCCAGTGTCGAGACAAGCTCTGGGAAATTATCGCCGGTCGAGATCTCGTGATACGCCGTGACGTTTGACGGCAGCTGCCGGACGGTATTCTCTATTTTCGAAACTGTGTTCGCCTTGACTTCCAAAGTGTCGCAGACGACCGCGGGAGCGTTCTGCGAGTTGAAGAAATTTATCCGCTTGATCGTGTCGTTCAGGTCTTCGCCCGCGAGCACGCTCAGGCGCCACGGGTTTTCGCCGGGTTTAATCAGATCGCCGGCACTTTCCAAAAATTCGTCCAGGCGTGAAACCGGCAATATGAATCTGCCCAGCATCCACGCAAAACCGCTGCCCCGATACGACGCGTAGTTTCGCACTGCGTCGCCCATAGAGAGCTGCGACGGCGGAAAAAGTCCGGCGTAATCAACTATGTCCGCAAGCAGAACCCGCACGGATTCCTTCAACGGAGCACTCTCTTTCGGGGCATTCATCACGTAATCACCGCGTACTAGATCGATGTAAAAATCATAAAGGTTAAACCGCCTTTTTACAAACGGTTCGCTCGCTGCGACCGCGCTTGCTTTTACGGAAAAACATCGGTTATCTTTACTGCGAAGCCGACGAGTCATCAGAATTTTGTGCCCGCGAATTACGCGAATTGGCGCGAATAAAATCAGTTGATTTCGACGCTTGACCGTTTCGGGCTTATCTTACATTCGCGTTCATGCGCGTAATTCGCGGGCAATCTCTCTTTTCAAATGCGTGTTTTGGGAATCGATCCGGGCAGCGAGACGCTCGGCTGGGGCGTCGTCGAAGGCACCGGTTTGAATTATTCGCTGGTCGAATTCGGCACCGTGAGGTCGAACACGAAACAGGCGTTTTCGAAACGGCTCCTAAATGTTTACAACGGTGTCGCCGAGGTCATCGACAAATTTCAGCCGGACGTCGTTTCGATCGAAGAAGCGTTCTATTCGGTTAACGTCAGCGTTGCGATGAAGCTCGGTCAGGTCCGCGGCGTAGTGCTCCTCCTTGCCGAGCAAAGGTCGATCGAGATCGCCGAATACGCTCCGCGGCTGATCAAGCAAACGGTCGTCGGTTACGGCAACGCCGAAAAGCAGCAGGTCGGCGAGATGGTGCGGATCCTGTTAAGAATGAAAGCCGTCCCGACACCGCACGACGCCGCCGATGCGCTGGCGATCGCCATTTGCCATTTCCACCATGCCGGCATGAAGGACCGCATCGCGAAGGCAAAAAAGCAATGATCGTCCGCGGACATTATTGCGTCGCGATATTTGAATTTAGCCGTGGGTTTAACCCACTGTACGCCGAAAATATCCGACCTTGCCGCGTAGCGGCAATTGAATTTAAACCGTCGCAAACGCGACGCATATCGCATGGACAATATTCCGCGGGTTGAAACCCACGGCTAAACTCACGTGGTCGCTACGCGACTCGAAAAGCCAATGATGAAAATACTCTTTGCCGCCTCCCTACTCGTTACCATTGCGCCTATTTCGTTCGTCGAAGGACAAACACGCAGGCCGCATGTGAAACGCATCAGCGCGCCTACTGTTCAAAGAAACAAAGAGATCGGAAATACGGCGGTCGTGATGGACGAAACGCTATCGGTTTTGCGGGTGAAACCAAGCTTGTTCGCGGAATCGGTTCAGCGTATGCGCCGCGGGCGTAAGGTGCAAATAATGGGCGCCGCTGAGGCCGACGGCGTTAAGTTTTACAAGGTCGCGGCGGCTCCGACAGGTTCGGGGTGGGTGCAGGCGGACGCGGTTTTCGGCAAATTTCGCGGCGGTGATGCCGAGCGGCTGGCCAGGTTGGTGCAGGCGTCGACCGGGTTCGACCAGATCGAATTGTCGACGAGTTTTTTCGAGCTTTTTCCCGCCTCGCCGCTTAGGCCGTCGATTCTTTTGCTCTACGGCGACCTGCTCGAAGAAGCGGCCGTGAAGTTGTCGAGAGACGCATCGGGCCGGCTCGACCGCCGCGAAATGGCCGCGACCGGCGCTCCGATGCACAGCTATTATCTCAATTTTGTAATGCTCGACCGTTACCGCAAACTCGGCGCGGTATTTCTGTTCGATCCTGCCGCTCGTGCGTTTCACTACGACGGAGCGAGCTGGCGAGAGATCACCGCAAAATTCCCCACCTCAACGGAAGCGGTCGAAGCCCGAAAGCGTCTTGACTCATTGAAACTAAAAATGGAAAAGAAGTGATTTTAACTTTGTGCCCTTTGTGCCTTTGTGGTCAAAGGCGTTTTAACCACAAAGTCACAAAGGGCACAAAGGTTAGAGCCTAGCGGCGATAGCGGCGGCAACTTTTGCGTTGTTTTCTAGTAGAGCGATGTTGGTTTTGAGCGTGCGGCCGCCGCTTCGTTCGGAAAGCGCGCTCAACAGAAATGGCGTCACTTCCTTGCCCTTGATCCCCTTCGAATTTGCATCTTTTAATGCCGCGACGAGGATCTCTTCGACCTCCGATCTTTCGATCTCGAATTCGGCGGGAACAGGCACGGTGACCAAAATTGCGTTCGTTAGTTCGAGTTCGTCGCGTGAACGTGCGACCGCCGCGACCGCAGCCGCGTCCTCTACTCGCTCGTCGATGGCAAGTCCGCTCGAACGCGAGTAGAACGCCGGCATTTCGTCGCACTGCCAGCCGAGGACGGTGACGCCGTAGGTTTCCAGCCATTCGCGAGTCGCCGGCAGGTCGAGAACTATTTTCGCTCCCGAACATATGACGACGATCGGCGTCCGCGCCAGCTCCGGCAGATCGGCCGAAACGTCCGCCGAATAACCGCGGTGCACACCGCCGATGCCGCCGGTCGCGAACACGCTGATGCCGGCACGCTTTGCAATAAAGGACGTCGTTGCGACAGTCGTCGCACAGTTCAACTTCATCGCGGCCGCGACCGGCAGATCGCGGCGTGAGATCTTGCGAATGTCCTTGGCGGTCGCAAGTTGTTCGATCTGTTCGTCGCTCACGCCGACCGAGATCTCGCCGCCGAAAACGGCGATCGTGGCGGGCACGGCTCCGTGCTCGCGAACGAGGCGTTCGAGCTTGTATGCCGTTTCGATATTTTGCGGATAAGGCAGGCCGTGAGCGATGACGGTCGACTCAAGCGCGACGATCGGCTTGCCGAAATGCAAAGCACCC
Source organism: Acidobacteriota bacterium (assembly GCA_040007515.1). Taxonomy (GTDB): domain Bacteria; phylum Acidobacteriota; class Blastocatellia; order Pyrinomonadales; family Pyrinomonadaceae; genus OLB17. Next base: position 161,525 of record JBDTUT010000002.1, on the reverse strand, counting down.
GAAACCTCCTCGCTAAAGTTTATCTTCATAATGCCGTGAAGCCTGTACGGAGTTTAGGTCGAAAATCGAAACCGGTCCGCTTGGTGCTCTTCGTGTCTTTGTGGTTAACAAATTCTTTCACCACAAAGACGCGAAGGGCATCAAGGGGAAGGCAAAAGTGAATTACTTTACGAACTTACCAATTCGCTCAAGCCGCGGGTGTGATAGGCAGCCCCAGACGCTGTTTTGTGAGGCCCCGCGGTCGCATGACCAGTAGACGAACATCGCGCGGCCGATGACCAGTTCACGCGGCACAAATCCCCAAACACGGCTGTCCGCGCTGTTGTCACGGCTGTCGCCCATGACGAAAAAGCTGTTCGGCGGCACCTCCATCGTCTTGCCCTGAACGCCGAATTCGTAACCGTTCACGCTAAGGCTGCGGCCCGCCCGCACCGCTTCGGTGTTCCGCCGCGAGTAATAGACGTCCCATTTGTCCTCCGGCTTTCGCTCCTCGAACTCGCTGACGCTGAGCGCGGACTGGTCGTCTTCCGGATCCGGCGGGTCGCCGATCAGACGGTGTTCCGGCAGCAGTTCGCCGTTGATGAAAACCTGGTCGTTTTTGAACTCGACGGTCTCGCCCGGAAGTCCGATCACGCGTTTGACGTAATTGACCTGATACGGAATCGCAGGCGGATTGTAGTGACGGTCGCTCTCGGGGTGCAGTTTGTTGCCCGGATATTTGAAGACGATGATGTCGCCGCGTTCGATCTCTCGCTGCGGCAGAAATGGAAGGCTGTTGCCGCCCGGCGAAAATATGAATTTGTTGACGAGCAGATAATCGCCGATCAATATCGTGTTCTGCATCGAACCGGTCGGGACGGTGACGGCCTGCAGAATGAACGTCATGCCGAAGATCGCCATTATGAGCGTGACGACGAACGATTCGAAATATTCACGAAAGATCGATTTAGGCGGGCCGACCGGTGCGATCTCCGGTGCGGGAACGGTTTTAACTTCTGCTTCTATTGGTTCGTTGGTCATACATCGGGGCGAAACGCAGGTCACGCCGGGAATAGAGTACGTCAATCTTTGGTCTTTCGTTTCGCCTTTGCGTCCGCGTGGCCGTTCTGCAGAAAGTCGAGAGCTGCGGACGCGGCCATCATCTCGGCCGATTTGATCGAGCGGCCGGTGCCGTCCGACCGTCCGCCGTTCCAGATCGCCTCGACATAAAATGTGCGGGCGTGCGGCTGCCCGTCGGTGCGGACAAGCTCGTAGGTCGGAGCAGCAAGTTTTTTCGCCTGCAGCGTTTCCTGCAAAAGCGTTTTATAGTCGAGCGAGCCTTTCGGCGTAGCCGCTTTCAGCTGGTCGGCGAATATTTTCTTTATGAACGCGCGTGCCGAAACGTATCCGCTGTCGAAAAACACCGCCGCGATCACGGCCTCGAGCGTGTCCGCCAGGATCGCCGATTTTTTTCGTCCGCCGGTTTTGTCCTCGCCGCGGCCCATCTTGACATGCGAGCCAAGCTCGAGCGTCTCCGCCACGGCGGCGAGCGTTGTGGTGCTAACCAGGTGGTGCTTCATCAGCGTGAGGTCGCCCTCGCCCAATGTCGGGTGCTTCAAAAAGAGTTCCTCGGCAATGACCAGCCCGAGAACGGAATCACCGACGAATTCGAAAGACTCGTTCGTGGCGTCGCGGATCGACTCGTCATCGGCTCCGGGCAGATTCTCGTGCGCCCACGACCGGTGCGTGAGCGCCCTTGCGATCAGCTCCGGGTCGCGGAACGTGTGACCGATGTGAGTTTCGAGCTTCGTAGTTTTCATGAATATGACCTCTCAATTCTAGAAAGATTATGCCGAAAAAGAAAGCCGGACGCCTCAAAAATGAGACGCCCGGCCGATTTTTAGATTTTAGGTCAAGGAGTACGAGTTAACGGTTCTTCTTAGCGGCTACCGTCTTTTTCGCCGGAGCTTTCACCGCGGTTGTCGCGGCCGCCGTTGTCGACGAGACGGACGACATCGGTTTCGCCGGTGCTGCCGGCTTCGCCGCAGGTGCTGCGGTCACCGGAGCTGCCGAAACAGGCGGCGTCGCCGATCCGGTCGTTTTCGTCGGTTCCGCATCGGAGACCGGCGTTACCTGCGAGGTCGGGTTGGGAAGCGGTTTTGCTACTGCTGCTGAGACATACGCGTCGAGGCCGTCGAGTTTTTCAAAGCGGCGTTTATATGTGTCCTGCAGGGTTTTGTAGAGTGCGTCCTTGTAGGTCTTGCCGACGGGCGTGTCGCTTTTCGCCAGTGTATAAGCACGGGAATACGCATCGAGAATTCGTTCGTTATAACCGTTGAAAAGTGCGATCTTGTCTTTGATCTGGGCATCGAGCGCCACCTTTTCATCGTCCGTCGGAGCGGCTTTCTGCTTGGTGATCAGATCACCGATCTCTTTTCCAACGGCGGCGGCTGCATCGAAGTAATAGCTGCCGATCGCGTCGTAGACACGTGCGTCCGTTTTATAACGGCCGGGAAGCTGAGAAACTTCGTAGTAAAAAGGAATGCCGGCCTTTTTGTCGTTCTTGACGTAGTAATTGATATAGCCCTGAGCGAAAGTGAGTTCGCTTATAGCATCTTCCTTCGTGTATTCGAATTCGAAGACACCTGCCGTCGGAACGCCGGCCTTATTCTTTTTAGGCAGCTCTTTACCTGACTTAAGCAAAGTCAACGCCTGCTGAGCATAGCGAAGCGAGTCATCGTTGTACTTGTAATTCTTATCGTAGGACTGATAAAGACCGATCACGCCAAGCGGGACGAGGATGTTGAGATTGTCCGGCTGCTTTGCCAGGATCCCTTTACCTGCCGCATATGCGTCGTCGTATTTCTTGCCCTGAACGCCGCTGTCATAACGCTTGAACAACTCACCTAAAGCAGCACGGTCTCTGAGATCCGGGATAGCTTTCTCGAGGCGAGCTACTTGCGGTTTCACAAAGTCGAGCTGATCTTTCAACGCTTCGCAAGCCCCGTATTTTTCGAGGAACTCTTTGCCGGATGCAAGCGCGATCTCTAAAGCGTCGACCGATTTTGAGTTGTAGTTAGCCGTTATCTTTATGTAAACGGCCGTCTGTCCGTCAACGTCCGCGCATGCGTCCTGGCCGAATGCGGCTGAAGCTCCGAGTCCGGCGACTAGTACCGCAAGGCTCAAAAATCTAAAAGTCGTTTTCATAATAAATGTCTTCCTCGACCCCTGGTCAAAATCTAAATTTACTGTCGGCGGGAAACCTTTTCGAGCGTTGCCCTTTTGCGTGAGTTCTGATGTTACGCTGTAACAAAAAGTTGCAAGTATTCAGGGGCGAAATAAAGTGCCGCTAACAGCAGCGCCGTAGGCGGCGACCTGAATAATTAGAAAGCTAGATAATCACGCAGAATTCTCGTTTGTGTCAAGCGAAACAAAGGCCACGGCACAAAAAAACGCCGAATCATTTCCCGTTTGCGAAATGATTCGGCGTTGGGCGAAAGCAGCTTGAAATTTTTACTTGTTCTTTACGACACGCGGGCGGGTTTTTTCCGCACCGCTGCGGTCAAATTCGATAACTACCGGCTTGAACTTCGGCGTGCTCTGCGTCGTTCGCTGGATGATCTTTTTCGGTTCCGACTTTACCGGAGCATACACCGGTGCGACCTCGCGTGCGACGCTGCTTTTGGCCTTGGTGTCTTCGATGTCGCCGCCGACCTCGGCTTCCGTCTCGTCCTCATCTTCGTCGGCGATTTGCTTATCGATCGGTGCACGACGGTTGCGGAGCGCTATATTCAACTCGGGATTGCGGCGAATGTCACCGCGAAGTGCTTCGTAAACGCGTCCCGCGACCGCCGCGGCGTATTTGCCGCGTTCGTGCTCGCCGCGCGTGATGACGACGACCGAGTATTTCGGGTCCTCGACCGGTGCGACCGAGGCGAAAAGCCCGATCCACGAGCCTTTCGTAATGCACGAACCGGTCTTCCCTGCGACGCCCATTGACGCGTCAACGCCGCGGCGGGCGGTTCCGTACTCGGCGGCACCAGCCATTCCGGGCAGCATCCCTTCGATCGAGTGTGCGGGCAAATTAACCTGCTCGGCGATCTGCGGGCGGAACGCCGATCGTTCGACACGTGCACGCGGAACCTGCGGCACGACCTTCTTCCCGCCATTCGACAGGGCGGAAACCAAAACGGCAAGCTGAAGCGGCGTGACTTCAAAATCGTCGCCGTGCGAGTAAATACGAGCGTTGTTGTTGCCGTACGGCAGGCGGCCGCCAGTTTCGCCGGCGACATTCAGGCCTGTCGGCTCACCCAGCCCGAGCGTTTTGGCGTACTCGATCATCTTTTTGTTGCCGATGTTCGAGCCGACACGCTGAAAATATCCATTGTTCGAGCGGGCAAGTGCGTCCTGCAGGACCATCCCGTTCGAGTTGCCGATGTGCCCGTCGTCGGTGATGACGTGCTCGTTGATGCCTGCGACGCCGGTGACGAGCTTGATCGTCGAGCACGGCTTGAACGCGTTGCGGATCGCCCATTCCTGATTGACTATCGTCAGGATCTTGCCGGTTTTGGCTTCCATCACTACGACCGTTCCCGCTTTCGAACCAAGCCCTTCGACCGCGGCACGTCGGACGTTGAGGTTCTCGCCATCGGTGTTGTCGCTATTGATGTTGTTTACGGTCTCGGTGCGGAGTCCGCGTTCGAATGCAATGTGCCGTTCGCGGGCCTCGCGTGCGGCCTGCTCGCGGCGACGCTGTTCAGCGACGGCGGCCTGGCGACGTTCTTCTGCGGCGGCACGGCGCTCGGCTTCGGCCCGTCTAAGTTCGGCGAGGCGTTTCGGATCCTTTTTACTCTTCGAATCCTTTGCTTTTTCCTGTTTGGCGGTAAGCTTGTCCCGTTTGCTGTCGCGCTTGTCCTCATGTTTAGCGCTGCGCTTGTCGTCCCGTTTGGAGTTTTTCGAGTTCTTGGCTGAGGCTTTGTCTTTTTTGGAGTCCTTTTTTTGATCCTTTTTCGCTAACTGTTCTTTCTTCGAACCTTTAGCCGAATCTTTCCTGGCATCCTTCGCCTGGTTCGCAGTCTTCTTAGCATCGGCTTTCTTGTTCGATGAGCTCTTTTTCGATTGGGCGGGAAACGCCACGGCGCAGAGGAGTAAAATGGCAATAAACAGAGAGTAGGAAAGCCTCGCTGGACGCTCCCGGGTAGACATTAACATCATGGTTTACCTCAGCCGAACTAGATTTTGGGTTGTGTTTTTGAGGGTAGCCCCGAACCGGATTGAAATCGAATTGTCTTAGGTGGCCCAGGGTTTGCGCAAAAGCTAAACTGGACTATAACATTCAGAACGGGGCGAGTGCAAGAGAAATTAAGCGTTTGTTTAAGGCCGCCGGATTATGACGTTTTTCAACACATTCAGGGGCCGATTACTGCTCATTCTGGCATTTTTGCTCGTGACGACGCTCGGTGTCCAATATTTTGTCAATATCCGCACGCAGGACCAGAACGACGACCTTCGCGAGATGCAGGAACAGGCCCTCGTCGCCGGCATCGCACTCGGCGTCAGCGGAATAACGTCGACGAACGAGTATCTCGACAACATCATGGCTCGCGCGGGCCAGACCTTTTTGGATGAGCGGACACGGGACAGGATCAAAGACATCATCATAATAGACAGCGATTGGCAGGTCACCGATAGTCTCAACGAGAACTATCTGCCGAAGATCGACGACAACGGAGTTACCAGATATAAAAAGCTGAGTGAGCTTACCGATCTGCCGCCGCTGCTCGACGGAACGCGCCTCGGCGACGATCTCGCAAACTTTCCCAACCGCGAGTCCGCCGACCCGAACAGCAGCGACGAGGCACATGCCGTCCCGATCGAGACAAGCAAAGGCCGCTGGTACGTGATGGTCTTGCTCAAAAACGACAAGAGCGAGACCGCGTGGCGGGCCGCTCAGCCGCTAATCTTCACGCTCGCGATCCTGCTGATGTCGACGCTCATCACGTTCTATCTGGTCTGGAGGTTTACGCGGCCGATCGCGAACCTGTCGAACGCCGCACGCGAGGTCGCCGAGGGCAATCTCGCCGTACGCGTGCCCGACGATCTGCGTGGCGACGAGATGGGCCGGCTCGCGGCACGGTTCAACGAAATGACGAGCGAGCTGGAAAAGAAAGCCGATCTCGAGTCCCAGCTCAGACAGGCCGAAAAATCGGCGGTCGTCGGCCGGCTCGGCTCGGCGATCGCACACGAGATCCGCAATCCGCTCAATTATATAAACCTTACTCTCGATCATTTGGGCTCAAAATTCGTGCCCGAAGCCGAAGAGAAAAAGCCGGTTTTCGCTAAGCTCGTTTCTCAACTCAAGGCCGAGGTCGCGCGGATCGATCAGCAGATCACCGATTTCTTGAATTATTCGCGTCCGGCGAAGGCCGATCTCCGGCCCGTCGATGTGCGGCCGATGATCGAGGACTCGCTGCGGCTGGTCGAGGGACAGGCGGCCGAAAACAACATAAAGATTGCCATCGTCGAGCACGAAAACGTCGCAAAGGTGATGGCCGATCCGGAATTTTTGCGTTCGGTGTTCAACAACCTTTTCATCAACGCCTTGCAATCGATGGGCTCGACAGGCGGCAGCCTGAACGTAAAGATCGCCCGGGACGAAGACACCGAAAATATAAAAATCGAGATCGCCGACACCGGCAGCGGCATCTCATCAGAGAATTTGTCGAAAATATTCGAACCATATTTTTCGACAAAGGAAACCGGCACCGGCCTCGGCCTCGCGATCGCTCAAAAGATCGTCGAAGCCCACAACGGCACCGTCGAGGTCGAATCCGAAGAAGGCAAGGGCACAAAGTTTACGGTAAAATTACCAAGGTCAGAACCACCTGCGTGAGCGGGTGTTTCCCGCTTTATTTGGTCAAGTGATATTGAGTTCCGATAACGCATGCGAAGAATCCACCCGCTCACGCAGGTGGTTCTGACGTGAAATTTATGGCTAGAAAATCTATTTTGGTCGTTGACGACGAAAAGAGTCAGCGGGAAATTTTGGAAATGATCTTGTCGGGAGAGGGCTACGACGTGACGACGGCGAGCTCCGGCGAGGCAGCGATGAAGTTCGTTGAAGCTCGTCGATTCGACCTCGTCCTGACCGACCTGCAAATGACCGGGATGAGCGGACTCGACCTGCTCAAAGAGCTGACCAATTACGACAAGTCGATCATCGTCATTCTGCTCACGGCACACGGCTCAGTTGACTCGGCGGTGGACGCACTGCGCCTCGGTGCATTCGATTACCTGCAGAAGCCGTACGACAGTGAAAAATTGCTCGACACCGTGTCGCGTGCGTTGAACAAACTGTCCGCTCTCGACACCGAGATCGTTTCCGTCTCACCGGAGATGGACAAGGTCAAAAAGCTGATCCTGAAGATCGCGAAATCCAACTCGACCGTTCTCATCCGCGGCGAAAGCGGCACCGGCAAAGAGCTCATCGCCCGCTCGATGCACAAAAACAGTCTGCGAACGAACGAGACGTTCCAAGCCGTCAACTGTGCCGCGATCAACGAAAACCTGCTCGAATCGGAACTCTTCGGCCACGAAAAAGGCTCGTTCACCGGTGCCGTCGCCGAAAAGAAAGGCCTGTTCGAGATCGCCAACAACGGCACGTTGTTCCTCGACGAGATCGGTGAATTGGACATCGCTCTGCAGGCAAAATTGCTGCGTGCTTTGCAGGAGAAAGAGATCCGCCGCGTTGGCGGTATCAAAGAGATCGACGTCGACGTCCGCGTGCTTGCCGCAACGAACCGCGACCTTTTGAAAATGGTCGAGGAAAAACGTTTTCGCGAAGATCTGTATTACCGTTTAAACGTGCTTTCGATCGACATTCCGCCACTCCGTATGCGCCGGACCGATATTCCGGTCTTGATGGAATACTTCGTCAAAAAGCACACACGCGGGACCGACCGAAAGATCACGATCGCGCCGGACGCCAAAAAGCTCCTGCTCGATTACAGCTATCCCGGCAACGTTCGCCAACTCGAATCCGCGATCGAACGCTCGATACTCCTCTCGGAAAACGACACCGTCACGCTCGAGGACCTGCCGCCCGAAATGACGCAAACCGGCAACGGCGGAGCGCCAAACGCGTCCGGCGACCTATTCAAACTCCCGCCCGACGGCGTAAACTTCGAAGACGTCGAACGCAGTTTGATCATGCAGGCCATGGATCGGACGGACAACAACATCACGAAATCGGCAAAACTTCTGGGATTAACATTTCGCACTTTGCAGTATCGACTGGAAAAGTTCGGATTCAAGAAAGAAGAGGCGAACGGAACCGAGGACGGCGACGAATCGTAATCGCTGTTTGAAACTTGGAGGGCAAAGTATGGAATGGTTTTCGACATTGAGTTTGGCATTGGGCACGGCTTGGACGTCAGGGATCAATCTTTACGCAACGGTCACCGTTCTCGGGTTGCTGCAGAGGTTCGCGGGCGTAAAGCTGCCGGGCGGCTTGGACGTACTCGATAACTGGTGGATCATCGGCGTCGCAGGCGGGCTTTATCTCGTCGAGTTTTTCGCCGATAAGATTCCGTACGTCGACAGCGTTTGGGATGTCATCCACACGTTCATACGCGTTCCGGCCGGTGCGGTCGTTGCTTACGCCGCGACGAACCAGCTTGATCCCGCGATCACTATTCCCGCAACCTTGGTCGGCGGCGGGTTGGCGTTCTCATCGCACGGGACTAAAGCCGCGCTTCGCATTGGGGCAAATCTCTCGCCCGAACCGGTCTCTAATTGGGTGTTGTCGATCGTCGAGGACGTGATAGCGTTCGTCGGCTCGATACTGGCCGTTTTTGCGCCGTTCATCATCGCGTTCGTGCTCATCGTCTTCGCGATCTTCTTTTTCTGGTTCTTCCCGAAAGTTATTCGAGCCGTCCTTCGAATGTTTTCCTCCGCGGGCGCTCTTTTACGAGGCGAGAGTTTTAAATCCGCAGCACGAAAGGCCGGTTAGCACGGCCGCGATAGTTTTACATGAAAACTGAAAGAATTCTGCAGATCGCGGCGGTCATCCTGGTTGGGGTCGCCGCTTACTTCTTCTGGACCGGATATTCCGACGGCGTATTTGCCTCGGCGGTCCTGGCGGCGGCCGCGTTCTTTCTAAGCCTCAGATATGAAATGAAGGAACGCAACGACATTCGCAAAGCCGAAGCAGAACGCCGGGCCGATGAGGATGCCGACTAGATGGCGAAGATCGTGATCGCCACATTCGGGTCGCTTGGTGATCTGCATCCCAAGGTCGCTATCGGGCTCGAATTAAAGGCCCGCGGGCACGACGTGACGGTCGCAGCGATGGAATTCTACCGCGAAAAGATCGAGCTGCTCGGATTGAAATTCGCCCCGATGGCGCCGCACATGGATCCGGAAAACCGCCAGCTCGGTAAAGAATTGATGGACGCGGACAGCGGAACGGAAAAGATCCTCAAGGACTTGATAATGCCGAATTTGCGGCAGATGTACGACGATGTGATGGCGGCCGTCGAAGGTGCCGACCTGCTGATCACCGGAGAGGTCGTCTACGCCGCGAGATCCGTGGTCGAAAAGACCGGCATCAAATGGGTGACGACAACTCTTGCACCGGTCTCGTTCTTTTCCGCGTTCGATCCGCCGGTGCCGGCCCAAGCGCCGCAGTTTGAAAACCTGCGTTTTCTCGGCCCCCGATTTCACAAATACTTTTTCAAATTTCTGAAGTGGTACATCCGCGACTGGTATGAGCCGTATAAGAAATTTCGCCGAGACCTCGGGCTGGACGCGGACCACGACCCGATCATTGCCGAAAAATATTCCGATCTGCTGCACCTCGTTTTGTTTTCGAAAGTTCTCGGGAGCCGCCAACCCGACTGGCCGGCGGACGCGGTGCAGACCGGGTTTTGTTTTTACGACGGCATGGCCGACCTCGGGACAATGCCGGACGGTCTTGAAGAATTTCTCGACGCAGGCGAACCGCCGATCGTGTTCACGCTCGGCTCGGCGGCCGTGATGGACGCACGCGATTTTTTCGAAATAAGCGCCGAAACTGCGCAACGCCTCGGCCGTCGTGCGGTTTTGGTATACGGTGTTTTCAATCAGCCGCCGAACGGGTTGAGCGACCGGATAGCAGGTTTCGAATACGCGCCGTACTCACGAGTTTTCCCGCGTGCCGCCTGCGTCGTGCATCAGGGCGGCGTCGGGACGACCGGGCAGGTGCTGCGTGCCGGTGTGCCCCAGATAATCATGCCGTACAGCCACGACCAGCCCGACAACGCGGCCCGCTGCCGCCGCCTCGGCGTCGCCGAGATCATAACGCGAAAGGAATACAGCCCGGAAACTGCGGCAGCTACTATCCAGAAAATACTTGCCGATCCCGGATATGCCGCCCAGGCCGCGACAGTAAGCGAGATCGTGAACGCGGAACACGGAACATCCACGGCCTGCGACGCGATCGAAAACGCATTGTCGACGCCCCGTGCGTGATCGGCGGCGTCGCCGCGATCGTTAGCCTGTTGTACGTAACCCGTTGAAAAATATAAAATGGGCTCTACGCCAAACGACATTATGAGTGAATTGAACAGCTTGCTAGAAGCAAACCAGCAATGGGCCGAGACGATCAAGGAAAGCGATCCGGAGTTTTTTGAAAAGCTTTCGGAGATGCAGAAGCCGGACTATTTGTGGATCGGGTGTTCGGACAGCCGAATCTCGCCGTCATCGAGCGTCGGCCTGCTGCCGGGCGAGATGTTCGTGCACAGGAACGTCGCAAATCTCGTCATCCACACCGACATGAATTGCCTGTCGGTCATGCAGTTCGCGGTCGAAGCACTGCATGTCAGGCACGTTATCGTGTGCGGACATTACGGCTGCGGCGGAGTCAAAGCGGCGATAGACGACGAACATTTCGGGTTGATCGACAACTGGCTGAGACACATTCAGGACATATCGCATAGATATGAGCACGAGCTCGACTCTCTCGCGTCGCACGACGAACGATTCGATCGGCTGTGCAAACTGAACGTGATCGAGCAGGTGATCGGCGCCGCCGAAACCACAGTTGTCCGCGGTGCGTGGGAACGCGGCCAGCAGGTCGCGATCCACGGCTGGATATACACGATCGCCGACGGGATCTATCGCGACCTCGGCGTAACAGTCGAGTCCCAGGACGAGGCGAAAACGCTCAGACGGCAGACACGCAGCCGCGGTTCCAAAGCAAGCGCCCAACGATGAAATACGTGACTTTACATTTTGCCGCGATCTTGCTATTGCTCGCCGCGACTCTCACAATCGCGGACGCGCAGATGTCCCGAAAGCCGACGCCGAGCCGCGAGCCGGCCGGCGTGATGGACAAGCAGCCGGACTCGCCGAAAAACGCGCTCAACACGATCGGGTCGCAGAAAGATTTCGACCTCATCGCCCGCACGTATCATCAAGGCACGCCGTACGCTCTGCCGCACGCAATGTTTGTCATCGACCGCCGGGCCGGCAACAAGATCTATTTTGTAAATTCGCAGCGGTTTCGTTTTCACAAAGATTTTTTGCTGGCGACGTATCTTGTTCCGCGCGGTGCCGACGTCTTCAAACCGATCTACATCGACCAGGACCGCCGCTTTATCGTCGGCACGGTCGCGTGGCAAAAGCCGGTCGAAAAATTCACCTGGGAACTTTGGGAAGGCGACCTCGCCTCGCCGGAGTTGATTAAGCTCGCTAACGAAGTCGTTAACAAAAATTTCTTCGAGCCGGTCTCTTACAAACCGAATTCGAGCCGGCAGGAAGACGCCTCAGCAACACTCGGCATCGGCCGCGTGCTGCAAGAGGAGTTGAACAAAAATCAGGCTTATCTCGCCCTGAACACCGGCTCCGCCGTTGGCCGAATTCACGTGATCGACAAGCTCGACGACACGGTCGAGATCGGCGACAACGAGATTCTCGTATTAAAAGAATTGCCGATCTCGCTGCCGCCGGTCCGCGGCGTGATCGTCGCCCAGCCGTCGTCACCGCTTTCGCACATCAACATCCTGGCGAAAGGGTGGAACATCCCGAACGTCTACATAAAAGACGCCGACAAGTTGTTCCGCGAATTCGACACGTTCATCTACAAGCTGGATGCAACGATGACGGATTACAAGCTGACGCGTGCGTCGATCGACGACGTGAAAACGGCTTTCAAGTCGCCCGACGAACAGGTACCGCCCGTCAACCTGTCGGTCAGGAAACTCGCCGGCCTTCGCGAAATGCATAAGAAGGACAGCATCGCCTACGGCTCAAAATCCGCCAACCTCGGTGAGATGCTAAACGCGCGTATTCCCGGCATCATCGTTCCCGACGGCTTCTCGGTTCCCTTCTATTGGTACGACAAATTCATGAAGGACAACGGGTTCGACGATAAGATCGCGGACCTGATGCAGGATCTCGATTTCGTCCACAACCCGCGCGTGCGGCGGCAGAAATTAGAGGAATTCCGCACGGCAATTCAGAACGGAAAATTCGATCCGGCGTTACGGCGTCAGATAATTCAGAAGTGGCGCGTGCGGCTCCGCGGAAGGCCGGTCTTCATTCGGAGCTCGTCCAACTCGGAAGATCTTCCGAATTTCAGCGGTGCGGGACTTTATTCGAGCGTCGCGAACGTTCGCGAACAGACCAAGCTGATCGATGCCGTCAAAAAAGTGTGGGCGTCGTTGTGGAAGTTCGAGGCTTACGACGCCCGTGTCCGCAACTACGTCAGCCAGACCGACGTTTATATGTCCGCTCTCGTCCAGCTCGGCATAAACATGAACAAGGGCGGAGTGATGATCACGAAAGATCCGTTCGACGACCAGAATAGAAATTCGGTGTACATAAGTGCCGTGTGCGGGCACAACTCGAAGGTGGTCGATAATACCGGAATTCCCGAACAGATAATGTTCAATCCGAAATCGAACTCGATAGTCGTGATGACTTTGTCGGATCAGACGAACTCGCTCGCCTTTGACGAGAACGGCGACCTTAAGGAAACCGCCGACAAATGCGCCGATTCGCGAAAGCGCGTGCTGACGGACCTGCAGGCGAGAAATCTCGCAAAGACCGCGATCAACATCCGGCGAGTTTTCGGCACGAAAGAACAGGACATTGAGTGGGGCATCATGAACGGCCGCGTGTACGTCGTTCAGGCCCGGCCTTATATTGATAAGAAGTGATACTTCCGATGTGCCGTTTCGGCGGGCGCTCGGACCCGTAGTAGATTCAATACAATGAAAAATTTGATTGTTGGTTCTCTTTTACTTTCGACGTTGGCGTGCGGCCCGAAGATCGAGCCGGTCGCTCAAAACACCAACGCCGCGAACGCCCCGATGCGTGCTGAAAAGCTGCAGACCGTGACCGCCCATTCCACCGAGGGACAGCAGCCGCCCGCGATGCCGGCCGGCGACGCACCCGCGACCGGCGGCGGCAAGTGGACGCAGAGCGGCGACCCGATCGACACGGCGAAACTCGACGCGGCGATCGAATCCGCGGAAAAAGCCGTGAAGGCAGCCCCGAACGACGAGGGCGCAAAGAAAGCCGCCGCCGAGGCATATTTCAATCGGGGCGTTGCCCTGACCGACGCTCGCCAATACGCGTCGGCGTTAGGCGATTACCGCCACGCGTTAAAGTACGATCCGGCCGATGAAGATTCGAAAAAGTGGATCGAACAGATCACAGGCATCTATCAGATGCTCAAAAAACAACCGCCCGCCGAAGGCGAAGAACCACCGCCGTTGAAGGTGAAAAAGTAGAAAGGTGAAAAAGTGAAAAAGTCTGGCCTGCTGATAATGACGATCTTGATGATCGCGGCTGCGTCCGCCGTCACTTACGGGCAGACGGTGCGGCGGATCAGGTTCGCAAGAGGAGCAACCTCGGCGGTCGTCACTGGCCATCTTGCGGGCTATCGCGGCAAAATAGTCTATCTGATACGCGTACGCCGCGGGCAAACGCTTCGGACGGTTCAGATCGGCTCTTCACATCCGGTAACGGTCTCAGTCACGGGCCCGACCGGCGATTTCGCCGACTCGGACGCCTCGTGCAACAACCGCAAGGAGATCTCGCCGACGACCGCGGGCGACTACCGCATCGAGGTCGTCGAATGCCGCAAGGCCGACCCGTGGCAGGGCCGATTCCGCATTCGCGTCAGCGTACTTTGACCAGGCGATTTTAGCGACCGCTAGACAACTTGTGCGGCGCGGAATTAGAATAGCTAGTTTGCTATCAGGCAAGATTTTCTAGCTACGGAGATTCGATCAGATATTTATGGCAATTTCGGCTAACGATATAAGAAAAGGAATGGTGATCCTGCACGAAGGTTCGCCCGTAAAGGTGATGGAGTTTCACCATCACACGCCCGGCAATTTGCGGGCGATGGTGCAGGCGAGGCTCCGCAATCTGCTGACGGGCAACTCGTTCGAGTACCGTTTCCGCTCGAACGACACGCTCGACAAGATCACGCTCGAGCAGCACAAAATGGACTACCTCTATTCCGACGGCTCGCACCACCACTTCATGAACTCTGAGAACTACGAGCAAGTCGCCCTGACGGAAGAAGAACTCGGCGACGCCGCTCAATGGCTGATGCCGGGACTCAAGATCGAGGTCGAGTTCTACAACGGAACGCCAATCGGCATTCAGCTTCCGCCGTCGATGGAACTGACCGTCAGCCGCACGGATCCGAATTTGAAAGGCGCGACCGCGTCGAACTCGAACAAACCCGCGACACTCGAAAACGGCGTCACGCTCTACGTCCCGCCCTTCATCGCCGAAGGTGAAAAGATACGCGTCAACCCGACCGAATCGAAGTACATGGAACGGGTGAAATAGCGGGTTGGTCCCGAGTCCAAAGTCCAAGGTCCCAAGTCTCAGACGCGTTGTTGCTTTAAGACTTGGGACCTTTCTCTTTCGCACTTTGGACCTTGGACTTTGGACTTTGGACTTTGGACTTTGGACCTGGGACTTATGTTCGTCTATAGCCTGATCCTGACCCTCGGCTTCACGCTGTTGATCCCGCTTTTTATTCTTCGCCGGGACAAATACGCCGCGGGATTTCGCCAGCGTCTTGGCAATTACCCTCATTTCGAGCACGACGGACGGCCCGTGATCTGGTTGCACTGCGTCTCGGTCGGCGAAGCGAATGCGGCACGTCCGCTCGTCGACGGGCTGCTAAATTCATTCCCCGGCCACCGTCTCGTCATCTCGACCACGACCAAAACCGGTCAGGAGCTCGCCCGCAGCATTTTCAAAGACAAAGCCGACGCGGTGATCTACTTCCCTTTCGACTGGAAATTCAGCGTGAGACGAGCTCTCGAAAATTACAAACCGTCGCTCGTCCTCCTGATGGAAACCGAGATCTGGCCGCGGTTCATCCGTGAGGCGAAGCTATGCGGAGCAAAAGTCGCGATCGTGAACGGCCGGCTTTCGAAACGTTCGGTAGCGAGGTACTCCATCGTGGGTTCACTCGTTAAAAATGTCTTGCGAAACGTCGATCTCGCGTTGATGCAGAACGACGCGGACGCCGAGAGGATTGCCTCGCTCGGCATCGACGTCGCGAAAGTGAAAGTGACTGGCAATTTAAAGTTCGATCACAGCGTTGCGGCTTTTGAAAATTCTTTGACGGATGAATTCCGCCGTCGATTTGCATTTGGCCCCGAACGACCGCTAATAGTAGCTGCGAGTACACACGAGCCTGAGGAACGCTGGGTCCTGAATGCATTTTTAAGCGCGGCACACGACGGTGCTCGTCCCGGCCCGCGGTTGCTCATCGCACCGCGCCATCCCGAGCGGTTCGGCGACGTGGCGGAGACGATCGAGTCTTTCCGCTCGAACCGCGAATGTGAATGGGCGACATACAAATTCGTCCGCCGATCCGATCCCATTTCCAACACCGACAAAACCGCCGATGTCATCCTCCTGGACAGCGTCGGCGAGCTCCGTGCGGTTTACCCTTTAGCCGAAATTGTTTTCGTCGGCGGCAGCTTTGTAAAGCACGGCGGACAAAGCATTCTCGAACCGGCCGCCGCCGGCAAGGCGATAGTGACCGGCCCGCATACGCATAACTTTCAGGCGGCCGTCGCGGAGTTTTCCGCCCGCGACGCTCTGATCCAGGCACCCGAACCGCCTGACGAATTCCAGATCGTCGAGCGGTTGTATGAGTCCTTTACGGAATTGTTGAAGAATCCGGAGCGGCGTGCAGAACTGGGCGGAAATGCCCGCACGGTGATGGATTCGAACCGCGGGGCGACGACGAAAACCATCGTGGAGCTCGCTTCATTGATCTCGGGTGATGAGCGGGGGCAGAGCCGCCCTTCCTGACTGCGCACGATTTACGGGCGTGGACTTTGCCGCCTGTTTCATAAATGATCTTCATCTTCTACATTCTCGCCGCGATGCTGATCTATTTCAGTTTCAAGTCGTTTCGCGGCGGGATCGCTTATTTGGATTATTTTCGCCGTGAGGTCGCAAAGCCCGTTTCGGATTTCACGCCGTTCGTGACGATCTTCGCACCGTGCAAAGGCCTCGATCAGGGATTGAAGGAAAACCTCGAAGCTCTGCTTGCTCAGGACTATCCGGCGTACGAAGTGATCTTCGTTGTCGATGATGAAAACGACACCGCCGTCCCCGTGATACGCGGATTGCCGGGCGATTCGAAATTGGTGGTTGCGCCCAAGTCGGTCGACTCGAGCCAGAAGGTCGAAAATCTGCGCGAGGCAGTACTGCATGCTTCCGATCAGTCGATGGTTTTTGTGTTCGTCGATTCCGACGCACGTCCGTCGAAAACCTGGCTGCGGCCTCTTGTTGCTCCGCTCGAGGATGAGACCGTCGGCATCGCGACCGGTTACCGGTGGTTCATCTCGAGCCGGCCGAGCTTCGCATCCGAAATGCGGGCCGCATGGAATGCGTCGATCGCGTCCGCACTCGGGCCGGGGCTCAAAAACGAATTCTGTTGGGGCGGGGCGGCCGCGGTCCGGCGCGAAGTGTTCGAGCGACTCAACGTCCGCGAGAGATGGCACGGAACAGTATCCGACGACTTCGTACTCGCCCGCGTCGTTCGCGAGGCCGGCATGCCGATCTATTTCGTTCCGCAGGCGCTGACGCCGTCGATCGAAACATGCACGCTTGGCGAATTGTTCGAGTTTACGACGCGGCAGATCAAATTGACACGGGTTTACGCGCCGAACTTGTGGAAGCTCTCGTTCTTCGGCTCCGGTCTTTTCAACTTAATAATGTTGTCGGCAGTTTTGATCCTCGTCCTCGATCGACAGGACAGATTCGCGATCGTTGCGGCGGCCTTTACCATTTTCGCGGTCTCCGTCTTCAGCATCGGCAAAGCGTGGCTGCGGTTGAAGGCCGTCGAAATGGTCCTGAGCGGCCACCGCGACAGCATTCGAAAACAAACATTCTCACAGCTCACGCTCTGGTCGCTCGCACCCGCGGTATTTTTATCTAATTGTACGGCCGCGCTCATTTCGCGTCAGATCGAATGGCGCGGAAATCGTTATATTCTCGTGTCATCGAGCAAAATCCTCACTTTGCCAAAGCGCTAAACTCGGCTTCTTCGCGGCCTAAACACCTGATAAAAGTGATATTATTGAACCGATCAGCTATTTTCTTCTCCCGATCTCGGCCTAATTGCATCAAATTGTCTATGAAAGCACTATCAAGGTTGGGTTTATTGTTTTCGGTGTTTTGTTTGTTGCTGACCGGCATCACGGCCGAAGCCCAAAAGCCGGCGGTTCCGGACGCGAAAACGGCCTCGGCGCCGATAACAGCGGTTCGAAAAGGCCGAGCTCCGATCATAATAATTCCCGGCCTGACAGGTTCCGAACTGGTAAATTCCCGCACGGGCGAAGAAGTTTGGTTCAGAGCGCGCCGTGCAAAGGACGACGATCTCCGGCTGCCGATCTCGCCGGTGCTGTCGCGGAACCGCGATGATCTTGTGCCCCGCGACATCATCCGCAGCGTCAAGCTGTTCTCTTTCCTGCCCGAAACAGAGATCTACGAACGCCTGATCGACTCGCTCGAAAAACGCGGCGGCTATCGCGAAGCCAATTGGAAAACCGCTACGCGGGCCGACGCGACCGACACGTTTTTCGTATTTCCGTACGACTGGCGGCGTGATAACGTCGAATCCGCACGTCAGCTAATTCGGCAGATCGAAACGCTTAAACGCCGGATCGGACGGCCCGATCTCAAATTTAACGTCGTCGCACATTCGATGGGCGGGCTGATCGCGAGATACGCGGCAATGTACGGCAACGCCGACCTTTCGGCGCGTGCACCGAAACCGACATGGGCCGGAGCCAGGCATTTCGATAAGATATTCCTTTTGGGCACGCCGAACGAAGGTTCGATACTCTCGATAAACGCGCTGCTCGACGGATTTTCTTACATCGGCGGCGGGCTCAATCTGCCGTTCATCCAAGACATCAGCCGTTTCGACGTTTTCACGATCCCGTCTATCTTTCAGCTCCTGCCGCACGCGGGCAGTTTGCTGGCCTACGACGAAGACCTAAAGCCCTTTCCGATCGACATTTACGATCCGGCGACGTGGGAACGGTACAATTGGGCGATCTGGCAAGACGACGATTTTAAGAAGAAATTTACGCCCGCTGAACAGCGAAACGCCAAGCCGTATTTCCTCGCCGTACTCGCCCGTGCAAAGCGCTTTCAGGCAGCCTTAGACGCAAACAACAGCGAAAAGATACCGGTGTCATTTTATCTGATCGGTGCCGACTGCAAGGAAACCCAGAACGCACTTTTGCTCATGCACAACGACAAAAAGGGTCGCTGGGAAACCAAGTTCAAAGCCGACGGCTTCACCAACGCTAGAGGCGAAAAGATAACGTCCGAGCAGATAAAAGCTCTGCTTTATACGACCGGCGACAGCGTCGTGCCCAAGCGTTCGCTCATAGCGGAAACCTTTGCCGCGTCGGGGCGTAAGGCGGTGCTGCCTATAACGTCGGAACTTTTCCAGTGCGAAGGCCACAGCAAACTAGTGACGAATCCCGAAATTCAGGATAAGCTGTTCGTGCTTTTGGACAACGGCAACGTCACCGCCGGAAATTGATCGCACGCCTAAAGCGTCTCGCCCAGACCGTTTCCGGGAGGACCGCCGATGAGTTTACTCAATAGCCAGGACGAGCCCGAGCGATCGCCGCGGCGATCGCTGATCGACAAGATCCGCCCGCCCGAGGTGATCACATTGTTCGAAGACCCGGAAAACAGTGAGGAAAAGGAGCCTTTCATCCTATCGGAAGCTCCGTCCGGGTCCGCCGAAGAAACCGCCCGCCGCAGCGGACTGGCGTTTTCGGCCGGAGTCGCGTTTTTCAGCTCGGTCGTGTTCATGCTCGTTCTCGGCTGGCTCGCGGATCTGTTTTTGGGCAGTTCGCCGTGGGGCATCGTCTTCGGCATCGTCCTCGGGGCCGTGATCGGCTTTATCCAGCTCTTCCGCACCTCTTCGCAGATATTCAAGAAACAATAACTCGCTGGGTATTCGTGTAATTTCGCCGCCTTCGCCTGCAATGTCCGAAATATCAGGCCGCTTTCCGCAAAAACGGGCCGTAAACCGCTCGCCTCGCTTTGAGTTTTCCCGCTTTCCTTAGTAAAATTTACAGTTTCGTAATGGGCGATGATTTTGAACCGTCAGACAGTGCTTACACTGATGCTCAACCGCCCTCGAATCGGCGGATCCTCTGGCTCATGCTCATCGTCGGCATTATCGGAGCAATTGCCGGAGCGGCGTTTTTCTCGGCCGGTTTTGGTATCGGGGTTTTGATCGGCACCGCGTTCGCCTTTTTGAACTATATCTGGCTGCAGCGATCGTTAAAGACGATCTTTGCGGCGGCCGAACGCGGGGAAAGGCCGCGGATGCTGGTCGGCAAGTATTTTCTGCGTTATCTGGTTTTAGGTCTTGTGATCGCCGTCGTTTATATCGCCGGCTGGGTCCCGATAGCGTCTCTGATCCTGGGCATGGCCGCATTCGGCTTTGCGACCGTGATCGAAGGTTTTATACGAATATTTTCGAGCATTTTTAGCAGCAGGGAAATTTAATAATGTTTTTGTTGGCAGAAGAAGGGCATCACACACCGCTCATCGTTCAGTTTATAAACACCTACCTCGGCGAGCCTGTTTACCGGTTCGAGATGAACTGGACAAAACCGGTCTGGGACAAGTTTTTCTCGAACTTCGGTACCGATGCCGAAACCGTTTTCGGCGCGCCGTACTCGCCGGAGAACGCGATACCTTGGTACACGATCATGTTCGTCATCGCCTGTATTTTGACGATCATCTTGATAAATATTTTCAAGGGCAAGCTTTCCGACGACGACCCGAAGCCCGGCCAGATGACACTCGAAGCCGGATTTCTGGCGATCAAAGATCTCGTCGTCCGCGTCGTCGGCGATCACGGTTTTAAGTATTTCCCGGTCGTCGCGACGTTCGCCTGCCTGATTCTCGTATCGAATCTGATGGGCCAGTTCCCGATGTTCATGTCGCCGACGGCATCGGTGAATGTGACGTACGCGTTGGCTCTGGCTTCGTTCATTTACTACAACTACGTTGGTATACACGAGAACGGCATCGTCAATCACATCGCCCATTTTACGGGGCCGAAATTGCCGCTCGTGATGACGCTGTTCATCACGCCGCTTATCTTTTCGGTCGAGATCATAAGTAACCTGATCAGGCCGTTCACGCTCGGCGTTCGTCTGTTTGCCAACATCTTCGCCGACGAAAAGATCTTCACCGAGATCACGAACCTTTATCCGCCCGTCACGCACTTTATTCTACCGCTCATGCTGACGGCACTCGGCGTGTTCGTGGCATTCGTGCAGACGCTGGTTTTCACGCTGCTCTCGATGATCTACATCAGCGAGGTTTCGCACGGTCCGCACGAGCACACACACGGCGGCGAGCATTCGCCGAAGACCGGCGAAGCCATAGCGACGGCACACGTTTAAGCTGTACCGCCTGCGAAAGCGGGCGAACGGAATTTTGAGTATCGGCCGTCAAGGCCAGATAGGTCCAAGGGATGATTGCAAATTTGAGAACTTGCGTTTTATAGCAGGCTTGAGCTTAGCGTTTCGGGAAGCCCGATCGCTATCGCTCGCGGTTCTGACGAAAAATGCCCGCACGCAACAGGAGCCCGGACTCTACGGAGTATAAAATCCGGCGCATACCGGAAGTGAGGCGAAATAATACCAGCAAGCGAGTTTTCGAACGATCGGTCGTCCTGTGGACAAGTTAGTTAAATATAAACAGGAGATAAAAATGAACAAGATCAAATACGCATTTTTCGCGACACTCGCTCTCGTCGTTTCGGCTCTGCCGGCAATGGCTCAGGGTGCGGCTGCCGCTGGTGACAACAAATTTACCGTCAACGCGTCGAAGGCATTGGCCGCCGGTATCGGTTTCGGCCTGGCTGCCGGACTCGCAGCTATTGGTCAGGGCCTCGTCGGTTCGCGTGCGGCGGAAGGCGCGGCACGCAACCCCGGTGCCGCCGGAACGGTCCAAACGCTCATGATCATCGCGCTCGCACTTATCGAATCGCTGGTGCTCTTCGCCCTGCTCATCGTTTTCGTCGTGATCAAGCCGGTCTCCGACCAGTAAACATCACTCAGACACAAAGTGAATGCGGGCCGGGTTAACAAACTCGCGTCCGCATTTTCTTCGTGCTAAAAGTAAGTGTAACGAACATCTCGTACAGAGTTTTTTTGCAACCCGGCACCGACCGAAACGTTCTAAACCGTGATGGCTGAAAATATTACAGGTAAACTGTTTGACGATAAATATCGTGTAGTTTCGCTTTTGCACGAGAGCGAACTTGGTAATTTTTATCGCTGCCGGCACGCCTTTACTGAGCGCCCGGCGATCCTGCAGGTGCTGCGGACGGAATTTGCTAACGAACCGCGCGCCGCCGAACGCTTTTCGGAAATGGCGAAAGCCGCGTCGCACATCGCGAGCCCGAACATTCTCGGCGTCACGGATTTCGGCAAGAGCACGGACGGCCAGCTCTATGCCACGCTCGAAAATATAGAAGGCGAAACGCTCGCCGAGGTGATCGCGAGGGACGGACAACTACCGGCGCCTGTAGCATTGGATATTGCCCGCCAGGCGGCCGCGGGTTTGTCGGCAGCTCACGACGCGGGGCTCGTTCACGGCAATCTGAATTCCGGAGATATTCTCGTCACCGACGCTGCCGACGGTTCGCGAAATGTGAAGTTGTTCGACTTCGGATCGAGGAACTCGGCATCCTCGAACAGCGCAGACGCTGGCCTTTCGGGCCGCGATGTCGACTACAACGCACCCGAGTTATTTTCCGCCGGTGCTCGGCCCGATAATCTCACGGACATCTATTCGCTCGGCGTCCTGTCCTACGAAATGCTCGCGGGCGATGTGCCGTTCACGGGTGAAACTGCGGAAGATACCATAAAAAAACATATCGAAGAGGCCCCGCCGCCGCTCTCGTCGTTCCGCAGCGACCTACCGGCCGGGGTCGAGCCGATCGTCCTCAAAGCGTTGTCAAAAAATCCGGAAATGCGTTACCAGACCGCCGGCGAATTTGCCGACGCGATCGAGCTAAATTCGATGAACGCAGGCGAGCCGACAGCCGTTGCCGCAGGCGAAAATAACAATATCTGGAAAACCGCGTTCGTCGTGCTCGCGGGCATTTCGCTGCTGTCGGCGTTCTTGATCTACGGCACGTCCATCAAGCAAACCGACCCGACGACCGCACTGCAGCCCGACGCGAACGGCCAGCCGGTCCAGCCTATAAATCCCGCGACCGGCACTGAGGAGCAGAATCTCGCTCTGATGCCAGGGATGATCTACGACGCAAATTCGAACTCAAACTCGATGGGCCAGCCGCCGGGAACTCTGCCGGGCGGCGACGGGTACAACCCGTGGGCCGGCGGTGTCGCTCCGCCCCCGGGCGGCCCGCCGCCTACGTACGTCCAGCCGGGCGGACAGGTCTACACCATCGACCCGAACAACCCGAGCCAGTTCATGCCGGCCGACGGCGGCGTCGTACTGGTTCCGGTACCGGCCAATACGATCACAGCAAGACCAACGCCAACGCCAAAGGCTTCGTCCGCGAATACAAACGCGCAGACAGCACCGCCCGCGAACACCGGCGCGCCGAAAGCAACGCCAACTCCGCCGGCAGCAAAACCTGCAGCAACCCCAACAAAAGCGCCGACAAAACCGCCCGCGAACACAAAGCCCGAGTAGCCAAGTCAGTACCACCTCGCGTAAGCGGGTGGGTTCTTAAAAGTACACAGGCGAGAGTCAAGAGGCGTGAGCAGGATCACTCCCTCGTGCTCACGCCTCTTGACTCTCGCCTCACGACTATCCGGAACCCATCCGCTTACGCAGGTGGTTCTGACTTTAACGGGGAACTTCTATTGTTTTCAGGATATCCGAGATGACGGCGTCGGTCGTGGCGCCTTCGAGTTCGGCTTCGGCGCGGAGTGCGAGGCGGTGGCGGAGGACGGGTGCGGCGACGTCGCGGACATCATCGGGCGTCGGAAAATCGCGTCCGCGTATAGCCGCGATCGCCTTCGAACACAACAGCAGAGCGATCGACGCACGCGGGCTCGCGCCGAACAAAATGGTCGGGTGCGTTCGCGATTTGCGGACGATGTCGACGATATATTTCTGCACGCCCGGCTCCATCCGCATTTCGCGGACCTCTGCACGGCAGCGTGCAATCGCACCGGCGTCCGGCAGCGGCTGAATGTTCGCCTTCTCGAGATGATGCGAGTTGAAACCGGCGTCCCATCGCGCTACGATCTCCGCCTCTTCGGCCTCCGCCGGATAACCGATCAATATTTTCAACAGAAAGCGATCCAGTTGCGCCTCCGGCAGCGGGTACGTTCCTTCATATTCGATCGGGTTCTCGGTAGCGAGCACGGTGAAGATCGGAGAAAGCGGATAGCGTTCGCCGTCGATTGTCGCCTGGCGTTCTTCCATCGCTTCGAGCAAGGCGGCCTGCGTTTTCGGCGGCGTGCGGTTGATCTCGTCGGCGAGCAGAATGTCGGTGAAGATCGGCCCTTCCCTGAGCGAAAACTGCGATGTCTGCATATTGAAGACGTTCGTCCCCGTAATGTCCGACGGCATCAGATCGGGCGTGAACTGTATACGCGAAAACTGCGCACCGATGATCTGCGCCAGCGTCTTCACGGTGAGCGTCTTCGCCGTACCGGGAACGCCTTCTAACAAAGCGTGGCCTTCGGCCAAAACGGCGACAAGTATTTGCTCAATAACCTCGTCCTGCCCGACGATGGTTTTGCGAAGTTCGTTGACTATGTGTGCAACAGTTGCGGGTGTGTGGTTAAGCATCAAGAATGGTCAGCTTCAAATGAAATCGAAAAGAGTTTTCAACGCGAGAATAAAAACGGTCGCCAGGAATATTCGCTGCAGCCAGGTTTCGTTCATCCTGGCCGCGTAGTGAGCTCCGACATAGGCTCCGACGAACATGGTAACGCCGAGCAAAATTCCCAGCTTGTAGTTCACTAAACCTTGCCACATAAAGATGATAGTGGCAACGGACGACGAAAAGACGTTGATCCATTTTGTCGCCGCGATCGCCTCGACGAAATTCATGCCGAGAAACGCCACGAAAACCGCGGTCAGGATCGTCACGTAACCGCCGCTGTACAACCCGCCGTAAATACCGAGCAGAAACGTCGCGACGTACCCGACGACAAGGGCTTTCGTTATGCCTGAAGGTCTCGACAATTCTCGTCCTTCCAAATGAGGGGAATCGGATCTTCCGTTTTGCCGCACCAGCGTAAACAGCGCCACGACGATCATCGCGACCGAGACGATCAGTTTGATGGACTGGTCGGTGATATACCCGACGAGTGCGGCGCCGATCGCGGAGCTGACGATCGTCATCACGACCAGCGGCGAAGTGCGGCGGAAATCGATCGCTCCTTTCCGCACGAACGGTATCGTCCCGCCGATCGCCATGAACACCAAGCCGAACATGTTCGTCGCGACCGCCTCTTTTTCGGGAATTCCGAACTGGAACATCACCGGCACGGTGATCAGCGAATTGCTGCCCGTGACGACGCCGACGACGCTCGTGAGAAAAAAGAGGACGGCGA
This sequence comes from Acidobacteriota bacterium, assembly GCA_040007515.1. Classification (GTDB taxonomy): domain Bacteria; phylum Acidobacteriota; class Blastocatellia; order Pyrinomonadales; family Pyrinomonadaceae; genus OLB17. Next base: position 136,413 of record JBDTUT010000002.1, on the reverse strand, counting down.
GAATGATAAGCGTCGCGGTGGACATCATTCAGATCTTCGCCCTCGCGACGCGCGACATGCCGAGACGAGCCTCGACCGCACGGAGCTGCTTTATCAATTCGAGGGTTTCCTTTCGGCCGGTCGGCTCGCCGTGCATGATGTCCTCGCACTTGAACATCAATTCCTCGACCTCGGCCGCGGGCATTTTCGCCCGTTCGGCGACGAGTTTCGCAAGCTCGGTCCGCTTGACCGTCGTGTTGTCGGCCCCAACGAGACGCGAAACGCGTCGGCGAAAATCGTTGTAGATATTCTCGACGGCGAGATCATAGGCCGAGGTCCGCTGCTGGAGTTCCGCCATCGCGGAAATATACTCGAGCTTGGACAGGCGGTCAGGTTCGTCTTCCGGCAAAGCACGTGCGAAGCGGCGGCTCTGCGAAAACAAAACGAGTGCGACCAACGCTGCGAGCTGGAGAAAGATGGCGATCACAGGCGTGCCTTGAAAATAGCGGACCAGTTGGTTGTTGTTCGTACCGTAACCTTGATGGTATTCGTCGAAAGCGATAGCGCCCGTGCCGCTCGAAACGAGATTGAGCGCGAGCGTTGCGTTATCGACAAGGCCGATCCCGGCGTTCGAAACAATGTATGGGTCGGAGACGACCACGATCCGTCCCGCACCGTAAGGCACATCGACCACGATGTTCTTATCACCGGCGGCAACGTGGATAACGGGACCGCCGACAGCGGGTGACGGAACGATCGCGGGCGGGCCGTTGACGGTAACTTTCCGATCACTGTTCGCCGAGGCTGTCGTCGGGGCCGGCTTTGGCGGTGGAGGCGGCTCGTCAGCTTCATAGCTGTCGTCAACCTCGTCGCCGCCCGACGAGCCGCTGCCGGTTATCGTCTGCGGACCGTATGATTTACGCTCGAAGCCGATCGAAGATGCGAGCCGCGACGGCTGTACGGCGTTCAGCGAGATCGTGAACGCAGTCGGCTGAACGGCCTTGGCCGCGGTCACACCGGAAGTCATTTGACCCACATCGGACGGATCGATCGCGAGAATGCCCGGGTCGTTCGTCTTTTCGACCGTCAGGCTCCACGGGTCCGAGACGAGGAGTTTCGGGGGCGGCTCGCGATCGATCAATATAAGCCGGCCGCCGTCGGCGACCCATTTGAGAATGTTGCTCTGGTCAACGTCGGTCAGGTCGAGCCGCGGGGCGATCAGGACAAAAACGTCCGGCTTGCTTCGGCCCGCGGCGGGAAGTTCCGCGACCGGCACCTGCCAGCGCGTCACGTTCCGGCCGGTCTCGGATAGGAGCGCATAGTAAGCCTGGCTGCCCGTCGTACCGGAGTTGAACGTCGACCGGTTCGGCGAGAACTCGTTGTCAGGCGTCTTCTCCTTTTGAACGTATGTTGCGGCGTTCAGGCCGATCAGGATGAGCAGCAAAAATGCGAACACGACGAATATCAGCAGTTTTTGCTTCATGCGTCCGCGACCGCCTTTTTATATGTTTCACGAAAGGCGTCCCAGTCGTCCGCCGCTGTCGGCTGTGAGCCGTACCAGTGCCGCTCGAAACTGCTCGTCAGCCCGCGCATATTTCCGTAAAGCGTCGGCCGGGCACGAACGGCACGAAGGTAATCGCGGTTTGTTTTGTGCTGTTCGAGCGCGATCACCTTTTTGTCGCTGAGGTCGCACAGTAAAGCGATGTAGCCTTTGCGAATGGCCGCGCGTATCTCGCCGTCGCGGGCGAGACGTTCGGCGTCGGAAAATAGATCAGACGCCGATTCATCCGCAGCGATCTTTTCGCCGAGTATCGTGCGATGACTTTTCTTCACACGCGAACCGCGGCGTGCCGCCGGAAAAAGCAGCGGCGCAAATTTGTAGAGCAGAAAACCGACCAGCCCAAAAATAATTGCGAACAAGATAACCTGAAGCACTTTCGCGACACCGGAAAAATCATACGGCAAAGTTTCGGCCGGCCCGGAATCAGGGAACAGGCCGCGTAGCCAGTTCATAAATCGTTCGATCAACCCGGCAATTCCGCTCTCCTGTTTCGGGGCCGGTTTCTGATATTCCTCGCGGGCGAGTATCTCGGCGAGCTTTCGTTTGTATTCATCTTTCGAACGCCCATCGGCGGCAGTCGGAGCCGCGAGCTGCGTCGACAGCGCCGACAATAGCTCATCGGCCTCGGTCAGATATATCGCACGCTTCGTCGAGTTCTCTTCGTTCTCAAAACTCTTGAGCCGCACGTATATCGCGTCGTTGGAAACCTCGATCGCCTGGCCCTGCCATTCGACTGTCTCGGTTTCTGGCAGAGCTGAACGAATTGACGATAGGGCAATTCGTTCGGCGTCCGGATCGTACGATCCGCTTTCAGCGTCGGCGGCGTACTCGAGCAACTCGGCGACGTACGTGCGAGCCTTGTCGATCTGGACCTTGTACGCGGCCGCGTCGGTCGCATTTGCATGGCCGGCGAACGCGAGCAGCACCAAAACCACCGCGAGTATGCAGCGGAATTTAGGAGATGCATCGGCATACGAGAGCTTCATTCTATTTCAGGCCGAGCGTGGTGAATGGCGACGAACGTTCGCGCGTCACGACCGGTGCAGCCGCTCGATTTCCCAGCGCCGGCTGGAGCGGATTGACGTAGGCCTGCGGCACGGCCGGAATTTCGCCGAGCCGTCGGGCAGCCATCAGTTCGATATCATAACCCTCGTGCCGCACGCGTTCGTCGACATAGAGCAGACAAAGACCGACCATCCACACGGGCGTCATCAGGATCAGGCTCGTCTGCCAGACTAGCTGCGACGCGACTTCGTACCACGCCGGGATCAGGTCGCGGTCGAAAACGAACACCTCGACGCCCTGCGCCCACGCGTACCATGCGAGCGGCACGTAAAGGATCGCGAGCGCCGAGTAGATCGCGACGGTCGAAAAAATAAACAACGCCGCGAGCCGCTTCACGTTGCCGCCGGCCAGGCTTGCGCTGCGCGAGATCGACGACGCAATTCCCTGCCCCTCGACCAGCATCACCTGCGGCACGTAGGCGAACCGCGATGCGATCAGGAAGAAAAGCCAGAACGTCCCGATCACCGAAACCGACCCGAGCAGTATTCCGACGAGGACCGCGAGCGGCGGCACCGATGAAAGAGCAACGACCGCAATGACTGTCACGGCGCCGCCGATCAGAAGTCCAAAATAAAAAATGATCCCGCCAATTAGGCTGAGCAGCAAAACTATTATCGTCGAGGCGATAATCAAAGCCGAAAAACGGCTCCAGACATTGCGGTAGGTTTCGCGAAATGTGATCGGCTCGCCGAATAAAAGGTGCCGGACAAAGTTAAGCGACGCGCCGCCCATCACCGAAAGCGTCGCCACCGATTCGGTGAACCAAATGATCAGGCTGCCGAGGTATACAAACAGGTAATATCCGAATGTCTCGATCGGATCGTAAGAACTGCCGCGTGCAAAAAGACCGCGTGCAAGAAACGTCCACGCGACCGAGATGACCGTCCCCGCGATCACCGGCGGTGCCGCGATGAACACGAACGTCAAAAAATTTTGCCTGTAAAACCGAACCGCACGGTCGATCAAATCCCCCGCGCCGAGCGGCACGAGGTTAAGTTGTGGGCCGGCGCGGACGCGAGAAGATTGTATTGGCGGCGTTATCGAGATGGAGAAATATTAGCATAATCACGTTTATCAAAAAAGGCGTTGCTTCCCTGGGGAAGCAACGCCTTAAAGTTCCAAATGAACCAGTTTTAGAAGCTGAATCGTCCAGCTACCTGAACGACGCGCGGAGCCAGCGTCGATGTGATCTGGCCGAATGTCGTGCTGTTGATATCCAGTGACTGGCCAGGCGCAAAGTTGGTCCGATTCAGGGCGTTGAACATACTTGCTTCGACCCTGAACGAATAACGCTCGCCGAACTTGATCTGTTTGGCTAACGTTACATCTAAGTTGTAGAACCACGGTCCGTTGACGACGTTTCGTTCGAGCCCGCTCGTTGTGCCCGGTGCATTGTTAAAAAATACCTGCCCTGTAAACGCGGCCGAACCGAATCCGTTAGCACCGCGGCCCGTGCCGCCGATCGATGTGTTGATCGTACCGTCGGGATTGCGTCCGAGAACGGCCGGCGGCAAAAAGAAAATACCGTTCGGCGTCCGATAGACTCCAACCAACGCTTTTAGTTCTTCTTTCGTCAGGCCTGTGACAGCCGTCTGTCGCGAAGAACGACCGGCCCGATTCAGCGTGCCGCGTGCATCGGTGAACGTTACGGGAGCCCCTGATCCGATCTGAATGATGGCGCTTAATTGGAACCCGCCGATCACCTGGTCCACCCACCCGCCCTGGTTGAAGAACGTATGTCCTTTACCAAACGGCAGCTCATAGATCGAATTCAAGTTGAATTTATGAGTCTGGTCCGTGATCGCCCTGCCGAATTCCAGCGAAGGGTTCAGGTTATCGAGAAGCGGATCGAACCGGTTCTGCGTGTCGCCCGTACCGTTGGTCTGTGCGCCTTGCGAATCGGTCAGGTTCTTCGAGAACGTGTAATTCGCCTGAACGAGCAGACCGTGTGCGAAGCGGCGCCTCAATTCGACCTGCAGGCCGTCGTAATTCGAGCTCGCACCGTTGTTCAGGTAATCCGCGACGCCCGTGCTCGGATTTGCGAGAAATCTCACATTACCTGTCAGGCCGTTCTGAATGTAAATCAGGGCAAGATCTGCCGGCGTTCCTGCGACGAGCTGGCCCGTGATCGTTGCGTTGGTCAAAAGACCGCCGCTCGCCAAGGTGGGGAAAACGGTCAGCGTCTGGCACCCGGCGGTCGTGCAGCCCGCGTTACCCGTCAGCATAAAGTTCGCGCGTGCCCGATTGAAATCCGCCGCAAAACCGTTGCTTCGAATATCGATCTGGTTTAGGTCGACCGCTCGGAGCAGGTCCTTGCTGCGCGTACCTACGTAGCGCACTTCGAGAACGGAATTGAATCCGATCTCACGCTGGACACCGAAGTTAAATTCCTGCACACGAGGAGCCCGTATGTTCGGATCTATACCATAAACCGTCCCGAAAAAGTTAAAGGCGGCGGTATTATTGGTCTGAAAAGTCCGGTTCGGATTGAAGACCGGAGTCGGGATAGTGGGGAGATTGTTGATCCGCGCATTCAACGCCGTCGTCCCCGTCAACGAGTTCAATGCCGCGACGTTTTGCAGTAGTCCCGCATTTCCCACGCCCGCATTAATCACCGATTTGAAGAGTTCGTCGTTGATGTAGCTCACGCGGTATCCGCCGCGAAATACCGTCTTGCCTTCGCCGAGCAGATATTTACCGATCCCGCTCGTGCTGCGAGGCGAGTACGCAATACTTACATTGGGCGAGAAGTTGTTATTGTCACCCTTGTAAAACGTGTTCGCCTTGCCGGCATTGCCGCCGACAAATTGGTATCGGCCCGCTGGATCGAGAACGGCTTGGATCGGATCACGCCCCTCGGCGATCACCGGTTCGAAAAACAGGCCGTCACCCGAGCGGACAGGCGTGTAATAATCGTACCGAACACCAAAATTCACGGTCAAATCCTGGCGGATTCGCCACTGATCGGAAGCGTACGCCGCGTATTGTTCGTTGAGATATTTGCGGCCGTTGGTCGCTCCGGGAACAAACCCCGAGGTCTGCGTCGTGACGTTGTACGCCTGATTGGCCCCGTTCACGATGCCGCCAAGCAGTGCCAGCAATGCATTTGCGCTTGCTCTTTGTGCCGTGGGGACGGTGCCGGGAAACAGCGTCGTATTGGTGAACTGTCCGGCTGTGATCTGCGGCGTATTTGTTCCAACGCCCAGCGAATATACCGGAGCAATGATGTCAGAGCCGACACCGTTTCCGTTATTGAACGACCGAATGCGGTTGAACTGCATCTGCCCGCCGAACCTTATCGAGTGGTTCCCGACGATGTATGCTGCATTGTCCTGAAGGTTATATGCCTTCGTCTTGCGGCCCTGTGTCAGGAAAGTGTTTTCGACGGCAGTTACGAGCGGGAGTGTAACGATATTCGCGGGAACACCGTCGGCACGCTTGAATGTCGGATCGCTGATGTAGAGTCCTCCGTTCAATTCGTTCGTAAAATTGTTCGAAAAGGTCGAGTTCCAACCCATCGAAAAGAAGGGGTTATGCGACGGCTGATTGACATTCGGATTCAAATTGAAGGTTCCGTCGGCTGCGGTACTTTGCAGCGTCTGGTAGACGTATCGGTAAATTCCCTTTACCGAATTCTTATCGTTGACCTTGTAATCGATACGCGTCGTGTAGTTGGTCTGCTCCTGGTTACCGTTCTGGTTGAAGCGGTATCCGGTCGTCACACGCTGGTCGCCAGTATCCGTCGAGTTCGGTGCCGGAATAGATCCGAGAAATCGGCTCTGTATGAGCGGATTGATTCCGGTGATCCCGGTATTCAGCAGCGGATTAAAAAGGTTTACCGTTACAAGCTGGCCTAAAACGATACCGTTCGCGGCATCGTTTGCCCCGGCCGTATAGGTAAATAAGCCCTGACGTGCATTGTTCGTCAATGTCGTGCCAAGTCGGCTAACCGGAATTCGGTCGAGCGTTTTCTGGTATAGAACGAAAAAGAACAAACGATCCTTTCCGCTTTCGAAAAATGGGCCGCCTTCGCCGAAGTGGAAAAACGGCAGCGGTCCGGCAAGTCGTCCGCCGAACTCGTTGCGGTTTCTGTAGGGGCGTGCGACCTTACCGCGATTGTTAAAAAATGAATTTGCGGCAAGATCTGAGTTACGGTTGTATTCCCATACCGAACCCGCAAACTGGTTGCCGCCGCGGCGGATCGGAAACTGGATCTGGCCCGAGCCGAAACCGTCTTCGACGTTGGCCTGGCTCGAGATCGAAAATTCTTCGACCTCATCGACAATCGGCCGAGCGGGCGAGAAGTCGGTTGCGTTCGCACGGATGAAGTTGTCCTGAACGTTGACGCCTTCGATCGTGATGTTTGTCGCGGACGTTCGAACGCCGTTGATCGTGCTCTGCTGAAACGGATTCGACGCGACGCCGGCTTGCAGTGTCACGAAGTTGAGCGGGTTTCGCGTGAGCAGCGGAAGCTCGGTCAACTGCTTGTTCGAAACCGTGCCGTTCAATTTACCGTCGGTTGAATTGATGATGTCCGTTCCGGCCGTAACCGTTACGGATTCGCTGATCGCACCGATCTCCAATCGCGGCGTCAGGTTGTAGTCCTTGCCGGTTTCCAGCTTTACTTCCTGTGCGCTGAACGTCTTGAAGCCGGAGGCGGTGATAGTTACCGTATAAAATCCGATCTCGAGATTCGAGACCTTAAATCCGCCGTCACTGTCGGTGGTGACGGTGACTTCTTTTGCGGTTTTGTTGTCCCTGACGACAACCGTTGCGCCGGGCAGCACTCCGTCGGGCCCTGAAACGGTCCCGATAAGGCTGCTTGTCGTCGATTGAGCAGAAATTGCGATCGTTGACAATAATAATGCCAACACTAAAAACAAACTTCTCGACATGCTGTTCCTCCTGGAAATTCTTTCAACTTTTAAATTGTCGGGAAATTGGGGTTCCGTGGACAATTTGTTCTGTTCGTAAACAAGCTTGCGAATACAAGCGCCGTGCCACGCCTCGGCTGAAACTAACTTGTTGTAAACAAAGGATCAGCTCGACACGGAAGCGGCCGTGCTATCTATATGTTTGGTTTAAATTCGAAAAATTGAATATTTGCGGCTTCTGGTCAGTCGGCTGGGTGACGGCAGGAACTAATTTCTCTGCATAAGATTGTAGGTTTTTATTTTGGAATTGAGCGTGGTTGCGTTGAGGCCAAGGAGCTGTGAAGCGCGTGATTGGTGGCCGCCGGTTTGTTCGAGGGCTCGGTTGATGAGGTCGATCTCGAATTTTTTCACCTCATCGTAAAAGTTAACACCGCGCGCAATGTCTACGTCCGACGACGTCCCTTCGGTCCGCTTGATCATTTCGAAGGCAAGGGCCGGGTCGCGTACTTCGGGGCGGAGGCATTCAACGGTTATCTCATCGGTGGCGGCGATGACAACGGCACGTTCGATAATATTTTCGAGTTCGCGGACGTTGCCGGGGTAGTAATAGTTTTCGAGAAGCGAAAGGACCTCGGGCGTGAGAATTTCGGAGATGGTCCGTGCGTTCTCTTCGTTATACTTGCGGATAAAATGTTTGGTCAGCGGCAGAACGTCCTCGGGACGCTGCCGAAGAGCCGGCAGTTCGATCGGGACGACCGATAGTCGGTAATAAAGGTCTTCGCGAAAGACGCCGGTCTTGACCGCTTCTTTAAGATCGACGTTGGTCGCGGCGATGATTCGGACGTCGACCTTTTGCGGCGTCGTGTCGCCGAGCGGCGTGAATTCACGTTCCTGGATCACGCGCAGCAGCCGCACCTGCGTTTCCGGACGCAGGTCGCCGATCTCGTCGAGAAAGATCGAACCGCTGTCGGCGACGTCGAACAATCCTTTTTTCGCCGCCACCGCGCCGGTGAATGCTCCTTTAGTGTGGCCGAACAGTTCCGATTCGAGCAGGTCGGAAGGAATGTTCGAGCAGTTTACGACGACGAACGGATTGGCGTTTCGCGGGCTTGCTTCATGTATTGCCTTTGCGAGCAGTTCCTTGCCTGTTCCGCTTTCGCCCGTGATCAAAACCGTCGAACGTGCCGGAGCGACGCGGTCGACAAGTCGAAAGATCTCTTCCATCTTCTCGGACCGGCCGATGATAGCGTCCCGTTTGACCGAACGCGTCATAACCTGGCGGAGCGTCACACGCTCTTCTTCCTGCCGCCGCGTCTTCAACCCGCGTGCGACGAATGAAAGGATCTGTTCGTTCTGAAACGGTTTGCGGATGACGCCCTTTGCACCTTTTTCCCACGCCGAGATCGCCGTGTCGAACGTCGCGTACGCGGTGATCATCATCACGACCGCTTCCGGGTCGAGTTTTATCAGTTCTTCGAGCGCGGTCAGGCCGCCGATGCCGGGCATCGAGACGTCCATCAGCACGACGTCGTAGGCGTGCTGCGAATACTTTTCGAGCGCCTCTTCGCCTGTCTTGGCGAGCTCAACCTTGTAGCCGGCGGCCGAGAGTATCGTCTCCAGCACGTCGCGCATTATCTCTTCGTCGTCACAGATCAGAACCGAACCTTTCTTTGCCATACAATGATTAATAGTTTACTGGAACAATCGTGAATCCACTAAATCGGCTAACTGTTGTTAGTAAGCAGATTGGATGCTTGCTCGGCGAATGATCGTCAGGAAAATTTTCCGATCTGCTTCATTAATGTTTCTTTGCGCGTTTGATGTGTCTACGTGTCCGATGCCGCATCCGGAGCTGAAACCACGAAATAACACGAAAGGCACGAAACGAAGAAAAACGAAAAAAGGCCGCCATTCCGCGGCGGCCTTTTCGGTTAGACTTTGTGCGATCTAAGGTACGATCGCCGCCGGCACCGGCAGATCGCTTCCCAAGCCCCAATTTTGGATGCCTACCGCTCCGTTAGAGGTTCGCAGCACATACCAAACTCCCTCCGACGGGCGAAATACCGCGGCGTCGTTCTTGCCGTCGCCATCGTAATCGCCGGGCGAAGGAACGTCGGTCGCATTGCCGAATTGCAGAGCGGTAAATCCGCCGTCGCTGCTTCGTAAAACGTACCACGAGCCCGTCGACGGCCGGTAAACCGCGACATCGGCTTTTCCGTCGCCGTCGTAATCGCCCATCACCGGTTTGTCCTCGGCCAGACCGAACTGTACCGCGGCAAACCCTGCGGTCGACTGCTGGATGTACCAAGTTCCGTCGCGATAGACGGCGGCATCGGTCCTGCCGTCGCCGTCATAATCCGCCGAAACCGGCCGGTCCGTACTCGATCCGAACCGGAACGCGGCAAAACCGTCGCGGCTCTGGTTCAGATACCACGTGCCGTCCGACGGCCGCCAGACGGCCACATCCGCGATGCGGTCGCCGTCATAGTCGCCCGGCTGCGGCTTATCACCGGCGATCCCGAACGACCCGAACTGCACGCCGTCGCGGCTTCGCAAAATGCACCAGAGGCCGTTGCGAAATACAGCAACATCCGCCTTTCCGTCGCCGTCAAAATCGTCGGGTGCGAGCACGTCAGACGCGATACCAAAGTTGGTGACCGTGTAACCGCCGGTCGAGCTTTGCTGAATGTACCAGTTCCCTTCCGACGGGCGGTAAACCGAAATATCGGTCTTGCCGTCTCCGTCAAAATCGGCATGATCAGCACGGCGTGCAACGGCAGCTTCGCCAAAAACGGTGAATCGGAAAGCCGGCGAAACAGCGACGCCGTTTGCCGCGCCGGCGTCCGTCACATACCAGCGTCCGAAGAACGTCCGGCCGACGAGCGTCGTGTCGGTCGGAATCGCCAGGCTCGTCGAGGTATATCCGGCTCCTGCGCCGCTGCCGTTAAGCTGTGCGACGATGCGGGCGAACGAACCTGTCTGCGGGATGTTCGATGTATTGCCGGGGTCGCTCGCGTCGATCACGAGCACGGCCGTCGCTCCGCCGAGGCCGTTCGCAACAGCGACGGTAAAGCTCGGATTTCCGGCAAGCGGTGGTTCGATGGCGATCGGCTGCGGCACCTGGCCGTTCGAGCCGGCGGTTCCTGTTCCGGTAACGACAGGCACGCGGTTCGATTCGGTGTAAAGCGTCGGGCGGTCGAACGGCGGTGTGCCGTTCGCGACACGCGGGTCGGTCAGCGGGCGTTTAAGAAAAGCGACAAGGTCGGCCTTTTGCTGAGCGGAAAGACCGCGGGGCTTGATGAATATATTCGGGAAATTCGACGCGTTCGTGAAATCACCGCCGCGGTCGTAGAAATCCACCACCGCCTCGAGCGTCGCGAACCGTCCGTTGTGCATATACGGAGCCCGGAGCTCGACGTTCCTCAAGCTCGGCGTGCGAAATTCGCCAAGATTCGACGGGTCGTTAGTCGTCTGAAAACGGCCGGTGTCCTCGTTCACCGGACGGATGCCGATGTTATGAAACTGGTTGTCGCCGAGCTGCTGGCCGACATGGCAGACGTTACAGGAGTTGCCGTTGAAAACGTTGCGGCCGCGTGCTTCCTGTGCGGTCAGCGTGGCGATCCCGCCGTTCACCTGATCGATCGGAGTTCGGTCAGAAAAAACCGTCCGCTCGAACGACGCGATCGCCATCGCGATCCGCGCCGGCGTGACATCGGCCGTGCCGAATGCTTCCTGAAACAATTCCGGATACGACCGTCCGCCGATCCAGTTCGTCAACGACTGCGGAACGCTCGACGCAAGCTGCAGCGGCTTCGCTACCGCGATCTGCGACGCCGCCTGTGTCCAGTTGCGCCCGGTATGGCCCATTTCCGCATCGTTCACCGGCGGCCCGGCAGCCTGGCTCTCGAGTGCGGCACCGGCGTTGAGCAAAACGTTGTTCGTCAGCGGATCGCGAAACGTGCCCGTCGCACGGCCGTCCCAAAACATGGACACGTTGTAAGCGGCATTTATATAAGAAGGCGATTTGCGCGGCGTCACCTGTGGCCGCAGGCCGTAAGCAGGCGACCAGTCGTAAAGCCCCGCCGAATTATTAAGCGGCACGCCGGGCGAACCCGCGACGTCGTCGGCGGTATTGAAAATGCCGTCGAATCCCGGGTTGGTGGAATTCAAACTATTAAAAACTGTTCGCGGATCGGCCCCGCCCGAACCGGCCCGATGGCACGTCCCGCACGAAACCGTCATCGTCGACGACATCTGCTCGTCCCAGAACAGCGCCTTGCCGAGAGCGGCTTTCGCCGCGGTCAGCGGGTTTCCCGCCGGTGCAGCGGGCGGAACGTCGATCGGCGGCACCGGGCCTTGCTGCGTCCCGCTCGCCCGAACACCGGCGTCCGGCTGGCCGAGCAGGCTCGTCGCTGTCGCGTTCTCGGCGCGTACCCAATAAAAATACTGCTGAGAAACGTTCGCGGTCGAGTCGAAAAAGTAAGGCAATGCGGTCGTTCCGACGCTGACGGCGGTCGCTGCGTCATTCGACGTGCTTCGCATTATCCGGTAAACGGTCGCGTCGCGGACCGGGTCCCAATTTATCCCAACTTTATCGTTGTAGCTGTTGTCGGAGGCGATTACGCCGGTCGGCGCGGACAGTCCGGCCTGGCCGGAAACCGACGGGGCGAACATGCGGCCTGTGAATGCCGCCGCACAAATGCAGGCAAAGATGAGCAGAACGGTAAGTTTCAACTTTCGCATCGGTCCTCGTACGGTGAAAACTTCGGGGTTGCAGTATTAGACACAACAACTTACGATTTAGACGAACAGTTTTTAGTAAAATTGCAGCCGGACGCCGCAAGGTTAGCCGAAACGCAAAAATAATTTGAGATCGGCAGGTGCTCAGCAGACAATACTCGAATGACGCTCAGTTCGCAAATTTCCAGCACGGCGCGTGAGGTTCATATCGGCTGTCAGAGTTGGGGTTACGACGATTGGATCACGCCGATCGGCGGCGAGACCGTGTTTTACCCGAGCGGCACGAAACACGACGAAATGCTCGCTCTCTATTCGCGCGTGTTCAACACGATCGAGGTCGATTCGACGGTTTACGGCATGCCGACGGCGGCGACCGTCGAAAAGTGGTACGAGCATACGCCGCCGGGATTCACGTTCAGCCTGAAGATGCCGCGCGAAGTGACGCATGAACGCTCGCTTGACGATTCGACACTTCCGATCGTCAATGAATTCGTCGAACGCGTCTCGCCGCTGCGCGAAAAGCTCGGGGTCATTCTCATCCAACTGCCGGGAAGCTTCGAGGCAATAAAGGAAAACGCACAGGATCTGCGGCGTTTTCTTGCCGGACTTCCGCGCGATATTCGCTTTGCGGTCGAGTTTCGCCATATGGGCTGGTTCAACGACTGGACGTACGACGAGCTGGCCGAGAACGGCGTCGCGATGTGTTTGGTCGAGGGAAAATGGGTGCCGCGTGAGTTGATGTTCGCCTCGCTGGTGAGGCATGAACTGCCGTTCGCGTACTTTCGCTTTATGGGTGAACGCGACCTCGAGCACTTCGACCGCATTTACCGCGACCGCGACGAAACGCTCGTCCACTGGAGCAAGGTGGTCAAAAAGATCGAGTCCCAAGAGATCTTCATATACGTCGACAACTACTTCGAAGGCCACGCTCCGGCCACCGCGAACAAACTAAACGCGCTTCTCGATCTTCCGCACGCCGACCCGACAATACTGGAAGAGCAGCCTTCATTGTTCTGATCTTTTCGTTCTTTTTCGTGTTTTTTCGTGGGTTTCGTGGTTGTAGTTTCAAATCCGAAACCCTAACCACGAAACAACACGAACAAAATGAATGAAAAAAGCCGCACGAATATAGAAATCAAACCTTTTTCGTTCTATCTCGTATTAATTTGCAGATAAATTGGCGCCGCTCGAAAGCGGCATTTTTTCGGTAAACGGTATATATCTATTTACAATGGCAACTTCTAAAACAGCTAAGGTAATTCTGATAGTCGGCGGCATCGTTTTGGTGCTCATACTTGTCGCGGTGATCGGACTTTTTGTAATGGCGGACAGGATCGGACGGCCGAGCGTGCCGGAGAACAGCGTTCTGGTACTGAACGTTACGGGCGACCTGCCCGATTACGTCGCCGAGGAACCGCTGGCAAAAGCGTTCGGCATCGGACAGGCACAGAGCTTTACTTCGCTGCTGACGCAGCTTAGAAAAGCGAAGGTCGACAAGCGTATCGGAGCGGTTCTGCTCGACATCAATTTTCCCGGCATCGGCTGGGGCAAGGCGGACGAGCTGCGTGACGCGATCGCGGATTTTCGCACCTCAGGCAAACCGGTCTACGCATACATGATGCTTGGCACCAACCGCGAATACTACATCGCGACCGCGGCGGAAAAGGTCTTTTTGCCGCCGCCGGGTGACTTGTACATCAACGGTTTCGCCGCCGAAGCGATGTTCTACAAAGGCTCGCTCGACAAGCTCGGCATCGAAGCCGACGTCATACAGATCGGCCCCAAATACAAGAACGCGCCCGACCAGTACACCAAAACGGAAATGGGCGAGGGCCAGCGCGAAGTCATCAACGCCGTTCTTGACGAATATTACGGCCGGTTTACCAAAGCCATCGCCGAGTCTCGTAAAAAGGCTACGGAAGACATCGCCGCGATCATCGACAACGCTCCATATAATGCGGTACAGGCCAAGGAACAGGGCTTGATCGACGGTGCGTTTTACGAGGATCAGGTACGCGACGAGCTGAAATCACGGCTCGGATACAAAGATGACGACAAGCTGCGGACGATCAGTGGCGGCGATTACCGCGAGGTTCCGTCCGACTCGCTCGGGCTGAACAACGGTGACCGCGTCGCGGTGATATACGCGTCGGGTGCGATAAATGTCGGAAATTCGAGCGACGGCACGTTCGGCGGGCAGATGGTCGGGTCGGACACGATCGTCAAAGCCGTGAACGACGCGGCCGCGGATAAGTCGATCAAAGCCATCGTTCTTCGCGTAGATTCGCCGGGCGGTTCGGCACTCGCGTCCGATCTGATGTGGTACGCGCTGGAGAACGCCAAGCTGAAAAAACCGGTCGTCGTCTCGATGTCTGACGTCGCTGCCTCTGGCGGTTATTACATCGCCTGCAACGCAAACAAGATCGTCGCCGAACCGGCAACTATCACAGGTTCGATCGGAATGTTCGCAGGAAAACCGGTCGTCAAAGGCCTTTACGATTGGCTCGGCGTCACGAACGAATACGTCATGCGCGGCAAGAACGCCGGCATCTTCCGCGAGACCGAAAAATGGATGCCCGAAGAGCGTGCGAAAATGACGGAGACCGCGAACAACGTTTATTACGGCAACTTCGTTCCCAAGGTCGCCAAAGGCCGTGGTAAAACGGACGAAGAGGTCAATTCGCTAGGCCAGGGCCGCGTGTGGACGGGAACACAGGCAAAAGCCAATGGCTTGATCGACGAGTTCGGCGGGCTGGAAAAGGCCATCGATATCGCTAAGCAGTTGGCCAATCTGCCCGCTGACAAGGACGTCCGTCGCGTCGTCCTTCCCGAGCCGCAGCCGTTCCTCCAAAAGTACTTTGGCGGCAGCGACTCGGGCGATACAAAAGCACAGGTCGCCCAAAAGGCACTCGCCGATTCGCTCCCCTCGGACGTCCGCCGCGGCCTGCGATACGCCGCCCTGTTCGACCAGATGAAACGCGGCGAAGCTATGATGCTGCTGCCTTATGAGTTGGAGATAAAATAGCGGAAAATGTCAGCGGCCCGCCTCATGGTCGGGCCGCTGACGCGGTGGGGTCGCTTCCGGGATTGTATAAATGAAAGACTTCTTCTATAATCGCCGCGTTCACCACTGAAAAGAAATAAAAATTAAATAAACCTACTCGGACAAGGGGAATTCTTAAACGGTTTCTCTTGTCCTTTTTCTTTAAGGAGAATTTATGGTACGGATCATTCTGGCGGTTATTGCTGGTTTTCTGGCGTGGTCGATACTCTGGGTCGGGAGCGATCAGGTATTGATGTCTCTGTCGCCTGACTGGTACGGAGCCCACCAGCTCGCATTCGAACGAGCGTTTACAAATAAAACGGCATTTGAGGCGAGCACCACGATTCTCTTAATGCACCTCGTCCGAGAGGTAATCATCACTTTGGCCGCGGGTTACCTTACTGCGGTGATCGCTCGCGAAAACAGGCGATCGACCCTTGTTTTGGGTGTTTTGCTGCTTCTCTTCGGCATAGGCGTCCAGGCCATGGCGTGGAACTACATTCCGATCTGGTATCACTTCCTGTTTCTTTTCCTGCTCGTCCCGTTGACGATGATGGGCGGCCGGATGCGGAACAAGCTGGCTTAGGAGGCACAAATGATCAGAATTATCTTAGCGGGCATCTTGGGCGGGCTGGCAATGTTTTTCTGGTCGGCAATTTCGCACGGAGCACTGGATTTCGGCGTCGAACCCTTGAGCAACGAAGCGGCCGTCGTCGCGAACCTGCAGGCGAATATCGCCGAGCCCGGATTTTATTTTATCCCGGGAATAGACATGAAAAATTCCACCGAGGCCGAGCAGGCCGAGTGGACGAAAAAGTACGAGGCGGGACCGAACGCGATCGTGATCTACCATCCGACCGGTAAGAAAGCCTTCGGTGCGGAACGCATGGGCACGGAACTCGCTTCTAATATACTCGCGTGTGCGTTCGCTGCGTTTGCCATTTCGTTCGTCTCGGCGGGATTCGTGATGCGGGCAATGATCGGTCCCATCTTCGGACTCGTCGGCTGGCTATCGATCGTCGCATCGTATTGGAATTGGTACCGGTTCCCGACAAAAATGGTCGAAACGGAGCTGATCGATCAACTAGGCGGCTGGCTCGTCGCCGGCATCGTGATCGCAATTATCGTAAAGGGCCGCAGGGCTCTGAGCTGATTTTGCGGCGAGATTGACGCCGACCGGAAGCGAGGCGAGCGTTCCTACATTTCCGTAAACTCGTCGATTGAGTTCATCGACAAGGCCCTCCTGTTCGGCGAGTAGATCGTCGGGCGGAAGGTCTTTCTCGTTTTCGTAGCAGGCGTGTTGTATGCACGGCAGCGGTTTCGCGGTCGAATGAACGAGGCAGCCGATTCCTTTTTCGAAAAGCGGGCAGGCGTAAGTTTTCGCGGCAGCGTCGTCGGGTTCGGCAAGGCCGTAACGTTCGATCGATTCGTCTATACGTCGACGGACCTTTTCCTGCCTTTCGGGCGACAGTGCCTGGATTGTTTTAGCGATCGCAACTGCCTCCAACCGCGATATCCGCACGTTCACAAAATGAACATCGAGGCAGCACGCCCCCGGCGTCCCGCACGTCACGCAGCTCTTGGCGTTGTGCTCAAAATCCTCCGCGATCCGAGCGGCGAAATCGTCTTTCAGCCGGCGAAGCCTTTCGAGAGCCTGACTTTCGGAAACAAATTTCATTCTCATACTCCCCTCCTGGTTTGAGGAGGGGTGCCGATGCTGCATCTGCGGGGTGGTGGAAAACGTTAATGACGAAGCCGTTGAAAGTTTTTAAGAATTACTAACCCGGCGGAAGCCGCCACTCCTGCTTCGAGGATGGGAGTTTTGGGGCCGTGATACAATTTCAACATTCAAGATGTTACTTGATATTGGAGGATTATGCTTAAAGAAGGCGACGCCGCACCAGATTTCGACTCGAAGGACCAGAACGGAAATTCCGTTAAACTAACCGATTACAAGGGCAAAAAAGTGGTTCTATATTTCTATCCCAAAGACGACACGCCCGGATGCACGAAGGAAGCGTGCTCGTTCCGCGACGCCGACGACGTATTTAATTCGAAAGGCATCAAAGTATTCGGCGTTTCGACCGACGATGAAAAATCGCATCAAAAATTCATTTCCAAGTTCCAGCTCCCGTTCGATCTGCTCGCGGACACCGACAAATCGATCGTCGAGAGCTACGGCGTTTGGGGCGAAAAGAGTATGTACGGCAAAAAGTACATGGGCACGACGCGAAAGACGTTTCTGATCGGCGAAGACGGTAAGATCGCTAAAATATTCGACAAGGTCAACGTCGAACAGCACGCCGACGAAGTGCTCCAAGCGTTTGGCGAAAAATAGCACGGCCTATATAATTTGCACGAGGAGACCTATGCGTTATTTATTTTTTATCATGATCGCCGCTGCTCTTTTTGTCGGGCTCGCGTGCACCGACGCGGCCGAGCGGCCGAAGCCGGTCGCGAACGCTACGCCGGCCAAAGCCGCTGACAATCACAGCGACGAACACGCCGACGACGCTCCGCGTATAACGCTCGCAGACGCCAAGAAAGATTTCGACGCCGGCACCGCCGTTTTTATCGACACACGCGGTGCCGAGCAGTTCAAGCAGGAACACGTCAAAGGAGCAATAAACATCACGGCCGGCGATATAGCCGCCAAGGCCGACACGCTGCCAAAAGGCAAAAAGGTGATCGCCTACTGTTCCTGACCGAACGAACACACCAGTGCCAGTTTGGTATCTGAACTCAAAAAGAAAGGTTTCGACAATGCATTCGCACTCTTAGGCGGCACCAAAGCGTGGAAAGACGCAGGCTATCCGATGGAAAACGGCCAATAAAAGTAGGACAGGCTGTTAGCCTGTCCTTTTTTAATAATACACACTTTCAAATCTCTAAAAGGTAGGACAGGTTAACAGCCTGTCCTACCTTTTAGAGCCTTACTACCTTCGCTTTGCTTCCATTCCGGATCTCCGTCGATAGTGCGTTTCGGGTGTCGACGATCAGGCTGGCGGTTTCGCAAATGTGGCCGTAGTCGATGTCGGTATGCCCGGTGCAGATCACGACGCAGTCGCTTTGCTTGATCAGGTCGTCGGTCAGCTCGTTGTTGTAGAGCGGTTCGGCCTCGCCGATCGTGTAGGCGTGGTCGAACGTGACCTCGGGGACGAACGGATCGTGGTACATCACGTCGGCGCCGCGGGCACGCAGCAGGTCGATGATCGACAGTGCCGGTGACTCGCGCATGTCATCGATGTCTTTTTTATAAGCGACGCCCAGGATCAAAACTTTTGAACCGTTGACGGCTTTTTTGACATCGTTGAGCGCGTTTGACACAAGCTTGACAACGTACGCCGGCATGCCCGAATTCACCTGTTCTGCCAGCGAGATGAACTGCGAATCGAACCCGTGCTGGCGTGCCTTCCAAGACAAATAATGCGGGTCGAGCGGGATGCAGTGGCCGCCGATCCCCGGTCCCGGATAGAACGCCATAAACCCGAACGGCTTGGTCGCCGCCGCACGAACGACTTCCCAAGAGTCGATGCCAAGTGCGTTGCAGACCTTTGCCATTTCGTTCGCCATGCCAATATTAATTGCACGAAACGTGTTTTCCCACAGCTTGCAGGCCTCAGCGACGCGTGCCGACGATACGGCGTGCACGGTTTCGACCACCTTCCCGTAAAGAAACGCCGCGACCTCGGTCGAGTCGTCCGAAACGCCGCCCACCACCTTCGGAATGTTGTGAGTTTGGTACTGCGGATTGCCCGGATCGACTCGTTCGGGTGAGAACGCCAGCAGAAAATCGGTGTCGAGTTTGAGGCCGTTCGCCTCGAACATCGGCTGCAATACTTCGTCGGTCGTGCCGGGATATGTCGTCGATTCGAGGATCATCAACTGTCCGGGCCGCTGATGTTCCTGTATCTCTTCGCCGGCCGCGATGATGTACGACATGTCCGGGTCCTTGGTCTTTCGCAGCGGCGTCGGGACACAGATGATTATCACGTCGCACTCGCTGATCCGGCTAAAGTCAGTGGTCGCCGTTAACTTTCCGTCATCCACACACTTTTTGAGGTTTGCGTCCGGCACGTCGACGATATACGAGCGGCCCGCGTTGACGTCGTCCGCCTTTTTCGCGTCCACCTCGAAACCAATTCCCTGAAAGCCTTTAAGGCCAAACTCGACGATCAGCGGCAGGCCCACATAGCCCAGGCCGATGATGCCGATAACAGCTTTCCCCGATTCGATCTTTTGTTTTAACTCTTCCTTGATCATTAATTAAATATTTACAATTCTCAGCTAATTTTTAATGCGAATAAGCAGGCGCAAACGCACAGGTTTTTACGTTAGTGGATGCAATGATGATAGTCAAGAGACTCCAATTCTATGCTAAGATTCGGCTTGCCGGCCCGTCGGCCGTCTTCAAAAGCTTTCTACGTCCTGAGCTTTTTCGTTCCTGCCCTGTATGAAATTCGAGATCTATTCGTCAAATCCGGTCGTCAGGTCGATCATCGAAGGTATTGCCCCGAGGCCGGCACAAGTTGCCGCGTCGCGCGGAATTCTGCCGCTCCCCGAGCACGACATGCTCGAGGTCCTCGTTGCCTTCGCCGTTTCGGATGATACGGAACTTGCCGGGCACGCCTCCGTCACATTGCGCGCTCAGGACGAAGGAACGCTCGCGGCGTCCGCCGGTTCGCCGGAGGCAGCGGTGTCGGTTTTGAACTACCTCGCATCCGCCCAGGACCTGCCGCAGCAAGTACACGCCTCGGTCCTGACGAACGCAAATACGCCTATCTCGACGATCATCAGGTTCGCGAAAAATAGCGAGAATGGAGCGCTGCTCGAGTTGCTGGCCTCGAACCAGCAGCTTTTGATCCAGACACCCGCACTGATCGACGCGCTTATCGCGAATCCGGCAGGTTCCGCCGAAGCACAGCGGCGAGCGGCGGAAACAAAACGCGAGTTTTTCGAAAAGGAACGCGGCGTTCAGCAAATTGCGAGCGAGCTGCGGGCCCAGGGTAAAGATGCGGCCGCCGAGTTTATCGAGCAGGCCGAGTTTGCACAGGCGGACGCCGACTCCAGCTTGAGTCTCGAGGACGCCGCGTTTCTGGCGTCGATGATCGAGGTGCCGGACAGCGAAACGGACGACTCATGGCTCGGCCTCGAGTCCCTCGAAGAGATCTACGAAGAAACCGAAGCCGACCGCCAGGCGATCGCGAACAAGATCTTCGGCGAAATGAAGCTGGAAGACCAGGATATGCCGAACGAGCGAATATCCGTCATCAACCGCATCATGAAGATGGGCATGAAGGACCGCGTCAAACTCGCCCTCAAAGGCGACCGCGAGTCTCGTAACATTCTCGTCCGCGACCCGAATCGCATCGTCGCCGCTGCCGTGGTAGCAAACCCGCGAATTACCGAGCAGGAAGTCGAAAAGATCGCCAGCATGCGCACCGTGACCGAGGACATTCTTCGCCAGCTCGCGTCGAGCCGTCAGTGGTCGCGAAATTACCAGATCGTCCACGCCCTCGCCAAAAATCCGCGGACGCCGATCGCGAATGTTCTCAACATTCTGTCGCGGCTGCAACTGCGCGATCTCGCGGCATTGTCTAAGAACCGGAACGTTTCGGACGCCGTCCGCCGTCAGGCCATGAGGCTGTCGCAGGCGAGAACCGGAAAATAGGTGAATCTCACAGGAAACCGCCGCTTCGGCCGGTTTTGATGTACGTTCCCGCCATATCGGCGAACGTATGACTGGCCGCTCCGGTCCACATTCCGGCAAAAACCAATAAAAGCATATAGCCGCCGGCGTGAAGACGGAGAAGGCTGCCCGCTGCCCGCCATGCTTCGGCAAGATCCGCAGGCTGCGGCATCTCGGTCCTGAAAAAGATCGCCGAACAATACGACGATGCGAACAGGATTATCGTCACAACGCCCATAAAGTAAACGACACGGAATAACGTGCCGAATATCAGCCCGTGCGTCCAACGCGAGCGGTGTTTGAAGAACGACCGGTACGGAAACCAGAGAAAGCGAAAAAACATCCACCTCGAATATTGCTTTGACGCGACGTCCAGATCGGGCCCGAACATCAGCCCGCCAAAGATGAATGCGGCCGTTACTATCGCCGCCGCCGCAAAACTGTCCGTGGCATAGTATGTGACCACCGCCGCCGGCGCCGCCAGAATGAAAGTGATCGCGTCGTGAGTGTTTCCGCTGGGCATATTGGTGAGAAAAGGCACGTGAAGTTTAACTTTCGATCGGTCAAAACTCAATGGCGAACAAGCTTACGACGTTGTTATTTGCTACACTTTCGGTTTGGTAAACGAAATGAGTTTGTTTTTTCAAAAGCTGCGGACGACGCTCGCGATGATAAAGTTCGAGCACACGCTGTTCGCACTTCCCTTTGCATTTCTGGGTGCGGTGTTGGCCGCGGGTGGCCTGCCCGAGTGGCGACAGATACTTTGGATAACTGTCGCTATGGCCGGTGCACGCTCCGCCGCGATGACGTTTAACCGCATCATCGACCGTGATATCGACGCGCAAAATCCGCGGACGGCAAACCGCGAATTGCCGAGCGGCAAGCTCTCGCTCAGTTTCGCGTGGATGTTCCTTTTTGTGTCGGTCGGCGTCTTTTTATTCGCGGCGTACGCGCTGAACTGGCTCGCTTTCGCACTTTCACCGATCGCTCTGTTCAGCGTTCTCGGCTATTCGTACGCGAAACGTTTCACCGCATTTGCTCACCTGCTTCTGGGTTGGGCGCTGGCCATTTCGCCGACGGCCGCATGGATCGCCGTCCGAGGTGCGATCGATTCTGAGGTGCCGCTGCTGCTTTCACTGCTTGTCCTGATGTGGACGGCCGGCTTTGACGTTCTATATGCCTGTCAGGATTATGAGTTCGATAAAAAGGCGGGCCTGCGTTCGATTCCCGCGCGTTTCGGTATAACACGCTCACTCTGGATCGCGCGATTGTTCCACGCACAGGCGTTTCTGGTATTGCTGCTGCTGTATGCAGTCACCGGTCTCGGATGGCTGGCACTCGCCGGAGTTGCCGCGGTTGGTTTGCTAATGATTTACCAGCACACGTTGGTCAAACCGAACGATCTGAGCCGTATGAACGCGGCGTTCTTTACAACGAACGCGTTCGTCAGCGTGATCCTGTTTCTGACTTTCGGCGGAGCGGTATTCCTGACTCGAAACTAGTTTATGGCGAAACGAAAACGAAATATCGCCTGCCTCGAATCGATGTGGGACAAACGCACGGAAAACCGGCTCAGCGTACTGCCCAGCCTCGAGCTCATCAGACGGACCCAAAGCTCTGAGCACAGCCACCTCACATGCAACACTCGCGAGGAGCTGAGGTACAATCTCAAGCTTTTGTGCAAACGGAATTACGGCGTTCTGTACTTCGCTTTTCACGGCTCGCCGGGGCGAATACATCTTCACCGCGACAAGATCACCCTTGAGGAGTTGGCTGAAATGATGGCCGGGCGTTTCTCGAATTGGATAATCCATTTCGGTACATGCAGCACATTGCGAAAGCCCACGGCCGTCACCAAATTTATCGAGGACACGGGCGTCGCACTCGTTACAGGTTTTACAAAAGACGTCGACTGGATCGAGTCGTCCGCCTTTGAATTACTGCTTTTCAAAGCGTTCCACACCTATCAGAGCCCGAAGGTTATGTGCAAACATTTGCGAAGTAAATATCCGGACCTCGCCGAGCTGACGGGCTTTAAATTCTATCCGGAATTCGTGTGGTAGCTACGCGTCTATTGTGAAACCTCTGCTTCAAAAGATCAGCCCGGACCTCGCCGAGACGCTTGCGAAACGCGGGAAAAAGCGTACGTTCGCTGCGGGCGAGACGCTCTTTGACGAGGGCGAAAAAGCTCACGCGCTCCCGATAGTTCTCTCCGGCAAGGTCAAGATGACGCACTTTCTCGAATCCGGCAAGGAAGTGATAATAGGCATGTTCGAGGCCGGCGAATTTTTCGCTGTGCCGCCGGTCGTCGATGGTAAGAATTATCCCGCGTCGGCGGTCGCGATGGACGATTCGGAACTGCTGCTGATCAAGCGAAAGGACTTTCTCGATCTGCTGCATGAGTCGAGCGAATTCTCGCTCGCGATCATCGCCTGGCTGTGCGAGATGCTTCGCGACAAGACCGCGACGATACAAAATCTTTCGTCCGCTTCGCCCGAACACCGTGTGGGAACCGTTCTATTGAAACTTGCCGAACGCGAGGCCGGCGACGGCCCGGTCCGCATCGTCGTCCGGCGTGAGGACATCGCAAAGATGGCGGGACTGACGACCGAGACGACGATCCGTGTCGTCCGCAAACTGGCCGATAAGAAATTCATCAGGATCGACCACGGTAAGATCATTCTCGACGACGTCGAACCGCTCCGTGCCCACGTAGCCGATTAGGCGTAGATGGACGGCACGCCGCTCACGAAATTCAGCATTCGGTTCGCGATGGCCGACGCACGCATTTTTAGAAACTCCGCCCGCTCGCCCGCAAACAATTCGTCCACGGACCGCTCGAATATCTCCAGCCAACGCCGAAAATGTTCGGGCAACAGCTCGACCATTTCGTTCAAAGCCGCGTGGACCTGCAGCGGATTGCGGCCGTGCTTTGCGTAGCTTCCGGACTGAAACAACATCGTTTCCCAAAAATCGCCGATGATCGGCAGGTGATGGTCGAGGTCAAGCTTCGCGACGTCGGTGAAGATGAAACCAATACTCTCGTCGGCGGTCGCCCGCTCGTAAAACAGACGCATCAAAGCGTCGATATCTTCCCTGTTCTCAATATCTTTCATTCAATTGTAAATTTTGCTTCGCGACACTCACGCCGAGCGCGAATAGCAGCAAGAACTTCACCGCGTCGAATGCGATGTAAATAAAATGCATGTTCGAGTACGGGGCCGCCGTTCCCTGAATGACGGCCTCGGCACGGATATCGAGGGCCGGCAGCAGCCACACAGTCTCGAGCAGAAGAAGCGTGACGATCACCGCACTGGCTCCGATCACGAACGTGCTGACCGGCCTGTTAACGAACAGCGACACCAACAGCAGCAGCGCGAACGCTACCTCGATAACGTTCAGCGTCTGAAAGATCAGCCGCCCGATGCCCAGTCCCAGCGCCAGCGTAATGCCGGGAGCCCGAAATTTGAGCGGCGCTTCCAAAAAGGAAATGGCGCCGATCATTCCGAACCAGACAAACGGGATCGCTATCTGCATTATTCTAAAAAACATCGTTCTATTTGATTACAGATCGGCCCGCCGTC
The DNA here is from genome assembly GCA_040007515.1 of Acidobacteriota bacterium. Classification (GTDB taxonomy): domain Bacteria; phylum Acidobacteriota; class Blastocatellia; order Pyrinomonadales; family Pyrinomonadaceae; genus OLB17. The sequence goes on along the minus strand of JBDTUT010000002.1, from coordinate 111,878 downwards.
GTTGCACACTGAACGACGGCGGGCCGATTCGCGTCACGTTATGCGTCGATGAGATCGCCGGCGGGTGCGACCTCGGTCTCGCCTTTCGTGATCATGAGGTTTATCGCGAACCAGACGAACGCCACCGCCCCGACCGCAAACACCGTGTCGCCTAGCATTCGCATCCAACGCAGGTTTTGCATTAGCTCCGTCTGCATGAATTCCGGGCTGCGGGCCGACCAATAACCGACCGACACCGACTGGTACGTCTGCAGCAATCCGATCGGCAGCAGGCTGAAAAGAATCTCCATCAGCATGCCGATATTGATCGCCCAGAAAGCGAACGCAAGCAGTTTTGTGTTCCAAATACGCTGCGGCTGCATCGCACGCATGCAGAACAGCAGCAGCGCGAGTCCGAGCGTTCCGTACACACCGTAAAGCGCTCCGTGCGCGTGGACGGCGGTCGTGTTAAGTCCCTGCATGTAATACAGAGCGATCGGCGGGTTGATCATGAATCCGAAGACACCGGCTCCGATCAAATTCCAGAACGCGACCGCGACGAAAAAGTACACGACCCATTTATATTGCTGCAGCCACGGACGGGCCTTCGAATGGCGAATGTTCTCGAGGGCTTCGTACCCGACGAAAACGAGCGGCACGATCTCGAGTGCACTGAACACGGCACCGAACGCGAGAGCGACCGTCGGCGTTCCCGAAAAGTAAAGGTGATGCAAGGTCCCGATGATGCCGCCGCTGAGATAGATCGCACCCGAAAGAAGTGCCGCGTATGCCGCATGATCGGCGCGAATTACGCGAAGCCGCGCGAACAAGAACGCGATCACCACCGTCGCAAAGACCTCGAAGAAACCTTCGACCCAGAGATGCACGACCCACCATCGCCAGTATTCGACAACCGTAAGGTGCGAACGCATTCCCCAGAAAAGGCCGGGAGCGTAAAAGAACGCGATGCCCGCGGTCGTTAAAAGATAAAGCATCACGAGCGATCGACTGCCGTCCTTTTTGAGTGCCGGTATCGCGCTTCTGGCGATCAAAAACAGCCACAAAAGCAGCCCGACGAATAAAGCGGCCTGCCAGACACGGCCGAGGTCGACATATTCGTAACCCTGATGCCCGAACCAGAACCACAGGTCGCCAGGCAGCATGTGCATCACGCTCAACCACTGGCCGCCCATCGAGCCCAGTACGACTATCAGCAGGGCCGCGAACAGCACATCGACGCCGAGCTTCTGATACTTAGGCTCGTACCCGCAGATGTACGGTGCAATAAAAAGTCCCGCGGCGAGCCAGGCCGTCGCGATCCAAAAAATGCCGAGCTGCGTATGCCACGTACGCGAAACCACATATGGCAAATAATCCTGCAGCGGAATGCCGTAAAACCCGCCGCCCTCGACACCGTAGTGGGCCGTGATTATTCCCATAACGATCTGCAAAAGAAACAGCAGCGACACAACGAAAAAATACTTGACGGTCGCCTTTTGCGAAGGCGTAAGGGTTTCGCCGATCAGCGGATCTTCGTCAGGCGTATCGCGCCCCTCTGTTTCCTTGTGCCAGCCGGCGTAGAACCAAACCATGCCGCCGATGCTCGCGATCAGCAAAATGACGCTGACGCCCGTCCAGACGATCGAACTGCTCGTCGGGTAATTGCCGACAAGCGGTTCCGACGGGAAGTTGCTTGTGTAAGAGATCGTGTTGTCGGGCCGGTTCGCTGCTGAGGCCCATGCCGTCCATAAAAAGAATGAATTTAAATTTCGAAGTTTCGCCGGATCCGATTGTGCATCGCGCTGGATGGCGTAATCGTTATTTCCCTTCGAGAAAACCTCCGAGTAATGTTTCAGATTGTCCTCGAACGCGCGGCCGCGGATCGGGTCGAGTGTGAGGACGCCCGTCTTCTCGTCGTAAGTGTTCTTACGCATGAGGTCCTGCAGACGCTGCTGCAGCGAGGCTCTCAGCTCGCTCGGGACCGTCGCTCCGTCTTTGCCGTATTGACCTCCCGTCCATTCATTAAGGATGAAAAGCGATTCGCGGTGCAGATAATCGGCCGTCCAGTCGGGCGCGACATAGCTGCCGTGACCCCAGATCGAGCCGACCTGCATTCCGCCCATCGCCTGCCAGACGTTTTGCCCATCGAGTATGCCGCCGTCCGGGACCAGCACGGTGCCGTCGGCGGTTACGACCTGGTCCGGGATGGGCGGCGCCTGGCGAAAGATCTCGGTGCCGACCCAGCCGAGGATCGCGAACGAAAACACGACTACTGCAATAAGTAGTATCCAAAGCTTTTTCATAAAAAAGTTTCTCCAGAGTAGTAAACGGATTAGGTGAGCGTGGCGGGACAAATATACACGATTAACGTGGTTTACGCCCAACGCGCAGGGCCGTTCGTCTGCTATCTATTTATAAATTTCGAGTGTTAATTATTTTTGAATTTTGATACAAGTACGCGGACCGCCGGTTCGCCCGTTACGTCGTGTTCGATGCCGGCCTCAAGCGTGATGAGTGTTCCGGGGACGAGCTTTTGCGAATCCTCAAGATCGCTGCCGGCACGGAACGTTCCGCTGCCCGACAGGCACAGCACGGTGATCGGCTCGGCTGCATGGTGTTTTGATAGTACGCCGCCGCCGGTCAGTTTTACTTCGACTATGCTGCGGTGCTCGCCCCTAAATATTTCGGCCGCCTCTTTTGACGGTTCGGAACCGTCGAGAGGGCCGAGTTCAAGTTGTTTGATAAGTGTGATGTTTCCCATATGTGTTCTCAGAGTCTGCCGGCCGACGCCGCCATCGCGTAAACCGCGTGCTCGACGGCCGGGCATGCAATTGCCGCAGCCGCCGCGATTGGCCGGTAAAAATAGATGTACCAATTGCCGGGCCTGCGTTCTTCTGCCCAACTGCCGAAGCCGCGTTTTGCAAACAGGTCGCGCAGCGGGATCGGATCGAACGGATGGTGGATAAGCAAAACGTCGCTTTTTGTTTTCAGAGTGACAAGGCCTTTTGCGATGCGCGGCATCGGGTCGACGTGCCGGTCAGCCTCGTCCATTACATCGACGAACGTGACGCGCGGATCCGTGTCGGTGACCGTTGCGATCTCGACGGGCTTTCGCGGCGGATTTTCCTCTGTGTATTCGAACGCCGGCGGAGCGAAAGCCTCGAGTTCGGCGTTCACGTCCGCGGAATCGGCGCCGGCGGCCATGTTCAAAACGTAAATCGCTGCCGCAAGCGGTATTTTGGCGATGCGTGCCGCCTGCTCGACGGTCACGCGTCCGCTCATCGCCCGGCGGAGCTTCGGGTAATTCAACCGTTCAAATTCCGGAGCGAGGAAGACCAATGCGTCAAGCATCTGGTCCCCGATCGCCAGTACTTCCTTAATTTTCATATCGCGGGTAACTTTCATCTCATTACCTCCTTTTCATACACCTTTGACCATATGTTAGCGCCAGATGCCACGGGGAAAAATGATTTGAATCATAAAGCGTGCGATTTTCTCGATTTTTGCGAAATATGACACAATAAAGACATGGAATTTTCCTTTGACCGGAACCTGAATTACCTTGCGGAAAAAGTGGAAAACGGCGAGCGGCTAACCTTTGCCGAAGGCGTGTCGCTGTACAAGACCGACGACATGAACGCGCTCGGTAAGCTGGCCGACACCGTCCGCCGCCGCAAGCACGGCAAGACGACGTATTACAACGTCAACCGTCATTTCAACCACACGAACATCTGCGTCGCCGACTGCAAATTTTGCGGATTTTACAAGCGTGCACGCCAGGAAGGCGCGTACACGCACTCGATCGACGAAGGCATCGAGATCGCCCGCAACGCCGTCGCCGAAGGAGCGACCGAGCTGCACATCGTCGGCGGCCTCAATTCCAAACTTCCCTTCGAGTACTACACCGAACTTTTCTCATCGCTCAAACGCGAGTTCCCTCGCCTGCACCTCAAAGCACTGACGATGGTCGAGCTCGATTTTTTCGCACGCTTTTACAAGATGCCCGACGAGGAAGTTATCGCAAAGCTCATCGACGCCGGGATGGACTCGTGCCCGGGCGGCGGAGCCGAGATCTTCGCCGAGCCGACGCGCTCGCGCATCTGCGATCACAAATGCGACGGCGATCGGTGGCTCGAACTTGCCGGCAAGGTCCACAAGGCCGGCCTCAAGACCAACGCGACGATGCTCTACGGGCACATCGAGTCGATCGAGGATCGCGTCGATCACGTCGTTCGTTTAAGAGAACAGCAGGACAAGACCGGCGGCTTTCAGTGCTTCATCCCGCTCGCGTTTTACCCGCCGGGCACCGCACTCTCGTCGCTTCCCGGCCCCGACGCGATCGACAACCTCAAGACCATCGCCGTCTCGCGTCTGATGCTCGACAACTTCGACCATATCAAGGCCTACTGGGTCATGCTCGGCAAACACACCGCCCAGACCGCCCTCCACTTCGGAGCCAACGACCTCGACGGCACAATAACCGACGGCGGCGAACTCACCCACAGCTACTCGAACGAAGGCGAAGTCAAAATGACCAAGCAAGAGATCATCCAAATGATCGACCGCGCCGGCTTCGAGGCTGTCGAAAGAGATACGGTATATAATCGAGTGCAAAGCGGATTTGCCGTGTAGGAAATTAATAGTATGACAGTACAAACTACGGATTTGCTTGAAATGGCCGAGTCGCTGCCGATCGATGAGAAGGCGCTGCTTGTCGACCGACTTCTCGACAGCATGTATCCCCATCAGGAAGAGATAGATGAGTTGTGGCGAATCGAAGTCGAACGACGCGTCGAAGAAGTGCGTGCAGGCACGGTGACGACGATCCCCGGCGAAAAGGTGTTCGAAGAGATCGAAAAGCGCTTCGTAAAATGAACTTCGCGTTCCATCCTGAAGCTCGGGTCGAGTTCATTGAAGCGATCGCCTACTACGAAACGTGTCGCGCGGGATTAGGGATTCGGTTTTCGCGAGAAGTGCATTCGACCATTGAACGAATAACCCGTCGCCCTTCTGCTTGGCCAAAGAATTCCAAATATACTCGTCGGTGTCTTACTACACGATTTCCGTTCGGTGTGATTTATGAGATACGAAAAGACGACGTCCTGATAATTGCCGTCACACACCTTAACCGCAAGCCCGGGTATTGGGTAGACCGTATCCAGTAAATGACACGAACACCGACGACGGCGAACTAACCCACAGCTACGCCAACGAAGGCGAAGTCAAAATGACCAAACCAGAGATCATCGAAATGATCCACCGAGCCGGCTTCGAGGCCGTTGAAAGGGACACCGTTTACAACCGAGTCGAAACCGCTTAGTGGAAGTTTCATTACAAAATGGCGCCGTAGGAATTATGATAATATACGAATATGACACGGAATTTTAATGCGGTGATCTTCAAAGAAGGCGAATGGTACGTTGCCCAATGCCTGGATGTTGACGTGGCTTCACAAGGCAAAACCGAAGATGAAGCGATGAAAAATCTGAATGAGGCCTTATTGCTGCATTTTACACCGCCTGTGGCTACTTTGCTGCCGAACGTCCGTCATTTTGAGTTAGAGATCGCGGCGTGAAACCAGTTCCTTATCGAGAACTGAGACGCAAACTTATGAAAGCGGGATTCTATGAGGTTGCGCAAAGCGGGAGCCATGTTAAGTTCGCCAAAACTATGGCGAAAGGCCTGATAACGACGACAGTTCCAAAACATAGAGAAGTGGCTGGCGGAACGCTCCGAAGTATCCTGAGGCAGGCACACCTTACTGAATCTGCATTTGAAAAACTATAAGTCGTCTGTATAACACCCTAGACTTGGGCGATCAGAATTACGCCTCACCGATTGCGGCGAACTCACCCACAGCTACTCCGTCGAATCCGGCGGCGAAGTCAAAATGACCAAGCAAGAGATCATCGAAATGATCCACCGCGCCGGCTTCGACCCCGTCGAACGAGGGCACCGTCTACAACCGCGTCGCCGCAGTGTAAGCTTGTCGTCGAGTTTTACGTTGAGTGAAGCGTGGGTGCTGCGTTCCATGAGATGAAATGATGATTCGATTGCTAATGAAAGGTGGTCTTTTCCTTGCTCTTTCGTCGGTAGCCGTTGCTATCAGGGCTCAACCGAAATTATTTCCCGCCTCTATACCGGGCAAAGCAGGCTTCATTAACCAGCAGGGCAGAATCGTAATACCGTTCGAGTTCAACATTGCAGGGGATTTTTCAGAAGGTCTCGCCCGCGTCAAGGTTGGCGACAAGTGGGGCTATGTAGATGAAACCGGCAAAGTCGTAATCGCTCCCCAGTTCAGTGGTGCGCGTAGTTTCTCTGAAGGACTCGCTCGCGTCCAGGTTGGTGGCGACAAATATGAGTATTAAGGTAAATGGGGCTTTATCGACAAGAAGGGCAATTTCGTTATCCAGCCACAGTATGGCGAACTCCGCGGAGCGTCAGAGGATGAAGAAGGTTTTCGCGATGGTTTAGCGCTCGTCGAGATCGATTACAAAACTGGCTTTATCGACAAGACAGGGAAAATGGTCATTTTTCCTGTGGCGGCGTACGGACACCATTTCACTGAAGGGCTTGCGTGTCGCGGCGGATTAGATGGTGACTACGGCTGCATTGATAAGACGGGACGCAGCGTCATACCGCCGATATTTGATGATTTAAGCCTTTTTTCTGAGGGTCTCAACGACGGCAAGATCCATGGTAAATGCGTTTACATCGATAGAACAGGAAAAATAGTTCTCACGCCGAATTTCAGGAACAACGCAAAAGGTGATTGCTCAATTGTTTCGGGAACATTCTCGGAAGGCCTAGCGCGTTGGCGCGTTGGGTCGAAGTTTGGATACATCAACAAGAAAGGCCGACTAGTGATTCCTGCAAGGTATCAGTTCACAGACCATTTTTCCGAGGGTCTTGCTTGGGTCGAGAACAATGGAAGGATCGGCTTTATCGACAAGAGAGGCAGGATGGTCATAAAAATGAGACGCCTTCATCACGTTGACGACTTCAGTGGTGGATTGGCGTACGTCGTCACTCAAAATGGAGAACACGGCTACATCGACCGTACCGGAAAATACGTTTGGCGCCCTCAGAAGCAAAGTAAACCGTGAGAATCGATTCCGAAGCCTTGCAAGTCCCTCGCGAAAACCTGCAAGTAGCTCACGAAGGCCTGTAACCTCTTGACGAAGCGGTTACAATTGCACACGAAGGCCTGTCAAGGGCTCCCGAAGGCCTAACATTCAGTCAAGAAGCGATAATAGTTCCCAACGAAGACCGAAAAGTGTGGTCGAAGGGTGAAAAGTTGCGTTTGAAGGCTGAAAAGTTCTATTCGATCGCCGGAAAGGAAAGTATTGACATGCCGCCTGGAACGCTGAACAATGTTCTCAAACAAGCTGGACTAAAGAAATAAATATGCGATACATGGTCGTCATAGAAAAGGGAAAATCAAGCTGGGGCGCATACGTCCCCGACCTGCCCGGTTGTGTTGCCGTTGGCGAGACCGAGAAAGAGGTTAAACATCTCATTCAGGAAGCCATACAGTTCCACTTGGAGGATCTTACCGGGACAGGCACACAAATTCCGCCAGCTCTATCAAAAAGCGATTACATCGACGTTCTGGTAGGGTGACCGGTTCCTGTCTACACTTCGTTCCCGACAGAATAAACTGTGACCCTGCAAAAAAAACCTTAGAATCAATTTCACGCTATTCGCCCTACTGTTTTCGTTAGTGGCGCTTCGGACACGTGCACAAACAGTGAGGCAAGACGATGAGGATTTTCAGTCGTGGAATGACGTGGAATTGACCGTTGCGATCACAAACCGGGTTGATTTCGTCACAAAGGGCACGATACGCTTCGCCCAGAATGCCTTGCGTTTTGATGACGGTCGATACCAGTTCGGGTTTGATTGGAAAGCTTTTAAGGGCTTTTCAGTCTCGCCATTTTATATGTATAAACGGGCGACCAACAACAGCGGGTTTTTCCGTACCGAACACAGGCTTGATCTTCTCGTCTCATATCGGTTCCCGATCAAGAGTTTTGATTTGATCCATCGCAGCTCGTTTGAGCGCCGAATACGACAGCCCGTAAGCTCGTGGCGTTATCGAGCTTATTTGGAAATCGAAAAGGACAAGGAGATTCCTAAGAGGATTCTTCCAAAGGCCACATTCTTCATCCGAGACCAGGTGTTGTATGACTCGTCGGTTGGTAAACTTTCACGCAATCGCTTTAGCGTCGGCATCAAAAAGACCCTGACAAAACAGGTTTCGGTCGACATCCACTACATGCATCAAAATGAGGCTGATTCGCATCCGGGCGTTATTAATACGATTTGGACAAGCTGGAAAGTTAAGCTCTAAACGAGCGCAATATGATTCCGTAATCTTCCCATTCTGAACCCCTGCAACTCCCTCACGAACCCTTGCAAATCCTTCCCGAAGCGGTTACATTCCCTCGCGAAGTAGTTCCAGTTCGATCCGAAGCACGGTAAACCGAGGCCGACAATAATTTAACGGAGCTCTATGGCACACGAAGATGTTACTCATTTCACGACAGTTGATCAGACAGGCGACCCCAGGTTTTTCGGTCGTTTCCTCGACGCGGCCAACCGAAATCAGTAGATCATTGATGCAAAACCGGTCATCATCAACGGCCTTCGCCTTGGTGAAGGGGACCGCGTGTTGGACGTCGGGTGTGGTACGGGCTCAGACGTCTTTGAGGTTGTTGCCCGCCTGGGAGCGTCCGGACATGTTGCCGGGATAGATTGCAGTGAGTCGCTGATCGAGGAAGCCCGCAAGCGAGCCGCTGAACGCGATCTTCCGGTGACGTTTGAAGTTGGGGACGTACAGGCCCTGCAGTTCGAAGACGAGTCGTTTGATGCCGTGCGTGCCGAGCGGCTGCTGATGCACGTGCCCGATGCGGATCGCGCCGTCGGGGAAATGGTGCGGGTGTTACGTCCGGGCGCGCACCTTTCGATCTTCGATTTTGACTGGGAGACGCAGTTCTGCGACTCGCCGCACCGGGAGGTGACGCGGAAGATCGCACAGTCATTCTGCGACGGGATGAAGAACGGCTGGATCGGTCGCAGCCTGCCGCGATTGTTTCGGCAACACGGGATGGCGGAAGTTTCGGTAACCTATCACACGGTTACGGTGGACCTTGAGATGTTGCAGCTGCTTATTGGCGGACACGTCGCCGGCGCGGTCCCAGCAGGTGTTTTGTCGGGCGACGAGGCCAACTTGTGGTGGCAGGATCTGGCACGGTCGAGCCGCGAAGGAAACTTTTTGTACGGCTTCATGGCTTTTATCGTCGCTGGCAAAAAGCAATGACGGCATACAATTCCACCGGTGGAATTAAATATCATTCATGCCTTCGAATACGTTACAAGATGATCTATATATCCAGCGTATCAACGCAATGATAAACCACGCCGATCGAAACGTTGGTCGTGATCTGTCATTGGACCCTTGCTCGGGAAGAGTGCTTTTCTAAGTTTCGGCCGGTGCCTCGCGGCCGATGATTCGCCTGATTTTCCAACCGAATCTGCAATTACCTCATAAAGGAACTATCAACTATGAGCGATACTGCCGCACTGAAATGGACGCTCGAGACTGCTCCCTTTGTCGTCATCCCGATGATACGCTAGGTGCCGGCGGAGGTTTTGAAACGTCGAGCGAGCCCGGGGAAGTGGTCAGTTTACGATCATGCCGTTCATCACTCGCAGTCGGACATCAAGGAGACACAATGACCGTTAAACGAATGGACAACGTCGGTATCGTGGTCGAAGACCTAGACGCTGCGATCGAATTCTACGTCGAGCTGGGCCTCGAACTGGAGGGCCGTGCAAATGTCGAAGGCGAATGGGCCGGGCGGGTGACCGGGCTGGGTGACCAGAACGTCGAGATCGCCATGATGCGTACGCCGGACGGCCACAGCCGGCTAGAACTGTCCCGATTTATCGCGCCGCCTGTCGTCGCCGATCACCGAAACGCCCCTGTGAATGCTCTCGGCTACCTTCGTGTTATGTTTGCGGTCGGGGACATCGACGATACGCTTGCCCGGCTCGCCAACCTGGGAGCGGAGCTTGTCGGCGAAGTGGTCCAATACGAAAACATATATCGTCTCTGCTACATCCGCAGCCCCGAAGGCATTCTGATCGGGCTCGCCGAACAGCTCGACCAGAAGGCGTCCCGAACCGATCCCATGTAAAAGCCGTCGCGTGCGAACAGCTCCCGAAGACATATGTCAAAATTAATTGCGGCGATGAACATGACGCTCGACGGGTATTGCGACCACACGTCGGGGATCGCGGACGAAGAGATCCATCAGCATTACACCGATCTGTTGAACGAGTCGGACGCGATAATCTACGGACGCGTCACCTACCAGCTTATGGAATACTGGCGGCCGTTCGTCGATAAGCCGTCGGGCGAAAAGTCGTCGGACGATTTTGCTAAGGCGATCGACAAAATTTCCAAAATCGTCTACTCGCGGACGCTGCCGGATGTCGATTGGAGAAACACCGAGGTGAAAAGAGAAATAATCGCGGACGACATCTCAGCCCTCAAACAACAGCCCGGCAAAAACATCCTCGTCGGCAGCCCGAGCATGATCGTCCAACTCGGCAACCTCGGCCTGATCGACGAATACCAGCTCACCATTCACCCAATGATCGTAGGGGCCGGCCTGCAATTGTTCAAAAACATCAGCGGCAGGATCGACCTCAAACTCCTGAATACAAAAACATTTGCCTGCGGCTCCGTAACGCATTACTATAAGCCGACAAACGCCGGCGAAAGTCAGCCCTGAAAATAGTGATCGCGATCGTCCTGGTTTGCACCCTCGACGGCATCGTCAAAAACGAATACACCAACGATTCCGGCAAACTCGCCGCTTGGATCAGCGCTTCGCACGTAGAGAAAGCGCCGAAGAAAAAGGAGCCGCCAACACCATGAGATGGTTTTCGGGACGAGCACTGTTAATGCTTGCCGCAACCGTTCTGGGTTCCGCGATCAGCACGGTCGCGCAGAGAAACCTTGATGTATGTCGAGTTGCCACGGATACGTGGAGCATTAGCGGCGGCTATGGCACAGGTATTTATGAGGTAGGTAAATTTCCTGTCGATGACATTGAAGAAGGCGCTCGTAAATCCTTTCGATATGAAACTGATAAGCAGATCTTCATCGTGGACGTTGAAATTGAGTACGGCGATTACGACGACGTAGAGAAGGGCAAACCATCTCGCATTATGCTATCCCTTCTTGCCAGACGTGCGGAAGACGAAAAGGAAAAGTCCGTCCTCCCCGTCGAGTCTTGGACTACGTATCGTCACAAGTGGGGCACCGTGAGCGTGAGCACACACGTAACGAAGGGTGATATCGCACAGCATTTCGATTTAATGTGTAGCGATGGCATCTCCAAATTCGGGGTTAAGCGAGGCGAGCCAAAATGGCTTAAGAAGGCGAAGGAGAAGAGAGAAAACTAACTTATGAAAGGCAGCACAAAACGCATCATCCTTCGCATTGTGCATCTGGTGTCGGTCATTCCGGTGCTTGGATATGTTTATCAGCCGGTGGTGGAGGCGGCGGAGTACCAGCGGTTCACGCAGATGGTCTTTATCCCGCTCGCGATCCTCACCGGCTACTGGATGTACATGGGCATCGTCTGGGCCGTCCTCGGCGCCGGCTCGTGGGTCGTGCTGAACTTCTGGCTCGGCCCGCAAACGGGCTTCGGGACCGCCCTGCTCGTCCAGATCGCGATCTTTGCGGCGAGATATATCTGGGCGAAGAAGAAACGACAGCCGACGGCCGCTGCCTAACGGTCGATATTCCGCCTTATTTTCCGGCCAATACCGCAGTTACCTTATCTAATCGATTTTCTTTTATGTCAAATCGTTAATCTGCGCTTGCATATGCAACCGTTTGGTTGCATAATCTGAATCTAGTCATGAAACGAGACGTATTTCAAGCTATTGCGGATCCGACGAGGCGGGCGATCATTGCGTTGGTGGCGATCCAGGCGATGACGCCGAATGCGTTGGCCGAGCATTTCGACACGACGCGGCAGGCCGTTTCGAAGCACCTGCGGATACTGACGGAATGCGAGCTCGTGACGCAGGAGAATCGGGGGCGGGAGATCTATTACAAGCTGGAGATCGACAAAATGAAAGAGATCGACGAGTGGCTGGAGCAATATAGAAAGATCTGGGAGACGCGGTTCGAACAGCTCGGCGAGGTGCTCGAGGTTATGAAAAAACAAAAGAGTGAGGAATGAACATGGAATTCGACATAAACAAAGATACAAAGACCGTAACGATCACAAAGGAATTCGACGCCGGGCGCGATCTGGTCTGGGACGCCTACACGAAGCCCGAAATTCTCGACCAATGGTGGGCGCCTAAGCCGATGACATCGCGGACAAAGGTGATGGAGTTCAAAGAGGGCGGCCGCAGGTTCTACGCAATGGTCACGCCCGAGGGTCAAGAGCGTTGGTCCGTTCAGGAATACAAGTCCATCACTCCGAAAACAAACTTCAAGTTCTTCAACACCTTCGCCGACGCCGACGAAAATCGCGAACTGCCGGGTTCAGATTGGGACCTCAATTTCAGCGAGCAAAACGGCCGGACGACGGTCCACATCTCCATCTACAACGAATCGCTCGAACGCCTCGAAAGAATGGCCGCCAGCGGATTTAAGGAAGGAACTATCGCTCAATTGAAAAATCTGGAAGAACTGCTCGCCAACACGAAGCGGGAGCCCAACACCTAAAATGAGAAAAATAACGGCATGCGAATTCATGACGCTCGACGGCGTCATACAGAACGAGGAAAATGACGGCGACGGGTTCAGATGGGGCGGGTGGTTCTTCCCTTTTGCGGACGAGGAAACGGGGGCCGTGATTCAGGAACGGCTGGCAAAGCCGGTCGATCTGCTGCTGGGCCGCAAAACCTTTGAAGGCTGGGAAACGTATTGGCCCAGCCACTCGAACTTCTGGCCGAACGTCATGACCGCAACAAAATACGTCGCCTCGAACACCCGCGACTCAAGCGACTGGCAGCCGAGCGTTTTTCTAAGCGGCGACCTCGCGGAAAAGGTTCGCGAACTGAAACGATCGGACGGCCCGGATATACAAATATTCGGCAGTGCTGATATGCTGCAAACGCTCTTCAAAGCCGACCTCGTCGACGCACTCGAGCTCATGATCATCCCCGTCACATTAGGCCAGGGAAAACGCCTCTTCCAAAACGGCACGATCCCCGCGGCGTTCAAAGTGACCAACACTCAGGTAGCGCCAAAAGGAATCATCAGCGCAACCTACGAACGCGACGGCGATGTAAAAAGCGGTTCGCCGCAGATATCTGAGGACTGATGGAAGTAGACGAGCAGATCAACGAGTATATTTCGAGCCAACCCGAACCAAAACGCAGCGAAATGCAGGCGTTGCACCGTTTCATTTTAGATGCAAAGCCAAACTGCAAGCTGTGGTTCCTCGACGGTACAAACGACGAAGGTAAAATTGTTTCTAATCCGAATATCGGCTACGGATCCCGCGACCACAAGTACGCCGATGGGGTGACCAGGGATTTTTACCAGATCGGTTTGAGTGCGAATAAGACCGGGATCTCGGTCTATATCCTCGGTATCGAAGACAAAAAATACCTAGCCGAAACATTCGGAAAGGATCTCGGCAAAGCAACGGTGACCGGGTATTGCATCAGGTTCAAAACGCTGAAAGATATAAACGTTGACGTGCTAACATCTGCGATCAGATTCGGGTTTAAGAATACGAGTGAGATAGGGTCGATCAGCGATTGCGTAAAATTATGTCCAAGGTAGTTGTTCAGAGTATCGGAATGTCGCTCGACGGATTTTCGGCCGGCACGAACCAAAGTCTTGACCAGCCGCTCGGGTTACTCGGGCCGGAACTGATGGGCTGGTTTTTTCCGACGAAGACCTTCGTCGATATGCACGGCGGCGAAGGCGGCGAGACCGGGATCGACGACGGCATTGCGGCGGCGGGTTTCGGGCACGGCGCGTGGATACTCGGAAGAAATATGTTCGGCCCCGTTCGCGGGCCTTGGCCGGACGACGAGTGGAAAGGCTGGTGGGGCGATGAGCCGCCTTATCACGTGCCGACATTCGTCCTGACACATCACGCCCGCGAGCCGATAGAAATGAAAGGCGGCACGACGTTCCACTTTGTGACCGACGGCATCCATTCCGCACTGGAGCAAGCAAAGGCAGCGGCAGGCGACCGGGACATCCGTATCGGCGGCGGGCCCGCGACGATCCGGCAATTCCTCGCGGCACGGCTCATAGACGAACTCCACATTGCATTGCGGCCCATGTTCCTTGGCCAGGGCGAACCGCTCCTGGCCGGACTGGACCCGCGCGAACTCGGATATCACGTCGACAAAATGGTCCCCGGCGAACGAGCCGTCCACATGTTCATCAAGAAAAGCTGAGCAAATCGGAGGAGGTCTTTTTATGAAGAACAGAGCTTTGACTCTAACGATCTTATTGATGCTAATGTCGGGAGTTGCGTCCGCACAACAGAAACCGACTACGGGATATGCTCCGATCAACGGACTCAAAATGTATTACGAGATACGCGGCAGCGGCGAGCCTGTTGTGTTGCTGCACGGGGCGTTTATGGCGATCTCGGGGGACTGGAACGATTGGGTCAACGAGCTTGCCAAAACGCGGAAGGTGATCGCCGTCGAGATGCAGGGCCACGGGCGGACGGGCGACATTAAACGCGATATTACTTATGAAAATTTGTCGGACGATGTGGCCGGGCTGCTTGGGTTTCTGAAGATCGAACGCGCGGACATCGTGGGTTACTCACTGGGCGGCGGAACCGCTATGCAGTGTGCGATCCGGCATCCGGAAAAGGTGCGCAAGGTTGTCGTTATCTCGGCCCCGTTCCGCCGCGACGGCTGGGCCAAAGTTGCGAACGACGCGTGGCCGAACTTTAGCTGGGAGATGTTCAAGGGCACGCCCGCCGAGGTCGAATGGAAAAAAATGAACCCAAACCCGGACGGGTTCCCCGATTTTTTCAATCACATCAAATCGATGGCAATGAGGCCATACGACTTCGGCGCCAATAAATTTAAGGCGACCAAAGCGCCGATGTTCTTCATCAACGGCGATGCCGACGGCGTGCGGCTCGACCACATCGCGGAAATGTACCGCCTCAAAGGCGGCGAGGTCTTCGGCGACATGCAGCCGCGGTCGGAATCGAGATGGGCCGTTATACCCAACACAACCCACGTCACGCTGATGTCCCGAATGTCGTTGATCATCCTGATGATCAACGACTTTCTAGACGCCGATCCCCAAAAATAGTCCCGAGCAATGACGGCATTATCCAGAACACTTTTCGCCGCATACCTGCTTGTTCTGCTTTGGCTGGTGCTTTTCAAATTTTCGTACGAACCGTTCGACGTAATCAGCGATTTCCAAACGCGCAATCTCAACCTTGTCCCATTCGCTTTCGCTCGGAGGGGCGAAACGATCTCGAACATCATCGCCTTCGTCCCGTTCGGGGTATTGCTCGGCGTCAATTTCAAACAAATCGCGTTCCGGTACAAGATCGCTGCAATATTCGCGTTCAGTCTCGCTGTCGAAATTACCCAATGTGTGCTCGCCATCGGCGTGACCGATATCACCGACGTCCTCATGAACACGCTCGGTGGTTTTATCGGACTCGCCTGCTACGTTTCGGCCAGCAAAAGCACGACTGCGAGCCGCCTGGACCGAGGCGTAATCGCGCTGGGCACGCTGATCCTCATTGCGGTTCTGTACCTTCGCGTTTTTGTGTTCGTCGTAAAATATTGATCGCTCCGTATATCGAACAATCGATTGCGACGGCGGGACTTCGGATCGCACGAAACTTGCACGACGGCCGGTTGTACGTTAAAAGTGGAACGACACTTACGGGAATCGCGGCAGCCAATGAAGTCACATTTCGGCAGCCGGCCGCGTGTCCGGCGGAACGACCAATTTGAGAGGAATATGCTATGAAACATGCGAAAACTACCATCTGTCTCTGGTACGACGGCGACGCCGAGGAAGCGGCCCGGTTCTATGCGGAGACGTTTCCGGATTCGTCCGTCGATGCGGTCCACAAGGCACCCGGCGATTATCCGTCGGGGAAAGAGGGTGATGTGATCACAGTTGACTTTACGGTGATGGGCATCCCGTGCATGGGCCTGAACGGCGGGCCCGAGTTCAAGCATAACGAAGCGTTTTCGTTCGTAGTAGCGACGGAAGATCAGGAAGAAACGGACCGCTATTGGAACGCTATCGTCGGGAACGGCGGCGAGGAAAGCATGTGCGGGTGGTGCAGGGACAAATGGGGCCTGTCGTGGCAGATCACGCCGATCGCTTTGACAGAAGGCTACACCGATCCCGATCCCGCAATCGCCAAACGCGTTTTCGAAGCAATGATGACGATGAAAAAGATCGACGTCGCCGCGATCGAAGCCGCCCGCCTCGGCTGAAAATTTCCACTTGCCAAAAACCGGCGAACCGATCAAAATCACTTCGACCAACGCACTACTTCTTGGTCACGACATTCCAGAAAATAAACAGGAGAAGTCTATGTTACGGATCGTCTTGGGCGTGGTCGCGGGTTTTTTCGCTTGGATCATAGTGTGGGTCGGGGTCGAAAAGATCCTTTCGACCGTCTTGCCGGAATGGTACGGCGCACCTCAACAGGCGTTTCAGGCGGCGATTGAAAATGGCGGTGAATTCACGGCGGAAACGCGGTTGTTGGTCTCGCATATTTTCATCGTTTCGATCGTCTCGGCGTTGTCCGGATTTCTGGCCACCCTGGTCGCTCGCGAAAACGCACGGGCTCCGCTGGCTCTCGGTTTTGTTCTGCTCGTCATGGGTTTAGCAAAGGCGTACATGTCGTGGCCGTACGTTCCGCTTTGGTATCACATTCTCTTTACCGCGCTTCTGCTTCCGATGGCGGTCGCGGGCGGGCGTCTATATTCGGCGAATTAGAATCAGATGAAAATCGAGAAAGTTTTCGCGATGGCCTTCGCGAGCGTTTACCCGCATTACGTGAAAAAGGCCGAAAGAAAGGGACGCACCAGGGAAGAGCTTGACGAGATAATTCGCTGGTTGACCGGCTACACGCAGAAAGGCCTGGAAAAAGTGATCGACGACCGCGTCGATCTGCAAACGTTCTTCGACAAAGCACCTAAATTTAATCCGAACGCCTCGCTGATCAAAGGCGTCATTTGCGGCATCCGTGTCGAGAACATCGTGGACCCGCTGATGCAAAAGATCCGATATATGGACAAGCTCATCGACGAACTCGCGAAAGGCAAAAAGGTGGAAAAGATTTTGAGAGATCCCGAATAGGAGAAAAAGTTATGGCAAAGATAACCGGCATCGGCGGAGTATTTTTAAAGAGCAAAGGCAAGGGCTCGGAACTTGCCGAGTGGTATAAGACGAACCTCGGCCTCGACCTCGAGAGCTGGGGCGGTTCGATATTGAAGTGGCCGGAAGACAAAGCCGACGACGGCGGCCTCACCGTCTGGAGCTCGGCCGACCACGACACAAAATGGTTCAGCCCGAGCGAATCGTCGTTCATGATCAACTACCGCATCGACAATATGGACGAAATGGTAGAACAGCTAAAGCAGAACGGCGTCGAGATAGTCGGCGGCCCCGACTCAGCCGAAAACGGAAAGTTCGCCTGGATCATGGACCCCGACGGCAACAAGGTCGAGCTCTGGGAACCGATGGCCTGGGACGAAAAGAACAAGGCGTAGGGCCTAAATTCTGACCAACCCGCGGAAGCCGCGGGCGGCGTAGTAGGACTCGGCGCCGTTGTGGTATGTAAAGATCCGGTCGTAGCGGCGGTCGCAGAAGATGGCGCCGCCGAGGTTTCTGACGTCGGGCGGCGTTTGCACCCAGCTCGAGGTTTTCAGGTCAAAGGCTCCCAGCGTTTGCAGCTCGCGATATTCTTCTTCCGTCAAAAGCTCGATGCCCATCGCGGCCGCCATGTCGACCGCGCTGTCGGCGGGTTTGTGTTCTTTTCGCGAGTCGAGAGCTTTGCGGTCGTAACACAGGCTTCTGCGCTCCTTTGGGCTTTCCGCCGAGCAATCGTAAAAAACGAATTCGCCCGTCTTTTTGTCGAACCCGACAACGTCCGGCTCGCCGCCCGTCCTCTCCATTTCCGACAGCGACCACAGCTTTTCGGTATTGGCTTCGAGCTTTGTCTGTACGTCTGACCATTTGACGGCTTTATGCCGGGCCATGTTTTTTTCGAATCGCTGCTTTAAAGCTCCGAGCAGTTTCTCGCGTTCGTCAGGTGACAAACTCTTTTCGTTGCTTTTCATAATATTATTTTATATCCGCGTGCCGCGACGGCTATTTTAGATCGTTTGCCCCGAATTCAAAAATGCCGGAATGATCATCTGTCGCCTACGCCGTGGGCGATAAAACGAGATATCATGATTCTGAAAATTTTAAGATAAATAAGTTGCGGCCGGGGAGATCAGCGATGAGGTTTGTGTTTAAGGTATTGATTTTAATTCTATCGATCTCGTACAACGTCTTCGCCCAGGACCCGCTGACGGTCGTGAGTTCGGGCTGGCAGCGGACGGTGGAACGTCCCCAACGACCCGCAAGCGCAGCGTCCGTCCCGGCGAGGGCAATGACGACCGACGACAAAAATTTCCAGCGTAACGCCCGCAACCAACGCACCGATAATCCACTCAACCCTGAGGAGAACTCGGTCGACGCTCGCAGCGCCGCACTCGAACGAGCCGTTCAGGAATCGCGCACGCCCAAGGCCGACGACGTCGTCGGTTATCACTACACCGCAAACGTGCGAAACGACAGCGGCAAAACGATCGAGATCGTCTTTTGGGAATACCGTTTCGCCGAGCTCGCCCGGCCCGAAAACGTCGTCCGCCGGCAATTTCTCTGCTCAATGAAATTGAAAAAAGGCGACAGCAAAGAGCTGTCCGCCTTCAGCCAGCTCGGCCCGACCGAGGTCATCGATGTCGGGAGCCTGGCGAAACCCGGAGAAAAGATCTTCGACGAAAAGGTCATCGTTAACCGTGTCGAACTTGCCGACGGAGCCGTGCTCCAGCGAAACAACTGGAAATACGAGGACGTCAAAAAATCGGTCGAGCGGGTGACCTCGACGCCGTGGGGCCGGGAGATCTGCCGGGCCTTGTGAACGCGGGCGATACTTTTTCCGCCGGCCGCGGACCGTCTTCTGGAAAGGCGTATGTCGTTACAAATCGACGAACGATCACAACATGCTGGCCGATGTCGCCGAAACTTTCCGCGAAAAACGCCGGGACAGCATCTGGGCGCTGGAATCTGTGCCCTTAGTGCATTGAGAGTGAAGAGATCGGTGTCTGTCTGTAGCGACTCGGCCACCGATAAAGCTGATGCTCGGCCTAAAGCGTATCAACAAAGATATTTCTTTGCATCGCTGCAACAACTTGATACCATTGAGGACGTGCCGACAGATTCCGGCGGTTGTTTGAAAAGCTAAAAAGGCGAGAAAAGTTTTTTTCGCGAAATAGTGCGGGACGACGTTCGTTTCGGCGATAAACTTAGTGTTTACAATAGTTTCCCTGTCCCGACTAAGGTCGGGACAGGGCCGGGACACATCGGGACACCATAGGTAATTTGGCCATGGTGTCCCGATCTTCAAGTGTCTGAAACGCTCCGCAAAGAGCGGCGTTTCAAAGTGAATTGGCGATGAAATCGAAGTCGGTTATGTTCGAGAGCGGTGTGACCGCCCGTGTCGGCTGGGCAACCATGAAACGTTTCGACTGGACGGTGATCGTAAAGGTCGCTCCTGATTGCAGGCCGGTGAAATTGTACGAACCGAAGCTGCCGGTCTGAACGGTTACGGGTTCCGCCAAGTTGCCGCCGCTGATGGTTACAAGAACGTTGCGGATACCGTTGCCCGCCGAGGTCGCTATCCGTCCGCCGACCGATGTGTTTGCAACGGGGACCATCGCGTACGCGTGAGTCTGGCCGTTGAAGATCCCCGTCCCGACGATGACGTTCGTGTCGCTGATACCGAGAGCCGACGACGACGTGTTGGTCGAGAGATCCCATCCTGTGCCTGGCGCGATGAGATCGGCCACGCGAAATGTAGCGGTGCCGTTGTATAGAAACGGGATCGCGAACGCCGACGAAGCGGTACCGACGGCCCAGCCCGCCGAATTTACCGCTCGTGCCGAACCTTGTGTCGTCCCGGCGGGGAACGGGATCGCGACAATTCCGCCGGCTTGGGTCCAAATGAATGGTGTGCCGGAGCCTTGATTCATCATGCTCGAACCGACGACGTGGCCGGCGTTGCTGACACCGAACGCGAGTGCTCCGTTGCTTCCCGACAGTGCTCCGACCTCGAACGACGAGCCGCTGCCGATGTCGTAAACGATGCCGACATTTCGCGCCGCATCGTTCGGGTCGATTCCCTGGCCGACCACGCGTCCCGAATCGTTAACGCCGAACGCGGTGAAGAAAAAACTACCGTTCGGGGTTGTTTGGGTTATGTACGTTGAGCTCCCGCCGCTGTAGATAACGGCTCTTTGAAGCACTCCGCTGTTGACGGACCCGACGGCCACGCCGGACGCGTTAACGTCGTTCGCGTCACCGATCGTCTCGCCCGTTGGAAGCGGCAATTGCGACACCGCTCCGTTCTGCCAGATCACCGGCAGGCGGCTCGTGCCGAAAAGAGACGCTGCGCAAGTGCCGGCCACCAGGCTGCTCGAGGCGGCTCCGTTCGAGACGCAATAGCTTCGTCCCGCGATATTCGGAAGGCCGACGATCCCGCCGGCCCTGGTCCAGAAATACGCCTGGGCTCCGCCAGTGCGGACGGAGCGGCCGACCGCGACGCCGCCCGTCGAAACGCCGAAGCCCTGCGAAGCGGAGTCAGTCGGAAGCACGACGCCGATATCGAAGATCTGATATTGCGGCGATACGATTCCGATCGATGGTGTTTTCTGATCCAAAGACTGCTCCGGCAAGCCGGTCTTCGCCGTACTTCGCTGAGCATTGGCAGCGATCGCGAGCATTAGAATTGCGGAACTTGTGAGGACGAGTTTAGTTAAATTCATTCATTTTCTCCTTATATGTGGATCAAAAACACCTTACCGTTTGGGGCACGGTGCTTGAAGAACGATCAAATGCTCGCTGACTTAGGCCTTTATATGGGGTTTCTCCCCGGCGGATCGAAACCATTCCACGAACTTCGGAATTCCGTCTTCGATCTTTGTTGTGGGGTGATAGCCGAGCAATTTTCTCGCTTTTGAGGTATCGGCGAATGTAATCGGCACATCGCCGGGCTGCATCGGCTGGCGATCGATGACCGCTTCGGTGCCGAGATTTTGTTCCAGGAGTTCGATCAGGTGTGAGAGTTCGGTCGTCTCCGATTCGCCGAGGTTAAAGACCTCGTGCATTGAGCCGTCGTAATCTATCGATGCCCGAACGCCTTGGATGATGTCGTCGACAAAAGTGTAATCACGCCGCGTCGAGCCGTCGCCGAATAGCTGTATCGGCTTACCGTCGGCGATGAGCCGCGAAAATTTGTGGATGGCAAGGTCGGGCCGCTGGCGTGCTCCGTACACCGTGAAGAAACGCAGGCATACTGTACGGATATTGAAAAGATGCGAGTACGTGTGGCAAAGCAGTTCGCCCGCCGCCTTGGTCGCGGCGTACGGTGAGATCGGCTGATGAATGCGGTCGTCTTCGGCAAACGGCACTTTTGCGTTTATGCCGTAAACAGAGCTCGACGAACCGAAGACGAACTGCGGAACCTCGAAGTCACGGGCGAGCTCGAGCAGGTTAAGTGTTCCGTCGATGTTCGTTTCGGAGTAAAGTTTTGGCTGGCTCAGCGACGGGCGGACACCGGCTCGGGCAGCGAGGTGGACGATGTACTGAAATTCGCCTTCGTCAAATATCTTTCTCAGCGCATCGGCGTCGCGGATGTCAGCCTCGACGAAATTGAACTCGCCCGACGTGGACAAAGCAGCCAGGTTATCTCGCTTTACTTGAGGCGAATAAAAATCGTTAAGGTCGTCAACGATGGTGACTTTCCACCCGCCTTCGCCGAGGAGTTTCCCGACGAGGTGCGACCCGATAAATCCCGCTCCGCCGGTTACAAGGATACTTTTGTCGGACATGTTTATAAGGGCTCTGAGGAATTGGTCAAATGCAAGATATCACACCGCTGATTTGCGTTCAAAACTGTGCATACCACGCTAAACGTCGGCGGTCAGTTCAAAAATCGCTGCTTTGCGTGAAATCGGTGCAGCAATTCTTCGAGGAATCCTTCGTACGTGAATGTGGCGGTGTCGTAGTTCGGTTTGAGCTTGTACATCAGCGGAAGTGCGACCCGCCATGCCATCCAGATACGCTGACGCTCGGTCAGGTCCCAGCGGCGGCGCAGAAACGCTTCGACGACCTCGATCTCGCGGTCGCCGACAAGTGACACGTTCGCCTCGAATTGAGTCTTCGGCTGCACACGCCGAAACGCCGCGTCACTCACCGGATTTGAAAACGTGTCGGCGAACGTCGGTGCGTCGTTGCTTCGTTCGCGGATGACGACGGTTCCCGCGAAAATATCGCCCACGCGCTGGTCGCGTCTGTTGAGGAATATCACGATCAGTCCGATCGAATAGATCGGCACGAAGAAACCCGGAACCGAGTCGAAGATCCGCAAAAGGTTTCTCGCGATCGCTTCCCACAAGGTGATAGGCCGGCCATCTTCGCGGATAACGCGCAGTTTCAGTAGCCGCTTGCCCGGTGTCTGGCCGTCCCATAGCCACTCGAACAGGGTAAAGTAGCCTGTAAAAAGGAGAAAAAGGCAGATGATCATCACCGCGATAGTCCAGTTCGGCAGGTCGGCGAGTGTCCGTCCGTCAGGCGAGGCATTAGCAAAGACCCCGATGTCGGCGATCGAAAGAAAAATCCACACGGCCGCCAGTATCGCCGTGTATTGGATCGCGTGATCTATCGCGGCGGCAAGGAACCGGTTCCCGATGGATGCAAGCGCAAACGCAAGCGGCACTCGCTCGGGCGTTTCGATTATCAGCGTTTCTTCGGTTTCGATTATGTGGGCCGCCATTTGATTTGAGTATTATTTGTGTTTATAGATGCTTTTGTAAATCGCGGGAGTGCGTTTAAAGACTAACGTTCCTTTTTGCTTGTCATTTCGATTTAACGTTACTAAACTTGGAACTGGCACAACGCCGAAGTGTACGGAGATTTGAATTGCAGCCGAAAGTTCACCGAGGAAAGCACAACGCAGAAAATTTCAGGTTCGCGATAATCGTGAGCCGTTGGAACGACATGCTCACGTCGCGTCTGCTCGAGGGTGCACTTGATGCACTCGAAAGCTCGGGAGCAAACGAATCGGCCGTCGAGGTGTTCAAAGTTCCGGGTGCATTCGAGTTGCCGCTTGCATCGCTAAAGGCTGCGGAAAGTGGCAGATTCGATGCGGTCATTGCGTTGGGCATCGTCATCCGCGGCGAGACGCCTCATTTCGATTATGTTGCCGGTGAAGCCGCGAAAGGCGTAACACACGCATCGCTTAAGACGGGTGTACCCGTTTTGTTCGGTGTCATCACGGCCGATACCGTCGAGCAGGCGATGAACCGCTCGGGCCTTAAGGCCGGTAACAAAGGATTTGAAGCGGCGATGTCCGCAATCGAGGTCGCCAGTTTGTACAGCCAGATGGCGGGCGGCCGGGACGAAGATAGAGTAGAAGAAAAGGTTTTTCCGCATGTCGTTTGAAAAAGAGGGTAATAGTTCCGGAACCCGTCATAAAGCACGTGAGTGTGCTCTGCAGATGCTCTTCGCGGCTGATATCGTAAAGATACAGGATCGCTATGTGACGTCACCGTTCTGGAACGAACTGGGCGACCCGGCGCTCGACGACAAGACACGGGAGTTCTCTGACAGGCTTGTTCTCGGCACCCTGCAGAATCTCGAGTTCATCGATGAAAAAATAAAAACACGTGCCGAACACTGGCGGATCGAGCGAATGGCTCTCGTCGACCGGAATGTGTTGCGGCTCGCGGTTTACGAATTTTTGTACGAAGACACACCTCACACCGTCGTCATAAACGAAGCACTCGAGGTTGCCCGCCGCTTTTCGACATTCGAAGCGACTCAGTTCATCAACGGCATTCTCGACGCGATAAAACTCGATCTTGAAAAAGTCGAAAAGGCCGAACCGGACGAAAAATCGCACGCGTCTTCAAATTAAGTTTCCTTCTCGCTGTGATATGCGACGCGGCAAATTCATCTTATCTCTGCTACTCCTGCTTTTTGTATCGGTATGTGCAGGTGCTCAGGACCTCCCGCGAAAGATCCGAGGTTATTCCGTTTACAAAGCGGACATTAACCTCACTCAGAGATCCCCGAATTCGAGCGCGCGACTTGCTGATGCGGCCGTCGTGTTGAGTGAGCCGGTATTGAAGGAACTATCGCTTACCGGCGTCACACTTGAGATCTCAGCCGAGATCAACGCCTGTGAACAAAGCGGCAAAGTCGATTTTCTTGCTTTTAGCGATTTGCGCGTGAACGGTATCTCCGTCGAAGTCGATGAGTACCGGGAGTCTTTCGCGTTTGAAAAGGGCGAATTCGTCAAACTCCCGAAACCAGCCTCGATCTTTGTTCCCACTACACAGTTACTGCGTGCGACGCTCCGCGAAATGAACGAATCGAAAAAGGAATGGACGATCACGGGCCGGGTTTTCGTTTTCGGGAAATTCCGAAAGTACGGATTCGAACACAAACGCGTCGTCCCGATCGATATCAACCTAAAGATCGCAAATCCTGTTCGGTCAGGACCGCTCTCATAAGCCGGAACGAGCCGCGTTGCCGCCAATGCTTATCTTTTAAGTGTGTTTGATATAAAATGGTGGTTTGCACGCTTTTTATTTAAAACGAGGTTATAAATACATCTGTGAGCGATACGACCACTAATTTATCTGAATACATTACGGAAAATTTCGGCGCAAATGCGAGTTACGTTGAGGGCTTGCTCGGCAGATTTCAATCAGATCCGAACTCGGTCGACGAATCATGGCGGATCTTTTTCGGCGATCTCCTGAATGGCGGCCCGGCAAACACACAGACTGCGACGTCACCGTCCGGTACCGTTTCCCAACCTGCCCAGGTCAAAGCGGCGACCGAGACGGCGAAACCGAAAATACCGGCGACCCAGGTTCCTGCGGGTTCCGAAGCAAAGCCTCTCGTCGGTGCATCGAAAAAGATCGTCGAGAACATGGAGCAGAGCCTGACGGTCCCGACCGCGACCAGCCTACGTTCTATTCCCGTAAAAGTCCTCGAGGAAAATCGCCGGATCATCAACGATCACCTACAATCCCGCGGCCGCGGAAAGGTCTCGTTCACCCATCTTATCGCATGGGCGATCGTGAAAGCGGTAAAGGAATATCCCCAGATGAACAACGGTTACGGACTGGTAAATAACGCTCCGTCCCGTCTCGAAAATCATGGGATAAATCTCGGCATCGCGATCGATATCCAGAAAAAAGACGGATCGCGTAATCTGCTTGTCCCGAACATAAAGGGCGGAGAGGCGATGACCTTCGCCGACTTCTTTACCGCGTACAACGAGCAGGTCAAAAAGGCCCGTGACGGCAAACTCGAGATCGCCGACTTTCAAGGCACAACGGTCTCCCTAACCAATCCGGGCACGCTTGGCACCGTCGCATCGAACCCGCGTCTGATGGCTGGCCAGAGCGCGATCATCGCGACCGGAGCGATCGAATATCCCGCGGAATACCAGGCAATGACTGCCGGAGCATTGTCACAGCTCGGCATCAGCAAGACGGTGACGCTAACCAGTACATATGATCACCGTGTGATCCAGGGCGCCGAAAGCGGTCTGTTTCTCGCCAAGATTCATGAATATCTGATCGGCCAACACGGCTTTTACGACGAAATATTTCGCAGTCTCGACATCAATTATTCGCCGCTCCGCTGGGCCGAGGATTATAACCCGTCGCTGCTCGGCGGTGACCGCTTTACCGAACAGGCTGAGAAGCAGGCGAACGTTCTGCAGCTGATCAACGCCTACCGAATTCGCGGTCACTTGCTTGCGGATATCGACCCGTTGAATATGACGACGCATCAGGCCGCGGAACTCGAGCTGGAAAATTTCGGCCTGACGATCTGGGACCTCGACCGCGAGTTTATTACCGGCGGCCTGCACGGCGAAAAGACGGCAACTCTGCGGCGCATTCTCGACATTTTGCGTAAGGCATATTGCGGCAAGGTCGGTATCGAATACCGTCATATCCAAAACAGAGACGAAAAGGATTGGATCCGGACGCGCATCCGCGAACAATTCGTCGACACGCCGCCGTTGTCGGCCGAGCTCCGAAAAGAGCTGCTGCAAAAACTGATCGAAGCCGAACAGTTCGAGCATTTCCTTCATAGGAAATATCTCGGGCAGAAGCGATTTTCGCTCGAAGGTTGCGAGACGGCTATTCCAATGCTCGACCAATTGGTCGAAGGTGCGGCGGTCCGCGGTATCGACGAGATATACATGGGAATGTCCCATCGCGGCCGCCTGAACGTGCTGACGAACATCGTCGGCGATCCAAACACGGGCGAAATGGCCGAACGTATTTTTACTATGTTCGAGGGCACGTCGCATCCTGCATTCCCGGCTGACGAAGGCGACGTAAAATACCATCAGGGAGCGATCGGCAATCGCAAGACGAAATCCGGTAAGGATGTTCGAGTTGAGTTGTCGTGTAATCCGAGCCATCTCGAATTCGTCAACCCCGTGGTCGAGGGAATGGCCCGTGCTAGACAGGACGAGCTTCGCAACGGCGAACAGGAAACGCGCGAAGAGGTTTACAGCAAAATTTTGCCCGTCCTGCTCCACGGCGACGCGGCCTTCGCGGGCCAGGGCATCGTGATGGAAACGCTGCAGCTCGCGAACTTGCCCGGCTACCGCACCGGCGGCACGATCCATATCGTAATCAACAACCAGATCGGATTTACGACCTCACCGGAATCGGGACGCAGTTCTATCTATTCGACTGACGCTGCTCAGATCACACAGACGCCGATCTTTCACATCAACGGCGACGCTCCCGAAGCGGCGTTTCGCGTAATGCAGATCGCTCTCGATTATCGCCGGGAATTCCAAAAGGACGTCGTGCTCGACCTCGTCGGATTTCGCCGCCTCGGCCACAATGAGGGCGACGAGCCGAGTTATACACAGCCGCTGATGTACGCGCGCGTCAAGGCCCATCCCGGCACGCGTCACCTATACGCGGAACATCTCGTTCGGGAAGGCGTCGTCACCGAGGCGGACGTTCAGGCGATGACCGATTCTGTTGTCGAAAAGTATGAGGGAATACTGCAGCGTGCAAAACAGATAGCGTCGAATAAACCGAAAAAGGTCGCGCTTGCGGCTCCTGCGGTCGAAGAAGACGGTTCGGCCGTTCTTGAAACCGGGACGAGCAGTGACATTCTGCGGCAGGTGGCCGAAAAGGTATCACTCGTGCCTGAACATTTTCACGTCAATCCCAAAATGGTCGGGCAGCTCGCTCGGCGAGCGAAGATGGGGACGGGCGAAGTTCCGATGGATTGGGGATTTGGTGAAGCGATGGCGATCGGATCGCTGGTCGTCGAAGGTTATCCGTTTCGCTTGAGCGGGCAGGACTCGGGGCGCGGCACGTTCTCGCATCGTCACGCATCGATGTACGACACGCTGACCGGCGAACGATGGTCGCCGCTGACCGAGCTTCGTAATCCTGACAAGCCGAAGTCGCGCTTTTACGTTTTCGACAGCAGCCTTTCGGAGTCGGGCGTGCTCGGCTTTGAGTACGGCTATTCGGTAAAATCCAACGAGGAGATCGTCGCCTGGGAAGCGCAGTTCGGCGATTTTGCCAACGGCGCACAGGTCATCATCGACCAGTACATCGCGGCGTCCGAGGATAAATGGAATCAAACGTGTCGCCTGGTACTGCTGCTGCCTCACGGGTACGAAGGCCAGGGGCCGGAGCACTCGTCGGCTCGCCTCGAACGGTTTTTGCAGCTTTGTGCTGAGAATAATCTTCAGGTCTGCTATCCGACAACACCGGCGCAGTATTTCCATCTGCTTCGGCGTCAGGCAATGCAGAAAACGATCAGGCCGCTTGTCGTGATGACGCCGAAGAGCCTTTTGCGGCTGCCGGCGGCAACTTCGACGATCGGCGAACTTGAAAACGGCGGATTTAAACCCATCATCGATGACGCCCGTGCGGTGGACAAATCCGCCGTCAAACGCGTGGTGCTGTGCAGCGGAAAGGTTTTTTACGACCTCGACGCCACCCGCGAAGAGAATGCTGCCAAGGGCGTAGCGGTCGTTAGGCTCGAGCAGTTTTACCCGTTTCCGGCGAAAGCTCTGCAAGGTATTTTTGCCGAATACCCGAACACGTCACAGGTTTTCTGGACGCAGGAAGAACCACAGAATATGGGCGGGTGGACATTTGTCGAAGAGCGTCTGCGGGAGATATTGCCAGCGGCCGCGTCTTTGCGATTTGTCGGACGTTCGCCGTCGGCATCGCCGGCGACCGGCTCGTACGCAATTCATGAACTGGAGCAAAGGCAGGTCATCGAACAGGCGCTGAGCACCGATTTCGAAGAGATCTCACCGGCAAGCGAGCCTGAATTTTCGGAGAAGGTTGCCCCGGCAAGTTCCTAAATTTATTCTTAAGCTTCTAACCGGCGGGACGAGAAAATATCGTCCCGCCAACCCGCACGTCGTCGCAAATTATTTAGCGTCTTTCGCCGCCTGTTTTTCGATTGCGGCAATTATTTTCGTCGCGTGATTGCGGGCGATGAGCGGTATGCGCTCGTCCAACGTCAGCTTTTGGAGGAACGGCAGCATTTGCATTGGATCGGAAACTCCTTTCTGCCTTAGCAGCGAATCCAGTTCATCCATTAGGCCCGGTGCTTGAAGCGGCTGGTTTTCGCGAGCTAGATTGACATCGAACATCCAGATGTACTGGTTCCCGAGCTTACGGTACTCGTCAGTGATGGCCTTGGCGTCCTTGTTGACCGTCCAGTTGAATTCGCTCGACCGCTCCCGGCCGTCCTTTCGCAACGTTATCTTCATCACGCCGAGATGCGGCATGTCTTTTTCGTACTGATAATTTTCGTTCGAATCGAGAAAGTTGAGGGCCGCGTATGCAGTGCGCAGGCGTTCCATCGCGGCCGGTGAAACTTCGAGCGGATCTGTGATCGGCTCGGTGTATCCGCCCTTCATGAACGAGATTTTTCCCTTGCCGTTTTGGTCGTGTTCGATGATCACCTTTCGAACGAGATAATAGGGATGCGTGAACTCGTAAAAGTATACGGGTTTTGAGGCTTCGACGGTGACAGCCTTCCCGGTCCCGCCGGCGCCGCTGCCCGGACGCTCGTTCCTTTTGCCCCGCAAATTTTGTTCCGGTACTGCGATGACCGTAACGTCAGGTTTAGGCGTTGACGCCGCTGTCGGAACAGCGAGATTTGCGGGCGGTTTCCGACGTTTGGACTGAGCGAAAATCGCGACGGGAACGAAGCAAAGCGTTGCGATGAAAATAGCAAAAATGAGCCTTTGATTCTTGAACATAATGTCGCTCGAAAACGCGCGGTTCGACGGTTATCCGACCGAAGGTTCGATGATACAAAACGCTGAAGAGTTTATCGTGCGGCTGTGAAATGCCAAAACGGACGGCTAATCGAACTTGACCGAGACGATCTTGGAAACGCCCGCTTCCTGCATGGTAACGCCGTAAAGCGCGCGGGCAGCCTCCATTGTCCGTTTGTTGTGGGTGATGACAATAAATTGCGTCTTTTCCGACATGTCGGCGATTTTGGTAACGAAGCGGCCGACATTGGCTTCGTCAAGCGGAGCGTCGACCTCGTCGAGGAGACAGAACGGCGACGGTCGGTATTTGAAAATGGCGAGTACAAGAGCGATCGCAGTCATCGCTTTTTCCCCGCCGGACAACAGCAAAATATTCTGCAGGCGTTTGCCGGGCGGCTGTGCGACGACTTCGATTCCCGCCTCGAGAATATCGTCGTTCTCGAGCAGCGTCATTTCGCCGCGACCGCCGCCGAAAAGTTCTTGAAAGAACTCGACAAAATTCGCGTTAACGGCTTCGAACGCTTCCTTGAACCGCGCCCGCGACCGTTCCTTGATCTCGCGCAAGGCTTCTTCGGCCGACTCGATACTGTCGATAATGTCCTGACGCTGAGATGTCAAAAATAATAGGCGTTCTTCGGTCTCAACCAACTCTTCGACGGCGAGCATGTTGATCGCACCGAAACTCTCGAGCCGGCGCCGCAGGTCGTCGACTTCCGTTCGGCCCCGCTCCAGATCAAATTCGTCCGTCGGCTGGTGTGAAGCGATAAGTTCGGGCAGCGGCACGTTCAATTCCTGAAGGCACTTTTCGTTCAGATTGCGAAGCTGAGTCGACGCCTCTGTCTGACGCACCTCGATCGCCGAGCGAATATTGAGAGCCTCGGCCGATTTCCGATTCAGGTCAGCAAGCTCGTGGCTTGCCTCGTCCGAACGCGTGCGCTCCAGTTTGACCGCTTCGACCGCTGACGAGAGTTCGGTTTCTTCGCCCGAGATCTCAAGGTCGGACGATTCGATCCGCCCGGTGATCGCGGCGATAGAGGACTGGAGTTCGACGGTCTTATTTTCGATTTCGATGATCTCAAGGTTTTGTAACGCCGTGCGTGATTCGAGTTCCTTTCGCTCGTTGTCGAGGCGGCGAAGAGCTGACTGTACGGACCGACGGCGTTCACCGGATGTAGCGGCAACCGTGCGTTTTTCGTTCAGATCGAAATTGGCCGCGTCGGCGCGGTTGCGGGCTTCGGCAAGGAGGCGTCCGATATTCTCGAGACCGGCGCCCGCACCGGTGCGCAAGGCTTCCGCAGCCTTCATATTGTCAACGGCTTCCGCGATTCGACGCGCGACATCGGCGATCTCACCGGCCATCTGTTTTGCTTCTTCCGCGACGACCTTTTTGTGCCGCTCGGCACGATCGATCTCCTGCTTTGCCACGGACTGTTGCGCCTCGAGCGAGACGAGTCCGCGTTCGACCTTGATGATCAACGCCTGAAGGTCGACGGTCTTTTCTTCCTGAACGGCCAGGGCGGCCCGATTCGCTTCGTGTTCGGCCGACGCATTTTCGATCTTGGCTGTCAGTTCGGCGGCGCTGGATTCAAGTTCCGTCAGCTCCCGTTTGAACGCGAGAAGCGAGGCGTTCTTTTCGTCACCGCTGTTACGGCCGACGATAAAAAGCGAGCCCTCGACCAGCAGATCACCGTCGTAACTTACGGCGGATGGCGCGCCCGCAGCATCGGCCGAGTCCAGGCTTTCGACCAGCACCGCTGACATTTCGCGCGGGAATACCTTACGCAGGACGTCGCGAAATCCGCCCGAGATTCCCAGGTGGTCTTCGATCTTCAAAGCATCGGGTGACGGTGTCCCTTTCTTTAGCAGATCTTTTGGAACGACGAGCGTCGCGATCCGGCCGGCTTTCCCTCCGGACAGCCACGACGTAACTTTTGCGGCATCGGCCGCGTTCTCAACGATCACCGTTTGCAGGAAAGTACCGAACAACGCTTCGACAGCCTTTTCGGCTTTCTGATCGACTTTGATAAAGTCGGCGATCACGCCCGTGAGTTTGACGTCGACTTTCGACTGTTCCGCGAACAGCTTCTGGATCTGGGGAGCGTAAACGGCACGTTTCTCCTCGAGTTCCTGAAGCGTTTCGAGCCTGTGCCTGACGCGTGAGAATTCGCTGTTCACCGAAGCAAGCTGGCTTTCGGAGTATCGGACCTTTTCGCGTGCGGCGGCCGTGATCTCGGCGATGTCACGTTTTTCGTTCTGGAGTTCGTTGAGCTTTTTGTGCTCGGCTTCGACCTCGGCCGTGACACGCGAGAGTTCCGCGACATATTCACTGTGAGCCTCGTCGGCTCGGAGGGTTTCGCGTTTCAGTCCCGACGAACGTTCTTCGAGACGTTCGAGGTTGAACTGGAGCTGCCTGCCGACCTCGCCGAAACGTTCGGCCGCTGTTGAGTGCTGCAAATGTTCCGCGCGGCTGGTCTCGAGATTCGACTCGGTCTGGCGGACCTCGTCGAGAATTGCCCGATACTTGTCCTCAGCGTCGCGGAGCACGATCTCAGCGGCACCGGCCTCAGAGGTTTCCTTTTGCTCGTCTTTTTCGAGTTTGTCCCGCTCGCCCTGCAGTTCCTCGAGGCGTCGCTCGGCGGCGGCGATCTCGGCGTGCAAAGTGCCGAGACGATTATTAAAATTGACGATCTGCTCCGACTGGTAACGATGCTCGCGTGTGGCACGATCGCGTTCCAATGCGCTTTCGGAGTGACGGCGACGGATCTCGGACAGCGATTCTTCGGAGTCGCGGGCCGATCGAGTCGAGACGTGGAAGTTCTCTTCCTGTTCGGTCACCCGCACCGCGAAATCGGCCTCGGCCTTTTGCGCATCAACGAGGCGGATAGCGAGTTCATCGAGAACGGTCGAGAGATGTCGCCCTTCGGCGACAAACAGCCCTCGCAGTAACTCTCGGAACTCATCCTGCAGCGTGATAAATCGCCGTGTCTTTTGGGCCTGACGCCGCAGCGAGTTCGCCTGTTTGTCGATTTCCGAAACGATATCGGAAATGCGTCCCAGATTTGTTTTGGCCGTGTCGAGACGCGACTCGGCGGCGCGCTGGCGTGTGCGGAATTTTGATATGCCGGCCGCCTCCTCGATCAGGTTGCGTCGATCGGCCGGTTTGGCGGATAGGATCTGGCCGATCCTTCCCTGCTCGATTATTGCGTAGTGAGCGCCCGAAAGTCCGGTACCGGCGAAAAGGTCTTGAATATCGCGAAGGCGGCAAGTTTTGCCGTTCAGCTCGTACTCGCTTTCACCCGAGAGATACAAACGGCGAGTGACGGAAACCGCCTCACCCGGTGCGAGATCGAGCGCGAATGAGCGCGGACGCCAGTGCCGTTTAGATCGCACGGTTCGGCCGACTGTCTGGACCGATCCGACCTGAGCCGTCTGCACGGTTTCGGGCTCGATTAGTTCGGGATGAAAGCCGTTTCGGTTCGTTTCCGATTCGGCGACGGCCTCGAGCAATTCGTTCTCTGCCGGATCGCGGCCCTCTATGGCATCCATATCGACTGCTCGTTCGTCGATACTGGTAAGAGCTTCGTCGATCCCTTCGAGTTCGCTTTCGTCCGCGTCGAATGCGTCACCGTCGCGGAGCATATGCAGGACGACCTCGGCCATTCCGCTAGGTTTGCGGTTCTTTGAGCCTTGGAAAATAACGTCTTTCATCTCGCCACCGCGGAGGGATTTTGCACGCTGTTCGCCGAGTACCCACGAGATACAATCTGAGACATTCGACTTGCCGCAGCCATTTGGGCCGACAACGGCCGTTATTCCGTTTCCGGTAAAAACGATCTCTGTGTAATCGGCGAAGGACTTGAAGCCCGTGATTTCGAGGCGTTGAAGCTTGAACATTCTATAGTGCTTGGGTAGTCATGCAGGCACTATATTTTGTTGTAATTGGCGTTTTTAGTCAAACGAAACGGCCGGTCAGACTCGGCTGCACATCCACAAATCGCCGCCCTGGCGGCGCGCAAAAGCCGCCATTTCCTCGTCGTGAAATAGCGGCCTTAACCGGTAACTCTCTGCTTATAAGAGAGTTAGCCTAGATCGATCCCGCGTTCCTGTGCAACACCTCGCATTTTCATCACGAAATCGTCGTCGATCGGCTCCGCTCCGTCCAAAAATCGCCGTAGCTCATCCTCGGGCCGGCCCATTATGAGCCCGAGTTCTTCGAGGCTGCCGTGTCCCGCGCTTTCATTTAGCCGCGTCATCATTTCGCGGGCCTGAGGCTGCCCGGTCCCCTTATCATCAACTGGATTTTGCGTCATTTTCACCCTCCGTAATTTGGTCTGCTGCCGCCGCTGCCGCAGGCAGCTCACTGCCTGGGTAACCGCAAAGAGCGTGCCAACGTCGCGGCGTCTTGTTTTCGGACGATCGACATCCCGTCGGCGTGTCTTGATGGAACGGCCCCGAATGACCGCTACTAAAAAAGGAGGACGATCAAATGTCGTCCTCCTTCGTGTTTTGCTGACTATTGGCGGCAGACTAAGCTTACAACGGCTCTCCGGCGACGTTTCTGAGGCCCTGTTTTTCGGCTCGTTCGTTGTCGAGTTCGGTCAGGCAGTCGAGCAGGAAATTGGTATTGCTGGCGATCTGGATGACGACCGGGAATTCGTGATCGGAGGTGGAAAATTCGAACGTGCCCTGCGAGATCTCGATGACATCCCGAAAGGCCACGGCCCCATTTTTTCCGTTACATTCCGCGTCCACAATTCGGCCCTCGTTGAAGGAAACATTGGCCAAATGCATGTCCGATTTAAGCACCAAAAGGCCCGTCATTTTGGCACTTTCGATCACCTGGACCGCGTCGAAGATCGAGACGTAAGCCAGGTTTCCGGCGAACGTAAGATCGGTGCGGACCTTCTGAGGAGTTTTATCGCGGGTGACGGCGAATTCGGGCCGGCGTGCACGCCGGATTGCCTCGAGGCCCGGGGCGACCGAGACACGCGGGTCGAGCAGTTTCGCTTCCTGCAGGCGGTCATACGCCAGGTCGAATTCTTCGCGGCCGATGTACAGGCTAACAAGTGCGAGGCACTGTTTTGCGGCCTCGTTGAGGTTTTTTTGACGGATGCTGATGTCGCGGAGCTTTTCACGCAGCGAGATCGAACGCGGGCTGCGTTCGAGCGAATCGTGGAGCAGGGCGAACGCCTTCTCCGGCGAGCGGTATTTGACGAACAGGTCCGCATCCAAAAGCACCGATTCGATCGACACCTCGGTCAGGACCTCGCGTTTCTCTAATAATTCTGGGCTCATAAAACGGCGGGGGATGAACAAAGTTGTTCAACATGATTAAAATATCATAAATGCCCGCCGAGCGTCATCTTTTTTCTTACCAATAACAAAGCGGCGTCCGGCAGACAACGCGGCTGGAACGCCGGCAACGCGTCCGGTGGACGCGAATTGTGCCAAAGAAAGGCGCCTGATCGATCAGGCGCCTTTTCGCGTTTCACGCTCATGGCCGGCAGGATGCCGGCGTTCCAGTTTTTGCCGGCACGGATGCCGGCGTTCCCGCCGCGAGCCGCCTACGGTTTCAGAAGTCGAACCGGAAGCCGATGCGGATCTGGCGTTGGCGGTAGGTTCGGGTGGGGACTAGGAACTCTTGTTGGGCTTGGGAGTTGGCGGCGGTTAGGCCGGTGAAGTCGACGAATTCGGAGCCGAAGCTGAAGACCGAGGCGTTGAGGATATTGTCGAATTCGATGACGGGACGGAACCTCATTCGTTCGCGGAATTTCCATTCGCGCGTTACGTTCAAATCGAGCGTGAAGAAACTCGGGCCGGTGCCGGCGTTGCGGGGCAAGTTGCCGCCGCGCGAGCCGATCGGCTGCAGCGAGAGTTGGGCGATTAGTGCCGCGGGAATCGGCGAGCGGGGCCCGCGATACCTTATACCAGAGATACTTCCGCTGAAATTGACGCGGTCGGTGCTGCCGTCGTCGAGGTTTCGATCGTCACCCGCGCCCAAATTAAATCGCGACGAACTGCCGTAGCGGAACAGCGGCGACAGCCGCAGTTTGCCGAGCCAGACGGGCGTGTCGAACGTGCCCGAGATGTTGAAGCGGTGGCGTCTGTCCTGCGTCGTCCGCGCCCATTCGCGGCTGAAATCACCGTTGATCTCGGCGTTCGACGTGTTGTTCAGGCCGTCGTCCATCGTGCTTGAGAGCGTGTAATTGGCACGCAGCGAGCCGGCGAACCCGAAACCGATCTTGCGAATGCGGCTGCGCATCTCGAGGATCAGGCCCTGATAGAACGAGTTGCCGTGCGAGCCGATACGCGATGTTTCCTGGACCGTCTGGTCGGGGCGGAAACGCGCCACCGCCGCGAGGGCGATCCCGATCGGCGCGCCGGTCGCGTTGTTGTTGAGGCCTGCCTGCGACACGAGCGGGATCGTGCTCGAGCCGTTGGTGGTGTTGAGGTTGACGAAGCAGTTCGTGGTCGTCGTCGTGCAGTTGGTCGTGCCGTTCTGCGCGGTCGCGATGCCGCTCGCGTCGGTGGTCGAGCCGAGGTAGAACGTGTACCGCCGGGTCGGCGACAGGATGAACGGGTTCGCGAGCAGGTATTCGGTGAAAGTTGCGTAGCCTGCGGGGACGACCGGTGCGTTCGAATTTACATCGCGCCAGAGAAACGCAGTCTTGTTGACCGTGTAGTTCGCTTCGAAAACGAGGCCGCGGCCGATCTCGCGTTCGAAACCGACGTTGAACTGATAGCTTTCCGGGATCTTCAGATCGGCGTCGACCGAACGCAGCGGGTTGCCAGCACTCGAAACGTTGCCGATGGAAAAGCCGGTGTTGGCGTTGCAGGGCAGCGTCGTGACAACAGTTGCACACGCGGCGGTCACGAGGTTTCGCAATTCGGTGGTCGACGCGTATCCGGACGGAAAACGCGCGGCGATCGCTCGCAGTATCGGATCACGCCGCGGATCGGTAGCCGCCGGGCCGACGTTATTTGTGTCAAATTGGACGAGGTTGGCGTTCGCGTTCTGGATCGAATCGCCGACCGTGCGAAGCAGTACGCGGTTGTAGAAAATACCCGCGCCGAACCTGATCACGCCCTTTCCTTTTTTGAACGGATCCCACGCAATGCCCAGACGCGGGCCGAAATTGTTGTTGTCGTCGACGGCGGTCTCGCGTTCGTACCGCATGCCGTAGCTCACCGTAAGGTTGCTGGCCGGCTTGAATTCATCGTTTATGAATACGCCGTAATACGTGTTTTTGACGTCCGATGCCGTTCCGAAATTTTGGCGGTAACGCGAGATAGTGTTTAACCCATAGTTAAGAACGCTGTTGAAATTGAACGTGCCGGTAGCGTCGCCGAGCCCGACGGTTTCAGAGTTTACGCTCTGATAATCGATGCCGGTCTTGATCGTGTGCGAACCGGCGACCAGCGTGAGCGAGTCCTGGAACTGCCATCTCGTTTCTTGCCGTGCGTCGGGGAAATTTATCGTGCTGCCCGAGGCTGAAAACGTGCTCGCGGACGAGTTGCCGGCCGTCAGCGTGCGGACGCTGTTGCTGACCGGATCGCGGTAGCTGATCAGCACGACGGGATCGTTCGGATTCGAGGTCTGGAAGCTCGGCTTGAAGATCGAATATTGAGCACGGATCTGGTTCACGGCGTTCGCGCCGAAAACGTGATTGTCCGTTACGTTGTACGCCCGCGTGTTGCTTTTCTTGGCCTGGAACGCGTCTTCCAACCGGGTCACGCTGTCGGTGCTTTGACGCAGATTGTCCCGGAAACCCAACTGAAGGCCGAAAGTAATGTCGTTGTTTTTGAACAGTTTGTGATCGATCCGTGCGGTGAACGTATGGTTGTTGTTCGGCGTCGGCAGCGAACGATTATAAGGAACGACGTACGCGGCCGTCGGCGGACCGGACGTTGGCGCACACGGCGTCGTCGGCTGTGTTGGCGGATTTGGCACCGGCGGGTTGCCGTCGCACGTCTGGCTGCCGCCGGTCGAAGTTGGGAGCGTGTAACGCGGATTTGCCACGACCGGAACATACGCGTCGATCAGCGTCGTGTCCTGGACCTTCGCGTACTCGTACGCCATCGCGAAGAACGTGCGGTTGTGGCCGTCAAACAGCGATCTGCCTTCACCGAACGGCAGGATCACCGGGCCGCTGAAAGTGAATCCGGGATTATATTCCGTCAGTTTGGGCCGGGGAATGAACGGGTCGTGAGCGTTGTTATAATAAGTGTTGGCGTTCAGCGCGTCATCGCGGTAGAACATGAACGCACGCCCGCGAAAACGGTTGCTGCCCGAACGAGTCCGGAGGTTGATTCGTCCGCCGGACGCACGTCCGTACTCCGACGAAAATTGATTCGTGATTACCTGAACTTCCGCGATCCCTTCGAGCGACGGCTGAAAGCGGTCACGCGACGAGCGGTCGTCGTTGTTGTCGAGGCCGTCGATCGTCAGGTTGTTGGAGTAGGCCGTTCCGCCGGAAAGCGAGAAATTTCCCTGCTCCAGCGGCGCCACGCTTGCCGATCTGTCCTCGGCCAGGCCGCTGGTGGAAAGCTGTTCTTCGGATGTGCCGCCGAGCGTAAGGACGAGGTCGAGCGGATTGCGGCCGCTGTTCGGGATCTCTTCGATCTCGCGTTCGGTGATCGTGCCGCCGACGATCGTGCGGCTCGTATCGACAATAGGAGCATCGTCGTCGGTCACGGTCACATTCTGCTCAGCCGTCACGCCCGCTGGCGAAAGATCGAAATCAAGCCGCACGTTCTGGCCCGAGACGGTTTGAAGCTCAGCACTTCCTTTAGCGCCGAAACCTGTTGCATTGACTATTACTTTATAAACGCCGGGTTTCAGTTCGATGATCGAATATCTGCCTTCCTCGTTCGAAGTGACGGTACGTTCGACGCCGGTCTGTGTTTCGGTTGCTTTGATGGTCGCACCGACGACCGCTTGGTTGTTTGAATCGACGATCCTTCCGGAGATCTCTACGTCGTCGAGGTCTTGTGCGTTTATTGCGAGTGCGGCGAACAGACAGAGAGAGAAGAATGAAAGACAGCGTCTTCCGAGCGGGAGATTCATTCGAGGTTTACTCCTGAAAAATGAGGTCTGGGTGGAACGTGAGGATAATGCCTCAAGTCGCGAAAAAAATCAAAGCGAGCGACGTGGGTTTTGAAATGGACGATCAATTGCCTCCGGCTTTAGCCGGAGGAATGGTGAAGCATCGATCCGGGCTTTAGCCAAAGGAATTGAGAAAATCCGCATGGCTTCAGCCGAAGGGATCGGGCTGGAGACACGAGGATCTTATTTTTTTTGAATTTGGGCTGAAGCCGGGTACATATTGAAACTTAACCTCCGGCTAAAGCCGGAGGCAATTTATGCGATGCCGGACGGAGCCGCAAACGACGATCCTGTGTTTTATGGCTAATCTTCGTCGACGATTATCTCGCGGTAGTTGGTCCGGCGCATGCGGGAGACGACGACGAGGGCGTCGCTTTCCTCCGGCGGGCCGGTGCGTGAATATTCGCTGGCGTGGTTTTTCAGATATTCGAAAAATCGCTCGAACTCTTTCTGCATGGCGTCCATCTTTTCGCGCATGTTCAGAATGATCTCGACGCCCGCGAGATTGACGCCGAGGTCGCGTGTTAATGAAAGAATTATTTCGAGCCGTTCGAGATCCGAATCTTCGTAAAGACGCGTATTGCCGTCCGAGCGCGAAGGCTTGAGTAACCCCTCGCGTTCGTACAAGCGCAGCGTCTGCGGATGGATATCGTAAATCTCCGCCACGGCGCTGATGGTGTATGTCTTTATACGCTTCTTCATATCTTGTCAGAACCACCTCGCGTGAGCGGGTGGTTTCTGGCGGTCGCTAACAAGCGATATTGAGTGTCGACAAAGTTGTCGAAGAACCACCCCGCTCACGCTGTGTGGTTCTGACTTATTCGAGCCCCATCGCCTTGCGGGCGTTTTCGGGGTTTTGTTTTTCGAACTGCCGGAGGGTTTCTTTTGTTTCCTCGGATATTACTTTCGGCAGCGTAATTTTCACTTCGATAAACTGGTCGCCGCGAAGTTTCGGGTTTCTCAAGCTGGGAAACCCTCGCTCGCGGAGACGGAATTTTTGTCCTGACTCGGTTCCGGATGGGATCTTTAATTGCGCCTTCCCTTCGACGGTCGGCACTTCGATCTTGGCGCCGAGAGCGGCCTCGGGGACGCTGATCGGGACGGTCACATAAATATTGTCGCCCTTTCGCTCGAGGAATTTGTGCTTGCCGACGTTGGTGACGATGAACAGATCGCCCGGCTCGGCGCCGAGGCGGCCGCCATGTCCTTTTTTCGGGATTCGCACGCGCGAACCGGTATCGACGCCCGCGGGGATTCGTATCTTCACCTGCTCGGTTTTGGGCGTCACGCCTTTGCCGTTGCACTGCGAGCAAGGCGTGCGGCGTCGGCCGGTTCCTTCGCAATCGGGACACGTTTGCGAGAACTGCAGACGTCCGCCGGAGCGCATGACCTGTCCCGTTCCGCTGCATGTCGGGCACGTGATCACCGGCCCGCCGGTGTCGCCGGCCCCGTGACAGCGCGAACACTGTTCGGATCGGTTGACGGTGATATTAGTTGTCAGGCCGGTAAACGATTCTTCGAAACTCAAGGCAAGCGGTATCTCGATATCGCGGCCTTTTTTCGGCATCGCACGCGGAGGTTCGGGCTGCGCAGTTCGACCGCCCGGGGCTCCGCTTCCACCAAACAGGTCGGAGAAGATATCGCGGAAACTCGAGCTGCCGCCGCCGGCCGATCCGCTCGCCCCCGAAAAGTCGAATCCCGAGAAATCGAATCCGCCCGCGCCGCCGCCCGCCGCGGATGCTCCTGCACCGAACGGCGAGTCTGCGTCGAGATTGTCGTTGTAATATCCAAAGCGGTCGAAAACCTTACGTTTTTTCTCGTCCGAAAGAACGTCGTAGGCTTCCTGAACTTCCTTGAATTTTTCCTCGGCCGTCTTGTCGTTCGGATTCACATCCGGGTGAAACTTGCGCGCCAACCGGCGGTACGACTTTTTAATCTCGTCCGCTTTAGCGTCCTTTTTCACGCCGAGGGTCTGGTAATAATCTTTCTTTGCCATTCGTTACTCGGCAGCGTCCGAGTGCAATTTATCGAAATCAAACACAAACTCGATCGCCTCGCGCACTTCTCTCATTCTCTCGCGGGAAAGGTTGGTAATTACGGCTCTGCTTATTTTGCTTTTCTCTACCGTTTTAATGTTAGTGAGATTAACGGCACATTCATCGACCATCCCGTCAAACGTTCCTAACAAGACTTCAGAATCACTGCCGCGAACAGTCCTTGTAATTTGAGCGACGGTTACCTGAGTTAGCTGCGGAATTAGTTCATTGTTTGTCAGGATCAAAACGGGGCGACGCTTGTCAGGTTCTCTAAAGGTGTGCCAACAGACATCGCCTTGAATCATTTTTTGCTCCGCTCAAATTCTTCATAAACTTTTCGCCAATAAGCCCATTCCTCTTCGCTATCATCTAACTCTTGAGGGTACTTTTCGTAACTCTCCTTATGCCGTTGTATTTTTTCCGGCATGAGGCGCAAATTCTCGGTCTCTCGCAATGCTTCCCGAAGTGCACGGCTGACATATTCAGCACAGCTTTTGCCCTCGAAATTTGCGGCTTCGCAAATTTCCGCCAACAGATCTTCCTCAACTTCTATAACTTGCATAGTTTTTTGATGAGCGGCGTCAAAATGCCCGCCGCTCATCATTATATAGCACGTATAGCTTCTACTTCTTCTCGTCTTCGACGTCGACGTATTCGGCGTCGATGACGTTGTCGTCAGCTGGTGCGGAACCGCCGTCGCCTTCCGCGCCTGCCGAAGCGGACGCGGCTTGTTCCTGGCCGCCTTCTTCACCGCCGCCGGCTGCCTGGCCCGCCTGGCTGTAGAGAGCTTCGGCTATCTTGTGCGACGCGGTCTGCAGTTTCTCGAACGCGTTGTTCATCGCCTCGGTGTCGGTTCCGGCGAGTGCCGTTTTCGCTTCTGCAATGGCTTCGTCTATTTCGGTCGCCGCCGCCGCATCGACCTTGTCGCGGTTTTCGCCGAGCGTCTTCTCAGTGTTGTACATCAGACCGTCGAGACGGTTGCGGGCCTCGATCTCGGCTTTGCGTTTTTCGTCCTCGCCGGCGTGCGATTCAGCGTCCTTCATCATCTTGTCGATCTCGTCCTTAGACAGTCCCGACGTAGCGGTGATGGTGATCTTCTGTTCGCGGCCAGTGCCGACGTCCTTCGCCGAGACGTTGACGATGCCGTTGGCGTCGATGTCGAATGTGACCTCGACCTGCGGCATACCACGCGGAGCCGACGGAATGCCGACCAGGTGGAATTTGCCGAGCGTCTTGTTGTCCGTCGCCATCGGCCTCTCGCCCTGAAGCACGTGAACCTCGACCGAAGTCTGATTATCCGAAGCAGTCGAGAAGATCTCGGACTTGCGGGTCGGGATCGTCGTGTTCCGCTGGATCATCTGCGTCATCACGCCGCCCAAGGTCTCAATGCCGAGCGTCAAAGGCGTCACGTCGAGGAGCAGGATGTCCGTCTTTTCGCCGCCGAGAACGCCTGCCTGGACCGCCGCACCGAGAGCAACGACTTCGTCAGGATTGACCGTTTTGTTCGGTTCCTTGCCGAAGAATTCCTTGACCATTTCCTGCACCTTCGGGATGCGGGTCGAACCGCCGACGAGAACGATCTCTTCGATATCCTTTGGCGTAAGCCCAGCGTCCTTGATCGCCTGTTCGACGGGCGGCATCAGACGCTTGAGGATCGGTTCGACGAGCTGCTCGAACTTGGAGCGGGTCAGCTTCATCACAAGATGTTTCGGACCGGATGCGTCAGCCGTGATGAACGGCAAATTGATCTCCGTCTCCATCGCCGACGACAACTCGACTTTGGCCTTTTCAGCGGATTCCTTCAAACGCTGAAGCGCCATCTTGTCGTTGTGCAGGTCGATTCCCTGGTCTTTCTTGAACTCGTCGATGATCCATGAGATCAGCACTTCGTCGACGTCGTCGCCGCCGAGGTGCGTGTCGCCGTTGGTCGATTTAACTTCCACAACGCCTTCGCCGACCTCGAGCACCGATATATCGAACGTACCGCCGCCGAAGTCGAACACCGCGATGACTTCGTCCTTCTTCTTATCCAATCCGTACGCCAGAGCGGCAGCCGTCGGCTCGTTCACAATACGCAGGACTTCGAGGCCCGCGATTTTGCCGGCGTCCTTGGTCGCCTGACGCTGGGCGTCGTTAAAGTACGCGGGTACGGTGATGACCGCCTTATCAACTTTTGAGCCGAGGTAGTCTTCGGCCGACTGCTTCAGTTTCTGAAGCACCATCGCCGCAATCTCGGGCGGGCTGAAATGCTTGCCGTCCGCGTTGATCCCTACATCGCCGTTCGAGGTTTTTTCGACCTTGTACGGCACCTGTTTGATCTCGCCCTCGACCTCGTCGAATTTGCGGCCCATGAACCGCTTGATCGAAAAGAGCGTATTTTCCGGATTCGTAACGGACTGACGCTTGGCGACCTGTCCGACGAGACGGTTTCCGTCCTTTGTAAACGCGACGACCGACGGAGTCGTCCGTCCGCCTTCAGAATTGGTGATAACGACCGGTTCGCCGCCTTCCATAACAGCGACGACCGAGTTCGTCGTTCCGAGGTCAATGCCAATGATCTTGCTCATTCTTTATTCTCCGATTATGTAAAATAGCTCTTCCGATTAATAAGTCTACTTGAGCATATAATGAGTATAATAGTTGAGTGCCTCGTTGTCAACTTTAATTAATGAGCCCGAGTCGGCGGCAGGCGAGGCCGCCGGACCGCGTCGCGAGCCACTTAGTTCTTGACGTTTCGGCCGAATTCCTAAAGAATTAGTCCAGACCAGCAGGGGTAGTCCATCACGTGAAAGGAAAAAAAACCGAAAACGCAGCCGATCCGGGTGCGAACCCAACAAGCGGCAAAGAAAATCCTCCCAACACTCGCGTAAAAAGCGGGGATGCCGCCGAGCGCCCTGACTACTTTACGGCGATGCAGCGTCTTGCGGCGATCGTTAAGTCATCGGACGATGCGATCGTCAGCAAGGACCTGAACGGTATCATCACGAGCTGGAACAACGCCGCCGAAAAGATGTTCGGATATACCGCAGATGAAGCGATCGGACAGTCGATATACATACTCATCCCGCCCGACCGCACCGACGAGGAAGTGGAGATAATCGCGCGCATCAGAAGCGGCAACATCGTCGACCACATCCAGACCGTCAGGCGCCGTAAGGACGGTAGCGATGTTGATATTTCACTTTCTGTATCGCCGATCCGGGACGATTCGGGAAAGGTTGTCGGTGCGGCGAAGATCGCCCGCGACATCACCGATCAACGCCGCCAGCAGGAAGCACTGAACCAAAACCAGTTATTGCTGACCATGGCGATCCAGAGCAGCCGCATGGGCGCGTGGGAGCGCGACATCTCGGCGGGCGTGATCTGGTGGAGCGACGAGCTCGAGGCGATCTTCGGGCTGGCGCCGGGCGAATTCCGGGGGACGGACGAGCATTACTATTCGCTCATCCACGACGACGACCGCGAGTATGCGGCAGCGGAAGTCCGCAAAGCG
Organism: Acidobacteriota bacterium; assembly: GCA_040007515.1. Classification (GTDB taxonomy): domain Bacteria; phylum Acidobacteriota; class Blastocatellia; order Pyrinomonadales; family Pyrinomonadaceae; genus OLB17. The sequence goes on along the minus strand of JBDTUT010000002.1, from coordinate 67,619 downwards.
ATCGCCGAACACCGGCCGTACGTGATGGAATTTCGCTTCTATTACGCCGACGGCAGCGTTCACTGGATGGAAGGCCGCGGGCAAGCCGTATATTCCGACAAGGGCGATGCCGTACGGCTTTACGGTGTCGGGATCGACATCACCGACCGCAAGAACGCCGATCAGGAGAGACGGCGTGCCGACCTGCTTTTGAAAGAAAGCGAGGAGCGGTTTCGCCTGTCGCTTTCGAGCGGTGCCGTTACGGTTTACGAGCAGGACCTCGAGCTTCGATATTTGTGGGTCTTCCCTGCGGATCCGTACGCGCCGGACATTATCGGAAAGACCGACGTTGAGCTCACGCCGGGCCCGGAGGCCGAGCGGCGGATGATGCTGAAACGCAAGGTTATCGAAACGGGAGTTTCGGCCCGCGAGATCGTTTCTGCCCGTACGCCGGGCGGCGAACAGTGGTTCGATCTTCAGATCGAACCGCGGCGCGACGACGAAGGCAACATCATCGGAATCGGCGGCACGGCGCTCAATATCACCGAGCAGAGAAAGTTGCAGCAGGCTCTCGCGGAAAGCGAAGAGCGCTTTCGAGCATTGATGGAACAGGCGCCGTTCAGCATTCAGTTGTTCGATCCGGCGGGCAACACCGTCAGTGTAAATCAGGCGTGGCAAGAACTGTGGGGAGCGAAACTGCACGAGATCCCGGAATATAATGTCCGCCGCGACCCGCAGCTCGCCGAAAAAGGTATCGCGCCGTTCATCGAGCGTGCGTTCGCGGGCGAACCGGTCGATATTCCGGCCATTAATTACAGTCCCGAGGAATCGATTCCCGGTGTGTCGACGAATGCCGAACCGGAACGCTGGGTCTCGGCCGTCGCATATCCGTTGAAGGCTGCGGACGGAACGATCGAGGAAGTCGCACTCGTTCACCAGGACATAACGGCGCGAAAGATCGCCGAAGAGGCGTTGCGGGCGAATCAGGAACGCCAGCTCGTATTGCTTCGGCTGCTCAAGGCGCAACGCGAAACCACCGATCCGGCATCGATCATGACCTTTGCCGCCGAAGCCGTTGGCGTACACATCAAAGCAAATCGCGTGGGCTTTTTTGAGATGGCTGACGATGACACGCTTGCGTTCGGCGAGTCGTGGACCGACGGCGTGCTCGAACCGCTGACGGGCCTTTTCCCGGCGATCGGTATTGGCTCTAAATATCTAACCGAGGTGCGAAACGGTCGAACTCTGGGAATCGCCGACGCCGCGGCCGATCCGCTGACATCGGACTCGGTCTTCGGCGAAATTGGTGCACGAGCATTGATCGGCGCTCCCATCATTCGCAACGGACGGTGGCGAGCAGGCCTGTACGTAAATCACTCGACGGTCCGCGAATGGACGTCTGAGGAAGTTGCGTTCGTCCGCGACGTCGCCAACCAGACATGGGACGCGGTAGAACGTGCCCGGGCTCAGATCGAGCTTGCCGAAGCCAAGACCCGGCTCGAAACGACGCTCGCGGCCAGCGAGATCGGCACATGGACATGGGACATCAAAAACGATCGCGTCACCGCCGATGAAAATCTGGCACGGCTTTTCTCGCTCGAGCCGGGCGACGCCTCCGGATCTTCGATGGAGACGTTCGTGCGGTCGGTGTTCGAGGCGGACCGGCCCAAACTGGAGTCGGCGATCGCCGACGCGATGCAGGACGAGGACGGTTTCTTCGAAACGGACTACCGGCTTGTCGACGAAGACGGTTCGATACGGTGGGTGACGGCCCGCGGCAGGGTCGAAAAGGACGCGGCCAGTGAGCCGATCCGGCTGCCGGGCGTGATAATCGACATCACGGATCGAAAGGAAGCCGAGATGATCATGCAGCGGTACCGTTTGCTGTCAGAGCACGCCCGCGACGTGATATGGCTGCTGCGGCCGGATGGCGAGATCGTCGAGGTAAACCAGGCGGCTGTCGCATCTTACGGTTACACCCGCGAAGAAATGATCGGGATGAACGTGTTCGAAATGCGGCATCCGAGCACGCGCCACACTCTCGACGCCCAACTCAGGTCCGCCGCGAACGGGAGCGTTAATTTCGAGACCATTCACGTTAAAAAGGACGGCACCGCCTTCCCGGTCGAGATAACCGCGAACGGCTCATGGATCGGCGGCGAGCATTTTTTGATGAGCATCGTTCGCGACGTTAGCGAACGCAAGAAAGCAGAGATGGTGCTTCGCGAATCGGAGGAGAGGTTCGCCAAAGCGTTCAACGCCAGCCCGCTTGTTGTGACGATCACGTCGCTCCGGACCGGCAAGCTGACGGAGATCAATCAGACATTCGTGGACGTGACGGGCTACTCGCGCGAGGAGGCGATCGGCAGATCGACGGACGAACTGAATTTGTGGGATACGTCAGTCGACCGCACGGTGGAGCTCGACACGCTTCAGCGCGAGGGCAGCATCCGTAACCGGGAATATACATTTCGGTTAAAGAACGGAACCGAATTGATCGGCCTGCTGTCGGCCGAGATGCTCGAGATCGGGGGTGAACCGAGCGCGCTGACTGTTATTCAGGACGTCACCGAGCGAAAGCGGTCGGAAGAAACGCTCCGCAGATCGGAGCGACGGCTGCAGCAGATGGCGGATGCAATGCCGCAGGTCGTATGGGTCGCCGACCCGGACGGAACCGTTACATATTACAACCATCGCGTTGAGAAGTTTTTAGGTATCAAACAGACCGCCCAGGGAAATTGGGATTGGAGCCCCGGCGTGCACGCGGACGACGCACGCGCGACGGGCGAGGCGTGGGACGCGGCGGTCCGCCGCGGCACCGATTATTCGGTCGAACATCGGTTGACGATGGCGGACGGCGGGTTTCGATGGCATTTGAGCAGAGCGATCCCGATCAAGGATACGGACGGACGAATTCTACAGTGGTACGGCACCGCCACGGATATCCACGAAATACGGGAAGCTCAGGAAGCCGTGGTCGCGGCCGAACGCCAGGCCGCCGAGGAATATCAAGGACTGCTCGCCCGCATCGTGCCGCTCGCCGAGACGCTCGGACGTGCCCGCGATCTTACCAGCATTTACCGAAAGGTCGGCGAGTTCATCCGCTCGTCGATGCAGTGTTCGGCGTTCTTCGTATCGTTCTACGACGCCCCGACGCGGATGCGGAAAGCCGCGTATGTCTGGAGCGATGAGGGCGAGGTGGATATCTCGAAATTGCCGCCGATCGAACTCACCGACGATGGCGGGCCCAATTCGAAGGCCGTTTACGGTAAGCGCAGCGTGATCGTGAACGACTACATGGATGTCATGAAAACGAGGACGCACCTCGTGCTGAACGAGAACGGAATAAACCCGATGTCGTCGGTCGCCGTCCCGATACTGGTAATGGACCGCGTGATCGGCACCTTCGAGGTCCAGGCGTACGACAATTTCGCGTTCGCGCATGAACATGTCGTCGCACTCGAGATGGCGGCCAGCCTCGCCGCGGTCGCTATCGAAAACGTCCGCCTGATCCAGATCGAAGCCGAGGCCCGAAGCGAAGCCGAAAGCGCCAACCGTGCGAAGGACGAATTTTTGTCGGTGCTCTCGCACGAGCTGCGGACGCCGCTCAACGCGATGCTCGGCTGGGTGCGGATGCTGCGGTCCGACGTGCTCGATAAAACCAGTGCCGCAAAGGCACTCGAGGTCATCGAGCGCAACACGCGGCTTCAGAGCAGCCTGATCGAAGACCTGCTCGATGTATCGCGGATAATCTCCGGCAAGATGCGGATCGAGACCGAAGTTTGCGATCTGATAACGGTGATCGCCACGGTGTCCGAAACGGTCGGGCCGCTGGCCGCCGCAAAAGACATCACGTACGAGTTCAAACGCGAGGCGGAAAGCATATTCCTCGACGCCGATCCGGTACGCCTCCAACAGGTGATCTCAAACCTTGTGCAGAACGCGATAAAATTCACGCCGACAAGCGGATCGATAACGGTCGAGGCCCGCCGCGACAAGAACGAGGCGATCCTCGCCGTAACGGACACCGGCGTCGGGATCGAGCCGGAATTTCTGCCGTACATCTTCGACCGGTTCAGGCAGGCCGATGCGTCGACCAAGCGCAATTACACCGGCCTCGGCCTCGGCCTGACGATCGCACGGACGATCGTCACAATGCACGGCGGCCAGATAGAGGTCGACAGCGACGGCCGCGACGCCGGCAGCGTTTTTCGCGTGCGTCTGCCGCTGGCCGACGAATTTTACTCGCCTCCGGTAGACGAAAAAAGTCTTTTGGCGGCGGGCGGAAGAGCCCTTGAAGGAATAAGTATTCTGCTCGTCGACGACGATCGGGACAGCCTGATCCCGACCAAGCTGTTTCTGGAAAATGAAAGTGCGCGGACGGAGACGGCCGAAAGCGCGTCCGAGGCTCTCGAAAAGATCAAAGCGTCCGCATTCGATATTTTGATCAGCGACATCGGCATGCCGGACACCGACGGCATCGAACTCATTCGTGCCGTCCGCCAACTCGAGAACGGCGGTGCCTCGATAAAGGCTGTGGCTCTGACGGCCTATGCGTCGGAAGAAAACCGGGAAAACGCACTCGCCGCGGGTTTCCAAAGCCACTTGCCGAAGCCCGTGAATTTCGATGAGTTATTAGAGACCTTAAAGTCGTTGTTATAAGCCGAGTCTCCGCAACCGCTCGAGCTTTCAGAATGCTATTCAGTTTCGATAAATTGCCTCCAGCTTTAGCTGGAGGATAAGTGAATATGAGAATGCAGGCTTTAGCCGAACTTAGAAAAATGATCAATACCTGACAACTTTAGCTAAGGTTGTCAGGCATTGATCATTCGTTCTGAATTTTGGCTAAAGCCTGCCGAGAGTTTCCACGACGACCACTAGCTAAAGCTAGTGGCAATTGAAAAAGCAAAATTCAACACTGCATCTGCAATACCAAATCGCCGCCTTATGGCTCAGCCGGTTCGTCCTTCATCAATCTTGCTACAAAGAAGATGTAATGCAGGCCCGACAAAAACGCCAGCAGCACGACGATCACGTAGACCGTCGGCAGGTAAAAACTCACCCCGAAGACAGCGGCGAGCAGGATCAGCGTCACTGCAATGACCTGCACGAGCGTGCTCAGTTTGCCCAGCCATGACGGCTTGAAGCCGCGAAATCCCGTCATCACGTTGATCGCCCCGGCGACCGTTATTATCAGAATATCGCGCCCGATGACGGCCGCCGTTACCCAAAAAGGGACGGGCAGATGCCTGACCGGCTGCATTACGTTCGGCATGGTCAGGATAATGAACGCCGTCGTCATCAACAGTTTATCGGCGATCGGATCGATGATCGTTCCCAACTCGGATTCCTGGTTGAACCGCCGTGCGAGAAAACCGTCAACGCCGTCGGACACGCCGGCGATGATAAATACAGCGAGTGCCCACCCGCTGAGGTCGTAAAAAAGCAGGCTCGCGAAAACGGGAATAAGGGCCATCCGTAGAAACGTTAAGAGGTTCGGGATGGTGATAACGTTCGACGACATCTGCGGGAGTGGATAATTAGACCGATTTTAATTCGAGCAGGCTGATCTCTGGCGGACACTGATAGCGGATCGGCAGCACGACAGTTCCGATCCCACGCGTAATGTAGATCTGCGATTCGCTGCGTCTGTGCAGGCCGCTGGTCAGCTTTCGCCGACGCAAAATACGTTTCTCGGGGTCGCGCATTTTGACCTGGCCTCCATGCGTGTGGCCGCTCAACGTCAGATCGACGCCGTACCGCACGGCCTGGCGAAGTATCAGCGGGTTGTGAGCGAGCAGAAGCTTCATCTCGTCCGGAAACGAGCCGCGGAGCGCAGCCGCGAGATCGGTCTTCCCGACCATATGATCGTCCACGCCGGCCAGCCAAACCGCCGCGCCGCGTGCTTCGAACCGCAGTCCCTCGTTGATCAGCATGTTGATCCCGGCCTCGCGAAAGCGCCGTACGATCAACTCGGGGGCAGTCCAGTGGTCGTGATTTCCAAGACACGCGTACGTGCCGTATTCGGCCTCGAGCCGCCCGAGCATCTCCGCAACCGGTGCGACATAGCTCTTTTCGTGCGAGACGTAATCGCCCGTCAGCAAAAACATGTCGGGCCGCAGCCGGTTGGCGATCTTGACCGTGCGTTCGATGTGCTCGAGGCCGGTGAACGGGCTGTGGTGAATGTCCGAAAGGTGAATGATCTTGAAGCCGTCGAGCTTTTTGGGCAGCCGCGGCAGCGATATTTCGACACGCTCCAGAGACAGGCTGTTCGCCTCGTCCATAGCGTATTTAGCGACTTTCGACAGGTTCCCGGCGATCTCGCGCAGCGGCTGCTCCGATTCGCCAAATCGGTTCTGAAGTATTCGCTTTCTTTTTCCGGCTATCGGCATTGGCATTTGGATGCTCGGCAAGCTTTACGGGATCGACGCTATATTATAACGACCGCCGACACGTAAAACAAAGAGTATCAGCGGTTAACGAGCAGTGTGAAAATAGAAGTGTTTCGTTTAGTGTTCTTTTTCGTGCTTGTTCGTGTATTTCGTGGTTACGGCTTTAAGACTGGAACCACGAAATACACGAACAGGCACGAAAAACACGAAAGGGAAGAGGCCGTTTTTCGATCTTACTTTCCGCGAATTCTCAGGAATTTCAGCTTTCCGACCTGAAGCAAAAATTCGGCTTCGGGTTTTATGTCGAATTCTGCGGCCACGGACGTCGTTTTTTCGCCGTTGACGCGGACGCCGCCTTGTTCGATGAGGCGTTTTGCTTCGCCTTTCGACGCGGCAAGCCCTGTGGTTGTAAGTATTTCCGGCAGCCGATGAATCTTTGCCGGCAGTTCCATTTCGGCGATCTCGTCGGGAATTTTCTTTTCGACAAAGCGGCGGTTGAATTCCTCTTCAGCCTTGTCGGCCGACTGTGCCGAGTGGAAATCCGTGATTATCGTTTTCGCAAGTGCGACCTTGAGATCACGCGGGTGTTCGGCACCGGTCTCGCATTTGAACCTCAGAGAGTTCACCTCGTCGATCGTCATATCGGTCAATAGTTCGTAATAACGCCACATCAGCTCGTCCGAAATGGACATCACCTTGCCGAACATTTCGTCGGGAAGTTCCTCGATACCGATGTAGTTGTTCAGCGATTTGGACATTTTCTGCACGCCTTCGAGGCCTTCGAGCAGCGGCGTTGTCAGGATCACCTGCGGGTCCTGATCGAACTCACGCTGCAGATTGCGGCCCATCAGCAGATTGAATTTCTGATCGGTCCCGCCGAGCTCGACGTCGGATTCGAGCGCGACCGAGTCGTAGCCCTGCACGAGCGGGTAGAGCAACTCGTGCAAGGCGATCGGTTTTTCGTCGGCGAGCCGTTTGGCGAAATCGTCGCGTTCGAGAATTTGTTTGACCGTCGTTTTCGAAGTGAGCTTGATAAAGTCGGCGGCGGTGAATTTGTCCATCCACTCGGAATTGAACCGCACCTCGGTCTTGTCCGGATCGAGCAGCTTGAACATCTGCGTTTTGTACGTCTCGGCGTTGACCATTATCTCGTCGCGGCTCAGCGGCGGCCGCGTCACTGACTTCCCTGTCGGGTCGCCGATCATGCCGGTAAAATCGCCGATCAAAAAGATCACCGTGTGCCCGAGGTCCTGAAACGCCTTCAACTTCCGGATCACGACCGTGTGGCCAATGTGAATGTCCGGGGCCGTCGGGTCGAGGCCGAGTTTTACGCGCAGAGGTTTACCGGTGCCGGCCGAGCGTTCGAGCTTGGCTTTCAGGTCGTCCTCGCGGATCAGGTCGACAGTGCCCTTTTTGAGAATTGCCAGTTGTTCGTCGATGGTCATAAAGTTAGCAAAACGTTAATTGTTATTTGTTAAGCAAGCTCGCGTCAAACGCCTCGGCCGCGACTGTAGCCTCACAGGCGGAAACACGATCGGTAGGGAGCGTGTTCTTCGGGTTGGGACGCACTCCCCGGGTTGGCATTTACTTTCGATGAGACACACTCCCTACCGGTCGTGTTTCTGCCTGTGCGTTTTTTGAACTAATATGTTCATAACAAATTATGCGAACCAAAAAGGAATTTTTGAACTTTCAGGTCGATCACATGACTTTGCTGCTGCAGCCGCAGCTTTACAAGGTCGCGTATCTGGCATTTCACGTCATTTTCGGCGTCGGTCCGGACGATCTTTTGTATGAGAAACGCAAAATATGGGTCGATGGCGAAGACGAAAAGTCGATGACCTTCGCCGTGCGGATAGGTAAAGGCGCGCACGCCGACCCTGACCTCAACAACACGATCATCGCGGTGGTTCAGCCGAGCGAACCGGCGTCGCAGCCGTCGCACGTGCGGCAAATGCTCGACAGCCACGAGTCGGCCGCTCTCTGGCAGCACATCGCCTTGCGGACGCCCGATCTGATCGCGTTTTACAACCACGCGAAGGAACGCGGCGTTCAGTTTATCACGCCGATCCTGAAGGACGACGAGGACAATCTGATCCAGGTTTTCAGCGGCGAATGGTATTTCCCGGGAACGAAACCGAGCGGTATGTTCTTCGAATTTCTCCAGCGAAATCCGAGCGAGGCACACCTTAAGGAAATGCAGGCGCAGAATCAGGAAACGTGGTTCCGCGACAAAACGTTCCTCGGCCTGTACGGCGAAAAGCAACGCGAATACGACAGCAGCAACGTCACGCCGTTTCTGGATTTCGAGCTGTTCGACGCGCTCTATAACGAGTTTCGCGACAAGCAGATCTGGGAGATCACCGAAGCCGATCTCGACCGTGCCGAAACGATGATGCTCGAGCACACGCAGAAAAAAGCCGCGGCCGGTGGCGCCTAAGCGACGTCCGTAAATTCGAATATTTAATATGACCGACGATCTTCATCTGGCGTTCATCGGCTGCGGCGTGATGGCGGAATCGATGGCTGCCGGCCTGCTGGCGAGAAACGTCGTCCGCCCCGAGAACGTCGCCGCCAGTCACCCGCGCGAGAACCGCCGGTCCGAACTCGCGGAAAAGTACGGTATTCGAGTATTCGAAAGTAACGCGGAAGCGGCCCGTGCCGCGGAAACCGGCGCGAACTCCGCCGTCGTTCTCGGGATCAAGCCGCAGCGGCTGGGGCGTGTTCTCGGCGATCTGCAAGGCGTCCTCGACCCCGGACAACTGGTGATGTCGATCGTCGCCGGTGCCACGATCGGTCATCTTGCGGGCGAGCTCGGAACACCGAAAATCGTTCGGGCGATGCCGAACACTCCGTCGCAGATCGGTGCCGGCATAACGGCGTGGACGTGTACGGATGCGGTCGACGAAATTGAACGCGGCCACGTCCGCAACATACTGTCGGCTCTCGGCAAAGAGCTTTTCGTCGAGACCGAGAACATGATCGACATGGCGACGTCGCTGTCCGCGACCGGCCCGACCTACATCTTTATGGTGATGGAAGCTCTGACCGACGCCGGCGTCCACCTCGGCTTTTCGCGCGAAATGGCGAAGGAACTTGTCCAGGAAACAATGCTCGGCTCGGTCAAATTCGCGATGTCGTCCCACAAACACCCCGCCGAACTCCGCAACATGGTCACCTCACCCGGCGGCACTAGCGCCGAAGCCATCTACCAGATGGAAAAAGGCTCGCTAAGAACCGTTCTCTCAAAAGCCGTCCACGCCGCATACAAGAAAGCGGTGAATTTAGGGGCAAAGGATTAAATTCAACCGAAGACCTTAACCACGGGCACGGACAAGGGTGAACTTCCAAGCCATTCTTTCCACGGTTTCGTCGTAGATGTATTTGCCGTCGGCGACCCGCCAGAAGCCGGTGAATTCCCAGCGGCCGACCGCGAGCTTGTTGAAGAGCGGGACGACAGTGTCGGTGCCGACGGAATCGAGCAGCGCGCGATTTGCGGCGTCGAGCTTTTGGTCGCCGCGGCGGCCGGAGCCGGTGTAAAAGATGGTGTCGGTGGTGGCGCCGTGAAGGTCGGGGTAGCACGGGTTGATGCGGCCAAAGTCGGTGAGCAGCGAGATCAGGCGGCCGTTCCGCTGGTAGATGCCGTTGCGTATCTTATGAATCTCGGACACCTCGGACCACGTAAACACGGTACCTACCGGAGTTGCAGACAGATCGGTTTCTAATGGCATCGATGATCTAGTTTTACGCGTGACGATCAACGTCCGCAAGTGAGGCGATACACGCCAGTCGCGGGACACTTAAAAAAGGGACTGCCAACTCGACAGTCCCTTTTCGCGTTTACGCGGCCTTCACCGCATTCACCTGATGTAATAGCCGTCGACCGGCTGGTCGGTGCTGACGCCGAACGCATTGCCGGCGAATTGTCCGGTGCTGCTGTTCAGGCGGTACCATGAGCCGTTGGACGGGCGGAACACGGCGATGTCCGCGCGGCCGTCGCCGTCGAAATCGGCCGGCGTCGGGATGTCGCCCGACATACCAAAGTTAGCGAACGTGTACGAACCGCTGCTGCTGTTTTGTATGTACCACGTGCCGTTCGCGGGCCGGAACACGGCGACGTCGGCTCGGCCGTCACCGTCAAAATCGCCGACGAGCGGCTTATCGCCCGACTGCCCGAACACTCCGACCGACATGCCGCCGGTGGAACTGTTCAAATGATACCAACCGCCGGTAGACGGCCGGAAAACATTCAGGTCCGCAATTCCGTCGCCGTCGTAATCCGCGGGGATCGGAACGTCGCCGTTCGAGCCGAAATGCACGCCGGAATATGCTCCGGTAATGCTCGACAGCGAATACCAGTTTCCGTCCGAAGGCCGAAAGACCACGATCTCCGCTTTGCGGTCGCCGTCGAGATCGGCCGGAACCGGAATATCGGTCGGCAGCCCGAAAGTGGTTATCGAAACCGTGTTTGTCGCACTGTTCATCCTGGCCCACAGGCCGCCGCGGTAAACGGTCGCGTCGGCACGGCCGTCACCGTCAAAATCGGCGGCTACCGCCTTGTCGCCGGGGCTGCCGAATTGAAATGCGCCGAACCCGGCGGAACTATTATTCACGTACCATGTACCGGTGCTTCCGCGAAACACGCTCTGATCCGCACGCCCGTCACCGTCAAAATCGAACGCCCTCGACACGCCCGATGCAGGCGGGAAAGGAGTCGGATACGGAGTCGGGATCGGGATTGGATTTGGTGTCGGGACTGGCGTCGGATATGGTGTCGGAACGGGTGTCGGCGTCGGAGTGGGCCCGCCGCCGGAGATGAGGCACGAGCCATAGCTGGCGACGTACGTGTTTATCTCATTCTGCGAATACGAGCAGAAAGAAAGCGGCGTACTTGTCCCGAGCGACGCGTTCATCAGCGAGTTCGCACAGCTTTGTGACGCGTCGACGTGGTTCGCCCCGAGGTTATGCCCGATCTCGTGCGCGGGTATCAGGTATTTACCGGGAGTCCAGCTCACATAACCGCTGACGCCGTAAGCGTACTCCGGGATGGTGCAGATGACACCGATCCACGCGAGGCCGCGGCCGACGGCCGCCGACTTCGCCGAAAACAGATGAGCGGCGTCACGCGGAACACTCGCGTTGGGATAATTCGCGTTCCAGTAATTGGTAAAAGCATCGAGGATGACGCTGTTCGTCGAACCGGCGTACGGGTCGGCGGTCGTCCACGTGTGCTGAAACACGACACGGACCGACAGGCCGAGCTCGGTGTTATACGCTCCCTCGACCATGTTCATTATGTTCAGTATCTCGGTGTTCGCTTGTGCGGCACCGCCGAGCGTCTGCACAAATTCGAGGTCGGCCTCGGTTGCGAGTTCGAGAATCCTGTACGACGGCGACGCGACGACCGCGGCCGACTGGACAAGACCGGCTCCCTGGCTGATCTGTGTCGGAATGTCTGAGTCGCACAAGAACGGCGACTCGACCAATGAATCTTCGGCCCGATAGACGACCGTCTCGCCGGCGACGGCCTTGCTCGAGTATTTTTTAGCCGGCTCGATAAAGAAGCGTTCGCCGTTGGCTTCGAAAAAGCCTTCGACGTCATCGCCGTCGATCGTCAGGCGGACCTCGGACTTGCCGCTGCCTGCGATCTTGCCCTTAAATGTTTTGACACCGGCGTTTCCGGGCGAGGTTGCCCCGGCGGGCCCGGTGTCTTCGGTGCGGTATCTGTCACTGCGGATGTCGTTCGGCTCGACGTCCAGTTGGAAATTGCGGCCTGACGCCTGAACGGCGAGTCGGCGTTCCTGCCTGTTGTTTCCGGCAGCGGCGGCAGGCTTTGTTTTGTTAAGGTCGAACTTTCTGAACGCACGTCCCAGGTCAGAACGGACCCGGTTATCCTGTCCAAAGGAAAAGGCTGCGCAAAGTAAAGCAAGTATTGTCGCAAGAACGCCCCTAAGGGAGATTTGTGCAAATTTCATTCGTTTTTAGCTTGTGAGACAGTAGTGTTTAAATGCGAAAGGAGAACCGATAAGGCGCTGCCCTATAGTTTAAACACGTTTAACGTTACTATTTTTCCAATTTCAGCCGCTTTGTGAAAGGATTAGCGGTGAACACAGCGATAAGCCGAAACCTGATGCTAAAAGAAGCCGTTCGATACGCCTGGAGGATTTTGCCGGGCTCTCTGCGTAAGTCAGTTACGCGACTTGCACAGCAAAAATTCACGGTCTCGGCCGCTGTTGTGACATTAAACGCGCGAAAAGAGGTTTTGTTGCTTAATCATGTTTTGCGGCCGTATTCGGGTTGGGGACTGCCCGGCGGCTTCGTCGATCGTGGCGAGCAGCCGGAAAATGCGATCCGCCGCGAGATACGCGAAGAGACCGGGATCGAACTCGATGACCTGCGGATGATCGAGGTGCGCGTGCTCGGCGCGCACGTCGAAATGATGTTCGCCGCGACCACCACCGGCGACCCGACCGTCCGGAGCCGTGAAATAATCGGGCTGGGCTGGTTCGACGTCGATGGTGTGCCCGAAGACTTTTCGCACTCTCAGCAACATCTGATCAAAAAGGTTTTGAACGGCGAATTTGATAAATAAAGACGCCGTGTTTAAGATAATCTTTTGTAATATTTCCCTTTTACAGCCCAGGAGACATAAATGGTCGATCTTATTCCAACATCCGAATCGGTAATGAAGATTCTGCAAAGCACCGGAGCCTACCGCAAAGGGCACTTTGTCTACCCGAACGGAAAACACGCGTCGCACTATTTTCAGATGCCGCTTGCGTTTCGTTATTACGACAACGCTCGAATCCTGTCGGTTGGCCTCAGCCGAATGTTCCGTATGGAAAAGTCGATCGCCGGCCGCCTGCCTAAGGTGTCGATCATCAGCCCGAGCCCGGGCGGCATCATGGTCGCTTTCGGCGTACGCGAGGCACTGAGCGCCGAACAGATCTACTGGGCCGAAATGGAAGACGGCAAACGTCAGTTCCGCCAGTACATGGCCGAGACCGAGGTGCATCCGGCGATAATCGTCGACGACATCATGCGGTCCGGACGTGCGATCAACGAAACTCTTGATCTGTGCAAAGAGATCGGGACCGAGGTCATCGGCGTCGGCGTCATCGCGAAATTCGAAGACGGCCCGAACGAATTTGACGGGATTCCCGTCAAGAGCTTGATGAGCTTCGACGTCAACTTCTACGAAACCGAAGAAGAATGGAAAAATTCCAAAAGCGCCTCCGAAGTCGAACAGGAAAAGGTCCGGTTCTAATAACCCGGACCGCCGGCATCCATGCCGGCAACGACTGGACCGCAAGCATCCTTGCTTGCACGCGTCCGCGAGGACGCGAAGCTGTTAATAATAAAGACGCCTGGACGTTCAGGCGCCTTTTCGCGTTTCACGCTCATTGCCGGCAAGGATGCCGGCGTTCCAGTCTCAGGATGCGTGCATTCCGGTTAGCTCATTCTGCAGATCACGGCGTTCGATGTAGAGGCGGAGGAACTTTTCTTTTTTTGTGAGCAGCATCCATAGCGCACGTGCCCAGCCGCTCAGGTCGGTTGTTTCTTCGAGGAAGTAGAGCGCCGCGTAACCGCAGATGAACGAGAGCGGTATCGAGACTATAGCCGCGATCCACCCGAAGAAGAAATAAAGTATCACCGCCGTGATGAGCCACGTCAGGGGGACAAAGAGCATGCCTGCCAGGACCTTGACGGTCGACGCGATATCGTCGGCTCCGTGCTTTGCGTAAACGCGGGCGAGCAGTTTGCAGATCTGATACGCCGGGAAATGCAGCACTGTGCCGACGACGGCAAGCGGCGAAAAGATGATCAGTGCCCACGTCTGGATAAACGCCTGCCAGACGACGAACCTGGTCGAGAACTGTGCGAGCGACAGATGCTCGGGCTCGAGTCCGGAGTCGGCGATCCGGCAGTCGAAGGCCTCGATACGGGCTTCGAGATCGCTTCCCTGCAGGCGTTTATCGCCGACGTAATTTTTCAGGAATTCGAGACGTTCCCCGACCAGGTCGCTTTCCGACGCCGTCGCAAAAATGCGTTCGGCGATATACGCGGATTCGAGCTCGGCGTCGGTCTCGGCGTTGAGAGTCACCTCGCGGATCTCGTCCTCGATCCGACCGGTCAACTGTTGCACCGCGTCACGCGGCGGCTCGCCGTCCGACTCCAACGCAACCGGCTCGATCGCGAATGGCTTGCCGAAATGCAGGACGGCCTCACTCCTGAACGTCGTTTTATTTGTATAGAAAAGCCCGACCGGAACGAACTGTATCGTTATCTGTTCGCCTGCGGAATTGACGGACGCGGCGCCGAGTGCGATGCGGGCGGCACCGGTTTTCGCCGGGAGCATCTTCGGCGAATTGTGCGAAACGCCCTCGGGAAACAACGCGATCGAGCCGCCTTTTTGCAGCAGCTTTCGCGCGGCAACGAACGTACGCTGATTTTGCGTTACGTCCTCACCGGCGTCGATGCGGCGATAGAGCGGCAGAGCATCGACCCTTTTTAATAGATAAGAAATTACGGGAACTCGAAAAAGCGTCGATTTTGCGAGGAATGAGATGCGTCGCGGGAGCGAGACAAAAACCATCGCCGGATCGATGAGGCCGTTCGGGTGATTCAGGACAAAGATCAATCCGCCCTGCTTCGGAACGTTTTCGGCATTGACCGTTTCGATGCGCCGGAAAAAGAAGCGCAAGGCGATGCCGAACGCGGCGAGCATCAGGCGGAATGTTATTGTGCCTTTTCTGTTCAGGATCAGGTCGCTGAGGCTGAGTACCTTTAGCTTCGACCGCATCTTAGTGGACAACCGAGAAGCGACCATGCCTGCACCGATTTACCTTTTGCCTTTATCCTTTCGCCTTTATCCTTTATCTATATCGCGTGGCGGTTGGCGAGGGCTTTGTCCATCGTCACTTCGTCGACGTATTCGAGGTCGGAACCGACCGGCATTCCCATCGCGATGCGCGTGACGTTGACGCCGAGCGGTTTTAACAGGCGGGCGATGTAGTTGGCGGTCGCCTCGCCCTCGGTCGTCGGATTGGTGGCGACGATGATCTCTTTTACGTCGACGCCTTCGTTATTTTCCGGCAGAAGGCGCGGCAGCAGATTCGCCAGCATCAGCTCGTCCGGCCCGACGCCGCGGATCGGCGAGAGCGAGCCGTGCAGGATGTGGTAAAGGCCTCTGTACGAACGCGTTTTTTCGACGGCGACGAGGTTGTAAGGCTCCTCGACGATACATATGATCGACCGGTCACGTTTCGGATTCGTGCAGTAATTGCACGGGTCGACATCCGTCATATTATTACAGATGCTGCAAAAAACGATCTTTTCCTTGACCTCGCGGAGCGATTCAATAAAGTTGTCGACCTCAGCCTTTGGCCGCCGCAAAATGTAAAACGCCAACCGCTGTGCAGACTTATGCCCCACGCCCGGCAGGCGTTTGAATTCGTCAATAAGACGGGCGACCGGCTCAGAGTAGTCAAGCATATTTTAAGTGCGGAATGCGGAATGCGGAGTGCGGAATCATCGCTTCCCGCGTCGAGCTGTATTTATCGACGAAACCCAAATGGCCGTTAACTGGTTGCCCTCGTTCAAAAGTTCCTCGACCAGTGAGTACTTTATCAATCCGGTTTCTACGAGCATCTCGATCCAGAAAACCGACTCGTCCGTTTCCTCCTCCACAATTCCCATTTTTGCTATAAAGTCGGCATTCGACCTTGCTCTGCAAGCCGCCCGATAATTTGCAGCCACCGAAGTTCCGCATCGCAGCAGCTGCTTCCCTATGACCTGCGACGTTTGCGTGCGGGACAAACTCTCAACAAGCTTAACGATTCGAAGAGCGTATCGTTTTGTACGCGTTTTTAGGTCCGCATTGCGGGCCGCGTTTTGATCCAAAGAACTCGAGTCATCCATAATCAAGCTGAGCATCCAAAATTCCGCATTCCGAATTCCGCACTCCGCGCTCGATTTACATCATCCCGGGCGGGAGCATTCCACCGAGCTTGCCTTTGAGCAGTTCTTCTACTTTGCGGTGCGCTTCGTTAAGAGCGGCGACCGTAAGGTCCTGGATCATTTCTACGTCGCCGTCTTTTACGAGGTCGGGCGAGATGACGAGGGACATCACTTCAAAATCGCCGCGCATTTTTACGGTCACGGCACCGCCGCCGGCTGTCGCGTCGACGACCGTTTCCTTCATTTCCTTGCCCATCTTTTCCTGCATCTGCTGGGCCTGCTGCATCATCGAGTTGAGATCAAAACCACCGGGAAATTTCATAATCGTGCACCGCCTTTGATCAAAGATTTGTTTTTAACTATTGAATGCATTATAACATTTGGCGCCGTTCGGCAGGAGTTTTATCGTGCCCCGTAACAGATTACGGACACACAAATTAAAAAGAGCGACCGATCAAAGCCGCTGTTTTTCGATTGGTCGGAGGCACATATCTCAGCGGGCCGATTTGATGATTGCCATCACGTTCTCGTTCATTTTCGCTTGCTTTGCCCCCGCCTCGGTAAACTTATCAGTAAGCACTTTAACGTCGTTTATGCCCACGGATTCCTGCAAGGTCTTCCGCTCGTACTCGGCCATTTCAGACCACTTTCTGTACGCGTCGCCCATTCGAGAAGCGCTCTTGGTCTCGTCATTGGTGAACGGGTTCTGGCCCCTCAGCGATTCGGTGATCTTGGTCGAGGCGGCGGTAAACTTATCGCGAGCGGCCTCCAGCTGTTTCGCGGTGACGGCGAGCTGGGCATCCCGTTCCTTAGCGCCTCTCAACTCGACCCATTTTTGCCAGCTGTATTTGTTCGCCAGGGAGATTTCCTTTTGCGACATTTCGTACAGCACGGAAGCGTCCTTCCCCGCCGCCTCGCCTTCGGCCAGAGCGGCTTTATCGATCTTAGACCCGCAACCGAAGAGCGCGATCAAAAGGATAGATCCGCCAAGCATACCGGAAAGTTTGGTCATAATATGTTCTCCTTCGAAATATTCCCGAAAGAGTAGCACGAAAATCGATTCAGGGCTCGTGCAACGTCAAACAATTGAGAGGAGCACGGGCAGCGGCCCATGATTCTGTGAATCAGAAAAACGCGACTCGCAGATGTTGCACCGCCGCGTCATTATGAATTAGTTTTATCGCGTGGATCTGCTGCTTTAATAATTATGGAAAAACAAGAAGACGCTCTTGTCATTTTGAAACTTTATGAGCTCCGTCGCGACGAGCAGATGCGTGCGGCGAGGCAGTGGTATTTTTCGCAGTTCGCACCGGCCTCGGCGATGGATATCGTCGGGCTGTACCGCGGCGGCGAGCGGGCGAGCGCTAATTTTCGGATGGTGACGTCATACTGGGACACGGCCGCGGCGATCGTCCTGAACGGCGGCGTCGACCGTAAGATGTTCCTCGACGCGGGGACCGAACACATTTTTGTCTACGCTAAAGTAGAGGAATACCTGCAGGAGGTCCGCGACATTTTTCGCGAGCCGGACTTCCTGATCAATCTCGAGAACCTCGTTCGTTCGATACCGGACGTCGAGCAAAAGATAGCCGGCCGGCGGCGTCTCGCGGACCTCTGGACACAGTCTCAGACCGACCCGAAAGCGACGTGAAAACCCCTATTTTACTGACTAAAAATTTCTCTTTTCTTTTTTATAATTAAGCGTATAGTTGCTTTGAATTTTCCTACATTTAGCGGAGGTTTTGGGCAATGAACGGCAAGAGAAATTATTGGTTCAACGCGGGCGTCGCATTGGCGTTGGGGCTCGTTATGTCGTCTTTGATCTTTGGGTACTTTTACGCAAAGACGAAAAGGGGCGACGAGGCGATAACGGTCACAGGTTCGGCGAAGAAAAGGATCACTTCTGATCTTGTGGTGTGGAGTTCGGGCGTGGCCGTCGAGGCACCGGCAGTGACCGAGGCGTACGCGCAGTTGTCAGGCGTCATCCCGCGGATCAAGCAATATCTGCTGAGCAAAGGCATCGCTGAAAACCAGATGACCGTCTCGTCGATAACGACCACGACGAATAAACGGCGCGACAGCGAGGGCAACGAGACGTCCGAGATCACCGGTTACACTTTGCAGCAGCAGATCGAAGTGCGTTCGAACGACGTCGCCAAGATCGCCCAGGTCGCACGCGAAGCGACCGAGTTGATCAACCAGGGAATTCTCATCGAGTCCAAAGCTCCGCAGTATTACTACACCCAGATCGGCGACCTAAAAATTGAAATGCTCGGCGAGGCCGCCAAAGATGCAAAAGAGCGCGCGGCCCGCATCGCCCAGAGCACCGGCAACTCGATCGGTGCCGTGCGGTCAGCAAAAATGGGCGTCCTGCAGGTAACCGCCGCCGACTCGACCGACGTTTCCGATTACGGAGTTTACGACACATCGACCATCGAAAAGGACATGACGGCCGTCGTGAACGTCAGCTTTGCGGTCGACTAGCCGTCGCCGCCGCTCGAGGTCGCGAGCGACAAGTCGGTACCACCTGCGGTAGCGGGTGGGGATTTACCAACGCAGAAGGCCCCACCCGCTACCGCAGGTGGTACTGACAAAACCCGCGCCACATACACAGTCCTCTTGCGCGTTCATCTGTGATAACCTATCCCACAGGTGAAAAAGTACGTCCTCAAACGCGAACAGGGTTCGCTGCCCGAGCGGCTGACTCGGTACAAGAGCGAGCTTAACGAAGAGCAGTTCAAGGTTGTCACGGCGCCGCCTAAGGCGACGCTTGTGGTCGCCGGTGCGGGCACGGGGAAGACTCGTGCGATCACTTATCGTGTCGCGTATCTGATCGAGCAGGGCATCTCGCCGCAGCGGATATTGCTTGCGACATTTACCAACCGAGCTTCGCGTGAAATGCTGCGGCGGGTCGAGGGGTTGACGGGCAGTCAGAACGTCCATCGTGTTTGGGGCGGGACGTTTCACCGCATCGCGAATATGATGCTGCGGCGGCACGCGGTGAGCATCGGGTTCGATTCTAGCTATTCGATACTCGACAGCGAGGACGCACGCGATTTTATCAACGTCTGCATCGACGACGCGGGCGTAGACACAAAGGCGAAACGCTTTCCGAAGGCCGAGGTCGTGCAGGACATCATCTCGTACGCGAACAACACCGACACGCCGATCGAGGAGATCGTCGTCGCGAAATATCCGTATTTCGAAATGCTGACGCCGGAGCTCAAACGCGTCGAATCGATCTTTCAACTGCGCAAACGCGAGCGGAATGTGATGGACTACGACGACCTGCTTTTGAACATGAAGCGGCTGCTTGTCGAAAAACAGGAGATCGCCGACCTTTACGCCGAACAGTTCCAGCACATTCTCGTCGACGAATATCAGGACACGAACCGCCTGCAGGCCGAGATCATTGACCTGCTCGCCGTGAAGCACCGCAACGTGATGGTCGTCGGCGACGATGCGCAGAGCATCTTCGCGTGGCGAGGTGCCGAGTTCACGAACATTTACGAGTTTCCGAAACGCTACCCGGAAGCTCAAGTTTTCAAGCTCGAAACCAATTACCGCTCGACGCCTGAGATCTTGGGTCTGGCGAATGTTTCCATCGCCAACAACCGCAGGCAGTTCCCCAAAATGCTGACGGCGGTGAAACGTTCGAGCGAGTTCAAACCGGCGTTGGTTCCCTGTTCGGATGTGGATCAGCAGTCGGTGTTCGTCGCGTCTCGCATTTTGGAGCTGCGCGACGAGGGCGTCAAACTAGAGGACATCGGCGTGCTCTACCGCTCGCATTATCACTCGATCGAGCTGCAGTTGGAACTTTCGCGGCGGAACATTCCGTACCGCGTGCAGTCGGGCGTTCGCTTCTTCGAGCAGGCACATATTAAGGATGTCGTCTCGTATCTGCGGATCATCGTCAACCCGCGTGACGAGCTCGCCTGGAAACGGATTTTGAAAATGATCCCCGGTGTCGGCAACGCGACGGCAAATCGAATATTTGAGTCGATAGTGACTTCGCAACCTGCGGGTGCCAGGTCAGAACCACCTGCGTTAGCGGGTGGCAGGGACGCGATGTTCACACAAGTCGAGCCTGCTGACGTTGCCTTATCGACCGACGTTCGACCACCCGCTTACGCAGGTGGTTCTGACCTGCGTCACATAAACATTCCGGCGAACATGCGGTCTAAGGCTGCGTGGACGAGTTTTGTTGCTCTGCTCGAAATGCTCGTCGCGGACGAGAACCGCAACAACCCGGCGAAGCAGATCGCACTTATTTTACAGAACGGTTATGAGCAATATCTGCTCGAAAATTACGAGAATGCCGAGACCCGCGGCGAGGACATCCGCGGTCTTTCGCAGTTCGCGACTCGCTACGATTCGACCGAAGATTTCTTGTCCGAGCTTGCCTTGCTTTCGACCGAACGGTTTAAGGAACCGCAGGCTCTCGTCGGCGAAGACGTGATCTCAGGCGGCGAAGACGACGAGCTGCTGACGCTCACCAGTGTTCATCAGGCGAAGGGTTTGGAGTGGAAGGCCGTTTTCATCATCTGGGCCGCGGAGGGCAAGTTCCCCAGCCCGCGTTCGCTCAAAGAGATCGACAGCGAAGAGGAAGAACGCCGCCTGTGGTATGTCGCTTTGACGCGTGCAAAGGACGAGCTCTATCTCACATATCCGCTGCTGATGACCGATTACAACCGTCAGACGGTTTTGCAAAAGCCGTCGCGTTTCATTACCGAATGCCCGCCCGCACTGTTCGAGATCTGGAATCTGGAAGAGGAGAGTCCGCCGCCCGACGACAAGGCCGCCGCTATCACGGCCCCGATCGATTACATAAACTGACAAAGCGGCAAAATCTGCACTGCGGCCGCGTCAACAACCACATCCACAAAAAGGAGATATGTTTGTTATGGGCGTGAAAGAGCAGATGATCCAGATCCTGGGCAGCAGCTAGACGTCGCGGATCGCGTTCCGGTACAACAACGGGTCGACCGTACTGACGATCAACGGCGGGGCCTTTCGCCGTGTCGCTGCCTCTCTGTCGAGCGGGCACCTGCATGTTGTACCGGGCCGCCACGCCGAAAACAAGATCACGTACAGCGCCTGGGCGGACGGTGACGACGCAGCGAACACTTTTTACCTCGGGAACAATCCTCGCTGGTCCCGCGATTTTAACGCGCTCGTCGTCCACGAAGCGGTGCACGCGCATTTCGATCTTGACCGCGTAACGATCCCATGGGCGGACAACGAGGCGATCGCCTACATCGCACAAGGTTATTACCTGCGAAATTCCGGTTTCCCCGACAGCCGCATCGAATTCGGCGAGCACTATCGCACGGGCTACCATATCGCCGGCACGCTCGCCGACGGCGGCGACGCGTCGTCGATGATCGCCGACCTTCGGGAAAATCTCAAAGGCGATTCGTTGTATCAGCATTACATCACCTCGACCTTTCGCGGGAACGGGTAATTTATTTTCCACGTTAGAGCAACCAAATAAAATCCTCGGCGCATCAAGTGTGCAAGTTCGTCCATTCACGTTCCGCTCCGGAACAATATTGTAGATAGTTTGTCTAATTGATTGGCAGACAATGGCTTAGTGCATTGCTGTTTGAGGATATCTGTATGTCAAAAAAGAGTTTTATCGATGGTATCGAAGTGAAAAACCCGTGCAGCGAATCGTGGGAAGAGATGGCCGGCAACGACGTCGTGCGTTTTTGTTCGCACTGTTCGAAGAACGTGAACAATTTGTCAGAGCTAACGCGGCGACAGGCGGAAAAGCTGGTCCGCAAGTCGGGCGGCAGCCTGTGCGTAAAGTACAAAATGGAGCCGAAAACCGGACTGCCCGTGTTTGCTCAAAAGATAAACCGTCTCGCCGCTCGGACCGGTATCGCGGCGGGCGTGCTGGGAGCTTCACTACTCCTCGCTGACGGAGCGTACGCGCAGGGCGGCTGCCGGTACTCAGATCGTTCAGTCCGATCAGACGCCGCGGACCAGCAGGGGAGTCGGACAGCTTTCCGGTTACGTTACCGACCCGAACGCCGCGGTTATTCCGTACGCGCTCGTTTCGATCACTAACAAAAATACATCCGAATACCGCACCGCGACCGCCAATGCGGAAGGCTTGTATGAATTCAACGATGTCACGCCGGGAAATTATCTTGTCAAGTTCGAGGCGGGCGGATTTGAGGCGAAAGAGGTGTCGGATGTTTACGTCAGCGAGGCCGCATCGCTCCGCCGCGACGCGTCGCTCGGCCTGCCGCAGGTGGCCGAAGTAGTTACAGTTGGCGGCGAGCCCGAGATCGAGATGACTGTCGCGGGCGGCGCAATTTTCGTCAGCGTAGAACATAACGCGCTCGTCCAGGCGGTTTTGAACGGAGACCTCGAGGAAGTAAAGGCACGCGTCATGATGCGTGCGAGAGTGAATGTGAGAGACAAAGCGTACGACGGCATCACGCCGCTGCACGCCGCGGTCGAGACCGGGAATGTCGAGATCGTGCAGTATCTCCTGAGCCGCGGGGCGAAGATCAACATCCGGGATTTTCAAAAGCGGACGCCGCTGATGATGCTCGACGAAGACGCGACGCCCGAGATGTTTCAACTGCTGCTGACGTACGGCGCAAAGGTCAAACTCGTCGATAAGGAAGGCAACACGGTGCTGCATCATTTTGCCGCGTACGACGAGCAGGGCGACATGATCCGCACGCTCGTAAACTACGGCGTCGATGTCAACGCGTTGAACAAGGAAGGCAAGACGTCACTAATGGTCGCGGCCGAAAACGAGAGCGCGGCGAACATCGAGGCCCTGATCCAAAGCGGTGCAGATCCCAACGCGGCCGGCCGCAGCGGCAAGACGGCGTGGATGCTGACCGAAGACGCAAAAACGAGATCGCTGCTAGAAACATTCGGCGCGACCGCGATGCAGAATTAAGAGCGGAAGAGGTTCTTCAACATTTGGCCCAATAAATTGCCTCCGGCTTTAGCCGGAGGTGATGATCGAGAAAGATTTCGGGCTTCAGCCCAAATTTCGAATAGTCTCCTTGTGACTTTAGCCCAAAAGTATCTGGCACGAGTTGTGTGGATAATTGATCTACCCGAAGTTCGGCTGAAGCCGTGTCCGGGTTTATTGAGCCAACCTCCGGCTAAAGCCGGAGGCAATTTATATGATCAATAGCGCTGAATTTATTTCAGCACTAGGAAAAATGCCGCACACGCGGCATTTTTCAACTTCGAGTGCGTGCGGCGGGATCGACCCGGATTCGTGCAATTTCGTGCTAGAATTCGTGACAGAAATCCTCGGTCGAGTTCAAAACCGCTCCGACACACTTACTCTATGAAATATTGCCCGACCTGCAATACGCGTTACGACGAAGAGATCTTGCGATTTTGTATGAAGGACGGCACGCCGCTCGTGGACGAAGCGGAGCCGACTTTTATCCAGATGCCGAGCGAGTCGCTTGCCGAGCCCGTCGAGGACGATGAGTCCGAGGTCACGGTCATCCGCCGCAATTCCGCACCGCCGCCGCCTCCTCCGGACGAAGAGGAACCGTATGTCGAGCAGCCACCGCCGCCCGCGCAGCGAATTGTTGTGCCGACCGTGCCGCTCGAAGAGCCGCGGCGCGTACCTTATAATCCGCCGCCGGCGCGGCCGAACACGGCAAAGGTAGTTTTTCTCACGGTCCTCGGGACGCTCGCGTTTCTCGGGCTGGCCGCCGCGGCCGTTTACATGCTGCAGAAAGATCAGGGAACGGGCACGAACGTCAACGTCAACACCAGCATGCCGAACGTGAACGCGAACGTGAACACGAATGTCGGCGCGGACTCGAACTTTAATTTCAACACCAACGCCAACTTCAACACCAATTCGGCGGTAAATACGAACGTCAACACCAGCGTCAAAACGCCGACGCCGACGCCGAAACCGTCGCCGACCGCGACCGCAACTCCTTCACCGTCGCCAACCCCGGACGAAGACGCGTCCCCGACGCCGACGAGATCGCCAACACCGTCCCGATCACCGCTCCCGACACCGCAGCCGACGATAATCCGGCCGGGAGCGATACCGACGCCGCAGGTCAATCGCCCGCCGGCGAACGGCATTTTGAACGGCCGGGCACGCGTTTTAGCACCGCCAACGTATCCGCCGGCTGCGCGGCAAGCCGGTGCGTCGGGCCGGGTCGCAGTCCAGGTTGTGGTCGACGAACGGGGTAATATCGTCTCCGCAAAGGCTGTCAGCGGCCATCCGCTGTTGAGACAGGCGGCCGAAAACGCGGCGCGGCAGTCGAAGATGCAGGCCGCGCCCGAAAACCTTAGGACCAGCGGCATCATCATGTATAACTTCAGAAATAATTAGGAAATCGCGAGCGCCATTTCGACGGCTTTGCGTGGGTCGATGACGCCCCAGCCTTGCCGGTCGACCTCGTAGTGGGGCAGGCGTTCGGCGGTCGAGATGAGGATCTTTTTGACCTGCTGCGGCGTGAGTGCGGGGTTGGCCTCGAACATCTGCGCGACGACGGACGACACGATCGGCGCCGAGAATGACGTCCCGTCGACATATTTGTAATGCTTCGTTATCACGTTCTCGCGTCTGATCTTGAGCGCGATTATCTGCCGGATGCTGTGGACGGGCCGATCGAGCGCGGCGTCGAGTTCGCCGTCGACGCCGGGGCTCGCTCGGATGATCGAATGTAGTTTGTCGTCGGGCGCGGCGTCCAGGTTTTTTAGCAGTTCGGCTTGCTGGGCCGTCGGCGTGTTGGGCAGGATCGGTGCCGGTATCCAGATCGACTGCGCGATGACCTCGGGTTTTTGAAAACCGTCGAGCGTCGGCCCATATGACGAGCGGTACATACCGCGTTTTGCACGGTTCATCGAGTTATTGTCGTCGAGCCCGCCGACCGCGATGCTTGACGGTGCACTGGCGGGCGGGAAAACCGGGTGATTGGGCAAGTGTCCGGCGTTTCCGATCGCACAGACGATCGCGATGCCGCTGGCGACGCATTTCTCGACCGTTTCCGACAGCGGATCGCCGAGATAACTTTGTTCGTAATCGCCGCCGGCTGATATGTTGACGATGCGAATATTATATTTTTCGCGATTAGCGAGCACCCATTCGAGGCCTCGCTGGATATCGTCCTCGGTGATGCGGCCGGTTCGGGCGAGTTTGACGAGGACGACGTCGGCGTCGGGTGCGATGCCGCGGTAGAAACCGTTCGACAGCGAGCCGTTCCCGGCCGCGACGACGGAGGTCATCATGCCGTGCCAGCTCGCGACGTCCGGCTGGAACAACGAGCCGAGTTCGCCGTCCTCTTCGAGCATGTTGCGGTATGCAACGATGCGGTTGACCGGCGTTGTCAGGTCGACGTGCGGGTAAAATCCCGAATCGAGAAACGCGATCGTCACGCCTTTGCCGGTGAAACGCTCGTCGGCGTCGAGCCGGAGCGGCGTCGACAGAACGTGCGAGCCGTCCTTTTGCATCGCGGCATCTTTGATAATGTGATCCTTTGCCCGTTCGAACAGCCGGACGCAGCGTGAACAGACGGCCTTGAAATCACGCGTGTCGGGAGCGTTGGCTGTGATCAGTTTTTGCAGATCGTCATCGAGCACGATCAGCGGAACGAACTCGTCGAGGGTCTCGCGTGAGCAGACGGGACACACCTTTTCGCCCGCGGCGATGTCGGCAGTGGTCTGTGTGCGGGTGAATGTGAGTGTTTCTTGTGGAGTCATCAGGGCGGCTTAAGTTTTCCATAAAGGACGGCTAAAATCAAAACCGGAACGCCTGGGTTCCATGCTTATGGAAAGAAAAAAGGTCGGGCTCGCATTATCGGGCGGCGGGGCACGCGGGTTCGCTCATGTTGGCGTGCTGAAGGCGCTGACCGACCACGACATCCCGATCGACTTTATCGCGGGGACGTCGGCGGGTTCGTTCGTCGGTGCGGCGTATGCGTCCGGAATGTCGGTCGACGAGATAGCTGCGCTCGGCCCGAAGATAAGCTGGTATGCGATGTCCGGTTTCTCATATTCGCCGCGCGGACTGTTGTCGAACGCGGCGATGGGCAAATTCATCGAAGTGAACCTGCCGGTGACGACCTTCGAAGAATTGAAGCTCCCGTTCGCGGCGGTCGCGTGCGATTTTGAGCGGGGCGAAGAAGTCGTTTTGCAAGAAACGGGCAGCCTCGCTCTAGCGGTGCGGGCAAGCTGCGCGATCCCCGGCGTTTTCGCTCCCGTTTTGCACCCGGACGGGCGATTGCTCGTCGATGGCGGAGTCATCTCTCCGATGCCGACGCGGGCCGCGAAAAAGCTCGGCTCCGATATCGTCATCGCGGTCGATCTGCTCTCGTGCGGCTCGACGTTTTGGGGAGCCCCGCGGACGCTTTTGGGAATGCTGTTCCAGTCGGCGATGCTGATGCTGCGAACGGCGTCGGTGAATCAGCATTATCGAGCGAACATCGTGATCGAACCTGCGATCGGCCACATCCGCCCGGACGAGATGGGTAAACGCGACGAGCTGATGGCACTCGGCGAAAAAGCCGCTCTCGCGCAAATGGACGAGCTCAAGGCCGCGCTCGCGGACGAAGATTGAGGATCGTGTTCGGGGTTTACAAATGTTTCAAAACGCCGCATAACGCCTTGCAACCGCCCGGCCGCTTGTGCATTATAGTTACTGTTAATCCTTCTCTCTTGGCATCAGCGGTGATGCGTCCGGCACATAAGTTTTATTTGACGGCGTTTGGAAGTTCGAGGGCAAGGCTGGTTATTTAGGTACAGAAGCGGCTCCGAACTGACGGGCATCTAAGAGACGAATCTTTGCGGGCAGACCGTAACCCGCGAAAAATCAAATTCGCAATTGGACGCTTCTATTGATGTTCCTCATACGGAACAAGGAAATGTATTACAAATGTCAATGAAACTTTACGTAGGAAATCTCTCGTTCGGCACAGATAACGCCGCACTTGAACAGCTTTTTTCAAACATCGGTACGGTTGAAACGGCGAGCGTCGTCGAGGACCGCGAAACGGGCCGCTCGCGCGGTTTTGGGTTCGTCGAAATGGCCGCCAAAGAAGACGGCGAACGCGCCATCGCGGAACTAGACGGCAAGGAATTTGAAGGCCGTCAGCTCAAGGTAAACGAAGCCAAACCCCGCGAAGATCGCGGCGGCGGCGGCGGCTACGGCGGCGGCAATCGCGGTGGTGGTGGCGGCGGTTACGACGGCGGATCACGCTGGTAATCGGATCTACAAATAAAAAAAATGCCTCGGCGGATGTCGAGGCATTTTTTATTGTTTCGATCTCGGACCTTACGTCCCGCGCGGCCGGCGGACTGCCTTCGGTTTTGCTTCCGGGCGAGGAGCGTTGACGCCCTCGGCGGCGGGTTTGGGTGAGACCGTGCTTTGAACGGCAAATTCGCGGGTCACCGCCAGCGTCGAGCCGATATAGATCTCGGCCCGATAGCGTCCGGCAAGCCATTGTCCGACGGGACGCCCCGAGAAATTCACGCGGTTCTCGTTCTCTTTCGTGGTGTAGCTCGTCGACACGACCTTAGTGCCCGATTTAACGCCGGGAACGCTCACGACTATAAGATTCATTTTGACGGTCGCCGGTTCCAGCGAGTCGAGCTGCACGACACAGTAGATCGGCACATCCGACGTCGAAAATCCGAACACCTGCTCGCCCGCCTTTCCCTTTCCGTCGTCCTTTGCGAGATAAAAATCGGCGAGGCCGATCGGAGCCGGAGGTTCGGGCTGCTGAGCCGAAGCCGTAAAACCAAAGGTTAGAATTATTAGCAAAAATGGAAGAATCTTGTACAAAATAAGCTCCGGGCCCGTTACCCTTTTACGGCTTTTGGTTTGAGCCGCGAAATCACCTTTTAGTTGCTTTGCTGTCCGCCAGATAACGATTATTTTAATGAAAGCGGTACCTCGGCCAAAATCGCCGCCCGCAGCCCGGCAACGTCGCCGGCATGCACGTGCCTTATCCCAGCCATTTCCCCGACGCCGCACGCATGCGAGGCAACCACCGGAACGCCCGCCGCGGCCGCCGCCAACAACCGTCCCGGCCGGTGCTCGACAAACGCCGGAAGCACGACGATATCGGCGGTCTGGATCCAATTATCGGCGCCTCGCTCGAAGTCGAAGCCGTCCCAAAAATCTGGTTTCTCAATGACCGGGCCAAGTAAAATTAGCTTTGCGTCGAGGCCCCGCAGAGCTTCGCGCAGTTCGTAACAACCCTTTCGTCCGACCGTCGAAGCGGGGAACACAACGCACGGTTTTGGGTTAGATGCACGCTCCCGACTCGTCGACTTCGAACGGTTCCATTCGAGGAGTTCGGCCTGGCCGGGGAAGAGCTCCGCGATGGCGGTGTGCGGCGTGATTATTTTGTCGGCGTGGCGAAGAGCTTCGGCCTCGAGTGCGACAAGCCGCGGATCGGCCCGAAAGTCGCCGAGCGTCGAACTTTCGGGATGCAGTGCGGCGGCTCGATCAAGCCGCGTCTGGATCTCGCTCATCGGCAGCGCCGTCATCAGCACGTCGAACGTCCGGCCGCCGAGATCGCCGTTTCGCCATAGGTACGGCAACAAATTTTGCTGAACGACAACGTGCAGGGCATCGAATGTTAATCGCCGCGCGTAGCTTTTCGCGAGTTCCTCGTACATTCGCAGCAAATTTTGCTGCCGCGTCGCGCCTTGTGCCGCGAGTTTGCGTGAACTGTACGAACGCTTCGCCGTGGTTAAAAAGCTTTGACGAATTGACCCGAAGCCGCCGGTCGTCCACGCGTAATTCGCCTTTCGAAATCGCCGGCCGTCGAGCGGTAGCATCAACTGATCGTTCGGCGTCGCGTTCGCCGATATGTAGCTGTCGAACTCGGGCGAAAATTCGTCGACGAGAAAAGCCGTTCGCCCGAAGCTGGTGCCGGACGTCGATTTGACGACGCGATGACAGCCGGCTTCTTCGCACGTCGCGCACGATTTCGGTCCGTCGTTGTGGATCAGAGACCGTTTTATCGGGTGCAGTTTTTTCGCGGCCTTTTTCGTGCCGCGGAACCGCACTGTCAGATCGCTGCCGTCGAGCCTTGCCTCGATGCGAAACGCCGCGTCAGACCGGAAACGCAGGTCGACATAATTCCAAAAAACGGTCGCGTCCTTTCCCTTTTCCGCGAGCGAACCGGCGATCACCTGTGTGTGAGCGTGGCGTTCGACGATCTCGAAATCGGCCTGAATTGCGGCGTCGTAAAGCGCGTTCGACAGTTGGCACAGGCCGCCGCCGACGCTCGGGATGATGCAGCCCTCGCGCAGCTCGCGACCGGCGACAAATCCTTTCAGCCGGTTCGTCCGGCCGACATGCTTCCAAAAGCTGAATGTCTTTCCCGCCGGAATTTCGACGCCGTCGAGCAGCCGGGCGGCCTGCCGAAGATTTTGAATTTTTCCGGCGACGAGAAACCGCTCCTGAGGTTCGGCCTCGGTCCACAGCGAGGTTTTCGACGTCGAGATGATCGGCAGATCGACAAGGCTTGATGAGCGTTCGTACCGTTTCAGAGTGCCGCCAAAAATGTCGGTAGCCGTCCGCCGCATCTGGAGCAGAGCGGTCTTGCCGCGAAAGACGAGTGCGTCTTTGCGGGTCGGTAGTTTTCTTTCGATAGAAATCTCGGCGGTGCGGGTCATAGCGTGCTGCATTACTGAAACACAAAGACGCGAATTTTTCAATTATTTGGCCGCCTGTCTAACGAGCGCCGAAAACGCCGGGCGCACTTCCCGCTCGCTCGCGTGATTGCGTCGGCGGCCGCGGTGCTATAATCAGCCGCAGTTCCCTTTTCGACAGGAGTTCTTACGCGAAGCATTTTTGGAATCGTACTGGCGTCGATCTTCGGCGTGTTGTCACTTATACATTTATATTGGGCGTTCGGCGGCAAGGCCGGACGTGCCGAGGCTGTGCCGAGCGCCGGAGGGCATCCCGCGTTCGAGCCGTCGACGTCCGCGACACTTATGGTCGCGGCTGCGCTCGCGGCCGCGATGTTGGTCATACTCGGCGCTATCGGCTGGTTCGGCGACGCAATTGCTCCGGTGCCCTACGCGTGGATGACGCTTGTGATCGCGCTTTTGTTTTTGCTCCGTGCGATCGGCGATTTTCGGCGCGTCGGGTTTTTCAAACAGGTCAGCGATTCGTCGTTCGCTTATTGGGACACGCGGCTTTATTCGCCGCTGTGCGTCGTCGTCACGGTCCTCGCGTTCGCGATACTCTGGCTCAGGCCGTAACCGGACTTTGTTATAATCTGCCGCAAAAATGCGATTTGTTTTCTCACGCCGCTTTTATTTGCTGTTCGCACTGGGCCTGCTGCCGCTGTCGATTTCATGGAGTATGCCGTTTTTGAGGACGGCGGTGATCGCGTTCGATCTCATTTTGGTAATCGCGGCGGTTCTAGACTATTTCGCGAGTCGGAATTTGGCAGGCGGCCTGGACGTCCGACGCGAGTTCGAACGGCGGTTCGCGATCGGCGGTCGATCGACGGTTGTGCTGCACGTAACCAACTCGGGTACAAATTCCATTCATTTAAAGTTGAAGGACGAATATCCGGCCGAGATGCATCTGACCGGCGAGCGTGAAGCCGAATTCATTCTCGACCCGCAGACGAGCGCCGAATTTTCGTACGAGCTGACGCCGCCACGGCGCGGCGATTACCGCTTCGGCATGACGGCGGTGCGATATCTGTCGCGGCTTGGTCTCGTCTGGTGCCAGACGGACAAAGCCGAATCCCAGTCAATAAAGGTTTATCCGAACATGCGGCGGGCACGCGAGATCGAGCTGAAGGAGCTCGGGGCACGTTCGTTTCTCGCGATCCAGCGTCGTGCGGTGCGGCGGGGCGAGGGACGCGAGTTTGAGTCGATGCGCGACTACGTCCGCGGCGACGAGCTGCGGCACATTTCGTGGACCGCGACCGCACGCCGCTCGCGTCTGACGACGCGGCAATATCAGATCGAACGCGACCAGACGGTGATAATTGCTATTGACGGCGGGCGGCTGATGACCGGCCGCATTGGCGACGAGACGAAGTTCGACACGGCTATCCACGCATCGCTCGCGTTGATGTCGGCGTGTGCACGCGCCGGCGACAATTGCGGCCTCCTGGTTTTCGGGCGGCGCGTTAAAAAGTATCTGCCGCCGAGCCGCGGCGTCGAACATCTGGACGCCGTTCTCGAAGCGCTCTACGACCTTGAACCCGAACTGATCGAACCGTCGTACGCCCGGGCGTTCCAGTTCATTTCATCAAGCTCAAAAAAGCGTGCGTTCGTCGTCATCCTCACCGATCTCGTCGATAAAGAAAGCTCGAAAGAGCTGATAACGTCGCTCAAACTTCTCCGGCCGCGACACTTGCCGCTCGTCGTGACCATCGGCGACCGCGACCTAAACGCCGCGGTCAGCAAACAGCCCGCGGACATTAGAGAGGTCTTCACGCAGTCCGCCGCCGAAGAAATAATCTACCAACGCGAGGCCGCTCTACGCGTCGTCGAATCGCTCGGCGGCCTCGCCCTCGACGTGACAACGCAAACACTTGGGCCGAAGCTGCTCGAAAGTTACCTCCGTGTAAAAGACAGAAGTTTGCTTTGATCGATACCGATCATCGTTGACTGGTCTGTAAATTGCTAGATGACGATGTGAGGAAAATCGTATGAAAGCAGAACGGGACAAAAGCGCTCTCGATTTTTTTCCGGACGAGATCGATTACCCATCGCTCCGCGAAGCCGCTGCCAGTTGTACGGGCTGCGAGCTTTACAAGCTTGGGACGCAGACCGTTTTCGGCGAGGGTATGCTACCCGCTCAATTGATGTTCGTCGGCGAGCAGCCGGGCGACGAAGAGGACAAGACAGGCCACCCGTTCGTCGGGCCCGCCGGACGTCTCTTCAACGAAGCGCTCGCTGACGCCGGCATCGACCGCGATATAGCGTACGTCACCAACGTCGTCAAACACTTCAAGTGGACGCCGCGCGGCAAGCGCCGCATTCACGAAAAACCTAATGCCGCCGAGATCCGAGCCTGTGAACCGTGGCTCGCAGCCGAACTCGAAGTCGTGAAACCCCGCATCCTCGTCTGCCTCGGCGCCACCGCGGCCCAGGCACTGCTGGGCAAAGACTTTCGCGTCACAAAAATGCGCGGCCAATGGCTGCGATCCGAAATGGCCGAAAAGGTCATCGCCACACTCCACCCATCCGCCATCCTCCGCGCCCCCGACCCCGAGCTCCGCGAAACCCAATACCGCGGCTTCGTTGCCGATCTTAAGGTCATCGCTAAAGAAATTCATTGATAACATACGAGATCGAATGTATTATCACCGCATCCCTCGCAATAAGAATCAGTCGGCGCGCTCGAATTGAAGCGACGCTATGTATTACGAGAATTTAATCTGGCGGTTGTTGCTTGAAACGAGTGCGGCAGCAACCTCTCAAAGCCGCATTTGCGTTTGCACTCTTTTCCAGAAATTGGGAGAAAATCATGAAACGCAATCGAATACTTGTTGGTTTGCTCATCGTCATTGTGCTGACTTTGAGCGTTGTCGTTCTGGCACAGGTCAATCGCCCGTACCGCAACGGATCGGTTTGGAGCATCGGTTTTATCCAGATGAAACCGGGAATGGAGACCGCCTATCTGAACTATGTCGCGGGTGACTGGAAGCGCGAGCAGGAAGCACTCAAGAAAGACGGGCAGATCCTTTCATATAAAGTCCTGACCACCGAATCGCACGGCGGGACGGACTGGAACATTATGCTCATGACCGAATACAAGGACATGGCGACGATGGAAGCCAACGAGGCCAAAGCTGATAATGTGCTGCAAACGGTTGCCGGAAACGACGAAAAGCAAATGCAGGGCTACCGCGAACGGCTGCAGATCCGGGAAGTTTTGCAAAACCGTTTGGCCAGGGAGATCGTTCTCGAACCCAGACGCTAAATTCGTAGCGCGGCCGGTTCAGCGACAGACCGCTCTGTAGCTAAAGCGGCCGCGCCGCAAACATCACTGGATGTGAGGGCGAAACGGCGACTTTATTATTAACGGCGTTCATTAACTCAACATTGTGTGATGGCGGTTGCGCCCTCACGTTATTCCAATCGCTTGCGACTTGCTCTTTTACCCCGAACAAATTTAGATGTCGGCGAATCTCTATTGCTTTTAGATTTGTTGTGGCCGATACTTTTGGGTATGGATTATCGAGATTATATTACTGTCGAACCGAATAAGCGCGGTGGGAAACCTTGTGTGCGCGGTTTGCGGATAACGGTTTACGAGGTCCTGGAATATTTGGCCTCGGAAATGACCGAGGCGGAAATCCTTGAGGACTTCCCTGATTTGACGCGGGAAGATCTTAAAGCCTGCATCGCCTACGCCGCGGACCGTGAGCGTCGGTTGACGATCGTTCCCGCGGCCGCGTGAAATTACTTTTCGACGAAAATTTGTCGCCCGCGCCACCGCGTCGCCTGATCGATATTTTTCCAGGTTCGGTTCACGTACGTGATGTCGGGATGAAAGCGGCCGATGATCCGGTAGTTTGGGATTTTGCCAAAGCCAATAACTTTTTGATCGTCTCGAAGGACGCGGATATGCATGACCTAAGCCTTGTATTCGGCAATCCGCCGAAGGTGATTTGGCGGCGTCTGGGCAACTGCTCAACCCGCCAAGTCGAAGAAGTGCTGCGTCGTGAACTTGAAATCATCAGGTTGTTCTTCAAAGACGACTCTTCATCCCTGCTCGCCCTTCCCTAACCCGACTTCGTCGCCGATCTGATGATGGCGAAGGAAATTCGATGATGACTTCGGAAATCGATTATATTATCTGGAAATCGGCCGCGAAGATCTGTTTTATCGGCGGACGAGGCTGCCATATATTGAAGGTAATGATGCCATCACGTATCCGCTGTATACTGACAACGGCACATCCGCCGCTGTAACAATATGAAAAACATACTTTTGATCGCTACGTTTTTGTTGCTGGCAATTCCTGGCTGCACGGCCACTGTTTTTGGCCAGCAGAATCCGGCTGTTCTGATCGCCGCACAACGCGATGCGATGAAACGCCTCGCGGTGATGGATGGGCAATGGCGCGGGCCGGCATGGACGATCCTGCCGACTGGCGTGAAGCATGAAGTTACGCAGACCGAACGGATCGGGCCGTTTCTCGACGGATCGGTCAAGGTGCTCGAAGGCAAAGGTTTTGAGCCCGACGGCAAGCCAACATTCAACGCGTTCGGCACGATCGCTTTTAATCCGTCGACCGGCGTTTACACGCTTCACGCTATTGCCCAGGGAATGGTTGGCGATTTTGTGCTGACACCGACCGCGGACGGGTACGTTTGGGAGATCCCGGCTGGACCTGTGACCATTCGATATACGGCGACGATCAAAGACGGTGCGTGGCGAGAGGTCGGTGACCGGATCATGCCCGGCAAAGAACCGGTGCGGTTTTTCGAAATGAACCTCAAACGCATCGGCAACTCGGACTGGCCGATGGCAGGATCGCTTACCCTAAAGTAGATCGATCCCTCTAAGATAAAAACGATAAACCACTTGCCAGAACGTCATTGTTGAAAGACGGTTTTGATCAGTATGACTGATATCATTTTTTGAATGAAAATAAGGGATGTGCTGAAGTTATTGAAAAGATGATGGATGGTTTCTTGTCGTTACCCAAGGCAGTCATCGCCAATTCAAACATCCAACGAAGAGGGGACGCGTTACCGTTCCCGGTAAACCGGGCGATGATCTGCCGATCGGGACGTTGAATAGTGTTCTCCGTCAGGCTGGGTTGAAAGACTAGGAAATTAAAAATATGCGTTACGCGATTGTTATCGAAGAGGCGGAAAATAATTATGCCGCCTATGTGCCCGATCTCTTGGGCTGCGTCGCTACCGGGAAAACGATCGAAGAAACGGAGCAGCAAATCCGCGAAGCGATAGAACTTCACCTGCGTGGTATGCAAGAAGACGGATTGCCCATACCTCAGCCGAGCAGTCAGGTAGAGTACATCGAGATCGCTGCATAAGAGCTCTCACATTTGTAAATGCCAGTGACCGCAAAAAAAAGTCGATTCAGCCTTGTACTGATAAAGCCGTCGCATTACGACGAGGATGGCTACGTTATTCAGTGGTACCGGTCGGCGATACCGGCGAACTCGCTGGCGTGTTTGTACGGGCTAGCGAAGGAGTCTGCGGAGGCGAGGATTCTTGGCGATGATGTCGAATTCGAGATACACGCGTTCGACGAGACGAACACGGTTATAAACGTCGATCACATCGCGAAGTTGATCGAAGACGCGGATGCGGGAATGGTGATGCTGGTCGGCGTTCAGTCGAACCAGTTTCCGCGTGCGCTCGATATCGCGAGGCCGCTAAGGGCAAGGAATATAACGGTCGCGGTCGGCGGTTTCCATGTGTCGGGGACGATGTCGATGTTAAAGGAACGCGACCCGCAGGTGCAGCAGGCGATCGACATGGGCGTGACCGTTTTTGCGGGCGAGGCGGAAGGTCGGCTCGGACAGGTTTTGAAGGACGCGTATTACGGCGAGCTCTTGCCGGTTTACAACTTCATGGACGATCTGCCGAATATCGAAGGCGTTGCGACGCCTCTGCTGCCGGCGGAACGCGTTCATTTGACCGCCGGTGCGACGACGAGTTTTGATGCGGGCCGCGGGTGTCCGTTCGCGTGCTCGTTCTGCACGATCATAAATGTGCAGGGCAGGAAATCACGCCGCCGCTCGCCGGAAGATATCGAACGCATTATTCGTGCGAACGTCGAGCAGGGACTCACTTCGTTCTTTATTACCGACGACAATTTTGCACGCAACAAGGATTGGGAAATAATTCTCGACCGCGTGATCCACCTTCGCGAAGTAGAAAAGCTGAAGATCAGCTTCATCATTCAGGTCGATACGCTTTGCCACAAGATCGAGAATTTCATCGAAAAGTGTAAACGTGCCGGCGTCAAACGCGTTTTCATCGGGCTCGAGAACATCAACCCCGATGCACTGTTGGGCGCCAAAAAGCGGCAGAACAAGATCACCGATTACCGCCAGATGCTGCTCGCGTGGAAAGCGGCGGGAATCGTGACGTATTGCGGTTACATTCTCGGTTTTCCGAACGACACGCACGAATCGGTGATCCGCGACATCGAGCTGATCAAACGCGAGCTGCCCGTCGACCTCCTCGAGTTCTTTTATCTCACGCCGCTGCCCGGCTCCGAGGACCACAAACGGCTGCACGAGGCCGGCATCGAGATGGACGCCGATCTCAACAAATACGACCTCAACCATGCGGTTACCGGCCACGCGAAGATGTCGAAAACCGAGTGGGAGCGGACGTACCGCGACGCGTGGGAAACGTATTACACCGACGAGCACGTCGAGACCGTTCTTCGCCGCTCGATCGCGACCGGCACGAGCCCGGGAAAGACGATGT
This sequence comes from Acidobacteriota bacterium, assembly GCA_040007515.1. Taxonomy (GTDB): domain Bacteria; phylum Acidobacteriota; class Blastocatellia; order Pyrinomonadales; family Pyrinomonadaceae; genus OLB17. The sequence continues at coordinate 30,868 of JBDTUT010000002.1, read as the reverse complement.
TCTTTATCGTGTGGTTCAAAGGCTGTATCGATATCGAGGGCATTCACCCGCTCGAGGGCGGATTTTTGCGGCGAAAGGCACGAGCGAATCGCCGCTCCGGAATGCCGATCGAAAACCCGCTAATATTTTATCCAAAATATTTTGGCGAGACGCTGTTGAAACAGCTGCGGTGGATCGCGTTGTACACACGGCTGCGGCTGATCTACCGCAAGGTCAAACACGACCCGGCCCGGCTCGAATACATGGACGCCGCGCTCGAACCCGTGACGGACCAGGAAGAGGAACGCGAACTGTTTCAATCGGACGCGGCGAAGAGCTATCTGGATAAAGTCCATCGCAATGAAAAAATCAGCCGCGGCGAGCTGGTTTGAGATGCCGCCCGGTTTGATATCTTCGATCTTTTCGTGTTCTTATTCGTGTGTTTCGTGTCTTTTCGTGGTTAAATTCTTCCGATTTAAGACTGAAACCACGAAACACACGAAAAACAAAGAAATACCGGTGCTTCTGATCACATACACCACAAAATATCGCAAAGGCGGCGGACAGTTTCCTGTTGTCGCGAGGACGCTCGCCGCTGAACGACGCGCCGGCGGTTTCGACGGCGAGATCGTTTGCGAAGCGGTCGAGAGCAAGTTGGACGTGCTTAAGATTCTCGACGGCGTTCGATCGGCCGGAAAGTCGATCGACGAGTTTCATTTTGTCGGGCATTCGGGAATGTACGGGCCGATGTTTGGGACGGTCGCGTTCCCGGAGCAGTTTTCGCCGTTCGAATGGGAGACGATGGATATTCCGTTCGCCGCGGACGCGAAAGCGTATTTTCATTGTTGCCGTTCGGCACGCTGGTTCGCTCCGTTTTTTGCACGGACGTTCGGCGTTACAGGCTACGGTTTTTTCTGGTACACGACGTTTTCCAAAAGCAAGTCGTTCTACAAATACGCCGGCACGAACGGTAACGCGGAAAGGCTCTACACGATCGGCTGCAAGGGACGTAAATCTCACGGCCTGCTGGCGTCGGCGCAGAAATTTGCCGGTGTGATGAAGGCTGAGCCGATGAAACAATTCGAGCCGCGGCCGCCGTCCGGCGACACGTCGTACGATCACGTCGCCGAACTTTACGACGCCGCGTTCACCGACATCCGCGTCCGCAAGGACGAATGGAAATGGCTGAATGAGCATTTGCCGGCGGGCAATCTGCGCGTGCTCGATATCGGATGCGGCAACGGTGCCCTGCTGAACGCCTTGAGCGAACGCATCGCGGGCGGCGTCGGCGTTGACGAATCTGCGTCGATCCTCGAACGGGCGAGGCTTCGCAATGCCGATAAAACGAATGTCGAATTTACGAAGATCAGCGGCCCGGTCTTGCCGTTCGACGACGCATCCTTCGACGTTGTCATCTCGCTGATGTCGTTCCGCTATCTCGACTGGGACCCGCTGCTGAGCGAGATAAAACGCGTTACAAAGCCGGGCGGCAGATTTCTGATCGTCGATATGGTGACGGTCCCGGTAAAAACGAACGAGTATCCGCGGCTGCTCAAAGATAAATTCCGCACCGTTCGCGAACAGAGGAAAAACGCGGCGTTCAATTCCAATCTTCAAAAGCTCGTCTCGCATCCCGACTGGAAAAAGATGCTCGAATTCAACCCGATCCGCTCGGAACATGAGATGAAATGGTATCTTGAGAGCCGCTTTCCGAAACAGAAAATGGAGACGCTGAACATGGCGTGGAATTCGCGGATCGTCGCGTTCGATTCCGGGCCGGTCGAGAAAGGCGTCGAAGTTAAAATTTCATATCCGTAAAACCGTTAGATCACAAACCTTCTAAAATGTCGGCAAATTCACGATTGGGAATTCTCGACTGGGGCATCGGCGCCATCGGTATTTACAAATTGATAAAGGAACGCAGCGGCGACGTTTCGGTGATCTATTTTTCAGATGCCGGAGCGACGCCGTACGGAAAGATGGGCCGGCCCGAACTGGTTTCGCGATTAAACGCCGTGATCGGATTTTTAAGTTCGAAAGGCGTGACGCACCTCGTTATCGGCTGTAACGCCGCGAGTACGGCGATTCCGTTTCTGGATTCGAAGGGCGTACAAATCGAAGGTATGATCGAATCCGCCGTGAGTTTGACGGCTGGCTCGAAACCAAAGCGCCTCGGCCTGATCGGCGGGCGGCGAACAGTTCTTTCGGGCGTATACCGAAAGGCGTTTGCCGCACGTAATATCAATATCCAGCAGCGCGTCGCGCAGCCATTGTCAGGCCTGATCGAGAGCGGTGACACCTCGTCGGAAAAGCTGCGCCGCGAATGCCGCCAGATTTTGTCGCCGCTGAAAGGCTGCTCTCATATATTGCTTGCGTGCACGCATTATCCGGCAATTTTACCGCTTTTGCGGAGCCTGGTTCCTGCCGACACTATTTTTATCGACCCGGCTGCCGCAGTGGTCGACAGGGTATCGAATTGGAAAATCGCGGCCGGCACAAATGATGTTTTTCTTACGTCAGGCGACGCCGAAAAAATGGAAACCGCTGCCGCTGCCGCTTTCGGTATCAGAATCATCTGTCGCAAGGCCAAGCACGACCCGTTGAGATTCGAATATACGGATTAGGCCCTCGGGCCCGTGACCGACCAGGAAGAGGAACGCGAACTATTTCAATCGGACGCCGCTAAAAATTACCTCGACAAAGTCCATCGCAACGAAAAGGTGAGCCGCGGCGAACTCGTTTAGCCGGTCGAGTCGTCGAACGAACCGGTTATTCGCGAGGCTTGATCGGCGTTCAGTAGATTCGTCGTGCCTTCGGTGACGGACGCGGGTATCTGTCGGTCTGCGGCAAAAGCTTCGCCGGCTGCCGGAAGCTCAGGCATTCTAATGTCCTGAAACGCGGGTTCTTCGCGCGGCTTTGGGCTAAGCGCCCGGCTGAGGCGGTTCCATCCGAAAAACGCAAAAAAGATGTTGATGACGCTTGCCGCCAGCCCAATTATTAGCAGCGGGGCGAGGCCCTCCATGAAAACGACGCCGGTCAAAAACATAACCAACAGCGTGATGCCCATCAGCAGCGTCGTTGCCGTGAGCGTAATCGCCGTGGCGACGACGGACGTGTAGCCGGCGCGTACCTCGGCCGCCATCCGCAGCACCTCAAGATCGCTGCTGTGCATTATCATCGCCGAGCCGCATTTTCGGCAAAACCTCGAATCATCGGTCGCCTCGGTACCGCAGGCCGGACAGATCTTTTCGGCGGCGCGGACCATTGCGAGCGACGATACGGCCTCGGCTTCGCGGGTCAGGATCGCCTTTTCGCCGCGTGACAGCGCCGGATGTTTGACGACGTAATCGAAAGTAGCTCTGGTCGCGTGCGGGCCGTGTGGTTTGAGTTTTACGATCAGCGTCATCGGATATTCGAGCACATCGGCCGAAGCCCACGCCGAAGCCCATCCGCGGGCACCGCGCCGGCCGCGGATAACGTTTTCCTCGTCATCGAGAATATCGTAACCGAGCCTTTCGAGAGCGTTCACCAACCGGAGCCGGACACTTTCCGCATCGCCGGTCAATACGCGTTTATGATAATGCTCGGTGGTATTATATGGGCTGCTGCTTGCAACCATAAAATCTGACATTGCGTTCTCCTTGATCTATTCGCCGGGCTTAATATTACATACGTATTAGATGATCAAAACGTTCGTGTATTTCGCAGCTAAGTTTCTTAATGCATAGGCCGTGCCCACGAAAGAACACGAACCAACGCAAAGAGATACCAACCGACGCCACGGTGATAGGCTCATTGCGGAGCCGGTTCGGGCTCGGTCTCACGGCCCGCGAGCATCAGGTATGAGTACATCGCGATCCCGGTGAGAACGCCGGTGGCGACCTTAAATCCGGCCGGCAATGACGAGGGCGAAATGAAGCCTTCGATTATGCCGGCGATCACCAAAAAACAAGCTGCACCGATGACGATGCGAGCGGCTTCGATTCCCTTCTTTTTTAGTGCCTGGGCGCGCGTCAGGTCGCCCGGGTTTATCATCGCGTAGCCGATCATCATTCCCGCACCCGCACAAAAGAAAACCGTCGATATCTCGATCACGCCGTGCCCGATCACAAAGCTGAACAAATCGTTGCCGAACGGCGGATTAAGCTTGTAGCACGCGCCGAAAAGGCTGCCGACGTGGGCACCGAAAAACGCAATGTCGTACACGGCACCTACACCGAACAAAGCTCCCATCGCGAACGCGCGAAAGCTGACGATAATATTATTCGAAAGTATAAAGCTCGCGCCGATCTGGTTGGCCTCGTTCAGTTTCAGCCACCAGTGATTGTTCGAATTGATCTGGTCGGTGACGCCCGACAGCATCACGAAGTGGGTGAAATCGGTGTCGATCCATGTAGCGATGAAACCGAAAATACCGGAAAACACGAAGATGCCGAATGCGATCATCATGTACCGCAGATTGGCACGAAACGTTCGCGGCAGGTCTTTCGTAAAGAATTTTGCGACGAGATTAACGCCCTCGCCCTGTGCACGATAGATCTTGCCGTGGGCGCGGATGACGAGGCTGTTGAGATAATTTACGAGTTTCGGATCGCGGCTTTCGGCGCGTGCGATCGCGAGATCGGTCGCGGCACGTCGGTACAATTCGCCGAACTCCCGAACCTCGAGCCTCGATAACCCGCGAAGGCTCGAACCGCTGAGCATACCCAAAAGGTCCTCGAGCCGCTGCCAGTTGTCTTTGCGATCGTTGATGAACCGGTTCATTCTTGTTGAGTGATTTTGAGGTTTGGGCGCGGATTTAGCAAGCAGTCCTGTGAGTGCATAAGCCCGCACGAAGTAAGGGCGTAATGCGCCAACGTTACGTGTCTACGCCCTTACTGCGTGCGGGCTTATGCAATACGTCTTCGTATGGGCTTCTGCATTCGGGCTTTGCTAATCCAAAAGCCAAAATCTAAAATCTAAAACAAACGTGTCAGACGAAGTTTCAAAATACCACGAAGAAGAGGTCATCGGTAAGACGTACGATCTGCGCGTCATACGCCGGCTTCTAGGTTATCTGCGGCCGTATTGGCTGCTGGTCATCGGTGCGCTGACGCTGACGCTGCTGGCCAATATTCTGCTGTCGACGCAGCCGTTCTTCACCAAGATGGCAGTCGACGATTTTATCGTCCCGAAACGGATCGACGGCATATGGCTGTTCGCGTTCGCGTTCTTTGGCGTCTTTTTGTTCCGGTTCCTTTTCTCGTACATCCAGGAAATTCTCTTGAACAACGTCGGGCAGCGGGTGATGTTCGATTTGCGGACCGAGATATTTACAAAGCTCCAGCATCAGGAGGTCGCGTATTACGACAGGTATCCCGTCGGCCGTATCGTCACTCGGCTGACCTCGGACGTCGACGCGCTGAACGAGATGTTTACGTCGGGCGTTATCGATGTGCTCGGCGACCTTGTCTCGATCTTCGCGGTCATCGCGTGGATGTTCTACATCGACTGGAAGCTAACGATCGTCGCGCTGCTGACGGTTCCGCTGCTGTTTGCCTGCACGAACTGGTTTCGCAAACACGCGCGTAACGGCTTTGACCGCGTCCGCACGCGCAATGCGAAGCTCAACGCGTTTTTGCAGGAATACATCTCGGGTGCACAGACCGTTCAGTTAATGAACGCCGAGGACAAGGCCCAACGCCGCTTTCACGATATCAACGACGACTACCGCAACGCGAATATCGAGACGATCTACTATTACTCGATATTTTACCCGCTCGTCGATTTCATCGGCGCGGTCGGCATTGCCGCCATAATATTCTCTTTCGGATACGAACACCTCGGCACCGCGACGGCCGCCGGTGACGTCCTGACGATCGGCGTGCTGGCGTCGATAATTCAGTACACACAGTATCTGTTCCAGCCGATTCGCGATCTGTCGGACAAATTCAACGTGCTTCAGGCGGCGATCGTCGCATCGCACCGTATTTTTATATTGCTCGATCTGAAGATCGACATCACGAGCCCCGAAAACCCGAAGAAGTCCGGCGCCGCAAAGGGACACATCGAGTTTCAGAACGTCTGGTTCGCGTATAAAGGCGAAGACTGGGTGCTGAAGGACGTGTCTTTCACCGTCAACGTCGGCGAAAACGTCGCGCTCGTCGGGCACACCGGCTCGGGTAAGACGACCGTGACCAATCTGCTGATGCGTTTTTACGACGTGCAGAAAGGAAAGATCCTGCTCGACGGCGTCGATCTTCGTGATTGGAACCTGGAAGACCTGCGGTCAAATTTCGCGGTCGTTCTGCAGGACGTTTTTTTGTTCAGCGGCACGGTCGAAAACAACATCAGGCTCGGCAACAAAGAGATCTCTCGCGACCGCATCGAGTGGTCGGCGAAAGAGGTCCACGCGGACGAATTTATCCAGCGGCTGGACGACGGTTACGAGTTCAAGGTCCGCGAACGCGGTGCCGGCCTGTCGGTCGGGCAAAAGCAGTTGATCTCGTTCGCACGCGCGCTGGCGTTCGACCCTAAAATACTTATCCTCGACGAAGCCACGAGCTCGATCGACACCGAGACCGAGCAGTTGATACAACAGGCCGTCGAACGCGTGATGGCGCAGCGGACCGCTCTGGTCGTCGCGCATCGGCTGTCGACCATTCAACGGTGCGACCGCATCTTAGTGTTCCACCACGGCGAACTTCGCGAGGGCGGCACGCATAACGAATTGCTGACTCAACGCGGCCTGTATTGGCGGCTTTATGAGCTGCAATATGCCGACGGCGACCGAAACGCCGCCGCCCCAACGCTAAACCCGGCCGCGGACACACCGGCCTGACAGGTAAGAGTTACGCCTTTAGGCGTGCAATGTACGAGTTACGCGTTTACGCGTGAAAGCGATGGATTTGGGGCCTCTCGGGAGCCATCTCGAGTGTTGATAAGGCGGCTTCACGCCTAAAGGCGTAACTCGTACGGTAACCGGGTGGTTATGACGGGCGAGTTTGAGTATAATATCGGATAACTGATGCAGGCTGAATCGATTAACAATTCGAATTTACTCGCCGAAAGCGGCCCGTTGATGACCGAGATCTATGAACGGTGCCTAACTAGCGCGCCAAATTACGGGGTCGACTGCGACAGGTTTCGTGCCTCGCTCGAACGGATCACGAGCAGATTTATTGCATCCGGCGGACGAGAGACGGTAGCGGCAAGCGACGTCGCCGAGTTCCTTTCCCAGATACAATGCGATGATCTTTTCCTCGCCACCGCGTGTGCCGGCGGCAGCGAGCGTGCGTGGTGGGAATTTGACCAGCAGCATCGTTCATACATGGAACGTGTTGCGCGGCATCTCGCTAAGACGGACTTTGACGCACAGGAGGTCATCGACGCCGTGTACGGCGAGCTTTACGGCACAAAGGTCGTTGACGGCGAGCGCGTTTCCAAGTTTGCCACATACAGCGGCCGCGGCAGCATGCGCGGCTGGCTGCGTACCGTGATCTGGCATTCACTGGTCGATCTGCACCGGTCGGGCCACGACGAGATCTCGCTCGACGAAATGACCGAAAACGTCGGCGAAGGCACGGCCCACGCGAGCTTTGCTGTCCCGGCACCGGGCGGCGAAGAGGAGATGATCGACCAGATCGCGACGGACAGATATCGGGCGGCGACGCTGCGGTCGATCGAGACGGCGTTCTCGTCGCTCGACGATCACGAAAAACTACTCCTGCTCTACTATCACGTCGAAAATCTCAAACTGCGGGAGATCGCACGCCTGGTCGAAAGCGCCGATTCACCGCTGCGCGGGTGGTTTCAACGCCGGTCGCAATCGCGTGACAAAGATCCGGCCACCCGAATTCACGAATCGACGATAATGCGTTGGCTGGAAAAGAGTTACGCGTCCGTACTCAAACGCTTTCGCGACGACCTGGCGGCGGCACACGGGTTCAGCGAGCAGGAGATCGAGATCTGTATCGAGATGGCGACCAAAGACCTTTCGAGCCGCAGCCTGTTCGAAAATCTCAAAACGAGCTGAGTGGATCAGAGGCTCGCGGTTTTTATTAATAAAGCCGCACGAAAAAAGTTTCGCAAAAGCCGGCCCGTTTCGGCGTCTGATATCCGGAGGCTGGTATAGAAATGGAAAGCAATCATCAAAACGATCCGCAACTGATCAAGATCCAGGGACTCTTGGAAAGCTATCTGACGGCCCGCGAAATAAAGCATTCGGCCGAGACAATCAGTGCGGGACATCTTGATGAAGACTCTCTGTCAGCCTTTGTCGAGGGCGGAATTTCGGAGCGCGAAGCAAGGCCGGTGGTGAGCCATCTGGTCGACTGCTCGTTTTGCCGGCACGTGACGACCGAGTTGATAAGACTCGACGTTTCGCTTGCCGAAAACGAAACGATCGCGGCTCCAGCTTTGACCAAAGAACCGTCGAAGGTCTCTGAAGTCCTCAGCGGCATCCTCGAACGCATGTTCGGCACCGGCGAGCCGTCGGTGTTCGCACACAGCGACGAAGAGGAGGAGGACGCCGAAAAGGACACTGAACCACCCAAAAATTAGTTTGCTGCCCACGTTCCCCTGATAAGACGGCCGGAAGACATTCCGACCGTCTATTTTTTGTTTTGAATCCGCCCGCCAGGCCCCGCCGAAATCAGTATATTAACTACTAACCTTGCCGCCGGGAAACGATGTATAATTTAACTCAACAAGGAGCATTCGACTTGAATATTGCTAACGTTACGTCAGCCGACGAGGATTGCGGGCCGGTCAGCCCGATGGTGTCCGTCGAGCGGGTCGCGTCCGCCAAACTGCCCACCGAGATCGGCGATTTTACGATAATCGGCTACCGGTCGCTGACCAGCGACGAAGAATTTGTCGTCCTCACGAAAGGCGAACTGGGTCCCGACGTGCCGACACTCGTCCGCATACATTCGCAATGCCTGACGGGCGATGTGTTCGGGTCGATCAAGTGCGACTGCGGCCGGCAGCTTCACCGCGCGATGGAAATGATCGAAGCGGAAGGCCGCGGAGCCATCGTCTATCAACAGCAGGAAGGCCGAGGTATCGGGATAATCAACAAGATTCGTGCCTATGCGCTGCAGGACAAGGGTGCCGACACCGTCGAGGCTAACGAGCGTCTAGGCTTTGCCGTCGACGGGCGCATTTACGAACAATGCGCCGAGATCCTTTTCGATCTCGGCCTGTGTAAGGTCCGCGTTATCTCGAACAATCCGGCCAAATTGGCGGCGCTCGAGAAGGCCGGCCTCACAATTGTCGAACGCATACCGATCGAGGTCGACTCGGAAGAGCCGGCCGCACATTATTTAAAGGTTAAAAAGGAAAAACTAGGCCATCTCTTGACCCTAGAAGGAGAATTAAAATGAAATACCTACTTTGCGGGTTGCAGATAGCGATATTCGGTTTGGCGACGTTCGCCGCCACGTCGGAGGTACCGTCGCCGAAAGCCGTCGAAAGCGAACCGGTCATAAATATTATCGAGGGAATGGTCTACGATCCGAACAGGCGGGGCGTTCCGGAAGTATACGTGGAGCTGCAAAATAGCTTTAATTCTACAATCAGCCGGCAGCGCACAGCATCGAGCGGGCGCTTCGTCTTTATAGGCGTACAGCCGGGCCAATATTATATTAAAGTTTGGACGACCGGCACAAATTACGAGGAACAAACGCAGAGCGTCGAGGTCGTGAGCGTGCTCCGCGGTGCAAACGACACTGTTTATATCGACTTCTACATGAAATACGACCGCCGCAAAACGAGTATCGGCGTTTCACAGATCTCTGAGGTCGTATTCGTTCAGGAAATTCCGGACCCCGCTCGTAAGCTTTACAAATCAGGTGTAAAAGACCTTAACGACAATTTTGAAAAAGGTGCGGCGGCAATCGACCAGGCGCTGGCGATATCACCGGATTATTATGACGCTCTCAACGCGCTCGGCACTGCGTACGTTGTCCGCAAAGAGTATGAGAAAGCGGCTCCCTACCTCATAAAGGCGATCGATATTAACCGTCAGAGCTTTTCGAGTTTTTACTCGCTCGCTTATGCTGCATACCAGTTGAAGCATTTGCCCGAGGCAGTCGAGGCCGCACGAGCGGCTACCATACTTGCTCCCGGATCGGTCAACGCGCAGCTTCTGTACGGCACAGTTCTGCGGCTAAGCAATGAGAACGGCAAAGCCCTCGATGCACTTCTAAAAGCCAACAGACTCAGTAAGGAAGTGCGGATCGCGGATATACACTGGCAGCTCGCACTGCTGTACAACGAGATGAAACGTTACAAAGATGCGGCGAACGAGTTGGAAACTTACCTCGCAATTAATCCGGACGCGGGAAACAAGAAACAGGTTCGCGACCTCATCCAGCAGATGCGGACCAAATTTAGCGGCTCCTGATCGTCGGCTGTTGGCATTGATCGAAAAGGCGTATCCGGTGGCGGGTGCGCTTTTTTTGTGCGAGCGTACAGTGTCTCGGAGGTTCGGAATAAGAGCGGGGGCGAGTCCGCCTTCCGGACTGCAATTCACTCACATTGAGTCAGCAAGATGATCGTGCCCACTCTACACCAACAACTCGCAGTCCGGATGGCGGGCTTGCCCCCCTTTCTTCTCCTTTACAACCTAAGCACATCCAAACAAAAAGGGCCCATCCGAAGATGGGCCCGAAGTAACTAAACTGGTAAACCAATTTAGAAGATCAGTCTGAAACCGAAACGAACGGATCTGGGTTCCTGATACGTACGGGGCACGTTGAACAAAGCGTTACGTGCGAAGCCAGTTCCGAAAGCAGTTTCCGCCGCAGCATACTGGGTCAAAACGCCTCCGCTGGTAAGTATGTTGACCGCCGCAACGGTATCGCCCGAGGCAACAACGTCGGTCTGGTCAAGAGCAAAGTATCCGCTGGACTTGTTCTGATCAACTGTGAGCCAGTTGTTTTCGTTGAAAACGTTCAGAACGTTGAAGTCAACGGCCATGGTGAACCTTTCATCGCGGCCGAAACGGTAGCGGTGCGTAAGGTTGATGTCGGTCTGGGTGAACATCGGGCTGCGTCCGAGATCGCCACGCTTCGTTTCGGGGATGGGAATACCAAAGATGTTAATGAATGTCGTCAACGGTGTTCCCGACTGTGCCGTCGTGAAGAATGAAAGATCCGTGGAGTTTGCCTTGCTGTTCCACCAGTCAAACGTGTATGTTCCCGAAGCCTTGAACACGTGCGTACGATCCAACGGAAGGATGCCGATAGCTTCCTGGCCGCTGGCGGTAAATCCGACCCACGGTTCGTCGAAGTCACGAAGAACGTTGGGATCGTTACGCGAACCACCTGCTGCGCTAATTTCGTCCGGTCCGGCAAGACCAGAGTAGTTGCCCCAGAGACGGCTGAGCGTGTAGTTGAAGTTAACATTCAAGTTGCGGATAAAGCGTGTATCGTACTCGAGCTGAAGTGCCTTGTACGTACGTTTTGCTTTAGGTGCAAAGTTGTAACCGAGCCGATCATAAAGTTCAGCTGCCAATCCCTGTCCCGGGTTGCCGATAACATATGCTTCACCGGCTGCGGTCGGGATACCAGCGTCTTCAATGACCTGATCAAGGTTACGATAAAGGAAACGTGCAGTGAAGACCGACGAACGCATCAGCTCACGCTGAAATTCGACAGTGACTTCGCTCTGACGGTAAGGTTTAACGTCCGGGTCAACCGCACCGTTCGTGAGAACGTCAGCTCCGATAACATTCGAAGCAATACGGTAATCCTGATCGCAAACATATGCGGTTCCGCCGGCGGTCGTTCCGTTGTTGATCGGGCAGACAGCACCGTTCGGGAAGTTATAGTTTCCGCGAAGGTTTGCAACAGTGTAGTTCTGGTAGCCGGGTCTGTCAGACGTGATGTAGAAATAGCTCACGTGATAGAACTGGCCGCCGAACGAACCCTGCGGCAACGAGAATTTCAGACGATCGAAGAAACGGCCGTAGAAAGCCGAGATCTTGGTTTTGCCGTCGCCCGTAAGAGCATAGGCAACACCCAAACGGGGAGCAAGCTTGTCCATGAAGCCCCATTTGAGATCGATTGCGTTTTCGTTAAAGTGCGGGATGACTTCTTTCTCAGCACGAACGCCGAGGTTAAAGGTCAAACGGCTGGTCGCCTGCCATTTGTCCTGGAAGAACAAAACGTTGGCAGTGTTTGTAGCCTTACCGCTGGCACCGAACTGATACGTAACGCCGGTACCGATAACGCTCACACCCGCGGGCAGTGTCGGAGCGGGATAAACGCCGCCCGGAGATCCCGGGAAAGAACCGATGTTCCACTGAACATAAACGCTGTTCGGGTTGAACGAGTTACGTCCGTAGTAAAGGTACGTACGGCCGCCGCTGGCGGGGTTACCCGTCAGAACGTCGTTGGTGATGTCGCTCTTCTGCCATCCGCCCTTGAATTCATGACGGCCGCCGAAGCTGTTGACCAAGTAAGTAGCATTAGCATCGATCGTTTCGCGGATCGAAACGTCTCTGTTGATGAGATCGTTCGTACGAACGTTCGAGAAGCCCTGGATACAACCAGCAGCAGCCTGGCTTGCAACCGGGACGCTCTGGCAGATGATACGCGGCTGTGACGCGATTCCGTAAGAGCCAAGTTTCTGGTTCTGGAATCCACGGGTGTAACGGCCGTTAAAGATGAGCTTGCTGAGCGGGGTGTAAACGCCTTCAACACGGAAGTTGTTGGAGTTCTGACGTCCGCCGGCCAAAGCCGCGAGGTCGGAGCCCTGCTTGCCGTAGAAGGCATCGTTTACCGGGCTGCCGATAACATACGTGCCGCCAAGCAATGCACCCTGGTCCGCGATCGGGTTCCAGGTAAAGCTCGAGAACAAGCGGAGCTGGTCAAACGGCGACGCGTCGAGACGGAACGAGCTGTACTCGTAGGTCGTCTTGTTGGTCGCTGTCTGGGTTGTAGTCGCACCGTTTGCGAGCAGTGCCGCCGAAAGAATGGCCGGCGTACGCCGCGTCGGGAAACCAGACGTCACGAAGTTTGTTTCGCGGGTCGTGGTCACATAACGCGGGCTGTGGATACCGAAGAACCAAAGTCGGTTCTTGATGATCGGTCCGCTGAAAAGAGCTGTCGGGTAAAAGTTGGAGCCTTGGTCTCTCTTCTGGCCGAACTGTTCCACAAACTGACCAGTGGTGCCGTAGCTGCCGATAAGCTGGTTAGCGTAAACGGGGCGAGGGCCCGCGTTCAATTTCTGTGTGATGAAATTTATGCCGAATTCGCCATGGAACGAGTTCGAACCGCTCTTCGTCACGCCGTTGATCACGCCGCCGGTCGCTCCACCAAACTCAGCCTCAAATCCGCTGGATTTGACCTGAATTTCCTGAAGTGCCTGGTACGGAATGTCATTGTTGGTGTTCAAAAGACCGTTTTTGTAGTTCTGAACTTCCTGACCGTCGAGGAGGAAGCTGTTTTCCGGACCGGTCGATCCGTTGATCGAGAACTGGCCGGAAAGGGGTTCGGGACGAACCGCGACCGACGTTCTGAGCAAGCTGGTGAAACCCGTTCCTTTCGGAAGAGCATCGATCTGGCGAGCCGTGATGTTGGTCTGCGATTTGGTGTCCGTAGTATCGATGAGTACGCCTTCGCCGGTAACGTCTACGACTGCGCCGACTGCGGTGCCCATCGTGAAGTCTGCCGTCGTGGTGTTGCTGATCGAGATCTGAACGTTATCTTTCGTCTGTGCGACGAAGCCGGTAATGGCTGCCACACTAACCGTGTAGTTGCCGGGCGGGAGCTGCTGGACGCGATAAACGCCCGAGTTGTCCGCCGTAACCGTACGGTTAAACCCGACGTCTTTACCGGTGATGGTCACCGATGCGCCGGGAATCACAGCACCAGTTTGGTCTGTGATCGTTCCCTGGATATCTCCCGCGGTTCTCTGTGCAAAAGCGTTAAAGCTAAGGCACAAAACCACGACAAATATCGAGGCAAGAAAAGTAAAACTTTTTCTCATTATATTGTCTCCTTCTAAAATCGACTGAAATGTTGCTTGAAGTTTGAAACTAAACCTGCTCAAAAGTTTCAGTTCTACCCATGTATAGACAAGTAATATGCCAAAAAAGACCGTTCGCGGACGCTGCCGTTAACCTGTCTGCCTATTGGACTTAGCAAATCACGGTTATTTCTTTCGCGGCTTCGTTTTGCCGAAATGTCCAAATTATCGGATTTTGTCCAAAAAGTTCGATATTCAAATTTTCGGATTTGCGGATGTGCTAATATTTGACAGTTTTGATCGACGCCGAGGTTATAAATTCAATACGGCCAGCCGGGACCGACCGCCGGCCTTTTCAGGGTTTGCGGTCCATCCGAAAGAGGAACAAATCATTTGTCTGACAGAATCTACCGCGATGCGGTGCATAACATAATCCGGATCCGGATGGATAACGATGAGGGACGCCTGCTGGCACGGCTGGTCGATACGGCGGAGTTTCAGCGGCTCAGGCGCGTGCGGCAGTTGGGGCTCGGCTACGTTGCGTATCACACGGCGGAACATTCGCGTTTTACGCATTCGCTCGGAGCCTGTCATTTGACGACCCGTATACTCGCCAAGCTCGCCGCCGATTACGCGATCGCCGACGACGACCGGATCGCCGTTCGCGTCGCCGCATTGCTCCACGACGTCGGGCACGGAGCTTTCTCGCACGTGGTCGAAGGCATTCTAAACTTTCACCACGAAGACTTTACGGTCGCGGCGGTGACAAGCGTCGAAACCGAGATCGGCCGCGTCCTCAACGAGTTTTCGCCCGACCTCGCCGGCAAGGTCGCGGACATTATCCGCGGAACGTTTCGGCCGATGGCTCTTGCTCAGCTTGTCTCATCGCAGCTCGACGCCGACCGTATGGATTACCTGCTGCGCGACTCTTTGATGACGGGCGTCAAATACGGCGTCTACGACCTCGAGTGGATAATCCGTTCGATAGAGATCAACGAGGCTGCCGACCAGCTCTACATTTCCGCCCGCGGGCTCAACGCCGTCGAAGACTACCTGCAGGCGCGTTATTATATGTTCAAGCAGGTCTACTTTCACCGGACGCTGAGGTCGGCCGAGACGGTGCTTCGTTCCCTGCTGGGGCGTGCTCTCGAACTGTTCGCCGCGGGCCAGCCGGTCTGGCACGTGCCGGGTTCGGCATTCGAAAAGATATTGATGGGCGAAAAGCTTTCGCTCGCCGAACACCTCAGCATCGACGACGCGGACGTGCTCTTTTATATAAAGCGGTGGCAGCAGTCGAGCGACGCAATACTCTCCGACCTTTCGAAACGATTCCTGAACCGGCGACTTTTCAAAGCGTTCGACCTCGACATGCCAAAATCGGAACGCGACGGATTCGTCGATCGCTCGCGAAACATTGTCGAAGCCGCAGGTTTCGACCCGAAATATTATTTTTTCGAGGACAAGGCCGGCGACGTGCCGCACTATTTCTATACGACCGACGCCGCAAAGCCGAAGGACATGATCTATGTCGAAGACGGATTTTCGAAGCCGAAGATCCGCGAGATATCCGAGGTGAGCGCTGCCGTCCGCGGGCTGCAGACCGAATATCGCATTCACCGCATCTGTTTTCCCGGCGAAGTAAAAGCCGAGATCGCGAGGTTCTACCGCGCATGACCCGGCAGCGACGCTTTCATCAGTCCCGCGCGCTTTTTTTTCTGACGTGTCTGTTCGGCCTCTCCATTTGCGCCTCCGGTCAGCGGATAGCGATACTCACGCCGGAGCCGTCCGGCCAAGTGCAAAACGCTGCCGAGCATTTCGCCGCCGCGTTTGCCGGACGTTTCAAAGTGCTCGACCTCGATATGACCGCGGCCGCGTTCAAATCGGGCAGGCCGGAAACGCCGTTCAACATGACGGACGCACAGTCACGAGCGGCAGCCGGCGTCACTGGGTCCGACACCTTGATCCTGCTCAAATCGGAAACGCTCCGCCGTGCGTCGCTCGACAGGCCGGAATACTACGAGGCGTACCTTGCGATATACGTCGTCGACGGCCGCAGCGGCCAACTCATCATCTGGGACCTCGCAACCTTTGAAGAAGCGACGCCCGCACTGGCGGAAAAACGGCTCGTCGAATCGGTGCCGGCGATCGCACGCTCGACGGTGGAAAGGTTTGCGAACGCAACTGGCGCAGTCGCCGCGGACCGTCCGAAAATGGCAGAGATCAACGCCGACGATGCGGAACCGGGTCTGAAACCTCCGATACCCTACCGGCGAATCAAGCCGGATTACCCAAGCTCGGCATATCTTTACGGCGTTCGGGCGACGGTCGAGGTCGAGGTGGACATCGACGAATCGGGAAAAATAACACGGACCGCCGTGGTCCGATGGGCCGGTTACGGCTTGGACGAAGCGGTTATCACCGCCGTCCGCTCGATGAACTGGCGGCCGGCGATGCGTGCGGGCAAGCCGTTTCCGATGCGCGTTTTACTGCGATACAATTTCACAAAGGTCGAGAAAGACTAGGCTCCGGCATTTCTGCGTTCGCTTTTTGTAACGCACCAGTTTGAGAAATGCTATCGGTGAGCCGTTCTTTGTTTCTTATTTCGTGAATTTCGTGGATAAACTCATAGATCCGCTTTCCACGAAACGCACGAAATAAGAAAAACGGCCGGAAAATATAAATTCGGATCGACCGGCACGTCGGTCCGCAACCTGCACATAATAAGTTTCTTAAGCCTGTAATGAAGTCCATTCTCTCTGGGATAAAATTTATTGCTTTTGTCGCGGCCACTCTTGGGCTCTACTCGGCCTGGTTCGTCGGCAACCCGTTCATTCCGAATAAGGTTTACTGGCGTCAGTTGGCGTTCGGGTGGTGGACCAAGAGCTTTGCCTGGATCGCCGGGATGAAGATCGAGGTCGTCGGACGCTTGCCGCAGCCGCCTTATTTTTTGGTGTGCAATCATCTCAGCTACGTCGATATCGCGGCATTGCGTGCGGCGGTCGTCGGTGTGTTTGTCGCGAAAGCCGAAATACAAAACTGGTTTCTCGCCGGCCGCATCGTCCGCGACATGGGCGTCATTTTTATTGACCGGACCAACCGTCGCGACATCCCGCGTGCCGGTGCGCAGATCATCGAACGCCTGAACGCGGGCGAGGGCGTTATCGTTTTCCCCGAAGGAACAAGTACAAAAGGCGAAGACGTTTTGCCGTTCAACTCGTCGTTTCTCGAGTTCGCCGCTCGGACCGATCTGCCGGTTTCGTACGCGTCGATCTCGTACGAAACGCCGGCCGGCGAACCGCCCGCCAGCGACATGGTCTGCTGGTGGGAAGACATCACGTTCGTCGCCCACATGCTCAGGCTTTTCCGGCTGCGGCGATTTACGGCGACCATCACTTTCGGCGAGGAACCGGTCCACAACGTTGATCGAAAAGCGCTCGCGAGCGAGCTCAGGTCACGGGTCCGCGAGTCGTTCGTCCCAGTCACGTAAAGACCGAAGCCGCTTTTCATCGCTTCTGCACTTTGCTGAGGCGGCGAAACGGCATAAACTTTTTCACACGGTTTCCGTACTACCTCCAACAACCTTAAGGAGCAACAAATGCGCAATAAGTCCTTTCTATTAGTTACGGCCGTTGCCGTCATGATCTCGGTCTGCGGCGGAGTCGCATTCGCGCAAAGCAAAGGCTTTGATTCGTCGCGGATGGATAAGACGGCCGACGCCTGTACCGATTTCTTTCAATACGCCAACGGCACGTGGCTGAAAAACACCGAAGTTCCGGCGTCGGAGTCACGCTGGGGCTCGTTCAATATTCTCGCGAACAACAATAACGCGATCCTGCAAAACGTGCTCGAACAGGCCGCCAAAAAGAAAGCGGCCGCGGGCAGCGACACGCAGCTCATCGGCGATTTTTACGCGTCGTGCATGGACGTCGCCCGCATCGAAAAAGCGGGTGCGAAACCGCTCGGGAAATACTTCAAACAGATCGCCGCGGTCAAGACTGTCGACGACCTCGAGCGTCAGATCGCCGCGATGCACAACTCGGGTATCCCGGCCGTTTTCGGTTTCGGTGCCGGGCCCGATCTTAAAAATTCGAACAGCGTTATCGCCAACGCAGGACAGGGCGGCCTGACCTTGCCGAACCGCGATTTTTACACGAACGACGATGCCAAATCGGTCGAGACCCGTGCGAAATTCGTCGAATATATGACGAATATGTTCAAGCTCGTCGGCGACAGGCCGGACGTTGCGGCGGCCAATGCCGCGACCGTGCTCGCGATCCAGACACGTCTGGCCAAGGCGTCGCTGACGCCGGTCGAACGCCGAAATCCGGACAATAACTACAACAAGATACCGTTCGCTTCGATCCAGGAACTTACGCCTAACTTTTCGTGGACGAGTTACGTCGCGGCCCGAAACGTTCCGGCGTTTACCGAAGTGAACATCGCTCCGCCGAAGTTTTTCACGGAAGTTAACGCGATGCTCAAGGACGTTTCCGTGAACGATTGGAAAACGTATCTGCGCTGGATGACGCTCAACTCAGCGGCTCCGTCGCTGTCGAAAAAGTTCGTCGACGAAAACTTTGCTTTCTTCGGCAAGTATCTGCGTGGGCAAAAGGAACAGCAGCCGCGTTGGAAAGTGTGCGTGCAGAACACCGACGGGACGCTCGGCGAAGCGCTCGGAATGGAGTTCGCGAAGACCGCGTTCACGCCGGCCGCAAAGGCACGGATGAACGAGCTGATCGACAACTTGCAGGCGGCGCTTAAGGACCGCATCGGCGGACTCGAGTGGATGAGCCCGGAGACAAAAGCACAGGCGGTCGCGAAACTCGCCACGTTCAAACGCAAGATCGGTTATCCCGACCAGCTTCGCGGTTACAAAGGCCTCGCGATCGCTCGCAATTCCTATATCGACAATATCCGGGCGGTAAATCAATTCCAGATACACCGCAATTTCGAAGATCTCGGCAAGCCGCGTGACAAGACGCGTTGGGGAATGTCGCCGCCGACGGTGAACGCTTCGTACTCGCCCGTGAACAACGACATCACGTTCCCGGCAGGAATTCTGCAGCCGCCGTTCTTCAATTTCGAGGCAGATGACGCCATCAATTACGGGGCGATCGGCGGTGTCATCGGACACGAGATCACGCACGGCTTCGACGATCAGGGCAGCCGCTACGACGCGGACGGCAACCTCAAAGTCTGGTGGACCGACAGCGACCGCAAGAACTTTGACGAACGTACGTCATGCGTAGTCAAACAGTTCGACAGCTACGAGGTGCAGCCGGGCGTGTTCATGAACGGCAAGCTGACGCTGGGTGAGAACATCGGCGATTTCGCCGGTCTGACCGTCGCATATGACGCGTATATGCGTTCGCTCGCCGGCAAGCCGCGTCCCGCGAACATCGACGGATTTACGCCGGAACAGCGTTTCTTCCTCGGTTGGGCACAGGTCTGGGCGGCGAAATCGACGCCCGAGGCCGAGGTCCAACAGGTCAAGACCGACCCGCACGCACTGCCACGCTGGCGCGTCAACGGCCCGTTCTCCAACATGCCGCAGTTCGCCAAAGCGTTCGGCTGCAAGGCCGGCCAGCCGATGGTCCGACCCGAGCGCTGCCAGATCTGGTAAAGCAGAAGGACACATTACTTCCGTGTAGAACAGACTAATAGAAAGCCGACCGGGACGATCATCCCGGTCGGCTGTTAACTTTTACCGCCCTTTAACGGTTGAGATGACGTGGGGCGAAACCACCACGCAAGTTCAGGAACAAAAGACAAAGCCAAAAGAAAGTCGCTGTTTCGCCCTCACGTCCATTGATTTGTTAGATTTACTCCCGGCATTCAAGTCGCTGTATCATCTTTTTTTCTCTCTACATACAACAACTCTGTGGTTCCTTCTGTTACACTCGGTATCGGTTCAAGATACGAGTCGTTGAGAAGTTTTGCGGGCGTTTCATATTCCCGCATCTCTTCCGGCGGCTGTAACCGATTCTTGACAGCCGTCTCTTTCAGAGAGTTGGCATAATTGAAAAAGAATGCTGCTAAAAGTCCGCAAATGATAATCGTTAAAAATGCAAGTCCGCCAAGGATTTTACCTTGCGCCAGCATCATATTGAAAATTATCATATAAAACAAAGCTCCTCCACCGACAACCCCGACACCACTCAAAGCAATAACGCCAAAGCGTTCAAGTTTCTCTTTTCGCCTCTCAAGGCTTTGGTCAATCTTTGCTGGAATCTGTTCGACAAGCGACTGCGCGGTTTTCTCCAGACTCAAGCCGCAAGAACGACAAAACTTTTGTTGCGTAGAATTTTTGCTTCCGCAATTAGGACAGAACATATTTACCTTCGAGCGCAGAAATTGTTAAATACCCTACGCTTCGAGTTAAGCTAAAGTTACGATTATCGGTTTTCACTTCTCAAGATTACGCACTGTCAAGAGTAAATCTAACTTATGATTGAGCGGAATCATTCCGCTCAATTAGCAAATTTCGTATCTTATCCCGAACGTTTCTCGATAACACCCGGAATTTGTGTGTTATCCGGATCGGTTCGGGATAACAACCTTATATCTGGAAATAAAAGTAGATCATTGTTTTCTGCTTTGCAACATCAGCTGTGGAACAAAAACCGGAAGTTTTGTCTGCAGGGAATGGCGGGTGGGACGAGAGAAAAAAAGGGCAGACCGAAAGGCCTGCCCTTTTTCTTTTTTACAACTCGTCGTCGATGACGTCGATCCTCATCGCTTCGTCGATGTCGAAGGTTTCTTCCGTTTCGAGGCTGAGTTCGTCGAGGGTTTCCTCGGCTTCGTCGTAGCCTGCATCGGTGCCGACGCCCGGGATTTCCGGGAATATCGGAACCTCGAGGCCGCCGCGAAGGTCGGCTAACTCATCGAACTCGTCCTCGATCTTGCGGTTCTCGGTCGCGTCGGGTGCGATCTGGACGTTGCGGTAATATTTCATACCGGTTCCGGCCGGGATCAGACGTCCCATGATGACGTTTTCCTTCAATCCGCGGAGGTAGTCGATACGTCCCGAGATGGCCGCTTCGGTAAGAACGCGGGTCGTCTCCTGGAAGCTTGCCGCCGAGATGAACGAATCGGTCGAAAGCGACGCCTTCGTGATTCCGAGCAGCAGCGGTTCACCGACAGAGGTCTGCCCGCCTTCGTCCGCAACGCGACGGTTCTCGTCTTCGTAGCGGAAGCGGTCGACCTGTTCTTCCATCAAAAATTCGGTGTCGCCGACTTCCTTGATCTTGACCCAGCGGAGCATCTGACGAACGATCACCTCGATGTGCTTGTCGTTGATGTTCACGCCCTGCAGACGATACACTTCCTGAATTTCGTTCACGATGTAGTTCTGCAAAGCACTCGTTCCAAGAACACGCAAAATATCATGCGGGTTCAACGGTCCGTCCATCAGCGGTTCGCCGGCACGCACGCGGTCATCTTCCTGAACGTTGATGTGCGTACCACGCGGAATGTCATATTCGCGTTCTGCACCGTCGTCGCCCGTGATGATGATCTTGCGTTTACCCTTCGAGATCGGCCCGAATTTAACGTTACCGTTGATCTCGGACATCATCGCCGTTTCGCCCGGACGCCTCGCTTCGAAAAGCTCGACGACACGCGGCAGACCGCCGACGATATCCTTGGTCTTCGTCGTTTCACGCGGAATTTTCGCGATCACGTCGCCCGGCTCGATCTGCTGTCCGTCCTCGACGATGAGGTTGGCACGGATCGGCATCTGATAAGTTTTCAGGGTTTTGCTGCCGTCCTTGATCTCGAGACGCGGCTGATTCTTTTCATCCGAGTCCTTGACCACGAGGCGTTTCTGGCCCGTAACCTTATCGACCTCTTCCTCGACCGTCTTGCCTTCTTTAAGGTCCTGATATTTAACAGTTCCCTTCACTTCCGACAAGATGGCGAACGTGAACGGATCCCACGTCACGAGCTGGTCGTCTTCCTTCACCTTCTGGCCGTCCTTGACGTGAAGCTGTGCACCGTAAACGATCTGGTAGCGAGCCACTTCGCGTCCGCGTTCGTCCTCGAGTGCGATCTCAGACTGACGCTTGAGCGAGATCATTTCCTTGTTGCGGTTCTTGATGACCTTGAGGTCGTCGAGGTATCTAACGGTTCCGTCCATCGCCGCGATGTGCTTCGTCTCCTGTTCGAGACGAGCCGTACCACCGACGTGGAACGTTCTCATCGTCAACTGAGTTCCGGGCTCGCCGATCGACTGTGCGGCGATGACGCCGACAGCTTCACCGATCTCGACCGTGTGCCCGGTCGCAAGGTTGCGGCCGTAACACTTGACGCAGATGCCGCGGCGGCTTTCGCACGTCAGTGCCGAACGCAGGCGAACTTTCTGCAGGCCGGAAAGCTGCACTTGAGCGGCGAGGATCTCGTTGATCTCGGTGTTCGCGGTGACGATCGTCGTTCCGTCGACCGGATCGATGATGTCGTCGAGCGACGTACAGCCGACGATACGGTCACGCAAACTCTCGACTTCTTCACCGTTACGGATGATCGCCTCGGCCCACGTTCCGCGCAAGGTTCCGCAATCCTGTTCCGATACGATCACGTCCTGAGCGACGTCGACGAGACGGCGTGTCAGGTAACCCGAGTCGGCCGTTTTGAGCGCCGTATCGGCGAGACCTTTACGGGCACCGTGCGTCGAGATGAAGTACTGAAGAACGTTCAGGCCTTCGCGGAAGTTGGCGACGATCGGCGTTTCGATGATCTCGCCGGACGGCTTGGCCATCAGGCCGCGCATACCTGCAAGCTGGCGGATCTGAGCTTCCGAACCGCGAGCACCGGAGTCGGCCATCACGAGGATCGGGTTGAGCTCTTTACGCTCGGCTTCGCGGGTGTGCATCGCCTTGAACATTTCCTTGGCGACGCGGTCGGTGACCTCTGACCATATGGCCGTCACCTTGTTCTCGCGTTCCATGTTGGTCATGGTCGCGTCTTCGTACTGTTTCTGCAGCTTGTCGACTTCTTTACGAGCGTCCTCGATGATGCCCTTCTTGCTCGCCGGCGTGACCATGTCGTCGATACCGATCGACATGCCCGACAGAGTTGCGTACAAAAAGCCCATCGTCTTGAGATCGTCGAGCAGCATGACCGTCGCTTCGTGGCCGAGCTTCAGGTGGCAGAAGCTTACCAGCGACTGCAAGCCTTTCTTTTTGAGTGCTCCGTTGACGTACGGCAGACCGTCGCGGGTCAGACGTTCGTTTAGGATGACTCGGCCGGCCGTCGTGTCGATAACGCGGTTAACGTTTCGAACGATCGCACGCATGACGTCCTGATTGTGAAGCTCGGTCGTAAGATCGAGCAGATCGCCTTTCCAGCGAAGTCTGATCTTAGTTTGTGTTTCGATCACACCCGCATCGAGCGCGAGCAGGACTTCGTCGATCGAGTTGAACGCCTTGCCTTCGCCCGGCATCTCGTCGCGGCCCAGGGTCAGGTAATAGCACCCGAGAACGATATCCTGCGATGGAACCGTGATCGGCTGGCCCGAAGCCGGCGACAAAAGGTTGTTCGAGGCGAGCATCAATACGCTTGCTTCGATCTGTGCCTCCGCCGACAGCGGAATGTGCACGGCCATCTGGTCACCGTCGAAGTCGGCGTTGAACGCCGTACAGACGAGCGGGTGGATCTTGATGGCTTTACCTTCGACCAGGACGGGTTCGAAAGCCTGGATACCCAAACGGTGAAGCGTCGGAGCACGGTTCAAAAGGACCGGATGCTCGCGAATAACTTCCTCGAGGATGTCCCAGACGATCGGTTCCTGGCGTTCGACCATCTCGCGGGCCTGTTTGATCGTGGCGGCGTGAGCGTCTTTTTCAAGCTTGTTGTAGATGAACGGCTTGAACAGCTCGAGCGCCATTTTCTTCGGCAGACCGCACTGGTGCAGTTTCAGTTCCGGCCCGACGACGATAACGGAACGTCCCGAGTAGTCGACACGTTTTCCGAGCAGATTCTGTCGGAAACGTCCCTGCTTACCCTTAAGCGTACCGGAAAGCGATTTGAGCGGACGGTTGTTCGCACCGCGCAGAACGCGGCCGCGGCGACCGTTGTCGAACAGAGCGTCGACGGCCTCTTGCAGCATGCGCTTTTCATTGCGGACGATCACCTCAGGGGCACGCAGCTCCATCAGCTTTTTGAGACGGTTGTTGCGGTTGATCACGCGGCGGTACAGATCGTTAAGATCCGACGTCGCGAAACGGCCGCCGTCGAGAGGCACGAGCGGGCGAAGCTCGGGCGGGATCACGGGGATCACGTCGAGGATCATCCACTCGGGCTTGTTGCCGGAACGCGCGAACGAGTTCGAGACCTTGAGCCGTTTGGAATACTTGAGTTTTTTCTGCTGCGACGTTTCGTCACGCATTCGCTGACGCAGTTCCTCGACCAATTCCGGAATGTCGATGCGCATCAAAAGGTCCTTGATGGCCTCGGCACCCATTTTGGCGACGAACTGGTTTGGGTAATCGCGCGTCAGCTCGCGGAAACGGTCGTCGGTCAGCAGGTCTTTCTGCTTGAGGTCGGGCACGTCGCCTTCGTCAACGACGATGTATGTCTCGAAATAAAGAATCTTTTCGAGATCGCGCAAGGTGATGTCGAGCAAGTGGCCGATTCGCGAGGGCAGTCCTTTGAAGAACCACACGTGCGAACAGGGCGAAGCGAGCTCGATGTGGCCTAGGCGTTCGCGGCGGACCTTACTCTGCGTCACTTCGACGCCGCACTTGTCACAGATGACGCCGCGGTGCTTCATGCGTTTGTACTTTCCGCACAAACATTCCCAGTCGGAAACCGGGCCGAAGATACGGGCACAAAACAGACCGTCGCGTTCGGGTTTAAAGGTGCGGTAGTTAATAGTTTCCGGCTTGGTCACCTCGCCGTGCGACCACGAACGTATCTTGTCCGGCGATGCGAGGCTGATCCGGATAGCTTCGTAATTTGTGGTCAGTTGTGTTTTGTTTTCGTTATTAAATCGAAACATGATTCTCCATTAGTCGAGAGTCAGGAGTCGAGAGTCGTGAGCCCGAGCTTCCTGCTCTCGACTCTTGACTCTCGACTCTCACCTCATCATTAGTCAACTCCGACAATAGCGTCGACGCCTGCAAGTGCTTCTTCCGGATCGATCTCGTCCGCCTGGATCAGTTCTACGTCGAGGCACAAGCTCTGCAGCTCGCGGACCAGAACGTTGAACGATTCGGGAATGCCCGGCTCGAAATTCGAAACGCCCTTGACGATCGTTTCGTAGATCTTCGAGCGTCCGGCCACGTCGTCGGATTTGCATGTCAGCAATTCCTGAAGAATGTGGGCGGCACCGTAGGCTTCGAGTGCCCAAACTTCCATCTCACCGAAACGCTGTCCGCCGAACTGTGCCTTACCACCCAGCGGCTGCTGAGTGATGAGCGAGTACGGCCCGATCGAGCGTGCGTGGATCTTGTCGTCCACAAGGTGAGAAAGCTTGAGCATATAGATGTAACCGACGGTTACCTTTTGCTCGAACTGCTCACCCGTAAGCCCGTCGTAGAGACGCGTTTTGCCCGACAGTCCGACCGACGGCGGCAGGCCGAGTTCGTCGAATTTGTCGTTCGCCTGGCCGATGTACGTCTTGATCTCGGCCTCGCTTGCACCGTCGAAGACGGGCGTCGCGAAGTGGAAACCGAGAACGCGTGCGGCCCAGCCGAGATGCGTTTCGAGGATCTGACCGACGTTCATACGCGACGGCACACCAAGCGGATTGAGCACGATCTCGACCGGAGTTCCGTCCGGCAGATACGGCATATCTTCCTCAGGCAGGATGCGTGCGATGACGCCCTTGTTACCGTGGCGTCCGGCCATCTTGTCGCCGACGGAAAGCTTACGCTTCATCGCGACAAAGACCTTGACCATCTTGATAACGCCCGGCGGCAGCTCGTCGCCCTGCTTCAGCTTGGTGATCTTTTCCTCGTAGATGTCCGAGAGGATGTTGATCTGACGCTCGGTCTTCTGTTCGTATTCGCGAACCTCGGCCGAAATGTCGATCGATCCGGCCGAAACCTCAGCCTTGCGGAGCAGACGTACGTCGACTTCGCGAAGGCGTTCGCGGTCCAGGGCTTCGCCTTTCTTGATGACGACGTCTTTACCGTCGAGCAGGTCCTTCGTCAGCTTGCGGCCGTCGAAGAGCTCGTAGATACGCTCGTCACGCTGTTCCTGAAGGATACGAATTTCGTCCTCAAGGTCGCGGCGAAGATCGTCTTCTTCCATTCCCTCGATGTCGAGTGACCGCTCGTCCTTGTCCTGGCCTTTACGTGTAAAGACCTGAACGTCGACGACCGTTCCGTCGATTCCCGGCGGGCAGGTCAGCGAAGCATCTTTAACGTCGCCGGCCTTTTCGCCGAAGATCGCACGAAGAAGCTTTTCTTCCGCCGTCAACTGCGTTTCGCCCTTCGGCGTAACTTTACCGACGAGGATCGATCCCGGCTTGACCTGAGCACCAATTCGGATAATGCCCGATTCATCAAGGTCGCGAAGCATGTTCTCGCCGATGTTCGGGATATCGCGGGTAATCTCTTCGGGCCCGAGCTTTGTATCGCGGGCCTCGATCTCGAGCTCCTCGATGTGGATCGAGGTGTAATAGTCTTCTTTAACCAGCTTTTCGGAAACCAGGATGGCATCCTCAAAGTTGTATCCACGCCACGGCATGAAAGACACGAGCACGTTGCGGCCGAGAGCAAGCTCGCCGCGGTCGGTACACGGGCCGTCGGCGATAACCACGCCTTTCTTGACGCGTTCGCCGACCTGGACGATCGGACGCTGGTTGATACAGGTGTTCTGGTTGGAACGCTTGAACTTGACCAGCGAGTAGATGTCCGCCGTCACCTCGCGCGAGATCGTCCCGTCGACCTGATGGTCAGCCTTGACGATGATGCGTTCGGAGTCGACGTAATCGACCACGCCGTCACGTTTCGCGATGACGACCGCACCCGAGTCGCGGGCGGCGATCTTTTCCATACCGGTGCCGACGTACGGCGATTCGGCACGAAGGAGCGGCACCGACTGACGCTGCATGTTCGAGCCCATGAGAGCACGGTTGGCGTCATCGTTCTCGAGGAAGGGGATCAGGGACGCGGCCACCGAAACGAGCTGCTTCGGCGAAACGTCCATGTACTGGATCTCGGCACGATCCGCGGTGATGAACTCACCCTTGAGCCGGGCCGCATTTCGCTCATTAACAAGGTTGCCCTTGGCGTCGAGCTCGATGTTCGCCTGTCCGATGACCCATTTATCTTCTTCCCACGCGGTCAGGTAGAACGGGAACGGCTCAAATTCGGCTTCTTTGCCGCCTGTCTTGGCGATCTTTTTATTGGCCGCTTCGACATCTTCCTGCGGGACGTGCTCACGCGGTTTGAACTTGGTATCTCCGCCGTTGTGAATTTTGACGTACTCGATCACGCGGCCGTCCACAACTCGGCGGTACGGTGATTCGATAAAGCCGAACTCGTTAATTCGTGCGAAACACGACAGCGACGAGATGAGGCCGATGTTCGGGCCTTCAGGCGTCTCGATCGGGCAGATACGACCGTAGTGCGTGGGGTGAACGTCGCGAACCTCAAATCCGGCACGCTCACGCGAAAGACCGCCTGGCCCGAGAGCCGAAAGACGCCGTTTGTGCGTAATTTCGGAAAGCGGGTTGGTCTGGTCCATGAACTGCGACAGCTGCGACGAACCGAAAAACTCGCGGACCGCGGCCGTCACCGGCTTTGCGTTCACGAGGTCACGCGGCATCGTGGTGAACATGTCCTGTTGAATGGACATCTTCTCCTTGATCGCGCGTTCCATGCGTTCGAGGCCGATGCGGAACTGATTTTCGAGCAATTCGCCCACCGCGCGGACGCGGCGGTTGCCGAGGTGATCGATGTCGTCCTGGCCGAAGTGCTCGCTGTCCTTCTTCATGCGAAGCAGATAGTTGACCACTTCGACGAAGTCGCTCGCATCGAGGAGCGGATCTTCGATCCTGTCCATCGCCGGGCGGCCCATTTTGATGTTGAACTTCAAACGGCCGACACGCGACAAGTCGAAACGGCGTGCGTCGAAGAACATGCCTTCGAGCAGGTGATAAGCCGTCGGAACCGTGGGCGGATCGCCCGGACGCATCTTGCGGTAGATCTCGAGCAGAGCGTCGACCGGTTTGGCGATCGCGTCCTTGCGCAAGGTCTGCGTGATGACTTCGCCGACGGTGTCGCTTTTCGGGAAGAACACCTGGAAGGTCTGGACGCCTTCTTCGATGATCTGCTGCAGTTTTGCAGGCGTGATCTCGGTGTTCGACTCGATGATGACCTCACCGGTCTCGGTATTGACGACGTCGTTCAGGGCGTAAACGCCTTCGAAATCGTTCTGCGAAACCTCGACCTTCTCGCGGCCGAGCTTACGCAGTTCGGCGAGGGCCGATTTGGTGACCTTTTTGCCGACCTTGGTGACTTCTTCCTTCTTGTCCTTGATGTCCTCTTCGGCACGCATGCCGACGAGGTGCGTATTGCCTTCCGATTTAACGCGAAGGTAAAGCTTGCCCTTGTCGACGACGGCGTCGTCGATCGTGTAGAACAGCTTTAGTATCTCCGAGTTCGGATATTCGGCACCTTTGACGACTTCTTCGAGGATGCTGTCCGAGATGGTCGTCATGTCGATCTGCGGGTTGAGCCACAGGCCGAGTGCACGCAAAAAGATCGTCGCGAGGATCTTACGCTTGCCGAGGCGCGCGTGGAGAATTCCCTTCTGGTCGTATTCGAATTCGACCCATGAACCGCGGTACGGGATTATCTTCGCCAGATATTCGTCGCGGTCGCCCTTGAAAAATACACCGGGCGAGCGGTGAAGCTGCGACACGATAACGCGCTCGGTACCGTTGATGATGAAGGTGCCGTTCTCGGTCATCAGCGGGATCTCGCCGAAGAAAACGTCTTCTTCCTTAATGTCGCGGATCGTCGAGACGCCGGTGTCAGGGTCCTTGTCATACACCGTCAGGCGGATCTTGACCTTGAGCGGGACGCTGTACGACATTCCGCGTTCCTGACATTCCTGCTGGTCGTGCTTGTGCTTGAGGCCGACGGGCTCGCCACAGTTCGGGCATAGCTTCGGACGCACAGCGTTGAACGTGCCGCAGTTGTTGCACAGAACTTCGGCCGGGTTGAACGGGTCGACCTTGATCTTGGAACCGCACTCTTTACAGTTGGTGCGGAGATGTTCGAGGCCCTCGAGGTTGCCGCACTTGCACTGCCAGTTGCCGATCTGGAACTCGACGTACTCGAGCATCGCGGTCTGGCGAAAATCGGAGACCGGGAAGATTGATTTGAAAACCGATTGCAGCCCGACATTAACGCGTTCTTCAGGGATGAGGTCCATCTGAAGAAAGCGGTTGTATGACTCGCGCTGAACCTCGATCAAATTCGGGATCTGGGCCGTTGTATAAATTTTAGAGAAGTCCACCCGCTCTGGCGATTGGCTTGTCCGTCGCCCGAGGCCGTTTGTATTAATTTGCAGCGGATTATTGATCATATTGTTAGAAATGGCCTGAAGAAAATACCTGTTGATTTATCCGTCGTTTGTTGCTAGGATTCACCTGTCAAAAGGGGGAAACCCTACAAAACATTCGCAAAAAGACAGCAAATGCGGTCGAGGGTAAAGTTTTCCCTGACCGCTTTTCAGCAGCTAAATGCTGTTAATGTTTTTGACCGAGCGTGCCGAAACCTGGACACCAACGCTCCACTTATCTTGCGAGAAACTCGCCGCTAAAGCCTTAGATTTCAGTCACTTACCGAAACCCTAACCGATTATTCGACTTAAACAACAAGACGAGCCTTCTCTGACGCCTGTCGAATAGTTTAACAACAAAAAACCTGGATATCAACCTGCTGTGTATGATGCAGCAAGTTGATATCCGGGTTTACAGTTATTTATTTGACTTCGACAGATGCGCCCGCGTCGGTCAATTTGGTCTTGATCTCTTC
The DNA here is from genome assembly GCA_040007515.1 of Acidobacteriota bacterium. Classification (GTDB taxonomy): domain Bacteria; phylum Acidobacteriota; class Blastocatellia; order Pyrinomonadales; family Pyrinomonadaceae; genus OLB17. The sequence continues at coordinate 941 of JBDTUT010000002.1, read as the reverse complement.
GGCTTCGTCCTTCGAAACGCCTTCCTTCAGAGCCTTGGGAGCGCTGTCGACCAGGTCCTTCGCTTCCTTGAGGCCGAGGCCAGCAACGACTTCGCGAACGACCTTGATAACGGCGATCTTGTTGCCGCCGGCAGCCGTCAGGATGACATCGAATGTGTCTTTCTCTTCAGCAGCAGGTGCAGCGTCGCCCGAAGGTGCAGCAGCCGCAGGTGCAGCAGCGGCAGCAGCCGAAACGCCGAAAACTTCCTCAAGTTCCTTGACCAATTCCGACGCTTCGAGCAGCGTCATTGCTTTCAAAAATTCAACTACTTCGTCTTTTGTGATTGCCATGATGTTTTATCTATCTCCTAAATAGGGTTCTGGTTAATGTACCGCCGCCGTCCCGGCGGCTGTCCCGAGACCGTCCCGGTCTCGAAGCGGCGGCCGGAGGCCGCCATGACAGCCTGCAAGATGCCGGCGTTACGTTTTACTGTCAGCCGCTAGAACCCACGGGACCTGAACGGAACGGGTTGCATCACCTTTCCTTTCGGGTCCGAAGCAGTCACGACCTGACAAATCGCTCTGCTCGTTTTCCTTGAGTACGGCTCGGAGGGCCACGGTCGGCCCAATTTCAAATTTCAATTTTCAGATCTCAATTCGAGATCGAAATTTTGAAAAAACTTTATTGACCGTTCGCGTCGCCGGCCGGGTCCGCCTCCGCGGTATTTTCACCCGCGGCCGGAATTTCCTGCGAAGCGGCTTCTTCCTGCGCCTCGGTTGCCGGAGCTTCCTCAGCGGCCGGAACGTCAGCGGGGCTCGGAACTTCTTGGCTTGCGGCTTCTTCCTGCACCTCGGTCGCAGGAGCCTCAGCCGGTGTTTCCGCTGCCGGCGCTTCCGCTGCCGGAGCTTCCGCTGCCGGTGCTTCGGCCGGTGCTTCAGCCACGGGTGCCTTTTCGCCGATC
>JBDTUT010000001.1:0-396555 GCA_040007515.1 Acidobacteriota bacterium | reverse complement strand
TCCGGCCGGAAATTCTGAAGCGTTATGTGACCGAGCACATCAGCGGCGAGCGCGATCACGCTTTCCAGCTTTGGACGTTGCTGATGCTCGAGCTGTGGTTTCAGAGATTTATTGACTAGTTGTGAGAATCGTTTTGTCTAAAGTGAGGACTGATGGTGCTGAACCAAAAGAAGGATCAGGAAGAAAAAAGATACATTTTCCCGACCTTGATGGTTGGCGCTTCGTAGCATTTCTCGCGGTGTTTTTCTTCCACGGGTTTTACACTGAGCTTGATTATATAAGAGATAGCGGCCAATATAAATTTGTCAAAGGACTGACAGCTAATGGCAATCTTGGTGTCGATTTCTTTTTCGTTTTGAGTGGCTTTCTCATCATCTACCTTCTCATTTCGGAACGGAGGGCCACGGGTAGAATTGACGCCAAAAACTTCTACATCCGCCGAATACTGCGCATCTTTCCGCTTTATTACCTTTGTGTCGGTTTCGGGTTCATTATTTCCCTTTTCTTAAAAGTCTGTTAGGTGCGGTTCCTAACGAGTCAGCGGATTGGCGATATTATTTAGTGTTTTTGGGCAATATAAATATTATCCAAAACGGCGCGTTACCAGATGCCGGCTCGCTCGGCGTGTTATGGTCGGTAGCGGTCGAAGAACAATTTTATTTGGCCGTGCCTTTTATCCTAATCATCCTGCCGACCAAGCTTTATCCCTGGGTGTTTTGTGGCGTAATTGTATTTTCCATTCTTTTCCGAATGCTCTATCTGAATAACGACCTCATGCTCGAAATGCATACTTTTGCTTTCGTCGGTAACCTCGCAACCGGCGGATTGATCGCCTACTTTTCTATTTCGAGTCAGCGGTTTGTGAGTTTCTTTGAGGAATTGGGACTCAGATTTATCGTGATTCTCTATCTTTCGATAATTGCGATATTCTTTTTCCGAACAGAGATTTTTTCGAATTGGTTGCTTAATATTCTCAGCAGCTCAATCATCGCGTCCTTATTTGCGATAGTAATTCTCGAACAAACTTATTCGAAAAATTCAATTTTCAAAATGCGGAACAACAGGGTCTTCTCGTACCTCGGAAAATATACCTATGGCTTGTACTGTTTACATCTCATCGCGGCCATCTTCGTTCTGCAAATTACAGCGTACTTGCATATCAATACACAGCTATGGCAAGTGATTTTCCTCGAATCGCCTCTTATGTTACTAATTTCAATTCTCATGGCATATATTACTTATCGCTTTTACGAAAAGCCGTTTTTGAGGTTAAAGGACCGATTCTCGTTTCAAAGGCTGTAGAACTTATAATATCAATATATGAAAGGCGTAATATTGGCGGGCGGACTCGGTTCGAGGCTGCATCCGCTTACAAAAATAACAAACAAACATCTTTTGCCGGTCCACGACCAGCCGATGATCTATTATCCGATCAAGACGCTGATCAACGCCGGGATCGAGGACATAATGATCGTGACCGGCGGCAACTCGGCCGGCGATTTTCTGCGGCTGCTCGGCAACGGCAAGGACTTTGGGCTCAAGCACCTGAACTATACTTATCAGGAAGGCGAAGGCGGCATCGCCGACGCGCTTTCGCTCGTCGAACATTTCGCCGACGACGAGCCGATCTGCGTCGTCCTCGGTGATAACATAATCGAGGGCAACATCCGTGCGGCCGCCGATGCCTACACGCAACAGGGAACCGGAGCGAAGATATTGCTCAAAAAGGTCCACGACCCCCAGCGTTTCGGTGTGCCGGAACTCGACGGAGACAAGGTCGTGCGGATCGAGGAAAAACCGTCTGATCCGAAATCGGACTTCGCCGTGATCGGCATTTATTTTTACGACCACACGGTTTTCGACGTGATCAAAACGCTTGTGCCCTCGGGCCGCGGCGAACTCGAGATCACCGACGTAAACAACCATTACATTTCCCGCGGCGAGATGACGTGGGACGAACTTGCCGGATGGTGGACCGACGCGGGAACCTTCGACAGCTTGCTGCGCGCGTCGAATATGGTTAACGAAACCGGTGCGAACAATCTAACGCTTACGGCGGAAAAGTAATTTTCAATGACTCATACAGAAGCAAAGCATATCCAGTTTACCGAAGGCGAGATCAAGGACGTTGTCGTTTACGAACTCAAACGCTTCAACGACGACCGCGGATGGCTCTCAGAGCTTTTCCGACACGACGATCTGGACGACGAGTTCTATCCGGTGATGTCGTACATTTCGTACACGCGTCCGGGCGTTCAACGCGGGCCGCACGAGCACGTCGATCAGGCGGACCTGTTCTGCTTTCTCGGTCCGTCGACGTTCAAAATGCGGATGTGGGACAACCGGCCCGAATCGCCGACCTATAACCACATGATGACGTTGTTCGTCGGCATAGACGATGCGAAAGCCGTGGTCGTTCCGAAAGGTGTCGTTCATGGATACCGAAACGTCGGCGAAACGGACGGCATGGTCATCAACTGCCCGAATCGTCTTTACATGGGCGAAGGAAAACGCGAGCCGATCGACGAGATCAGACACGAGGACGATCCGGAAACGATCTACCGAATGGACGATTGATCCTGCATTCGCACGGGCCCCGTTCTCTCACCGAACACCGCCCGTTTCCGGCCACAAAATGAAAATTGTTCGAATCATCGCCCGGCTTAACGTAGGCGGCCCGGCCCGTCACGTCACCTGGCTCACACGGGAACTGCAGGACGACGAGTTCTCGTCCGTTCTGATCGCGGGCACCGTTCCGCCCGGCGAAGAGGACATGAGCTATCTCGCCGCCGAGGGCGACGCCGCGCCGGTATACATCCCGGAAATGAGCCGCGAGCTTTCGCCAAAGGACATCATCGCCTTCCTTAAGATCTATCGCGTCCTGATGAGGGAAAGGCCGGACATCGTTCACACGCACACGGCGAAGGCCGGTACTGTCGGTCGTGCCGCCGCTCTGGCGTATAAACTCACGAATCCACGGGCGCTTTTCGGTGGACGGCCGAAGATCGTCCACACATTTCACGGCCACGTCTTTCACAGCTATTACTCGCCGCGAAAAACAAAGCTTTTTCTCGCGATCGAAAAGGCACTCGCACGCTTTGCGACGGACAGTATTATCACGATATCCGATCAGCAGCGGAAGGAGATCAGCGGCGATTTCGGCATCGGCCGAGGCGAGCAGTTCGAGACGATCCAGCTCGGCATCGACATCGATGATCTGAACGCCGGCGGCGCCGAACGCACCGCTGTCCGTGACGAAATAGGTGCTTCGCCCGAGACGATCGTCATCGGTTTTGTCGGCAGGCTGACGGAGATCAAGAACCTTTCGATGTTTATTAAAGCCGTCGGGCTTATCGAACAAGCCGCATCGAGTTCGATGCCGGCGTTCAAATTCGTCATCGTCGGCGACGGCCACTTGCGGAAGACACTCGAAGCCGAAGCCGCCGGTCGGATAGTTTTTCTCGGAAATCGTACAGACGTTGCCGCCGTTTACGCCGGTTGCGACATCACCGCGCTTACATCGCTGAACGAAGGGACGCCGCTGTCGCTTATCGAGGCGATGGCCGCTAAAACGCCGTTCGTCGCTACGTCCGTCGGCGGTGTAGTCGATCTCGCGGGCGAATGCCGCGAGCAGCATGACGGCTTCAGCGTTTGCGAACGCGGTGTGACAACGGCCTCGGGCGACGCGGAAGGCTTCGCCCACGGCTTGATTTATTTAGCCGAAAATGAAAAATTACGGAAAAGCCTTGCGGAAAACGGCCGAAGTTTTGTTGAAGAGAGGTATGCTAAGCAGCGGCTCGTCAATGACATAAAGAAGCTGTACCGCAAGCTATTGAACGAGGGGAAATCCGGAACTTAATGCTCGAATATCTTTCAAACCCGTTCGCGGCCGGCGTGATCAGTATTGTCACAGCGGCATTGCTGACGCTCGGCGTGCGTGCGGCCGCTTCAAAATTTGGGTTCGTCGCAAAACCAAAGTCGGACCGCTGGCACAAGCGTCCGACGGCGATGCTCGGCGGAGCCGCCATCTTTTTGACGACGCTGCTCGGCTACGCGGCATTTCTGCCGAAGACCCGCGAATTCACCGTCGTGATGGCCGCGAGCACGCTTCTATTCATTGTCGGCCTGCTCGACGACCTCGTAAACATCAAGCCATATCAAAAACTCGTCGGTCAGCTTATCGGGGCGAGCCTCATTGTCGGTTTCGGCCTCGTGCTGCCGATCACGGGAAACGAGCTGCTCGACATTTGGATAACGGTGTTCTGGCTCATCGGCATTACGAACGCCATCAACCTGCTCGACAACATGGACGGTCTCGCCGCCGGCATTTCCGCGATCGCCGCGATCTCAATGGCGGTCGCGTTTGCCGCGAACGGCCAGACGGCCGAGCTGGTGATGATGTCGATCTTCATCGGCGCGCTGGTCGGGTTTCTGTTCTTTAATTTTAATCCCGCTTCGATCTTCATGGGCGATTGCGGGTCGATGTTCGTCGGCTTTCTGCTCGCCTCGACGGTATTGGTCGGACAGACCGGCGGACGTTCACGCGGGATATTTACGATCCTCGCCGTGCCGGTCCTGATCCTTTTCGTCCCGATATTCGACACGACGCTCGTCACGGTTCTCCGCAAGATGTGGGGGCGAAAAGCGTCGCAGGGCGGCCGCGACCACACATCGCACAGGTTGGTCGCACTCGGCTTGTCCGAGCGGTCAGCGGTGCTGATGATCTACGGCTTTGCGGCCGCGGCAGGAATTTTGTCACTGCTTGTAAACCGCCTGCAGCCGACGCAGAGCCTCGTTTTGATCGGAGCCTTTACGGTCGTGCTGACGATGATCGGCGTATATCTATCGAAGGTCAAAGTTTACGAGGAGCAGGAAGAAGAGCTCGCCGCGCAGAACAACGCGGTGTTCGCATTTATTATAAATGTGTCATACAAGCGGCGAATTTTTGAGGTGCTGCTCGACACGTTTTTCATTACCTTTTCGTATTACACGGCATACGTTCTGCTCTTCGGGCCGTTCGAACGCACCGGCAACTGGGAACTGTTTTTGCGGACGTTGCCGCTTTTGATCGTGCTCAAGCTGTTCGCGTTTTTGGCGGCTGGCGTTTACCGCGGACTTTGGCGGTACACGAGCGTGGGCGATTTCATCACGTTCGCAAAAGGCGTGCTCGCTGGGTCGGTGCTCAGCGTTGTCGCGGTGCTGCTCGTTTACCGGTTCCAGAATTTTTCGCGGGCGGTTTTCGTGGTCGACGGCCTGATCTTACTTACGTTGATCATGGCCAGCCGAATGGCGTTTCGGGTCATTCGTGAATTGCTGCCGGCTCCGCACCACAACGAAGGCCGTCGTGTACTCATCTACGGCGCGGGCGACGGCGGCGAAATGGTGCTTCGCGAACTGAGAAACAATGCCAACTGGAATTATCAGGCGATCGGTTTTCTGGACGACGACCCGCTCAAAAAGGACAAGGTGATAAACGGATTGCGCGTTTACGACACTAACGGCTCGCTGAGAAAAGTGTGCCGCGAAAAAGACATCCAGGAAATACTGATATCGTCGGGCAAGATCTCGTCCGAAACTCTCGCCGACATTCGCGAAATGTGCCGCGACACCGATATCCTGCTAAAACGGGCGTATCTGAAGATCGAAACGATGGAGTTCGAGTAAACGCCCCGCAAAATAAGTGCCGATAAAAAAGTTAGAAATCGACTCGGCGGCAAAACGATATTTGCTGCTGGCCGCGGGCGTTGTTTCGATCGTCGCCGCCGGCATCGTCGCGGCATGGAGCCTCGGCAACACATTCGCCGTTGCGGCCCCGGACATTGAGGTCGCGGAAACGGCGGTGGCTCTCGCTCCGGCGGATCCGCAGTCGCATTTTGCCTCGGCCGTCCTTCACGAACGGACGTTCGAGTCGGCGGATGCGGTGACGGCCGTCCGCGAATACGAGAAGGCGGCGTCGCTGTCGCCTAATAATTATTTGATCTGGCTTGCCCTTGCAAAGATCCGCGAAGCGTCCGGCGACCGCGACGGCGGACAGTCGGCGCTCGCTCGTGCACGAGACCTTGCTCCGAATTACGCCCGTGTCCGTTGGGCATACGGCAACGTTCTGTTGCGGCAGGGCGAGCCGGAGGCGGCGTTCGAAGAAATGCGTGCGGCGGCGTCGGCCGACCAATTGTTTGCACAGCCGCTGGTCGTTGCGGCGCAACAGTTTTATGACGGCGACGCCGACGCCGTGCGCAAGGCGGCGGGCGATTCACCAGCCGTGCTCGCGGCCCTTTCGCTTTCGCTGACCAACGACAAACGATTCGACGAGGCGTTGGAAATTTGGCAAAAAATCGACGGCGATCAGCGCAGCTTATTTGCCGACACCGGCAAAACGATCCTGTCGAAAACGATCGAAGCCGGGAAATATAACGCCGCATTATCGCTCGCCAATCTGCTCGGGGACGCGCCGAAATACGTTGTCGGGGCCGTTTACGACGGCGGTTTCGAGAACGGCGTTACGATGCAGAACGCCGGCCCGTTCGATTGGCGCATCGCGGACGGCCAGCAGCCACAGGTCGCGCTCACCGACGGCCAGCGTCACAGCGGAGCGTACAGCCTATTGCTCATCTTCCGCTCAAATGCGGGCAGCGATATCAGGCCGATCGCACAAACGATCGCAGTCGTGCCCGGAGCGGCTTACCGTTTCGAGTCCTTTTACCGCTCGGACGTAAAAACCGCGGCAAAGATCCACTGGCAGGTCACGGCCGCTGACGGACGTCCGCTCGCGTCGACCGTGCCGCTAGCGCCTTCGGCCGAATTCAACGCGTTGAGCTGTGATTTTACTGTTCCCGCGGACGTCGACGGCATCAACATAACGCTCGTCCGCGACGCCTGCCCGGGCCCGTGCCCGATCGCGGGCAATCTGTGGCTGGACGATATTTCAATGAGGGAGCGCCAATGAGCAGTGTGGAAAAAAGGCGCGCCGAGCGAAGGTCGGCGTCGGGCTCCGCGACGACCCGTCTGAGGCCGATCATCGTGATCTGGCTGCTTTTCACCGCGTTCGCGGCCACTATCCTTTTTGGTGCGGTCGATCCCATTTCGACCGGCCTGCTGGCTATCGCGGCGGCGGTGACTTTGCTTCTGTGGGTCGCTGAATCATGGAAATCGGCTCAGCTTGCCATCAACCTCGACGAGCTGTACCTGCCGATCGTCGGTCTCATCGTAATCGGCATCATTCAGATGCTGCCGCTGCGTGGCGATCCGGCGACACAGGGACTTTTGAGCATTCCGCTGTCGTCGTCGTTGTCGCTCGACCCGCATGCGACCAGGATGTTCACCGTACGCCTCGTTATCATGCTCGTGTTTTTTGCGGCGGCCTCGACGTTCATCGATTCAAAAAAGAAGATCGTGAATTGTGCACTCGCGATCGTCGTTTTCGGCGCAGCAATGGCATTTTTCGCGATCCTTCAGCGGATGTCAGGGACCGACGCTATATACGGACTGCGGCGGTCGGCGCAGGCGATCGCGTTCGGACCGTTCGTAAATCAGCATCATTTCGCGGCGTTCATGGTGATGACGAGCGGCCTCACACTCGGCATGCTGATCGGGCGAGGCGTAGCACGCGAGTGGCGGCTCTTTTTGGCGATCGCCGCCGTTTTGATGGGCATCGGCGTCATATTTACCGGTTCGCGCGGCGGTCTGTTGAGTTACGGCGGCGTCATCGCGGTCACCGCCCTGTTGAGTTATTTAAAACTCCGGGACAGCGACCGGGGTGAGAGCCGCGTCGGGCGAATGGCCGCGCTTGCCGGCGGTGCGGCGATGTTCGTGAGTGTTATCGCCGTTGCGTTTTTCCTCGGTGCGGGCGAGGCTCTTTTTCGCGGGCTCGGTCCCGACCAGTCGGACATCACGAGCGGGCGCTCACATTTTTGGGGAGTTGCGTGGCAGATATTTACCGATCACCCGTTCATCGGCGCGGGTTTCGACGCGTTCGGCGTTGCGTTCACGCGCTACGACACCTGGGCCGGCATTTACCGCATCGAGCAGGCTCACAATGATTACCTTCAGACGCTTGCCGACGGCGGCGTTCTCGCGTTCGTGTGCATCGCGGCGTTCATCTATCTATTCGCACGAAAGAGTTTAACCGCCATCGCGCGTTCGACCGACGAAATGCGGACGAACGTTGCGATCGGGGCATTTGCCGGGTGCGTCGGGATAATGATCCACAGCATTTTCGACTTTCCGCTGAGAACGCCGTCGAATTCGATATTCTTTTTACTATTGGTCGTGCTCGCGTGCGCGTGGGTAGAGAAGGAAGGCGGGCCGTCGAAGAGGCGTCGAAAAAGCAGAGCCGTCAGCGAACTCTGACTTTCACGGTCGCCTTCCCGCACGGAGCAGTAAACGCGACATTAAATAAACCGACCGTCGGGCTGATCGATCTGATTATGTAAAACCGGCGCTGCCGGGCGGCGTCGTTTTCCGGCTCGATCTTTACATCGACATTTTCAGGACTGCTCGATGCGGCCGTTACCAGAGTGTCTTTTTCCGCGCCGCTTAGCTCGACAAGCACGCCGACGCTGCCGCCGTCGTTGATCACCGAAACACTCTCATCGCTGATACTGAGCGTGCAGCTTGGCGGCAGTTCCCCGCGGACCTCAGCACCTGTGATCACCCTCGGGCGTGCATCGAAACGTGAATCGGCGTTATTTTGCGCTTCGGCAGTTTTAGATTCGCTGTTGGCCGGGATCTTTATGATCACCGGCTCGAAAAGCGGTCCATCGGGTTTTACGATCTTCGATTTAGGAACGGCCGCGGTAAGTTTGGCGGGGCCGATTCGCCCGGTGGGCGGCGGCAGATCGGTACGCACGACCTCGTAATGTTTGACCGGCGGCTCGCCGGCTGCAGTCACGGCCGGGGCGCGCACAAGCGTGTCGGTGACGATCAATTTCGGCGTCAGTTTTTCGGTTACAGGCTGTGGCTTTTCCTTCGGCGTGTTCTCGTCCGGCGTTACCTCCGGTATCGCTTCGGTTTGGACGGCCGGGACGGATCCGGCGGGCGGAGCATCCGGGTTCGCGGAAGCCTCCGCGGGTTTCGGTTCGGGTTCTAAAGGTTGAGTCGGCAGCTCGGTCGGCGTATCGGCTTGTTTCGTCTCGGTCGGCACCGGCTCCGCAGGCGTATCAGCCACGGCAGGAGCCGCGACGACGATTTCTTTTGGCAGATCGGTCTTAACGTCCGCCGGCAAACTCTCCACAATCGGTTTTTCGGCAGCGGGTTCGGCCGTCCTTATCTCAATCGGATCTGGCATCGGTTCGCTTGCGGCCGGCACCTCAACTTGTTTTGTCTCCAGCTTTGTCTCGACGACCGCTGGCGACGGCTGCGGATCGGTCGCGACGACTTCTTTTGCGATGTCGGGTTTGATCTCGGCCGCGGCTGGCTCGGTCTTTAGTTCCGTGTTAGCCGGTTCCGCTTTGGCCGGTTCGATCTTCGTCTCTTCGGCAGCGGGTTCCGTCGGTACCGGCACAGACTTTATTTCTTCGGCACTAGGCTCGGCAATGGCCGGAGTCTCGGTGGGCGCCGGCTTTTCGATCTTTACGGTGTTCACCTCAGCCGCAACGGTCGGAACCGCTGTTTCGGCTGCGGCCGGTAACGCGGCCGTCGGAAGCGGGTTCGGGCCGATCTGGGCCTCGAGGCCATCGACACTACCGTTCACCTTGCGAAAAAGATTTTCGACGACGACGTATTTGGCGACGTCCGGCTTGTCGGTCTTGTAACTGCGGATGTAATAGTCGACCGCTTCCTTGTCCTTGCCGTCCGCCTCGAGCGCGGCACCCAAGTGCCACATGCCCGAACGCTGCCAAGCACTTTTGTCCGGATAGACGCTCACCGCACGGCGAAGACGGACGACGGCGTCGGCGTAATTGCCCTGGTTGAAAAGCGCACGGCCCGTGATCTCTTCGACACGGCCGCGGAGGATCGCGGAGAGCGTCGGTTTCGGCACGTTCGGCACGAGCAGGTAGTCGCCGCGTGCAAATGCGATCGCACGGCTTTCGTAAAGTTCGTTCGCCATGACGGCAGCCGGTGCGTCGGGCGTCTCGAGGGCCGCGTCGGTGTTGCCGATGGCCGACCCGGTCAGTTCCAGAACCTTGCCGAGCGCCACGCGTTTCTGCAGCAGCTCGTTCGCGATGAAGAGCTGGCGGTGCAGCTTCATCTTATCGTCGCCTTTTATAAAGTCGTCGGCGGCGACCGCGAGCGCCGTCTCGTCCGGGCTCGCGGCGGCGAGTCCTTGGCTGAACTCGAGAAGAGCTTTCAGGCGTTCCGCCGTGTCGGCCGTTTCGGCTCCCGCCGGCTCAAAAATGCTCGCACGACGCTCGTAGGCGATGAGGTCGGAAAACGATTTTTCACGTCTCGGTATACGGCCGCCCAATTTCGTTTCGACCGCTCCGTCCGTAACCGAAAAGCTTTTCTCCAATTCCGCCGCGGCCTCGCCGTAAAATCCGCTCATCACACGCGCGGCCGCGATCTCGTATTCCAGCGTGGGAAAATTGCCGAATTTACGTGCCGCGGTCAAAACCTGCTCGGCGTCTAGCGGCCGCTTCTGCGCGATCAGCCCGCGGGCCAACGCAATATGCGACCAGATGTACCTCGGTTCCGCGGCGACGGCCTGCTTGCCGAGTTCGACCGCCTTTGCACCGTTGTTTTGAGCGGCGTACCAATAGGCGGCACCCGCGAGCAGGACGACGTTGCCGGAATTTGCTTCGAGCGCCTTCGCCATCTCGGCTTCCGCCTCGGCGCGTTTGCCCGCGTCGAACAGCGAAAGTACAAGGCCGGCCCGGGACTGATTGTCCGTTTCGCTTTTTGCGAGGATCTCGCGATAAATCTCGGCGGCCTCATCGGGTTTGCCGAGGGCACGCAGCATTTCGGCCTTTCCCTTCATTGCGATCAGCGACGACGGGTCCAATTCGAGAGCCTTTGAGTACGCGGTTGCCGCGTCCTCGAGAGCAAAGTTGAGACGGTTAGCGTGGCCCGTGACAAGATACGCACCGGCCGATTCGGCATTCAGCTTTAGGGCCGCGTCCGCAAGCCGTTTTGCCTCGTCGCCGTTCTCGATGGAAACATAAAAATTTGCCAGCACGAGGATCTGGTTGATGTTCGTGCCGATGTTCTTTTCGATCGAGACGGCGGCCTCGACGGCCTCGGCCCTGTGGCCGCGCCAGTAGAGATTTGCCGGTATCCGCGAAATTACCTCGGCGAAAAACCGGTCTGAATATGGTTTCGGCGCTTCGCTGAGCGCCGTCCGGAAAAGAGCTACGCCCGCTTCGGTCTCACCCGCCTGAAGCTTTGCGTCGGCGAGGGCTGCGCGTGCGACAGTGAGCGATTCCTGGGCGCGGACAGTATCGGCGGACGCGGGATAAAGCTTCAGAAACTTTTGGATCTTGTCGGCCTTTTCGGCAGGAGTCGCGGTGGCTAAAGCATCCTCAAGCATTGCCTTTTCAGCGGCCGGATCGGCGGGCTGCGGCGTCGGTTCGGCAAGAGCGGCCGATGTCTTCTTAAGTGTGGATGCGGACCTCGCTTTCGAAGGCCGAACATTCTTGGAACGTGAAGGAGTTTGCGAAAGGCCAACGAGCGAAAGCGAAAGGATAAGTGCAAATAACGATAAATTCTTCATAAATACCCGCTTGATTCGAGCGGCCCAAGCGCCTGAAGGGCGCGTAAAAATTGCTGTATATAAGCAAAATAATACCACGAAATTGCATTCGCGGGCTTGCGGTTCTATTCTCACACGTATGAATGAGCTCGACGAACATTGGGCGGAAATGCTGAATGTCGCAATGCAAAAGGCAGCCGCCGGCGGCCGCCCGGACGTCGCCGGTTACCTGAGGCTAAAGGCTGAAAACGACCTGGTTCGCGAAGCAGGCGTCCAGTGGCTGTTCGAGTCGATGATCTCGATCGCCCTGACCCGCGAAAATACCGACGCCGGCGTAGCGGCCGAACGCATACGTCCGCACAACTTCGCTTACGGCAGCTCGAATATCGCCGGCTCGCTGCTCAAGATACGTCACGGCGTGAGATGCCTGATTCTCGAGGCAGGTTGGACAAGGACGCCCGCCGACGGGTTTATGCGAGGCGGGGCACTGGCGATCGGGCGACTTGTACATTTCGGGATGCCGAAAAGCAACAGCGACATCATGCTTGTACGCAGTGACAACGGATTCGTTTGGACGGAAACGCCGGTGTCAGGCACCGGCGGCGTTTTTGACAGCGATCGTCTGCTTCACCATTTCCGGCTCTTTTTAGGGAATTGAGTATCTTCGAAGCCTTCCTTCGTGTTTGGGTGGAAATGGGCTACAATAGATGATTGGCGACCTTTGATTGACAGGAGATTTTAAGAGAGTGAGAGCAGAACTAGAGAAACTGGTTGATTTACAAAAGACTGATACAAATATTCGCAAATTAAAAAAAGCGATCGAAACTGCGGAACAGAGGCGTGCTGATATCGAACAAGAGTTTGAGAAGCACGCTTTTTCTATACGCGAAATTCAGGGCAGACGCGACGGATTGCAGGCGGACCGCACCGAGCTTGAACGTCAGATCGCCGAAAACAAAACATACAAAGAACGTGCCGAGCGAAACCTCAAACACGCACAGAATCAAAAAGAATACGAGACCGCAATGCGTGAGATCGACGCGCTGCAAAAGCAGATAACGGCGTTCGAAACGCAGGTCATCGAGAAAATGACCACGGGGGAAGAGGTCGACAAGGAACTCGAAAGCCGTGCCGACGAGATCAACACGCTCGATGCCAAACGTGCCGAAGCTCTCAAGGAGTTTGATGCGGAACTTAAAAAGAACGCCGCCGAACTCGCCGCTGAAGACAAGAAACGGGAAGCTGTGTTCACGACGCTGCCTGCGCAGCTCGCGTCGGTTTACAACCGCCTCGCCCAACGCAGCCGCGACGGTATCGCCGTCGCCGAGGTCGTGAACGGTTCATGCAGTGCATGCTTTATGTCGCTCAGGCCGCAAATGCAGGTCGAAGTGAAAAAAGGCGACCAGATCATCACGTGCGAGAGCTGCACTCGGATCCTTTACATCGCGTCGAAACCCGAGCAGAGCGAAGCGACGGCGAGTTAGTTGGCACTTGATTAACGAAACTTTTGGCGGCCCGCGACAACATCGGGGCCGCTAAAAAAATGCTCGCGGGCAAGCGTTGCAGTGTGCGATAATAAAAACCACGGCGGCATCCTGAACCGCCTTTAATTTGCACCTCGCAAACGTTCCCGTCTCGGTAATCTACCCTATTTTACAATATGAAAAAGCTGTTTTTTGTTGCTGTTTTCGTTTTATCACTCGTTTCGGCCGTGCTTTCGCAGGGCAAACCGAACGACGCGATCTCTCGGCAAATATCTGAGCTGAAGTCGGAAAAGACGTTCACACTCACTGCCGATCCGGGCGGGAATTCGTCAAAGCTGATGGCGGTCGCCGAGAATTTCTCCGACCGAGAAGCCGGCGATGCCGGTCTGATGGCGATGAATTTCGCGACGGGTTTTTTCTACGCGGGAACGGCACTCGATAAGTCGCCGGAAAGAGTGATGCTCACGTTTTGGGCGATGAGCAAAAAACCGCGATTTGCGGAGAATCACGAATTCAGCGTTTTCGCCGGGCAGGAAGTCATCGTTATTGGGAACGGCCGCTATTCAGCAAAAGCCCGCGAAAACATGGAGTACCTGAACTACGAGATCTCACGCGAAGAACTTGCAAAGATCGCCGCCGGGTCCAACGTCCGCTTTTCTCTCGGCGGGCACAATTTCACCTTCACGAGGCAGCATTTGAAAATAATTGCCGATCTATTGCTGCTGTCGGACGTACCGGCAAAAAATTAAGTCTTCACTGAATCGAACCCGTTCGAATCAACATCTCTCGTCGCGGCCGAAAGCACTGTAAAGATTAATAAACTGCATTTTCTTTGTTCTGCTTTTTTTTATTTCGTGTATTTCGTGGATAAACGCCTTAAATCCTTTGTCTACGAAATAAACGAAATAGGAAAAATAAAAGCAAAAAGCCGATCTTCCGGTGCGCAGTGTCGAGCCGTCGCCGCAGGTTATTTCGTCCACTCGTCCGCGATGTGAACGTCGACGCTGACGGGCACTTTTTTGACGAATCGCTCGCCCGCACGCCGCATCGCGGCTTCAAGTTTTACCCCCATTTCTTCCGCTTCGGCGGCGTCGCATTCGACAATTATTTCGTCGTGGACGATGTTAACGAGCTTGCCGGAAGTTCCGCGTAACGATTCGTGCAGCAGCCGAAGCGCGATCTTCAGAATGTCGGCCGACGTTCCCTGGATCGGCATGTTGACGCCGTTCCGCTTGGCGGCCCCGACCTGCTGGCGGTCAGATTCGTCAAAACGCAGCCGCATCATCCGGCCTGATGCCGTCCGGGCCTGGCGCTCCGCAATTACCTTTCTGCCCGACTCTCTCAAATACGTATCGAGCCCGCGATACGTGCCGAAGTAGCGCCGCATAGTGTTTTCCGCCTCGGTCTGCGAAAGGCCGGTCATCATCGCAAACCGCGATGCGCCAATGCCATACACGACGCCGAAATTCAGCCGCTTGGCGAACGAACGCTGTTCCGGCGTGACGTTTTCCGGCGGCGTATTGAAGACCTGAGAAGCGGTGGTCTTGTGGAAGTCCTCGCCGGAGACGAAAGCTTTGATAAAGTTCGCGTCATCGGAAAAGTCCGCCAGGATTCGCAACTCGATCTGTGAGTAATCGGCGATCACCAGTTTTCGTCCCGGCGGAGCCGTAAAGCAGCGGCGGTACTGCTCGTCGTGCGGTATTTGCTGAAGGTTCGGATTGGAACACGAAAATCGTCCGGTCGGTGCTCCGATCTGCCGAAAATCGGCGTGGATGCGGCCCGTCTGCGGCTCGATGTACTCGAGAATGTTCTCGCCGAAACTGGACAGCGATTTGGCGACGCCGCGATATTCTAATAACTTGGCTACGACCGGATATTTTTCAGCCAGCGGCTGTAGTTCCCAGGCCCGCGTCGAATTCGGCATCGGGACGCCGAGGTTTACGAGAGCATCCGTCACCTGCTGCTGCGAATCGAGATTGATCTCCGCGCGGCCGAAAAGGCTCGCCTGCGCGACGCCTGCGGACAGCAGTTCCTGCAGTTCGTCGGCTGCTTTCGCCTGCGCGATCTTTACCTTTTCGAGCTGCTCGCGCCAGCGGCCCGCGTCAAGGTTGAAACCGGTGACCTCCATTTCGGCAAGCGGCAGAACGCAGTTGAATTCGAGCTCGGCGACGTCTTTCAACTGATCGCTCTCCACGCGGTCGGCGATCTGCTCGCGCAGCGGCACCATTATCGCGGCGTCGCGTGCGGCGTACTCGACCTGCGACTGCGACAGCTCGTTTGAGCTCCAATCGCTCACCTGCAACGACTTATCGAGCTCGGTGCCGGTGAAAAACTGCGCCACGTCGGCGAGCGAGTGACGCCGGTCCTGGTCGCCGGCGGCGATCAACTGGCTGGCGAGAAAAGTGTCGTAAATTCCCTCGACCTCGATGCCGAGATGATGCCGCACCCATTTGAGGTCGAATTTCGCGTTGTGCGCGATCTTTATCTGTGCCGGATCGGTCAATAACTGCCTGAGAGGCAATAGATCGACATTGTTTTTCGGGTCGTTGAACGCGCGAAGGTCTACGACGTGCGTGCTACGGCCATTGCTGAACTGCAGCAGCCGCAGCTCGCCTTTGTACGGGTCGAGCTCGGTAGTCTCAGTGTCAAAGCCGAGAAATTTCTCGCCGGCGAGCTCCGCGCAGGATTTGCGCAGCCCTTCGGCGTCGAGAACCATTTGAAAATAAACTTCCATAAAGTGCCTGAAAGGTATGAAACTGAATCCTCAATTGTATCGGCTGCGCGTCACAAATCACAATTATCCGTTTACCATTTAGGCGAATTCGTTTATACTAATCGCAGTTTGCGTCGAAGGACTTTAATTAGTAATAGATACGAGCAAGCATCGAAGGATTTTAGGCCGCCCTGGATGGGCTGCAAAACAGTTTTGAAAAGGTCGAGCACGATTTTCGGTATATGAAAATGTGTGCTCCCTATTTTGGAAAACGCCGCTTTAGGCATTTTCGAGTTTCAAAGATTTCCTGCGTGAAGACAAATCGCACTCACTTGTGCCGGAACTATATTCCGGCCCCAAGCTTCAAGAGTAACAATTTGCGCAAGATCCGGCCTGCGTTTTAAGGCTGCGACTCGATCTGTAAAATCCCGCTGATAACTCCTGCTCACATACTTCCTTTAGCCCTAAGGGCGCAACAATCCAACAATTAAGGAAAGTTTTTGTAAGTATGTCGAAAGAAATGATCATCAGCGTCAACGGGCGCGAAAAAAAGATCGCAATCTTGGATAACGGTAAAGTTACCGAATTTTATATCGAACGCGGCGAGGAAAACTCCGGTATCGCGGGCAATATTTATAAGGGCCGCGTCCAGCGTGTTTTGCCGGGTATGCAGTCGGCGTTCGTCTCGATCGGGCTCGAACGCGACGCGTTTTTGTACGTTTCCGACTTCTTTGACGAAGAAGAAGAGATCGAGCGCATCGTGATGGAGAAATCCAAAAAGATCTCGCCTGAGGAAGCCAAACGCGAGGCGGACGACCAGATCGCCCGTGCGCGTATCGAACGCGAAAAACAGATGGAGGCCGTGCAGGAGATCGCCGAGCCGATGTCCGAGACCGAAGACGACGCGGAAGGCGACACCGGACGAGAGGCAGACGTTGTACATGCCGCGCCGGAACCCGCACGCGACGCGGAAAGTGAAAAACGCGGCCGCGGGCGCAGCCGCCGCGGACGAGGCAGGGACAATGAAGAACGCCCGGAACGTCCGCAGCATACGCCCGTTCCCGTCGTCGAAGAAGCCACGGTATTCGAAATGGACGATTCTGGTTTCGAGCGCATCATCGATGACGAAGATACGGGTGACCTGTTCAAGGACGCATACCGCCAGGAAGCGATCGTCGATAAAGTTCGCGCCGTCGAGTTCGATATCGAACCGACGACCGTGACTGAGGTCGGTTCGCTGCTCGCGGACGTGGCCGAAATATCCGGCGGATTCGAAAGGATCGCCGACGAGGACGAAGACGCGGCACCCGTAAAGGCGAAGCGAAAACCCGCGAAAAGCAAAGCCGCGAAACCAGCAGCCGAAGCCGACGCGGAAGTGCCGGCGGCGGCGGAAGCGGAAGCAAAGCCGAAGAAAAAATCTAAACCCGCACCAAAACCTCGCGGGGCAAAAGCAAAACAGAGCCTCGCAGGCACCAAGAAAGGCGACGACGGCGAGGTGCTCGAAGACGGTGAAGCAAGCGTAAAGGACGCCGGCGAGACAGCCGAAATGACCGTTCGCCGCGGCGGACGCGGACGCCGTCGAGGCGGGCGCGGACGCAGGCCCGACGGCACGGAGGGGAACGCCGAAGATACGGAAGGAGCCGAAGGCGCAGAGGCCGCCGGCGACGATGAAGTTGAATCAAGTGCCGCCGTTATCGAAAGCACAGAGCCGGAAATGGAAAAAGCAGAAGCGGCACATGACGCCGATCAGCCAGAGGCGGACGCCCCCGCCGAAGCTCAGAAAGAACGGAACGAGCCGCGGGCCGCACGAGAGCCGAGAGAGTCGCGCAGCCCACGCGAAAGCCGCGGCGGCGGACGTGACGGCCGACGCGACTCACGCTCGGATGCACGCCCGGATGCACGTTCGGATTCACGTGCTAAAGCGCCGCAGGCGGACAACGCTCGCCGGAATGAGCGCAGCGAACGCAGCGACAGAAACGACCGCGGTGACCGCGGTTCGCGACCGCAGCAGCCGACGATTTCCGACCTGCTCCGCGAGGGACAGGAAATTCTCGTCCAGATCGCCAAAGAGCCGATCGCCCGCAAAGGCGCACGCATCACGTCGCACATCGCCTTGCCGGGACGATTTTTGGTCTACATGCCGACGATCGAGCATCTGGGCGTTTCGCGAAAGATCGAATCGGCTAGCGAACGCTCACGCCTGCGGACGCTGATCCAGCGCATCCGCCAGGACGAAACCATTCCGTCGGGCGGCTTCATCGTCCGCACGGCCGGCGTCGGGATCTCGGAAGAAGATCTGCGTCAGGACGCGAGATATCTCGTTCGCACGTGGCAGGACATTAGAAAAGGGACCGAAAAGGCGAAGTCGCCTGCCTTGGTCCACCAGGACCTCGACCTTGTTCAACGCCTCTTGCGCGACCATTTGTCGGACGAGTTCACCGCCATCCGCGTCGACAGCGAAGAGGAATATTTGCGAACGGTCGAGTTCATCAACCGCATGCAGCCGAAGATGGTCAACCGCGTCAAGCTTTACACCCGCGAAGACCCGATCCTCGAAGCCTACGGCGTTCAGGAAGAGATCGATAAGGCACTCAAGCCGCGAGTTTGGCTGAGATCGGGCGGCTACCTTGTCATCAATCAAACGGAAGCTCTGGTCGCGATCGACGTCAACACCGGCAAATTTGTCGGCAAGGGAAATGCCCGGCTCGAGGACACGATCACGCGTACCAACATGGAAGCGGTCGACGAGATCGCACGCCAGATACGGCTTCGCGACCTCGGCGGCATCATCGTGCTCGACCTGATCGACATGGAAGACCGGCGCAACCGTCACAAGGTTTCGCAGGCGCTGCAGGAAGCGCTGCAGGACGACAAATCACCGACTAAGGTGCTGTCGTTCAACGACTTTGGGTTGATCATCATGACCCGCAAGCGCGTCAAACAGTCGCTCGAACGTACAATGTGCGCTCCGTGCGACTATTGCGAAGGAGCCGGTTGGGTCAAATCGCCGACGACCGTCTGCTACGAGATATTGTCGGAAGCACGCCGCCTGTCGCGGCAGCTTGATGATGTCCGCCAGACGACGCTGCGGATCCACCCGGATGTGGCAAAGTCGCTGCGCACCTCGGAAAGCTTCGTCCTCGAAGAGATCGAAGCATACCTCGGCAACGTCGACCTAACCGCCGACCCCGCCATCCACCAGGCACAGTTCGACTTCGCGTTCATTTAGACGCGGTAATTCAACTCTACAAAAAAGGCAGGACCGAAAGTCCTGCCTTTTTTGTTTTTAACCCGAGCATTTGGGCGGTTCCGAGACAATACGTCGATGATTCAAACAACGTATCTTCTTGACATAGGTAAAACGAGATAGCAGTTTCTTTTCGTGTTCGTTCGTGTATTTCGTGCTCATGGTCTTAAAAGCCCTAACCACGATATACACGAAACGCACGAAACGACACGAAGCGGGGATTTAGAATTTAACATCACGTTTTGCGTCTTTGGCCGAGGCAGGTTTGGCAAAGGCGGAGTCGGGAATGGGTTTGTTGAACTCGACGGATTCGTAATTGATCCGCGACGACGGAACGCCGTTGGTGAATCGGTCGATAATAAAAGGCGTGCGGACGCCGGCGATGTCGACGAACTGGGCGTAGCGGTCCTCTTCTTTTACCTCTTCGCCATCGGCGTTCGTTCGTTTGTAGATCGCCTTGGCGGGCAGGCCGTCGTCAGCGGCGAATTCGAACTCGACGGCGAAACCGTCTTTGTAAGTGAGTTTGATAACATCGTTGCGTTTGCCAAGCGTCGCCGCACGCTTGCCGACATAGGTTAGCTCGGCGTCGCCGTGCCAGTACCCGCGAAGCAGGTTGTCGAGACTCGTCCGGATGCCCTGTTTGAAGCTCTTCACCTGAGCCTCGTCCTGATCTCGCACCTTCTCCGTCGCGCCGTCGTAAACCCAACCGGTGCTGCCGTTATTCACTTGAACGGATCGCCCGCTGGCGTCTTTGAACTCGGTACGTTCCTTTTCGGGGAAAACGATCACGTCCGTAAAAGTCTGAAACGACACGAGAACACTGTCCTTAAAAATGCTGAACCGCCCGCGGCCGATCTGGCTCTTTACGCCGAGGTATCGTTCGCCCCCGAGGTTCTGAATTGCCTTCTTTATTACAGTTTCGGACTGCAAATCTCCATAGGCCAAGGTACTGCCTGCAATCTCGTCGCACGACCGCCAGAAACCGTAGCAGTAAGGATAATCGACCACCATTACACGAAGCGTGGGTTCGCCGCCTTTGATTTCCGGTTCGAATTCGATTTTCCTCGCAGCCTCGACAGCTAGAGTTGACAGACTTTCGGTCAATTGAGTGATTGGAGTAATCGTTCCTATCGTACCGTCCGCGAAAAATTGAATTTTGAGACGGATAGAGCCTCGCGCGTGCGGAGCATCACCAATGGGGAGCGCAGGCTTAGGCATGGAGATTATTCGCAAAGGGTTGTCCTGAGCGGGAACCGGCAGGCTCAGAGAAAAACAAAAACACGCCAAAAGAGTGAATTGAAATATAATTTTCATGAGAAAAGAAAAAGGCTTCGGTAATAATATTATTACCGAAGCCTTTGATGCAAAACTAACAGCCGGCGTTTAGTTGAGGTTGAAATTGTCGGTCGGGGTGACCGTGATCTCGCCCTCCGCCGCGTCGATCACGAAACGCATCGCTGCTTTCCACTGGTTGGTGATCGGCAGTTTTACCTTCTGGTCGATATGGCGTTTCAGGAAACGTGCCCCGTACGCCGGGCTGAAGCCTTTTTCGGTCAACAGGTCGATGGCAGCTTCGGTTATCTCGACGACTTTGCCCTGACGTTCCATATTGCGAGTCAGCTTTCCGAGATAGATGCGGGCGATGTCGCGGACCTCGTCCATCGTCAGCGGCGAGAAGATTATTATCTCGTCGATGCGATTTCTGAATTCCGGCGAGAAACGCGTTTCCGCGGCCTTCATAACGTCGCCCCGGATCTGCTGAACGTCGCCGAGCGTCTTCTGCCCGAACCCGAGAGGCTTTTCGTACCGCTTGAAGTTCTCCGACCCCAGGTTCGACGTCATAATAACGATCGCGTCTGAAAGGTATACTTTCTTGCCGCGGCCGTCGGTCATCCAGCCTTCGTCAAACGCCTGTAGGAACAAATTCATCAGATAAGGCGAAGCTTTTTCGACCTCGTCGAGCAGCAAAACCGTATACGGATTGTCACGAAGCTGCTCAGTAAGTATGCCTCCCCGCTCGCTTCCGACGATGCCTCTGGGCATGCCTATAAGCTTTTCTATACCTACTGTTCCATCACCGTACTCCGACATGTCGATGCGTATCATCTTACCTTCGTCGCCGAACATAAACTCGGCTACCGCTTTCGCAAGCTCGGTTTTACCGACACCTGTCGGACCGAGGAAAAGCAGCACACCGTCCGGTGCGTAATGGTTGTCCTTGAGCGGGCCTTTATTCAAGCGAAGCCTTTCCGCGACCGCTCGGACCGCGTCCTTTTGGCCGATCACACGCTCACCAAGATCGAGTTCCATCTGCGAGAACCGGTCGGACGTATCGCGGTAAATCATATCCTTCGGAATACGAGATTCCTGGGAAATCACTTCGATGATGTGCTCGGCTTTGACGATCAGCGACGACGGTTCGTTGATCTCAACCTTGACGGAGGCCGTATCGAGCCAGCCGATCGCCTTGTCCGGCAGGTGCAGATTCCGAATGTACTTCGGCGACATCTCAAGTGCCGTGTTGATCGCCTCATCCGAGATCGTCACCGAATAGTTCTTTTCGAGCCGTGGCCGCAGGCCGAACAATATTTCTTTTGTCTGATCGATCGTCGGTTCGTCGACCTTTACCAGGCGGAAACGACGTGCCAAGGCTTCGTCTTCGCCGATGTATTCCTTGTACTCGGTCGATGTGGTCGCACCGATGATCCGCAACTCGCCGCGGGCAAGTGCCGACTTAAACATGTTTGCCGCATCTGACGAAGTGCCGAGTGCCGCTCCGGCACCGATGATGGTGTGAGCTTCATCGATGAAGAGAATAATGTGGTCCTTTTCTTTGACCTCATCAATGATTCCCTTGATCCGCTCTTCGAACATGCCGCGAAGCATCGTGCCGGCGACAAGTCCGCCCATCTGCAGTTGGACGATGTGCGCGTTGCGCAATCTCGCCGGAACTTTTTCGGGCTCGAGCTCGATCAGACGTGCAAGCCCTTCGACGACCGCCGTCTTGCCGACGCCCGGTTCGCCGACAAGCATGGGCGAGTTCGAACGTTCCTTGTGCGAGAGGATCTCGATCATCTGCAGGATCTCCTGCTCCCGGCCGATCGTCGGCGGGATCTTGTCCTCGCGTGCGAGCTTGTTCATCGAAACGCCGAAGTGGCGAAGGAACGACGGCAGCTCGTATTTTTGCCGCGTGCGTTCTTCTTCCTTCTCACGCTTCCGGATACGCGTCCGTGCAGTTTGTGCGACCTCATCCGAGGGCACGCCCAGATTCTGAAGAACGTCGTTCAGAATGCTCCTCTCGTCATTCGAGAGAACGTAAAAAATGTCACTGCCGTCGATGACGCGCCGGCCCTGCGAACGTGCGCGGTCCATCGCGCGTTTGAATAACTCGGTTGTCTCCGGGGCGATCCGAAATCCCTTTCCGGTGTGCTGTCTGCTTGCGTCGAGGCGCTTTTCGATAAGGAGTTTGACCGAACGCGGGTCAACTGCCAAGTCCCGCATCGTCGATGTGAAGAGATCGTCCTCTTCGCTCGCGACCGCATGCAGAATGTGCTCGATGGCCACGTAATTCTGGTCACGCTTTTTCGACTCGTCGAGAGCCGTTTCCAGAACACGCCTGCCGCTTTCGCTGAATTTATCTTTGTATGAGTCTATATCTGCCATATATCTTTTTACTGCCGGAAAGTATGATGCAGACGCACGACTTTTCGTAGCCCTCAAAAAGCATCATAACATTTCAAAAAGTACGCGGGGAAGAAATAAACTTCTTCCCCGCCTTATCGATCGACCGCCGCGTGGCGATCTCGAATTTGGGCTCGGCTATTCAGCGGCTCCTTGTGCCTGCCCCTTTCCGACCTGCACCTTTGCCGGCCGCAAAAGCCGATCGCCGAATTTGTAACCGCGAGAATATTCTGCTGTTACTTTACCGTCGTCTTCCGGGTCAACCTCGGCCATGTCGATCGCGTCGTGAAGCTCGGGATCGAAATTCGCACCGACGGACGGAACAGATTCAACACCGACGCTCATCAATGCCTGTTCGAACGAGCGGGCTGTGCCCTTCACACCTTCGCGAAGGTGCTCGAGCGAGGGGTCTTTTTCGCTCGCATCGATCGCCAGATTAAGGTTGTCGAGCACGGGTAAAAGGGTCGTCAAAAAGTTCAACTGGCCCTGCCGTGCACGGTCCTCGAGCGTTTTCATCAATCGGGAGCGCATCTCGGCTGTTTCCTTGTCGAGATTCGCTTTCGCCTCGTCAAATTTTGCCTGAACGCCGATTAATTTGGATTCAGCGGCCTGCCGCCGTTCGGTTTCGGTTGCGAGCCTAAGTTCCAGGTCCGCCTCACGCGGCGACTTTTGAAACTCCTTGGTCGGAAACTCGTTGCCCGCTTTCATCTCGCCTTCTGCGTCGAAGCGCCGCCGATCGTTGACCGGAATCTGGGTTCCTTCGTCTTCTGCAAATTCTTCTTGATTCGGATCGTTTTCGCTCATCTTTTTTCTTCTGAACATCGTTTCTATATTTTACGTCTTGACTTCCGAATACGGAAGCACACGATCAAAATGCTATCCCGCGCCGACCGTTGCTCCGGCGGGGACAGGCTCGAATTTCATTTCGCCGTTCTCCGCGCGAACGCGAACGGTCTGTCCGCCGGCAATGTCGCCTTTTAACAAACTGACCGCCAGCGGGTTTTGTACCAGCGACTGTATCGCACGTTTGAGCGGTCGGGCGCCGTAGACCGGATCGTAACCTTCCTGAACGAGCAGGTCGCGTGCGGTGTCGTCGAGTTCGATCATGATCCCGCGTTCCTCGAGCGTTTTTCTGAGGCGTTCGAGCTGGACGTCGATTATCTGAGCGATCTCGTCGCGAGTCAGTTGGTTGAACACGACGATGTCGTCGATTCGATTCAGGAACTCGGGCTTGAAGTAATCACGCAGAACCTGCGCGACCGCCTCGCGGGCCTGTTTCTCGTCGCCGGAAGCCGCCTGTATCTCACGCGAACCGAGGTTCGAGGTCATTATCAGCACCGTGTTCTTAAAGTCGACCACGCGTCCCTTGGAATCGGTCAGACGCCCGTCGTCCAATATCTGCAGCAGCACGTTGAACACGTCCGGGTGTGCCTTTTCGATCTCATCGAAAAGGACGACCGAGTACGGGCGCCGGCGAACGGCTTCGGTCAACTGGCCGCCTTCCTCGTAACCGACGTATCCCGGAGGTGCGCCGATCATGCGGGCGACCGCGTGTTTTTCCATATACTCAGACATATCGAGACGGACCATCGCGCGTTCGTCATCGAACAAAAATTCAGCCAGAGCTCGAGCCGTCTCCGTTTTGCCGACGCCCGTTGGGCCGAGGAAAATGAAAGAACCAACCGGCCTGTTCGGGTCACCCAGCCCGGCACGTGCTCTGCGGACGGCGTTTGCGACCGCCTGCAATCCTTCGTCCTGGCCGATTACGCGGCGGCGAAGATTTTCCTCCATCGAGACGAGCTTCTGCATCTCGCCCTGGAGCATCTTGGAAACGGGGATTCCGGTCCAGCGTGCGACGATCTCGGCGACGTCTTCTTCGTCGACCTCTTCTTTGAGGTAGACGCCGTCCTGCTGCAGCTCGCCGAGGCGGGCCTGTTCGGCTTCGAGCGATTTTTCAAGCTCGGGAATACGTCCGTACTGCAGTTCGGCAGCTTTATTGAGGTCGCCGGCCTGACGGGCACGTTCGAGTTCGAGCTTGGCTGTCTCGAGTTGCTCCTTGCCGGTGCGCATCTTTTCGATCTCGTCTTTCTCCGACTGCCACTTGGCCTTCATCGCGGACGATTTTTCGTTGAGGTCGGCGATCCGCTTTTCGATGTCCTCGAGCCGCTCCTTTGATTTCTCGTCTGTTTCACGCGAAAGTGCCTGACGCTCGATCTCGAGCTGGAGAATCTCGCGTTCGAGAACGTCGATCTCCTGCGGCAGACTGTCGATCTCGATACGGATCCGAGAGGCCGCTTCGTCGATCAGGTCGATGGCTTTATCCGGCAAAAAGCGGTCGGTGATGTAGCGATTCGACAGAGTCGCCGCCGCCACGATCGCAGCGTCCTTAATACGCACGCCGTGGTGAACCTCATACCTTTCCTTCAATCCGCGAAGGATCGCGATTGTGTCTTCGACTGACGGTTCGCCGACGTAAACCTGCTGGAAGCGGCGTTCGAGAGCCTTGTCCTTTTCGATGTACTTTTGATATTCGCCGAGCGTCGTCGCACCGACCGCACGCAGAGTGCCGCGGGCGAGCGTCGGTTTCAACATATTGGACGCATCGATCGCACCTTCCGAAGCTCCGGCGCCGACCAGCGTATGCAGTTCGTCGATGAAAAGGATGATCTGTCCCTCGGCTTTTTCGATCTCCTTCAAAACGGCTTTCAAACGGTCCTCAAACTCGCCGCGGTATTTCGCTCCGGCGAGCATGGAGCCGAGGTCGAGCGACACAAGACGTTTGTTTTTCAGCGTTTCGGGTACGTCGCCCGACACGATCCGCTGCGCCAACCCTTCGACAATGGCGGTCTTGCCGACACCGGGCTCGCCGATCAGGACGGGATTGTTTTTCGTGCGTCGCGACAGTATCTGGATCGTGCGGCGGATCTCGTCGTCACGCCCGATGACCGGATCAAGTTTGCCTTTGCGTGCGAGTTCCGTCAGGTCCTGAGCGTATTTTTCGAGGGCCTGGAAATTCTCTTCGGCATTCTGGTCGGTTATCCGCGAGCCGCCGCGCATGTCGGTCATAACCTTTTCGGTATCTTCCTTAGTGATACCGTTGGAGCGCAGTATGCGGCCGGCGTCACCGTCCTTTTCCCCGGCGACAGCCAGTAGCAGGTGCTCGGTCGAAACATACTCGTCCTGCATCTTTTCCGCTTCCTTTTGCGCTTCCTGGAAAATGGCGTTCGCTCGCGTGCTGAAGTACTGCTGCCCGCCGGAAACCTTCGGAAATTTTTCGATCGCCGCCTGGACGTCCGTTAGGATCGTCTGCGCGTTCGCACCGATCTTGCCGAGGATCGGACGCACGACGCCCTCTTTTTGCTCAAGCATTACCGCGAGCAGATGTTCGGGCTCGACCTGCTGGTTCTGATTGCGTTCCGCCAACGAAATGGCTTCCTGCACGGCTTCCTGGCCGCGGATAGTAAATCTGTCGAATCTCATAGCTCTATTCTAAACGATAAGCGGTGGATGGTGAATGCTCTCACCATCCACCGCTGCAAACTGTTAGGCTTCCGCCTAAGATCTCCGGCGCGTTAAAAAACGGCCGTTGCTTTATGTTAATGATCAATCACTTAGTCTGTAATCATAATAAAACTTGAGTGCCCTGTTGTCAAGTACCAGTTAGCCTCTTTGAAAATGGAGTGTCGGGCGTTTTCGGGTGACAGTTTGGCCGAATCTCGGTTATATTAGGTCTCGCTACTTTCCAGTTCTAGGGCCGCGGAAATTTCTCATCTTTCAAAGATATCCGCCCGCGGCGTTCGGGTCCTTATGAATATAATTAGGGAAATCATCTGGCCTCTCGCTGCGGTTGTCGCCGCGTTTATTGTCGGCGGGATCATCGTCTTACTGATCGGCGATAATCCTTTTGTCACCTTTTACCAGCTCATCGGCAACTCGTTCGGTTCGCTCAACGACATTGGGTACACGCTTTTTATCGCGACGCCGCTTATTTTTACCGGGCTTGCGGTGGCAGTGGCGTTTCGATGCGGTTTGCTGAATATCGGAGCCGAGGGCCAGCTTTACGTTGCGGCTTTCGCGACCGCGTGGGTCGGGATCAAGTTCGGCGGCGCGATGGTCAACGTTTTCGGCAAGGAAGAGAACTGGTCCTGGACGACGCTGCCGCCTTACCTGCTGATTCTCGCCTGCATGTTCACGGCTGTGGCGGCCGGTGCGGTTTGGGGAGCGATACCGGGGATATTAAAAGCAAAATTCGGCTCGCATGAGGTGATCAACACGATCATGCTTAACTTCATCGCCGTCGCTTTGGTCAGTTATTTGACGCAGTATTACTACAAGATACCGGGCGACCCGATATTGCAGACGGCGGAGATCGGCCCCGGCGCTCACATTCCCCGCATCAGCCAATATATTCCCGGAATGCCTGAGTTCGTGCCGCTCAGCGTTGCGTTTCTGCTCGCGGTCCTGATGTGCGTCCTCGTCTATATTTTCCTCTGGAAGACAAAATGGGGTTACGAGCTGCGTGCCGTCGGCGAAAACCCGTCGGCCGCGGAATACGGCGGCATTTCGCCGAAGCGCCAGATAATCATCGCGATGACGATCTCGGGCGGCTTGGCGGGCATGGTCGCGATCGGCGAGGTGCTCGGTTATCGATATCGCTATTACGACGGTTTCTCGGACGGTTGGGGTTTCTTAGGCATCGCGGTCGCATTGCTCGGGCGAAACCATCCGCTCGGGATCATCATCGCCGCGATATTTTTCGCCGTCCTCAGGCGCGGCCAGATCTTTGTCGATATCGAAACGCGTTACGTTTCGAAAGATGTGGTTGAGGTTCTCGAGGCGATAATCATCCTGTTCGTCGCGTCATTTCAGCGGTTTACCAGAAGATAAAATGAGCGAATTAATTACACCGACTTTTCTGTTCATCCTGCTGTTCACGACGATCAGGACGGCGACGCCGCTGATATTTGCAGCTCTAGGCGGAATGTTCTCGGAGCGTGCGGGCGTCATCAATATCGCATTGGAAGGCCTGATGCTCGCCGGTGCATTCACAGCCGCGGTCGTCACATACGAATTGAGCAATCCGTACCTCGGCTTTCTCGCGGGCATCGCTTCCGGCGCGGCGCTGGCGGTGGTTTTTGCGGTCGCCGTTATCAAATTCGAGGCCGACCAGGTCGTTGCCGGATTTGCGATCAGTCTGCTGATGGTCGGGCTGCCTGCCGTGATCAGTTCGCGAATATATGATTCGGCCGGTTCGACCGAGCAGATCGCACAGCAATTTTTACTGCCGAATTTCTATAACCGCCTCTCGATCGCCTCGATCCTCGCGTTCGTGCTTGTTCCGGTTTGTTGGTACGTGCTTTATAAAACGCCGTTCGGCCTGCGGCTCCGGGCGGCGGGCGAAAATCCGGCGGCGGCCGATGCGGCTGGCGTCAACGTTATCCGGCTGCGGTACATCGCCGTGATCTTATCGGGCGTGCTTGCCGGAGCGGGCGGCGCGTATCTCTCGATCGGGCAGAGTTCGCTGTTTACGCGCTCGATGACGGCCGGCCGCGGGTACATCGCACTCGCGGCGCTGATCCTGGCAAAATGGAAACCGGTGCCGGTACTGTTTGCGTGCCTCTTCTTTGGCTTCACCGAGGCGCTTTCGATTCAGATACAAGGCGTGCTGAAGATGCCGTCGGGCGAGGACATACCGGTCCAGTTCATTCAAATGATCCCGTACGTTTTGACGATCATCGTACTCGCCGGTTTCATCGGCCTGTCGCGTGCCCCGAAGGCGCTCGGCATACCTTATAGAAAGGAAAGCTGATATCGATTATAATTCGTTAATTCTAATAGCTTTTGGTTAGTTTTATGTCATTTGATAAGGCGACGGAAGCCGCCGATTTTATCAGATCCCGGTACCAGAAACCGGTCAAGACCGCCGTGGTGCTCGGCAGCGGCCTGGGAGCGTTCGCCGAAAGCCTAAAAAACGCGGTCGCGATCCCGTACGAAGTTATACCGAATTTCGCACGGTCGACCGTCGAGGGCCACGCCGGAAAATTGGTCCTCGGCGAGATCGACGGTGTACCGGTCGCCGCTCAGCAAGGCCGCTTTCATTATTACGAAGGCTATGACATGGACCAGGTGATGTTCCCGGTCCGGACGTTTGGCCAATTGGGAATCAAAACCCTTATACTCACAAACGCCGCCGGCAGCCTGAGTACGGAAATGACGCCGGGCAGCCTGATGCTCATCTCGGATCATTTGAACATGATGGGCCTTAACCCGCTTCGCGGAGCGAACGACACGCGTTTCGGGCCGCGTTTTCCGGACATGAGCTCGGTTTACGACCACCAGTTTCAGCAACTCGCCGTTGAGATAGCAGGCGAAATCTCTCGCGAACGCTTTGACAAGGGTATCGACACGGAACTGACCGATTTTCTGCATCGCGGTGTGTACTGCGCTCTCTCCGGCCCGACGTACGAAACGCCGGCGGAGATCAGACTTTATCGGCTCCTGGGCGCCGACGCCGTCGGAATGTCGACCGTGCCGGAGGCGATCGCCGCAAGGCATCAGGGAATGAAGGTGCTCGGCATCTCGTGCATCACAAACTTCGGCGCAGGAATGACCCTCGAAGCGATCAACCACGAAGAGGTAATGGAAACCGGCGCCAGAGTCGCAGAAGTTTTTAGAGAGCTTTTGACCCGCGTGATAGTCAGATTGAATTAAACCGCAGAGACGCGGAGACGCCGAGGTAAATCGGCGATAAGACATAACGATTTCTCTTAAACTCTGCGTCTCCGCGACTCCGCGGTGAAAACGAATTTATGATAATAGGAATTTGCGGCGGAACGGGATCTGGTAAAACTACCATCGCGCGGGCGATCGTTGACGCGGTCGGAGGGGACCGCGTCGTGCTAGTCGAGCAGGATTCGTATTACCGCAACCTGTCGGACATGCCGCTCGACGAGCGCCACCAGGCGAACTTCGATCATCCCGACGCGATCGACAGCGACATGCTCGTCAACCACATTATGCGGCTCAAACAAGGCCTGCCGATCGAAATGCCTCTTTACGATTTCGTTACGCATACACGCAGCGACAAAATAGAAAGTATCCATCCGAAACCGGTCGTCATTGTCGAGGGAATTCTGATATTCGCCGAGCCGCGTGTGCTCGACCTTTTGGACGTGCGGGTGTTTGTCGATACGCCGGACGACGTCCGTCTGATTCGCCGGCTGAAACGGGATGTACATGAACGCGGCCGCACGTTCGAGCGCACGCTTGAACAATATGAACGAACCATTCGCCCGATGCATTTCGAATTTGTCGAGCCGTCCAAAAGACACGCGGATGTCATCATTCCCGAAGGCGCTCAAACCGGCATCTCGGTAAATTTCCTATGCAGCCTCGTCCGCGAAAAGCTATCGGAGCAGGAAGAGGTGGAAGTTTGATCCCATGCAGCACACAGAAAAGGAATTGATCGATGCGGCGGCGGCTGTCCGCGAAAACGCCTTTGCTCCGTATTCGGGTTTTCGCGTCGGCTCGGCGCTCGAGACCGAGGACGGCGAACTCGTGGTCGGCTGCAACGTCGAATCGGCAAGCTACGGACTCACCATTTGCGCCGAACGATCCGCGATCTTTGCGGCGGTTGCTCGCGGTAAAAAAAGGATCAAACAGATCGCCGTCGTGACCAACACCGACGAACTCACCGCCCCGTGCGGCGCCTGCCGCCAAATAATCTGGGAATTCGGCGGTGACATCCCGGTAATAATGTCGAACCTCAACGGCAAAACGGAAACCGTCCGGATGAACGAACTTCTACCTCGGGGGTTTGATACGAATTTTTTGAAATAATGAAGTAAAGTAGACAATGATGAGTGAGAAAACGACCATTCCAGAGATTCGATTGGACAAGACCAAACTCACTGTAGTTTCTGTTTCCGAAAGGGCCGACGAGTTGGAATACTGGCGAAAAGCCTCGACGAAAGAACGGTTGCAGCACGCAGAACGGCTTCGACGAATCGCTTATGGAGATCGAGCTACCGCAAGACTTCAAAGAACTATTGAGGTCGTTAAACTCGAACAAAGTTAATTACCTTTTGATCGGCGGTTACGCCGTAATCATCCACGGGTATCCACGCTTCACGTCCGATCTAGATATTGTCATCGGCAATGAAGCCGGGAATATTTCCAGATGCCTCGATGCGCTGAATGACTTCGGAGTCGGACAAACGGAATTAGGCCCGGAATTGTTTTCAGAACCAGACAGCTTGGTAAGAATGGGCGTTGAGCCACTGAAGATTGAAATTCTCAGCTATCTCAAGGGATTGAATTTCATCGATGCTTTCGAGCGGCGGATCACCCGCCGTGTTGAGGATATCGAGATCGCAGTCATTTCTTTGCCCGACCTAATCACAAATAAAACCGCGGTCGGCCGCCTCAAGGATCGTCTGGACGTCGAAGAATTAAAAGATAGAAACAACCTGAGGTAGGCCATTATTTGCAGTGGCATCATTTATGGATAAGCTGAAAGTCTTCTCGGCAACGCTTCTCGTTTTCGCTTTCGCGATTTCAAGCTTTGCACAAGGGTACCCGAAAGTCGTTAGATCCGCCGGCCCGTCGACGTACGATCTCCTGATCGTCGGCGGCACCGTCGTGACGATGGACAAGGACCGGCGGGTGATCGAGGACGGCGCGATCGCGATCAAGGGCGACAAGATCGTTGCGGTTGGAACGCGCGCGGCCGTTACACGGAATCGCCGAGCTTTGAGGACTATCAACGCTGGCGGCAAGGCGATAATTCCGGGTTTGATCAATACGCACACGCATGTGCCGATGTCGCTGTTTCGCGGGATATCGGACGACCTTGACCTGAACGACTGGCTGACCAAATACATCTTCCCGGCCGAGGCGAAGAATGTCGATGAGGCGTTCGTGCGGGCGGGGACGCGGCTCGGGTTGGCGGAGATGATCCGCGGCGGTACGACGACGTATTGCGACATGTACTACTTCGAAGACGCGATCGCGGACGAGACTAAAAAGGCCGGCGTCCGCGGCGTGCTGGGCGAGACGATCATCGATTTTCCCGTCGCCGACAACAAAACGCACGAAGCGGCGATGGCGTACACCGAGCGGTTCATCAACAAGTGGAAGTACGATCCGCTGATCGTTCCCGCGCTCGCACCGCACGCGCCGTACACCGTCTCGGCCGAGCACTTGATGAATATACGTCGGATGTCGGATCGCTTAGGCGCACCGATCGTCATCCACATCGCCGAAACCAAAAAGGAACGCGATGACATTCTCGCTCAAAAAGGGAACACGCCCGTCGATTATCTGAACAAGATCGGCTTTTTGAATAACCGGGTCATTGCCGCCCATACCGTTTGGATATCCGACGAAGAGATCGACGTTCTCAAACGCCTCGGTGTCGGTGCGGCCCATAATCCGCAGTCAAACATGAAACTCGCGTCCGGTGTCGCTCCGGTGCCGCAGATGCTCGCCAAGGACGTCGCGGTCGGGCTCGGAACCGACGGGGCCGCGTCGAACAACGATCTCAACATGTGGGAAGAGATCGACACCGCCGCAAAGCTGCACAAACTGACGACGGGCGATCCCAAAACGCTGCCGGCAGAACAGGCGTTCGAGATGGCGACTATCCGCGGTGCGCGGGCGTTGCATATGGAAAAACTGATAGGTTCGCTCGAGACGGGAAAACGTGCCGACATCGCCATCGTTGACCTCGACGACCTCAATCAAACCCCGTATTTCAACATCTATTCGGCGTTGGTTTATTCGACAAAAGCGAACGACGTCCGCACCGTCATCATCAACGGACGCCTCGTTATGGCCGACCGCGTGTTGCTCACCCTGAACGAAAGTGCTATAAAAAGAGACGCAAACGCATACCGCTCAAAAATCATCCATAGCTTATCTAAGTAACCGCGCATACTGAAATGCGAGGTTGATTATGAGTTTTTAAAACATTGTAGTTATTTGCGCCAGGGTCGTTAAAGTGAGCCTTCCTCTAATGTAGTTCGCTTGGCCTTTACGGAAATTTAAGTCAGTTACGGAGGACTGAAAATGCCGCTAAATGTCAGAAGGATTTGCACTTCGATAATAATCTCAACATTCGCCGCCGCCGGTGCGGCGTCCGCGCAGACCTCTCAAGCATCGCCGGGGCCTGTCGCGCAGCCGGCAGTTCAATCTCCGGTAGTGAAGGCTCCGACCTCAGGCGACGTGATGCGCGACCGCATTTCGAAGGCAAAGGCCTACATCGCCGTACGCAACTATAACGCCGCTATTTACGAGCTTGAAAATATACGACGCGAGACCAGCGATTCATCTGTCAACGCCGTCGCAAATGTTCTGTTGATGAACAGCTATCTCGAACAGGGCGACTATAAACGAGCGAGCGACTTTCTGACCGACCTGTACAATCAGCAAAAAACGACAAAGCCGAACGCCGGAGAATATTACGCCGCCGCGTCGGCTCAGGTCGTCAAGAGCGCACGCAACCAGATCGAGCGCTACCGTGGCCTCGGCCTGAGCGTTTCGGACCGCAACCTACCGCTCGAGGCCGTCAACGACATCGAACGCATGCGCGAGACGCTTGAGCTCGTCGTCACGCAGGCGAAGGAAATGTCCGCCGACAAAACAAAATCGGCCGCCGCGATGGGAATGCTCGAAGAAGCGACGACGACCCGAAGCGCTATCGCCCGCGACGATTACGACGCCCGCCGATGGCGAGACCAGGTTGCCGATTCGCGTGAGGACCTCGTTAATTCGCGCAGCGTGATCACAAATGCGGTCGACGGAACCACCACGCAGGTCGCCGCCGTTATCCCTACGGCGAGCACCTCTACACCGGCAGGCCAGCCGCTGACCTACACGCCCGAGCAGCCCACTTTCCGCCCCGTAAGTACAGAGCCCGCACAAAAACCGGCGGACGTGCAGGTTGCCGCGGCCAAGCAACCGAACGTCGCGACGCCGAACACGGCAACGCCGAATGTCCCTGCGCAGAACTCGACAAGCGGAAACACACCGCGGATCCGCGTCGTTTCGGACGCACCTAAAACCGGACCGGCGGCTGTGAAGGCCGAAACTGCTGTCGTCTCGCCCGCGGGCACGGCGGACGCGTCGCCGCTCGAGATCGGATCGCTGATCGGGTACGCGACAAAACAAGCCGCACCGGTGTACCCTGCGGCCGCCAAAAGCATCCGGGCCGCCGGCGTCGTCAAGGTCGAGGTGACCGTCAGCGAAACCGGCGATGTCACCACTGTCGAAAAGGCAAGCGGGCCGGCGCTGCTGCAGGCCGCCGCAAAGGACGCCATCCGCAAATGGAAGTTCAAACCTTTCATGCGCGACGGCCAGGCGGTAAAGGCGACGGGTTTCGTCAACTTCAACTTCAACCTTTAATTGTTTAATTAATTTGTTTCCAACCGGGCGGCAACCTTTTTAAGAGGTGTGCCGCCTAAGTTGTTTGCGGGGAAAGTGGAGGACGCGTCGGGCGGAACGTCGCTGCTCCGACTCCCCTCCTTCCAAAGGAGGGGTGGCACCGGCCTTGCGGTGACGGGGTGGCGGAAGAGTTTAACGACAGGGCAGTTTAAGATTTTCACAGAACAAACCACCCCGTCTGCCGAAGCGGCATCCACCCCTCCTTTGCCAAGGAGGGGAGCCGGAGGCTAACTAACCGCATTGCCAACCGCGACTGTTTGCGTGAAAATCGTTCCAAATAACAACATGCTCCTACGAACACTTTTCGCTTTCTTTACCGTGATGTCCGCATCGACTCTTTTTGCACAGACGCCGCCGATCGAGCCAGGCGTTTCGCAAGATCTGGCGATCTGGCGCGCGGCCCGTTATTCGGACGTGCGGTACAAGCTGAACCTGACGCTCGAAAAAATGTCGCCGGTGCTGAAGGGGACGATCGAGATACGCGTCAAAATCGCGGCTGAGCCCAACAGGTCAGAACCACCTTCGTCAGCGGGTGGATTCCCCGTGCCGGCGATAGTACTCGACTGGCGGAAAATAAAAGGCAATGAATCTCTCTCGACGGTGAGCAACGTCTCGATAAACGGGCACGAGTTGCGGCTTCAACCGCGAAATGACCGCGGTGAGATCACGCCTGAAGGCGTAACTCGTACGTACGATGAGGCCAATGAGCACCTTATCTTTCGGGACGGCGTCGTGGCTGGCGAGAATGTGATCAAGCTCGATTTCACGTCGCCGATCTTAACGAGCGGTTCGGCGATAACGCGGTACGTCGATAAAGAGGACGGGGCGGAATATCTCTACTCGCTGTTCGTCCCGTCGGACGCGAGCACCGCGTTCCCGGTGTTTGATCAGCCGGATCTGAAGGCGAGGTTTAGCGTTTTCATCGATGCTCCCAAAGATTGGAAGACCGTATTGAACACGTTTGTAAATGACAATGCCTGGGAGTTAGGAGTCGGTCCGTCAGAAAGAACCGAAGCCGAGCGATACGCAAATTACAGGAAAGGGCGGAATTTCAGCTACTTCTTCGAAACCAAACCCATCAGCACCTACGTCTTCGCATTCGCGGCAGGTCCGTTCGAGAAGTTTGCGAGCAGCGGGTCAGAACCGGGAGCGATAGCGACTGGGTCGCCCGATGAAAATAAAGGCGTCTCCGGCTCGCGGGGAAACCCAGTCGCTATGGCTCCCGGTTCTGACAAGACTGAGCCGCCGACGAGTATCTACGTCCGCAGATCGCAGGCAGTGAAGTTTAGGCAGCACGCGGACGAGGTGTTTCGGCTCAACCGCGAGGGCATTAAGTTTCTCGAGCAGTATTTCGACTACAAATTCCCGTTCCCGAAATACGATCTCGTTCTGATCCCGGAATTCCCGTTCGGCGGGATGGAGCATGCGGGGGCGACATTTCTGAGAGAAGATCGGGTTATCTTTCCACAGGAGCCGACGAAAAACGACTACATCACGCGGGCGAACGTTATTTTTCACGAGGCGGCTCACCAGTGGTTCGGGGACACGGTGACGATGAAATGGTTCGACGATCTGTGGCTGAAGGAGGGCTTCGCCGAGTTCATGGCGTACAAGACGCTCGAAAAGGTAATGCCCGAGTACAGCGCCTGGAAGATCTTTTACGAACGCAACAAACAACTCGCCTACCTGACCGACTCGACCAAGGGAACGACGCCGATCTACCAGGAGATCAAAAACCTCTCGTCCGCCAAGAGCGCCTACGGCAACATCGCTTATCGCAAAGCTCCGAGCTTTCTGCGACAAGCGGAGTTTTATATCGGCGAAGATAAATTCCAAACCGCCGTGCGGGCGTTTTTGAAGAAGCACGAGTTCGGGAACGCGGGTTGGGAAGATCTGGTGAAGGAGTTTGAGACGCTGAATTCGAATAGTCTAGAGCGTTGGGCGAAGAAATGGGTCACTCAAGCCGGGGTCGACCGATATCGAATCTCTTTTCTGCCGATGGGTTCGAGTATCGACCCGAATTCACACCCAGTTGCTGCGTTTCTTTCGGAAGTCGAGCAAAAACTATTGCCGGGCGAAAATTTCAACTATCCAAAGCCAATACGGGTTAATGTGCTGACAATTGATAATAAAGGAAAGATAAAGATCAAGCCCCAAATTCCGTTTCGTGGCAACACCACAAGCTCGATTTCTGAATTTGAAGCGCAAAAACCTCCTCGCTTGATTTTCCCAAACTATCAAGACT
Organism: Acidobacteriota bacterium; assembly: GCA_040007515.1. GTDB lineage: Bacteria > Acidobacteriota > Blastocatellia > Pyrinomonadales > Pyrinomonadaceae > OLB17. Next base: position 360,120 of record JBDTUT010000001.1, on the reverse strand, counting down.
ACGGCTACGGCATTTTCATACTCGACGACAAAAGCCGCGATTACGTTCTGAAAAACATCCAGAACGAAAAGGACGATTTCCTGCGGACGATGATGTGGGGCAGCCTTTGGGACAGCGTCCGCGAGGCGGAGTTCAACCCGAAGGAGTACGTCGAACTCGTCATCAAAAACATCAACGTCGAATCGGACGAAAGCACGATCCAGACGCTGCTTGGGCGTGTATCGACGGCTATGAATTACTACGTGTCGGTACCGCGGACCGGGGCGGGCGTGGATCTGTCGGTACCACCTGCGATAGCGGGTGGGGCTGTGTCGACTTCAAAATCCCCACCCGCTATCGCAGGTGGTACCGACGTGAAGAACGCGCCTGCTACCGATCTCAATCGACGGCTCGAGGCGATGCTGATCGAGCGGATGCGGAACGCTCGGACGCTGGGACAGCGAATCACGTTTTATCGAGCCTTCCTGAACATCGCTTCGACCGAGGGCGCACGGGTCGAATTGAAACGCTTACTCTCGAACACGGACGGAAACCCGAGCGGTAGCGAGCGTGTGAAACGTTTGGAAAATTCGACCGGAAAGAACACACTCCCTACCGGTCGTGTTTCTGCCTCGGATATCAGTTTGCCGCTGAAAACGAAGGACCGGTTCGATATAGTCACCAAGCTGCTGATCCTGGGCGACGCGGATGCTCCGGCGCTTCTGGCAGAACTGGAAAAGTCGGATACCGCCGACGAAGCAAAGCGTTACGCCTACGCTGCAAAAGCGGGAATCGCGACAGCGGAGAACAAAGCGAAATATTGGAACGATTTCACAACGAACAGAGACATTTCGGAAAGCTGGATCGAATCGTCGCTCGGAGTGTTCAATTCGCCGCGGCACTCCGACCTGACCTTGCAGTATCTCGAACGCGCGCTGGCCGAGCTGCCGAAACTAAAACGCGACCGTAAGATATTTTTCGTCAACGGCTGGTTGAGCGCGTTCATCGGCGGGCAAAAGAGCGAGCAGGCACTCGCGGTCGTCAATAAATTTCTCGGCGATAACCCCAGCCTCGACAACGATCTTCGGCTCAAAATACTTGAGAATGTCGATCTGATCGAGCGGGCAGTGAAGATACGCGCGAAATACGCGAAGTAGGCTCGCCTGTCCGTGGACGGACCAACAGTCTGTTCTACGGTTTCCAATCTTGACTAAAAAGTAATGTTTATGAGATTATAATCTTTGACAACAGTCCTTATTTGCTTGAACAACTGACGGTTATGAAGATATCGGCCCAGGAAGAATACGGTCTCAGGTGCCTTGTGCAGCTGGCGGATCTGAAGGACGGCGAGTCGCTGACTCTGCCGCAGATCGCCGAGCGCGAGGGCATCTCGACCGCCAACGCCGGCAAGCTGATGTGGCTGCTCAACAAGGCCGGCTTTGTGCAGTCGACCCGCGGAACGAAGGGCGGTTATTTTCTCTCGCGTCCGGCATCCGACATTCGCCTGAGCGAGATCATCAAGGTGCTCGACGAGGAAGTTTTGAGCAAGCATTGCGAAAGCTACACAGGCATTATGGATTCGTGCGTGCACAAGGGCGACTGCGGCATCAGGCCGGTGATCGTTGGCCTGCACGAGATCGTCGAAAACGCGCTGTCGCAGATAACGCTCGCACAGCTTGTTGGTTCGGAAAGCTCGGTCGGCGATATGTTTCACCAGATACAGGGAATACACAGAACGCTCGAGGTTAATTGAGAATTGAAAGTTGAGAATTGAGAGTTTTTGATGGTCGAGAGTTAGCTTTTAATTCTCCATTCTCAATTTTCAATTCTCATCTAAATTGTATGAGTACAGCAGCAGAGTTACTTACAAATCGGGAATATAAATACGGTTTCGTCACGGACATCGAGACAGAGACTATCGCAAAGGGCCTGTCCGAGGACACGGTCCGACTGATTTCGTCGAAAAAGAACGAGCCCGAATGGCTGCTCGAATTTCGGCTGAAAGCGTTCCGTCAGTGGCAAAAGATGACCGCGCCCGACAACTGGGCAAATTTCCAATATCCGAACATCGATTTCCAAAACATTTCGTACTATTCCGCCCCGAAGCAGAAGGCGAAAAAGGCGTCGATGGACGAGGTCGATCCGGAGTTGGTTAAGACGTTCGAGAAACTCGGCATTCCGCTTTCCGAGCAGAAAATGCTTGCCAACGTAGCGGTCGATGCGGTGTTCGATTCGGTCTCCGTTGCGACGACGTACAGGAAAAAGCTTTTCGACGCGGGCGTTATATTTTGCTCGTTCACGGAGGCGGTAGCGGATTATCCGGAGCTGATCAAAAAATATCTCGGCTCGGTCGTGCCGGTCGGTGACAACTATTACGCCGCGCTGAATTCGGCTGTTTTCTCGGACGGTTCGTTCGTGTTCATTCCGAAAGGCGTCCGCTGCCCGATGGAGCTCTCGACCTATTTCCGGATCAACACCCAGGAATCGGGCCAGTTCGAACGAACGCTGATAATTGCGGAAGAAGGCGGCTATGTTGCCTATAACGAAGGCTGCACGGCACCGCAGTTCGATACAAATCAATTGCACGCGGCGGTCGTTGAACTCGTAGCTTTGGACGACGCCGAGATCAAATACTCGACCGTCCAGAACTGGTACGCGGGCGACGAGAACGGCAAGGGCGGCATATACAACTTCGTGACGAAACGTGGTGCGTGCCGCGGCGTAAACTCGAAAATTTCGTGGACGCAGGTCGAGACCGGTTCCGCGATCACGTGGAAATATCCGAGCGTCATCTTGCAGGGCGACAATTCGATCGGTGAATTTTACTCGGTCGCACTGACGAACAACGCACAGATCGCCGACACCGGCACAAAGATGATCCACCTCGGCAAGAACACAAAGTCGACGATCATCTCGAAAGGAATTTCGGCAGGAAAGTCGAACAACTCTTATCGCGGCCTCGTAAAGATAATGCCGAAAGCCGAGGGCGCGCGTAACTACACGCAATGCGATTCGATGCTGATCGGCGGCAAGAGCGAGGCGAACACCTTCCCGTACATCGAAGTGATGAACAACACCGCCCGCGTCGAGCACGAAGCCACGACGTCGAAGATCAGCGAGGACCAGTTGTTCTACCTCCAACAGCGAGGCATCTCGCAGGAAGACGCCGTGTCTCTGATCATCAACGGTTTTTGCAAAGAAGTGTTCCGCGAACTGCCGATGGAATACGCGGTGGAAGCGACCAAGCTTCTGGGATTGAAGCTGGAAGGAAGTGTTGGCTAATTCCGATTATGAATTTAGCAATCGAACTCGAACAAGAAGACGACGGTCGCTGGATCGCCGAAATTGACGATCTGGACGGCGTGTTGGTCTATGGCGAGACGCGCGAGGAGGCGATGCGCAAGGTCAAGGCCCTGGCTCTGCGTGTTATCGCCGATAGGCTTGAGAATGGCGAAAATTTGCCTGAACAGATTGAAAGCCGACTTTTTGAAGCGGCATGAGCGATTGGAAATCGTTGAAGGCGAAACGCATTTTGGCTGCGTTAGTTAACATCGGCTGGCAGGTGAAACGGCAAAAAGGGTCACATAAAACACTGGAACGAGACGGCTGGCCCGATTACGTTTTGCATTTCACGACGGTGATGAGATCGGTCCGAAAATGATATCGCGGATCGACAAGAAAACCGGACTAAAGCCGGAAGATTTGTAATGAAAATAATACAACCAGACGGTCAGCCGACCCCGAAAGGTCATTATTCGCCGGGCATCGAACATCACGGGATCGTTTACGTTTCCGGGCAGCTGCCGATGGATCTGGAGACGAGGGAACCGTTCACCGGTTCGATCGAGGAACAGACCGAATTGGCGTTGAGGAACGTCGAGGCAGTATTGCAAGCCGCGGGTAGCCGCTTAGATCGCGTTCTTCAGATGACGATCTATGTATCCGACATGGAACTCTGGGGCCGCGTGAACGAAACATACTCCCGCGTGATGGGCGATCATCGGCCGGCACGAGCGATAGTACCGGTTAAGGAACTGCACTTCGGAACGCAGATAGAAATTCAGGCGATAGCCCTGTCCTGAGTTTATGAAGCTGGAAATATTTCAAGTCGATGCTTTCACATCAAAGCCGTTCGGCGGAAACCCGGCGGCGGTCGTTCCGTTGACGGAATGGCTGCCGGACGAACTGATGCTCAAGATCGCGGCCGAGAACAATTTATCCGAGACCGCTTTTTTTGTGAAAAACGGCGACGTTTACGATATTCGGTGGTTCACGCCGACGATCGAGGTGAATCTCTGCGGGCACGCGACGCTGGCGAGTTCGCACGTGATATTTGAATGCATTAAGGCGGAGAAGGAGTTCATCAATTTTCGATCGGACCGCAGCGGAGCACTTGGCGTGCAGAAGATGGGTGATCGGCTGATCCTGGATTTCCCGAGCTTTCCGGTCACCGAGATCGAGCACATCGCCGAGTTGTCCGTTGCCGTAGGAAAGATTCCGGCGCAGATGTGGGAAACGCAGGGCAACATGGTCATGCTGCTGCTCGAGAACGAGACCGAAGTGCGTGAGGCCGATCCGGATATGTCCGCACTCGCCAACGTCCCGTACGACGAGGTGATCGTCACGGCCGGGGGCGACGATTCAGATTTTGTGTCGCGAATGTTCGCTCCGCGGATCGGCATTCCGGAGGACCCGGTGACCGGTGCGATCCACTGCAGCCTGATCCCATATTGGGCCGGGCGTCTGAGCAAGAGCGAGCTTTTCGCGCGTCAGGTATCTAAACGCGGCGGCGAACTGTTTTGCGAGAATGTAAATGAACGCGTGAAGATCGGCGGCAACGCCGTTCTATATCTCAAAGGCGAGATCTATGTTTAATGGCGGATGTTGAGATCAGACTTGCGGTTGAGAAAGATGCTAATGCGATAGCGGAGATTCTCAGCGTCGCTCTTGCAGAATTCAGAAACGACTACACGCCCGAGGCATACGCGATCGTAACGCCGTTGGCTGAAGAGATCCGCGGCAGGTTTGTTGAAGGGCCGATGTGGGTGGCGGTGAGAGACGGCCAACTTTCGGGAACGGTTTCGGCCGTACGAGAACCGGAATGGCTTTACATCCGGAGCATGGCGGTCGTGCCGGACGCACAAGGCTTCGGCATCGGAAAAAGGCTGATGACGGCTGTCGAGCAGTACGGGATCGAAAACGGGTTCGACACTTTGTTTTTATATACGACCGGCTTTTCCGCCGGTGCGATCAGGCTTTATGAATCGCTCGGCTTTCGAAAAGATCGGGACACGACCGCCGAAGAATGGTACGGAACTCCGGGGCTGTCGATGCTCAAAAAGATAGGTAGGAATATTGAAAATGCTTTTAGAAGTTAAAGATCTGCACGCCGGAATCGAAGGCAAAGAGATATTGAAGGGCTTGAACCTTCAGGTGAATAAGGGCGAGGTCCATGCGATCATGGGCCCGAACGGTTCCGGCAAATCGACGTTGTCGAAGGTTTTGGCCGGTCATCCGAGCTACGAGGTGATCTCGGGCGAAGTGCTCTACGAAGGCAAGAATCTGCTCGAACTCGAACCAGACGAACGTGCACGCGAAGGCGTTTTCATGGCGTTCCAATATCCGGTCGAGGTTCCCGGCGTTTCCAATTCGCAGTTTCTGCGCCTTGCCTACAACCAGAAGATGAAGCATCTGGGCGAAGAGGAGCTCGATCCGCTTGAGTTCAACGATTACCTTAAAGAAAAAGCGAAGATCGTGGAAATGAGCCCGGAGTTTTTTAAGCGATCGGTGAACGAGGGTTTCTCGGGCGGCGAAAAGAAACGCAACGAGATTTTGCAGATGGCCGTGCTCGAGCCGAAGCTTGCGGTGTTGGATGAGACCGATTCGGGGCTCGACATCGACGCTCTTCGGATCGTCGCCGAGGGCGTGAACAAGCTCCGCAGTGAGAACAACGCGATCATTCTTGTGACGCATTATCAGCGGCTTTTGAATTTTATTGTACCGGATGTCGTACACGTTCTGGCGAACGGCCGGATCGTTAAAGAAGGCGGAAAGGAACTCGCGTACGAGCTCGAGGAAAGAGGTTACGACTGGGTCAAAGGTGCGGCCGGGGCGAGATAGATCTTTGAATGGCGACCGAAACCGCTGACAACCGTGGAACGAGCACGACGGCCGCGATCATTTTCGCGATGTGGGCGGCTGTTTTGGTTATCGCGTTTCTCGCGTACCGCGTTTCGGACGCGGGCCAGCTGCCACAACTTTTGGGCAATATCGCCGGCGGGCCGCTTCTCGGCGGTGAAGGTCTTCGCGACAGTTTGACCGGTGCTGTCGCCGCCGGCTTGATCGGAATTTCGTGGTTCGGGCTCGGCGGTTTTCTGTTTCGATTTATCGAAACCGAGAAGGGCGAAAATCATTCGCATGTGCTCGAGCTCGCAATGCGTGTCGCGGCCGGTTCGGCGATTTGGTCTTTGATATGGTTCTTTCTCGGAGCGGCCGGCGCGTACGGTAAGGCGGCGGCGGTGGTTGCATTGCTTATCGGTCTCGTGCTCGCGGTACTATCATTCGGGCGGGTAAAGGAAGCAACGGCGGAAAGCCGCGTTCCGGAAACGGCAAATGCGATCGATAAGGTCTTGTTGATCCTGGCGGCGCTGCCCGTCGGGCTCGCATTTATCGCGTCGCTTGCACCGCCGATCGCAAAGGACACGCTGCTTTACCATTTCGCGGTGCCGAAGGCGTTCATCGCTCAAGGCAGTTCGGCCTTTATCGAGGGGAACATCGCCAGCTTTCTAGCTCTGGGAACGGAAATGCACGTCGTTTGGGCGATGCTGCTGGGGCAGTTAGTGAGCAATCGGGCGGGCGAAGCAGCGGCCGGTACAACTTTGTTTTTGTTCTTTCCCATTTTGTTGCTGGCGGCTTTCGGGTTTGCGCGTGAGCTTAATATTTCACGACGCGGCAGTCTGATCGCGGTGCTTGTCACGGCGGCGATCCCGACGGCATTTTATGTAGCGTCGAGCGGATACATCGATCTGGCGATGGCTTTATACGTGCTGCTTGCGTCCTATGCGCTTTGCCGCTGGTGGCAAACACTCGGACGCGGCTGGCTAGTTTTGATCGGCATCTTTCTGGGCGCGGCGCTCGCGGCCAAGCTTACGGCGGTTTTCGTTATCGCGGCTTTTGCACTGGTGATATTGCTGCGTGCTAGAAAGGACCAGGACGCGGCTGCAAAGATCATCGCGGGCGGTGCTGCGGCTCTCGTGCTCGCGGGACTGTTAGCGTCGCCGTGGTATCTGCGAACGTGGGCGGCGACGGGAAGTCCGGTCTTTCCGTTCTACATGAGCATCTGGAACGGCAGTGCGACAGGTTGGGACGTTGACCGGTCGAATTTGTTTCAGGCGATGAATTCGCAGTATGGCGGCGACGCGAAAAATGCTTTGGATTACATCGCGGCACCAATTTCGACCGCGATTATCGCCCAACCCGAAAAGGCCGCGTACTTTGACGGCGTGATCGGCGTGGCGTTTTTGATGGGCTTGCCGTTGTTGATCTGGGGCCTTTGGAAGTTTGAGCTGCCGGTCGAGATAAAGATCGTCACCGGCATCGCGGGCATCAGTTTCTTGTTCTGGCTGTTTTCGAGCCAGCAGCTGCGGTATCTGCTGCCGGTCCTGCCGGTCATTGCGATCGCGAATATCGCGGCCGCGGAAAGGGTCTCGACGGCGGCGAGCGCTTTTCGAAAGTGGATCGTCGCAGGATTCGCCGCCGCGGCCGTTGCCGGCATCTTAGTTAGTGCGGCGTGGTTTTTGCAGAGGTCGCCGGTCCGCGTCGTGTTGGGCGGCGAAACCCGGGACGCTTATTTGTCGAGACATCTCGATTATTATCCGTACTACCAGGTGCTTACCAGCGAGGCCCCTGCGGACGCCAAGGTCTGGTTGATAAACATGCGTCGCGACACGTACAACATCGAACGGCCGTATTTTTCGGACTACATATTCGAAGATTGGACGCTGCGGCAAATGGTTTGGGATTCGAGGAACGTCGAGGAGCTGAGGGCGAAAACCGCGGCGATGGGAATTCAGTATATACTGGCCCGACACGATGTGCTTTTGGACTACGGAAAGTCGGTTTTGGTGGACGATAAAAAGCCGCGGGCCGAGAACGAAGCAAGATTAAAAATGGCGCGTGATCTGATCGCGGACCCGGCACGTACCGCACGTTCGGACAAAAGATTTAGTTTGGTAAAGGTGTTTTAAGAGAAATGGTTTCATCACAAGCCGTCGTGGCGGTCGATTTTACAGAAGAATTCAGGACGGCGATAGCCGGTGGAGCCGATCAGCGGGAACTGCGCGGGAAAGCGTTCGCTGCGTATTCAGCAGCCGGATTTCCGTCCGTAAAAAACGAAGACTGGAAATACACGAACGTTGCACCGATCGGAAACGAGAACTGGATCATGGCACGAGCACTGCCGGATGCCCAACCGCTCGACGGTGATTTCGCGGCGCTTGCGGGAAAATTCAATTTCGGCCGCAACGGGTTTGCCGCGTTGAATCTGGCGTTCAGCGAGTTTGTCTGCGTCCGTATACCGAAAGAGACAGTGGTTGAGGTTCCGATCGAAATATCGTTTGCCGCGAGCGGCGGAACGGCCGTTTTTCCGCACGTTCTGGTGATCGCCGAGGCTGGCAGCAAAGCGACGATCGTCGAAAGCTACGCCGGGCGCGAAAAGAGTTTCACAAACGTGGCAGTCCAGATCGTTATCGAAGAAAATGCCAACCTCACGCACTACCGCGTGCAGAAGGAATCGCCCGAGGCGTTCAACATAGGCACGACCGAGGTAAGCGTTGGACGCGGAAGCCTGTATAATGCGACAAACATCAATCTCGGCGGCGCGATCTCGCGTCACGATATCGATGTAAAATTTACGGATGAGGGCGGCGAGGTTTTTGTCGACGGCTTGTATATGCTGAACGGTTCGCAGCACAGCGACACGCACTCCATCATCGACCACTTGGTGCCGAACTGCATTTCGCACCAGTCGTACAAGGGTGTGCTGAACGATCGTTCCCGCGGCGTTTTTAACGGCAAGGTTTTTGTCCGCGAAAACGCACACGGTACGAACGCCGAGCAGTCGAACAAGAATCTGCTGCTGTCGAACGACGCACGCGTCGATACGAAGCCGCAGCTTGAGATCTTCAACGACGATGTTAAATGCTCGCACGGTGCGACCGTCGGGCAACTCGAAGAAGAAGAACTGTTTTACCTGTTGACCCGCGGCCTGCCCGATTCGCTGGCCCGGAATTTACTGACCTACGGGTTTGCTGAGGAGATAATCCGAAAGATCGGCATCGATTCGATCAAAAACGATTTAGACGAAGCCGTGCTCCATCGTCTGAACGTAAAACTGGAAGTGTGAAAAAACTATGAGAGTAAGAACAATGCTTATTTTGGCTGACGACATCATGAAAAAGATCGACGAGATCGCCGGCGAAAAACAACGGCGGTCGCACGTCGTTGAGACAGCACTGCGCGAGTTTATCGCCCGCGAAGAGAAGAAACGTCCAAAAATCGTCGAATCGGACGAAGCCGTTTTGCCGGGACGTCCCGGAGCGCCCGGCAGGCCCGCGGGCAGACCGGCCGCTGCAGTAGCCACGACTAATTCCGCGCCAAAAACTCCCGCGAAACCGGCTGCCAAGCCTGCCGCAAAACCGTCGGCAAAATCCGCGGCGGCAAAGCCGGTCGCGGCCAAGGCGATAACGCGCGGCAAGCGGTAAATAAAGCGCGCCGCAAACAGAGGTTCCCGAACATGAAAGCAGTAACAACAATGAGCACGTGGGACGTCGAAAAGATCAGAGCGGACTTTCCGGTACTGTCGCAAACGGTGAACGGAAAGCCGCTCGTATATTTGGATAACGCCGCTTCGTCACAGGTGCCGCAGTCGGTCATCGAACGAGGTTCCAAATACTTGCGCGAGGAACACTCGAACATACACCGCGGCGTGCACTATCTTTCGCAGCATGCAACAACCGCGTACGAGGCAGCCCGCGAAAAGGTAAAGCGGTTCATCAACGCACCGGACGTTAACTGCTGCATTTTCGTTCGAGGCTGCACCGAGGGCGTCAACCTTGTCGCGCATTCGTACGGGAAAGGGTTCATCCGCGAGGGCGACGAGATAATCGTCTCGCAGATGGAGCACCACTCGAACATCATTCCTTGGCAGGTCGTCGCCGAAGAACGCGGCGCCGTTCTCCGGGTGATACCTATGAACGAGCGCGGCGAACTGATAATCGACGAGTACGAAAATCTGCTGAACGAGCGGACCAAAATGGTCGCCGTTTCGCACGTTTCCAATTCGTTGGGTACGGTCAACCCGATCAAGGAAATGATTGCGACGGCTCACAAGTTTGGGGTTCCGGTGTGTGTCGATGCAGCCCAGAGCGTGCCGCATTTTCCGGTCGACGTGCAGGACCTCGACGCCGACTTTTTCATCTTTTCCGGGCACAAGATGTTCGCACCGACGGGCAGCGGAATAGTTTACGGCAAGCGTGAATGGCTCGACAAAATGCCGCCGTATCAAACGGGCGGCAGCCAGATCAGGACTGTGAGTTTCGAAAAGACGACGTACGCGCCCCTGCCGGCAAAATTCGAAGCGGGGACGCCGGCAATTGCCGCCGGAATCGGTCTTGGAGCCGCGATCGATTATTTGAACGCGATCGATTTCGAAGCCGCTGCCGCGTACGAACACGAGCTGCTCGAATACGCGACCGAACGCATGTCCGACATCCCGGGCGTAAAGCTCATCGGTACCGCCGATAAAAAAGCGTCCGTGCTCTCGTTCACGATCGAAGGCATCCACCCGCACGACATCGGCACGATCCTCGACCAATCCGGAATCGCCATACGTGCCGGCCACCACTGTGCCCAGCCGGTGATGAATTTCTTCGATGTACCCGCGACGGCGCGAGCATCATTTGCGTTTTACAACACGCGCGAAGAGGTCGACAAACTCGTGGATGCGGTGCAGAAGGTGATAGAGGTATTTGCATGAAACAAAAACGTGAACTTACGGCTTGGTACGGTCGCATCGAGGAGGCTGAAAGGTATCCCGACGTAGAGTATTGGCGATCACAGCCGCACGAAGTTGTTTTCGACACGGTGTGGCAAATGGTCGTCGACGCTCATCAAATGAAGGGAGAAGACCTGAGTGAATCAAGACTTCAAAGATCTGTTGGCGGCCTTCATCAAAGAAGGAGTTAGGTTCCTGATCATCGGCGGGTATGCGGTGATCCGCCACACAGAACCTCGCTACACAAAGGATCTGGATATTTGGGTCGCGGCCGATGCCGAAAACGCAGAAGCCGTCTTTCGTGTTCTGACCGAATTCGGCGCACCATTAGACGGGTTGACGCCGGTTGACTTCACCAGGCCGGGATATTTCTACACGATGGGTCGGGCTCCCGGGAGAATAGATATACTGCTCGATGCAGCGGAACTCGATTTCGAAGACTGCTGGACCAGACGCAATGTCGCCACTCTAGGCGGAGACGAGATTTACTATATCTCGCGCGAGGATCTGATCGTGAATAAAGAAGCGGTTGGACGGCTGCAAGATTTGGCGGACGCTGAAAAGCTGCGGCAGACTAGCTGATATGCAAGAGAAGTTTATCGAGGATTTCTCATGAAGGGAATGTCAGTAAGAAACAAGATATTGTTATTGGCTGGAGTTGTTCTGGCCGGTATTTTGGTGTTTGCCGGAATTGTGTTACTCGATATTGTACGGTCAACTCCTAGCGAAGAAACGGTGAAACGGGAATTCTTGATCCGCTACCCAAACGCGACAATCAGAAATCTAGAGTTGATCTTCGAGCAGGATGGAAGCGTTGTTTATCTGGTCACTGCGCGTGAAGATAAGGCCCCCGAAGAAGGCAAATATGATTTCGGTCTCCTTCGTTCAAATGGCTCATGGGCGTGGTGTGATGACCAGACGGATCATCCTTGCGGTCCGATTGCGAAATAACAAATGTCAGAACTAAGCGATCTATATCAGGAAGTAATTTTGGAGCACAACAAGAATCCGCGGAATTTTCGCGAGATCGAGGGTGCGGACAAGATGGCGGATGGCAACAATCCGCTGTGCGGCGATGCGCTACGCGTTTATGTGAAGATGGACGGCGACACGGTGAGTGAGGTCGCGTTCAAGGGCTCGGGGTGCGCGATTTCAAAGGCGTCGGCATCGATGATGACGCAGGTGGTGAAAGGGAAATCGAAGGACGAGGCGGAAACGTTGTTCGACGAATTTCACCGGATGGTGCTCGGCGAACTCGACGAAGAAGCGGAAGAAAACCATCTCGGCAAACTTAAAATATTCGCCGGCGTCCGCGAATTCCCCGCCCGTGTGAAATGCGCGAGCCTGAGCTGGCACACGCTGAATGCGGCGCTGCACGGCGAAGACGTCGTTACGACGGAGTAGTCGATCGAAGTCTCGTCAAAGAATATAATTTCGCGCCGTGTTTTCGAATTCCGAAAGCTGAAGTTCGATCCATTCACCATCTTTCATTAATTCCCGAGCCATTATTTTAGCTACGACGGGAGCCGCTTCGACAGCGGCTTTCGCATTTAGGAACAGACAGCGCGTTCGTCGCGCGAGCACGTCCTCAACCGTCTGCGCCATTTCTGATCGAACGGCGCGGACGACGTCAACTTCGCTGATCGGCAAGGCGGGATGAAGGCGCACATTTCCAACATCAGTCTGAGATTCGCCAGGACCTTCGATGGGGAGTTTGCGGGCAATCGAAGTGCCGGCACGAAGCCTAGCCATCTCCACGGCCTGATCGACGGCGTCCTCCGCCATTTGGCGATAAGTCGTCCATTTGCCGCCGGTTATCGTCAACATTCCGGCGCTGTCTCGTTGGATAGTATGTCCGCGCGAAAGCTTTGAGGTATTGCGGGCCGCCAATGAACTCACGAGCGGCCTTATGCCGGCGAACACGCTGCGGACATCTGCCCGAGTTGGCGATTTGACGAGGCAGCCCGCCGCTGTTTCGAGGATAAAATCAATTTCGGACGCGAGCGCTTTGGGTTCGAGCTGGGCACTTTCGATCGGCGTGTCGGTCGTGCCGACGACGACGTAGCCGAGCCACGGGATAACGAACAGAACGCGGCCGTCGCTCGTTTTCGGGAGCATCAAGGCCGCATCGCCCGGCAAAAAGCTGCGGTCGACGACGAGGTGAATCCCCTGGCTGAGTGTGACGATGTTCGCGGCGTTTTTATTGGCGAGCTTGCGTACCGTATCACAAAACGCTCCGGTCGCGTTTATCACGAACCGAGATCGGACGACGAAGGTCTCGCCTGAAAGAGCGTCCTCGAAATTTACCGTCTGTATCCTATCGTCGGCGTTGATCGCTGTAACTCTTGCGTAATTGAGGATCGCGGCACCGTGTTTATCGGCGGACGTCGCCAGATCGACCAGCAGGCGTGCGTCGTCGAACTGACCGTCAAAATAGCAAACACCGCCGGTCAAGCCAACGGCATTCACATTCGGCAATTTCCGCAGGGTTTCCGGACGCGAGATAGTTCGCGAGTTTCCAATGCCGTATTTTCCGGCGAGCAGGTCGTAGATCTTCAGGCCCATTCCGTAATAGAACATTTGCCAACGGCTGTAGCACGGCACGACGAATTCCTGCCGGTGTACGACGTGCGGGGCGTTTCTGAGAAGCAGGCCGCGCTCTTTTAACGACTCGCGGACAAGCGACAAATTGCCCTGGGCCAGATACCGCACGCCGCCGTGGATGAGCTTTGTGCTGCGGCTCGACGTGCCTTTGCCGAGATCGTGCTGTTCGAGCAAAAGCACATCCAGCCCGCGACTCGCGGCGTCGAGTGCGCAGCCAACGCCGGTGGCGCCGCCGCCGATCACGACGATGTCCCATGGTTCCGTGCGGGTGCGGACGCGGGCAATGTTCGTTTCGCGGTTCATTTGGGATTCGGCTACGTTCCAATTACCCTCCTCCGAGGAGGGGTGGCACCGGCTCTGCGGTGACGGGGTAGTGGAAGACGTAAAGGTCGAAGCCATTCAGGATTGTTAAGTACTACCACCCCGGCGGATGCCGCCTCCCCTCCTAAGCAAGGAGGGGAGTTGAGCGCGGGCTGCTTGAAAATACTTTTTAATACTACGACAATCGAGTCGGCTTATGAACGAGGCGTTGAAAAATTCGAAATGGCTGCCGATCTACCTGGGAGCTCTTGCCACGGCGGTCATGGCTCTCGTGCTGTCGCTAGAGGGGCGGATATGGTGGTGCAAGTTCGGCGATGCACGTATTTATGTGAATCAGGCATGGGGCAGCAGCCACACGTCGCAGCATTTGTTCGATCCGTACACTTTCACCCACGTGCTGCACGGCATTTTGTTTTTCTGGATCGCGGGCTGGCTGTTTGAAAATCTCGAAAACCGGTGGCGGTTTTTGATCGCGTTAATCGCGGAAGCGGGCTGGGAACTCGTCGAAAATTCGAGTTATGTGATCCAGCAATATCGGGAGAATACGGCTTCGCTCGATTACTTTGGCGATTCGGTCGCTAATTCCGTGGGTGACGTTGTCGCGTGTGCCGCCGGCTTTTGGATCGCGGTCAAGATCGGGTGGTGGCGGTCGCTGGCGTTTTTTCTGGTGGTCGAGGTCGCTCTACTTTTATGGATCCGCGACAGCTTGCTGCTGAACGTTGTCATGTTGATTTACCCGCTGGAATGGGTGAAAACGTGGCAGTCCGCTGTGTGACTGGAGCGCACGCATTCTGCGTGCAACGACTAGAACGCCGGCATCCTGCCGGCAATGAGCGTGAAACGCGAAAGGCGCCTGACGATTCAGGCGCCTTTCGCGTCGCCCACAGAACCCACCCGCTCACGCGAGGTGGTACTGACAAATCGGAGAACCCACCCCGCTCACGCGAGGTGGTACCGACATCTTACGCTTTGCCGGCAAGGATGCCGGCGGTCCAGTCCTATTTTTCGCCGCGGGACATTTGTACTGCGGTTTGCATGGCGACGCCGAGTTTTTTTGCTCCGGGCTGGTCAAAGGTTTCTGTCCACCGAAGCGCTTCGTCGAGAATACGCAGTTGGTATTCGCGCCAGGCGGGTTTTCCGGCGACTGTGCCGAATTCGCCTTTGTAATATGCCGTGCGCGGCGGCTTGACCTTATCGGTCACAGCGGTGTCGACGGACAGCAGCATTGTCGGGATGCCGCTCATTTCGATCCCGCGGGCGATGATGCCGAGAGTCTGGTGGCACAGGCGCGAAGCGGGAATCAAGAGCGCGGCCTGCACGTCGTACCGGTGCAGGCGTTCAGTTAATTTCGGCGCCATTTCCCGTGCGACGAGCGCGGCATTCGGGATATAGCTGCTCATGCTCCACCACACCGGGTTCAACTGGCCAATGACGGCATTTTCCTCATATTCGCGAAGGCGGTCGATCGGGATCTGGCAGTTGCGGTCCTGGCGTACGGCGGCCGCGTCGTAACCTTTTGCGGCGTATTGAAAGTCCTCGGCGTCGACCTCGATCGGGTATTCGCGAAAATTGAGGTCGCCGTCACGCGAATCCGTATCGAACGGATCGGTACCGTCGATGTATGCGCCGGCCGACGAGATCAGAGCGAGATTGAGCATCGGCAATGCGCGTTTCATCGGTGTGAACGGCGAGTGCACATTCTCGATGAACGGGTAACCGTTCAATTTTTCATTACCGTTCCAGCGCGAGAACCTGTCAGAGAACTCGCCGATTTTTTCGATCAATTGCATAAAAAAGGCTATATCTTAAATTCTTTCGAAAAGTCGTAAGGAGCGGTTGGGTCCGTCTTCGCCGACGCCGCGCCGAATTTGCGATTGGCGATCACAAAAAACGCGATCAGCGCAGCGGCCATGCCGGACATAAGCACCCAAACCGACCACTCGTGCAGGTTGTTAAACTGAATACGCAGCGGGTCGTCCGCGGGGATCTGGTCGATGGAACGGCCCATTTGAGCCCTGACGACGGACAGCCACAACCCGATCACGAACTGCCCGACCGCACATGCCGCAAGAACGAGCAGCAGCAAGACGCGTTCGGTCCACGCCCAGTATTTCTTTGTCCCTTTGGCGGTCACAAGTGAACTGATCAGCAATACAACGCTGATCGAGAGACCTGCGAAATTAAGGACCGAAAGCGTGCGGTTCACGACTGCCCCCGCGATCTCGCGTTCAGGCACAACAGCAAAGGCGCTCTGGGCGACCGCGATGAAGAACAACGCGGCACCCAGCCAGACGGCGAGAAGCAAAAGCCTGAAATCCGTAAGGAATTTCATAATCGATCACCGAGCAAAATCAAGAGACATTATCACGCTTTTAGCCGCAAAGGGCAAAGCATTCGAAACCTCGTCATCGGTCAAACTTCTTAAGTCCGGAAAGCTGGAGAAATGTGAGCCACATGAATCGCGGATTGAGTATGAGGTAGCGGCGCCATAACCGCTTCGGTTCCTGCGTCAACCGGTAAAGCCACTCGAGGCCGAGGCGGCCGAGCCAGTCGGGGCTTTCCTTCACGTTCCCGGCAAAAAAATCGAATGACGCACCGACGCCGAGCATGACGGCCGTCAATTTTTCGCGATGGGCGGCCATCCATGTTTCCTGTTTCGGACAGCCGAGGCCCATAAAGAGAATATCGGGCGCGGCAGCGTTGATCTCGGCGGTTATCCGCTCGTCTTCGTCGGCCGTGAGCGGCCGGAACGGCGGTGAGAACGCGTAAACGATATTGAGGTCCGGAAAATCCAATGCCGCACGCTGCTTTATGGCGCCGATCACTTCCTGCCTGCCGCCGTAAAACCCGACAGAAAGATCATTTTCCGCGGCGTATCGGCAAAGCATGATCATCAGATCGTTGGCCCGGACGCGTCTCGCGTCGCCTTTGCCTTTGAATTTTTGCATCCAGACGAGCGGCATGCCGTCGGTTACGATCATGTCCGCAGCGTTCACCTTTGCACCGAACTCCGGCGAATCGTACGACTCCATAACCATGTGAACGGTCGAAAAACAGACATAGCCGCCGCGTTTTTCACGGACGAGCTGCATCACGCCTTCGATCGCGCGCCGATGGTTGAGAACGTCCGGTAAAAGGCTGACGACGCGAACACGGTCGCGTAGTGTGATTTCGATCGGGTTCATTTTTGGGCCGCCGTTTCTTTGTAGATCTTATTCAACTTTGCAACATAGTCGGCGAAATCGAATCTTTCGCGGACGGTTTCGCGAGCGTTCTTGCGCAGAGTATTCCAGCCCAAGACGCTTTCCGAGATCAAGTTCTTGAGGCGTCCGACGGTTTGCGTCGTATTGCCGGCTTCGATCAAAAAGCCGTTGCGTCCGTCGTCGATCACGTCGGCGACGGCGCCGCTTTCCGACATGACGGGAACGCAGCCGGCGGCCATCGCTTCGAGCAACGCGAGAGGCAAGCCCTCGTCGCGGGACGGCAGGAAAAATATATCGGCTTCCGATAACGCCTTCCATTTCGCGACGCCTTTTGCGACGCCGCGGTAGGAAAAACGATCACCGAGCATCTTTGTCATGCTTGAGGTAAAAAACTCTTTTTCCGACCCGGCTCCGTAGCACACAAATTTAAAACTGAATCCCTGAGCCTTCAGTTCGCGGCATGCGTCGACGATGTGGCGAATGCCCTTCGACTCGTGGAGACGTCCGAAAAATATGAACGTCTTTTCGCCGGTGCCGCGTTCGGCGTCGATGACATCATCGAGCGGCACGGCGTTCGGCAGAACGTGTATCTTTGTACCCGGAAATCGTTTCGCAAGGCTGTCGGATTCGCGTTTCGAAAAAACGACGACGGCAGACGACATTTTCAACAGTCCGCGTGCAGCCGCTTCGATCGCCGGATTTTTGATCTCGTCCATGACGAACGGCCCGCCGTGGATGTGAAGCAGCACGGGAACATTCAATATTCGTGCTGCGCCGGCGAGAGCGGCGTCGCGGACGATGGCAAGCGGGATGAAAGCCGTGTTCAGATGGACGATATCCGGCCTTTCGAAGCGCAGCTTTGCGAGGAACCTGAATGGAAGCGCGAACTGCCGGGCCATCCAGCCGGCGTCCGACGGCTCGCCGTCTTTGCGGCCGGCCTCGAAATGTACGTAGTCGGCGGAATGCTTTTTCACAAGCTCGCGAACAAGCGTAGAAATTCCGCTGACATTTTCATCTTCGTCGAGGCTTGGGGCTGTGATCAGTACTTTCATCAGGGACACCGCAAGAATATCGCAAGCGGGCGTCAAAGTCCTACTCTGACTGGCGCTTGCAAGTGGTGCGCTATTCGCTTACAAAGATATAGAACAGATGAAAGCCGAAACCGCGATACCGGCGATACGAGCCGCAGCCAAAGCCGAAAAACGAGTCCCCTCGTGGGTGATGCCGCTGATAAAATCGAGCGTCGTCGCGGCGGACGCGGTGCTCGCGGCAGTGTGTTTTGTTTGGGCCTTCAAACTGCGGGCGGTCGGTCAAGTGCTTTCGCCTACGGCGTGGGCTTGGTCGCGGGAGTTCGTGCCGTACGCGGGAATCTTATATTTCGCGGTGATCGTCAGGGTCGGAATGCTGGTGTACGAGCGGGTCTTTAATTTTCACGGAGCTTTCTCATACACGCGTGAAACGATAAAGATCTTCAAGGCCGTGGCGGTCGGTACGTTGTTGATGATCGCGTGGGCGTTCCTGTTCCGCGGCGGTTTTGCGTTCCGCGAATATTCATATTCGCGGAGTGTTTTCGTCATGGATTTCGTGCTCTCGCTCGCCGCATTTTCGGCGTTCCATTTGCTGCTGAGATCGATACAGACGCAATTTCGGCGACGGGATATTAATTTGATACCGACATTGATCGTTGGGGCAAATGCCGAGGCCGAGCAGACGATGCGCGAGCTGCGTGAGCGGCGTGATCTGGGTTACCGCGTCATCGGCGTCGTTTCGCCGGACGGAGCGACCGTTGAAAACGGACTGAAGAATGACGTCGTGGGCGGCCTCGATGATCTGCCCGATCTAATACGCGATCTCGAAATTCAGGAAGTGATAATTACCGATCAGACCTTGCCGGGCGAACGCCTGTTCGAGTCAATGATGCAGATCGGCCGCGATCAAAAGGTCGAGTTCCGATTTGCCCCGAGTCTTTTCGACCTGCTGCCGCAAAAGACAAGCGTCGAGCAGATCGGTGTTCTACCGATGGTGCGTCTGTTTCGTGATCCGCTTTCGGATATTCAAAGGTTCACAAAACGGGCGGCGGACGTCGTGTTTTCTACAGCGGCGCTTATTATTACATTGCCGGTTTGGCTGATCGTGACCATTATGATCAAACTCGACTCGCCTGGCCCGGTACTGTTCCGGCAGGAACGAGTCGGCATGGACGGACGCATATTTCTTTGTTACAAATTTCGGACGATGCGCGTCGACTCTGATGAAAGCCTGCACCGCGAGGCATACCAAAAGAACATAGGCGGTAGTGAGGCCGCAAATGCCGGCGACGACGATGCCCCGGTATTCGGCAAGGTGCGTGACGATCCGAGGATCACGCGCGTGGGCCGCCGGCTAAGGCGATCGAGCCTCGACGAAATGCCACAGTTTCTCAACGTTTTGAAGGGCGATATGAGCATGGTCGGCCCGCGGCCGCCAATACCCTACGAGGTCGAAGAATATGACATCTGGCACCGAAAGCGGCTCGACATGAAGCCGGGAATCACCGGCTTGTGGCAGGTTTCCGGCCGCAATCGGCTGGCGTTCGACGAGATGGTGCGAATCGATCTTTACTATATAGAGAACTGGTCGTTCTGGTCCGATCTCAAGATAATGCTGCTGACGCTGCCGGCCGTGCTTCGCGGCGATGGTGCGCGATGAAGATCTCGGAAATCCTGCCGCGAGCCGCCCGGGCACTCGCCGATAGCGGCGTGCCCGAGCACGTACGCGAAAGCTCGTCGCTTCTGCAGTTCGTGTTGAACAAAGACCGCGTTTTCCTGTTTTCGCATCCCGAATACGAACTAACGGACGAAGAAATGGCCCGCTTTGACGATGCTCTCGCTCGACGTGTCGGGCGCGAGCCGCTTCAGTACATTACCGGTCGCCAGGAATTTTACGGGCTGGAATTTCTGGTGACACCAAACGTTCTCATCCCGCGGCCGGAAACGGAAATGCTCGTCGCAAAAAGCATCGAGTTGCTTGGCAGGACAGATTCCGAAACCTTTGCCGAAATAGGCGTCGGCTCGGGTTGCATTTCGATCGCGATCCTTGCGAACGTTCCGCACTCTCACGCCGTCGGTGCCGACATCTCGGCTGCCGCGATAGATGTGGCACGAAAGAACGCTGTCGATAATAATGTTTCGGGCCGGCTCGAGCTGATCGAATCGGACGTATTCGCCGGTTTCGAGCCACAGCGTTTCGACCTCGTAGTTTCAAATCCGCCGTACGTCGCGGTGATCGACATCGACGGTTTGCAGCCGGAAGTCCGCGGGTTTGAACCGCACACCGCGCTGACCGACGGAGCGGACGGCCTTTCCATCATAAAGACGATAATCGAGCAATCGCCAGCTTTCCTCGTGCCGGGCGGTAACCTGTTGCTGGAGTTCGGTTTCGGTCAGGCTGAGCGTGTGAAACAGATATTCGACCCCGCTGTTTGGAGCCATATGGAAATACTGCCCGATTTTCAGGATATTCCGCGAATGTTGGCGGCCGTTTTGAAGTGAGACAGCCAATCAACCATGGCGGCTGGACATTCGAATTGCCTTGCTTTTGCCTGCAAAAAGGGTTTACTATAGGTGCGTTCCACGACGTGCATTTTGAAACCTTTACGTGTAGTTCAAGCACGGGCCGACAACTGTTTTACGGCGTGAAGCCGAGACGGCAGCGTAAATGGTCGATCCTTTTTTGACAACCGGAGGTGATTTTTGTGAAGGGAATGATGAATGGTTTAATAGCTGTGATTGCCCTCGTACTGACCGCTTTCTCGTTTTGGGAATATCGAAGCAGTCCGGACAACACGATGTGGTTGATCGGTGTGATCGTGTTCCTGATCGTTATGCTTGTTTTCGGCGGCATGTTCCTCTCGGGTCGCGTGAATAAAAACGACGACGTCCATATCACGGAATAACTAACTTATAACGCTTTACGGCACGTGCGAATGCAGGATCTGCACGCCGTTGTCATGATCAGCGGGCTCGCCGCGGATGTAGTTTTCATCCAGGGCGAGCCCGCTTTTGTTTGATTGGCATCTCGCGAATGGCATATTTCAACTAACTTAAGTTATAATATTGACTAAAAGGTAAGGATTCAAAAAATCATTACTTTTAAGCCTTTATACGGACTTATACAAATGCCTAAGATCGCAGATATACAGGAAACGCCAAACCCGAACGCCGTAAAGTTCATACTTAAGGAACCGGTGTCGCACGGCACGTCTCATTCGTTCAAAACGCGGGAGGACGCCGCCGGTAACGTGCTCGCAGATTCGATTTTTCTAGTCGGCGACGTTGTGTCCGTGTTTTACATGGACAAGATGATCACGGTCGAAAAAACCGACGAAGCGGAATGGGATGAACTTCTGCCGAGTCTCGCCGTGCCGATACGTGCGGCCGAAAGCGTCGTTGTGTCCAACGGCAACGGCAAATCCGCCGCGGCCGCTGTCGGCGGTGCGATCGCCTCTGCCGCGTCTGACGACCCAAAGCTTGGCCAGATCAATGAATTGCTTGACGAACGCATCAGGCCGTATCTCGCCAGCGACGGCGGGTGGCTCGAGGTTGTCGAGCTTGTCGACAACACTCTGCGCATTCGTTACGAGGGCGCCTGCGGCAGTTGTCCCAGTTCGCTGACCGGCACGCTGATGGCTATCGAAAACATGATCAAGGAAGAGATCGACCCGGATATCGAAGTCGTAACCGTTTGATCGTACGCCGTCCGCTTTAAAATTCCTCAGTAAAAAATATTGACATTAAACACGGTTATTCGCCATAATTCGAATGGTGGCGATTTTCCTAGAATTGTCATTCCGTCCACAGCTCAATTCTTCTACTCAGAACCGCCAGCAAATTCCAACCTTAGATCCCTGTACTTTCTACCATTGGAGGAGAAACCGTAGTGAATAGTGAAGAACTCGAATTAAGTTTGAGGGCCGAATTCGAGAGTTACCTCAAAGATGTCTTTGCCAAAGTCCGGCAGGATGTTTCCGACTTTCAAAGAAATTTCGAGTCCGAGTTCGAGAAGCATAAAACGCAGCTCGATGAAACGGTCCGAGATCTATCCGCGCGTTTCGAATCTGACCCGGGTTTTGACCGGGCGTTTACCGAATCCATTACCGAACACTTGCGGCTCGCTCGGGATGCCGGTGCCACGATCACGGCCGAGGCGATAGGCGAAGCCGAAAAGCTTAAGAGCGAGAGCGATCCCGTCGTCAGTTACGACCGGCTTCGCGACGCGATCAAGGACATTACAAGCCAGACGTCACAGGCGGCGATCCTTCGCAGCCTGGTCGACAACGCAGGTGAATTTGCCCCTCGCGGTGCGTTCTTTATCGTAAAGAACGACCATTTTGTCGGCTGGCGAGTATTCGGCAAAGAAGGGAAGATCGATGATGCGGCAGTGCAGGAAATCCATTTTCCAGTGTCTGACGATACTCTTATATCTGCGGCCTCGTCTTCGCTCGTTGTGCAGGACGGAAACTACACCAGCCACGCAGACGACAGCGCTTTTCTCGAACCTCTCGGGTTTGACCGGCCGGACCGCATGGTCGCGATCCCGCTCATTGCTCGCGGCCGCGGCGTTGCCGTTATGTATGCGGACTACGGTATGACCGGCGTCAGCATGAATGCCGACGCGTTAGAAACACTGGTTCGCGTTGCCGGTCTGGCGGTAGAACTGCTCGCCGCGGCCAACGAGGTCAAAGCGCAGCAGGAAGCTCCTGCCGTTGCGCCGGAGCCTGCGCCGCAGGCTTACGTCGAACCGACGGCGGCGCCCGAACCTGAAACCGTCGCTGCTTATCACGACGAGTCACCCTCGGCTTACGCCTTCGCAGATACAGAAATTGCGGCGGAGGAACCGGCGGCTGTCTATGCAGTCGAAGAATACACAGGCGATGTCTCGTTCGAGACAGAGGCTGCCCAGCCCGAAGCCGTTCCGGAATTCAATACTCCCGTGTCCGCAAGCTTTATGGAAGATTCCAAAGCCGCGGAAAGCGAAATTACCTACCTTGACACGCAGGCCGGAAGCAATACGCAATCGGAGGCCGTCGAAACTTCCGATGATCTTGTAATAACAGCCGGTGACGATGTTGAATCGCCAGTGTCCGATTGGGTGGAACCCGCCGTAGCCGACGAGGCAAGCTGGAGCGAACCGGAACTGTCACCCGAGCCCGCCGTCGGGGAATATGCGGTAAACGGGAACGGGAACGGCAACGGCGGAGCACACACGGCTGTGGCCGAGCCGGTCGTCGAGGTAGCGGCAACTCAACCGGTACGCAGCCGCTTCAGCGATCGTAACGTCGATCTTCCGGTCGAGGTCGCGGATGAAGAGGAACGCCGTATGCACAACGACGCCCGGCGATTCGCACGGCTGCTCGTCTCCGAGATCAAGCTGTACAACCAGGAGAAGGTAGTCGAGGGCCGCGAATCGCACGATCTGTACGACCGCCTTCGCGATGCCATCGATCGTTCACGCGAGATGTACGAAAAGCGGGTAAAGCCGCAAGTCGCTTCGAGGTTCGACTATTTTCACTACGAACTCGTCAACGGAATTGCCGAGGGTAAGGACGAACGTCTCGGATCGAGCTATCCGCGATCAGGTGCATAGACGATCAAACATGATAATACGGCCGGCCGAATTGAACATCGGCCGGCCGTTTTTTTGGTTTTATTTGTCCGTGTCGAATCCTAACCTTGCGGCGGCGCTGTACGCTCGGACGGCAATACGGGGCGATTAGCGGCGGGTGCGTCGGGCGAGGTATGGAGGTGAACGACCTTCCACTGTTTGCCGATCTTTTTGAGCACCAGCGTCATTCTTCCGGACGAGCTTTCGAGCTTTCCGTCATATTCCTGTGCCTGTTTCCATTTGCAGGTGAAATACGCGGCGGTCGGGCTGAGAAGTTCGACGCGTACGCCGGTCACGTCGATCGAGACGTTTTTGGTCTTGGCGTAGCTTTCCTCGCGGTTCTTTTTCATCGTTTCCCAACCGATCGTCGCGGTGCCGTTATTGTTAAAAAACAACGTACGGTCGCTGTTGTCGTAAACGCTCATGACCTTTGCGGCGTCGGCCTGTTTGATCCCTTCGATCAGGCGGTCGAAAACGTCGCGGACCGGTTTGGCCGGATCCGGCTTAGCCGCCGCGGCTTTCTGTGAAAACGAAACTGTCGCAAGCAGTAATATAGCTGTGATCAAAACCGGAAATCTTCTCATTGTTTTCGCGTCCTTTTCGCCGGATATATTTCTACTTTGAGTTTATAACCGACCGTCGCGGCCTTGCAAACGATGCAGGTAGTGCGGGGTTCGGCCGGAGGGGCGATGGGCGAACTCGTTACACGCTTTGGTGCGGGCAGATCGCGGCGGCTGCACCATTTGGTTAAACGCCCGCGTATCGTTTACATAAATTTGCAATATATTTCGATAATTTCTTTTAATATGTTTCGCGGTACGCTTCTTGCGCAGAGCGCGCCTGAGAGAACGCAATTTGTTTTCGCTGTAACTGTTCTTCCCAAAAGAGAAAAGGAAAATTTGAGGAGGGAAGCGTTATGCATTCCACAAGAAAGTTGATTTGGGCGTTCGTTCTGTTCCTGCCGCTGCTTTCGGGCACAGCTCTGTCCGCGACCACGCTGAACATTCCGGAAAAGGGCCCGCAGAACATTCAGGCCGCCGACGATTACGTTCCGGAGGTGACGGACCGAGTCGCTCGAATTAGTTTCATCCGGGGCGACGTTCGCATCAGGCGAGGCGACAGCCAGGATTGGGAACGAGCCGTTTTGAATTTGCCCCTCGTTGCCTGCGACGAGATCGCCACCGACCAGAACGGCCGCGTCGAGATACAGTTCGATATCTACACACACGTGCGGCTGGCCGAGAGTTCGGTACTCAAGGTTACGACCCTGAAAGATGGCGGGATAGCCCTCAGCGTGCCGCAGGGGAGCGTTGCCGTACGGCTGACGAATTTTGACAAGGACCGCGGGTATTTCGAGATCGACGCGCCGCAGACGACGGTCGCCGTCGAACATTCGGGCATATACCGGATCGACGCCGGCCAGCCGGGCGGAAACGATGTTCGAATAACGGCGACGCAGGACGGGCAGGCCCGGATTTATTCCGATAGTTCGGGATTCACCCTCCGCAGCGGCCGGAGCGTCGCGCTCGTCATCGCGGGCAGCTACGCGGGCGAATTGCAGACCGCTGACGCAGACAGGTTCGCCGATGACTTCGACGCATGGACGCTCGAGCGTGATGCGGCGATCGCGAAACGATTGCGTGATTCGTATTACGATAAATATTACGACCGTGACATTTACGGTGCCGAAGACCTGAACGAAAACGGCGAATGGATCTACACGCGCGACTACGGTTACGTTTGGCGTCCCAATTCGTCAGCCATCGGCGGTTACGCCGACTGGTCGCCATACCGCTACGGCGCGTGGCGATGGGTCGCCCCGTACGGCTGGACGTGGGTCGGCGACGAGCCGTGGGGTTGGGCGACCTACCATTACGGACGATGGGTCTGGGCGAACGGCTATTGGGTGTGGAGCCCGTACGGATATTACCGCTATCAGCGAAGCTGGTGGAACCCGGCCTTGGTCGTGATCTCGGTAGTCAACAACAACGTGTGTTGGTATCCGTTGCCCTACAACCGACACAATCGTCACAATTACAATTCGCACAATGGCGGCGGGCCGCGAAACAATCATAACGGCGGCCAGCCGTCATCGTCACCGTCGCCGGCTCCGACGGGCCAAACTTCGTACCCGATCTTGACTGCTGAAGAACGCCGCCGCCGGACGACAACGCCGCCGCTGCAGAACATGCCGCCGACGGCGGTCGTCTCGGTGCCGGTGAGCGAATTCGGGCGCGGACGCGGAGCGTTCCGAACGCCGCCGCTGGCAGTGGCGAGCGCCGTGATAGGAAAGACGGATTCTGTCGAAACCCCGCCAATACTGCCTACATATAAGGAGCTCGGCGGACGTGTGAGCAAGGAAATCGTTGTCGAAACGCCGCCGATAATCGCACGAACGGAACGCCCGGTCCGAACGGGTGCCGCCGATCGCAAGCCGGACGTTCCGCTCGATAATGAGCTGCGGACCAAACGGATATTCGGCGATCGTGTCCCGCTCTCAGACCGCAGAGTCGATGAGCCGGTCAGAACCTCGGGATCCGAGCCGGCTGGGCCTAGGCGCACGGGCATTATTGAGCGGGCTCCGGTAATTCGCGGCAAGACCGACGACACGACGGTGGACCAAACGCCGACATACTTCCCGCCGCGCGAAAGGCGAAAAGTTGATGAGCCTTCGAAAGACAACGCTCCGACCTACGTACCGCCACGCAGGAACGACACGCCGCCGTTCGTGCCGCCGCCATCGCGCGAGGACCGGAAGTACGAGCCGCCGAAACAGGAAACGCCGAGGTATGACCCGCCGCCGAAGCAGGACACGCCCCGGAACGATCCGCCTCCGCGTTACGAGCCGCCTACCCGGAGCGACCCACCGCCGCGGAATGATCCTCCGCCGAAGAGCGATCCTCCACCTAAAAGCGATCCGCCGAAGGATAAATCCGTCGCTCCGATGGATAGAAAGGGGAAAGACGGCCGCGACAGATAAGATCGCGGCAAAAATAATGCCGGACTTCACAACCTGAAGTCCGGCATTATTTTGTGTTGCGTTAACCGTTAAGGGCGAGCCGCCGCCAGGAAAACGTTCTTGTCGACAGCTTGCGGGTTCCCGACGACGACGAATCGAATGTTCTTCATATACTTTCGTGCGACGGTTTGAATGTCAGCCGACTTGACCTCGCGAATGTGATTCAAAAACTCGAACGCGTTGCGCCAGCCGCCGCCGATCAGCTCATATCGCGCAAGTTCGGCAGCCTGTGCGGCGTTTGTCTCCT
Source organism: Acidobacteriota bacterium (assembly GCA_040007515.1). Classification (GTDB taxonomy): domain Bacteria; phylum Acidobacteriota; class Blastocatellia; order Pyrinomonadales; family Pyrinomonadaceae; genus OLB17. The sequence continues at coordinate 333,052 of JBDTUT010000001.1, read as the reverse complement.
GCCCGAGATAATAGTTGGTCAGGAATTGCCCCGCCATGCCGTCGATCGCTGCCTGGTCGATCTCGCCGCTTTTTAACTCATCTATCTGTTCGAGCATGACCTTGACGGCCTGGTTGGCATCGACCGCCGTCACGTAGATGTTCGCCGTGTTGGCTGCATTGTTGTTAAGGTCGGCGCTCGGGGCATACGATAGTTGACGCTTAACACGGACCTCTTCGTAGACCATCTGCTGCAGTATGGTCGTGGCCACGCGCATCGCGAAGTAATCCGGGTTGCTGAGCGACGGCGCCGCGAAGATGCCCTGAATGTAATTCGTCTGTATCGACCGCGGCGAAATATCGACCGAGCCTTTAGAAAAATCGATCGCGGGCAGCGGCTGTTCCTTATAAGTGCCGCGCGGCAATTTGCCGAACGACGCGGCGATCTTGGCTTTGAGTTCGTTTGGATCGACGTCGCCCACAACGACGAGCAGCAGCCGCGAGGTTTGCATCAGATTTTTGTGATACGCCCGCAGGTCAGCCGGAGTGAACGAGCCGATGTTGGCCACGTTACCATTCACGTCGTTGGCGTACGGATGGCCGGCATAGATGACGCGGTCCTGAAACGCCTGAAGCGCGCTGTCAGGGCTCGTCTCATTTTCGCGTAGGCCGGCGAGGATCTGCCCGCGGACGCGTTGTACGTCCTCAGGCGTAAACGCGGGATTTATCGACACGTCGGTGAAGACGTTCCAAAGACGGTCGAAATTCTGCCGCGTCGAGGCGAACGATATTACGCTGAAGTCTTTGTTCGAACCGGCCGAGATGCCGCTTCCGGTTTTGGAAAGCTCGCGCCTGAGAGCGGCACGCGGGAACGCGGTACCGGCCTCGACGGCGGCACTGAGCGTCAGGCTCTCGATCCCGGCATTTTTCGGGTTGATGTTGCGGGCACCGCCGCGAATAAAAAGGCCGGCGGCAACTGTCGGTGCGGACGGCCGCCGTTTGACGAGTACCTTGAGGCCGTTGACGTCAAACTCGGTGACGAGTGCGGCCTGCTCGGTGATATTGTCGATCTTGCCGCTCTGGCCGAACCCGGCGAAGACGAAGATCAAAACCAGCGGCAAAACCGCCGCGAATTTGCGAATGTTCACATTCATATTCTTAAAACAAAACAGATCGATCAAAACTGTCGTAAGGTCTAATTACCGCCGATCAGGTCCGAATCGCTGATATTCACCTTGCTCTTTGCTGCGGGCGACAACAGTGCGATGCCGACGTGCGGTTTGTTTTGTATGTACGTCGTCACGTAGCGGGCGATGTCGGCTTGCGTAACAGCTCGCAAGTTTTTCTGATAACCGCGAAAATAATCGATGCCCGTCGACGACCACCAGAAACTCAGCGTGTGTGCGTAATCGCTCGGCTTTTCGCGGTCGAAAAGGTCGCGAGATTGAAGTATCGTTTTCGAATTTTCAAGCTCTTCGTCGTTGAAATAGCCCGCCTTGGTGAATTGTGCGATCTCGCCGTACGCTGCCTTCAACGCGGCTTTTGCTTTTTCGGGCGTGGTGATCAGAAACAGAGTTATCGGGCCGACGTTTCGCTGCGTGTAGTAATTTACCGCGGCGGACGACGCGAGGCCGGAATCGACCAGCGTCCGCTGAAAACGCGAGTCGGGCTGAGCGAGGATGTACGAAAAAACGTCGGCCGCGTACGTCCCCTTGTCGTCCTTCCCGGTCGACGGGCCGTGCCAGCCGAGCTCGATAAAGACGTTCTGCTCGCTGCTTTCCTGTCCCTCGCCGATGTTCTTTTCGATAACGACGGCTTCACTTTTCGGTAGCGGCGGATGTTCGACGAGCGGAAATTCCTTGAACGGATCGACCTTTCGCGGCTCCCAGCTGCCGAGCGTCTTTTCCGCGAGTTTGAAGATCTCGTCCGGGTCGACATTTCCGGCAACGACGAGGGCCGAGTTGTTCGGGAAGTAATACCGCGATTGTATCGTCCGCATCTGAGCGGTGGTAGCCGCGGCGACCGTCTCGCGCGTTCCGCCCGGATTTTTTCGCGTCGGATATTTGTAAAAAAGCTTGTCGTTCATCGCGCGGTTCAGATAACCGAACGGGTTCGACTCGTTACGGTCGAGTTCGCCGATAACGACGCGTTTTTCGTTCTCAAAATCCGTCTCGTCAAAACGTGGAAACCTGACCGCGTCGTTGATCACACGCATTGCGGTCGAGACGTACGGGCTGGTGGTCGTGAAATAGTAGTTGACGATCTCTTCCTGTGTAGTGCCGTTGTAGGTGATGCCGAGCTTGTCGACATTTCGCAGATAGCTAACATCACCGATCTGCGATTTCAGTCGGTTCACGTCGCCGCATGCGCGCGGAATGCTGAAGCTCGACTGGTAGCTCTCACACTGCATTAGGAGCACGGCCTGGCTCGGCTTAAAGAACATGTGCTCGTATAAGTGCGATAGGCCGTTGAGCTCGGGCGGCTCGGTGAACGAACCGTTGCGGACGGCGAGTTCGACCGTCACGAGCGGAACCGACGCGTCGGGCAGCACGATCACCTCGAGTCCGTTAGGCAGCGTTTTGCTGACGAACGGCACATCTGCCGCCTGGGCCTTTGCCGCCGCAATTCCGGCCGCCGTGCTCTTGGGCGCCAATGCTGAAGTTTGGGCGAGGCCTACATGGGCGAATAATGTGAAAAGTAGAAACGGGGTTAAAAGGGCTCTTGTCACTAAAACTCTCCTGAAAATAACTGAACGTGGACGCGTTTACGTCGTCGGGCGGCCTTTAGTTTCGGCGCGTAAGGCTTTTAATAACAACGCGGTGTCGTTAATATTTAATCTAGCATAAACGGAGATCACTTATGGAACGCGACAATATGATGCACGGAGCACGCTCGGCGTTGAACACGAATGCCGATATTCGCGCCTGGGCGGAAAATTACTTAAAGGAAAAAACGCGCGGCGAAAAGCCGGAAATGTCGGATGAGGAATTCGAAAAGCACTGGAAATATCACAAGCCCGAAATAATGCACGCTGGCGCTACCGAGGCGATGCAGGCGTACAAAGAGCGGGAAAAGTGAAAAAGGGAAAAAGGGAAAAAGCAGGAGATGCCCACGGGCCTCCTGCTTTTTCACTTTTAAACTTTTCGACTTTCCTACGCTTCGGCTGAGGCACCCTCGAACTTTTCGTCCTCCACGTTTCGCATCATTCGCGAGATCGGTATCGCAAGCAAACCCAGCACCGCCGCAGAAACAAACAGCGCAATTGTCGTTCCGGTAAAGAGTTTTGGCGTCTGTTCGAGCTTTTCAGGGTCGACACTCCCGCCGACGAGTCCTGCGATCAGATTGCCGAGCGATGCAGCCAGAAACCAAATTCCCATCATCTGACCGACAAAACGCCTCGGCGAAAGCTTCGTCATCGACGACAGGCCGACCGGGCTCAGCGACAGCTCGCCGAACGTCTGCAGCAGATAGCTGAAAACGAGCCACCACGCGGAGACCTTGATCGCACCGCCCGTCGCGACAAGCATGTTCGCCGGGAAGATCATTATCAGGAAACCAAGACCGGCCATAAACAGGCCAATAGCGAATTTTGCCGGACTTGAGATATTTATCTTCCGCTTCGCCAGAAAAACCCATAAGGCTGCGAAAATAGGCGCGAAGATAATGATGAAAAGCGAGTTTATGGCCTGAAACCATGTAGCTGGAATCCAGTTCTCCTCGGACAGCATTCCGTTGAGGCTGCGATCGGTGAAGTCCTTTGCGAAAAGCTGAAGCGACGTGGGAGCTTGCTCAAATGCTCCCCAAAATATTGCGGCCGCCACAAAAAGCACGGCGATGACGACAACGCGTTTCTTTTCGTCTGAGTTGAGTCCGGCAAACAAGAATAGGTAACCGAAAAAGAACAGCCCGATAAGAGCGAGGACGTAAGCCAAATACTTACCAATGACCTGCGGATCGATCACGATGACGCCCGTCGCGGCGAGAGCAACGACGATCGCGAGGATCGCCAATCCAATACCGACCGCGAGTTTCACCGTTGTCTGCTGCTTAGCCTGTTTGACCGGATCAGGGTCGCGAGTGATCTCGGTGCCAAGGTTGCCGAGCGTAGATTTGGCCGTAAGCGTGAACCATAAAAGCCCGACCAGCATTCCGACGCCCGCCGCGCCAAAGCCCCAATGGAATCCGTATTTTTCACCCAGAAAACCGGTAACTATATTGCCGAGAAAGGAACCGGCGTTGATACCCATGTAAAAGATCGAGAAACCGGCATCGCGGCGTGCTCCGCCCTCGGGATATAGGTCGCCGACGATCGCCGATATATTGGGCTTCAAAAGTCCCGTACCGAGAACGATCAGTATCAGTCCGATGAAAAAGATAAGCTTTCCGGTAAAGAACCCGGAAAGGCCGATACAGAGATGGCCGCATGTTATAAGAAATGCACCGTATTGTATTGACCGCCGCAAGCCAAAGAGGCGATCGGCTATCCACCCGCCGGGCAGCGAAGCGAGGTAAACGCTCGCGGCGTAAATTCCGACGATCGCCGACGCCTGCGGACGAGTGAACCACTCGAAGCCGCCATTGAGCAGAGCCTGCGACATGGCGAGGATCAGCAGCGGGCGTATTCCGTAAAAAGAAAAACGCTCCCACATCTCTGTGAAGAAAAGCGTCGAAAGACCGGTCGGGTGTCCGAAAAATCCCCGCGACGCGGCCGGATCTGAAATATTTTGTTCGTTTGCGCTCATCAAATAGTTACCTTTGGCTGTTGGGTTTTGGAGGAGAGTTAGGCAGAATATAGCAGATTAGACCTGCAAATTAAAGAAAATTGAACCAAAATGGTAATTATGGACCGACGTATGTATCGATAACAATTGAACTTAGAATCTAATGTCGCCCAACGGAGGAATTAAAGCATGATCGGATTGATTGCTTTCATCGCAGTTTTCATCGTCACCTATCAAGTTTACAAATCTGCGGTCAGTACCGAACGCAATCCCTGGTTTTGGGCCGGACTTACACTAGTCACGGGCTTCGGCCTGCAGGTTGTGCTGCCGATGCTATTCGGAATTGTTCTGGCGGTTTATTATTCGGTTACGGGAACACCGCCCGAGCGTCTCGAATCCGAGATCACGGGCTTAATCGGAGTATTTGGACTTGTTAGCCTCGTGCTCAGCATCGTCGGCATGGTTTTGATAATGAAGCACGTATCCAAAGTCAAAGACGATGTGCCGGCGACGTACACGCAGGGGCCGCCGCCTCCGCCGAATTTTGGCGGCGGCATACAATAATTTATGGAATTATTTCATCAGCTCGGACGGTCGATCGAGGACGCGTGGCGGGCCCTAGATTACAACGAGGAAGCATTTCCCGCTCTTGCCGGCGAAGCTTTGGCCGGCGCCGACCTGCCGTCGAAAATTTCGGGATGGGACGTGCTCGAATGGACACTCGCGCAGACAGAGCTGCCGCGGCAAAAGGATATTCGTGCAAATTTCGGCGATCCGCCGATAACGCTATTTACGTCGCCGCGTTTTTACATCGACGTCTACTTTTGGTTCGAGGGGACAACGGCGATACACCAGCACGCGTTCTGCGGGGCGTTCCAGGTGCTGATGGGTTCGAGCATCCACAGTTGGTACGAATTCGAACGACGCGAGTCGGTGAATGTGTTCACCGAGATCGGCGACATGTCGCTCAAGGCTTGCGACATACTGAATGTCGGCGACGTGCAGCAGATACGCTCGGGCCGCGAATACATTCACTCGCTCTTTCACCTCGATCAGCCGTCGGCGACGATCGTCGTGCGGACGGAAAAAAGCCCGCTGCACATGCCGCAGTACTCGTATCACAAGCCGAACCTTGCGCTTGACCCGTTTTACGAGGACGAAACGACGACCAAAAAAATGCAGACGGTCGCCGCGCTGATGCGGGCGGAACACGCGAGTGCGGAAACGCTGATAATGCAGCTCATCGAGACGAGCGATTTTCAGACAGCGTATCAACTATTGACGACGCTGCACGGGTTTTCGCGCTCGAACGGGGTCGGGCAAATCTTTGATCTCGATGCACCGCGTGCAAGATTTAACCGGTTTTTGGAAGCCGTCGTAAAACGCCATGGCGAAAAGGCTGCAGTTATCCCGAAAGTCTTCGAACGAAACGAGCGGTTGAACCAGATCGTCGCCCAGAGAAATGTTTTGACCGATCCGGAGCACAGGTTCTTTCTCGCGCTGCTGCTGAATGTCGAGGGACGCGAACGGATATTCTCGCTCGTCCGCCAACGTTTCTCGGACGCAGAGCCGATCGACAAAGTGCTCGATTGGATCTACGACATCTCACAGACGCGCGTGGTCGGCTCGAATATGCCGAATCCGCTGAACATTGCCGATTTTGACGATATCGATATTGCCGTTTTGGAAGGTCTATTTCATGGCAAGGACGAGACGGCCATCCTCGCCGACCTGCACGGACAGCAGGCCAACATTACATCGGAACAACTGGGCGCTCGGCTCGGCAAATTAACGTCGGCCGTTTTATTTCAACCGCTGCTCGTTCCGTGATCGCCCTTGCCGGTTGCGATGATTTGGCGATTAATTTAGACTTATCAGTTCGTGCCCCTGTAGCTCAACGGTTAGAGCAGCAGACTCATAATCTGTTGGCTGTAGGTTCGAATCCTACCGGGGGCATTCTTAAATAGTCTTATCGTCGCCGTGATTTTTGCGAAATTGCGGCGTTCGTTTTTTTGGTGAATTGTTCGCACTCGTCGAGCGAATCAAGTTCGCCGACAAAACAGAAAGCTCCGAAAACGAACCTTTTCAGCTTCCCTTACATCAAGAATTACAGTGTAATCTGACAAGTCTAAGAGCATTGCAAAATGTGCTGGGCAGCGGTGCCGGATTTTTTTCTAGATTGTCAGGCAATTCCCGGAATATCGATCGAGGTGAGGCTATCCTTATGAGAATCAAGTTAGCAGTGATTATTGGAACGTTTCTTTTCGGGACCGGTGTTTTTCTTGAAAATTCATTGATGCGAACCGGTTTGGGAATCGGATCTGTTTCGTCCGCACAGGAGCTTTCCGGTAAAGACCTGTACATGGAAAGTTGTGCCCGCTGTCACGGTCAGAACGGCGAGAGCGGCAAAGGGCCGAATCTGACGACGGCAAAGAAAAAGGCAAAATGGGCCGATTCCGACGCTCGGATTGTCGAACAAATCACTAAAGGCGGATTGATAATGCCGGCGTTCGGCAAGAAATTGTCGGCGGAGAAAATAGAGGCAATTGCCTCGTACGTTCGCGCGCTGCCCCCGACGGCTTCGAAATAAACGTTGCCACCGCTGCCGACTATCTAGTTTCGCCTTCCAATATTGTTGAGAGTTGGTGGTAGCGCGTAGGAGAATTGAACTCCTGTTCCAAGGTTGAGAACCTTGTGTCCTAACCACTAGACGAACGCGCCGTTTGGTGTGGTTTCTGAAAAGATACTTTACCGAATTTTGGCCGATTGGGCAAAACAATAGTCGTTAAAGCGGAAATAAGCGAATTCGCTCTCCGTAACGGTTTATCTCCTGCGATCACTTCGCGAACCGCCTTTTCCGCCGTTCCGGCGGGCCGGCCTTCATTTCTCCAGCTTCCTGCTACAATTTCGTGATATGTCCGGTTATTTTAAAGTAGGCATCAATTGGCGGAGATTGTTCCCGGTTTTCGTGATAACTGTTGTCGCTTTAGCGTCGTCTTGCGGCTTGAAGACGAGTGAACCGATGAGCGTTAACACTGAGACACGGACGGGCGAGATACTGGTTTCGGGGGCCGGAATTGACGCGGCGGAACCCGCGATCACGACAGGCAACGACGGTAAAGTTTTCGTCGCGTATGTCGAATACGGCCGGGATAAGACCGGTGATCTTTTCGTCGCCGGGTTCGACGGTGAACTAAAGAGCACAGGCGAAGCCGTTCGAGTAAATCGAAATCCGGGCGAGGTCAAAACGTGGTACGGCGATCCGCCGACGATCGCGGCCGCTGCGGATGGCACCGTCTATGTCGGATGGACGCGTCGCGTACGTGCGGCGGGCGGCGGCGGAACCGACCTCGTGCTTTCGGTCTCCCGCGACGGCGGGCAGACGTTCGCCGAACCGGTAAAGGTGAACGACGACACCGCTCCCGCGTCGCACGGCATGCACTCACTGGCGGTCGACGGCGACAGAGTTTATATGTCGTGGCTTGATGAGCGAAATGTGAAGGCGGATAAAGCGGAGATGTGGGAGACTACGCCTTCGCCCACGGAAGGATTCGAATTTGTAAAAGCTCACCACACAGCGAAACATAATGTATCGTCCGATGAGGCCGCGGAACCGAACAGCGAGGTCTTTTTCGCCTCGTCGACGGACGGCGGGAAAACGTTTTCGAAGAATGTCCGCGTCGCTTCGGACGTGTGCCCGTGTTGCAAGACCGCAACACTCGCGGCCGGCGGAAAACTCTATTTAAGCTGGCGGCAGGTTTTGCCGGGAAGTTTTCGCCACATCGCTGTAGCGTCATCCGTTGATGACGGGAAAACATTTTCAACGGCTGCGATCGTCAGCGACGATAAATGGATGTTGTCCGCGTGCCCGGTTTCCGGCGCGGCGTTGACGACAAATGATGCGGGCGAACTAATCGTTTATTGGTACACGGCGGGAGCTGCCGGAGAGCCCGGACTTTATCGGGCAAGTTCGAGCGACGGCGGCCGCACCTTCGCTCCGCGGTCGCTGGTGGACGCACCGGCCGTGAGCGGCGCGCCTGTTTTGATCAAGAATAAGAAAGGCGCGGCGTGCGTTCTCGCTGAGAACGGCCCGCAAATATCGGTAATTCCCGCGATCGGCAGCGAAACGGCCGCTCCGCGAAAAATTCGCAACGCCGAGCTGCCGGCGGCCGCGGCGTTGGGCGACGGCATGGTTATCGCGTTTGTGAGAAAAGAAGGAAATGCCCGTTCGGTTTGGGTGACGCGCTAGACGTTGAAGCGAAAATCCACGACGTCGCCGTCCTGCATTACATATTCTTTCCCTTCGAGACGAGCGAGGCCTTTTTCGCTGGCGGCTTTGCGGCTGCCGCAGGCGACCAGGTCGTCATAGCCGATGATCTCAGCGCGGATGAAGCCACGTTCGATGTCGGTGTGAATCTCGCCGGCGGCCTGCGGCGCCTTCGTCCCGATCGGGATCGTCCACGCACGCACTTCCTTTTCGCCCGCGGTCAAAAAGCTCATCAGGCCGAGCATGTGATAGGCGGCCTTGATGAGTTTGTCGACGCCGCTCGAGGATAGTCCGAGATCTTTCAGGTATTCGTTACGTTCTTCGACGTCGAGGGCGACGAGCTCGGCCTCGAGCTTTGCACAGATGGCGACGACGTCGGCATTTTCGCTTTTTGCGTGCTCGATAACTTTCTGAACATGCGGGTTGGATGCCGGATCGGCGAGCGTCGCTTCGTCGACGTTGGCGGCGTAGATCGTCGGCTTTGTGCTGAGCAAGAACCACGTTTTCACGATCGCTCGTTCGTCGTCGGTGAGGTTTGCGGCGCGTGCAGGTCGGCCGTCTTCAAGCACGGGCTGGATCTTGTCGAGAATTTCAAGTTCCCTTTTCGCACCTTTGTCGCCCGATGCTTTCGCAGCGCGCACGGCCTTGTCACGTCTTTTTCCGACGCTCGCGAGGTCCGCCAGAGCCAGTTCGATCTGGATCGTTTCGATGTCGCGGACCGGATCAACGGAGCCTTCGACGTGTATGATATTGTCGTCCTCGAAACATCGAACCACTTGAATCACGGCGTGCGTTTCGCGGATGTTCGCGAGGAACTGGTTGCCCAAACCTTCGCCTTTCGACGCACCGCGGACCAGGCCGGCGATATCGAGAAACTCGACCGTCGCGGGAACTATTTTTTGAGCTTTGTTTAGCTTTTGCAGTACAGGCAACCGCTCATCCGGGACCTCGACCATCCCTACATTTGGTTCGATAGTCGCGAACGGGTAGTTGGCAGCGAGCGCGGCTTCCTGCGCGGTGAGAGCGTTAAAAAGTGTAGATTTCCCGACGTTGGGCAGGCCAACGATTCCAGCTTGCAGCATAAGGTTAAATTCCAGGACCGAAACAAAACAAGAATTGTAACCTTTTTGGCGGAATTGCAGAAGCCTGCACGAAGTAAACGCGAAATGCTCCGGTCGAGTGATTTCGCCCTTACTTCGTGCGGGCTTCTGCAAAATCGCCGGCGTTACTGGGCCAGGTAGGCGAACGGCACTGCACGGTCGGTCGATATGCCGAACGTGGCCGCACCGAAGCCCGCCGTGCTTTGCAGCAAATACCAGGTGCCGTTGGACGGCCGGTAGACGGCGATGTCGGCCTTGCCGTCTCCGTCATAGTCGCCGGTTACCGGCACGTCACCCGCGAGTCCAAAATTCACACCGGCAAATCCGGCCGTGCTCTGCTGCAGGTACCAAATGCCGTCACGAAATACGGCGAAATCGGTCTTGCCGTCGCCGTCGAAATCACCCTGTGCCGGCTGGTCCGTGCTTATGCCGAACCGCAACGCGGCAAACCCGTCGCGGCTTTGATTAACGTACCAAACGCCATCCGATGGCCGCCAGACCGCTACATCGGCCTTACCGTCGCCGTCATAATCGCCGACGACAGGCTTGTCGCCCGCCGTGCCGAACTGCCCCGACGCATACGAGCCCTGACTGTCGCTATACGCGATGTACCAACCGCCCGTCGACGGACGAAATACTGCAATATCGGTCTTACCATCACCGTTGTAGTCGGCCGCGACCGGAATGTCGCCGTCGGTGCCGAACGCCTTGGAGCCGAAAACTCCGGCCTTGCCGATGGTGTACCAGGTGCCGTTCGACGGCCGGAAAACGGCCCTGTCTGTTTTGCCGTCGCCATCAAAATCGCCGGGCGTTATGATGTCGGTGGCAAGGCCGAAACTGGTAAATGTCGCGGATGAGTTCGAGCTGTTCAGTACGCACCAGAGACCGTCGGCGGGCCGATAGACGCTGATGTCCGTTTTGCCGTCGCCGTCGAAATCGGCGTTCTTGTTCCGCGCTATTGCAAGACCGGCGACCGGGGCATCGGAAATGTTTCCATCTATATTAAATGTTACTCCGCCCCAGGTTTCGTTGTGCGGAGCCTGCCACTGCTTGATCCGTTGGTGGTTGTTCCATACATCCGCGGGAAACGTCGGGAAAGACACATACGTCCAGACAGATGCGACGTTGTCCCAGCGCGCCATCCAGATCGCGTCCATGCGGCTCGCGGCGGGCATCGTGGCCCAATCTTCCTGGGCGTTTTTCGGCGAACCGTAAACGCCTGACTGATAACCCAATTCCTTGATGCGTTCGGTCCAGCCCTTTAAGAACGCGACCGTTGCTGTGCGGCAGCCGAGCGTGTCGGGCGACGGCGGATCGTAGCGTTCCATGTCGTAATACAGAATGGATCCGGCGGTAAGGCCGATGTTGGCCGCGTCTGCGGCGGCGATGTCGGCCTCACCGCGTCCCTGCGTTTCGGCGGTCGCCGGGTCGTAACTGAGTTTGGCGGTTGTCGTCGAAGCAGTGCACGGCGATTGGTATCCGACCACCGTCGGGATCAATCCCCAGCCCATCGCGGTAACCTGGTTCACCCAAGCGGTGTTGACCGGCTGCGACGGACATGCACGGTTGCGGCCGCTAAAATAGATATTGCTGTCGAACATCGGCGAGTTGTCCCACCACGTCTGCATCTGCGCTATTGAGCCGGCCTGGCATTTATCGAAACCGCGGTTCAAGCTGATCCGCGTTGTGCCGCCGGGAGGCAGAGCAAACATGGGCGTTTTTGCGGCGCCAGCTTTCGCGGCCTCGCGGGCGGCGGATTGCAACTCGTTGATCTGGGGCGGCGTTCTCTCTTCGCCATCGATCGTCAGTGTGTTCACCTGGTAGCAGCCGGTCTTGACGCCCTCGCAGCGGCCCTCGGTCTGCAGCGTCCAGTTGCCGCGTTTGATCTCGTTCGACGACTGAACGTCACGGGCCGGTTCGACAGACTTATCGGAAAATTGCCACGAACGTCCGTCGTCATTTGATGTGTAAACGGCCCAGCCTTCGAAATTGGAGCTGGTCGGGATGCGAAGCTTCAATGCAAGAGCGCCGCCTGAACGCCTGATCGATGCAGTTTCTCCGAGAGCTTCGATAAACGCGATGTTTTCGAGTTCGAGCGGCTGAACGCTCCATGTTGCTCCGCCGTCATCGGTACGCGCGAGGCGGATATCGGTTGCGATTTTGCCGGCGATTACCGCGAGGCCGTCACGCTCGGTTTCGAACAAGACCGACGCGATACTGTCGGACGAACCGATCGGCAGCGTAAGGCGTTTCCACGATTTGCCGTTATCGTCGGTCCGCAATAACGTTCTATCGGTGTAGAGAATGCCCGATAGGTTTGATATAGCTGCCAAGTCCTTGACTGAGCTTTCTGGTGTCGTAATTGTTTGAGGACGACTGAATGACGCGACCACATCCAACTTGCGGAAAGGCGAGTCTTGAGCCGCCATCGGCATCGCGGCAACGGCGGACAGTACGACAGTGAGAACGAATCCGAAATGTTTCATTTTTGGGCCCCTTGTAAAAATTGGGATATTGGTAGAACTAATGGTTAGCGGAGAAAGTATAGCCTATCGTGATGTATAATTCCAGACTTTTTTACGTGGCGGACAGTCGCTTCGTTCAGGCGTTAGAGCGAGTCAACTTTATCGGGTAGAATCTGTGTCGATAGCTATGGCCGTTTCAATTTTGCTGATCTTCGTCATCGCACTCGGCGGTTTTGCCGTGACGTATATATTCGCGGACGACGAGCCGCTGATGTGGCGTCTTGCGTCGGGGAATGTCATCGGGTCGGCCGTGTTCGGGACACTCGCGTTCATTGCGTCGATGGCTGCGGGCTTCAACGTTCCCGTGCTGATCTTTTGTCTGCTCGCGTCGCTGCTGACGCTTCTGGCTTTTCGAAATACTGCTAATGCAAGAGTGTTCAAGCACGATTGGGCGAAAGCGAAGGGAAAGCTTCGCGGTGCGAATATGCGAAAGTTCTCGCGTTTCGCCTACTATGCGTTCTTTTTTCTACTATTCGTTTTCTTTTTCCGGCGCGGGATGATCGAGACGTCGCAAGGCATCTTTACCGGTGCCTCCCAGAATCTCGGCGACTTGCCGTTCCATCTCGGAGCGATCTTCGGATTTACGGACGGCAATAATTTTCCGCCGCAAAACCCGTCGTTTTCCGGTGCGAGATTTTCATATCCGTTCGTCGCCGATCTTCTGACGGCGAGTTTCACGCGTCTTGGCGCGGGCGTCGCTGACGCGATGTTCGTTCAGCATGTTTCGTGGGCGTTCTCGCTGCTGGTGATACTCGAGCGGTTTGTTGTGAAACTCACCGGTGACCGGCTTGCCGGCAGGATCGGTCCGGCACTTCTTTTCTTTAGCGGCGGGCTGGGCTTTATTGCATTTTTTACCGACTTCGGCGCACAGGCGAGATCGATCACGGATTTTCTTTGGCACATTCCGACTGATTACACTATCGGCGAGCATTTTCGCTGGGGAAATTCGTTGGTCGTGTTGTTCATCACGCAGCGGAGCCTCCTGCTCGGAATGCCGCTGACGATTCTGGTGCTCGGCGGGTTGTGGAAAGTCTTCACCGCCGAAGCGGTTCCGGGCATTGAGAATGGAGAATTGAGAATTGAAAATAAAGATGGCCACCAATTCTCCATTCTCCATTCTCCATTCTCAATTTTCCTCACAGGTTTGCTCGCGGGCCTGCTGCCGCTGATACATCTGCACAGCTTGGCGGTACTTTTTGTCGTCGGAGTTTTTCTCTTCATCCTGCAGCCGCATAAATGGAAGCTTTGGTTGATATTCGCTGCGGGCGTGGCATTGATGGCCATCCCCGAACTGCTTTGGTCCATCGCCGGCAGCGCATCCGAGACGAGCAAGTTCATCGGATGGCATTACGGCTGGAACAAGGGCGAAAACGATAGCTTCCTTTGGTTTTGGTTCGTCAACACCGGCATCTTTATTCCTTTGCTTGCGTTGGGCCTTTATCTCGTATGGACGGCAAGTAGGAACGGCCAGCATGCCGCGACACGTGAAGATATCTCTCACGCACACAAGAGCGGACGACACCGCAATAAAATAACAAAGACAATTACACTCGACAGGCCGCACCTGCTGTTATTTTATATTCCGTTCGCGTTTCTTTTCGTTGTTTCGAACGTCGCAAAGTTCGCACCGTGGGAATGGGACAACATCAAGATCCTTATCTATTGGTTCATCGGGTCGCTCCCCTTCGCGGCGTACGCTCTCGCGTGGCTCTGGCAGCGAACGTCGCCGTGGAAGGCGGCCGCGATAATTTGCTTCGTTGCACTAACTTTATCGGGATCGATCGACGTGTGGCGGACGGTTTCGGGGCAGATCAATTACAAAGTGTTTGATCGTGACGCCGTTTTGCTCGCGGAAAAGATCAAACAGTCGGCGCCGCCGAACGCGGTTTTCCTAAACGCGCCGACGTATAACACCGCCGTTGTGCTGACCGGCCGGCGTTCGATGATGCGGTATATCGGACACCTCAGCTCGCACGGCATCGACTTCGCGGAGCGCGAAAGCGATCTCAAGCGTATTTATCTCGGCGGGCCGGATGCAGCGGCTATGATGGAAAAATACGGCATCGATTACGTGCTGATATCACCGGAGGAGCGGAACACGCTTTCGGCAAACGAGGCTTTCTTTTCGAAATATCCCGTCGCGGCTGAATCGGGGCAATATCGGGTTTACCAAATAAGATAAAAAGCGCCAATGGCAGAAAACGAAGAACTCAGCAATACATCAACATCAGACGGGAACACCGAAATTATCTCCGACCCGGTCTGGTACGCGAGCGGTGCACTTGTGACGCTGGTCGCCATATTTCTGCGGTTTTACGATCTCGGCCTGAAGCCCTTTCACCACGACGAGGGCGTGAACGGATTTTTTCTCACGAACCTTTTTCGCGACGGGCTGTACAAATACGACCCGGCGAATTATCACGGCCCGACGCTTTACTACATCGCTCTCGCGTTCGCGAAAGTGTTCGGGTTGGAAACCGTGACCGTTCGAGCGAGCGTCGCGGTGTTCGGTGTTCTGACGGTCATTCTCACGCTTTTTCTTTGGCGTTACCTCGGTAAGATCGGCAGCCTATCGGCAGCATTATTTTTAGCATTGTCGCCGGGAATGGTGTTCATTTCGCGGTACTTTATTCACGAAACGCTGTTCGTGTTCCTGAGTTTAGCGATCGCGGCGTCGATCGTCTTCTTCCTTGAGAAACGCCGGGCCGGGATCGTTGCGATCGGGTCGCTGGTTCTGATCTTGCTGGTTTGCTTTCTACCATCGACCCTCACTCTCGCCAATTATCTCAGCGAAAAGATCGCGGTTTCAGTGTGGGTTTTCCGGGGGGCGTTCTTTCTGGTCGAGGTCGGTCTGGTGATCGCGGTCGTCCGGATGGTGATGACGTGGAACAACGGCCGGCCGATCTATCTGATTTTGGCGTCGGCGTGCGCCTCGCTTTATTTTGCGACCAAAGAAACGGCGTTCATCACGCTCGGCACGATGGCGATCGCGTGCGTTTGTGTTTGGATCTGGCGGCGGATGTATAAGCCTTCGACCGATGCGGATCGCTCCGATGAGATCGATGATTCATTTTTGAACTGGGCAAATTTTCGGCGTGCTCTTGGCGAGCGGACAGATCTGCTGCTGATCACAGCCGCCGCTGCCGCCGTTTTTATTTATCTCGGCGTGCTCTTCTTTTCGTCGTTCTTTACTTATCCGGAGGGCGTGAAAGCGGCGTTCGAGGCTTATGCGTTGTGGACGAAAACCGGAAGCAAGGACCACACGCAGAACGGAATGTGGGCGTATTTCGAATGGGGTTATCAGAGCGAACTTCCGATATTCGTCCTGTCGGCGGTCGGCACCGTAATCGCGTTTGTGAAAGCTCGTCACCGCTTTGCGATGTTCGCCGGTCTGTGGGCGCTCGGCCTGCTGGCGGCGTACACGATTATTCCGTACAAAACGCCGTGGCTTGCACTGAGCTTTTTGCTCCCGATGTGCCTCGTCGCGGGTTACGGCATAAACGAACTTGTGAGAGCCAAGAACGCCTCGCTGCGGACGCTCGGCGTTATCCTGACTCTCGCCGCGTCGGTGTGGATGACCTATCAAACTTATGATACTAACTTCGTACGCTATGCCGACGAAGATATGCCGTACGTCTACGCCCACACGAAACGCGAGTTCCTTGACCTCATGGCGGAGATCGATCGTTATGCGGACAAGAGCGGGAAAGGGAAAGATGCCAAGATCGAGATCGTGTCGCCCGATTATTGGCCGATGGTTTGGTATCTAAGAGATTATAAGCAGGCCAACTTTCACGGCCAGCTCGTCGACACCAATGATGCCGAGATGATCATCGCAAAAAAAGGCGACCAGGACGCCGAGGTCATCCGCAGATATTCGGCCCGGTACGAATACGTCGCCAGCTACGCGCTAAGGCCGGGCGTGGATCTGGTCTTGCTCGTTAGAAAGGATCTTGCCGACGACGGAAAGGAACTTTACCGGATCGGCGAATTGAAATAAGTTTTCGTCGAGAATTTCAGATCCTGATATTCCCGATCTTCTCTGGTTTTTTGTCCGAGGTCGGCTTCAGGTACGGCGACTCGTCCTGGTCGCGTTTTGATTGCTCGCCTGAGGAGTGCCATTTCATCCATTCGGCCGGGGCGTCGAATGTCTCGCCGCCGTGTTTTGTGAGACGCGGCCGGATGCGGCACATGACCGGTGTGTTGATGCCGACGCCGGAGATTATCGCCTGGCCTTTCGTTAACGCAGGAAGTTCGGCGAGCATTGCGCGGCCCGCTCCTTCGACCGATTGTGCGACGGTTTGCTGATCGATCGGGTTGACGATGCGCATGATGATCTGGGTCATGCACTGCGAGAGGACATCCTGATCGAGTTTGCCGGGCCGCTGCGTGATAAGGCCGATGCCGACGCCGAATTTGCGGCCCTCGCTCAATATCTGTTTTAGCACGTTCGTCGAAACGACGCTCGCGCCTGCCGGGGCGAAACGGTGGGCTTCCTCGAGCAAAGTGAACACGGGATAATCCAAAAAATTCTCGCCGCTCGTCGCTTCCTCGCGGACCGTCATCACGCGGGCTTTGTTCACGCGGCGAAGCAGCGTTCCGACGATGACCTGCTGCTCGTGCTGCTCGATATCGGAAAGCTGCAAGATCGTGCAGCGGCCCGGCCGGAACATGTCCTGGAGCGGAATGTGCTCGTCCGCCGAAAAAATTCCGTCGGGCCGGTCAAACCGCGCATCGAGGCGCCAAAGCAATCCCTGTATCGACGATACATTTCCACCGTCGCCTGCATTTTCGCCTTCCTTGCCGAACTGCTGTTTCTGCACTTGGTCGCGCAAATCGAAGTAACTGTAAAGATAATCGCGTTTTCCCTCGGCCTTGAGCTGATCATTAAGGCTGCGAAACGCCTGACCGAGAAAATGGAGCATCTTGTCGGACGTGCCGTCGGGCAAAAGGTATTTAACGTCCGCCTCGGTGAGTGTTGAGAACCGGACCTTTATTTTGTCAGGCGTGAAGATCTTTACTTCAGGTTTGTAGCCATCCGTACCGGCAAATTGATCGTCCCCCTGGATCGCCTGCATCGTGTGATATTCGCCGTGCGGGTCGACGATCAGAACAGATGCACGATTGTACGACTGCATCAGCTCCTCAACGAGAACGCCGGCGGTGTAGGACTTGCCAGAACCGGTCGAGGCAAGTATCGCGAGATGAGTCGAAACGACGTCCTTGACCGATAAAACGATCGGAACTTCGCCTTGATCGCGTGTAAGAAGCGAGCCGATGTGGGCCGAGCCGGCCTGGGCCGTTTGCTTCGGGCTGAGCATCCGCGACAACGTTTCGCTGGACGCCAGATAGATCGGGTCGCCGGGCTGCGGCGGAATGCGCGGATTGACGAAATCGTTGAGCCGTGTGCTGAAATATCCGACAGTCGAGACCGTTATCTCATAGATCTCCAATGCATCGGCATCCAAACCGATCAGCGACGAAACGGACGATGGCGGCGTTCCGGGATCGGCCAAAAATGCGTCCGGCAAATTGCGGACGAGCCTTCGCGCATTGATCGTCCCGACGATCTGGCGGCGGCCGTCGCCGACCTCGGCCTCGTAATAAACGAACTCGCCGATGCGCGTCTTTTTGTTGTCGCGAGTGATGAAAAAGTACTCGTGCGGCAAAAGCCCGGGTCCTTTGACGGTCCCGGTGAGGATGTCGGTTGTCGCTGTCATCTAAATTTATTCGAGATCCAGCAATTGATCTTCGATAACGGCAAGCTCGCGGCGAAGATTGCTTTCCATTGTCGAAGCGACCTGGTCCTGTTCGAGTTGGATCGCCTGTTCCTCGGGGTCCCGATCAAGTTCCAGCCTGAGGTCCTCGTTTACGCGGGTTAGCTGTTCGTTTATCTCGTCACGGCGTTTAATCAGATCTTTCTTTGATGGATGATTTTGCGGCATAATTTTTTTCGTTTCCCGAGTGCTCAGATTATACTCGTTCGACAAAATTACCGAAAGGTCGATCGCGCATGAGGTGTAAGAGTTACGCGCTTACGCGTGAAATGTACGAGTTACGCGTGAAACTTGTGGTCAACGCTCACGAATACCCATAACTCGAGTGTTGGTAAGCTCTTTCACGCCTAAAGGCGTAACTCTTACCCGTTTACGCCTGGATGTGGGCTTCGACGAACCAGAGCAATTTGTCGATGCCGCGCGAGATACCGGTGAAAAGGTCAGCCGTGTCCTTGTCGCCAAGTTCATCCGTCGTATCAATGTCGGCCCGTACCTTTTTGCCGAAGTCGGAAAGGGCACTCGAAAGCGCGTCGACGTGGTCGGCTCCGTCGGTTATCTCGTGCGGATATTCGCTAAGCGAAGAGTTCTGAGCGGCCAGCCGGACGGTGCCCATCGCTGTTCCGCCGAGCGTTGTAATTCGTTCGGCTATGTCATCGACATGAGTATCAAGTTCGGTGGCGGCCTGGTCAAAGAGCTCGTGAAGCGCGATGAAGTTCATGCCTTTCACGTTCCAATGAGCCTGCTTTGCCTGTGACCTGAGGTCGAAGGCGTCGGCAAGTCGCTGATTGAGGATCGCGATCAGCTTTTCACGCTTGGCCTTTGTGATATCTATCTTTGTATTATGCAGTTCCATATATTGATCTCCTAATTAGAATTATTCTAATTCCAAATCATGTCTTTGTCAACCCTTGCTTCGAACCATTTGTAATCTCTCTGTAAGTCCGCAAGTATAGAAGTATGACGATATTACTGCAGGCGCTGAGCTGGTCGGATTGGTTCATTAAGTTATGGTCGGACGTACAGGCCAGCGTTCTGGTCTCGATCCGCGGGCTGCTCACGTCTATTTTTGGACGGCTGCCTTTCCTGATCGCCGCCGCGATCGTGTTGGTGCTTTTCTGGCTGCTCTCCAAGGTGGTGCGTTACGCATTCATGGCCGCGACCCGCAAAGCCCCGATCGATACGCGTCTGCGGCTTCTGATAAGCCGGTTGTTGGTGGTTGCGGTCTACGTCGTCGGCGTATTTGTGGCATTGACGGTTGTGATCCCGTCTTTTGATCTCGGCAGCGTGATCGCCGGACTCGGGTTCACCTCGTTCGTTATCGGCTTTGCGACCAAGGACATTCTGAACAATTTCTTTTCGGGAATATTGATCCTGTGGCAGCAGCCGTTCGAGATCGGCGATTACTTGTTCGTCGGCAAGGACCAGGGAAAAGTTGAGTACATCGGCGTGCGTGCTACGTCGCTGAGAAAAGACGACGGCGAACTCGTCCTCATCCCCAACGGCGACATGTACTCGAGCGCACTGACCATTCGCGGAGCGAGCGCAAAAAGGCGGATGACGTTGAAATTCAATCTCGGCTACGACGTCGAGGTCGAATACGCGAAAAAAACAGCTCTGGATGCGATGCTGCTGACGGAAGGCGTGGTGCGCGATCCGAAACCGAACGTGTACGTAACGGACCTCGCACCGGAAGGCGTGCTGGTGACGGCGAATTTTTGGCTCGATACCGACACGAGCCGGCCGCTGGCCGTGTTCGACCGAGCGGCAGTCTCGATAATGCGGGCGCTGCACAACGCCGGAATCGAGTTATTCCCGCCCGGGTCGATGATCGTACAGCAGCCCAAAGATCAGGTGCCGCCGGACGAAGAGCCGCCGAAAAAAGACATTTTTGATTAGCGGTCAAAAGGCCGGCGGCCTTGGCCCTGGCTCCCGCCGCGGGAGGTGTTTGAATTATCAAATGCACCGGGCATCGCGACCCGGCTCGTTCCGATCCCGCGGAACAACGGTGTGAAGATCCATTTCGAATGGTTCTCGATGCCGTAATAGGCGATTATCGATTTGCTCTTGCTCTGGCTGGCGACGCCGATGAACGGCACGTTGTCGGTAACGACCTCGAAGTCCTCGTCCGGAGCCGCCGAATCGTCCGGCTCTGTCGTATTCAACGAGTTAACGATAACAACCGAATATTTATCCAGTTCGCGTGCGGGATTGGACGGCAGAAGTCCGTTGTTGTAATCCTGAATGCGTTTTGCGAAGGCGGCGATCACCTTCGGGTCGGCCTGTATCAAACGCCATTTGCCGTCATCGCTCAGCGGGTCGGTCGCCGCCGACGGCCGAAGGATCTGGCGTTTTTTTGTGCCCTGCGGCAAACCCTCGAGCAGATCGTCGATCGACTTCGGCAGTTTGGCTCCGCGGTAATAGACGACGTACTGTTTGATCGCTTCCGCGATCTCCTCGCCGCGGCGAATAGATTCGAGCTCCTTTTCACGCTGAACTTCCTGTTGGACCGCCGGCGCGATGGCGAGCAGTGCGATCGCAAGGACCGCCATCATGCCCATAACGGCGAGCAGCGTCATCCCGGCTTCGGGGTTCGGCTGTCGGCTAGTTGTCGCCGTCGTCATCATCGTCCTGGTCCTTTTTCGGAGGCAGTGCCTGCTGGTGCTGCTGGGGCTGGGGCGGCTGCATCTGATTATTGGGGTTCGCGTTCGGCGGCGGCACGTATCGCGGGATCGAGTCGGAAATTCCCGGAATGCTCTGCTGGGGCGGATTGGGATTTGGATTATACGGAACAAAACCTCCGCCACCGCTCGGATTAAAGGAATCGCGCCCGGTCGGCTGCGATGCAGCGGTGCCGGGAGCCGGGCGGAAGATCGGCAGCGGATGTCGGAACCCGAGATTTACGTCTTCCAAAATCGCCTGTTCCGCCGAGATGCTGACAACCTTGAATCGCCCGCCGACGAGGTCGTTGAGCCGGGCGCTGATCGGGACCTGTTTGCCCGTTTCCAGAAAATAGGCCGTGTCGTTGTTATATCGCTTGCGTGCGATCATGCCGATGTACTGGACCTCAGGCTTCGGCGGCGGCTGGACGTTCAGCATCACTTGCGACGAATATTTTTTGCCGTCCGGCGTCTGGATGATGATCTGCCGCGGGCCTTCCTGCGCGATAAAGTTGGCGGGAATGTCGGCAACCAGCCGCTGTTCACTGACGAACGTCGTCGGCACCTCGTTCTGGCTGAAGTAGATGCGTGCGTCGCGCGTAAATTTATCGCCGCTTATGTCTAACCGGAAACCCTTCGACCCGGCGTACACGCTCTGCGGATTGACGAACTTGACGTCGAACCACGGCGTCGGCGTCGGCACAGGCGTCTTCTCCGGCAGCGGCGGCGGGATCGGGGTCGGGCACGTCGGGCACGGCGGCGGCGGTTCGTAAAACGCGAAGATGTTGCGGCCGGCGTCGGGAGCGGAATACGATCCAGGATTGTAAACGACCTCTGTCGTCTGGTAATCGAAGTTCTGCTCGCCCTGCGTCGGCATCTGCAGGTCGCCGCCGTTGGTTTTCGGTGTAGCGCTCGATTTCGGTGTCGGCGACACCGTCACCACGACCTTTGTAGAACTCCCGAACAGGCTCCTTCCAAACGCGAGATAAAGCGCGATAAGCGACACCGCGCACAGCACGCCGGCGGCGATGATCTTCTTTTTCTCGGTCGGCGATTTGCCTTCGAAAATTCCCATTGAATTAATAGATCTTACTACTGCGGTCCCGTCGACAATCCGGCGTTCGGCCGGCGGAAATACGCTGCCATTTCGAGCCGCAGGCTGACCGTCTCGCCGTGTGTCTTTCCACGCGGGCCTGTTTGAACCCGCACCGGTGCGGGATTGGTCACGACGCCGGTGCCGGGAAAGCCGGGGAGTTGTTCACCGACCGCTCCTGCGCGAGCGGCCGCCGGCTGCGGTGCGTTCTCTTTCTTTTGAGTGTCGGTCGGCTCGATCTCAACGGTGCTGACGACAACGAACTCGTTGCCCGCTTCTATTTCACGAAGGAACCGCCGCAGATTCTGATACGAGCCCTCGACCGTCATCGTCACGTAGACACCGGGAAAAAGGCTTCGAAACTTTCCGCGGCCGCGTTCGTCATCGGCCTGATTATTTTGTGTCTGGCCGTTGACCTCAAGCGGGGCGTAATCGGGCCCGGAAGTGTTCACTAGGCCGTATGCTGAGATCAAACCATTTATCCGCTGATACAGCGACGTGCGGCCGTTGTCGGCCGGCGGCAGGTAGCTCGATTCGAAGTTGTCGACGCTCGCGAGCAGTTTAGTGACCTGTGATTCAGTCGTTGTGATGTCGCCGTATTTCGATTGCGCCGTCGCAAGGTCGCGTTTGAGCTGCTCGCGGTCGGCACGGTTCTTTTCAAACTCGTTATTGGACGGCACGACGACGAACACGTACAAAAGCAGCGCCGCCAGTATAGCGAGAACGCCGAGGCCGACCGTGATTATCTCAGTCTGTCCCCACATGCCGCCGTAAACCTTTCGCAGCCTGTTTTTTGGGACGATATCAATTCGCGGTTCTTTGGGAAAAACGATCGTCTCGTTGTCGGTCAGCAGCACCGTACGGTCGGCTTCCTCAATGACCACCGCCGAATCGATCGTCGACCCGTACTCATTTACGATCAACTTCGGTTCTTCTTCAGGCGAATTATTTTCGATCTCGTTCTCGCTCATTCCTATTACTGCGCGCCTCCCTGAGCGGCCCGGGCGACGTCTGTCGACGGAGCGGCCGACGTGCCGTACGGCGGCGTGTAGATAAGCCGAAGCGTGTATTCGGTATAGCTTGTGCCTTCGCCTTTTTGCAGGTCCTGGCCGCGAAGTTCAGCCTGGAATATGCCCGAATTATTCATCGAGCCGATCATTCCCATCACGGCCCGGTAATCGCGGCTCAGCACGCCGAGTTCGAGTTCCGCTTTTACACGGTCGCCGTCTTTGTAAATATTCTGTACCGCGATACGCGAAGCGCTGACGTTGCCGGGCAGGACGTTTTCCAAATCGGAAAAGAGCCGTGACCAGACAAAAGTCTTGCTGTCGACGAGTTTGTGAGCGGCGACAAGCAGTTCCTTCTGTTGCGGTGAGAGCTGCTGCTGGACCTGTTCGCCTCGGGAGCGAAGGTCGGCCATCTCCCCTTCCATCCGTTTTATATCGCTCTTGGCTTCCTCGTTGGCCGTCACATTTTTGCGCAATTGGGCAAAGCAAAGCAGTGCACCCGAAAGGGCGAAGGCAACGAGAAGCATCGCCAGCAAGTACGGCGTGGTTCGATTGCGAAATGGCCTGCTGGCAAGATTTAGTTTGGTGATCACTAATTGAAAAAGCTGTATCTAATTTCGCGGGTGGTCGATCTCCGTGTAAAAACAGAAGAGTTTACCACGAAAAACGCCTCGTGTCTTTAACGCGATCGGGCAGTAGAATGTTGCAAAAACTTAGTCGCGGCGGGGCGGGAGTTCCCGATTAAGTTCGTCGGCTGTCGGGGTGTGATAGGTACAGACTCGGTTCCGGCCTTCGCGTTTTGCACGGTACAAGGCCGAATCCGCCATCTCGACCAGTTCGATCGGATCTTGCGAATCGTCCGGAAATGCTGAGATGCCGATGCTTATCGTCACTTTATGGGTCGATTCCGGTTCGGCGTGACGGACGACCGTGAAGAGCCGTTCCTGAATAACGTGGCGGATGCGTTCTGCCGCGACCATCGCCTGTGTCATGTCTGCATCGAGCAGGAACGCGGAAAATTCTTCGCCGCCAAAGCGCGAAGCTGCGTCGCCGCTGCGCAATACTTCGATAATGCAAGCACCTATCTCTTCGAGCGTCTTGCTTCCGGTCAGGTGGCCGAACTGGTCGTTCACGTTCTTAAAATGGTCAACGTCCATCATTAGTACGCAGAACGTCCTTTTTTCCGCCGTCGCACGGGCAGCTTCGCGCCTCAATTCCGAAAAGAACGAGCGGCTCGACAACAGGCCCGTGAGGTCGTCATGCGAGATCAATCGGTGGATCTGCCGCTGGTATTCGCGGTCGATCTCGTCAAGGAGGTCGAAACGCAGAATATGATCCCCGATGGTTATCTTGTCGCCGTTCTGCAGTACCTGCTGTTTGCCCATTCGTTCGCCGTTCACGTACGTGCCGTTACGCGAGCCGAAGTCGACTACGATATAATCTGTTTTCTGCGTCTCCTCGTTAAACGATCTTTGTATCATCGCGTGCCGGCGGGAAACCAGTGAGTCGTTAACACGAACGTCGGCCTCGAGCGCTCGGCCGAGAATCACCTCGGGCCGTTCGAGCGGTATCGGAACGGCGATAAGCTCACCGCTCAGAAAGACAAGCGCAGGGCGCAGGTCGCGTAACTGACGTTCGGGTTTTGACATAGATCGAGCGAGACGGGACAGAGCCAGGAAAGCTCCGCTAATAGAATAACTTAAGCGAAGTATAAAATTCCAGAAGTTTTTCAGTATTTCAGAAGCTGTCAACGCCGCGAAGAATTACGCATATATGCTCGCAAACGAAATCATCTAAACAAGTACAATGCGGTTATTGATAGTTAAACTCGGCGCGATCGGCGACATTGTTCACACACTGCCGGCACTGTCCGCGATCAGGCGGGCGTTTCCTGACGCCGAGATCGGTTGGATCGCCGAGCAGCGCTCTATCGAGATCCTCCGCGGCCATCCATACATCGACCAGCTTTTCGAGATCGACACGCGCCGATGGCGGAGCGGGATGAAGGCAGGCCAGGCGCTGACGGAAGTAGGAAAGGAACTCGGTGGATTGAGACGTGCCGCGTTCGAAACGGCGATAGATTTTCAAGGACTTTTGAAATCGGCGGCGATCGCCAAAGCGAGCGGAGCTTCGGATCGTTGGGGGTTTTCGCGAAAGGACCTGCGCGAACCGGCGAGCCGGATCTTGCTGAACCACACGGTAAAGATGCCGCCGCAGACTCACGTTATCAACAAGAACCTAACGCTCGCCCGTGCGGCCTTCGGAATTCCCGACGACGGAAAGCTCGAATTTGCGATCGCGACCGGAGACGAATACAAAGCGGAAGCGGCGGAGATCGCCGAAAAGCTCGGCGGCCGTTTTGCGGTACTAAATCCGGCCGGCGGATGGGTCACAAAGCTTTGGCACGCCGAAAAATTCGGTAAGCTCGCCGACCGGCTATATGAGGAATTTGGACTCGCATCACTGATCGTGACCGGTCCAGCAGAAAGCGAACTTGCCGAACGGGCGATGAATGCCAGTACGACCGCGAAGATCGTGGCGGCGCAGCCGAGCCTGAAAGGATTTGTCGAACTCGCAAAAATGGCTGAAGTTTACGTCGGCGGCGACACCGGACCGACACACCTTGCGATCGCCGCGGGGGCACCCGTCGCCGCAATATTCGGCCCGACCGAATGGTGGAGGAACGGAAGCCTCGATCCGATGGATATCTGCATCGAACGAACTGACATCGGCTGCCGAGTCGATTGCCATCGCCGCGAGTGCACGAACTGGATCTGTATGGACATTGATGTTGAGACGGCCGTCACGGCTGTTTCGCGGCGGCTGCGAAACAGGGCCGCCGTCAACGAGGTGAGCGTCTAGGCCCGCGGACACCGAGCGGAATAAAAAGTAAACAGGCAACCGAGATTTCGGCTATAATTCAAACTATCTGAACCGTTCTTTACCGTCTGTACTGACTTTATGACAGCAGTTTTCAAACGTGGATGTCTGATTCTCGTCGTTCTGGCGGCTTTGTCGCTTACAGCGTTTTCGCAGCCGGGGCCGCGCCGTACGGCCGCAGCTCTGCCGTTCGCCGTTGGCGAGACGCTTACGTACGAGGCGAAAGTCAGCAAGATAATTAGAGGAATAGCAGTAGCCGATCTGACGTTTACCGTTGCAGATGCTCCGGGCAGCGACGATCTGATGGTCCGGGCTGACGCGCGATCCAAAGGCTCTCTGCTCAAACTTTTTCGCTACAGCTTTTTGCAGGAACTCAACAGCACCATCGGCACAGACGAATTTCGTGTGCTCAAAACGGTTAAGCACGACGTTCAAAAGGACCGCGTTCGGGACAGCCAGGCCGATTTCGATTACAAGCAGCGGCGGGTGACGTATACCGAATCAGATCCGAGCGAGCCCATGCGGCCGCCGCGGCGGATCGCCTCGGAACTCGACGGGGTTACGCACGATCTTGTTTCGGCAATTTACAGCCTTCGTCTGCTGCCCCTTAGCGTCGGGAGCACGTACGTCGTGAAGATCAGCGACTCGGGGCTCGTGTACGACATTCCAGTGCGGGTCACGGCGCGCGAAAAGCAAAAGAGTATCTTCGGCAGCACAATGTGCTTTCGGATCGAGCCGGATATATTCGGTCCGCGACGCCTGATCGAGCACGAGGGAAGCATGGTCCTGTGGATCACCGACGACGCCCGGCGCATCCCGATCCGCTCGCAGGTAAACGCCTCGGTCGGCAAGATCGAGATCAAGCTTAAATCCGCAAAACACATCAACTGATCGGCCCTTCGCGGACGGTAACCTTGTAAGTTCGCTCAAAAGACCGCATAATCTGCTCTTATTTGTTTTTGAGAGCGATAATAATGAGCGAGAATAAAATTCCGGCCGATAACGCCGAAAGCGGGTCGGACGTCATCGAATTTGTGCCCGACGAGATCAAGGGTTTGTCGTCGGGGTCGATGCTATCCGGTTCGTCACCTGCGGTAAAGAACGAAAAACCTGTTGAGCAGAAATTCGAAGTACCGGTTGCGGCGGACATCGAGATAGAGCGTTCGGCGGCTTTTAAGGAACTGGCGGAACCGAAGCTTCCCCGGCTCGAACGCGAAAACCGTGCACGGCTTTCGATGCAGACGCCCAACCGGCTTTTCTTTTACTGGTCAACCGCGGCCAATCCGCTTAAGACTCTCGAGCGAGCACTGCACAACCGGGCGTCTAATTACTCGCTCGTACTCAAACTCACCGACCTCAAACGGCGTACCGAAGAGATCCATCCGATCGAAGAGGAAGGTTCGTTTTGGTTCGAAGTCGAGGCGGATGGGGAATACAGGGCCGAGATCGGTTTCTATTCGCCGAGCCGGCCGTACATTCGCATTATGTATTCGAACACGGTCCAGACGCCGCGAAAGAGCCCGTCGCCGCACACCGCGGACGAAGCGGAGTGGCGAGTGAGCGCAGATCGTTTCGCAAAGGTTTTGAATGTTGCCGGATTTAAGCAGGACGCTTTCGACGTCGCGCTTTCGGGCGATGATTCAGCGGCTGCCGACAATGTGACGCGGCGGGCATTTACGGGCCTGATAGGTTCGGAGGCCAACGCCGCGGACGACGTTTTGGGCGACGAGATCAGATATGCCTTGCTGGCTCTGGCGGCCGGTGCAGCACTTGAAAGCCTGAGGTTCCGCGTCGGTGCCCGATTGTTCGCATTGATGCAGGCGAACTTTGCGAAGTTAAGTGCCGAAAACGCCCTTTCGACAGTTCGCGATAACTTCGGGGTCGAAGCGGACGAGATGCTCGAAGAGGAAACACTGTCGGCGGTTTACGGCTCGAGCCGTGTAAACTTTCCGCGGACGCTCAGGCGTCGCCGCGGTTTCGCGGAAAAATTCGAAACCATCAGCTCACACTCGTTCAATTTGTGAGGATCGTAACATTGTAAGAGTCTAACGATCGTGATGTTCTTTTCCAAGAACTGACCACTGACAACTGGCCACCGCTGCTATGCCCGTCGGATATTTCAGTCTCGTGCTTCACGCTCACCTGCCGTTCGTCAGGCACCCTGAATATCCGGAATTTCTCGAAGAAGACTGGCTCTACGAGGCGATAACCGAGGTCTATCTTCCTCTCATCTTCATTTTCCAAAATTTGCACGACGCCGGAGCGAAGCCGCGGCTGGCGATCAATGTTTCGCCGCCGCTTTGCGAGATGCTCGCAGACGAACTGCTGCAGACGCGGTACACCGCTCATCTCGAAAATCTCATCGAACTCGCCACTAAAGAGCTCGAACGCACCGCCCGCGACGCCCGCGAGTTTTACGACGCCGCGAAAATGTACGTCGACGGTCTGACCGCGTCGCTCGACCTTTGGAACAACCGGTACAAACGAAACCTGATCAGCGCCTTTCGCGAGCTGCAGGACGAGGGCGTGCTCGAGATCATTACCTGCGGAGCCACGCACGGCTTTTTGCCGCTCATTTCGACGAAAGAGGCGAGGCGAGCACAGGTGCACGTCGCCGTCGGCAATTACAAGAAGCACTTCGGCCGTCAGCCCAGAGGCATCTGGCTGCCTGAATGTGCGTATGAACCTGGTGTCGAGGATCTGCTCAAAGACTGCGGCATTGAATATTTCATCAGCGACACACACGCCATTTTGTACGGCGATCCGCGTCCGAAATACGGCGTCCACGCGCCGGTCGTCTGCCCGAACGGAGTTGCAGTATTCGCACGCGACCTCGAAACCAGCCAACAGGTTTGGAGCGCCGAGATCGGTTATCCGGGAAACGATCTTTACCGGGAATTTTACCGCGATATCGGCTGGGACGCCCCGCTCGAATACTTAAAGCCGCACCTGCATGACGACGGAACTCGCCGTCATTTAGGGCTCAAATACCACCGCATCACCGGCCGCAATGTGCCGCAGCAGAACAAGCAGCCGTACATACCGTCACTTGCCCGTGAAAAGGCGGCGGAAAACGCGTCGCATTTCATCGGCGAACGGATAAAGCAGGCGCACAAACTGCGCGAAACCTTTGGCGGCCACCCGCCTTTGGTCGT
Organism: Acidobacteriota bacterium; assembly: GCA_040007515.1. Taxonomy (GTDB): domain Bacteria; phylum Acidobacteriota; class Blastocatellia; order Pyrinomonadales; family Pyrinomonadaceae; genus OLB17. Next base: position 303,892 of record JBDTUT010000001.1, on the reverse strand, counting down.
TTCGCCATACGACGCGGAGCTTTTCGGCCACTGGTGGTTCGAGGGACCGCAATTTATCGATTTCTTTTTCCGAAAGCTCCACTACGACCAGACGGACATTGCGGCCGTAACACCTGGCGATTTTCTCGATTCGGGGACCGCGATCCAGGTTCAGCAGCCGACGGCGTCGAGTTGGGGCGAGAACGGATATTACAAGGTGTGGCTCAACGAGGCGAACGCGTGGATGTACCCGTACCAGCACGACGCCGAACGTCGAATGACCGAATACGCCAGTAAGAGTTACGCGTTTACGCGTGAAGGCGCCGATGAGGAAAACGATCTAACGTTTGCGGAAGAAGCGCGGCACGATCCCGCGGTTGCGATGACCGCGTCGAGCACGCGTAAACGCGTAACTCTTACCTCGCGAATTCTAAATCAGATGGCCCGCGAGCTTTTGCTTGCACAGTCCAGTGACTGGGCGTTCCAGATATATCAGGGAACGACCGTCGAATACTCAAGCCGACGTTTCCGATCGCACATCCACCGCTTCGACCTGCTGGCAAAAATGCTCGACGGCGGGGATATTTCGCAAGACGACCTTGACCTGCTGGGCGAGATAGAAGCCCGCGACAACATCTTTCCGGAGATCGACTTCACCGTTTACCGCCGCATTAATTTACCGCCGCATTAATTCATCAACACGAGATTAAGCGGCGCTGCCATTCCACTTCCGATTCGCGTTCAGGTGACAGCGGCTCTTTTAAAATGTGCCGTTTCAGGGGTTAAAACGGAACATCATTTTTTGCCGAAAAAAAATATATTGACTTGTCCGCCTCATTTGCGATAGGATTGCAAAACTGACGCGTAAGTAAACAAAAGAAAGTTGAAAAGCTTTCGGCCTGCAGGTCGCCTGCTTGTGAAATCCGGTTCGGAAATTAGCAATAGGAAGTACGATTTGTAGGGACACTCATGAGGGTCTTGTCGGCGCGATGCTCTTGACTCGATAAGGGGTATTCTAAAAAGATGAATTAGGCCTGCTGCCCTTGTGGCTACAGGCCTTTTCTCTCGTTTCGGCGGCGTTTTCAGGGCGTCGTTTGCTTAAGCAGAGCTCTAAAGCTATCATTTTACTGGCAGTTAGATAAGTTTTTAGACAATTTGCGGCTTTTCGTCGGTTTCGGCGGGCCGGAGGAAACGGATGGCGGAAAAGGGTGTCGGTATTGCTCCGGCGGAAGGAAAATTAGGAATTTTGCTTGTCGGTCTGGGTGCTGTCAGTACGACATTCGTCGCCGGTGTCGAGGCGATAAAACGCGGTATTGCCCAGCCAGTCGGAAGCCTGACGCAGATGGGCACGATCCGGCTCGGTAAGCGAACTGAAGGGCGCAGTCCGAAGATAAAGGACTTTGTGCCACTTGCGAGCCTCGACGATATTGTTTTCGGTGCATGGGACATCTTCAAGGAAAACGCCTTTGACGCCGCGATGAACGCCGGCGTGCTCGAAAAGGACCTGCTCAACCAGGTTTCCGAACAACTCGCCAGCCTAAAGCCAATGGCCGCCGTTTTTGAGCAGAACTACGTCAAACGCCTCCACGGCGACAATATTAAAACGGGCAAAAATAAAATGGAGCTGGCCGAACAGCTCATCGAGGATATAGCCGGATTCAAAGCGGAGAACGGCTGCGACCGGCTCGTGATCGTCTGGGCGGCCTCGACGGAGATCTATCTTGAAGGATCTGCCGTACACGCTTCGCTCGAATCGTTCGAAAAAGGCCTCTACGACAACGATCCGGCGATCGCTCCGTCGATGATCTACGCTTACGCGGCCCTCAAATCGGGCGTCCCTTTTGCGAACGGAGCACCGAATCTTTCCGTCGACATTCCCGCGATGACCGAACTCGCCGATCGGATGGGCGTTCCGGTTTGCGGTAAGGATTTTAAGACCGGACAGACGCTGATCAAAACGATAATTGCCCCGGGACTGAAAGCTCGAATGCTTGGCCTCGACGGCTGGTATTCGACCAACATCCTCGGCAACCGCGACGGCGAGGTCCTGGACGATCCGGAAAATTTTAAGACGAAGGAAGAATCAAAGTTATCGGTTCTGGAAGAAATACTTCAGCCGGACGTACACCCGGAACTCTACGGTGATTTCTCGCACGTCGTTCGCATTAATTATTACCCGCCACGCGGCGATAATAAGGAAGGCTGGGACAATATCGACATCTTCGGCTGGCTCGGCTACAAGATGCAGATAAAGATCGACTTTTTGTGCCGCGACTCGATACTCGCCGCACCGCTCGTTCTAGACCTCGCACTGTTTCTCGATCTCGCCCAGCGGGCGGGGATGAAAGGCATACAGGAATGGCTTTCGTTCTACTTCAAGTCGCCGCAGACCGCCCCTGGACTCTACCCCGAACATGATCTGTTCATCCAATCCAAAAAGCTGAAGAACACGCTGCGGCACATGATGGGCGAGGAATTGATCACCCACCTCGGTCTCGACTATTACGACGAGTAAAATTCAGCGGTCAAAACCAATCAATTTTTGAAATTAATTTTGGGCGCTCAAAAAGTTGTTCCGGGCGGGACCTCATCGTGAATTATCTGCTGCATCAAGGCACGTTACAGTTTGGTGCCTCCGTCGCTTTGTACGAACTTTCGGCCCGGGCCGCTCGCTTATAAAGGCGCATACGTGTCCAACTTCCAGTTTTTCTCTTGCGGTTTTTTTTCTTTTGTGCAAAATATAACGCTGTACGGCGCGCCGTCGCCGATACGCAATTCTTCTGGACACACCCTAACCTGTACGAAAAGTCCAGCCAACGTAACAACCTTTGATATCATCAATAAAGACGAAAGAACGCCGTCTGATTCACGGCATTTCTGCACTTGAGAATGTGACTTCCGAGACGGCCAGCGGGCGTATCGGAAAAGCATTCCCGGAGGATAAACATGAAGACCGACACGTCCCATAAAAAAGGAAATACTGAAAAGGGGATCTTGCTTGACCCCGATCGAAAAAGCCCGCGGGCAGCCGAGTTCGAAGACAAGCTTTCGGGCCTGATCGTCGGCCAGGAGCGGGCGGTAAGACGTGTCAGCGGATTGTTTCAGATTTATCTCGCCGGACTGAACAACCCGTCTCGGCCGATCGGCACGATGCTTTTTCTTGGACCTACCGGTTCGGGCAAAACGCGCGTAGTCGAGGCCGCTGCTGAAGTTCTTTTCGGCGAACCGCACTCGGTCGTCAAGATCGATTGCGCCGAGTTTCAGCACTCGCATGAGATCGCAAAACTGATCGGGTCGCCTCCCGGATACCTCGGCCATCGCGAAACCTCGCCGATGCTCACGCAGGAAAACCTCGACAAGGCGCACACCGACGAAACAAAATTGACGTTCGTACTTTTCGATGAGATCGAAAAGGCTTCGGACTCACTTTGGCAGCTTTTGCTTGGCATTCTCGACAAAGCAACTCTTACACTCGGGGATAACCGCCGGGTCGACTTTTCGCGAAGCGTCGTCATCATGACGTCCAATCTTGGTGCCCGCGAGATGTCCGATATGATCTCGGGCGGCATCGGTTTTGCACCGACAAAGCAGGGATCGGTTCAGGAAGACAATGAGATCGATTCGAAGATCTATCGCACGGCACTCGAAGCGGCGAAGCGTAAATTCTCACCCGAGTTCATGAACCGGATCGACAAGGTCGTCGTGTTTCGCAGCCTGAAGGAACATCACCTTCGCCGAATTCTGGACATCGAGCTCAACTCGGTTCAGGACCGCATCACCGAGTCAGCTGGGACGAAGTTCATTTTTGAATGTTCCGACTCCGCCAAAGAGTTTTTGCTTGGCGAAGGGATCGACCTTAAGTACGGTGCCCGTCATCTGAAGCGTGCGATCGAGAGATTTTTGGTTTACTCGCTTTCGAACCTCGTCGCGACACAGCAGGTTGAGACCGGCGATTTCATAATGGTCGATTTCGACACCGACAAGGGGCAGCTCAACTTTACGAAACACTCGGGCAAGATGATCATCAGCGACAGCACGGACGATCAATCGGACGAGGAGCCGCTTACGAAATCGGACGCTGTGGGCATGCCGTTACCTACCGCATCTGCTGCCCCGCAGATGAGCAAGTCAAAAGGCGAGGATCCGCGCGAAGCGTAGCTTGACCGTCACCTAGAAAATAAAAAGAAGCTGCCGTTTGGCGGCTCTTTTTTATTTGTTCCAGCCGAGTGAGCGGTGTACCGCTTCGCGCCATCTCTCCACCAGCGATCCTGCCGCGGCCGCGGAGATAGCGGGTTCGAATCTTGCGTCGGCCTTCCAGTGTTCGGCGAGCTCTTCCTTCGAACTCCAGAAACCGGCACCCAGGCCCGCAAGGTACGCCGCGCCGAGGGCGGTCGTTTCGCTGATCGCGGACCTTTTGACCGGAATCTGCAAAATATCAGATTGAAACTGCAAGAGAAAGTTGTTCCGCGATGCTCCGCCGTCGACGCGAAGTTCGTCGAGCACGGCTTCTGAATCTGCCTGCATCGCTGTCAATAGTTCGGATGTCTGAAAGGCCATCGATTCCACGGCCGCACGCGCAATGTGTCCTCGTCCCGTACCGCGCGTCAGCCCGATCAGCAGGCCGCGGGCGTCCTGGTCCCAGTACGGCGTGCCGAGGCCGGCAAATGCGGGAACGAAATACACGCCGCCGTTGTCAGTCACCGACGCTGCAAGCTCTTCGACGTCGGATGACGTCTGGATAATACCGAGCGAGTCCCGCAGCCATTGAATGACCGCACCGCCGATAAAAACGCTGCCCTCGAGCGCGTATTCCGTGCGTCCCCCGATCTGCCATGCGACGGTTGCTAAGAGCCGATGTTCCGACCGCACCGGGCTGTCGCCGACATTTTGAAGCATAAAACAACCCGTGCCGTAAGTGTTTTTTGTGGCTCCCTTGGCAAAACAGGCTTGGCCGAACAGAGCGGCCTGTTGATCGCCCGCGACGCCCGAGATCGGGATACCAGATATCTGCGATGGCATTTCAATCTCGCCATAGTTCTCGCTCGACGAGCGAATTTGCGGCAAAACGCTACGCGGTATGTCGAAGATCCCAAGGAGTTCGTCGTCCCACTCCAGTGAATTGATATCGAATAGCATCGTCCGCGACGCATTGGAAACGTCCGTTGCGTGCACGCGGCCGCCGGTCAGTCGCCAGATAAGCCACGAGTCGATCGTGCCGAAACACAGCTCGCCCTTTTGAGCCATTTCGCGTGCGCCCGCCACATTGTCTAGCAGCCAGCCGATCTTGCTCGCGCTGAAATATGCGTCAACCTCGAGCCCCGTTTTCGAGCGGATCGTATCAGCGTGAGCGGACCTTATTTCGTCGCAGAACGCGGACGTTCGCCGATCCTGCCAGACGATCGCGTTATGAATTGGCTCACCAGTTTGCCGGTTCCACAAAATGGTTGTTTCGCGCTGGTTCGTGATGCCACAGGCTGCAACATTACGCGCGATCAGGCCCGCCCGGTTCATCGCATCGGCAGCGGCTTGGACCTGCGTCCGCCAAATCTCCTCCGGGTCGTGCTCGACCCATCCGGGTTGCGGATATATTTGAGTAAACTCGTTTTGGCTGACGGAGATGACACGGCTTTCGCGGTCAAACACGATCGCCCGGCTGCTGGTCGTACTTTGGTCAAGTGCAAGAATGTAGCTCATCTATTCAGCGTCGAGCGTTAAAATGAATTCCGTTTCAAGATATTCGCGTATCTGATCGCGGGCCCGGCGAAACGCGGCGAAACGTGTTTCCTCGTCACCTCGAACTTCGGCCGGCTCTTCGAAGTCACGATGAATCAGCGTTGTTCTTGCTGGAAAATACGGACAGTTTTCCTGCGCGTTGTCGCAAACCGTGAGTACATAGTCGATCTCGCGGCCGGCGAACTCATCGACCGATTTGGAACGATTATCGGAAATGTCGATACCGACTTCCAACATTACGGCCATCGGCTCGCGTCGAACAGAACTCGGCGCCGTGCCTGCGCTATATATGTCATATCGGTCACCGCATATATGTCTAAGCAACCCTTCGGCCATTTGCGAGCGTGCCGAATTGCCGGTGCACAAAATTAAGACAGATCTCTTTTTGGCCATGATCAAACGGGCCGCTTTTCCGCGAAATTCTTACGCTGTTTCAATGCAACGCCGACGAGCAATGGCCACTGGTTTGTTCACAGGTAGGTAATATCAAAATATATATGCGGAGACAAATATATTAAATCTCATTTAACGCGTTTGTAATATCGCCCGTCAGGTCCGCGATATCTTCGATACCGACAGAAAGCCTGATGAGGCCGTCAGATATCCCGGCTCTCATGCGTTCTTCCGCGGGAATTGCTGCGTGAGTCATCGAGGCCGAATGCTGAATTATCGTTTCGACTCCACCCAGCGAAGTGGCAAGTGTACAAAGTTTGACGCTGTTTGCGAATGTCTTACCCGCCTCGGCAGTTCCCACATCGAACCCGATCATTCCGCCGTAACCTGACATTTGAGCTTTTGCAACGTCGTAACTTCGATGGGTGGAAAGGCCGGGATAATACACCGCTTTGACCTTTTTATGATTTGACAACATATCTGCTAACGCAGATGCATTTGAATTGTGCCGCTCCATTCTAAGGGCAAGTGTCTTGATCCCGCGCATTACAAGCCACGCGACCTGCGGAGCGATCGTCCCGCCATAGAGCTTGGTCGCGACTTTTCTAATATGTTTTGTCGCTTCCGCGGTGCCGACAAGCAGACCCGCTGTGAGGTCGCTGTGCCCGCCGAGATATTTCGTCGCACTGTGGATGACGATATCCGCGCCGAGTTCGAGCGGCCGCTGGTTGAACGGCGTCGCGAACGTGTTATCCGCGATCAGGGTGATACCGGCAGATCGACCGATCTCAGCGACGCGGCGAATGTCTGTGATCTTTACAAGTGGATTGGATGGTGTTTCGATCCAAAAGAGTTTCGTGTTCGGCCTGACCGCCGTGGCGTACGAATCGGCGTTCCCGGCATCGACAAACGAAACGCCGATTGCGAAGGATTCAGAGAGGTGTTTGAGGAAATTTGTAGTTGTCGAATACATCGACTCGGGCGCAACGATGTGGTCGCCTGCACGCACGTTCGAAAAGATCGATGCGCTGACCGCGGCCATTCCCGATGCAAATGCGAGAGCTGATTCGCCCCGCTCGAGAACCGCGATCGTTCTTTCAAGTGCCTCGGTAGTCGGGTTGCCGAGCCGGCCGTAATAATAGCCGGGCTTTTCTTCATTGTGTATCGCCGCGCCCTCGTCGGCATCGGCAAATGCAAAGACCGAAGCGTTATAGACCGGCACTGAAACCGAACCGTAATTTTCGCTTCGGTCCTCGCCCGCATGAACGGCTAACGTATAGAATGACTCGTCCGGCATCGATTCTCCTGGTTAACAGCAAGCTTGATTTGTCGCACCAATAGTAGACGCCTTCTGCTCATCGGTGCAACAAACATCGGTCGAAATCTCGCTCTCGGCAACCTTGGTGCCGCACGCACAGGATGCGTCCTGAGGTTCGGTGTTTTCGAGCACGACAAAGACTTCCCACTCGTTGCCATCCGGGTCACGGGCCCAGGTTTTGTCCTGCAGGGCGTAGCAGCAATCGACCTGCATTTCGTCTACCGTCAGCAGGCCGTCGGCGATCCAGCGTTCGCGGGTTTTAAGAACGTCGTCGGTCGAGTCAACCTGGATCCCGAGATGAGAAAGCGAACCACCGTCTCTGTACGCTACCTCGTTGAGCACAAAATTGAGCGGCGGATTTTGCAAATCGAATTTTGCGTAACCGAAACGTGATCGTTCCGAAGCGTCGCCGTCTGCTGCGCTCAATATCGAGTGCGTCGTCGTTTTACCGTTTATGAACTTAATAGGTTCGATACCAAAGAGTTTCTTGTAAAACTCGACGCTTTCGTTTACATTCTTGACGTTCAAAGATATATGCGGCTTCCGGGTTTTGACTAAATTTTCAGACATTTTCGTGATCTCCGTTTCGTATTTCACATATGTTCATATATATATGTTAAGGCGAATATATTCTTCTTACGAGGCGGTGTCAAGACAAATTCTGGTATTTCTGGTAATTTATTAATATGAACGGCGAAGGTTTACAACCTATGGAAACGTTTTATATGGCTTTGGCCGATAAAACACGGCTTCGACTGCTCAATTTGATGAAGAACCAGGAGATCTGCGTTTGCTTCTTCACCGAGGTGTTGGGTGAGAGTCAGCCGAAGATCTCGCGGCACCTCGCCTACTTGAGAAATGCGGGACTAGTCGAGGCCCGGCGAGACGGTAAGTGGATGCATTACAGCATTAAGCAACCGTTGGACGGAAACCAAAGAGTTGTTTTGAGGGCGGCTTTGCAATGGCTGGAAAGCAGGGAAGACATGAGATCCGACCGGGAAAAATATAGTACGGTTTGCTGTTCGCCCGAGGTACTCGTCCATATCGCCCGTTCGCCTATGCCTTTCATATACGAGAACACGGATACGTATGAAGATGAATTTGCAAATACCTCGGCGGGTCATAATGAACTCGACGAGTTCCTGCTCTGAATTTCGCGTTCCTGGTCTGAATACGGACAATGTCGGCAGCCGTTCCCGCAGCAATAACCGCGGTTTCTCAAGAACCGTGCGGTCAATACCATCAAACCGTCCTCAAAGTAGTAGTCCAGTCCTTCCACAAACGTTTCTTTGGCCGCCGAACCGCTCGGCTCGTCAGGCTTTTTCATAAATAGCTAGAAATTCCTTGTTGCCTTCGGCGCCGTGGATCGGCGATTCGATCAGCCCGCCGACGCGCAGGCCGATCGATTCGGAAAAGGCGTTAACTTTGGCGACCACGCGATCGTGTTTCTCACTCTCGCGAACGATGCCGCCTTTGCCGACCTCGCCGCGGCCCACCTCGAATTGCGGTTTGATCAACGCAATTATGCGGCCGGCCTTAGCGAGTAACGGTAATAGAGCAGGCAATATCTTCGTAACGGAAATGAACGATACGTCCATCACTATCAAATCGAACGGCCGGTCGAAATCGTCCGGGACGAGGCTGCGGGCGTTGGTGTTTTCGCGTGATTCGACACGCGGATCCGACCTTAGACTCCAAACCAATTGATTGGTGCCGGCATCGATGGCGATCACGCGGGCGGCTCCGTGCTGCAAGAGACAATCTGTGAATCCGCCGGTCGAAGAGCCGACGTCGAGACAGAAATAATCCGTAGGAACAACGCCGAACTCGCTTAACGCTTTTTCGAGTTTCAGCCCGCCGCGGCTGACATATCTCGATTCGGGCGAGTCGCCCTTCAGTCGGATCGTCGCCTCGGGCGAAAAACTTTCGGACGATTTTTCGACGCGCTTTTCGTCAACCAGTACAACGCCGGCCATTACAAGCGCCTGGGCTTTTGTCCGCGACTCCGCCAGCCCGCGGAGCTGCAGCAGTTTGTCGATGCGTTCCTTTTTCATAACAGACGCGATGCTCACGATCTTATCGCACTTTTGTTTACGATTATGGTCGGTGATATTTTAATAGACATCCAATGAAAGATAACGCAAAGCTGTCATCGTTCGCCAAATACGCGTGGTTCGTCGTTGCATGGAACATCATCGTGATCCTTTGGGGCGTATTTTTGCGTGCTTCAAAATCGGGTGACGGCTGCGGCCAGCACTGGCTGACGTGCAACGGCGAGGTCGTTCCGTCGGCTCCGGAGTTAAAGACGCTCATCGAATTTTCTCATCGGATAACCAGCTCGCTCGACGGTTTGATCGTCATCGGACTGTTCGCGGCGGCGTTGTATATCTGGTACCGCCGACGAACGGCGGAGACTTCACGCGTTGCAAAGATGGCGTTCGCGTCTCTCTTATTCGTGATCATTGAGGGAGCACTCGGTGCGGGCCTCGTGCTTACGGGCAACACCGCCGAAACGCTGACGCCGGAACGTCCGTTCTGGGCCGCGGCGCATTTGATAAACACTCTGATACTTGTTGCGTTCCTCACCCTGACGGCGTGGTACGCGAGCGGCGGCGGAAAGCTGCGGTTTGGGCGAGATTCAAAAGCATCGGCACTTATCATCGCCGGCGTAGGTCTCATATTTCTCGTCGGTATCAGCGGCTCGATCGCGGCGCTGACGAGCATGTTGTTTCCGTCAGCCACGCTTGCCGAGGGAATCGCAAAAGATTTCTCGGCGACATCGAATATGCTTTTGCGACTGCGTGTCCTTCATCCGATAGTTTCGGTCACGGGCGGAGTCGCTATTATTTTCGGTGCAGGCTGGCTGCGGACCAGATCGAACGAGGATCGTAGTGTTCGGCGGTGGTCGAACGTCATTTCGGTGCTGGTTTTGGCTCAGATCGCCTTCGGTGCCGCGACGCTGCTAATGCTCGGGCCGATCGTCATGCAGTTGGGCCATTTGCTGCTCGCCGACGCGATTTGGATCAGCTTTGTACTGCTTGCCGCGAGTTATCTGTCGATGAATGACGACAAAATTTCGGGCGCGTCCTGACAAGTCGACATAATCGCTAAAATTGCCGCCGCCACTCGATGCCTTGTTCGGTCAGGTCGTCGAGCGACGCTTGAAGTTCACGGAGCTTCCGATCCAGCTCCTCATCACCCGCGGTTTCTGAAACATAGATCGGTTTACCAAAGATCACCCTGGCACGCGCGAATGGGTGCGGTATCTGCAGTTTGTCCCAGCTGCCGACGGTACTGAATCCGGACGGTTCGATGATAAAGGGAAGTATCGGCTCGCCGGTCTTTTTCGCGAGTATGACCGGTCCCGGTTTCGCCTCGTATCGAGGGCCTTTAGGCCCGTCGACGGTGAAGCCCATCGCGGCACCTCGTTTGAGTTCGCGAACCATTTGAGCCAATCCGCGAGCTCCGCCCCGCGTCGAGGACCCGCGTACTACGCCAAAGCCGAAACGCTGAAGAAACCGTGCAATGTACTCGCCGTCAAAGCTTTGAGAGGTCAGGAAAACGATGCCCTGATCTCGCAGAAAATACGTCCCGAGGAAAATGCGGTCGTGCCAGGTGGCGTAGATCGGCGTACGGCCCGTCGACCTTATTGATTCGAGATTCGCGATGCCTTCGACTTCGAATTTGACGGTGTTTCCTATTGAGCGGATCAGCGAATAAAAGGCGAGATCGGCTGCTTTGATCGTAATCCGCTGCCGCGGGGAATACGGAGATAGTGAGGCGAACGTGTAGAGTTTGTCTGAATCGGGCAGCTTCAATAGGAAATAAGTAGCAATTTAGGTTATTATTTGCAACAAGTAGGTTGTGATAATCGTAAAACTCTCCGGGAACGCTCCATAAAAATGCAGAGACAAATCTTGATAATCGACGACCACAGGGACTTGGCGAATGCTTTGGACGAGGTCTTTTCGCATACAGGTCACAAGGTCACGGTCGTCGAAAACCGAGAAGCGGCCGTTCTGATCGGGGATATCGACGATTACGATGTGGTTATCACTGATCTGGACGTCGAAAACTTCGAAGCCGAAACACCCGCCAACGGTAACGGCAACGGAGTTTCGCACACTGCATCAGCGGCCGTCGATGTCCACGAGGGCCAGCATATCAAGGCATTCAAGATATCCGCTAAAGGCTTTCGCCGCGACGGTTTCAACGAAGAGGAATTAAAAGAGCTCGTCGCCACCGTACTTGATTTCAAGACCAGATTCGTCGATAAGGTCGACTATGTTCGCGACCTCCACGAAAATATTGAGTTCGAATTGCCGAGCGCTATCTCGCTCATGCACATCGTGCTCGATTATTTATTGAAGCGCGTCGAAAAGCTCGGTGTCGTAAAATCGGAGCAGTCCAATCTTTTCGTCGCACTCGATGAGGCCTTTGTAAACGCAGTCAAGCACGGCAATAAATTCGATGCGGGAAAGAACGTGCGAATCACTGCGGAGGTTTCCAAACAGGAAGCCCGATTCACGATCGAAGACGAAGGTGAAGGCTTCGATGTCACCGCCATTCCCGATCCGCTCGATCCGATGAATCTGTTCAAGACGTCTGGCCGAGGCGTCCTTTTTATTTACAACATCATGGACGAGGTCAAATACAACGACCGCGGCAACCGCCTCACGATGGTCAAAAAGTGCGACGAACCAGTCGTTTCGTAGTCATTTCTCGATCAGCACGCTTTTGATCCCCGCCGGCTGTCTGCTTTCCAAATCGTTTTACGTTTATAATTTAGGAATGAAAGTTACGATCGCGCAGATCAATACGATCAATGGCGATATAAACGGCAACGTCGATAAGATAATCGCGGCGATCGAAAGCGCCCGCAGCGACGCCTCGGACATTGTGGTGTTCCCCGAGTTGGTAACGCACGGCTACACGTCGCAGGACTGGTTTCAGGACCAGGACATAATCGATCACGCATCGGACCCGCTCGAGCGGATCATCCCTGCGACCGAAGGGATCACGGCGATCGTCGGAACTATACGGGCAAATCCGGATCACGACGGCCGAAGGCTTTTCAATTGCGCGGCCGTAATTCACGATCGAAAGCTTTTGGGTTACGCGGACAAAACGCTTTTGCCCGAATACGATGTGTTCGACGACCCGCGTTATTTCGAGCCGAATCCAAACAACGGCAAACTGTACGAGATCAACGGCGTGAAGATCGGCGTCGTCGTGTGTGAAGACTTTTGGAACGATAAGACTTTTTGGAAGGACAGACTTTACGAAAACGACCCGACCGACGAGGTGATCGCACTTGGGCCCGATGTCGTCGTCTCGGTCAACGCTTCGCCGTACAACAAAGGCAAGATAAAGCTGCGGTGCGACATGGTCGCTCATCGTGCGAAGGCGAATAAGATCCCGATCGTTTTTGTGAATCTTGTTGGCGGTAACGACGGCATTATTTTCGACGGCGCTAGTCTCATCGCCGATGAGGAAGGCGATATTATTTTGCAGGCCGCGGCGTTCGAGGAATTTGTCGAAACGGTCGAGCTCGACGTGCGAAAGCCGGATGCTCGCGGCATTACGGGCGGCGAGATCGATTCGATACATCGAGCATTGGTGCTAGGCATTCGCGATTACGCGCGAAAGAACAATTTTGAGAAAGCGGTTTTGGGTCTGTCGGGCGGCATCGACTCGGCGCTCGTCGCGGCACTCGCCGCTGAAGCTATCGGGCCGGAAAATCTGGTTTGCGTGATGATGCCTTCGCCGTTCTCATCCGAGGGAAGCGTCAAGGATTCGGAAGAATTGATCCGCAATCTCGGCTGCGAGGGCCGTATCGAGCCGATCTCCGACACGTTCGAGGTGCTGCTCAAACAGATGGCACTGCATAAACCGTCGAAAGGCGGCGAAAGCCTCGCGGCTGAGAATATGCAGTCGCGACTGCGCGGCGTTATCCTGATGGCGATCTCCAACGCCGAAGGACGGCTTCTGCTTTCCACCGGCAACAAAAGCGAGCTCGCCGTCGGTTACTGCACGCTTTACGGCGACACAAATGGCGGCCTTGCGGTACTCGGCGACGTGCTGAAGACCGAGGTGTGGCAGATCGCCCGGTTGATAAACGAAAAGGCGGGCCGTGAGATCATCCCAAACAAGATCATCGACAAAAAACCATCCGCCGAGCTCGCCCCCAACCAGTTCGACCAGGATAGCCTGCCGCCCTACGAACTGATGGATCCGATTCTCAAAATGTACTTCGAACAAAAGGCGTCGCCGAAGGAAATTATTTCCGCCGGCAACGACAGCGGCCTCGTCTACGAAATATTGAACAAGGTCGAGCATCCCGCGAACGAGTTCAAACGTCAGCAGTTGCCGCCGACGCTGATAATTTCTAAAAACGCGATAGGCGTCGGTCGACGCAGGCCGATCACGCACAAATACCGTCGCACGGCGAGCTAGCCGGACGCACGCGCTCTTCAGATCGGAATCGTACAAATTTAAGGAGATACCTTCCATGAAAAAACTCTTTGCAGTTGGCGCCGTGATGTGCGCGTTTGTTTGCACTTCCGTTGCACAGATGCAGCAGCAGCTGGAACGCCGAGTGATCGAAGTAAGCGGATCGGCGGAGCGGTTGATCACGCCGAACGAGTTCACGTTCAAGATCACGCTGAACGAGCGGATCGAGAGCAAGCAAAAGGTCACGATCGAACAGCAAGAGACCGCACTTCGCAGCGAACTTTCAAAGCTGGGCGTCGACGCGGCGAAAGATCTGTCGATCTATGACATTTCGTCGATGTACTTTCGGCAGAAGAAGGTGAAGGACACGTTGGGGACAAAGGATTACCGATTGAAGATACGCGACCTAAGTCAGATCGCGCGCCTGCAGGATATGGCCGACCGGTTGAACGTTGCGAAGCTCGACCTGATCGATTCCGAACATTCAGATATAACGCGGCTCCGACGCGAGACCAAGACCGACGCGATGAAGGCGGCAAAAGAAAAGGCGGACTATCTACTGGCGGCGATCGGCGAGCGTGCCGGCAAGCCCGTGTACATTAAGGAAGAAGTCGAGGAAACGCCTAGATATATTTCCGCAGGTAAGATCTCAAACGCATCGTCGAACACCGTGAGCTATTCGCGGACCGGTTCCGTAGTCGACGTTGACGATTCACTTTCGTTTTCGCAGATCAAGCTGCGGTACGTCATAGTGGCGAAATTCGAGATCGAATAAATTCTTTTGCAAGAAGCGACGAACGCTCCGTTCAAGACAACAACACCCTGATGCTGAACCTGATCTTGAACGGAGTTTTTATGTCTGCAAACAAAAGCCCTCTTGATAATTTGAAGATCGCGAGTCCGTGCTCGGCGTCGTGGAACGAGATGTACGGGAACGAACGTAAGCGGTTCTGCGGCGACTGCAAATTGAATGTATACAATCTATCGGGAATGACCCGTGACGACGCTGAGAGACTGCTGGTGAGCAGCGAGGGGCAACTGTGCGTCCGCTACTTCCGGCGAGCCGACGGCACGGTTTTGACGAAAGATTGTCCCGTGGGCTGGGCAAAGGTGCGTCAGCGTTTATCCGTTTACACGACGGCGGCGTTCTCGCTGATTCTTACATTTCTGACAGGCGTGTTCTTTGTCTCGATCTTTCGAAAGACGGAAATTGGGGTTCGCCGAATTCCATCGATCTTTGCATCGCCGACGCCTGAGCCCCTGATGGGAGCGATTGCTATCAGCCCGACAATGGGAAAGCCACAAATGGGCGAAACAGCAACGCCGACGAATCAGGACGATCGCCGGCGGTTGGAACAGATGGTTGGCCAGGTCGAAGTCGTCCCGGCTAAAAGGCACTAATTCTTGGAATAGTAACCACGTCGGGCACGGACACGAAGATTCGCCGGGTTTTGCAGGCCGACGTCCAGTTTCACGAATTTGTCGTTAGGAAACTCGGCGTCCGAATAGTACTGGACCAGATACTGCGCCTGTAGCTCATTGGCAAGCTGCCGGAAGATCTGATCAAGAACGGCCTCGTTCTTCCGGCCGTTGCTGGCGTTTTGCAACGCGTCTTTGGTATCGAGCGGCTGAAAGCTCGGCGTAAACGCGGTGCCGCCCGTGTCGTCGGCGAAGGACTGCATTCCGGTCTGGGCACGTGTACTGATCTTGTTTAGCTTGTATGACGCACCGGCGGGATTTATCGAGTAAAAAACCGTGTCCGCGTTCTGCAATGCTTTGCGAAGCATCGATTGGGCATTTGCATGTGCTTTGTCGGTGCTGGCGGCGAGCTGGTTCCGTTTTTCGGGTGTGAGCGAATTTACGTCAATGTCGCGGTAGGTCGCCTTTTCGGCTTCGCGTGTCAGGTCGCTCCAGTTGTCTTCGCCGTCGGTGAGGGCAACTATCACCTTGCGGCTCTTTTGCGGAGCGTTCTTTTGCAAGTATTTTGCGGCCGTCAAAACCGTATCGTAAAAAGCAGTAAATTTTCCGGATATCGTTACCGCTGCAAGCCGTTCGCCCGCCTGGACCGCATTCTCGCGCATGCCGACGGGCAGCGGTTTGTCGCCGATCAAAAAGATCGTCGCGTGGTCGTCGCCTTTCATCACAGTACGCAGAAACTGAGCAGCCGCTTTTTTCTCAAATTCGAACAGCGGATTGACGCTTCCCGAAACGTCGACCAGCAAAGCTATCTCGAGCGGCACTTTTTCCGCGTCGGACACTTGATCTACAACTTGCTGCTTGCCTTCTTCGGCGAGACGAAAGTCAGCGGGCTTTAATCCCTGAACCGGATCACCGTTCGCGTTAACGACCGAAACGGGCACCACGATCAGTCGCGATTCAACTTTATAGACCTGCGTATCCTCCGCGATCTTGGGCGTAGCAGCAGGCACCGGTGTTGAAGCTGTCGCCGGAACCGGAGTTGCCGTTTGAGCCAGTAAAGTTGCGGAAAAAAGCGATATGAATAAAAGTGACAGGGTAAGTCGTTCGCGGTTCAGAAAGTTCATAATATTGCTGCCGGGAAGTTGAATGCGGCTTTCGGGAGATTTAAAACTTAGAAGGCAAAAAAGTGAAAAAGGTTTTCGCCTGTTTCACTTTTCTGCCTTCTTGTTGTTATTTCAAGTTAATTATTCGTTGCCAGGATTATCCTGCGAAGCCGTGGGACGGACCTCAACATTCTGGTTGATTCCGCGGCTGACAAGAAGTTTTACTTCAACACGGCGATTCTGCTCGCGGCCTTCGCGTGTAGTGTTGTCCGCGACTGCCTGCATTTCGCCAAATCCAAACGACTGACCGATGCGGCGAAGCGGTACATTGTGGTTCTCGATCATGTAATCGATAACCGCACGTGCACGACGCTGGCTAAGGGATTTGTTCATCTGCGTTCCGCCTTCAGCGGACGCAAAACCCGTAACCTCGATCTGATAGCCCTTCAGCGTCGTCGCTGCGCTTGCAACTTCGTCAAGCGTAGCTTTCGCTTCCGGGGTCAAGACCGCACTGCCTACTCTAAAGTTCACAGTAGCTGTCGACTGAACGACATAATCGTCCATCGCCGAGATACGTTCGTTGGTGGCATTTACACCGGCAACAGCGGCATCCGCCGTGTCCTGTGCGGCTTTCGCACCGCCGCGTGCGGCATTCGAGATAGCCATCAACTCATCGATCTGTCCCGAAACACGCTGAGCATTCTGCTCGGCGATCGTCAGGCGTTCTTCGGCCGGCGAAACGCGGGCGTCGATCGACTGAGCGACTTCGAGATTGTCTTTATCAAAACGAACCTTCGTAGCAGCAAGGCTGCCCGATCCGTCACCGACGCCCTCGACCTGCATGTTCAGGCCGCGAACGATAGCGGTTTCGGTGTATTTTGTACCGCCGCCGAAAAATCCGCCGTTGCTCTTAACGCTGGCGCTCGGCGACATGATGACGCGAGTATCGACACCGGTAGTGTCGCGAATCACGAAAGTGTTAGCGTCATCTTTGGCAACAACTACGCCTTTGATCTTGTATTTCTGACCGCTGGCGAGCGAACGGACCTGAGCGTCCTGAGCGAAGAGGCTCACGGCGCCGAGCATGATTGCCAAAAACAATACTGAAATTTTCTTTACCATATTTTGATACTCCTTAACTGAAAATGATGATAGGTGTGATCCGCACGTGTGCGATCCGTCAATGCTTTCAAATCCCCTGTTTTCCGGGCGACGACGCCGGTCAAATACGTATTCAAAAAACCTTTATCAATGAGATGAATCGCAAAACCGCCAATTCATCACCGGTCTCACAACAATACGCGTGCCAATGCGGCAAAAAGTATTGCATTTTTTTCTGGAAGTTTAGTGGTGATAAGGGTTTATGCCGGTCAAAAAAGGAAGAATAGGACTCGTTAGTGTCTGTAATCTATACAACATAACAACGAAGCCCTATTTTATGTTCGAATTTGATGCGACGTCGAGTGATTCTGTTCGCTTAAGCGTTCAGGGGCAAGCCTCAAAATATCTCGACAATACAGAAAGCTGCTCGATATGGCAATAGTTTTTTTTAATAACTAAATTGCCCGTTCTCGAGAAACTCCTTCATATAGGCGAGAAACCGTTCCGCGTCGGCTCCGTCGACGATCCGGTGATCGTAGGTCAGGGCAAAATAGGCCATCTGACGGATCGCGATGTAATCGTCACCCTCTGGCGAGGTAAACACCTTTGGCCGCTTTTCGATCGTTCCTACGCAGAGTATCGCCACCTGCGGCTGGTTAATGATCGGCGTTCCGAACAAACCGCCGAAGACGCCCGGATTCGTGATAGTGAAAGTTCCGCCGGTCACTTCGTCGGGATTTAATTTCTTCGTACGCGCCCGATCGGCTAGATCGTTTGCGGCTAGCGCGAGGCCGGACAGCGACAACGTGTCGGCTTTTTTGATGACCGGCACGATCAGTCCCCAATCGAGTGCGACCGCCATCCCCAAATTGATGTCGCCTTTATATACGATGTCATCGCCGGAAATCTGGACGTTCACGATCGGATATTTACGGATCGAGTTGTTCACCGCCTGGAAGATGAACGGCATGTACGTCAGCTTTGTGCCGTAACGCGACTGAAACTCGCCCTTGTTCTTGTCGCGGAACTTGGCGACATTGGTCATGTCGATCTCGTAAACGCTCGTCACATGCGCCGAGGTCTGTTTCGAGAACGTCATGTGCTCGGCGATCTTTTTGCGCATCACCGACATTTTCTCGACACGGTCGCCGACCGATGACGTGACCGGTGCGGGCGTGTGCTCTACATTCGTTGCCGGCTGCGAGATGGACGGAGCGGCCGGCGCACCTTTCTTCAGCAAATCCTGCGGACGAAGTGCGGCGCCGGACTCGATAAACGACATGATGTCGTTTTTCGTTACGCGGCCGCTCATACCCGAACCGCCGATGCGCGAAATGTCGATGCCGTGCTCTTTCGCAATGTTTCGGACGAGCGGACTGCTCTTGGTCCGGCGGAGCTCGTCGGCCGTCATCTGGCCGTTGGAACCGGCGGTGTGACCGTTGCCGGCCGATGCGGCGGCGGGAGTTGCGGCAACTTCCTGGCGTGCGACAGCTACGGTCGGAACATCTGCACTGGTCGCCGCGGCCGTCTGTTCGACGGACGCCGAAGGTGCTGCGGAAGGTGTTTGTTGCGCCGGTGACGCAGCCCCAACAGCGCCTTCGGCGCCTACACGTGCGAGAACGGCGCCGACCTCGACGGTCGCACCTTCATCGACGGTGATCTCGAGTAATGTGCCGGCTGCGGGCGACGGTACCTCGGCGTCCACCTTGTCGGTCGAGATCTCGAGCAGAGGCTCGTCCTTTTCGATCTTGTCGCCGACGGATTTGAGCCATTTGGAAACGGTGCCCTCGGTGATCGACTCGCCCATTTGCGGCATGACAATATCGACAGCGTTGCCGGACGGCGCAGCTTGCGGAGCAGCAGCGGCATTAAGAGGTTCAACGGGCGTTGCAACCGGTTCAGCAGCGGCAGGAGCAGGTTCCGGCTGCGGTGCGGCTGCGGGTGCCGGAGCAGAGGCAGGCGCACTTGCCGCGGGCTGTTCGCCCTCGGCGCCGATAACGGCCAGGACCGTTCCAACTTCGACGGTTTCGCCTTCCTGGTGCCGGATCTCGAGGATCACGCCTTCGCCGGGACTCGGAACTTCGGCATCGACCTTGTCCGTCGAGATCTCAAGTACCGGCTCATCCTTACCGATCTTGTCGCCGACACCTTTCAGCCATTTCGAAACAGTTCCCTCGGTGATCGATTCACCCATCTGCGGCATTACCACTTCCACGCTCATAAAATCTCCGTCGATCGCTCAATTAATAAAGGAATATCAATTAGATAGAATACAAGAAAATCAGAGGCAAGAAAACAGCGACCGATATTTTGAGGATCAGCCGCCGATCAGGCGGGCGATCAAAAACGCGGCAGCGGCGGCGACGCTTCCGATAAAGCAGGTTTGGATCGCGCTTCTCATAGGCCGGGTTCCGGTGAATTGGCCTTTCACATATCCAAATACAAAAAGAGCGACGACCGTGACCGCTATCGACCACAAAAGAGCGGTGCCGACGACGTCGGACGCGATGTACGGCAGCAGCGGAATGAGGCCGCCGAGAATGTATGCTCCGCCGATCGTGAGGCCGCTTTTCAACGCCCGCGACGCGTGGGGTTTCTCGAGGCCGAGTTCGAATTTCATCATGAAATCGGCGAAATCCTTTGGCCGTCGCGCGAGCGAATCGACGATCGGCCGGCTTTCCACTGCGGTCAGGCCGTAGGTCGCGAGTATCTCCATCACCTCGTCCTTTTCGTGGTCGAGCATCTTGTCGATCTCGTGGATCTCGCGTTTGTATTCGCTGTCGTAATGCTCGACGTCGCTGCGTCCGGCGAGATAGCCGCCGAGGCCCATCGCGATCGATCCGGCAACGATCTCGGCAAGGCCGGCCGTGACGATGATCCCCGTCGACGCGACCGCACCGGAAAGCCCGGCGGCGAGCGCGAACGGCACGGTCAACCCGTCGCTCATCCCGATAACGGCGTCGCGAACGACCTCGCCCGAAGTGAAATGTTTCTCAGTGTGCGGAGCTGTCGGCATTTATGAATTATCTATTCGGACGTTGGCGCGAACCTGTTGAACGACGCGGTCGTAGCGGTCCAAGGTCGGCGGTATTGATACCGAACGTCTTTTGTTATCGGTGAGTTTTATCGTGATCGAACCTTTCGCGTCGGCTGACTCCTCAGCGGCGGCTATATCGCTCCAACTATTTCTGAATTTTTTGTACGATAGTCCGTTTTCGTAGATTGTCAGCACGCTTCGTTTTTGCACCCACCAACCGAACATTGTGAACAGATAAACCACGAGAAACGCGCTTGCGAGCAGAAAGTATCCGAAATGCTGCCTGATCGAAAACCCGATCAGCATCAACAGAAAAAATACGAACGAAATTAACGCCACGATCGCGGCGCGCTGCACGAACACCGCAGCGGTCGGGTGCGTGCTGACTGCTCGGCCGAGATCGGCGTTTATTCCAGGCTCTGATCGTGCGTCAATCTGCATCAAAAGTTCGGCAGCCTGGTTAACCTTCGGCTGTGGCCGGACCGATCATCTCCTGGATCTCTGAGATCTTGTTGGCGGGGAAACCGCCCTTTGCAGCGTGCTCGCGAACCAGTTCTTCGTTAGCGGCGTTGTAAATGCAGTACATTTTGTCACCGGTAACATAGCTGTGCAGCCACTCGATCTCGGGACCGAGGCTTTTGATTACACCGCACGATGTTTGAGACGCGGCTTTGAACTGTTCGTCTGTCCACGCCCCGAGGCCGGGGATGTCACGTTCGATAACGTATTTCGGCATAAATCGTCTCCTCTGTTAAATATTGTAATAAGTGCGGACGCCGGCTGTAATTTTATGCGTTTTTTTCGGATAATAACAGAACAGATCAAACCTTTCTGACTTACATACAATTCACTGGAATATGAAAAAAGTTACACCCGTTTACGCCGCGATCATTGCATTGCTCGTGACCGTTGTCGGATTCGCTCAGCAGCCCGCCGCATCCCAGCCGCGTGTTCTAACCGCCGCCGACTATGCGCGAGCCGAGAAAATGCTCAGCTACAATACCGCACCGCTCGTCGACCGTGCGGGCGTGCGTCCGACCTTTCTTCCTGACGGCAGGTTTTGGTACCGCGTACTCACGCCGGCCGGCAGCGAATATGTGCTGATCAACCCGGCGGACGGTTCGCGGCAGACCGCTAGCGACGCATCGAAACTGGACATCAAGCCGCTCGTGGTTCCCGGCGGTTTCGGCCGTCGCGGAGGTGCGGGGAACGAGGCCATTTCGCCCGACGGCAAGCGCTCGGCTTATATAAAGGATTTCAATCTTTGGGTCCGCGACCTTGCAACCAAAAAGGAAACACAGCTCACGACCGACGGTGTAAAGGATTTTGGTTATGCGACGGACAACGCCGGCTGGACCAAAAGCGATCGTCCGATCTTGGTTTGGTCGCCCGATTCGAAAAAGATCGCGACGTTTCAGCAGGATCAGCGCGGCTCGAGCGACATGTACCTCGTCACGACGAACGTCGGTGCACCAAAACTCGAAGCGTGGAAATATCCGCTGCCCGGCGACAAGGTCGTGACGACCATTCAACGCGTCATCATCGACGTCGATAATCCCAAAGTGACGCGGCTGCAGATGGCCGCCGACCAGCATCGTTCGACGCAGTGCGACGACATCTCGTGCAGCGGCGGTTGGGACGACGTTTACTGGAGTCAGGACGGAACAAAGCTCGCGTTCGTCTCGACATCGCGCGACCACAAACAGGCAAACCTCCGTGTCGCGGACGCCGCCACGGGTGTGATCCGCGACGTTTACGAAGAAACGACCGACACGCAGTTCGAGTCCGGACAGGGCGAGGTCAACTGGCGTTATTTGCCCGCGACAAACGAGTTCATCTGGTTCACCGAACGCAGTGGCTGGGGACACCTTTACCTCTACGACATAAACACCGGCAAACTGAAAAACGCGATCACGGCCGGGGATTTCGCGGTCTGGCGCGTTTTGAAGGTGGATGAAAAAGACCGATCTATTTACTTTGTCGCCGGTGGACGCGAGAGCGGACGTGACCCATACTTCGGTCATTTGTACCGTGTGGGCTTTGATGGCAAGAACCTTCAGCTGCTGACGCCCGAGGACGCCAATCACGACATTACTCTGTCGCCGAACGGGAAATATTTCGTCGACAATTTTTCCACGCCGAACACACCCGCGACCGCCGTCGTTCGCGGAATGGACGGAAAGCTGATCGCGACGCTCGAGAAAACCGACGTCTCGCGTCTCGCCGCAACCGGCTGGAAGGCACCGACGCCAATTGTCGTAAAAGCACGCGATGGCGTGACGGATCTTTACGGCCTGATGTACACGCCGTCGAATCTCGATCCGGCGAAAAAATATCCGATCATCGATTACATCTATCCCGGCCCGCAGGGCGGCAGCGTCGGGACGCGTTCGTTCTCGGCTTCGCGCGGCGACAACCAGGCACTCGCGGAACTCGGTTTCGTCGTGATGCAGGTTGACGGCACGTGCAACCCGCTCCGGTCGAAGAAATTTCACGACGCGTGTTACGGCAACATGGGCGACAACACGCTGCCCGATCAGATCACGGCGATCAAGCAGCTCGCGGCGAAATATCCGTACATCGACCTCGACCGTGTCGGCATTTGGGGACACTCGGGCGGCGGGTACGCGACCGCGAACGCGATGTTCAGATTTCCGGATTTCTTTAAGGTCGGAATTTCGGAATCGGGCAACCACGAGAATCGCAATTACGAGGACGACTGGGGCGAACGCTACATCGGACTTGAGACTAAGGACGCAAACGGCAAGTCGAACTACGAGGATCAGGCCAACCAGAATTACGCCAAAAACCTCAAAGGCAAACTGCTGCTCGCCCACGGCACGATGGACGACAACGTTCCGCCGTACAACACGCTGCTCGTCGTCGACGCGCTGATAAAGGCGAACAAGGATTTTGACCTGCTTATGATCCCGAACGCCCGCCACGGCTACGGCAGCGCAACCATGTATATGACCCGCCGCCGCTGGGATTATTTCGTGAAGAATCTTTTAGGCGCCGAACCGCCGAAGGAATACGAACTGAAGCCCGTGCAGGACACGCGGATGACGCGGTAATTAAAGAAATAGGCAGAAACACGACCGGTAGGAAGTGTGTGTTCTCTTAACGAGAGGCACACTTCCTACCGGTCGTGTTTCTGCCTTAGTATTTCGCGAGCTTTCTAGCAGCGTCGATTATCTCCGCCAGGCTCGGCAAATAATAATCTTCCATTTGCGGAGCGAAGGGAACCGGCGAGTCGATCGACGCGACGCGGATGACGGGAGCGTCGAGCCATTCGAACGCTTCTTCGGCGATGATCGCTGAAAGTTCGCCGCCGATACCGCCGGTGAGCGATGCCTCGTGGAGTATCATTACGCGGTTCGTTTTCTTGACGGTCGCGAGGATGGCCGCTTTATCTAGCGGTGCGAGCGTCCGCAGATCGATGACCTCGACGCTCAACCCGTCTGACTTTTCCAATTCTTCCGCCGCATCCAGCGCATTCAAAACCTGAGCACCGAACGTGATTATCGAAAGGTCCTTTCCTTCTCTCGCGGTGCGCGCCTTGCCGATCTCGACTATGTAATCGTCGTCGGGAAGTTCCTCTCGCAGCCGCGGCAATCGGTAAAGTTTTTTGTGCTCGAAAAATAAGACCGGGTCGGGATCGCGGATAGCGGCCTTTATCAATCCCTTCGCGTCGTAAGCGGTCGACGGTTCCACGATCTTTAACCCTGCGGTGTTGAGAAAGAATGCCTCAGCGTTGATCGAATGGAACGGCCCACCGCGGACGCCGCTGCCGCACGGCCCGCGAAACACGGCC
The DNA here is from genome assembly GCA_040007515.1 of Acidobacteriota bacterium. Classification (GTDB taxonomy): domain Bacteria; phylum Acidobacteriota; class Blastocatellia; order Pyrinomonadales; family Pyrinomonadaceae; genus OLB17. Next base: position 279,542 of record JBDTUT010000001.1, on the reverse strand, counting down.
TGAATGCCGCCGCACCCGCGGTAACGCGATTTGGCGGCGTAGTTCGTCAGCATGTCGAAACCGCACGAGATAAAGTCGATGAACTGAAACTCGGCCACCGGTTTCATTCCCATCAACGCCGCACCGCACGCCGCCCCGACGATCGCGGCCTCGGAAATCGGCGTGTCGACCATTCGCTCGGCTCCGAAGTGGTCGATGAAACCTTCTGTCAGCTTGAACGCTCCGCCGTACTCGCCGATGTCTTCACCGATCACAAAAACACTCGGGTCGGCCGACATCTCTTCCCAGATGCCTTCGCGGATCGCCTCGAGCATGGAGACTGCTTTTGTTTCTGATTTTACCGTCACGGATATTATGGGTTTTGTGTTTTTTCGATCTGCTGTTCGATGACCGGGAGGAGGCCGCGCAAGGCACTGTTCACAGACTCTGAGTCTGTAAATACTTCCGCAACGTCGGGTTCAAGGACTACAACGTGAGTTCGCCCGGCAACACGATCCGCGAATTTTCCGCGAACACCACCGGAAAAGTCGTACTCGTCTAACATTTCTGCTTCATCGTCGGGTCTATTGTTCATATTGTCGTCTCTCGCTTGGCGTTGCAAGCCGCGCACTAATGATCCTTATTTTATCACCACGGTCCGTGTGTATTACAACCAACTGCCGTTGCAAGATCGAGAGACCGGTAGTGACAAACGTTGTCTCCTCGGTCGAGTACTTCGGGTCAACGATGGTCAAGGACAGTGGATCTGAGAGCACGGTTTCGGCCTCTTCGAACGATACACCGTGCTTCGAAAAATTTGATTTCGCTTTCTCGTTGTCCCATTCAAAAATGTCATCCATAAAGCGTGCGGCTTAACGATCGTCCAACTCCATGGTTTCATTTTCGCTTTCATCGCCAAAAAGCTGGCTCACCGGCGTATGCACGGGCGGGAGGGATTCGGCTTGGCCGGACATATCTTTTTGCAGCCGCGCGACGGCCTGTTCGCCGCGTTCAAAATCGCTGCGTTCGAGCTTGAGCGTCAGCTTGCCGTCCTTATACGGGAGCTCGCTCATTTTCGTGAAGGTTTTCATCCGCAATTCGATCTTTGAACCGAGTTTGAAAACGCCTCTTCTAAATTTGATATCGAGTATCTCGGTGGCCGGTATCTGCACTTCTTTTACACCGTTGGCGATAATACCGAAGAGTTTGGATTCGAACTCGAGCACGACACCGGCGCTCGAAAACTTTGCGACGCCGTTTATCTTCGACACGCCGCTCTCGGTTTTGAATGGTACGCTGGTGAAATTTTGATTCATCGATTCAGGTCGGCGCTGCCGTCGTCGTCGGAAAAATCCATTGTATCTAAATCTTCGTCGTTCGCCTCAGGTGCACCGAGCAGTCGCAGCCATAGAAAGCCGATCGTTCCGGCGGTCAGTGACGCCAGCAGGATCGCCATCTTCGAAGCATTTATCGTAACCGCTTCGCCGGCAAACGCAAGGTTGGTGATAAATATCGACATCGTAAAACCGATGCCGCCGAGAAGCCCCGCACCGAAGACGTGCTTCCAGTTCAGATCCAGCGGCAGGCGGCAAATACCGAGAGCGACAGCAGCAAAACTTGCCAGCGTGATCCCAATCGGTTTACCGGCGACGAGTCCGGCGATTATCCCGAGACTGTTTCGAGTCGAAAGCTCGCCGGCCCATCCCATGCCGATCACGATCCCCGTGTTCGCCAACGCAAAGATCGGCAGTATCAGGAACGCCACCGGCATGTGCAAAAAGTTCTCGAGCCGGTACGACGGTGCGGTTTTGTCTTCGCTATCTCGCGAGAAAGGAATCGTGAATGCCGTAAGGACACCCGCGATCGTCGCGTGCACGCCGGACATCAGCATGAAGTACCAAACCGCCGCGCCGCCGGCCAGATACGGCACGAGCGACATCACGCGAAGCCGATTGAGCACGACCAAAACCGTCAAAACCGCGAACGCCAGCCCGAGATAAATGAGCGAAAGACTCGCGGTATAGAACATAGCGATAACGACGATCGCGCAAAGGTCGTCGATCACGGCGAGAGCGACCAGAAAGACCTTGAGCGACGCCGGAACCCGATCGCCTAACAGCGCGAGTGCGCCGACGGCAAATGCAATGTCGGTCGCCATCGGGATTCCGATACCGGCCTGCGTCGGCGTTCCGGCGTTAAATGCCAAATGAATCAAAGCGGGAACGGCAACCCCGCCGAGAGCGGCAACGACAGGGAGAAGGGCGTTTCGCAGGTTCGACAGCTCGCCGACGTAAAGTTCACGTTCGAGCTCGAGGCCGATCAGCAAAAAAAATATCGCCATCAGGCCGTCATTGACCCATTGCTCGACACTCAGCGGCCCGACGTGCGAGTGCCAGAAATGCAGGTACGATGAACTGAACTGCGAATTCGCAACGATCAGCGACAAGACGGTGCAGACGACGAGAACGACAGCGCCTGACCGTTCGTTACCGAAGAAGTCCTTGAAAGTTTCGGTCAGCTTTTGACTCTGTATCTTACTCATCGAATCGTGCCCGGCTCTGACGCTAATTTTCAAGCGTCTTTTTCTTAAACGCGGGCGGCATTACCGAGTTATTGAACACGTCGTATGCGGCGGATTCTGGCGTCGGAGCGTCCTGTGATTCGGCCCAGTCGGCTTCGGCGTCGAGAAACGATTTGATGTCGGTGGCAATCTTCGCCATCTCGTCCGGCGACAGTATTTTGTTTTCCGCGAGGTAACGCTCGTACCTTGCGATCGGATCGTTATTCGCCGCCCACCAGTCGATCTCGCCCTCGGGCACGTAGGATTGGTTGTCGTGTTCGGCATGACCTTTGCGGCGGTAAGTGTGCGCCTCGATGAGCACCGAGCCGTTTCCGCCGCGGGCGTGTTCGACGGCCTGTTTCATCGCTTCGTACGAGGCGATAACGTCGTTGCCGTCGACGGAAATTCCTTTGATGCCATAGCCGACAGCCTTATCGACGAATGCCTCGCATGCGGCCTGGTTTCGCGTAGGCGTTGAATAGGCGTAACCGTTATTTTCGATGACGGTGATAAGCGGCAGCTTTTGAACCGCGGCGAAATTTACGCCTTCGTGAAAGGCACCGGTCGAGCTCGCACCTTCGCCGAGGTAAGCAACGGCAACGCGGTTTTCCTTCTTCATACGCGAGGCGAGCAGTATCCCGGTCATCACCGGGATCATATCGCCGAGATGCGAGATCGGCCCGACAAAACCTTTCTCAAGATCGGCGAAATGAAACTGAACGTCCGTCGCGCGGCTCGGCGCATTTCCTTTGCCGAGATACTGCAAAAGAATCGTCCGAGGCTCGATGCCCTTTACAAAACAGGCGCCGATGTCGCGGATGAGCGGCGCGATGAAATCTCGCGGCTCGAGCGCAAACGCCGTACCGACCGCCGTCGCCTCTTGCCCGAGCGAGGTGAAAACGCCGCCCGTCAGCTTGGATTGCCGCTTCATCGCGACGGTCTTCTCGTCGAATATCCGCGTCAGTTTGAGGTGGCGGTAAAGCTCGATCTTTTGTTCAGTAGAAAGCGAGGTTTCGTTGGTGCACGAGAGCGGTGTTTTCGGCGCGGGCTTGGCTATAGTGTTGCTGGTCATTTTCTCAAAAGGTATTTTCCGATACCAAATAGACTAATCAATAGCCAGAAAAATTCAACTACGAACGACGGAAAGTTAAAGTCGTAATAAAGCGAGATCAAGATCAGTGAGGCGCCCGCCGCATTCAAGATCGAATAAGCCAACTGATCGCTCCGGATCTTTTCGATCTGGAGCAAAATATAGGTGATCACGATCACCGCAACGCCGACCGTGCCGACGATGTCGTACCAAGCGTAGCTCATTTCCAGCGTGCGACGAGGCCTTTGGCACCGACGGCCCAAACGGCTTTGCGGCCCTGCGCCTGGACCGCGTTGTAATTTTCTTTATCGATGTTTTTCCAAGCGCCGGCATTTACGTCCGATACGTCGGAGCCGGATGAACCTACGGCGATGAACGTATCTTTACTGAGGTAGGCGACACCGGAACGGTAGCCGTTCGGGTAAGCGGAACCGGGAGCATACCAGGTCGCTCCGCCGTCGGTCGTAAATGCTACATTGTTCTTTGTTTCGTCAGGCTTTTCGTAATTTCCGCCGACGATTATTCCGTTCTTCGTGTCACGCATCGCGATCGAAAAGATACCGCTTCCGGCGGTGCCTTTCGCTATCGGCGTGTCGGCGACGGCCCAACTTTGCCCGCGGTCGGTCGATCGGAAAACCCGCGCGTCATTTCCACCGGAGACAAGAAACGCATTATTTTTGCCCTGCGTGATGAGGCACGTCCCGCTCGCGGCAAATGCCGCCTCGCCGTCTTTTGCGGCCGGCATTTTGTTGCTGACGATCGGTTTCCAATTCGCTCCGCCGTCGGCGGTCGCGAAAAGCGGATAATGACCGTCGACCGGGTCGGACATCGCGATACAGTTGTTACGGTCCCAACACGCGATCGCGTCGTAAAACGCCTTTTCGTTGTCGTTCTGAAACTGCAGCTTCCACGTTTCGCCGCCGTCGGCGGTTTTGTATATCCGCGAGCTGTCGCCGTTCCCGATGCTCAGAATATAAGCGGTATGAACGTCGAACGCTTCGATGTCGCGAAAATCAAGCTTTTCGGCTCCGGGTACAGCGATCACTTTCCACGTCGTCCCGCCATCGATCGTCCGAATTACGGTCCCACCCGTTCCACTCGCCCAAATGACCTTTTCGCTAACGACCGAAAGCCCGCGAAGGCCGGCTGTGGTATTTACTGATTGCTTGATCCATTGCGCCGACATTGAAATGCTGAATGTCAGCACGGCCAACATCACGGCGACGAATTTATGAAAATAAACCATAGCTTAGTTTTGCGCTCGCCAACGGCTGATCAGATCGCGCGCAGCATCGCGCCAATTCGGAAACTTGAACTCGAACCCGGATCGGAGCAACCTCGTCGGAACAACACGGCGGCTCTTGAGGATCAATTCCGTTTCGGTTCGCATTAGAACCGCGCCAATGGCGAGCATCCATTCCGCTGCAGGCAAGCCGATCGGAACGCCGGCGGTGCTGCGCAAGATGCGCATAAATTCACTATTCGGCAGCGGTTCAGGCGACGAGATATTTACCGGTCCTGAAAGTTCGTCATGCTGGATCAGCCAGTAGATCGACCGGATAAAGTCCAGTTCGTGGATCCACGAGATGTATTGCCGTCCGTTCCCGGCTGTTCCGCCGAGGCCTTTTCGTACAAGTCCCAGTAGAACGTCGAAAATGCCGTCTTCGTCGGGGCTCATCGTCATCGCCGAACGCATCAATACCTTTCGAGTTTGTGGGGTATCGGCTTCGTTCGCAGCACTTTCCCATGCTTTTGCCACGGCGATACTGAAGCTCCATGTATCGGGCGCGTCGGGTTCGTCACCGCCGACGATACCGGTGACATCGTCATTAGATGCGTCATAGCGGTGCGAATATATTGTCGCGGTGCTGGCCTGCAGCCAAACCCTTGGCGGATGCTTCGCAGCGGCGATCGCCTCGCCGACAACGCGTGCAGATCTTACGCGCGAGTCCATCATCTGACGGCGATTTTCGGTAGTGTATCGACAATTTACGTTGCGGCCGGCCAGGTTGATAACGACGTCGGCACCATCGATCTCATCGGCCCATTCGCCCATGGTTTCCGCGTCCCATCGAACGGCGCGCCACGGAAGTTTCACCGCTTGCCGGCTAAGAACGACGACGTCGTGCCCGTCTTTTACGAATTGGCGGGCCAGAACGGTTCCGACCTGTCCGGTTCCGGCGGGGATGACGATCTTCATATTAATAAACCATTCGGGCTTTCACGGTGCCGTCGATGTCCTTTAAAAGGTCAAAGGCTTCCTGCGAAATGGCGGAGTCGACGTCCAAGATCACGTAGCCGATCTGGTCGTTGGTCTTTAGATACTGGCCGAGAATGTTGATTCCGTTTTTGGACAGCCGAGAGTTTATTTCGCCGAGCACGCCGGGTACATTTTTGTGAATATGCAGGATGCGGTGCGTTCCCGCTTGCGGAGGTAACGATACGGGCGGAACGGTGTGCGAGCCCTCACTTGTTCCGAGTTCGAGATATTTAATGAGTTTCGATGTGACGTCGAGGCCGATGTTCGCCTGCGCCTCTTCGGTCGAGCCGCCGATGTGCGGCGTGAGGATGACGTTCGGCAGATTTTGCAGGACGGACGTGAACGCCGCGCCGGTTTTCTCGGGCTCGTCGGGAAATACGTCGACCGCCGCGCCTGAGATCGTGCCGTCGTCGATCGCCGCTTTCAGTGCGTCGAGATCGACCACGTCGCCGCGGCTGTAGTTGAGTAAGATGCTTCCTTTTTTCAGATGCGAGAGCGTTTCCGCATTGATCATGTTCCGCGTCGTCGCGTCTGACGGCACGTGCAAGGTCACGATGTCGGACTGCTGCAGCAGCTCGGCCAGATCGCGGATCTGCTTGGCGTTGCCGTGCGGCAGCTTGGTCGCCGCATCGTAATAGATCACGTGCAGCCCCATCGCCTCGGCCATGATCGATACCTGCGAACCGATATTCCCGTAACCGACGATCCCCAGCGTTTTCCCGCGAAGCTCGAAACTGCCCGACGCGTCCTTCAACCACTCGCCCCGATGCGCCGCCGCGTTCTTGTCCGCGATCTTGCGGATCAACATTACGCACAGCCCGATGATCAGCTCCGCCACCGACCGCGTATTCGAATACGGCGCGTTAAAAACCGCGATGCCTTTCTCCGTCGCCGCTTCCAGATCGACCTGATTAACCCCAATACAAAATGCCCCGATCGCCAACAGTTTATCCGCTGCTTCGATGACGTTTTTCGTGATCCGGGTTTTTGATCGGATCCCCAAAAGGTGAACGCCTTTCACAGCCTCGGTCAACTCGGATTCGCTTAACGCTCCGCTGATTCGCTCAATGTCCAGGTATCCACTGCTTTTCAATTCATCGACGGCGGCGTCGGAAATATTTTCAAGCAACAGGATTCTAATCTTGCTTCGCGGGTAAGAGGTTTGGAGACTCATTTCGTAGACGCTAAGACTGCACGATCACTGATTCACGTTTTTTAAAGGCTCTAGTGAAGCCATACATATCAACTATCTTCGCTCGTGGGTAGTTGATAGTTGTTTTTGTCTCTTCAATGAAATCGGTCGTGAAGGTTCGCTGAGACAGATCATCGATCGTCGAACGATTCGATTCGTAGAAAGTTTTGATCAGCGTGAGAGACTCCGTATTTACTCGCCGGAATCCACATTGTTCACCATAAATTTCGCGGAACGTGCTAGTAAAATAACTATCGAACGCCGGCACAAAACCAAAAACACCAAGCAGTATTTTCGTCACTAAGGTTACGTCGGCGTTACCCTTCTTGATCAAAATACGCTTAACTTCCTTGTAAATAGTAATTATTCTCTGAATATTCTTGTCGCTGTAATTGTTGAGGTCAATATCCCAATCGGACTCATCCAGCGCCGAAAGATATTCAATAAGTGGCGAAAAACACTTGACGCTCTTTTGCAGGAGAGCGCTAGACCCGCGATACATTCCCCAACTCGCTAAATAAAATCCTAATTCAAGACAACTCTTTTCAATGTCTTTTGTCAGGTCGTTGCTCGGTCGAAAGTAATTAAAGCAATAGTCGAACGACGTATAGCGATCGATCGGTTTAGTATTTTGGGTAAATTTTCCCACGACTATATCAATGTCCGGCTGTTGCACCATTTTTAATTACAATCTCTATATATTTAGATAGGCGATAATCTGCGACTCACATGAAGCGAGTCGCAGATTAGATTCCCGGCAACATTCAAATTGTTTCTATTGACCGATTAGATATGAATCGCCAGATCGTGAACGCCTTCCGCCGCTTCCATTACCGTTTCCGAGACGGTCGGGTGGGCGTGGATGACGCGGCCTAGTTCGTCGGCGGTTGTTTCGAGTGCCATGGCGACGCAGGCTTCGGCGAGCAGTTCGGTGGCGTGTGCGCCGATGATGTGGACGCCGAGGACCTCGTCGTATTTTTTCTCGCTGACGATCTTGACGAAGCCGTCGGTCTCGCCGAGGATTCGTGCTTTACCGGACGCTGACATCGGGAATTTACCGACCTTGACGTCGTAGCCCATTTCCTTCGCTTTCGCTTCGGTCAGGCCGACGCTGGCGACTTCGGGGTCGCAGTAGGTGCAGTTGGGGACGAGGTTCTGCTTGATCGGCTCGACCTTTTTTCCGGCGATCTTTTCGACGACCATGATGCCTTCTTTCGAAGCAAGATGGGCGAGCCAGGCGGTGTCGATGACGTCGCCGATGGCGTAAACGTTCGGCTCGTCGGTCTCGCAGTACTCATTCACCTTCAGCGTGCCTCGCGGGTTGACGACGACTTTCGTATTCTCTAAGCCGAGATTTTCGATGTACGGCATGCGGCCGACGGCGACGAGTAGGACCTCGGCTTCGAACGAGACGTCTTCGCCTTTGGCGTTCTTGCCGGAAACCTTAACGCCCTTTTTGTTCTTGTCGAGCTTGTCGAGCTTGATGCCGACTTCCGTTTTAATGCCTTGTTTCTTGAACGAACGTGCGAGCTCTTTCGACACGTCGGCGTCCTCGATCGGTACGATGCGGTCTAGCAGCTCGATCACGGTCGTGTCGCATCCGAAGCGTGCGTAAACGCTGGCAAACTCGACGCCGACGGCGCCCGAGCCCATAACGACCATCGACTTAGGCACGCGGTCGAGTTCGAGAATATGATCGGAATTGACGACCTGCTTGCCGTCCGTCTCAAAGCCGGGAATCGGCCGCACGACCGAACCGGTTGCAATAATGATGTTTTTCGACTCGATCGTTTCTTTCTTGCCGTCGGCGAGCGTGACCTCAACTTTGCCTTTCCCGACGATCTTTCCAAAGCCGTTATACACCGTGGCCTTGTTCTTTTTCATCAAGTATGTGACGCCTGCCGAGTTCTTGCTGACGACGTCCGACTTGTACTTCTGAACGCCCGACCAGTCAAAGCCGAGATCCTTCACCTTCAGCCCAAAATCCTCAAAATGGCCCGCTTTTTGATAAAGATGTGCCGCATTAAGCAACGCTTTGGTCGGAATACAGCCGCGCAGGCCGCACGTGCCGCCGAGGCGGGCGTCTTTTTCCTTTTCGATGATCGCCACTTTTAACCCGAGCTGTCCGGCACGAACCGCGGCAACATAGCCGCCCGGGCCCGAACCGATGATAGTTACGTCAAATTGTTCAGCCAATGTCTTGATCCTCTACTGTAAAATATGTACTTAAGCCAAAAGGTCATTATAAAAGTTTCGGACGGTGCAAGCTAGTGATGCCAAAAGTATTTACGGTAATATAAGCGTGATATGAAACATTCAGCCGAATTTGAAAGCCTCGTCGACGACGCAAAAAGCAGAATCAACGAGGTCACAGTGGCCCGGACGCGCGAGCGGGTCGACGCCGGCGCGATCATGATCGACGTCCGCGAGGACAGCGAATGGCAGAGCGGACATGCCGCAAACGCCGTCCACCTCGGGCGCGGAGTCATCGAACGCGATATCTCGCAGGCGTTTCCCGACAAATCGGCGGAGCTTATCCTTTATTGCGGTGGCGGATACCGCTCCGCTCTTGCCGCCGACAATCTGCAGAAAATGGGATACACCAACGTATTCTCGATGGCCGGCGGCTGGAAGGCCTGGAAGGACGCCGCCGCGCCGACCGATATGCCGATCCCGTATTAAGTCAGAACCGCGAACGGCAGCGACGGCGCTTTCCGGAACAGTTGATAATTGTATGGACGAAACCGAGTCAGCCGCCCGTGAGCGGACGAAAGCAATAGCTGCCGAGTTTGCTGCTCGCGGCGACACTGTCGGTTGGTTCGAGGCACTCTATCGGGAATCGGCGGGCGACACGACGAAGATTCCGTGGGCGGATCTCGAACCGAATCGTTTCCTGACAGCTTGGGCCGAAGAGACCAGCCTTCGAGGTGGCGGCCGAACGGCGCTTGTCGTCGGCTGCGGCTTGGGCGATGACGCGCGATATTTGTACGATCTCGGGTTCAAGGTGACCGGTTTCGATATCTCGCCGACGGCGATCGAGTGGGCGAGAAAGCTTCACAAGGATACTGATATTCAATTCGAGACGGCTGATCTTTTCGATCCGCTCAGCGGTTGGCTGGGCGCGTTCGATCTTGTGCTGGAGGTTTACACCATCCAGCCGCTGCCGCTGGAGATCCGGCCAAAGGTGATCGACGCCATCGCCGCGTTCGTTGCCGACGGCGGAAAGCTCATCGTCGTCACACGCGGCCGCGACGACGACGAAATACCGGACGAACTTCCGTGGGCGCTGTCTCGTGCGGACCTTTCGCATTTTGCGGACGCCGGGCTGACGCAGACCGGTTTTGTCGAAATGCTCGGCGACGAGGCCGAGCCGGTGAGCAGGTTCGTCGTCGAATACGAGCGAACATCCTGAAGTGCGGAATTTCAGACACTCAGGTGGTACGAAGTTTGCCAGATACGTACGAAGTCGGATATTCGCAGCATTCGCTCTAAACATCGGAAAAAGTTCGCGGTCGGGCATCGAAATCGGTGAAATTCTCGCGGTTTTGAAAGAGGTGATCTTATGCAATTCAAACAATTTTATTTAGGTTGTCTTTCACACGCTTCTTACTTTATAGGCTCCGGTAGCGAGGCTGCGGTCATCGACCCTCAGCGCGACGTTCAGCAGTATATTGACGAGGCCGCGGCCAATGCGCAAAAGATCAAATACATAATCGAAACCCATTCGCACGCCGATTTTGTGAGCGGCCACGTCGAACTCGCAGCTAAGACCGGAGCCGAAATAATTTACGGCAATCGGGCAAATACACAATTCCCGACACACAAAGTCAACGATGGCGACGAAGTAGCAGTCGGCAGCGTAAAGCTGAGATTTCTCGAGACGCCGGGCCACACGCCGGAGGGTATAACGATAGTCGCCCGCGACACCGAGGATGCCGCCGCCCCGTTGAAGATGTTCACCGGCGACACGCTTTTCATCGGCGATGTAGGCCGTCCCGATCTTGTGGGTTCGAAAGGATTTACCGCTCACGAGATGGGCGCGATGTTGTACGATTCGCTGCACGAGAAAATTCTCAAATTCCCGGATGAGACCGAGGTTTATCCGGCTCACGGTGCCGGCTCGCTGTGCGGTAAATCGCTGTCCAAGGAAACGTGGTCGACTCTCGGCAACCAACGGCAGTTCAATTACGCTCTGCAGCCGATGTCGAAGGAAGAATTCGTTCAGATCGTCGCCTCCGACCAGCCCGACGTCCCGATGTACTTCCCAAAGAGTGCGGCGAAAAATCTCGAGGGTTCGGCATCGCTGGAGGAACTTTCCGATCCAAAGGAGATGACGAGTCAGCAGATCCGCGAATTCGACGGCGTGGTCATCGATGTGCGGGCAACTTCCGATTATGGTGCCGGGCATATTCCTAATTCGATAAACATCGGCCTCGGCGGGCAGTTCGCCTCGTGGGGAGGAACACTTGTTCCGATCGGCACGCCGATCGCCATCGTTGCCGATACGCAGGCACAGGTGGACGAGGCGTTCATGCGCCTCGCCCGCGTCGGACACGATTCGGTGACCGGATATATTCTGATCGAAAACTATGACGGTGAGACGAAACGGGTGGAGCAGGTGTCCGTAGAAAAGGTGAACGAAAAACTGGGCGGTATTCAGTTTGTCGATGTACGCAGAGTCGGCGAGTACAACGCGGGGCACGCACCGACGACGGTCAATATTCCGCTCGATAAGCTTGCCGCCGATGTCGATCATCTCGATCCTGCAAAACCGACCTACGTGATCTGCCAGGGCGGCTACCGCTCAAGCGTGGGGACGAGCATTCTGGAAAACGCCGGATTCAAAGAGATATTTAACGTGACGGGCGGTACCGCCGCCTGGATCTCCGCCGGTTTGGAAACGGACGCGTCGGTTGCGGCGTGCGCCGTGACCGGCCAGTAGTTAACGAGAAGGTGATGTTATGAGGATCAGGATAATTGCACTTATTGCGGCCGCCGTGCTCGGGGTCGCTGCATGCCAATCGGCAGGCACAAAGAAGACGGACTCGGCCGACGTTTCGAAACCCGGGATGACCGAAATGTCTCCCGCGGAAGCTCGCCCGGCCGTCGAGGCGGCATATTCACAATTCATCGACGTTCGAACGCCCGAGGAATTCGCGTCGGGACACGCATACAGAACAAAGAACATTCCGCTCGATGAGCTGACGGCGAACCTCGACAAATTGGAAAAGAATGAACCGGTTTATCTGATCTGCGAAAGCGGGACTCGCTCTAAAAAAGCAGCGGCAATTCTGCAGCAGGCGGGGTTTCCAAATACCGTCAGCGTAACTGGCGGCACCGCGGCGTGGAAGGCAGCAGGCCTGCCGATGGCGAAGTAGCTCAGTTATTGTTTGGTCCTCCGGTTTGTAGTGATTCGGCTGGCGTTTTTGATCGTAATGACGCCGAAGCTCGGCTTTCCAGCTTGAACGCCGGATCCCAGGCAGTACGGATAAATCGATAAGCAGGTCTTAAGATGGAGGCGATATGTCAGCTATAGCGGGAACCAACTTAAAGAACGTAAACTGTAACTACGGATTCAGCCGCGAAGTCGCGGCCGAGTTTGACGAGGCAGTCGAACGGACACGCGAGTCATTGAATACCGAAGGTTTTGGCGTACTTTCCGAGATCCGCATCGACGAAAAATTCAAAGAAAAGCTCGGAGTCGATTTTCGGCGTTACGTGATATTGGGCGCGTGCAATCCGCCACTCGCGTACTCGACGCTGCAGGAAGACATCAACATCGGGCTCTTGTTGCCGTGCAACGTCATCGTTTATGAAACAGCGCCGGACGCCTCGGTCGTGGCGGCGATCGACGCCACTGCAATGATGTCGGTCGCAGGCGAAAAGCCTGAGATCAAAGAAGTGGCCGACGAGGTGAACAAGCGGTTGCGGCAGGCGTTGGAGCAGATATGAGGCGGCAATTTCATAGAGGAAACGTTTAGGTCGCCGGTCCTGCCGAATAGACTACAACAGCGGATCGATCCTCGGCGAAGATGAATCGACGACGACGGGCGTTTACTGCCCGTCGTTTTGTTCGGCGCGTCAAATCCTTTAATATCTATACTGATCTCTCACTCCGACAACATTAGGAAACACATATGTCCATTGCAACTAATACAGCGGCGGCCACCCGTATAGAAACAGACTCGATGGGCGAGATCGCGGTCCCGACGAGCGCTTATTGGGGCGCTCAGACGCAGCGTTCGCTGAAGCATTTTGACATCGGCTTTGATGTTATGCCGCGCGAGGTGATCAGAGCGCTCGGCATCTTGAAAAAGGCGGCGGCGATAGTCAATTTCGATCTCGGCAAACTGCCCGAAGACAAAAAGAACTTGATCGTTCAGGCCGCCGACGAAGTGATCGACGGCAAACTCGACGAGCACTTTCCGCTTCGCGTCTGGCAGACCGGTTCCGGCACGCAGACGAACATGAACGCCAACGAGGTCATCTCGAACCGCGCGATCGAGATCGCCGGCGGAGAGATGGGTTCGAAAACACCTGTTCACCCCAACGACGACGTCAACAAATCGCAGTCGTCGAACGACACGTTCCCGACCGCAATGTATATCGCCGCCGCCGAACGTGTGACCGCACTCATCCCGGAAGTTCGAAAAGTGTACGAAGCGATCGATGCGAAGGCGAAGGAATTCGCGGACGTTGTAAAGATCGGCCGGACACATTTGCAGGACGCGACGCCGCTGACTGTCGGGCAGGAATTCGGCGGCTGGGCGAGCCTTATCAAACGTGATATCGAACGCCTGCAACTAGTGCTGCCGGGCCTATTCGATCTCGCGATCGGTGGAACTGCTGTCGGCACGGGCCTTAATGCACATCCCGAATTCGCGGAACGCGCAGCGGCAAAGATCGCGGAGCTGACCGGACTTCCTTTCAAATCACATCCCGACAAATTTGCCGCTCTTTCCGCCCACGACGAGGTCGTGTTTGCGTCGGGTGCACTGAAGACACTCGCGGCTTCACTGATGAAGATAGCGAACGACATCCGCTGGCTGGCGTCCGGACCGCGATGCGGCATCGGCGAGATCAATTTGCCTGAGAATGAGCCCGGAAGTTCGATCATGCCGGGCAAGGTCAACCCGACGCAGAGCGAGGCGATGACGATGGTCGCCGTTCAGGTCTTCGGCAACGACGCCGCTATCGGTTTTGCCGGTTCGCAGGGGAACTTTGAGCTCAACGTTTACAAGCCGGTGATGATCCATAACTTCCTGCATTCGGTCCGGCTCATCCACGACGCGTGCCACGGCTTTGTCGATTACTGCATAAACGGCATCGAGCTCAATCGGCCGCAGATCGACAAGTATGTTCAGGATTCGCTGATGCTCGTGACCGCGCTGAATCAGCACGTCGGCTACGATAACGCGGCAAAGATCGCGAAGAACGCGCACAAGAAGGGAACTTCACTAAAGGAATCGGCGGTCGAACTCGGATTACTGGACGGCGAGAAATTTGACGAACTCGTTAAGCCTGAAGAGATGACGCATCCGTGACGGTCCGTCAGGGAGCGATCTTGGACGTAACGAACTTGTGAGCAAGTTCGGCAGCGCGTTTCGCGCGTTGCGACGGGTCGCCTTTTGCAGCGTTTTCGAAATGCCGCAGAAGGTCGGTTTCGCGGACAAGTTTTGCTTTTAGCTCATCCGAGGGTTTGGCGGCGTTTTCGTCTTCGAGCTTTTTAACGGCTTTCTGCTGCGTTTCGATCTGGTCCTGATAACTCATATTCGTAATTGTTTATGCAGACGGGCGTGACGGAAACCATACCAGCTCGTCGTAGCGTTTTTCGGCCTCGGCCCATGATTCTTCATTAACGCGTTCGAATAGTTGATAAAATCTAGCGGACGCGGGGAACGCCGCGTCGGCGAGAACGAGTTTGATATCGGGCTGCTCGTCGAAGTTCGGCGCGATTTCGAACATAACTGCGGCATAGGCCGCGATGTCTTCCGCATTCGAAATGTCGTGAGACCTCGCACGGCCGATCGCGGTTTTGATCATCGAATTGAAAACACCCGCATCGCAGGCCTCGACGCGTTCCGCGTTCGCCGTACGAACCGCGTCCGCGACGAGAGTCTCCAGCCCGGATTCGTCCGCGGCGATCATCGCCTGTATTTGTTCCTGTCTGATCACTAACATAAGTTCACCCGACGATAACGGTAAATTCCCCTTTGACGATCTTGTTTGGCGGACCGACTGCTTCGAGTAACGTATCGCCGAGCCGAGCCTGCGGCAGAAAATTGGTCATGACGGTCTGTGATGCGTCTATCACGACGCCGGGCCCGTGCGGCGGGATCGGCAGCGGCGTCGTGCACGTATGAATATCGGCCCCGCAGGCTCCGGCCGAGATCGCACCGCCCATTGCTGCGGCCGCACCAGCTTTCACGCCTTCTTCAGCGGCTTTTACCGCGGGCGCAGCAGGCGTTCCTGCGGCAGCGAGCGTCGCACCTTCCGCGACCTTAATGGCTGCGTCGGAAACAGTCTTGGCAGCCTGCAAAGCTGCAGCCGCGGCCAACGGTACGCCTCGCCAGGCCGGAATAAAACCGATCAGCACGTTCGGACTGCCGGGGCCGCCTGTCAGCACGGGCGGCAGCGGGTGAACTACGTTATCGAAAATTCTGGCGGCCGGTCCTTTCGGCATTTATTCGCCTCCTTCTAATTCAGCTCCGTTTGTTTCAAGGCGTCCTCGTCGATCTGAAACCGCGTCATGCCCTTGCCATCAGCGCTTTCGGCGAAGAAGGCATCGGTTCTGCCGAAAAATGTGTTCATTTCATCCGGCGTACAAGTCGGCAGGAACTTCCTAAGCACCCGCGGGTCGTAATAACGAAACATCATCGGATCGCCTTTATCGTTGCATACGTTGATCAAGCCGCGAAAATGCTTTCGCATCTCGAGCATCGAAACAGCCGAGTGAACAAAGATGCCCCAGTGGTTTCCAGGTGCGCCGGCGAACACCCATTCGGTAAATTCAGTTTCGGGGGCAAGGTGCACCAGGTACGGCGCGGCATAAACGAGTTCGGGCTCGAGATCCCCGGGCAAAAGGCAGTGGTTAGCCGGCCCCATTTCATAAAGCTTGACCGGCAGGTCGGGCACGGAGGCTCCGTCGAGGACGCAAAATAGTCGTGTACCGCCCGCAAACAAATGATTTTTCAACTTCTCGGTGTCCATAAGTTAAAGCTCGACGAATGGCAGTCCGTCCGCCGCCGCTTTCACCATGTCAGCGGTTTTTTCGGCGACGCTCTTTGCTGCCTTGACTAGTCGTTTGGCTTTTTTCTCATCGTCTCTTTTTTTAATTTCGCCCGGCAGCGCCATCGCCGCTTCGCCAGCCGCCCTGGATGCGTCGGCGACCGCGCCTATCGGATCTTCGGTCAGTCTGTCGATGGCCATCTTCGTAAAGTTTTCGGCCTGCTGCCTTTGTGCTTCTTCGATCATCTCGCTGGCGACCTGGCCGAGCTTCGTCAAATTCAGCGCGGCCTGTTCGGCCGAGCTCTTGTCCGCAGCACGCGAGCCGGCCGCCGGCAATTTTTTGATCTTGAGGTTAGGCTTGGGCGGCGGCGACCGACGAGCCGGAGTATCGGAAGCACGGCCGGGCTGGCCGGTATCGGCAGCTTTAGGCGGCTTGGGCGGATCGGGATTGCACCCCGCACCGCTTCCGGGCGATCCGCCGCTGTTGATCATGACCATCGTACCGTTGATAAAAATACCGCCCGGCGAGAGATTGATAAAATTTCCGCCGACTTTCAGCGTCAGGCTCACGCCGGCCTCAATCACGACGGTCATACCGGCTTTAATATGGATCGCCATGCCGGCATCGAGCGCATAATTCGTCCCGATCTTGTCCTGTTTATCCGCGCCGACCTTCAAAGATACATTGCTGCCGATCTGCTCGTTGTGGTCGCCCACGACCTTGACGTGCTTATCACCCTTGATCTCTTCGTGCTGATTGTTCGCGACGGTCAAATGCCGGTCATTGCCGATCGATTCCATGCAGTCGTTCTTGACGTTGATATCCTGATTCCTTTGGGCGTGGATAAATATCTGCTCCTCGTAGGCCTTGTCCTCAAAGCGCAGTTCGTTAAATCCGTTGCCGCCTTTCGACGAATTCGACTTGAGCGTCGATTTCGTTTTTTCGTCGGGCAGTGTGTAGGGCGGCATCATGTTCGGGTTATAGACCGCGCCGACGATGATCGGCTGGTCCGGATCGCCTTCGAGAAAATTGATGACAACTTCCATTCCCACCCGCGGAATATGAATGGAACCCCACTTATTGCCGGCCCAGGGCGTCGCGACCCGGATCCAGCACGAACTGTCCGAATCGCCGGTGGCCTCGCGGTCCCAGTGGAACTGCACCTTCACGCGACCGTACTTATCGGTAAATATCTCTTCTCCTGACGGGCCTACGACCACAGCGGTCTGGCTGCCGTAAACGATCGGTTTTTCAGTTTTGCGGAGCGGCCGAAACGGAGCGGCCTGTCCCGTTTTCGGGATGCATACGAATTTCGCCCGAAAAGAGTCGGCGACGACATCGTCGGTTTCGTAAGTCGGCGTCTGATCGACGTCGATCTCGAGCGTGACGAGAATGTGCTGGGCGTTATTCTCAGCGTTCGGGTGCTTTGCAAGCGTAAATGTATGACCTGCGATCATCGTGAGCGCATCGCCGCCGCCGCTAATATTCTTGTAGGCGACATCGATCTCCTGCTGGCGCAGCTTCACCGTCCGCTGCCGGTCGTCGAAAACCTTTTGCAGGTCAGAACTCCTTTCCGAGCCTCCCGGATCTATCCCGTCGAACCGTTTGGCGTACTCGCCAGGAAAATCATAAAACTCGAGTTTCTGATTCGGCCCGATATTAAAGCAGCTTAATTCCGTTGCCTCCAGACTTTTCCCCGGAAGCTGAAAGTTATGGTCCCAAGTCGTGTATTTGCCGGTGCGCAATTGACTGTCGACCCGCCATCGCAATACGCCGCCGGCCCAGTCCTTGCCGAGCTCCGCAATATCGGTAGTAAACGGAAAAGTCGCCTGATGAGGGCAGTCGCGATGTGACTGCCCGGTGTTCGCGACGACCATCGTGTGATCGCTTTCCGTGTGTTCAAAGAAATAAAAGATCCCTTCTTCTTCCATCAGCCGCGACGCGAAATCCCAGTCGCTTTCGTGGTACTGAACACAATAATTGCGCGGATGGAACGTCCCTTGTATCTCGTATTTGACCTGCAGGCCTTCAAACACGAGCTTCAATATGTCGGGCACGGATTTTTGCTGAAAGATGCGGCTGCGCGTGATCTGCGTCAGCAGCCAGGCGGCGGGAACGAGCTCGGCGCGGTATGCCGTGAAACGAGTGTCGCGGTTTCCCTGCGAAAAATTGACACAGATGCCGTGAAAATAACGATAGACGTCCGGCCGCTCGTCGGTTGGCCCGACCTTTATCACCATCGGCTGACCGAGGACCTCTGACGGTTCGACGATCTTCGGACGTACTCCTTCGGTCGTTTCTTCCTGCAGCATTTCGAGCGAGTAGCGAAAAAGCTGCGACAGTCCTTCGTCGGCATGCAGTCGGTTGATCAGCAGGACGTCCTTGCCGAGCGGCGTCGTCAGGTTCATCAACCGTTCATCTTGAGTTATCGGCATACATTTATTCCAGCCAAATGCCGGACGCAGGATAGACGCCCATCCAGGCGATTTTTGCGGCTGTCGCCTTCGGAACCGTCCGGTCGCCTAAAGCCGCTCGTGCCGCCGTTGAGCCAAATTTCAAGCAAATTCATAGGTGAACCTCTCGTCGGCGACTCCGACGTGGACCTTGCTGATGCCTTCGCCGCTCGCCATGCGCGAAAGGACCTCGCCGCTCATCTCCGGCAGCAGAGTCCCGGTCAGGATGTTATATACGTTGCGGGCGCCGCTGTCGACGTCCGTGCATCGCATGGCGACCGTTTCGATGACGGCGTCGTCGTACGAAAAACGGGCGTTGTGATTATCGGAAATACGTTTTGCGATCTTGCCGAGCTGGAGCTTGATTATCAAACGCAGAATGTCGTCCGAGATCGGATAATACGGCACGGTGACCATGCGGCCGAGCAGTGCCGGTTTGAACGCTTTTACGAGCTCCGGCTTGACGGCCTCGACCAGCCCGTCCGGCTCCGGCTTTGTGTCGGGGTCGGCACAGAGCTTCATGATCGTGTCGGTGCCGACGTTCGAGGTCAGCAGGATGATGCAGTTCTTGAAATCTATCTCGCGGCCTTCACCGTCCTCGAGGACGCCTTTATCGAAGACTTGGAAGAACAACTCCATGACATCAGGATGTGCCTTTTCCACCTCGTCGAGCAGCACGACCGAGTACGGTTTCCTGCGAACGGCTTCGGTCAGCACGCCGCCTTCGCCGTAGCCGACGTATCCCGGAGGCGAACCTTTGAGGCTCGAAACAGTGTGTGCTTCCTGGTACTCGCTCATGTTGATCGTGATTAGATTTCGCTCTCCGCCGTAAAGCGATTCGGCTAGTGCCAGCGCGGTCTCGGTCTTGCCGACGCCGGACGTTCCGACGAGCATGAAAACGCCGATCGGCCGTTTAGGGTCGGTGAGGCCGGCACGCGAAGTTCGGATCCGCTGCGAGATCGCCTCGAGTGCATGATCCTGCCCGAGGACTCTTTCGCCGAGAGTCTCAGCCAAGTTGAGAACTGCATTGATCTCGTCCGCGACCATTTTGCCGATCGGGATTCCGGTCCAGCCCGAGATGACCTCGGCGACCGACTGCCCGTTGACGACGGGCTGCATCAGCGGATCTTCGCCCTGAACTTCCTTCAGTTCAGCGTTCAGACGTTTGAGCTCGCTCTTAAGGAATTCATTGTCCGCGGGTTTTTCGGCATCGACCGGAGCCGCAGCGGCAACGGCGGTATCTCCCCCGACCGCGACCTGCGTCTCGCCACCGGCTTCGGCCGTCGCGGGCTCCGCCATGACCGGGGCGGCTGCTACATTTCCATTTCCGTTTTTGGCGGCTAACTTCGCGTCGATCCGCGTCATTTCGAGTTTGGTCCGTATATTCCGGATCTGGTCGGTCAGTTCCTTTTCCTTCGTCCACTGTTCCTGAAGTTGAGCGAGAGCAGTTTCCGTCTCGGTGCGTTTCGCTTTCAGGTCGGTGAGGCGGTCGTCGTGAGCGGCACCGGTCACCTGTTCGCGTTCGAGCGAGTCGATCTCGGATGTTAGATTCTGGATTCGCCGCGTTGCATCCTCGATCGACGCCGGAGTTGCTCCCTGTCCGATCGCGACTTTCGCACACGCGGTGTCGAGAACCGAAACGGATTTGTCCGGGAGCTGGCGACCAGTGATGTAGCGGTTCGAAAGTTTTACGCACTCGACGATCGCCTCGTCCAATATTCGCACGCCGTGATGCTCTTCCATCTTGTCGGCGATCCCACGCATCATGGCGATGGCTTTTTCCTCGTCAGGTTCCTCGATCTTAACGACCTGGAAACGACGGGCGAGAGCTGCGTCCTTTTCAAAATACTTTTTATATTCGGCCCAAGTCGTCGCCGCGATCGTCCGCAGCTCGCCGCGGGCGAGTGCCGGTTTGAGCAAATTCGCCGCGTCGTTCTGTCCCGCCGCTCCGCCGGCGCCGATCATCGTGTGGGCCTCGTCGATGAACATGATTATCGGCTGCGGCGAAGCTTTGACTTCCTCGATGACCGATTTGAGCCGGTTCTCGAATTCGCCCTTAATTCCCGCCCCAGCCTGCAAAAGACCAAGATCGAGCGTTCGGACGGCAACGTTCTTCAACGGGTCGGGCACATCACCTTGCGAAATGCGAAGGGCAAAGCCCTCGACCACTGCCGTCTTTCCGACGCCGGCCTCGCCCGTCAATATCGGATTGTTCTGCCGGCGGCGAGTGAGAATATCCACGATCTGCCGAACTTCGAAATCCCGGCCGAGAACCGGGTCGATCTTGCCGGCCGCAGCCTTCGCGGTCAGGTCTTCGGTGTATTGGTCGAGTGCTTTGGTCTTTCCGGGAACGCCGGTCGCGACTGGCGCTCCGCCTGATGTTCCGGCCGTTTCGCCCAATGCCATGGCGTCACGCTCTTCGGCGGAGTCGGCGGTGATCTCGGGCAGTTTGGTCTGAAGCGATTCGGCGGAGATGTGTGCGAATTCCTTCGAAACCTCGCGTGCGATACGAGCGAAACTATCGTTCAGCATCAGAGCAAGAATAAGGTGTCCGGACCGAACGCGAGCCGCTCCGAAATCGACCGACGCGAGCAGCCAGGCGTCCTGTATCCATTTAGGGATTCGATCGCTCAAACCTGGCGTGCGCGAGTTGCCGCTTTTAAGGCGATCAAGCGCGACACTAACGTCTTTGGTCAGACGGTCGATGTTCACCTCGTAATGTTTGCAGATGCTGTGAAGATCGGTGTCATCCTGTTCGAGCAGCTTTGCGAGAATGTGTTCGATCTCGACGTCATAATTTGTACGAGAGAGGCAAAGTCCGGCCGCACCCTCAAGCGCATTTCGCGACGTGTCGTTCAATCTGCCGACGAGAGATTTAAGATTTACGTTCATTACTGTTCTCCTAAAAGCTATTCAATAAAAGTGATCAGATCTTTTCAAAATTTCGGACGCTCGGCATCGATCAGGCGAGGCTCATATCGCTCGAAAATTCCATCACGACCTGATCGTCGTCATTGGCGAACGTGGTCGTTTTCAAATACGATGTCCAGCCGAGCATCGGGCGGCGCATCGCACGTGTCGTTAAAACGGTGCCCGGCACCTGGCCGCCGCTGAGCAAGAGTTTAACGTCGAAATCGAATTCCGAACCCATCATGAACCGCACGATCGATTCGACGTCCTTGTATGCCGTTCCATCGGGAAGCAGCGACCGGAACTGCTTGAAAGTGAGCGGGCCGAGAACGACTCGAAACTTCGTTTGCTGTGACCAAACGCTGGTGCCCGCGATCGCGGAAACACCGAGGACATTATTTTTTTCACCGATGTACGTGCGATCGGGCGGTTCGAGGTTTAACCATTGACCGAAAAACTGTTCGATTTTTGCGTCAAATCCAAAGTAGTCCGACAAAATGTTTTCCACGGCGTTCGCCGAGTGCGGCTTTTGCGCGATCAGCCCGCAGTAGGGAAGTAAAGCCTCATCCGGCACGCTCATGCGTCCGCGAAGCCCGCGGGTCCCGAGGCCGGCAATGTCGAAAAGATACTGTGTGAATTCGTCGCCGCCGCGTTCGTATTCGACGGGGAAGCGATATTTGCTCCACGCCTGGTAAAACATCGAGACGGCGCGGTGCGTGAAAATATCGAGGAATGCCCACATCGCTGTGTCGCGATGGCGAATGCGGTCGAGCACAAGCTCGGTGTAATGCGTCGGCAGAACGCCGCTCACGCCGACCATTCCCATAAAATTGACGAACATCTCGACCCGGCGCTCGCCCGTGAGTTCGTCAGTCGACTCGGTCATCTCGTGGATCTCGCTCGACGGAAAATCGAACGCGATACGCGACCTGAATCTCACCGCTTCCTGAGCCGGCAAAGCGTCGCGGCCGACCGTTTCTCGGTCGGGATGCAGCTTTTCCAAGAGCCGCACGGCCTGGAAAAACTCGAACGAAAACGGCCGTTCGAAAAGCTGTTGATCGAGTGGTGCTTCTGCCATTTACAATAATTCCTGCTCGCCTGCGCGCGGCGGAAACAGCTTCACTGTCTCTTCGCGCTGAACGGTTTTAAGTGCGAGCTGGTTGAAAGAATTTATCGACGCATACAAACCCAGAAACCTTTCGACCACGCAGGCGAATAGGAACATCCCGCTGCCGACGAATTGTTCCTCGTCGAGCGTGATGGTCGTTTCTAGGCCGCGAACAAAACCGGCGCCGATATGATCACCGATCTGGCGGACGACCTTTCTGGATTCGACGCTGGAAATACCGAGTATCTGCTTTCTGGTGATGGACGAGTCGTCGAAATTATAAAGGTGCAGCATTTCCTGCAGAGCTTCGGGCGTTCCGTTCTCACCGTTCACGAGAGAGAGGTAATTCAGATTCAGGTGCGAGATAAGGCGCCACTGCGCCGAACGCCGGCGCGGCGGCCGGATCGTCTCGGTCGGCTTTGTAAGACAACGGACGCGCGAAAGCAACGCGGTTCCCTCGACCTCAAAATCGCTTTCCTTTCCGCCGAAGGCGAGTCGGCCGGGCAGGTCGCGGTTGGTGCACGTCGTTCTTACATTTAGCACCTCGACCGCCGGAACACGCGGATTGAAATTTATGTCGACGAGCGACATGAACATCTCGGTGCCCTCGTCGTCCTGCCGCTGCGAGTCGCGCCGCGAAGCATACCAGAACGCCTTTTCAGATTCCTGGCCATACGCGTGTTTGAGCGAATAAAACGGAGAAAATTGACGAGTAGTATTAGTCCGCGGGTCTGACGTCACTACGTCATCGATCGAATAGACCTCGGTCGCCGATTGCCGATGCACGTCCGGAATGACGTGATATTCGTATTTCTGCTGGGACAAATAGATCGGGTCGGACATTCGCGAAAATAGGTTCACGATCGGCGAGCACCCCAACTTGAACGTATCGGCCGTGACCGGTGCCGCCGGCGGTGTGACGTTCTTGAGGTGAATGAGAATGTCGAAATGACTGCCGAATTTGGACGCGATCGCACGATCAAGGCCGCAGATATCAAAGAACAGGAACTTATAGGGAAACGAAAAATACTCGGTCAGCAACCGGTAGCCCATGAATGAGCGTTTTGTGTACGGCAGTATGGCGTCGGCTTCGTCAAAACCTACCTGCTTGATGCCTTCCGCCGCCGGCAAGATCACCGGATCGGGCATTTTGAGCTGGATGTTGGTGATCGTCTTCAACATCTTGTCGCCCATCGGCTGCTCTTTCGGACGGATCTCGACCGACACGGCGTGATTAAAAATGATCTCGTACAGCGGAAACACGAGCTGCGGATCGCCGTCGATGTAGAAGCGCAGCGACGCGGGCACGGCGCCGGTTTCACCGTCACGCATCTCGTGCAGGTTCGAATTGCCGAAGCACCTGAGGCTCAGCCGAATGTGGCTGTCGGCGTACTTGCCGCGGCCGTCCTTCGGCGCGGCGGACTCAAGCGCGGCGGATTCGAGTTCGAGCGGGAAAAGCTGAACATCAAAAGCCGTCCGAAAACGGCACGGAGTTCCGTCGATCGGGCGGGAGTTAAGTCGAGCCCCGCGTTCGAGTTTCTGTACTGAGCTGAGCTTGTCCTTGGGCGAGCCGAACGTGAATTGAGCGATCGCCATCGACGGGATCGGCGACAAGTAGTGCGGGTAGAGAATGTTGAGAAACGACTCGGTTATCTCGGGCAACTCGTCGTCGAGCTTCAGGCCGATTCGTCCGGTGAGAAACGCAAAAGCCTCGATCATCCGCTCGACGTGCGGATCTTCGATCTTTTCCTCGTCGAGTAGGAGGCGCGTCGCGATCTTCGGGTAGCGGCGGGCGAAGTCCGCGCCCATGCGGCGCAGGAAAACAAGCTCCCGCTCGTAATAACCCAAAAGTTCGTCACGCATAATTACTTGTCTGTCGATCCGCAGTCAGATTCGTCGAGGCGCCGGATCACTTTTCGATAACCGCGAAACCGCCGGTGCCGATCTGAAGCACGCTGTCGAACGCGATCGGTTCGGGGGCCGGATCCATGTCGAGGCTCGCTTCAATGCGGAAACGCATCTGGCGATCGGTGTTCGACGGCGGCTCGAATGATATTTTGAGGTCGAGGAACCTGGGCTCGAAATGCCGGATCGCCGTCTCGACCGCCGCCGAAAGCCGTTTTTGTTCGGCCAGACTCTTGACGCTCATGCCGGTTATGTCCGGCAGACCGAAAAACGCGACCGATTTTTTTGCTTCCTCGAGATCGATCTCATCGGGGTCGAGAAAACAGCGTGTATTCAAAAGCCACTCGAGGTCGCGGCGAACTGACTGTTTTAATTCGGCAAGTGAGGCCGAACGCGATTTTGGGCCTTCGGTCGTTAGCTTTGGATCGAGATCGACGAGCCGGTCGAGCACCGAGGGTGTAACGCGAGTCTGGTTGTCGGTTCGCCGCATACTGCTGTTGATCACTAAAACGCGCCGATTGGCTGCGCCGCATCAGAGCTTATCTGAAGCAGCACAACCAATCACGACGAATGTCGATTTGCGATTTCTGAAATGCCGACTAAACCTTCTTGTTTGCCTTAACATCCCAGCCGGCTGAAGACGATTGAACAGTCGAACCATCCGCTTTCTGTTCCTTGTATTCGACCTCGATCTTAGCGAAATTCAGCGATATCTGGTCGATAGGGACGATAGAGCTTTGTCCCGAACCGCCTGTCTGATACGACGAAACCAACAGGTCCGAAAACTTGACTGTCAGGAACGGGTTCTGGTCGCCGCCCGCCTTTCGACAGACGAGAGTCGCCGTGGGAATATGCTGGCCGTTGGCACAAGCAAGAAACAGTTTCGGCGAGGCCTTGTTGATCTTCATTGTAAAGTGAAAATCCTGCATCGCCACTTTGCCAGCTCCGCCGCCGCCGCCTGCCTGGTGGCCTGTCTGAGATTCGCCCCACGACCAGGATTCGAGTTCGATCTCGCCTTTGTGTTTAGCATCCCCGCTTTCACCGTCGATGCCCTGAATTTTTAAGAAATAATCAACAGCTGCCATTTCGATTGTGCTCCTTTTAACTTAATAAAAACGTGCTAACAATAAAAGTTCTCGCGTTAGCCACATCCACAAGACGCTTGGCCGTAATGATTTTGCCAACCGGACAAAAATGTTTGTAGCGGTCTCGATGTACGCCGTTCGCGGGAATTTTTGCGTTCGCGCAAACGACGCACATCGTTCATCTTAGCTAGGCCTTGGCAGGTGCCGGAAGATCGGCAACGAGCCGGAGCGAAACGGAGAGTTCGTCGAGTTGGAAATGCGGCCGCAGGAATGCTACCGCACGATAAACTCCCGGTTTGCCCGGCACCTCGCTTACGTCCACGCGGGCCTCGCGAAGCGGGTATTTTGCCTTGATCGAGGCCGAGGCGGTGTCGTCCTCGGTGATGTAATTCGAGATCCAGCGATTCAGAAAATCCTCGGCATCCTGTCGCGACATAAAGCTGCCGATCTTGTCGCGAACCATCGATTTCAGATAGTGGGCGAATCGCGACACGGCGAAAATGTACTGCAGCTGCGACGAAAGCCGAGCGTTGGCGTTCGCCGAATCCGTGTCGTACTTTTTCGACTTGTTCGCCGACTGTGTCGCGAAAAACGCGGCGTAGTCGGTGCCTTTGCAGTGAACGAGAGGGATAAAACCGTTGTCGGCAAATTCCTTTTCGCGGCGGTCGGTGATCGCGACCTCGGTCGGGCATTTCATCGCGACCTCGCCTTCGTCGGTCGCGAATGTGTGCGTCGGCAATCCTTGAACTAGGCCGCCGCCTTCGACACCGCGGATAGCGACGCACCAGCCGTGCATCGAAAACGCTTCGGTAAGGCGCGTCCCGAGAGCGTACGCGGCGTTGCCCCACAGATACTTTTTGTGGTCGGTACCGTCGACGTCCTCTTCGAACCGGAACGTTTCGGTCGGTTTGGTCGCAGCACCGTACGGCTCACGCATCAATACGTGCGGGAGTGTAAGCCCGACGTACCGTGAGTCCTCCGATTCGCGGAAGCTGCGCCATTTTGCGTACTCCGTACGATCGAAGATCTTCGAAACGTCACGCACCTCCGACATCTCCTGGTAGTTGTCCCAGCCGAACAGGCCGGCCGACGCCGCGCTGAGAAACGGGGCATGCGAAGCGGCAGCGACCTGCGAGATGTTTTCGAGCAGAGCCATGTCCTGCGGGTGATTTCCAAATTCGTAATCGCCGATCAGAGCGCCGAACGGAGCACCGCCGAACATGCCGTATTCTTCTTCGTAGACCTTTTTGAAAAGCGCCGACTGATCGAACTCGGCGGCGCGTTCAAAGTCCTTCAATAGGTCCTTTTTGTTGACGCTCATCACCCGGATCTTCATCTGCGTACCGGTCAGACTTTCCTTGACGAGATGGTTGAGCCCGCGCCACGAACCCTCGAGTTTCTGAAAGTCCTCGGCGTGCATGATCTCGTTCATCTGCGCAGAGATGAGGCGGTCGATCTCGGCGATGCGCGAGTTGATGGCGACGTCGATGTTCTTTGACATCGTGAGCTCACCGCTCATCACCTGGTTTACAAATTCCCCGATCATGTCCTTGGCCCGCTCTTTCTGAAAATCGTCGCGGGCCATCCGGCCGTCGGTCAATATTTTATCGAGCAGGCTGCCCTCTTGCTGTTCGGTTTCGACAACTTGGGCGGCGGCCTCGTCCTTAGTTTTGGCCATTTCTATTCCTCCTTACCACCGTCGACACCAAGTGCATCGCTCAGTTGTTTTTGTTTATCCGCGCTCCCCATAACATCTTCCAAGAGAGACTCGAGTTTTTGGTTTCCGTCCATTTTGGAACGAAGGTCCGAAAGCTTTTGACGTGCTTCGACAAGTTTACGGAGCGGTTCGACCTGCTGGACGACGTTGTCCGGTTCGAAGTCCTCGAGTGAGTTGAACTTCAGCTCCACGCCGAGTTTTGTACCGTCGTCCTGCAGTTTGTTATCGACAGTGTAAGCAAGCCGCGGGCTCATGCCGGAGAGTACCTGGTCGAAATTGTCGCGGTCGATCTCGACAAACTTCCGGTTCTTGAGTGCCGGCAGCGCTTCTTCCGGTTTGCCGACAAAATCGCCCATCACTCCCACGACGAAGGGCAATTCCTTTAGTTCGATGGCTCCGCCGACTTCGACATCATATGTGATCTGGACGCGCGGCGGCCGGACGCGATCGATCCTGTGTTGCAAGCTTTCCTTTGTTGGCATTTCCTTATCTCCTTTGGCTTTCTAAATTTCTGTTTTTGATAACAAATATTTGCGTAAAATTACCAGCCTTCGCTCGATGAGTCCGAACCGTTCGATCCGGCGTCGACCGACGAGTCGAGCCCAAGGGTCTGGCGTAGCTGGAACAGCACGCCTTCGTCCTTGATCACGTCCTGCAGCCAGGTTTCGAGCGGCATGTTTCCCCAACGCACGGCACGTTGGACCAGATAAGCGACGGGGCTGTGCGGCTCGGTCTTTTGAAAGAAGCTAGCGATCTCGCCGAGGCGTCTCAGTGCCTCTGCACGGCTTTGGACCGCACCGCCGGTGCCTGAACCGGCCACTGATCCGTTCGTCGCCCCCTGGCTGTCAGTGGAACCGTCCGCGGCGTCCATGCCGATCTCATCGGGTTCCTCAATGCGTTTCTCCGCGAGGAGCTTTTTGACCTCGGAATGCACCTGGTCAAGCGACTTACGCATATTCGAAAGGCCGGGAACCTGGTTGCGGTCATAGAGCGATTCGTTGACGCTGTCGAGTTCTGCGACTGCGAACGAACATTCGTCCAGTAGAAAATTGAGCTCTTCGTAAAACTGCCGCCGCGTCTGGCTCTTTGCCTTTCGCCAGCTTTCGCCGGTGGCGCGTCGGTCGGTCTCGGCCTTTGCGATCGATTGGCGTATCTGTTCCTGAACCTCGCTGTCGAGAGAATCGATATTGTCGGGAATGTCGTACTTTTTCGAGTCTTCCCAGTCGACATAACTGTATCCGTCGGCGGCGGTGATCGGTACTTTAAGTGCGGCGATGCTCGCCTGCGACTCGAGCCACGAGATCGCATTCGCACGGCCTTCCATGTCGCCTTCGTCGATCTCGGGATGGAGCGTATCCCAAAAGTTCTCTTCGAGGCCGCTGAGAAGCTTTAATCCGTCGCGCAGGCCGGCAAAACCGTGCCGGTCTATCAACGCCTCGGTGAGCCAGACGGCGATCTGCAGGTCCTTTGCACGCGTCGACAGCGCGGGAACGGCAAGTTCGATAACGCGCGCGAAATCGGCGGCCTTGGTTTCCGTTTTCCAGTCACCCTGAGCGAGGCCGTCGTCGGCCCGGCGAGCTTCCGAGATCTCATCGTAAATGCCTGAATACCGAAGACTCTCGCCCGACGGGTTTTCGCCCTCGATCGGCTGCAAAAGAGCATCGATATCCAGTACCGGTGGTTTTTGGAGTTCTTCACTCATCGGAAAAAAACCCTCCTTGACTTGTTAATGCAACGGTGAACTGTGGTTGAGATTTCGGATTCGGCTCACATTCTATCCGAAAACTCTATAAAAATCATTAAAAAATACAAACATCCGTTCAGGCGTGATCGAACTCGATCGTTTGCAAGTCGAGGATCGTGCGGCCCTGACCATCCATCCAGAACAGCTTGGTGCCTTCGCCGATGAAAATGTCGTCGCCCGCGTCCCGCCAATCGACGGAACGGCCGAGGCGAATACTGTCGTCATCGTGCTTCCAGCTGTTTACATATA
The DNA here is from genome assembly GCA_040007515.1 of Acidobacteriota bacterium. Lineage (GTDB taxonomy): Bacteria > Acidobacteriota > Blastocatellia > Pyrinomonadales > Pyrinomonadaceae > OLB17. Next base: position 250,061 of record JBDTUT010000001.1, on the reverse strand, counting down.
GCGAGGGCAGGAACATCTCGCCGCTCGTGCCGTTCGTCATCTCGACCTCGGCTTGCAGCCAAAACACGTCCCGGAGCGACTTGCGTTCGAGAAATTTGATCGACCGAACCTGTTCCATCGGCAACCAGACGTACGAATCCTTAACAATTATCTCGAAAACGCACATCGTCGCGTCGTTGTAATCGCGAAAATCGCTGAAATGCTCGCCGTTGACCGTGCAGGGAAATGCCGGGCGCTTTTCTTCGATCTGGTCGAAGAGCACGCGTGCCTCTGCGGTCTTGCCGTCGTTTACGAGTGTATTTGCCTTGAGTAGGTCTTCGACATAATCCGGCAGCGGCATCGCCGTCTCAGGACGCATGCTCATCGAGAACAGCCTCATTCGGTCGCGTTCGGCTTTGAAGTTTTGCCGGTAGATCAAGGACCCGACCATCGCGTTCGCGTCCTGGTGGCTGATCACGTCGAGCTGCTTCTCGGCACGTTCCCAGTCACCGGAAAAGCACGAGAGCTCGAACAAAAACGTCCGGGCGGTTTCGTTCGTCGGGTTTGCCTTTACCAGATTAAGGGCGGAATTTACCGCCGCCGTGAGATCGCCTGCATCGAGCTGTGATTTTGCGTCGTTCATATGTAACGCCGGCGTCCCGCCGGCTGTCCCGGCGGCCTCTGGCCGCTAGGTCTTTAACTTACCGATCGAGACCGAGATGGTCCCGCGACAGCCGCCGGGACGGCGGCGGTACGTTTACTTCAGAAAGCTTTGCGGAGCTTTCGCCTGTCGGAAAATATTCTTATCGAAAAGATCGCCGCCGCTCGGCTTGATGGTCGCGGCTACGGACTTGCCGCCGAGGCTGTACGTCAACAGATATTCGCCGCCTGATTGTTTTTGCGGACGCCCGGCGTCCACGAATCGGAACAATCCCCAGTTTCCGGGAAATTTCAGAGACGAGGACGACGAGTTGCCGGACGAACTCGCCGGGAAGTTGTTCGTACTTGAGACGTTGGAGTTCGCGGAATTTGCCGTCGACGCCGGTGCCGATGACGTGCTCGCCGCGGTCGAAGCAAAGTTCATCTGCACGCCCGTCTCAGCGGCGCCTGCGGCGGGGAACGTTCCCTTGATCGAGCCCGTGCCTTCGGACGTGATCTTTTGCCCGTCGATCGAAACCTCGATCAGTGCGTCCTTTGACGGGCGAAGTGCGAACTCGTACTCAAATTTTGGCGTCGGGTTTGTGCCGTACAACGCTTTGCGCAAAGCCAACGCACCATTCAGGTACGCTATAAACTCATCGCTGAACTTAACGTCGGCCGTGTCTTTCAGCTTGAGCTGGCCGTTCGACTCTTCGAAATACGTGCTCAGACGTTCGTCATAAAATTTGGACAGTTTGCCGTCCGTCGGATTCAAAAACGCGGTCAGTTTTGTCAGGTCCGCATCGGCATCGCCGTCTTCGAACGGGTAGCCTTTCTCGACCTCTTTCGCCTGAGGCAGGATCTGGTCCTTCCACATTTTCGCGATCTGGTCCTTGGCGCCGGCACCGAGCAGGCTGCGAAGATTGCCGAGCGGTTTTTGTAGCAGCGTCGCGAGTTCCTGGCCGGACGGTGTTTCGTTAAATTCCGTCAGCAGATTGGCTATCGCCGTCTCGCGTTGACGAAGCTTTATCGGGTCCTCGTCGTTCGCCATCTGTTGCGAGATCTTCTTCATACGGTCTTCAGAAATACCGTTGAAGTCGTTGAACATCTTGCCGATCTCGCCCTGATAGGTCTCGACCGGGGCCTTTTCTTTCTGGTCCTTTTTGCCGACGAAGGTGAACAGTGCACGAAATTCCTTTTCCGGCTGCGAGCCGCCCGTTTCGGTGCTTTCGTCGCTGAAAATAAAGCTCTTGATCCACGCCCACCAGCCTTCGACCTCCGGTTTTGCCGAGAGGTTGGTGTTCTTTGCGATCTCGCGGACCAATATCTTCATCGGCGAATTTGCCGACGAGAATGCCTGCAGGGCACGAGTCGCTTCTTCTCTATTCTTGTATGGCTTGACGTTTACGCCCTTGACGAAATTTTTCCAATGATCGGCGTAGTCGCGGAAATAGCGGTCCTCGAGCCGTGCGGCGTCGGTCGTCTGCGCGATCTCTTTCTTGCCGAGCTCGCCCATTACCCAGTCGTCTTCGCTCAGTTTTTTGTCGGCCTCGCTGATCGCCGTCTTCATCAGCTCAAATCCCGGCCTGGTGAATGCACTCGGGACGGTGTACGTGCCTTCCATAAAACTGGTGTCGGCGCCGTTTCGGGTCAGGATGGCTTCGGCGGTCGTCGTTCCGACCTTGTCGTCGACCTCTTTTGAGATCTCGGTCACCTTGCGGCTGTAATAGCGATAGACGGCCGGAAAGTCCTGAAGTTTTTTCCGCGTGTCGTCGACGAGCTTGCCGTCGAGCGTGATGCGCGGGAAACGCACGTCAGAGTCGTCGCGATCAACCTGTTTCGCCCAAAATTCGAGCTGCTGATTGGCGGTCAGTTTCATGTCCGACGGAATCTTCGAATCGGCTCCCCAATATTCCTTCAAAGCATTGGCGATATGACTCGCCTCGGCCTTTTGTTTATAGTCGCCGGACAGCATCAGGTACGCCTTCAGCAGGTCATAATGTTTGCCAAGATTTTGCTCTTCCTTTTCCGTGAGCTGCGCGGAATTCGCTACCGGCTGACTGTTCGCGAATTTTCGCAGTTCGGCCTCGACACGTTTCAAGGTCGGGTTCTTGAAACGCTGCTCGATCACGCTGAAATACATCGGCAGCAAATTTTGCTTGTAAACCTTGTTGCCCGAGTACAGCCCGAAACGCATGTACAGCGGAGCTCCGTTACGCTCGTAGTCGTCGAGTTTTACCAGCGTCTCGCGCAGGTCGTCGGTCGTGTTCAGCTCGCGGCGGATCTCGTCTTCCTTCTTGTCCAGCGGATTTTTGCCGGCGTCCGATCTTACGATCGTCAGTACCTTTTCGCCACGCGTCTCGGCTTCGTCCAAAAGGCGCTTGTTCATCGCAAGCGATACGCCCGCCATCGTGAGCAGACCAATAACGAATAGGGCAGCGATGGTCGTGACCGCCCAACCGAAGATAGGAGCACGCTGGCGTTCGGCCTGGAATGTTTTGACAAGATCTTTGTCCCGCAGCACGACGTCGCGGAAAAGTGCCTCAGTGAAATAGCCACTGCCGGCGCTCGCTGGAGCGTTGCCAGCCGAGCGTGCGGCGGGGGTCGCAGTGAAATAAAAGCCGCGAAGGAACGGGTTTTCGCTGAACGGATTGGGCCTGAAAAGCGCGTTCACAAACGCTCCGAACTTTCGCCGGGCCGACCCAAAATGTAGCGGGAAATTGAAAATTCGCAGCTGCCTGACCGGTTCGAACGGAGCCGAAAGCCGGACGACGCGGCGCTTCAAAATCGATTGCTGCAGCAGCTCGTATTCGCCGTCGAAAAGCGCCTGCGCATTCTCGCTGCGTTCGAGCGGGATCGTCGCACCCCAAACGAGCGACTTGTCTTCGCCTTTTGATGTCGAGAACGAATCGCGAAAGCCTTCGAGCGCGTCAGCGTTGGTGAAAACGAGGTAAACGGGAAATCTGGTTTTGAGCCGCAGAACGGCCTCGTCGAGCCGGGCACGGAGGACCTTGGCGAGCTCCTCGATCTGACGTTCGTCCGCCTTTAAGATCGATTCAGTACTGACGGTGAGAATAAATCCGTCGAGCGGCCGATTGCCGCGGTATTTACGGATCGTTTCGAGCATCGCCGCCCATTCTTCGGCATCGACGCCTTCGGATTGGTACCGCCCGGCCGTGTCGATGAATACCGCGTCGCTCGTCACGCGCCAATCGATGTTAGCGGTCGGACGGATGAACTTTTGTTCGGACTGCCGCTGGCTCGGCAGAGTTTGAAAGTTGAGATTCGAGCTCATCACGAGCGAACTCTTGCCCGACTTCGGAGCTCCCGCGACGATGTACCACGGCAGCGAATAAACGGCGTCCTTTCCGCCTTCGCCGAGATTTGAGGTCTTTAAGAATTGAACCGCTTCCTCAGTTCCGCTCACCAATTCGGGATATGAACCGGACGGCGCGCTCAATTTTGCCTGAGATGGTGCCGTCGTTTCCGTTGCGCCTGCCGACGCGGCCGCCTCTTCGGCTTTTCTTGCCTTTCGCCCGCGACGTGCGATGACAAATGCGATCAACAGGGCGAACGGCAGCGTCAACAATACGAGCGCGATTATGATGATCTTTTCGGAATTGCCGACCGAACTCGCGGGCAGCATATATACGATCAGGCCGACAATGCCGTAAAACGACATCATGCCGCCGAGGCCGAATGCGTACTTTAATTGATCAACGTGCCAGGACATATTTCGGAATTAGAGCTGCAGCTTATCGACCGCATCCTGCAAAAATTTCGACGACATCAGGAACAAAATTAAATAGACAATAAACGCGAGGCCGAGTCCGGCGAAGGCGCCGATCTTTGCCCAGACCGGCATTCCGCGTTTTTTCGGCGGCTTCGGCTGATCGGTAACAAGCCAGTTCGGCGAGAGTTCGACCGGCTTTATTCTGCCCGCTTTTACCAGCGCGTTCGCCGTCGCCTGCATAGTTGCGAGCAGTTTTTCCTGCTCGTAAACGGCATATCGGCCCTTGAACCCGAGCAGCATGCAAAAATAATAGATCTCGACCGCGTCGGCGGTCTGATCGATCTGGCCCAACATCGCGTCGAGCTTTTCGAAAAACTTGTTGCCTGCTAGCTGCTCGCCGAAATATTCGAGCTGCAGCGGATTCTTTTCCCACTCGTTACGAAGCGGGAAGTTGTTCGTTAAAACCGTTTCGTCGACGAACGCCGACAGTGCGAACTTCGAAACCTGAACGATTCTTGAATTAAATCGGTATCTCTCAGCCCGGCGTTCAAAATCCTCGAACATCGACGCCAGCTTAGGCCGCAGATCAAGCGAAGGCGCGACGATCCCGGACTTCAATCTGAGAACAAGGTCAAAGATCGGTCCGGCGAAAGTAACAAGATCGTTTTTTGTAGACTCTTCGCTCATCGGAGGAAAGTTGCGTTCCTTTGTGTTTATTCGTGCCGTTTTGTGTGATTCGTGGTCGCTCTGCTTTAAGAAACTTTATCCACGAAATACACGAAAGGCACGAAACAAGATCAATTGTTTAGACGTGAGATCGACGAATGTTTGCTGACCAAAGCGTCCGGAAAAGCGAACCAAAACCAACTTAATATGCGGCCGTCATGGCTTTACGGCGTAGAGCTCTAATTTCTCGTCGGGTATTTCATTCGGAACATAGACGGAAATTACTTTCGATCCCGAAATACCGTTCCAATACGGGCCGATCGAATCGAGCTGAAAATATTTGAAGCCGACGCGGGCCGGGATCGGGGCGGGCGGCGGGTTTGCGTGCGTCAGTACGACGCCGGGCAGTGCCGAGCCGATGACGGAATCGATCACGTCACGCGAAGCGATCTTGACCACGCGGGGAACGCCTTCGATCAGTTTCGACTCGGGCATCTGAGCACGGACGGCGAGATAAAATGCGGCTTCTTTGAGCAGGCGTTCGTCCTGAATGCGGCCGACATATAAAGTGTCGCGCGTCTTTTCGAGCGGGATCGGTACGCAGCGGCTCGGGATAACGGTTTCGAGCAGGTCCTTAAGTTGGGCCGACAAACTGCTGAACGTGAGGTACAGATCGTCGTGATCGTATTTAATGATGTCCTTTGGATGAACCTCGAGCGAAAATGTCATCAGCTTTCCGATCAGCGTCGCCATTTCGAGGTACAGGCGTTCCGGATGAAGCACCGGCGAGCGGAAAAAATGTGCCATCGTCGGTATCGACGAATTGATCGTGTGCAGCAGCCAAAAGACCGCGACCTCAGAAGTTGTAAAATCCGCGAGCGACGCGTTGCTCTGCCGACGCTGTTCGCCGAGGCTGCCGCTTTTTGTGATCAGTATCTCAACCGTTTGCCGCAGCATGTTCGCGATCCAGTCCGAAGCCGACGCCTTGAGCATCGGCGGAATGTATTCGTCCGAGATCTTTAACTGGCCGGTCGGCGTCCTCTGTAGCTCCGCGATCTTAATCGAGGTAAAGCCGTCGCGGAGTTCGTCGTCGAAAATAATTCTTAGATTGCTTTTGGCGTACGCCAGCGGCTGCTCGTTGCCGCTGCCGGTTTCGTCCTTTACACGGCGGCCTTCCTGCAAAAACCGCAGATTGCCGTTCGCCGACGTTGCCGGTGCTCCGTTCGACTGAAAGTTCGCCTCGCCCATCTTTACTGCCGGAATAGCGAGATGAACGCCAAGCCGGTCGGCCTCGACCGGGAAATTATTGCCGACGGGACGCAGGTCAGGGACCGATTCGTTGTCGGGCATGTTGACGATCAGCCCGTCCGGCAGAACGGCACGGCAATTGATGATCTGAAAGTTTCCGTTCGCGATGGCTTCGGTATTTATCCGTAGGTCGAGCACGCCGTACTCGTACTGCATGATCGACTGCACGCGGGAATTCAGCAGGTCCTCATGATAGTTGTCCCACTGTTGAAAGTGGTGCGGCGTCAGGAGCATTCCCTCGTTCCAGACTATCTTTCGGTATTTACTCATATGGGGGTGCCGGAGGTTTCGTTGTAAATAGTAGAACGAGTGTCGAAATTAGTAAACAAGGCAGCGTGAGGTTTGGCCGCCCTACCGATCCTAAAATTGTTATGGATCTTAGGCCGCGCCCGTACCGGCCTCGTCTGTTTTCCCTTTGTGCCGGCTGGTCAGATCGTCAAAGAATTCGGCCATCCACTGACGTCCGGTCTTTTCTTCGAACTTCTCGGGAAACGTCCCCGCGATCTCGAGCGCCCTTATCAACGGAACAAAACCGAGTTCGTCAAGCTGGCCGGTCCGTGTCGTCAGCCTAAGCGAGGCGGACGCTTTTACGAACATCTCGATGACACGCACGGTTTCGGCGGTCGGTTTAGCGCAATTTTCGGCCGGGGACGTGACCAGGTATTCGCGGCACGACAGCGGCCTCGATTCGTGTATCGAGCACGACTCGTTTTCGAGGAACGGGCACGGCACTCCCTCGTAAAAATATCTCATCGCCATCGCGACCATGTTCCGCGTTGCCTCTTCGCGGGACTCGGTCGGTGTCAGCTCCGCCCGCTGTTTCGCATCGTCGAACCAGCCGATGTTGCCGAAGTGTTCGACCGCGCCGGCGAACCGCTGTTTGATCGCGGTCCGGCGAGGTTCAGGCATCGATTGGACCAGATCGGCGATCTGGTAGACCTCAGACTCGGCGATCGGGACGGGCTGGCGGCAGCAGGCACCGCAGCCGGCTTTACACGAAATAGTTTTCCCTGCGGCTTCGACAACGGCAACGCTCTGGTCGACGAACGCGTTCGTCATCTGGTGAAAGATGGGCAGCATCCGCTGCGGATTTACCGGTTTGGCGGGCACGGTCATTTCCATTTCGACGGGCTCGCCGTTCAGCTTGATCGTTACAGTACCGGTTACCCATTCGTCGTTTTCCATATTCGTACCGCCATTCAGAACGTGAGTGCCTCAGCATTGACGCCGAACGCCTTAGGGTTTTGCGAAATGGTTCCGATCGCCAGGAACGTCACCGCCATGTCGAATTCAGATTGCGTGATCTTACCGTTCTGCTGCAGAAACCAGACCGTTCGGATAGATCGCGAACTGTCCGGATATTTGTTTGCGAGATCCTGGAGCATGTTACGCAATTTCATAAAATCACCGGCTTCGCCCTGATCGTACGCGGCGATCATCAGCAGAGTGTCTTCCGCCAATTCGCTGCCGATCTGCGTTCGCAATTTGTCGAGTGTGCCGGCCATCGACTGAGCAACTTTTGCGACGTCGCCGCGGCTGCTGCCGAGCTTTGTGATCGCGGCGACGGCGAGAAACTGCGGCTGCAGATTCGTCGATTTGGCGAGCGAAGTTATCTGAGACGAGTTTTGCCGCGCCGACGAGATATTTGCGGCCAGGGCCGAATTGCCGCTAAGCTGCTTGATCCGGACGCCGACCCTTTTTGCCTGCTCGCCTGTGAGAAAGGCTTTCGCGTCGTTCTGGGCGGCTTTTCGCAAAAAGGCCGTGCCGTTCTGCTCGACTTTCGCTGATTCAGAATCTGCAGGCGTCGCGGGCGGCAAGTCGGGTGTCGAGTTAGTAGAAATTATCGAAGCGTTTCTTGCCACGGGCGAACCGCTAACGGACGGCGAAGCGTCGGTTTCACGTACTGGTTTATTTTTTAACGGCAGATCGTCGGCGTCATCGGAATACTGAAATTCGTTGGCGGCCACGTCATTTTTCGTTTTGCCGCTGGAGAAATATATCAGTCCGCCGACCAGCGACAGCACGAGAAGGCCGAGAATCGGAGCGATGAAAAAAATGCTGGTCGGGATAGATCCGTTCGACGGTCCCGCATAAACGTTCGTATTCGCGGCCGCGGCTTCCGGTTGAACTGCCGCATGCTTATCGTCAATCGGCGTCGCCGGTTCGGCCGCTCCATTCGTTCCGTTAAGCTCGGCTTCGATCTTTAATCCGCCGAGATCGAGCAGGTCGCCGTTCTTTAGTGCCACCGGCGAATCGAGCGGCACGTCGTTTATCTTGCTACCGTTGCTCGACCCACAATCGGTCGCCATAAAGAGGTCGCCAAAGCGTTCGATCTTCAGGTGTTCGCGGGACAGGCGGCCGTCGACGATGCTCAGGTCGGTGGTCGAATGCCGCCCGACAATGAACTTCTGGCCGTCGACGCGGACGCGTTTTTCGGCGCCGTTATTGTCCTTGTATTTCAACCAAAGCTCGCACATTTGATCGATCGTCTTATCTGGAATACGTCGAGATCGGCTGCAGGTTCAGCCCGAAATCCTGTGGGTTTTCGCCGATTATCGCCGCCGCGAAAAATTTCGGCACGTACTTAAAGTTTTCCGCCTGAAACTGTTTGGACAGCTTTTCACCGTTCGAAATCAGCGTCCAGAAATCGCGCGGCAGTCCCTGATCCGAGTCGAGCGCCTTTTGCAGATTTTGCGATAGTCCGCCCTCGCCGCTGTTGTAGCTGCCGATCGCAAGCGGCACGCTCGCCGGCCCGGTGCCGTATCGGCCCGTGAGCGCTTTCATATACGAGGCGGCCGCCCGTGCCGCCGGTTCGGGTTTACAGCGTTCGTCCGGGTTCGACGGCGACGCCCCGGCAAATACCTTCAGCCCGTGGAGTGCGGCCGTCGCCCTTGTGAATTGAAACATTCCGAGCGGGCCGGTCGGGCTCTGCAGACAGACGCAGTGTTCCGATTCGATCATTGCGAGGTAAAGGCCAATGCGCGGGTCGGTCCCTTTTTCGTTAAACGCTTTGACGATGAACGGAGCGTTCTTACTGGCACGCTCGAACGTCGATTGGAGGTTGTCGCCAAAACGGCAGCCGCCCAGCGGCTTTACCTTCGCCCGGCTCGCGTATGCGTCAGTGAACCCTTTTATCTTGTCGATCGCCGCCGGCGGAATGGCGTCGCTGCTGCGGTTGCCGATTATCTGGGCGATACGCATCGCTTTGTCGCCTAAATACTGGCGGCGTTCGCTGTCCGACATTTCGAAATACTTCTTTGCGCTCGGTGTTGCGGCCGGAGCAGGCGTATCGGCGGCGATCGGAAGTTCGGTCGCGGCCGTGTTTTCGTTAGCTCCGGACTTGCCAGGTTTGCTCGAACTGCTCGGCGACGGATCGTCGCGAACATTCTTCTTGGGGCTGATCTCGATCGGATCGGACTTCGGATCGTCAGATTCGACGCTTGCCCTGCTGCTCCCCAAAACCTTGAAGCCGATAAGCACCGCCGAGACGCTGACGATCAAAATTGTGACGGCTATAATGCCGATCGCGATTATCGCTGTAGGCGAACTTCCCGAACGCCCTGGCAAGCCCGCTGCAGCTTCTTTTTGAACAGGTTTTGCAGCAGTTTTCTCAACGGTACGCACTTTTAGTGTCGTTCCGTGGCCGATCTTGATTGAATCCCCATCGCGAAGCGGCGTGCCCGCGGGTGCCGTCTTTGCGCCGTTCACGAACGTGCCGTTGGACGAGTTTTCGTCGACGATCCAAACTCGATCTCCATCGCGGTAAACGGTCGCGTGCAGCCGCGAAAGGCCGTCGTCGGCGAACCGTCGGTCGGCTTCGCTTCCGCGGCCGAACGAGGTCTTTTCGCCGTCGATCGGTATTTCCTTTGAGCCCTCGGGCGTGGGATATATGAGAATAACTTCGAGCATTGCGGGACTATTCTACATCGCAAGCCGGTACAATTCGGAGAGCGGGCGGTCTTTTTTCAGGCCGAACTTTTGCGGATTCTCCGCGACAATGCCGGCGGCAAAAAATCGGACGAGCTGATCGCGTTCGGCCGGCGTACGTATTGCGTTCCAAAGGTCGCCGCGATTTGCGGGCAGCGACGCCTTCCACACACCGGCGTCCTGTGTGGATTTGCCGTACGCGGTGATGCTGTAGATCACGTCGCCCTCGAACACGCCGAAGATCATCGCCTTCATATAAAGTGACGAGGCCTTTGCCGCACAATTTTGCGACGCGTCGGAGAGCGTCTCGGTGCCGCACAGCCCGGTGTACCCGCTCGAGGCGGCAAAGACCGCATTCATTCGCCACAGGCCTTCGTCGGAGCCTTGTTTGTCCGGCGTGAATTTACTTCGGCTCATCGCCAGCAAAAAGCCGAGCGGTGCATCGAGGTTCTGCTCACGAACGAACGCGACATTGATCGCATCGCGGTACTTGGCCGCTCGTTCGGAAAATCCGTCCTGAGCATATTCGGCAGTTCGCTTCTGTACTTCCTGCAGAAATTGTTTGTTCGAGACGTTGTACTGAGCGCCGGACGGAAACAGTTTGAGCAGCCGTTTCGACATATCCTGGACGTCGATGAGCGAGACTTGTTTGTTCGGGGCCGCGACGGGGCCGGGTTGGGTATTCGTCTGCGCTGTCTGTGTGTTTCCCGTCGGCTTCGCGATCTCTCGCGACTCGAACGCCAGTACCACGGTCGAAGGTGACCCGATCGTCGCTCCGTTTTCGTCCTCGAGCCTGACGCTCAGTGCATGGTCGAAGCCGTCGGCGAGTTCGGGAAATTCCTTCGGGTCAACGGTCGCCGCGTATGGAGCATCGGTCGCGGAAGCGAACTCGACACCGTCGATGGCATAGACGGTCCGCGAAACACAGGCATTGTTTTCCACATCCACTTCGATGTCGGTCGGTGTGCTGATCGTATCGCCTGATTCGGGTTTTGTGACGACAGCCCTGGCGTCGCACGCCGAACCGCTCAATAAATAAAACGCCCCGGCAACCACGACGACCACGACCACAAGGCCGGCTGCCGCTCCGGCAAAAAGCATGGTCGAATGCGCGTTCGAAACCGAATCGGGCATTACGTCCGAAACGCCGATGTCCACCGGCGAATCGATCCCTTCAAAAGCGGAAACCGATTCTTCGGGTATCTCGTCATCAACGTCGTCCGCGATCTCGACGGTCAATCTCGAGCTTCCGCCGAGGACAATATCATCGCCGTCGGTCAAAGGCCGGCAGCCGCTGACGCGTTCGCCGTTGATCTGTGTTCCGTTGCTGCTGCCGAGGTCGGTCAGCCAAAATCGGCCGTCGCGCTTTTCGATCTCGGCGTGATAACGCGAGACGTTAGAGTCCTCGGGAAATGAAATGGCGTTGTCGGAGGTGCGGCCGATGCTTGTCATGCCATCGCCAAGTGAAATCTCGCGGTTTCCGATCTTTATTTTCGCGGTAGGCATTTCTTCAGACGGCTGCGGATCTCACACAGCTCACATGTCCAGAACGGACGAATGAACCGGCCGTATTTTGCCGTTTGCAGATCTGGCCGGGCGGCTAAAAGCTCGTTTCTGCGGGTGCGGCGAGAAACAGGTAATATACGACCGCAATGAAGCCCAGGACCACGGCCGCCATCACGATCAGGCCGATGATTATCAGCACAATACTCAGCGGACTGCGGCCGGGACGGGCGATGACCGGAGCAACGGGCGGTTCGGCCGCCAATATCTCGATCAGATCGGGCTGCGGCTCGACAGCCGCGGCCGGTGCGGCTGCTGAAGCCTGCGGTCCGACCGACGGCGCCACGGCCGGCGGAGTTGCCGGCTCGGCTGCGCCCGGCTGTGGAAACTGCTTCTCGAAACCCTGCGGCAGGTACCCGCTGGAGTTCCGATAAACCGGCTCGGGCATCTGCCACCCGCCGGCCGGCGTTTCAACAATGGCGTTTTCCTGCGTGGTCACTCTTACCTGATCCGCCGGCTTTGCGTTATCGCGTTCCTCTTCGCTCATACAATTCCTCGCGTTGGCTGCTTGAATACCGTATAGCTATTTCTGCAGATCTAAAACATCCGACCTCGTGATTATACCCGTGATCCGCTTAAAATCCTCGATCAAAACCGCCGGAGCCTTTTGAAGGATCGTCTTGATCTCGCCGACGTTAGTATCCATGTCCAGGACCGGAAAGCTCTCGTCCATAACGTCACGAACCGGTGAATCAAGCAAATCGCGATTGGCGAGCAGTTTTGCGAGCACGCGGCTTTCGCGCAAGGATCCGACAGAGACGTGATTCTCGAGAACAGGTATCTGGGTGACGCCGCTTGCATCCATTTTCGCGACGGCCTCGCTGACAAGTTCGTCCGGCGAGACAAAGATCAACGCGGCGGGCGAACCGGAATTCTTTGTTTCGGCTATCAGTCCGGCGGTGATGCGCTGTGGTTCGAGAAGGAGCTTTTCCTTCATCCATTCGTCCGAGTGGAACTTGGAAAGGTAATGCTCACCGGTGTCGCAGACGATGAACACGACGATAGCGTCGTCGTCAAGATCTTTCGCAACTTTGAGAACTCCCGCAAAAATAGTGCCGGTCGAGCCGCCGCAGAAAATGCCTTCGCGGCGTGACAGCTGGCGGGCAAGGTCGAACGATTCGCGGTCGGTGATATTGATGATCTCGTCGATGACGCTCATGTTCGCGTTGCCGACCGGCAGGCTCTGACCGATGCCTTCGACAAGATAGGGCGTCGCTTCGGGCACGCGGCCCGATTCTTTGTACTGCTTGAATATCGAACCGTACGGGTCCGCACCGATGACCTTGATGTTCGGGTTCATCTCCTTCAGGTAACGTCCCGTCCCGCTGATCGTCCCGCCGGTTCCGATGCTCGCGACGAAGTGCGTGATCTTGCCGTCCGTGTCGTTCCATATCTCCGGGCCGGTCGTGCGGTAATGCGCGAGCGGATTGGCCGGGTGATTATACTGGTCGGGGTAAAACGAATTCGGCGTCTCGGATGCTATGCGGCGTGCCGTCTCGACATAATGATCGGGCGTTCCCGGTTTTGCGGCCGCGGGACAGACGACGATGTCCGCACCGAGGGCCTTGAGATAACGCATTTTTTCGACCGACACTTTTTCTGTCAGGGCAAAGATACACTTGTACCCTTTAACGGCGGCGACAAGAGCCATGCCTATCCCGGTGTTGCCCGACGTTGCTTCGATAAGCGTTCCGCCCGGTTTTAGAATGCCTTCGTTCTCGGCGGCCTCGATCATCGAGATGCCGATGCGGTCCTTGACCGAGTAACCCGGATTCAGGCTCTCCATCTTTGCGTAAACCTGCGCCTTGATGTTGTGCTGTTTGGTTAAATGGTTGATGCGTACGAGCGGCGTGTTGCCGATCAGTCCCAGGACGTCGTCGTAAAATTTCATTAAATAACCCGCCGAATATTAAATATTTTTGTGATAGCCAAAGATTATAACGCTATAGCCGAAGTTTATGCGGAAAGCCTCTCTGAGGCAAGATGGCAAAACACGTATGAAACCAATAGGTCAGTACCACGTCGCGTAAGCGGGTGGGTTCCGCTTGGGTGGAAAGACCCAACTCAGATTCGCCGGGTGCGCCTCTCATTTCCACAACCGCGGATCATTTGTAATTATCGCCCCGATCCCGCGTGTCACGGCTCGCTCGCGCCATTTCGTGTCGTCGACCGTCCAGATCGTGATCGGTAAACCGTTCGCTCGGGCGAGTCGGCAAAGCCGTGCGGTCGCAAGCGTGTAATGCATTGAAAGTCCGTCGGCTCCGACCTGTTCGGCGAGGCCGATGATGTTTTTCTGCTTGCGGAGCACGGACCGGACGGTCGGCTCGAAGAGTGCGGCCGTGCGTGCGTCCGGGCAAAATCTTCGGACGTACGGAATGGCGGTGAGCGTGAAGCTTTTGACGATGATCCGCGGCAGCAGCGGCGAACCGCAGATGAGAGTGCAGACCGACTTCGAGAGTTCTTCCGCGTCGGCGAGTGTGCATTTCAGCTCGGCGAAGATTCGTCCGGTAAAGCCGGAGAGAAACCCTAAAGTCTCGGCCAGCGTTTTGATCCTTTCGTTTGAAAATTCCGACCGTGAGCGATGCGGAAACGCCCGGTTAAACCAGGAACCGATGTCGATCTCAGCAAGCTCGGCCGCCGTCAGGTCGCTGATCTTCTCGGCCCGGCCCGCGATGCGTTTTAGGTCCTCGTCGTGAAACACCACCGGCACGCCGTCCCGGGACAATCTCACATCAAACTCGATCCCGTCCGCTCCGACATCGATCGCCTCCTGAAACGCCGCAAAAGTGTTCTCCGGCGCGTGAGCACTGGCTCCGCGGTGGGCGATGATAAGTGGCGGTCCGCTCATAAGAATAGGAATCTGTGCCCGCGAAATACGCGAAAAGCCGCGAAAAAAGGAAATGCCCGCGAATTACGCGAATGTACGCGAATAATGGCAAAAGCGATATGTAACGAATCGGATCTGCAAGAGCAACTCAGCGCCTAAGATCTTCTTATTCGCGTCTTTTCGCGTAATTCGCGGGCAAATCCCGCCAGACCCTCCGTGTGTGGGACAGGGTGGGACAGTGGGACAGGGGACAAAAAGTGGTCACGGCTTTTCGAGAAGAAAGATCGTTTTCGACCAGCCGATCGGGTCGCTGATGGGGAATTTGTGATTGCCGACTATGTTGAAATACTTTTTCGAGACGCGGCGGACCTCGTCGAGCGGATGGATCTTGAACTTGTACAATAGCTCGAGCACACTGCCGACCAGCGACGGTTTGACCGGAATGAAGACGAGCTTTGCGCCGGGTTTCATAAGCCGAGCCATCTCACGCAAACCGGCATCGAGCGGTACGTATTCGAGCACGCCGCACGTTACGATCAGGTCGAATGTCTCGTCGGCGAAAGGTATCTGGAGCACGTTGCCCTGGACGGAGCATATGTTAACCGAGTCGACAGCTTTTTCTTTTTCGAACTGCTCGCGGGCGATCTTCAGCGAATTCAAAGAGAGGTCCAGCGCAATTGTCTTTTTCGGCCGAAAACCCGTGTCCTGAAAGCCCAGCGTGACGATGCCCGTACCGCTGCCGGCGTCGAGCACGAATGATTCGGCGTCGATGTCGAGATCGAGCGAATTGAGATACTTGGTAACGGACGAGCGATAGCCGTTGACCTTTAGAGCAAGGTTGTGAACGTCCGCGATGCGGTCGTAGAAGTTTTGCGTTTTGCTCGCCGCACGCTGTGTCTTTTGTGCCATCGGTCTATTTCTCAGCCAAAAGTTTCTGGATGACCTGACGCATTTCGAAGAATCGCGTCGGGCTCGCTCCGCTGTCGACGTAACGAATCACGCCTTTACGATCGATGATAACGGCCGTAGGCAAAGCGTTCGCACCAAACAATATCTGCGAATCGGTGTCCTTCAAAACGACGAAGTCGTACGGCAGTCGTTCCTTCGCCTTAAAGCGTTTAAGAGATTCGACCTCGGCGGCATGGTCGACGGGCAATCCCCCGGCGATGCCGTAATAGCGCGTGACGCCGAGCACGACGAGGCCGTCGCGGGCAAAGTCCTGGTCCCACTCGATCAGATGCGGAAAGCCGTCAAAGCACGGGGCACACCACGTCGCCCAAAAGTCGAGCAGAACGACCTGCCCGCGCAGGTCCGCCAGAGTCTTCGCCGTTCCCGGGAACCATTTATCAACGCCCGCGAGTTCAGGTGCCGGTTCGCCGAGCAGTTTATATTGTTTCTCGCGTGTTTTCAGTTTTTTAATAACATCGTCGGCCTGCGACTTTATCCGCAGATCGGTCGGAGCCTTTTCGACGATCGACGCATAGGTCTGCATCGCAAACGGCTTCCGGCCCGTCTCGATGCGGTAGACGATCAGCTTATCGGCGACGTAGAAAAACAGGCTCGGCGAGCCGCCCGCGGCCGCGGTCTTTCGCATGTCCTCGAGCGCGGCGTCGGCCTGCTCGATCTTTCCCGCCGACCGGTAAGCGTCGAAGACAAGCATTCCGTTATCGAGAAATTCGTCGAGGCCGCGCGGTCCGGACGACGGATCGAGAACGAACGCCTTGGCCGCCTTGTAGCCTTCCTCGGCGTGCGGAGTAGCCTTTTCGTAATTGTTGCCGGCAAGATACGACTTGGCGATCTCGGATTCCATCCGCAAACGTTCGCTCAACTTTACCGGCTCGTTCTTCAGATATTCCGCCAATAGCTTTTCGGCTTCGTCGAGTCTTTTCTGCTTCGCGAATATTACAGCGACGACTGACCTCGTTCGCTGCGCTTTGTCGGGAGCTTTCTCGTCGGACGCGAGATATTTTTGGAATGCTTCGGAAGTGCCGTCGAGGTTTTCAGCGGTCCAGTGCAGCAGTCCGAGATAGTAAGTTTCCTCGAGCGTCAGTGCCGGCCGTTTTGCGACGATCGCCGCGTATTTAGCGGCCAACTGTTTTTGCTCCCGTTCGACCTGCAGGCGAAGACGCTCGCTGTACGGCACCTTTTTCTGTTCGAATTCGGTGAACTTAACACGGTAATAATTCGCCGCTTCCTCGAACATCTGCTTGACCGGAACGGCGGCGGCTGCTGTTGAACTTGCTGATCCCGGCACCGCCGGCTGCGCCGCGGTTTGATTCGGGACCACACGGCGCGACTGCGCCGGTGTGTTCACTACAAATAAGGCCAGCAAAATTATTAAGACAGATCTCATAAACAAATCATGTTCTGAAGGCATCGGTTTCACGAATTGTCTCCGGCTTTAGTCGGAAACAATTCGATGAGCCAACAGAAACTACCCGCTTGCCGCAGCGGTCGTGAACCTGCGCGTTCCAAACGCTCGAATATACTCGGAGCGTCCCTCGGCGCAAACGGCCGCGGCGATTATCTTCGCCGTCAGCGGTGCGAGCAGAATGCCATTGCGAAAATGAGCGGTCGCGATGTGCAGCCCGGACAGGCCTTCGATGTCGCCCAGCACAGGCAAACCATCGCCGGCCATCGGCCGCAGGCCGGCCCAGCTTTCGATGACCTCTAAGTTACCTGTCGCCGGTACCGCCTCCAGAGCCGCAGATCGGAGCGATTCGACGCCATCGGCCGTGACGGCCTTGTCAAAACCTGCGTCCTCAACGGTCGCTCCTGCCAGGATGCGGCCGTCGGCACGCGGGACGAGATAGCCGTTCGGACCGAACACGACCTTTCGCAGCATTCCGGGCTCGGCGCGGAAACAGAGCATCTGTCCCTTCATCGGCTTTACCGGGATCGGAAAAGGCTCGCCGCCAATGTTGATGAACGAAGTCCACGCGCCCGTTGCAAGAACTGTATTATCCGCCAACAGTTTAACGCCTTTGCCTTCGGCTCCGCGAATATTGCCGCTTTCGAGGATCAATTCGTTGACCTCGCAATTTTCAATTATCGAGATGCCGTTAAGCTCGGCATATTTGAGCAACGCGGCAAGCAGCTTTCTATTCTCGACCTGCCAGTCGTTGGGGAAGAACAGACCTTCTAAAACATTCGGCGAGATTAGCGGTTCCATAGACCGGATCTCGCGTGCTGAAACTCGCTCGACGCCCATGCCCGATCGGCTCTGCCACGCGAATCGATGGCCGATCTCGACGGCGGACTTCTCGTCAAACGCGAGATAAAGCGTCCCTTCGCGGTCGAGTTCGATGTCGATGCCCGTCTCGTCCAGCAATTCGGTCGCGAACTCGTCGTATAGACCAAATGAATCCATGCAGAAGCGGTAAAAATCGTCGGCCTCGTTCGTTTCGGCGTGCGGCAGCAACATTCCCGCGGCCGCGAACGACGCTTCTTTTCCGATCTCGCCGCGTTCGGCAACAGCGATACGGCGGACGCCCTTTTTACGAAGCTCACGCGCAACGGCAAGGCCAATAACTCCGCCGCCAACTATCAATACATCATATCTATTCGACGATTTCATGTGCTCCGGCTATTTCGATCGCGTAACTCAATATTATAAGACGGCGGTTCGAAATACGAAGGGGCGCAGAAAAGGCGGATCGAAATTTCCATTTTCCGATCCGCCTTAATACATCGATCTGCCCGGCTATGGCGTGGTCACGCGAATGTCGAAAGACATATAATACTGGCCGAGAAGCTGTTCGGCGTCGTGCGGTTTAGTCGCCGGTTTGAGCAGCTGCATCACCACCTTGAGCTGTCCGTCGGCCTGCACGACACTCGGTATCATTTCCCAACTTACGCATTTTGCTGAGTTTCGGGCCAAACACGTCCACTGCACTGATTCGGTTCCCCCGTAATTCTCATTGGACCTGAGGGCATAGGTCGTTCCGTTGTAAACAATGCTTACGGCTAACGGGCAGTTTACCTTCTGGCCGACAGACATTCCGGGCATAAAAAAACCCCAACTGCCGCACTTCGAGATGAACCTTACGGGAACGACCGCGGCTTGGAACGGCGCCGTGCCGCCTGCCGCCGCCGGGTCGCCAAGATCTATCCGAACCTTGCGCAGCGTCGACGGTTTTGTATCCAAAACCCAATCGCCGATCCCCTGTACGATCGACGATACCGAATTCACGCGGTTCGAGTAGACCCCGAGCCCGTCGCTGCCGATCCGAAACGGTGCACCGCTCTGTGCATCCGCGTCCGCGACGTCGGTGGTCGCAGGAGAATCTACCAATGGTTTTGCCGAACTCGACCCGGATGATACAGATCCTGATACAAGAACGGCAATGAATAGCAATATACAGATTTTTCGCATTTTATAGTGGCTCCATGTTTTGTCTCTTTGCAAAGCTGCGGCGCCCGGAACGCATGCGGAAGATTGTATTGCTCGCGAGCTTTCAAAGTCCTAAACGAAATCCAAAGAAGTTCCAAATTTGTTTAGTTTTAAGGCGCGAGTCCGGTTGCCGTTCGGCGCATCGGCGGCACATTAATCACCCACTTGCCGTGAATTGCGTCGAAAATCCGCCTCCCTAGCGAAGGGTTAGCGAGATGTACCGCTTGATACTCGTCAAGTGCAGCCTGTTTGTTGCCACTTGCCACCTCAAAGGTGACAAGCATCAGACGTATGTCCTCATCAGCCGGGTCTAGTTTCAGCGCCGAACATGCCACGGCCACGGCCTCGCGAAAACGCCTTTTTCGCCCGTAGGCATAAGCGAGGTTGAATTTTACTTCCAGATTTGCCGGGTCTTGTCGATTCGCCCGCTCGAGCCATTCGATCGATTTTGCGATCTTTCCCATGCGGACCAACATCGAACCATAGTTTGAGGGACCCGAAGAGTCGGCTGGATCGAGAGCCATTACCTTAGCGAAGGAGTCTCGCGCGGATCGGTAATCCTGCAACTCCGTCTGGACGACTCCGAGTTGGTTGAACGCTTTAGAAAAGCCCGGATCGATCTTCGTCGCTTTGAGTAACGTTTGGCGGGCTTTTTCGTGCTGACCCAAATGAAAGAGAGCGGTGCCGAGATTGTAATAGGCAACGGCGTGATCCGGGCGCATTTTTACGGCCTCTTCAAAAAGTGCCGCCGCGCCGTTATAGTCGCCGCGGTTCAGCAAGGCCACACCCGCTCGGTTCCGGTTTGCACTGTCCGTTGAAGTGTCCACGCTCTGTGAGATCGTGAAACTGCACTCCAAGACAAAACAAAGAGCTACCAGCAAGATCGCTTTTTTCATTCGTTCCTCCAAATGCTTGATCGCCAACGTGACAGCCGTCGCGAAATGGCGAGAAAAAAATCTTGTAAATTAACGTATGTCGGAATATCCTCGTCTGATCGAACGTAGTCTGAAACGCTCTCACCGTGGCCGGAAGCCGCTTTTCAGTTAGCGGCGGAGTACACGGCGAGATGTATGCGCAGTTTCCCGTATCAATGCCGCAAAATTCCTTAAAGAGTTCGAAAATGTTTGCAAATGAATTCGAAACAACCGGATGAGATAGTAAACAGGTATGCGTTCGGGCGATTTACGGTCGACGTCGGACAGGGAATATTGGCCTTTGACGGTCAATTGCTTCACCTTGCGCCCAAAACGTTCGAACTGCTGGTTTACTTCCTAAAAAGAAAAAATGAGGTTGTCGACAAGAACGAAATAATGGAGGAAGTTTGGCGAGGGCTTTTCGTCGAAGAGGCGAACCTCAGCGTCCATGTTTCGCATCTCCGGAAAATACTCGCCGCAGACATTGGAGAATCTGCATCGATCGAGACGTTTCCGAAGAAAGGATATCGATTCGTAATAAAAGCGCGCGAAAACATTGGTGAAACTGCTCACTTGCACGTGGAACCGCCGAATGCAAAACCTGACATAGTTCCTGAGCAGGTCCCACTTAGGATTCCCGCGGAGCTTCAAGAAAAGGCTTCCGGGAATGCCAAACAATTTTATTTTTTAGGGGAACGTTCCGTGATCGTGGGTCTTGTCGTGTTTTTGGCGGTCATTATCGTCTTTGCGGGCTTTCGTTATCACCGATCGTCGGCGAGCGAGACTCCGCAGCCTATTTCCTCCGTCGCCGTCCTTCCGTTCGTGAACGATAGCGAAGACCCGGAAATGGACTATTTGTCGGATGGATTGACCGAGTCGGTGCTAAGACGGCTATCTTTACTTCCGGCACTTACGGTTAAGGCCCGAGCGACAGCATTCATGTACAAGGGCAAAGTGATCGATCCTCAGACCATTGGCCGCGAAATCTCCGTACAGGCGATTCTTCTAGGCAGAATTTCGAAAAAGGGCGACACGTTGGCGTTGCGTTATGAACTAGTAGAATGCGCAACAGGCAACATAATCGTTACCGGAGAGTTCCGAAGCGATAGCGGCGACGTTGAGAAGGCTGAGAATGAAATTGTGCAAAAGGTCGCCGGTGCAATTCGACCGGAAAGTGCGGTCGCAAATACCGGTTCGCCGAAGAGAGCTACGCAAAATCGCGAAGCACTCGTGTTGTATCTGAAAGGCCGTGATTATTGGAATCGCCGGACGGTCGACGATTTTCGGACGTCGATCGGCTACTTTCAAAGAGCGATCGAGGCGGACCCCGATTTCGCACTGGCTTATTCGGGTTTGGCGGATGCATACAGCCTCATTGCAACATACGGCGGAATGTCCCCCGATGACGCACAACCACGAGCAAAGAGCGCGGCCCTGAAGGCGCTGTCTCTCGATCCGGAACTCGCCGAAGCTCACGCATCGCTCGGTCAGTGCCTTCTAGACCGCGGCTCGCAACTCTCCGACGCCGAGTTCGAACTCAAACGAGCGATCGAGCTCAACCCGAATTATGCATCGGCGTACCAATGGTATGCGGAAACTCTCAGTACCGAAGGCCGTTTCGACGAGGCTCGCATCGAGATTCGAAAAGCGAGCGATCTCGACCCGCTGTCGCGTATCATGCGAAATATCGACGGACGTATTTCGTTATTTTCGGGCAATTATGACGAAGCGATATCGATCTTCAAAAAGAACATTGATCTCGATCCGACCTGGGGCGGCGACTATGACCTTTTGTTTCATGCGTACGAGGGGAAGGAAATGTATAAGGAAGCAGTGACCGCATACCTGGAAGCGCTGAAATTGGATCATCGAGCTTCGGAGTCAGAGTTGACCGAACTTAGTTCCGGATTCGGTAAAGACGGTTGGCGCGGGTTTGTGCGGACCCGCCTTCGGCAGTTAGATGAAAGGTCGCGCAAGGAGTTTGTTCGGCCGATGCAGTTCGCTGAATTCTATGCCCGGATGAACAAAAACGACGCGGCATTCCTGAACCTGAACCAAGCGATAGCAAAACACCCATCGGCAGCCGCATGGATCGAATATCTTCCTGTTTATAAAGAACTGCGATCCGACCCGCGTTATACAGAGCTGTACAGCCGATTTGTCCACTAGCGTCCTGTTAGGCCGGAATCATTCTTGCCTTCATATTTTTGGTCCGCAACCACTTGAGGATCACTACACCGTGTTATGAGCGCAAGCGGGTTGTGATCGGCGGATTTTCGCGTCTAAAATAGAGAAATATGGCGAAACATACAATTACGCTGATCCCGGGTGACGGGATCGGGCCGGAGATCGTGGCGGCGACGGTCAGAGTTATCGAGGCGACGGGAATCGACGTTGAGTGGGAAACGCGTATTTTAGGCGCTCAGGCGCTCGAAAAGGACGGGACGACGCTGCCGGAAGCGACGATCGAATCGATCCGACGCAATAAGGTCGCGCTGAAAGGCCCGCAGATGACGCCGATCGGGAAGGGCTTTACGTCGGTTAACGTCGGACTGCGGAAAGCTCTCGACCTGTATGCGAACGTTCGGCCAATACGTGCTCTGCCGAATGTCCCGTGCCGCAACCCGGAACTGAACCTCGTTATCGTTCGCGAAAATACCGAAGACCTGTACGCAGGCCTCGAACACATCGTCGTTCCCGGCGTAGTCGAGAGCCTGAAGATAATCACCGAAAAGGCATCGACGCGTATTGCGAAATACGCATTCGAATACGCAGTGGCGAACGGACGCAAAAAAGTCACCGCCGTCCATAAGGCGAACATAATGAAGCTGTCCGACGGGCTGTTTCTGGATTGCTTTTACAACGTTGCGAAGGACTACCCCGATATCGAATCCGATGACAAGATCATCGACAACTGCTGCATGCAACTCGTGATGCGACCCGAGCAGTTCGATATGCTTGTGATGGAAAACCTCTACGGCGATATCGTCTCTGACCTTTGTGCCGGACTGATCGGCGGGCTCGGCCTCGCTCCTGGTTCGAATATCGGTGAGCAAGGCGCGGTGTTTGAAGCCGTGCACGGCTCTGCTCCCGACATCGCGGGACAGGGAATCGCCAATCCGACCGCGATCCTAATGTCCGGGATCATGATGCTCCGCTACATCGGCGAAACGGACGCCGCCGACCGCGCCGAAAAGGCGATGCTGGAAGTGTTCGAGGAAGGGAAATTTATCACCAAAGACCTCGGCGGCACCGCGAAAACGAATGAGTTTGCCCGGGCTATCGTCGAGAAGCTGGCCGTCTGAGCAGTTTCACGTTAAACCCCGCGGTCAACGCGGGGTTTTGCCTTTGTAGGTGGATTTCAGGACGGGTTTCGTTTCGTTCGGTAAACGGGCGAATACGCCTATGACCACCGTCCATTTCTTGTCGGACAATTTCCAAACCTGCAGGCAATTGCCCTTTTCCGTGCCTTCGTTGTTGTTCGAAAAGACGCACGGGTTCCAGACGTAGGCCATGTCGGCCGATTGAAAGAGCGCGACCTTTTTCGGGAAATCGAGCGATTTGTAATGCTTGGTCTCGCGGACGACGTTCTTTTTACCGAGTATCGGCGGCTCGCCGTCGCGCAGGAACCGAATGTCGGCTGCGGCAAATTTATCGTACGCCGAGGCGGCAGCCTTGGCGCTCATGCTCAGCTTCAGGAAATTCATCGACGGGTCGGCCGCCGACCAATTTCGCTTATTCAGGTCGCGGCCTTTTCCTGTCTCAGGCACGCCGCCGGTTTCCGCGTAATAAGGTCCGTCGTGCGAGATGCCGATGTCGACGCTGGCGCGGTATTTTCCGTCGGGTTTCTTTTCCCAGATCGTAACGAACTGGCCGATCTGGCTGGGTGCTTCCGGCTTGCTTTTCAGGAAAAGCTGCCAACTGCCGGTCGTGTAACCGAGCATTCCGTTCGCCGAAATGTCAGCGAATGCCGTCGATCGGACCATGCTCGAAGGCTGTTCGTCGCGAGCTTTCCAAAATTCCTTGCCGTTGACCGCGCCCGGGCGAAAAATTACCGCGTCGTCCGCCAGAAATTCGAGAAAGGCGGATTTTGCACCCTTGTCGGCAGCAACCCGCTCGAATGCCTTTTCGGTGTCGAAAAGTTGCTGCAATTCAGCCTGAGCATTAGCCCCGACACAAAATAAAAGTAAAAGAATCGATATCAGTCCCTTGTTCATAGTTATAAAAATCGTAACATAAAAATTACCGTTGCTCATTGCCATCGTTGGCCGCGTCTGCATTTTTGGTGCTAGCGGCGTGCGAGTCGGCCGATGTAGTTAAGTGCCTGTTTTGTAATATATTGCAACGCGGGCGGCGTCGCAGACTTCAAACGTTCGTCCGCGTTTTGCACGGCAAAGACGGAAACCAGGAGGACCGGTAAAATGAAGAGAGTATTCACCATTTTGTTTATATTGGTCGGCATGATCGGGCCCGCGACCGAGGCCAGGCCGCAGCCAGGCAAATCGGTGTCCGTGCGTATCGGTCAGGAGAGATCGGCGGGTCGTGCCAACGTCAGGATCAAGTTTCTCGAAATGATCGAAGATTCGCGATGCCCGCGTGACGTTGAGTGTATCCAAGCCGGAAATGCCAGCGTTCGGGTACGCGTAACGCGCAACGGCCGTTCCGAAACGATGGTGCTCGACACCAATAAGCGCGGCGAAAAAGCGGTATTTGCCGGATACATATTCAGCCTCACGGCATTGACGCCCGAGCCGCGGTCCAACATTCGCATCGACCGCAACGGCTATGTCGCGACGATCGCTGTTACGAAAGCTTGATACAGCGGGAATTTAACGTTCGAAAATGCAGATAACGGCACGTGTCTAACGACATCGGCCGTTATTTGCATTTGTGCGTTTTTACGAATTTTCTTGACTGTCGGGCGTTCCACGGTAAAGAATGGAACCACTAGCTTTACAGTGACCCGCGAGTTGCAGGTCCGGACCGGCGCAAGACGTGTTGAATCTTGCCGGCCCGGCCGTGCGGCTGATTTCCAGGTTGCGATCATTTCAAAACTCGGAGGACGACTATGGAAAGCAAGGCAAAATTTTTGGGGCATGCTCTGCACCAAATTCTCATCCCATTCCCATTGGGCTTGTTGGCGACGGGCGTTATATTCGACATCATCTATCTGATCTGGGGTAACCCGACGATCGAGACGGTCGCGTTCTATATGATAGCTGCCGGTATTGTGGGCGGTTTTGTCGCCGCACCATTCGGGCTGATCGACTGGCTCGCGATTCCTGCGAATACGCGGGCAAAATCGGTCGGAATGATGCACGGTCTCGGGAACGTACTCGTGCTCCTGTTATTTGCCGCGAGCTGGTGGCTCAGGTACGGCGAGCACGTACAGCACCGCGCCTCGACATTAGCTCTCGTTCTCTCATTCGCGGGGTTTGTTGTTGCGGGAATGACCGCATGGCTTGGCGGGGAACTCGTCGACCGTTTGGGCGTGGGAGTGGACGACGGCGCCCATCTTGACGCGCCGAGCTCTCTATCCGGGCGGTCTGCGACAGAACAATCGAAAAATACCTAACGATGCGCCGAGAGCTCGCAGTCTATGCCTTCGCGTACGGTGAGGTCAGGTACATCATTACCAACAGCAGAATAAAGTACGGGACAAGTACGGCGGCTCCCGGATAGTCTTTTGCCACGCGCTGGCCGAAGAACAGGCCGACGATCGAAAGAGCCCCGACGATCGACGCGTAGAATATGACGATCGCCGATGCGGTGAACAAGAAATAGATAATGCCCGCGGCGCTCAGCAGTCCGGTCGCGAGCTCCATCACCGCGATCGTCGCGACCATCATCGGGACCATTCCGCTGAGGAAGGTTTTCGAAAAATGGCCGGTCAGCCATTCGATGTTTCCTTTCCAGTCGAAGACCTTGTCGAGGCCTGACTGGACGAAGAGAATCGCAACGAGAAGTGCACTGAAGAGTGCGGGAAGGTTTCGGACAAGGTCTTCGATTCGCATCCTTTGTAGTTGAAGAAATCTAAAATCGAGAGTTGTTTTGCAAAGCCCCGATGTTCGATCGGGGCTTGTTCGTGTTTAGTATTTCGCCCCTACTTACGTGCAGGCTTTTGCTTCGCGGACAGGGCCATAATCGCTTCTATTTCATCCGCGTTTTTCGGGACCTTTGCGGTGAGATTGCGGTTGCCTTCCTCGGTGACGAGCACGTCATCCTCGATGCGGATGCCGATGCCGCGATATTTTGCCGGTGCTGATTTATCGTCGGGCGGAATGTACAATCCCGGTTCGACCGTCAGGACCATTCCGGGTGCGAACGGGCGTGAATTCTTCGCGGTCTGGTCAGTAAAATAACGTCCGGCGTCATGCACGTCGAGGCCGAGATAATGGCCTACGCCGTGCATGTAATATTTCATGAACGATTTCTTTTTGATCAGATCTTTCGTCTTGCCTTTCAACAGACCGAGTTTTTTCATTCCCTCGGTCAAAAGTTCGATCGACATTTCGTGACGTGCCTTGACCGTGTTGCCGGTTTTGGTCGCCTCGATGCACTGTTCCTGCACGTCGAGGACGACATCGTAAACGTCACGCTGCGGCTGCGTGAATTTACCGTTGACCGGGAAAGTCCGCGTTATATCGGCGGCGTAGCCTTTATATTCCGCACCGGCGTCGATCAGGATCAAATCGCCGTCCCTGAGCGGCCGATTGTTCTCGACGTAATGCAGGATCGTCGCGTTCTCGCCGCCGCCGATGATCGAGTTGTAAGCGACGCCGCTGGCACCGTTGTCGCGCATGTAGGCCTCGATCAAGGATTCGACTTGAAACTCGTTCATCCCGGGCCGCGTCTTTTTCATCGCGAGCACGTGGGCCTCGGCCGAGATCGTCGCGGCCGTCTGCATCAGTTCGACCTCTTCGGGCGTTTTGTGCAGACGCATTTCGTGGATGAGAATGGTCGGGTCGACGATGGTGTGCGGCGGATAAGCCGTCTTCAGGCGCCGCTGCCGCTGGCCGGAAAGATACGCCAGGATCTGCAAATCGAGCTTGCTGTCGACCCCGAAGCGGTAATACAGCTTCTCGTGCCCGTCGAGAAGCTTGGCCAGATCGTCCTGAAATTTTTCAACCGAATGGGACTTGTCGGCGCCGTGATTTTTTACCGCTCCCTCAACGCCTTCGCGCCGGCCGAACCAGGTTTCCATTTCCGGGTTGCGCGGGCGAACGTAGAGTGTGTACGGGTTTTTGCGGTTCGCACCGTCGATGACAGCGATCGCGTCCGGTTCGGGGAATCCGGTCAGGTACCAAAAGTCCGAGTCCTGGCGGAACTTGAATTCCGTGTCATAGCTGCGGACCGCCTCATGCGCGGCCGGTATGATCGCGACCGCGTCGGGACCGATCGAGTCGATGAAGTTCTTTAATTGTGCTCGCATAATATTGAAGAGAGTTTACCGCAACTTTCAACAAATGTCAGGACAGCAAGAGCTACGCATGAGCAGTAAGAGTGACGCGTTTACTTATGAACAGTAAGAGTGACGCGTTTACGCGTGAAACTCACGGCCAGCATCCGACTTCAACTTTAGCATGCTCGCCCGCCCATCATTCTCACGCGTAAACGCGTAACTCGTACCGTGCGGACCTGTGCGATAATCTTACCTTGGACCTGCGGATCACCGAAATATTTCTTTCAATTCAGGGCGAGTCGTCGCATGCCGGGCGGCCGTGCGCGTTCGTGCGCCTGACGGGCTGCCCCATGCGGTGCGTCTGGTGTGATTCGGAATACACGTTCACCGGCGGCGAGCGTGTCAGTCTTGAAGACATTTACGCCAAGCTCGAGCAATTCGGCTGCAAACTTGTCGAAGTCACCGGCGGCGAACCGCTCGCGCAAAAGAGCGTGTTTCCGTTCATCAGGGAACTTTGCGATAAAGGCTACGAGGTTTTGATCGAGACCGGCGGTTTCGTTTCCACGGAACCGGCCGACCCGCGGGCAAAGATCATCCTCGATGTGAAGTGTCCGGCGTCGGGCGAAGCGGAACGCAATTACTGGCCGAATCTGGAACGCTTGCGCGCCGACAAAGACGAAGTAAAATTCGTCATTTCGGATCTCGCCGATTGGGAGTTCGCACGCGATGTGATCGAAAAATATCGCCTAGCCGAAATGGCAAAAGAGATATTGATATCACCCGTCTATGGGATCGATGATCTTCCTGCGATCGCCGAGGCAATATCGCAGAGCGGCTTAAAACTGCGGCTAAACCTTCAACTTCACAAGTACATTTGGGGAGCCGAAGCCCGCGGTGTGTAGTGCTCGAGAGATGCGCCGGAGAGGTAGGAACGGGTTTCCCGCAAAGCCGCAAAGGGGCAAAGGGGAGTATGCCCGGAACGCCTTACGGATCACTGCTAGTAATCAACAAAATATTTGTCGGGTTCCATCTTTGCTCCTTTGCGGCTTTGCGGGAGACACTCATTATCTTATGCACGAAAACGAAATAGCTAGAATAATAGTAGATTCTGCGTTCAAAATTCATACTACTCTCGGCCCCGGCCTGCTTGAGTCTGTCTACGAGACCGTTCTCGCCTACGAACTTGAGGGCCGCGGACTCAATGTTAGAACTCAGCAACCGATCCCCGTCATTTACGAAAAGGTGCAGTTGGACTTGGGTTTCCGTGCCGATATCATCGCGAATAATCGTGTCTTCGTTGAGGTTAAATCTGTCGAAGCGGTCGCGCCGGTCCATGCGAAACAGTTGCGAACGTATCTCCGCCTGACCGACTTGAAGCTCGGACTTTTGATAAATTTCAACGTCGACTTGATAAAGAACGGAATCAAACGCGTAGTCAACAATTTGTAAAATGCCGAAGGCCGACAATACAGCGATCGTTCTCGTTTCCGGAGGGATGGATTCGTGCGTCACATCTGCGATCGCTCTCGAGCAAAACGCTGAGGTAGCATTTCTTCACGTCTCGTACGGTCAATTGACCGAGACACGCGAACGTCGGGCGTTCAACGACATCGCGGATTTTTACGGCGTGGAAAAGCGGCTCGATGTTTCGATCGAATATCTGGCTAAGATCGGCGGCTCGTCGTTGACGGATCGCAATATCAAAGTCGCCGAGGCTGATCTCGAATCCAAAGAAATTCCGTCAAGCTATGTCCCGTTCCGGAACGCGAACATGCTCTCTATCGCGACGAGCTGGGCTGAGGTTTTAGGAGCGACCGCGATCTATATCGGGGCGGTTGCCGAGGACTCGAGCGGTTATCCGGATTGCCGGCCGGAGTTTTACGAAGCGTTTCAGGCAGCTATAAATGCGGGCACGAAACCGGATACGAATATCGAGATCCGCACGCCGATAATTGATCTTTCGAAAGCGGAGATCGTTAAAAAGGGAATCGAACTCGATGCTCCGCTGCATCTCTCGTGGTCATGCTACCGCAGCGAAGTTCTTGCTTGCGGCACGTGCGATTCGTGCGCGTTGCGGCTTCGCGGTTTCGAGCGGGCCGGCACGGTCGACCCGATAAAATATCAAAGCTAGCTAATCGCCAGCCTGTCACGGTCGATCTTGAATCCTTTCAAATTTCCGAGAGCGGTGAAGGCTACGTCCTCGGTCTTAAAATATTCGCGCGCCAGGTCGTGCAGTTCACCGGCGGTAACGGTCTCGATCTTCGCCAGAGTTTCTTCCACCGGAATATGCCGGCCGTAGAGCATCTCGGTTTGCGCGATCGACGCGGCACGGGCGGCAGAATCTTCGAGGCTCAATAAAATTGACGCCCGGCTCTGCTGCTTGGCGAGTTCGAGCTCGCTCTCGCGTATTCCGTTTTTCACCACCGCTCGCATCTCGGCGACGGATATGTCTACGACCTCTGCGGTTTGTTCCGGCGATGTGCCTGCAAAGATCGTAAATATTCCGCAGTCCTGGTACATCGCGACCGAGGTCCCGACACTGTACGCGAGCCCGCGGTCTTCGCGTATCTTCTGCCAGAGCCGGCTCGACGTCCCGCCGCCGATAATGTTCGCGAGCAGATCGGCCGCGTACCGCCTATCGTCTCGCGCGGAGACGAACGGCGTCGCGATTATCAGGTGCGCCTGTTCGAGATTTTTGTTCTGTTTAACGACGATCGGGGCCGCCAGTTTCGGCGTACCGCCGCCGTCCCGGCGGCTGTCTTGTTGGCCTCCGGCCGACGAGTCGAGGCCGGGACGGCCTCCAGACAGCCAGCGAAACGCTGGCGATACTGCCAGGTCGACGATTTCGTCGTGTTCAATGTTGCCGGCGGCGGCTATCACCAAATTGGCAGCGGTGAAATGCTGTTCGTGATATTTTCGCGTGACGCCCGTGTCGAACTTTCGGACGGTGTCGGGCGTACCGGCGATGTTGGTCCCGAGCGGGTGACCGGCGAAAACTGATTCGTTAAAGATCTCGCCGAGATAGTCCTCGGGCGAGTCCTCGGTCATCTTCATTTCTTCGATGATGACGCGCTGTTCGCTTTCGAGCTCCTTTTCGTCGAACGAAGAGTTAGTCAGCATGTCGGCGATAAGATCGAACGCCGCCGCAGTCTGGTCGTCGATCACCTTGATCGCGAACCCGGTCTCCTCATGCGTTGTGAATGCGTCAAAGTTGCCGCCTAGCCGGTCCTGCTCAACCGCGATCTCGAGCGCGGTGCGGTTCCGCGTTCCTTTAAAGACGACGTGCTCGATAAAGTGCGAAATTCCGTTCAACTCGGCCGGCTCGAATCGGGCGCCGGTCCGGAAAAAGAATCCTAATGTTGCCGATCGGACGCCGGGCATTTTGTCGGTAAGGATCGTAAGTCCGCTTTCGTGGCGGGTCGTTCGTATATCTTCCATCTTTAAGTGGCGGTCAGAAGTTCTATCCTAGCAAAAAAGGTGTAACACAGCATTTGCTGCCGCGCTTGTACATGAAATGCTCTGAATTTGACAGGATTAACCTTGATATTGTAAAGTAAGTGCTTACTTACTTATCGGCAGCGACTATTGAGAATGAGCGAAAAGGTTGGTGAAGAAGCAACGGTGACGGCGAATATAGAAACGGCCGTTGAGGAACAGAACGGATACGGGAAGATCGATTCGGAAGGAGCCGCGGAAACCGGAGGTTTCGACGACTTATCGGACGAATCGGCAACGCCAAAAAACGGGAAACGCCGAAAGATATTTATCTTCGGCGGTGCGGCCGTGCTTGTACTGGCTATTGCCGGAACTTTTTACTGGCTCTACGCGCGGCAGTACGAGTCGACGGACGACGCGTTCATCGAGGGCGACATCGTACAGATAAGCCCAAAGGTCGCCGCCTACGTCAAAAAGGTCGATGTAAAATCGAACCAGTTCGTGCATAAAGGCGACCTGCTGGTCGAGCTCGATCCTTCCGATCTCGAAGTGAGGCTCGAACAGGCGCGTGCGCAGCTCGAGACGGCGCGAAGCCAACGCGGGTCGGCGGCCGCAAATCTGCAGCTCACACAGCGAACGACCACCGCCGGGCAAACACAGGCGGCATCGAACGTTCAGACGGCACGCAGCAACGTCGATCAAACCAAGGCCGCGTCGGATGCAAAGCAGTCGCAGATAAAGCAGGCCCAGGCAGCCGTCCGTACAGCTCAGGCAAATTTGCAGCAAATACGTGCGCAGGTTCCGCAGGCTCAGGCAAATCTTAATCTGGCACAGGTCGAATTCGACCGCCGGCAGGCTCTGTTCAACCGCGGAGACATTTCCCGCCAGGCGCTCGATCAGGCGACGAACGCACTTCGAACGTCACAGGCTCAGCTCAGTTCGGCTCAGCAGCAGGTCATCGCCGCCCAGTCCCGCGTCGACGAAGCAAATGCCGGCGTGGCGACCGCAAACCAGAATTTTCGCCAATCCGTCGCTCAGGTTGACCTGTCACAGTCACAGGTCGGCGAATCGCAGGGACGCCTGCAGGAGGCAAACTCGGCGCCCGAACAGATTCAAGTTACACAGTCACAGGTGACAACCGCCGAAGCCGGCATCGCCGCAGCCGAGGCCGCAGTTCATCAAGCCGAGCTCGAGCTTTCGTACACGAAAGTTTTCGCACCAGAGGACGGATACGTCACGCGAAAGTCGGTCGAAGAAGGCCAACTCGTCCAGGTCGGCACGCCGTTGATGGCGATATCGCAATCGGACGAGATCTGGGTCGTCGCCAATTTTAAGGAGACTCAGCTCGAAAACATGCAGCCGGGACAGCCGGTCGAGATCTCGGTCGACGCATATCCGAACGAAGAATTTCACGGCAAAGTCGAGAGCTTTCAGGCGGGCACGGGTTCGCGTTTCAGCATGCTGCCGGCCGAGAATGCGACGGGTAACTACGTCAAGGTCGTCCAGCGCGTTCCAATCAAAATAGTCTTTGATGACCCGCCGGAAAAAGTAAAACGTCTGTTCCCCGGAATGTCGGTCGAGCCCACGGTCAAGGTGAGGTAGCACGGGCAAAATGGCCGAATCCGTCGAACCTCAACAACAGTGGGTGCCAAGCTTTAATCCGTGGCTGATCGCGATCTCGGTTATGCTCGCGACCGTGATGGAAGTTCTCGACACGTCCGTCGCGAACGTTGCACTGCCGCACATCGCCGGCAACTTGTCGGCCACGACCGAAGAAGCGACATGGGTCCTCACCAGCTATCTCATCTCGAACGCGATCATCCTGCCCGCGACCAGTTGGATCGGCAAGTACATCGGCCGCAAAAGATTTCTCATCATCTGCATCGTCATCTTTACGGTCGCATCGGCTTTGTGCGGGGCGGCGCCAAATCTGACCGTTCTCATCATCGCCCGCATTCTGCAGGGAATGGGCGGCGGCGCATTGCAGCCGATCGCACAGTCGGTTTTGCTCGAGAGTTTCCCGCCGGCACGACGCGGTGCGGCCATGGCGTTTTACGGGATGGGCATCGTCGTCGCCCCGATCATCGGCCCGACGCTTGGCGGCTGGATCACGGACAACTATTCGTGGCGCTGGATCTTTTACATCAACCTGCCGGTCGGGTTGATCGCCGCGTTCATGGCGAACGCGTTCGTCGAAGATCCGCCGTACCTCAAAGATCAAAAGCCCGGGCAGATCGATTACATCGGCTTCGGACTGATGGCGCTCGGCCTTGCCGCGCTCGAACTGACGCTCGACCTCGGGCAGCAGCGTGATTGGTTCGAGTCATCACTTATCGTATTTACCACTGCGATGTCGGTCGTGTCGCTCGTCGGCTTTGTCATTTGGGAACTAACGACTCCCGAGCCGATCGTGAATTTGCGTGTGTTCCTGAACCGCAACTTTGCCGTCGGCTGTGCGCTTATTGCGTCGGTGGGCGTGGTTCTCTACGGCTCGACCGCGCTCCTGCCTTTGTTTTTGCAGACACTGCTCGGATACCCGGCGGTCGAAAGCGGAATAGCTGTAAGTCCCCGCGGCATCGGCTCGATCATTTCGATGGTCGTGGTCGGGCGGCTGATCGGAAAGGTCGACGCGCGCCTTCTGATCTTTTTCGGCTTCTCGGTGCTTGCGTATTCGACCTACATGTTCGTCGGGATAAATCTTTACATTGCACAGAGCAACATCATCTACCCGATGATCATCAGCGGTTTTGCGATGGGGTTTGTATTCGTCCCGCTCACGACAATGTCGATGGCGACGCTGCCGCAGGAGCAGATCGGGAACGCGAGCGGAATTTACAATCTAATGCGAAACACCGGCGGCAGTATCGGTATTGCGATCATGACTACGCTGCTCGCCCGCAACTCACAGGTCCACCAAGCAGCGTTGACCGCACACACGACCGAATACGACCCGGCGTTTCAGGCGATGTTCCAGCAGTTAAAGAACTCGTTCATGGCGACGATGGATCCCGCGTCCGCCGCGCAACAGGCGTACGCGACCATCTACGGAATGGTCGTGAAACAGGCTGCGGTTCTCTCGTACGTCGACAACTTTCGGCTGCTGGCGATACTCTGCATGCTCTGCATTCCCGCGTCGTTTCTCTTCAAAAAAGTTCGACACGCCAAGGCGATCGAAGGCGTTCACTAACTTTAATTATCGTTTTCACAATAGATCAAAAAAGGCCGTAAATTCGACGGCCTTTATTTGCTTTCCGCTCGTTCGGCGAGTTCGGCCCAGCGGGTCATATCGGCGTCGAGTCGGGCTTCGAGCTTTTGCTGTTCGGCGAATAGTTCGTGCACTTTGCCGGCGTCGGACGCGGCAGCGGCGAGTTCCTTTTCGATCGCCGGCAGGCGAGCCTCGGCCGCGGCTATGCTTTTTTCCAGTTCTTCCAGTTCGCGTGTTTCCTTAAAGGTCAATTTCTTCGACTGCGGTTTTTCGGCCGGGGCGGGTTGCTCGGTTGGCTTCGGCTTTGGAACGTCGGCGGTTTTCTTCTCCGCTTCTTCCCGTTCGACCGCCTCAAGGTAGGAAGTGTAGTCGCCGGCGAATTCGCGTACGTGCCCCTCGCCTTCGAAACGAAAAACATTCTCGATCGTTCGGTCGAGGAAATAGCGATCGTGGCTGACGACGATGAGCGCGCCGGCGAAATCGTCGAGGTATTCTTCGAGAGCGATGAGCGTCGGGATGTCGAGGTCGTTGGTCGGTTCGTCGAGGAGCAGAACGTTCGGCGAGCCCATCAATATTCGCAGCAGATACAAACGCCTGCGTTCGCCGCCCGAGAGATTCCCGATCACAGCGTACTGCGCGGCGGGCGCGAATAAAAATTTCTCCAGCATCTTGCCCGCTGTGATCTGCGTGCCGTCGACGGTCGTCACGAATTCCGCTACGTCGCGGATGTAATCGATGACCCGCTGCTCGTCGTTGAGCGCACGGCTTTCCTGATCGTAATAGCCGATGTGTACGGTCTGCCCGATGTCGATGTCGCCGCTGTCCGGCGTGACGCGGCCGGTTATCATATCGAGCAGTGTCGTCTTGCCCGAGCCGTTGGCCCCGATGATCCCGATGCGGTCGTCCCGTTTCAGCAAATACGTAAAGTCGTCGATGAGCTTGTTGGTGCCGTAAGATTTCGAAACACCGTTGAACTCGACGACTTTGCTGCCGAGGCGTTTGGAGCCGATGGCGATGTCGACGTTATCTTTCGCGGCTTCCTTCGGCGTCGCCATCAGCGAGTGCGCGGCGGCGATGCGGTGTTTCGATTTGCGCGTGCGTGCCTTCGCACCTCGCCGAAGCCACGCGAGCTCTTTCTTTATCAACTGTTCGCGTTTGTGCCCCTCGACCTCGCGGAGTTCTTCCTGCTCCGCCTTTTTTTCGACGTAATAGGCGTAGTTGCCGCCGAAACTCTGTATCGTCGCCCGGTCGACCTCCAGAATGCGGTCCGTCACGCGGTCGAGGAAATATCGGTCGTGCGTGACCAGTAAAAGCATTCCCGTGTAGCGGGCGAGGTACGATTCGAGCCACTCGATCGTGTCGGCGTCGAGATGGTTGGTCGGCTCGTCGAGGATGAGAATGTCGGGTTTGAAAATGAGCTCGTGCGCCAGAGCGACGCGTTTCCGCTGGCCGCCCGAGAGCGTGCCCATTTTGGCGGACGTGTCGGTGATGTCGAGCTTGGTCAAAACGGCACGCGCGTTCGCTTCGATCTCCCAACCGCCGTTTATCTCGAGATCGTGCTGCAGCTCCGACATTCGATGCAGCAGATTCGCATCCGTCGCACCGGCAGCAAGGTCGTGACACGCCGCCTCGTAATCGCGAATGGTCCGCATCACGCCGCTGCTCGAGGCAAAGATCGTTTCGAGCACGGTGAGGTTTTCGTCGTACGCGGGATTTTGCGAAAGATAAGCGAGCGTCTTGCCTTTCGCCCGAACGACGCGGCCGGTATCGGGTTCTTCGAGGCCGGCGAGCATCCGCAAAAACGTCGTCTTGCCGGAGCCGTTCGCGCCGATAATGCCCACCTTGTCGCGGTCCTCGAGGCCGAGCGTAACGTTCTCGAACAGCGGCCGAAAGCCATAGTTCTTCGAAACGTTTTCGAGCGAAACGATATTCATACCCCTAGTGTAAATCGCCCGACCCGTTAATTCGAAATCGCATTGAAAAGCAGCGGGAACGTCGCGAGAGATTGCCCACGATACTGCGGCCGAAAGCCGAATAAAATGATCTTGCCTTTGCCCATCGTCACCTCGACGAGCGCGGCCTTGCCCGCGATCTTCTCCGCCCCAAGCGCCCAGCCGGAAAGTAGTATCGATTTCGGATCGGACGGATAACGTGCGATAACGCGCACCAGGTCAGAACCACCTGCGTCAGCGGGTGGTAAGTTGCCGGGCAACGAAGCGACGTAATTCCCAGATCGGCCGTTTGCGTTTGTTTCGGAGTAGGCGGCTGTGTTGTCGTTTGACGAGTTTCGACCACCCGCTGACGCAGGTGGTTCTGACCTGTCTGGCCCGCTGACGATCTCGAACACCGGGCCGTTCTCAAACCAGGCGATCGATTCTTTCGGCATTCCTTTGGCGATCGGCGAGGTGAGGTCAAGTTCGGTTCGCAGGATCGAGCCGGGAATATAAAAATCCTTTCGCGGCAGGCCTTTCGTCAGGTCGCGGATCGGCAAATTGAACTGCTCGATCGCGAAATCCGACGCCCGGTTCAAAAACACAAGCGTCCCGCCCGCCTCGACAAATTTCTTCAGATTCTCGACACCTTCCTTCCCGACACCGCCCGTATACTCATCCGGCATCGAGCCTTTTGCGTAGCCGTTGAGAATCTGGTTGGGCGATTGGTCGGGGAAAATAATCGCCTTATTTGGGTTGAGCTTTCCGTCGCGAAATTCGCCGTTGCCGATCGATCTATAAATCGTCTCGCATCGTTTGGTCCACAAATTCCACCACGAGTGATTTTCGATAACCCATCGGGTCCAACCTTCGTCCATAACTGGAACGCTCGATTTATACACTAGGAACTTAATGTTTTCGAACGGTTCGCATCCTCTCGAGTCTATGATCATCGTGCCATCTGGTTGCTTTGGAAATGATATTGCCTTCGACGTCCGTTCAATTTTGGTCGCAGATAGAAGGGCAAGACTATGAGCAGTTACGTCGTAGGGAGGAATTGGGTCTCCGTTTGGCGAACGCAAATCTGGGTAGAGTTGCGTATCCAGGACTGCCTTTGCGAATGCAAAGTAAGGCTGTTCCGTCGGGATGATTGCCGTATCATCGGAAAATGATTTTCCGTCCAGTGAAAACTTGCCGACCTGCGTATATTCGATTCCGGCTTTGCCCAATGGAGTCAGCAATAAGCCACTATGGTCGTATTTTCTTAAATCAATGATATAAGCTGTGGTTTCTCCTTGTTTCCTTGGTCTCACCGCTTCTTTCCCGATCTCATAAAACCTCGACAGCCACTTCTCGCGATTATCCGCCGCATGATTCAGCAAGCTGAACGCCGCTGTTGTCATGTAGTTGGTGATGTCGCGGAGGTGCCATTCGCCGCCT
Source organism: Acidobacteriota bacterium (assembly GCA_040007515.1). GTDB lineage: Bacteria > Acidobacteriota > Blastocatellia > Pyrinomonadales > Pyrinomonadaceae > OLB17. The sequence continues at coordinate 212,699 of JBDTUT010000001.1, read as the reverse complement.
TTCCATACGGGGCCGAAGTTTGGGGTTTCTTTGCGGACGTCGTAGCCGAGCCCGTTTCGCAGCTCGTCGTATTTGACGGTGATCGGCGTCGCGAGTTTTGCGGACGCGGTCTCGCTCAAAATGCGGACGCCGCCGTGGTAGTGCGAGTACGCACGCGAAGGTGTCCAGGCGTCGTATGTGGAATCGGTGGTGATGCCCTGGAACCCTTGTTTACGCAGATCGGCGGCCATGTAGTTGCCCAGCTCGGTGTAGCCTTCGACGATCTGCTTCGGCACGTTCGGCTCGACGGGCTGCATGTACGGCGGCAGGAAAAGCCGCGAGCCGTACTCGCCCTGCTGGTGGATATCGTGGACGATCTGCGGGTGCCAGACGTTGTGGATGTTATCAACGACGAGCTGCGTATCTTTCTGCGTGAACGCGTACCAGTCGCGGTTGTCGTCGTGCCCGACGTACTTGTTGTAAAGCTCGGGCGGGTCGGTGCCTTCGTACGGCGTGCCGAGCGTTTTGTCGTACCAGTTTTTGACGATGTCGACGCCGTCGGGATTCAGCGACGGCACCAGTAAGATGATCGTGTTGTCGAGGATCTTTTTTGTTTCGGCGTCGGTCGAGTTTGCGAGCCGGTACGCGATCAACATCGACAAAAGCTCTGAGCCGACCTCGTCGGAGTGAATGCCGCAGGTTATGAGGACGATGGTCTTGCCTCGGGCAATCAGTCTTGCAGTGGCCGCGATGCGGGAAGCCTCCCTACCGACCGGGTTACTGCCTGTGCCGCTGATCTTGCGTGGGTCAGCAAGCTTGTCGTTGATCTCCCGGTATTTCGCGAGGTCCTTGAGATTCTCGGGTGAGCTGATCGTGGCGTAGACAGACGGCACGCCCATCGTCGTTTTACCGATCTCCTGCAGCATCACGCGGTCGCTCGCCGCGTCGAGCTTCTTGAAATAATCGAGCGTCTGCGCCCAACTAGCCAGCTTCCGATCATCACCGGGCGTAAACCCGAGCACGTCTTTCGGCGACGGAATTGTTTGTGCCGAGATCGCCGCGACCGTCAATAAAATTAAACCGCAGAGACGCAGAGTCGCCGAGGTCAGGATTTTGAGTTTGTTCATATAGTGGAACGACTAAGAAGTGATCTGCGTAGTTTAGATGATTTAGGGTATTTCAAAAAGGCTTTGCGCTGTGTACGACGGGGCGCTCATACGATTTTGAACGGCCGACGCAAACGATGTCGGATTCCCCATTCGTCAAAATTTCGGTTACTACTTTTCCATTTCGTGCATCTCAAACTCATTCAACTTGCGTGTTTTTGGCATTGACTGTAAATTAACGCAAGTTTTACAGTTTCTTTCCCCTAGGCAGGTTGTGCCGCGGCCAACGCGGTTTGCGAGAATGGCCGGTTCTCGTCCGGCAATCGAATACGAAATTACAAAAGGAATCGCCGCCCGGCTGCCGGGTGTCTGACAAGCATGAAAAATCCATTTCTCGAGAATTTCCGGCCGTACATTCCCGACGGTGCAAAGATCCGCGAACTGACAATATTGCCGCTCATCATCGGCACGCTGCTCGGCATCGTGTTCGGGGCGTCGTCGCTATATCTGGTGCTGAAAACGGGTTTGACCGTTTCCGCGTCGATACCGGTGGCGGTCATCGCGATCACTTTGTTCCGTTTGCTGTCGAAGTTCGGCATGCGTGACGCGACCATTCTGGAAAGCAACGTGATGCAGACGGCCGGTTCGGCGGGCGAGTCGATCGCGTTCGGCGTGGGCGTTACGATGCCGGCGATCCTCATCCTAGGGTTCGATCTGGAAGTGACTCGCGTGATGCTAGTCGCGATACTCGGCGGGCTGCTCGGCATCCTGATGATGATCCCGCTCCGCCGGGCCTTGATCAAGGAACAGCACGGCTTTCTGAAATATCCCGAGGGCACGGCCTGCGCGCAGGTGCTGATCGCCGGCGCGTCGAAAGAGTCGCGCGAGGCTTCGCACATGGGCGACACTTTCGCCGAGGGCGACGATTCGGCACTTCAGGGCGGCAAGATCATCTCGATCGGCTTCGTTATCGGGTTTGTTTACAAGTCGGTGATGGACGTCTTTAGTTTTTGGAAGGGTGAGCCCGAAAAAGAGTTCGGCGACACGACGTTGAAGGGCGGTTCGATCGCACTCGAAAACAACCCCGCACTGCTCGGCGTAGGTTACATCATCGGGCCGTACATTTCGTCGATCATGATGGCCGGCGGCGTTTTGTCATATTTGGTGCTGATACCGATGATCAAGTTCTTCGGCGCCGGATTGACGTCGCCGATCGCTCCGGAATTAACGAAAACGATCGACTCGATGAGCCCAGGCCAGGTCCGCGGCGCTTACATTCTTTATATCGGTGCCGGCGCGGTCGCGACCGCCGGAATTATCAGCCTTTTTCGCAGTTTGCCGACCATCTGGCACGGCCTGAAATCGGGTCTCGCGGATTTCCGCGGCGGCGGAACAAATGAAGACGGTACTGCTCTTCCGCGTACCGATCAGGACATTTCGATGAAATACGTCGTTATCGGCGTCATCGTCCTGATGGCGGCGATAATGCTCGCACCGCAGTTGGGCATCAGCGTCTTTCAGCATCCGATCGTGTCGTTTTTGGGAGCTCTGCTGATCATCATCCTCGGATTTTTGTTCGTGACCGTTTCGTCGCGGTTGACGGGCGAGGTCGGTTCGTCATCGAACCCGATCTCGGGAATGACGGTCGCGACACTTCTGATCACGTGTCTTGTATTTCTCGCACTCGGCTGGACGGCCCCGAATCCGTATTTCGTGACGGCGCTGTCGATCGGCGGTATCGTCTGTATCGCGGCTTCGAACGGCGGCACGACGTCACAGGACCTCAAGACCGGCTTCCTCGTCGGCGGCACGCCCCGCAATCAACAGATCGCGATACTTGTCGGTGCACTGGCGTCGGCGCTCGTGCTCGGACCATTGCTTATATTCCTTAACGACGCAAAGACCTATTACCAGAAAGTCGACCCGACGACGATGTCGGTGACCGTGAACGAACAGCAGTTGACGCACACAGGCACAGATTTCCGCACGGAAAAAGCCGGCGGGAACTACGCGTCCGATCCGGCGAGCTACCGCGTCTGGCACAACACAGATCCGAAGGTCGGTCAGCCCGGCAAGTATCTTATCGACACGCAGGGCCATCCTGTCTACCTCGTCGACCCGACCATCAACGGCGTGATCACAAAGGACGAAGCCGGCAACGATATCGAACGCTATGACGCGCCGAAAGCGACCTTGATGAGCTACATCATCAAGGGAATTTTGAGCCAGGAGTTGCCGTGGGGACTCGTGCTGATCGGCGCGATGATCGCCGTCGTGCTCGAACTCACCGGAGCACCGGCACTCGCGTTCGCGGTCGGGCTCTATCTGCCGATCTCGACAAGCGCGCCGATCTTCGTCGGCGGGATGGTCAGATGGCTGGTGGACATCTATCTCAAGCGCAAGCTGGCAAAGCAAAACCTGACCGAGGAAGAGATCATCGCCGAAACCGATAAATCGAACGGCGTACTGATCGCTTCGGGCTATATTGCGGGTGCGGCGATCGCGGGAATATTGATCGCGGTCTTCGCGGTGGTGCCTGCACTGAAGTCGCTTCAGGACCGCTCGGGCGGCTGGGCAAAAGAGAACAATCCATTCTTCGCCGGCGAAAACGCCGACATTTTAGGAATGCTCCCGTTCGTCGCCTTGGCCGTTGTCTTGTACCTCGTCGGCCGGGAGATATTGCTAAAAGGAAAGTCTGAACCGATCTCGGAGGTCGACGTTCGGGAGGCGGACCTCTAAACGCCGAAAAAAAGTGTTTTACTTTTTTATACGGGACACGCTATTATGCAAGTTGCGTGTCCCTTTTTTCACCTCTCCGGGTACGCGGCCCGTCAAGTAGGTCTCTCGTATTTCCAGTATTATTTCGAGGAAAAAGCTAGATGTTCCGAAGGTTTGTTAAGCCGAGCTTTCTTTTCTGCACCGCTCTATTATCCGTAATTTTGTTTAACGGATGTGCCGCCGAATCATCGGTTGCGGCACCGGAATCGGCCGCCGTTACGCAATTTCAGCCAGAGCCGAAAGGCGCGACCATCGATATCCAGCCCAATTCACCCGCGGACACCGTTCGGGCTTTTTATCAGAGACTGCGTGAAAAGCGTTTTCGCGAAGCAATTTTTCTCACCAACCTCCGACCCGCGATCGAAGGGCTGACCGACACCGAGCTCAGGGAATTTCAGGTCGATCTCGAATCGATCGCCAGCAGCGTGCCTGCCGAACTGCAGATAAACGGCGAGATCATCTCGGGCGAAACCGCGACCGTTACGGCCAACATTCCGGACGACGAGACCGGTAAGCCTGCGGTCCAGCAGATCAGGCTACGGCAGCAGAACGGCGTCTGGGTCATCCTAACGGTCGACGAGGCGGCCGAGCAGATCATCAAGAAAGAAGGCAAGAATTACTTTTACCAACTGCGTATCGAAACGCACGAGGACGAAGCCCGATCGATGCTCGAGCGTATCTCAAAGGCGCAGATCGCTTCGCTGGCGACCAAGGGCGCGTTCGCTGATATCCAGACGCTCGTCGACGCAAAGTTCCTGCCCGCCGACATCAGATCTTCCGAGTCGACCGGCTACAATTACGCGATAAAGATCGCTGACGACAAAAAACGATATTCGGCGACAGCGACGCCAGCGGAATACGGCAAAAGCGGAAGGCTCTCGTTCGTGTTCGATTCGGACGGGCGGCACATTCCAAAGATTGTGAGCAAGGACAACGGTGGCCAGCCGTTGAAGCAATAAACGAGATGTAATTTTTTTAATGAGTGAGCAGACGATCGCGGCTCCGACGGGCTGCACCGTCCGGCTCACGACCAGACCCGAGTTCCGACACCGCACGCGATGATAAGGAATCTTGCAACCAGAATAAACCGCCTCTTCGCCGAACGCTCTCATGCGGCAAGAGTTAAATGCAGCGTCCCATTAAAAGTCACCTTCGAGCCGATAAAATCGACCGCCAAGCTGCCGTCTTCGCCGATGCCGGTGTTTATGACGGGCGAGACTTATGACTTGAGCGATTCAGGCATCGCGTTCGTCGTTTCGTCCATCCGCGTGATGGAAAATTACCTGGTCGGCCAGGACCGTACCTTGATCGCCGAACTCGATCTGCCCGGCGGAAAGATACAAATGAAGGTCATCGGCCGCCGGTACGAACAGATCGGCGTACACCTCTCGACCGAAAAGTATCTCGTCGGCGCCGAGATAATCGAGATCACCGAGGCGGACCGCGAGGCGTACGACCATTTTCTTAAATTCGGAAAAACGCGTACAAAAGCCGCTGCCCAAATGCAGCTCGAAGCCGATTAGGTACCAAAGATAGATCGTTTGCCGTGGCGTGAGGTTTGTTGACCCACGCTTTTTCTTTTTGCTCGGCGGTTTTGTATAGTCACGTTATATGAGCAAGAAAGTGGGTGTCGCAATTGTCGGAACCGGCTTCGCACGAAAGGTGCAGCTGCCGGCGTTCGCCGCGTGCAAAGACGCGGAACTTGTGTCGGTGGCAAGCGGGAGTTTGGAAAACGCACGCTCGACGGCCGAGGAATTCGGGATGCGGCATTTCACCGACGACTGGCGAACGACGGTCGAGCGAGACGACGTTCACCTCGTATGCATCACCACGCCGCCGAAACTGCATCGTGAAATGACTCTGCTTGCATTGTCTCTCGGCAAACATGTTCTTTGCGAAAAGCCGATGGCGATGAACGTCGCGGAAGCCGAGGAAATGACCGCCGCGGCCGCGAAGGTTCCGTTGCTCGCGTTGATCGATCACGAACTCCGCTTTCAGCCTGGGCGTTTGAAGGCGTTTGAAATGCTTCGCGAAGGAGCAATAGGTAAGGTACGGCACGCGAAGTACAACTTTCGTGCTCCGCACCGAGGCGACCCGAACGTTCCGTGGAATTGGTGGTCAGACATCGAAAAGGGCGGAGGTGCGTTAGGTGCGATAAATTCGCACGTGATCGATTCGTTTCAGTGGCTGATGGGCACCACCGTTTCGAGCGTTTTCTGCCAATTGCAGACCCAAATTAAACAACGCCGCGATGCGCAAGGCGAGATGCGCGAAGTGACGACCGACGACGAAGCGAATATGCTGCTGCGTTTCGCCGATTCGGACGTTGCCGAAAATGCGACCGGCCTCGTTTCGGTTTCAATGACCGAAGGACCGGACTATACGAACCGTCTTGAGCTTTTCGGAACTGACGGAGCAATGCGCATCGATCACCGCGGCGAGGTCTTCACCGCGAAGTCAGGCCTCAGCGAGTGGACGCAGGTCGAAACGGATCTCGGTTCGGCGATCGAGGGCATCGCCGATACCGGCTTTTCACGCGGCTTTATGCAGTTCGCCCCAAAGATCGTCGACGCCATACGCGACGGCCAAACATCGATCGAGCACGCCGCCACATTTGCCGACGGGCTAGCGGTGCAAAAAGTGTTGGACGCCGCCAGGCAGTCGAACAACGTAGGACAGGCTGTTAGCCTGTCCTAGAAGTTGAGCGTAGCTCCATTCTTGTCGAACGCGGATCGAGCGGATTTCGGCGGATAAATGCGGATCTGAAAGGATTTAAGGATTATTCATATCTGCCAAAATCCGCTCGATCCGCCTGATCCGCGTTCAAAAATTATGCGAAGAAACGCCGGCAAAATTGCACGTGGGCTGGAAAAAAGGACAGGCTAACAGCCTGTCCTATCGTGCACTACTTCATATACTTATCAAGAAAATCGGCGACGAGCGGGTAGAGCTCGAGCCGGTTTTTGAGTTTCGAGATGCCGTGGCCCTCGTCGTCGTAGAGTTTGTACTCGACGATTCCGCCTTTTTTCCTGACGGCTTTCACGATCTGTTCGGCCTCGGTGTAGGGAACACGCGGGTCGTTCTTGCCCTGAATCACGAACAGCGGTGCCTTGATCCGGTCGACCTTGGCGAGCGGCGAGATCGAACGCAAAAAGTCGAGGTCCTTGTCCAGCATCCCGTACTCGACCTCACGCTGCCGTCGCCGATATCCGGACGTGTTCTTCAGAAAGCTTTCCCAATTCGCAATACCGACCGTATCGACCGCCGCCGCCCAAAGATCAGGATATAGCGTGATCGCCGCGAGCGTCATATACCCGCCGTAACTTCCGCCCATCACCGCAATCCGCTTCGGATCAGCTCCGCCTTTCGATTTCAGCCATTCGACGGCGTAGGCAAGGTCTTTCACCGAATCTTCGCGTTTCCGAACATCGTCCAGATGCGTAAACGTCTTGCCGTAACCGGTCGAACCACGAACGTTCGTCGCGAGCACTGCGTAACCACGCGAAAGATAATATTGATATAGCGGATTGAAGCCGGGACGTTCCTGCCCCTCGGGACCGCCGTGGACTGAAACGATGACGGGACGAGGCGACAGATTCATTTTCACTCCGTCCAAATTCATGTTGCCGACTTGTTTCCCAAAGAACTCCATCGTCGGCGCAGCGTAGTACCAAGCCGGAATCTCCCGTCCGTCAAATGTCTTGTATTTGATCAACTCCGGTTCTCGAAACGTCTCTTGCGGAATTCCTGCCCGGTCGCTGTGCGTGACCTGGTTCATCTTCAAAGACGCGCGATCATAGACCCAGATGTCGCCGTTGCTGGTCGCCGAGCTGAAAGAGAATGCGATCTTGCCTTGATCTTTCGAGATCGTCACGCCGCTCGCGACGCCCTGTGCCGGTAAGCGGATCCTCTCCGGCCTGATCGAAACGGTCGATATAAGCGGTTTCCCGCCGGTTTCCACGCGGCGCAGTTCGAGTTCCGAAAAGCCCTCGCGGTTCACGGCGTACGCCAGCGTGTTGCCGTTCGGCGTCATGGTCAGGTCGCCGATGTCCCACGGGGTGACGTTGTCGAGTATTTTCACCGCGCGGTTCGCGTCGCTCCAGTCGTCGCCGGCGGCGTTCTTTTGGCGCAGCTGGGCGAGGCTATAAAATTCGCGGCCGTCATTGTGAGCGAAAATTATTCCATCCGCCGTGAATTCGACATCGCCGAACTGCGACGCTCCCGTGTGCGGCGTCAGCAAAATTTCCTGTTTAGTTTTTGCATCGACGAGATAGAGGTTGTTGTCGAGACTGAGGTCGACGCCGTCGCGTGAGACAATGAACTTCGTGCCATTGTCGTTGACGGCCGCGAGATCGTTATTGCCGTCCCGCCGGTAGATCAGCGATTCGCTGCCGGTGGCGAGGTCCATCGAATAGATGTCGAAAAAGTTGCGGTTGCGTTTGTTCGACGAGTAATAGATCGTCTTGCCGTCGCCCGAAACCTGAGCAAAATTGTGCCGCACCTTCGGGTCGTCGGTTAATTGCTTCACGCCCGAGCCGTCCGTTTTCATCCAGAAAAACTGCGTATTCTCATCGCCGCCTTTCGCCTTACCGAAAATGATCCCGCTCGCGTCCGGCAGCCAGCGGACGAAATTGACGTTGTCGTCGTAATTGGTCAACTGTTTCGGCGTCCCGTTCGGCAGATCGATCGACCAAACCTGCGACGTACCGGTCACATTGGTCAGATATACGAGTTGTTTCGCGTCCGGCGAAAACGTCGGTGAATTTGCCGATTTGATGTTCAGATACTGCTGTATCGAGTAAGGCTGGCCGAAGGCGGCTAAACATAGAACGAGCGTAAGTGCAGCGGCAAAGGCGAGCCTTTTCATAATTTTCTCCGAAACTAAAAGTGGATAATGGAACGGTCAGGTTCCATTATCCACGATTTTTTCGGAGATTAAAATAAATGTACGTTCTCAGATCTTGACCGTCCCGTGCTCGCCGTAATCTGCTTCCTGCCCGGTTGCGATCGCCTTTACAAAGCCCGCAAGCTGCACCAGCGTCGAGGAGGTCGACTCCCAATACTCAGCTTCTTCAACATCGACTCTAAGCAGGCAGATATTCGGGTCGTCCAGACCGTCGGGGAACCATGCTTTCAGAATCGGGCTCCACAGCTCTTCCATTTTCGGACGGTCCTTACTTAGCGAGCCCGAACCCGAAACCGAGACGTATGTATTATCGTCGGGCTTGGCATAACCGACGTTCACACGGCTATCGGCCGCGATCTCGTCCATCTTATGGGTGTTGTCCCTGGTAAAAAACCAGAGTTCACCTTTCGGGCCTAATTCCTGCGTAGACATCGGCCGGCTGCGAAGCTTGCCGCCGCTTATCGTCGTCAGCATGCAAAAGTCGATGCCTTCGAGCAGGCTTTTTAACTTTTCAATAGATGCATTTCTCTCGTCTGCCATTTTTCACCTTCCTTTTGAATGTCGTGTTTCGAAATCGAACATTCGCCTTAACCCAGATATTAATGGCAAACAGCGTGCCTGTGTCACCGAACGTATTTCAGAAAGAAATGGCGAATATCGTCACGCATTTCCGGCGAAACAGTGTGCTTGACGCCCTGGTAAAGCTTGAACTCGGCATTCAGGCCCGCCTGTTTATAAAGGCTTTTCGAGATCTCCCATCGCTCGACCGGCATCTTGCCGAAAAGCGGGTTGATCAGGTCGCGGTCTTCCTGATCGGACTAATCGTCGAACGGCACCGAATCGTTCTCGTCCCGATCGCCAAGAAAAATGAACAACGGGACGCGGCCGCCGGCACAAGAAAGAAACTGATAAGTGCTTTGCTCATATCAGTTCCTAAACGAACGACAAATTGAAAAGTTTCCGGAAAATACTCCAGCAGTTACGACGTATGATCGTGCACTATTCGCCAGCCGTCTTTGAACTTGCGGAATATAAGCGTGAATTTGCCGTGCGGGTTGTCGCCGGCACGGGCGAGCGACCATGAACCGAGGACGACGGCCGCGTCTTTCGAAAGAACGTCGATCTCGAGATCGGAGAACGTGAGCGTGCCCATCTTCTCACGCGAATCGTAGCTCTTTTTATAACGGTCGAGTGTCGGCTGCCAACCGCGGGTGACAGTCGAGCCGACAAACACCAGCTTGTCCGAGTTCCAGTAGCCGCGCATAAAACCGGGAATGTCGCCGTTGTTCCATGCGGCGGTCTGCTCCGTCATCACGGCTCGAATATCGTCCGCGATCTTGGTTTTTTTCGAATCAGACTGAGCGGCGGCCGCGGTCGCAATGAACGACAACATCGCCAGTAGACAGAGGATTTTCATGTGCGGGATTATAACAGACTTGTGCGGGCGAGTTGTTCGCGAAAAGAGACGAAACGGCACGAATTTCTTGTTTCGTGCCGTTTCGTGTTGTTTCGTGATTACAGGTCTTATCGACCGCCGATCATTTATTAGTATCGGCCGCTTTTTGTTTGTCAGTCAGATCGATGCCCATCTTTTCCAAAGTCGCCCGGTTCAGCGTACCGGTGACCTTTACCCCATTCGCGGTCTGAAATTTTCGCAGGCCCTCGCGGGTGGCGTCGTCGAGTTTTCCGGTCGCTTCGCCGGTGTACATGCCCTTCGTTTTCAGCATCGTCTGGGCTTCGGTGATCTGGTCCTTTGTCGCACGAAATATGACACGTTTCGGCTTGGCGTCGGGCGAGGCCGTCATTGAATCGCCCTTGTCGGAAGCGGCGTAGGAATTCGGAGAAACGGGAATGGCTTTTTGCGTATCCGTGAGTTCGATCCCCATTTTCTCGAGCGTCGCACGGTTCAGTGTTCCGGTTTCCTTTAATCCGTTGTCTTTTTGAAAGCTTTTGATAGACGCGCGTGTCGCGTCGTCGCGCATTCCGGTCGCCTCACCGCTGTACAGCTTTTTATCCTTGAGCATCGTCTGAACTTCTTTTACCTGCGATTTGGTCGCACGGAAAACGGGCCCGCGTTTTGGTTTTTCGGGCGCGGCCGGTGCGGGCTGAGCGGGTGCGGGTGCCGATGCCGGAGCCGGCGTTCCGGGCGTGGGCAGCGGAGCTTGTGCGAAAGTGGACAGGGCTGACAGCGCACAAACGAGTATTACGAAAAATACCTTTCTCATTACTATCTCCTTTTGATTTTGGTGTTGTGATCAGCGAAATGATCAAAGCGGGAGTGGGGTGATGACCACATTTTTCGTAATGCTCCGGCCGCGCTTCGTAATTTCGTTTTGAAGTATCGGGCAAAACCCGAAACCTGTCAAGATTTAGCTTGCTGAATGAATGCTCATTCAGTTATAATCCGAGAGTTATATCCAACACCTCTAGTTTGGCCTGGAATTACTTATGAATATTGGAAAAGCCGCCGTGCTCGGGGCGGGAACGATGGGTGCTACGATCGCGGCACATCTTGCAAATGCGGGCATTCTGACACTTTTGCTCGACATCGCACCGCGCGAACTTACACCCGACGAGCAAGCAAAAGGCCTAACGCTCGACTCGCCGCAAGTAAAGAACCGCATCGCGAGATCAGGTTACGAGGGCCTCAATAAAGCGCGGCCCGCGGCCTACATGCTCGGCGATAACTCGAAGCTGATATCGGTCGGCAATTTCGGCGACGACATGGCGAAACTGAAGGATTGCGATTTGGTGATCGAAGCCGTGGTCGAAAATCTCGATATCAAACACAAGATCTTTGCCGAAGTGGAGAAGAATCGTAAACCGACGGCCGTGATCGCTTCGAACACGAGCGGCATCCCGATCAAGTCGATCGCCGAGCCGTTTTCCGACGACTTTAAATCACATTTTCTCGGCATCCATTTTTTCAACCCGCCGCGTTATATGAAACTCGTCGAGATCATCCCGACCGAGTGGACGAGCGGCGAGATCGCATGCCAGATCGCGGGCTTTCTCGATCAGCGATTGGGCAAAGGCGTCGTTCCGGCAAAGGACCGGCCGAACTTTATCGCCAACCGCATCGGCGTTTTCGGTATGATGGCGACGATCCACGAGATGATCGCCATGGGTTTCACGCCGACCGAGGTCGACCAGATGACGGGCAAAGCGATCGGCCACGCGGGATCGGCGACGTTCAGAACAAGCGACCTCGTCGGGCTCGACGTAACGGCGCACGTGACGAACAATCTTTATCCGGCGGTGCCGAACGACGAGGACCGCGAGGTTTTTCAGCTTCCGGAACTGATCCAAACGCTGCTCGACAAAAAGCTGCTCGGCGACAAGACGAAAGGCGGCTTTTACAAAAAGTCGAAAAACGCCGAGGGCAAGACCGAGATCCTCGAGCTCGACCTCGACACCTTCGAATACAAGCCGCAGGCGAAAACGAAATTCCCGTCGCTCGACGCCGCCAAACAGATCGAAGAGATCCCGCCGCGCGTCAAAAAACTTGTCTGGGGCGACGACCGCGTCGGTGAATTTTTATGGAAGACGACTTCGCGCGTTTCGCGTTACGCCGCTAACCGCATTCCCGAGATCGCGGACACGATCGTTGAGATCGACAACGCGATCAAATGGGGTTTCGGCTGGGAGATCGGCGTGTTCGAGGCGTGGGACGCGATGGGCGTCCGCGAGTCGGTCGAGCGCATGAAGAACGAGGGCCAAGCTGTCCCGGCTAACGTGCAGAAGATGCTCGACGCTGGAGCTGAGACTTTTTACAAGAACGAGAACGGCGTCAAATCGTATTACGACCTTGTCGCCAGCGAATACAAACCGATGCCGGGACGTCCCGGCGTCATAGTTCTCAAATCTCTGAAGGAACGCACGGGCGTCATCAAATCGAATCCGGGAGCGTCGCTCATCGACCTCGGCGACGGCGTCGCGTGTCTCGAGTTCCATTCCAAAATGAACTCGATCGGCGGCGACACGGTTTCGATGATGAACTTCGCGATCGACGAGGTCGAGAGGAAGTTCAAAGGCCTCGTCGTCGGCAATCAGGGAGCGAATTTCTCGGTCGGCGCCAACCTGATGATGCTGCTGCTCGCGGCTCAGGAAGAAGAGTGGGACGACATCAACATGATGGTCGCGGCACTGCAAAAGGCCTTGATGCGGCTTCGTTATTCGGCGAAACCGGTGGTGACGGCGCCGTTCGGAATGGTGCTCGGCGGCGGCTGCGAGATCTCGATGCACGGCGATCATGTTCGTGCGGCGGCCGAAACCTACATCGGTCTTGTGGAAGTCGGCGTCGGAGTAATTCCCGCAGGCGGCGGCACAAAGGAAATGACCATGCGTGCGATGGACGCGGCGAAACGGACACCCGACGCCGACCCGCTGGCGTTTTTGAAAAAGACGTTCGAGCTGCTCGGGATGGGGAAGGTCGCGACGTCCGCTCAGGAAGCAAAAGCGTGGGGCTTTTTGCGTGACACCGACTCGATCTCGATGAACGGCGACCGCCTCATCGGCGACGCGAAACAGATGGTTTTGAATCTCGACGCGTCCGGGTACGTCCAGCCTGTTCAGCGGACGGACATTCTTGCACTTGGCGAGTCGGCTCAGTCGGCGATGAAGCTCGCTCTGCACATGATGCTCCGCGGCGGATTTATTTCCGAGCACGACGCATTGATCGGTAAAAAGCTGGCACGCGTGATGAGCGGCGGCGATCTTAATCATCACACGTACGTGTCGGAGCAATATTTGCTCGACCTCGAACGAGAGGCGTTCCTCTCGCTCTGCGGCGAGCGCAAAACGCAGGAACGAATCGGCGCCATGCTAAAAACCGGCAAGCCGCTAAGGAACTAACTGACTGGACCGCAAGCATCCTTGCTTGCAAGCCGCGGTCAGTAGCCGAGTTGAATCTAGACCACGCGTCGTGCGAACGCTTCGCGTCCGTGCAAGCAAGGATGCTTGCGGTCCAGTCGAAATGTCTATGAGCCACGATGTCGGGGGAATAATTAGCAAGCTTCAAAAGATCGACGCCGAAGTGCGTGAGAGTTTTGGTTCGCTGTCGCCCGAGCAGATAAACTGGCGGCCGTCGCCGGATTCGTGGAGCATCGGCCAGTGCCTCGATCATCTCATCAAATCGAACGAAGGATTTTACGGCGAGTTCGACAAACTCGCCGCGGGCACGAGAAAGAATTCCTTTTGGGAGACCTGGTCGCCGCTGAGCAAGTTCGCCGGCAGCTTTTTGGTCAAGTCATTGAAGGCGGATGACAAGAAAGTAAAGACGATCCCGACGATGACGCCGCCGAGCGAGATCGATGCGGGAATTGTTGATAACTTCATTCGTCACAACGATGAGCTTGCCGGAAAAGTGAGATCCGTTGCGAACGTGGACTGGCAAAAGACGGTCGTGACGTCCCCTTTCTTCGGCCTGATGACCTATCAGCTCGACACGGGGCTTGCGGCGATCATAGAGCACGAAAAGAGGCATTTGCGTCAAGCAAAACGAGTGTTGGAAACTGACGGTTTTCCGCGATAATTAACGAAATAAGGGAAGTAATGACAGATGCAAATACGAGGGCGTTCATCTTCGATATGGACGGAACGCTGGTCGACAACATGGCATTTCACACGCGAGCGTGGCAGCAGATGCTGGCCGAACAGGGTGTCGAGATGGACGCCGTTGAATTTATGGTTAAGACCGCCGGCAAGACGAGCCGCGAGATATTGCCGAAAGTTTTCGACGGTATCTCAGATGAAAGAGTGATAGAACTCAGCAAACGCAAAGAGGATCTGTACCGCGAAGCCTTTCTTGCGCAGCGCAAAACTGTCGCAGGCGTTGTTGAGTTCCTCGAGGCGTCCCAAAAGCTGGGAATAAAGATGGCGGTGGCGACCGCGGCTCCGAACGGGAACGTCGATTTTATTCTCGACGGCCTCGATCTGAGAAAATACTTTCAGGCCGTGACGACCGGCGCCGATATCACGAACGGCAAGCCCGACCCTGAGATCTTTTTGACCTCGGCCGCAAAGCTCGGCGTCGAACCGGAGAACTGCATCGTTTTTGAGGACGCAATTAATGGTTTTGAGGCGGCAAAGCGTGCGAAAATGGTCGCGATCGGCATCACGACCGTAAATTCGGCGGAAGAAATGCTCAAGCTCGATCTCGTCGCCGAGGCCCACGCTGACTTCGGCGATCTCGATCCGGCCGATCTGATCGAGCGGTATCATCCGTACACGGCAAGAAAGTCTAACGAGGAGTGAACCTATGACCGGAAAGGCATTTTTGTTGACACTGGCAAGCGGGTTATTGTTCGCGGGCTGCGCCGCTAAACAGGGCGAACCGATCGATTTTGCGAACGCGTGCAAGATCGAGAATGATGGGAAATACGTCGAGCTCACCGGCTATCTGCAGGACCGCGGCAGCGTTTTTTGCTCGAACATCGGCAGCAGTACGGTCAATTGCGGCATGACAGTCACCGCGGCCGCCGACGGCAAAGATGGATATCTGGCGGACATCGAACAGGGCAGCGGTTCGAACCAGATCGAAAAATTTGAGGGCAGTTACAAAAAGGACGATCTGAAGATCCGCGATAACGCCGGCGGCTTCGTAAAGATCGGCGACAAGGTAAAACTAACGGGCAAGTTCAGCGTGCCGCCCGATGCCAAGGGCTGCTTCATGCACGCGGACAAGATTGAGCGACAGTAGGAGAGTGAAAAAGTGAAAAGGTGAAAAAGTGAAATAGCTTCATCACGACTCACTCCTACTTTTGCACTTTTTCACTCTTTCACTTTTTAACTATGGTCCGATGTTCCTGGCCGACAAATGAACTTTCGATCGCCTATCACGACACTGAGTGGGGCGCGCCGCTGCACGACGATCAAAGACTTTTTGAATTTTTGATACTCGAGGGTGCACAGGCCGGGCTGAGCTGGGACACGATCCTCAAGAAGCGGGAAAATTATCGAAATGCGTTCGATGATTTCGACGTGCAAAAGGTCGCGGGTTACGACGAAGCGAAATGCGGCTCGCTGCTGCTTGACGAGGGAATAATCCGCAACAGGCTAAAGATCGCTTCGGCTGTCGCGAATGCAAAGTCGTTTTTGAAAGTGCAGGACGAGTACGGGTCGTTCGACAAATTCATCTGGGGTTTCGTCGACGGCAAGCCGGTCAACAACCGTCTGAAAACCTCGTCGGAGATACCGGCGAAAACGGACCTGTCGGACGCGATCAGCAAGGACCTGAAAAAACGCGGATTCAACTTTGTCGGTTCGACCATCATGTACGCGTTCATGCAGGCGACCGGGATGGTCAACGACCACCTGACAAAGTGTTTCCGGCACGAAGAAGTGATCGGATGAATGAAACAAATGTTCTCTCGCGTGCAACGCTGTGCTATCATTGAAACGGCGTCACATCGTCCGACGTCCGTTCTTTGACACATCAACAGCACCGAAAAAGTTTTTTTGAAAATTTGGGTTTTTACCGAAGAAATATTCAGTAAGTGTCGAAGTATTAAGGGTTTGCGTGTCCCGCGGACCGTCGGGACAGTGCCGGGACAGCCGCGGGACACGGGACATCGGGACAAGGGACAGACCGCGGCAACACGATCATGGATTACCCGATAACGCCGGCCGTCCGGTTTTTAAGAGAGAACAAGGTCGATTTCGTCCCGCACCTTTACGATTACGTCGAAAAAGGCGGTACACGGGAATCGGCAAAACAGCTCGGAGTCGACGAGCATGCCGTCATCAAAACCTTGGTATTTGAATCGAACGACAAAAAGCCCCTGATCGTCCTGATGCACGGCGACCGGCAAGTCTCGACAAAGAATCTCGCACGACACCTAGGCGTAAAGTCGGTCGAGCCCGCGACGCCCGAAAAGGCATCTAAGTTAACGGGATATCTGGTCGGCGGAACATCACCATTCGGGACGAAGACGAAGATTCCGGTTTATGCGGAAAAGTCGATCTTTAATCTCGAAAAGATATATATCAACGGCGGTAAACGCGGCTTTTTGGTTGAGATCCCGCCGAGCGTTTTAGAATCGATCGCCGCGGCGGAAAAGGTCGAGGTGAGCATTTAGTCCGCCCGATCTATGTCGCGTAGCGACAAACTGACAATAGCCGTGGGTTTCAACCCACGGTGTGGTTCGAAAAAGTCGTTCAGTCGCGTAGCGACGGCTGAACAAAGGCGTTTAATCATTCGTCGCTACGCGACTCCAAACTTGGTGTCGACCACTTATCAAAATGAAAATGATAAGCGATCGCGAACAGGACCGCCTCGATATTGCGAAACTTCGCGAGGTGAACGATGAACGTTGATATGTCACCGGAAGCAGTTACCTCGAGGCTGCCCACGATGGATGATTTGTGGCTGTTGAGTCAGAAGCTAATCAACTCGAGACAAGCGAAAAGCTCTGTTTTAGCGAACGACGAAGGCGAGCGAGAAAATTTTCGGGAATCCGTTAATGTAGACGAACTTGAAAATGAATAAATCACAGGCGAGCGCGATCGCTGAAAAAGAGGTTTCGGAATACAGACGCCTGTCGTACGGCGAAATCGAGGCTCGACTCGGCACTCACGAGAATTTTGAGCGAGTCAGCGACGTTGGGGAAGCGTACAGAGTTGAAATCGAATTCATTTATGATGACGAAGACAAAAAGACGATCCGAGTGTGGGCTGCGATTTCGTACAGTTTTTGGAGCGACTTTTCTCCCGTTGTGAGTACATTCATTATGGCACAAAATGGCGAGTTTATCGGTGAGTATCAAAATTATGAAAGAAGCAGTTATTGTATCGGCCGTTCGCACGGCTGTTGGAAAGGCTCCGAAAGGGACGCTTAAGAATACCCGGCCGGATGATCTGGCGGCGGCGGCAATTAAAGAAGCGATAAACCGCGTCGAGGGTTTAGATGTAAATCAGATCGACGACGTCATCATGGGCTGTGCGTTTCCCGAGGCTGAACAGGGAATGAACGTCGCGAGGACGGCGATGATCGCCGCCGGATTGCCGGTCGAAATTAGCGCGATGACGGTCAACCGTTATTGCTCGTCCGGCTTGCAGACGATAGCGATGGCGGCGGACCGGATCAGGACGGGCGGTGCCGAGGTTATCGTCGCCGGCGGATTGGAAACCATGTCGATGATACCGATGGGCGGCAACGTCGTGCGGCCCAACCCGGCGATCGTCGATTCGTATCCCGACTATTACCTGAATATGGGTCTGACCGCCGAAAATCTCGCGAAAAAATACGAGATCACTCGCGAGCAGGCCGACGAATTTTCGCTCGCTTCGCACCAAAAAGCTGCGGCGGCGATAAAGGCCGGCAAATTCAAAGACGAGATCGTACCTTTCACCGTGCACGTCGACGAGTTCGATGAAAAGGGACGCGTACGACGAAAGGAAGTCGTGTTCGACACGGACGAAGGCCCGCGTTACGACTCGACGATGGAAGGCCTCTCAAAGCTGAAGCCGGCGTTCCACGCCCAAGGCACTGTTACGGCCGGTAACTCATCGCAAATGTCCGACGGAGCCGCAGCGACGGTCGTCATGTCGATGGAAAAGGCGAATGAGCTTGGCCTGAAACCGCTCGCGAGATTTGTCTCGTTCGCGACTGCCGGTTGTTTGCCTGAGGAAATGGGAATCGGCCCGGTATATGCAATTCCGAAGGCGCTAAAGCTTGCCGGTCTGACGCTCGACCAGATCGATGTGATTGAACTGAACGAAGCCTTTGCGGCACAGGGACTTTCCGTAATGAAGGTCCTCGAAATGAACCCCGCAAAAGTAAACGTCAACGGCGGCGCGGTCGCCCTCGGCCATCCGCTCGGCTGCACCGGTGCAAAGCTAACGGCGACGATCCTTCAGGAGATGAAGCGCCGCAACGCTCGCTACGGAATGGTTACGATGTGCGTCGGCGGCGGCATGGGCGCAGCCGGTATTTTCGAATTGATCGATTAAGAATAGACGACGAACGGAGGCCGATGTGCTTTCAAATTCAAAGCCGATAGTCCTGATTCCCGCGATCGACCGCGAACGTGCGCGAAAGTTTTACGGCGACGTTCTCGGACTAAAATTCAGAAGCGAGGATGATTTTGCGGTCGTGTTCGAGTCGGCGGGCATAATGATCCGCGTTACACCGGTACGGGAACTGACGCCGCACGAGTTCGCCGTACTCGGTTGGGAGGTCGACAACATTTCAGCCGCCGTCAGCGGATTGGCAAAACGGGGCGTCGTTTTCGAACGGTTCGATTTTCCGTGGATGACGCAGGACGTTCTCGGGATATGGACCGCCCCGAACGGTACGCAGGTCGCTTGGTTCAAAGATCCGGACGGTAACCTTTTATCGCTGGCGACGCACGCGGATTAGATCAGAAAATTTAGAAATTTATTTCGGCAGGAGCAGCAGAATGGAAACACAGTTGGAACGAGAGTACATAAAAGGCGGTGAATTTTTGATCGCGGACCCGACACCGGCCGAGATCTTTACGCCCGAGGATTTCACCGACGAGCACCGAATGATCGGCGAGACCTGCCGGCAGTATATCGACAACGAGGTCGTCCCGAACTTGCCCGCACTCGAGGGCCACGCATGGGAAGTGGCACGCGACCTGCTCAAAAAAGCCGGCGAATTGGGTCTGCTCGGCGCCAACATTCCCGAGGAATACGGCGGCATGGCACTCGACCAGACGTCGGGCGTCGTTATTGCCGAGATGGTCGGCCGCGGCAGCGGTTTTGGCTCGACATACGGAGCGCAGACCTCGATCGGCCTGCTTCCGATCCTCTACTGGGGCTCGGAAGAACTGAAGAATGAATGGATACCCAAGATAATTTCCGGCGAGGCTGTTTCCGCATACTGTCTTA
This sequence comes from Acidobacteriota bacterium, assembly GCA_040007515.1. GTDB lineage: Bacteria > Acidobacteriota > Blastocatellia > Pyrinomonadales > Pyrinomonadaceae > OLB17. Next base: position 193,076 of record JBDTUT010000001.1, on the reverse strand, counting down.
CGGAATCGAGCTCGGGTTCTGACGCCCTCGGCGCAAAGTGCGTGGCCAAGCTGACCGATGATGGGCAGCATTACGTCCTGAACGGCGAAAAGATGTGGATCACGAACGGCGGATTTGCCGACGTGTATATCGTTTTTGCAAAGGTCGACGGCGAAAAGGAAAAGTTTTCGGCGTTCGTCGTTCCGCGTTCGGAAAACTGCCGCCCGGGCGGTGAGGAGCACAAGCTGGGAATTAAGTCTTCCTCGACGACAGCGGTGATTTTGTCGGACGCGAAAATTCCCGTTGGCAACTTGATCGGCAACGTCGGCGACGGAGCAAAGATAGCGTTCAACGTGCTGAACGTCGGCCGTTTCAAACTCGGAGCTTCGGTCACCGGCGGAGCGAAGCTGGCTATCCACGAGGCGGTGCGATATGCCAACGAACGCCATCAGTTCAACAAACCTATCTCTTCGTTCGGTGCGATAAAACACAAGCTGGCCGAGATGGCGATCCGAACGTGGGTTTCGGAATCGATCACGTACCGGACCGTCGGTATGATCGACGCGCTCATCGGCGACGGTACCGATAACGCGACCAAGCTGCAATCAATCGAGGAATATGCGGTCGAGTCATCGATCAACAAGGTCGCGTGCTCCGAATCCTTGGATTATGTCGTTGATGAGATGGTCCAGATCTATGGCGGCTATGGATATTCGGCTGATTACCCGGCCGAACAGGCGTATCGCGATTCACGCATAAACCGGATATTCGAAGGCACGAACGAGATCAACCGCATGCTGATTCCGGGTCAATTGATGAAGCGTGCGATGAAGGGCAAGCTTGGTTTGCTGCAGGCAGGAAAGGCTCTGCAGGACGAGATCCTGAACCCGCAGATGTCGTTCGACGAGGACACGAGCCTGCTCGCCGCGGAAACAAAGCTTGCTCAGAACGCCAAAAAGATCGCGTTGATGGTGATCGGGACTGCCGCTCAAAAATACATGATGGAGCTGCAGAACCAGCAAGAGGTACTGATGAACGCGGCGGACATCATCATGGACGCCTACCAGATGGAAACGGCCATTCTGCGTGCCAAGAAATTTGCCGATAAGAATGGCGAGGAGGCCGCCGGCCGATACATCGATATGGCGGGTGTCTTCTGCAACGACGCGATCCAGCGGATCGAGGCGAAAGCCAAAAACACTATCGCCGCCATCAGCGAAGGCGACGAGATGCGAACGCTTCAGGTCGCCCTCAAGCGTTTCACCAAAAACAACTCGCCAACAAATACGGTCGCGGCACGGCAGCGTATCGCCGACACGCTGATCCAGGCGAACACGTACACGTTTTAAGAATCGGACCTGATTTGCGGAAATTCGAAAGGCCCGGAGTAATTAACGCTTCGGGCTTTCGATTTGCGGCGAAAAGTTTCAAAATGAAAGTATCGAATCACGAAGTATTATGAATAACGCACGAACATTGGGCGAGTTGAAGGCCAGCGATTACAGGTCGCGTTCGGTCAAGGACGAGATGCGGTCGAATTTGGTGGCGAAGTTGAGGTCGGGCGAACGTCTGTTTCCCGGCGTGCTGGGGTATGACGAAACGGTTGTTCCGCAGTTGGTGAATGCCGTGCTGGCCAGGCAGAACCTTATTTTACTGGGCCTTCGCGGACAAGCGAAAAGTCGGATCATAAGGCAGATGACCGAACTGTTGGATGAAGCCATCCCGATCATCGCCGGTTCTGAGATCAACGATGATCCGTTCAATCCGCTGAGCGCTTATGGACGGCAGACTGTCGACCTGCACGGCGACGAGACGAAGATCGATTGGGTGCATCGCGACAATCGTTTTGTCGAGAAGCTGGCGACGCCGGACGTTACGATCGCCGATATCATCGGTGACGTTGATCCGATCAAGGCGGCGAAAGGCGGTCACCTTTTGTCGGACGAACTGACAATACATTTCGGCCTGCTGCCGCGGGCGAACCGGGGAATCTTCGCCATAAACGAACTGCCCGATCTCGCCGGCAAGATCCAGGTCGGTTTGTTCAACATCATGCAGGAAGGCGACGTGCAGATAAAAGGATATCCCGTCCGGCTGCCGCTCGATGTGTTTCTGGTCTTTTCCGCGAATCCCGAAGATTACACAGCACGCGGCAAAATAATCACTCCGCTCAAGGACCGGATCGGCGCAGAGATACAGACCCATTATCCCGCCGACGTTCAACTGAGTTCGGCGATCACTAAACAAGAAGCGTGGACGAAGCGAAACGACCTTGAGGAGTTCGAGCTGTCGGTGCCGGAATTTATAAGCGAGTCGATCGAGCAGATCGCGTTCGAAGCACGTGACGACCAGCGGGTCGATAAACGCTCGGGCGTGTCGCAGCGGTTCTCGATCAGTGTGCTTGAATCGGTGATCTCAAACGCCGAACGCCGAGCTCTTATAACGGGTGAAACTGCCATCGTGCCGCGCATCTCTGATATTTATTCCGCTCTGCCGGCGATGACAGGGAAGATGGAGCTCGAATACGAGGGCGAGCAGATCGGCGCACAGCGTATTGCCAGAGACTTGATCAAACGGGCGTGCGGCGTCATTTTTGAAGGGTTTTTCCTAGGAATTGATTTTACGCCGGCGGTACAATGGTTCGATGAAGGAAACAAGCTTCTGCTTTCGGATTCCGCGTCGGCTGAAGAATGCTCGATGTTTCTTGAGAGCGTTCCCGATCTGATCCAGTCGACTCTTGTGCCCCTGGAATTTGCAAAAAGCGACAAGGCGACGCTCGTGTCCGCATGCGAATTCGTGCTCGAAGGACTGTATGCACAAAACAAGGTCTCTCGAAACGAGGAGGGCGGATTTGAGGCGGTGACCAAGGCAAAACGCGACCGCCGCGGTATGATCTACGAAGACTTTACGGACGTTGACAGCTTTAATTGATAACAACTAAGATCGCGGTTAACAGGAGGCGACGAACATGAACGCGGAAAGAGACCAGGAGCAAACACAATCGCAGGGCAGGCCGAACGGAACCGCCCGCCGATGGGGAATCGGGCTTGCTCTTATTGTCGCCGCATTTTTGGTAGGATTTGTGCCGATGTGGCTTTCATCGCGAACGCTCACGACCGAGCTGCAAGGTGCGCGACGCGAGTTGCGACGAAGTCAGCTTCAAAAAACGCTCGGATCCGCGGTCGTCGACGCACGTCGCGGCGAGTACGAGGCGGCACGGCAGGCCTCGAGCCAGTTCTTCACCGAGATTAACTCCGAAATGGATAACACGACCGGCAGCGTGTTAGCAGACCAGGAAAAAGCTCAGATCACGCCGGCACTCGGCACGCGTGACGACATCATTACACTGCTGTCACGAAGCGATCCGGCATCGACGGAACGGCTCTCCGATCTGTATGTCCAATATCGCGGTGCTACTTCCGCACCGTAAACGCAAATTCAGCGTGCTGCGTGTGAATAATAAAAATGCGGCGGGTTTGATGCCCGCCGCATTTTTTACCTTCCCTTGTTCGTTCGCTCCCCGGTTGAATTAGTAGTTGCGGTAGTACGTTCTTTTCGGCTTGATCTTATAGGTGTAGAGGGCCGATCCGCCTGCGCCAGCTGCGAGGCCGATGAGAGCACCCTTTTTACCGCCGATCAGTCCGCCCAAGAGTGCGCCTGCACCCGTACCGATCGCCATGTTGATCACGTTTCGATGACGCTTGTAAAAGCTCGGCCGCTGATACGTTCTCGTTGTATAAGTGCGTCCGCTGACGTAGCGTCGTGTCGTCTGTGCGTTTGTCGTCGTGGCCGCGAACGGAATTACTACCGCCAACATGGCCATCATCCAGAATGTTGTAATAAATTTTTTCATTTCGTTTGATTCCCCTGTGTTTTTTTGAAGGCCCCTGCCTCCGTTCGCATCTATAATGGCAAGAGGCGTGCCAAAGCTACAACCTCCTGGAAACAATGAGGTTAAAGGAATTCGGCTTAATTATTCAGCTGCCGATCAACACGATTTCGGGCAGTAATCGACGCTTTGGTAAGCAAATTGGAATATATTGTCGGAACTAACCAAAAGAAAAGCCGCGATCCGTGTTTTTCGGATCGCGGCTTTGGCACTTCAGGACCCAAAAGGCAATTGGAAATCTCAGTATCTACGCCGTTTCGGGTTGAGTTTGTATGTGTAGAGAGCCGAACCGCCGAGTCCTGCGAGTGCTCCGATGCTCGCACCGCGGCGTCCGCCGAACAGTGCGCCGAGCAATGCTCCGCCACCCGTACCAACCGCCATATTTATGACATTGCGGTGACGGCGGTAAAAACTCGGGCGTCTATACGCCGTGTAGCTTGCGGTCGAATAACGCGGTGAGTAGTAGCGTCGTGTGGTGCGTGCGTAACTGCGCGAGGCATACGAACGCGAAACATGTCGGTGACGGCGGCAGCCGGGATGCGCCTCGACCGAAAGCGGCAGGCCGATGGCTACAACCAAAAACATCATTGTTGAAACCAAAAACTTTCTCATAGAGCTTTCCTTCCTCTGTTAAATTTCAATTCGGAGAGAGAAATATGCTAAGTTTTTGGAGAGAGTAAATATTCGCTTTGGAATAAATTCAATATAACTTTTGAAGCGAAACGTGGCAAGCAAAATATCTCCAGGATGGTTATATGAAGTTCATCCGCTATTCCAAGTTCAACGGTTTTGACGTACAGGGCATCGATCTCGGCGATCTGATGGATTCCCTTTCCAATCAGATGCTCGACTCGGGTTTTAACGAGGATTACTGGTGGACGCGGCAGCGAAATACGCCGGACGATTCGCTGGACGCCCTGCGTCAGGCGATCTTGCAGGCGCTGCTCGAACAGGAAGCGCTAACCGAGCAGGACGTCGAAAAGATGCTCGCCGATAACGACGGCAAGTTCAAGGGTTCGCTGCTTGAGGAGCTTATTAATCAGCTTATCGAACGGCTGGTCGAAGAAGGTTATCTGAATCTGAAGGAAATCCCGCAGGAGCAGCGTCGCGAGCAGAATGGTCAGGGGCAAGGCGAAGTCGGCGAGCCAATGCCGCGGAACATCAAGTTTGAGGTTACCGAGAAAGGCCTCGATTTTCTCGGCTATAAAACGCTTCAAAAGCTTTTGGGGAGTCTCGGCAAATCCTCGATCGGCCGGCACGAAACTCATCATCTCGACACGGGCGTCGAGGCGGCGCTGAGTTCAAAACAATATGAGTTCGGTGATACGATCAATCTCGATGTGAACGCGACGCTGCTGTCCGCGATCGCCCGCGAGGGCGTCAAGGTCCCGCTAAATCTGGAATACAGCGATCTGTTCGTTCATCAGCAGGATTACCAGTCGTCGTGCGCGACGGTCGTTATGCTCGATTGCTCACACTCGATGATCTTGTACGGCGAGGACCGGTTTACGCCTGCAAAGAAAGTGGCGCTCGCCCTCGCTCATTTGATACGAACACAGTATTCGGGCGACAGTTTGAAGATAGTTCTGTTTCACGACGGCGCGGAAGAACTTCCGCTGGCGAAACTTGCTTCGACCCAGGTCGGGCCGTATCACACGAACACGGCTGAGGGGCTGAAGCTCGCCCGCCGCCTTCTTGCTTCACAAAATAAGGACATGAAGCAGATAGTAATGGTGACCGACGGCAAGCCGACCGCCGCATTTATGGAGCCGTCCAACGCCGCGTATTTCGGCTACCGCAAATACTCGAACGCCGTGCCGGGTGAGAAGCGCCTGCTTTACAAAAACTCGATGGGCAACGATCCGTTCGTGATGGCCGAGACTTTTAAAGAAGTTCAGGCGTGCCGCAAATCGAACATCATGATCAACACATTCATGCTCGCGAGCGACCATTACCTCGTCGATTTCGTTAAGCAAATGTCCGCGATGACGCGAGGGAAAGCTTACTTCGCCAACCCAAACAACCTCACTCAATTTGTTCTGATGGATTTTCTAAAACGGCGCACCAGCCGTGTTAAATGATGCAGCGTACGCAGTTAGCCCGGCGGGTGCATTTTCCGCCGCAGATGAAACACACTCCTTGCCGGTCGTGTTTCCGAGTGTGGGATCGAAGAGCGTGAAATGGCATCCAGACGGGACTGTTCGCGATCAAAACGAGTCAGTTTCCTATCAAAACGCTGCGATTTCCGATCAACAATTTGCAGACCTGCTTGCGACGCGATGTACGCCATCACGCTTTCGCCGCGCATCGGTCATCGAAATAGATCACGCACATTATCATCGCGGCCATCACGCTCTGTAGGATCGGGTGATATCGACACACTTCCTTTCGAATTCTTCTTCGTGTTGATTCGTGTTTGCAGGTAAAAGCCCCAACCACGAAATACACGAAATACACGAATCACGCGAAGCGGCAACTCTTCGGAGCGGGCCGCTGATGTGATAAAATCCTCGCACGTCCGGATGCCCTCGCGTTTTATGATCTGTCGGACGATTCGGACAAAAAATTAAAATTTAATGCTTAAACGAGAAATTCCGGAGCGCGTCTGGTTCTTCGATATGGAATGGGTGCCGGACGCAGTGGCGTCCCGGCGCCTGTTCGCCGATCTGCCCGCCGACGCTACCGAAAAAGACGCGATCGAAAAGCTCTGGACCGAATATGGAGCGACCGAGGCGAAGCCGCGTCCGTTTTTGAAGTACCTGTTTTCGCGGGTCGTTTCGATCTCGTTTTTGTCGCGTCTTGTCGTTTACAAGGACGCCGAGCCGACCGTCGCGTTTCGGCTTCAGTCGCTACCACGGCTGCCGGTCGACGCTGCCGACATCGACGAGGCGACGATCATCAACGAATTTCTCACGCTCATCGGCGAGCGGCACCCGCAGCTCGTCGGATACAACTCGTGCGAGTCGGACTTACAGGTACTGATCCAACGAGGGATTGTTAATGAGCTGACGGCCCCGATGTTCTGCAAGCGACCTAAGAAAAAATGGGACGGCGGCGACTACTTCGAAAAGTGGGACAACGAGGAACATCTGGACCTATTAAAGCTGTTCTCGAACGGAGCGATGAAGCCGCGTTTGAACGAGATCGCGAAGCTTTGCGGATTTCCCGGCAAGATGGATGTTGACGGCGAGCAGGTCGTCGACTTGTGGCTCGCCCGCGAACTGAACAAGATCGTCGAATACAACCAGATCGACGTTTTGAATACGTACCTCGTCTGGCTCCGGGTCGTCCATTTTTGCGGCAAGTTGAAAGAAGAGGAATACGTAATCGAGATGGACGAGTTTCGCTCATTCCTGGAGACAGAAGCCGCAAAGCCGGACAACGAGCACATCGCACAATTTCTCGACAAGTGGGACATCTGACATTTTCACCCTCACGTTATGCTTTTCAGGGACAAAATGCAGCAGGAGTTGGATGCAAAGAGTGCCGAGTTCAGGGACTTTTTGACCGGCTTGTTCGATGACGTCGGCTATTACAGCGAGACGATGTCGAAGCTTGAATCCTCGTCGTACCCCGAACTCGAAGAGCGTCTCGGCGGTGAAGCGAACATTGGTGCGATGCCGGCAGTTGAGGTCGGGGCGTGCAAATCGTTCGCGCAGGTTTTCGACGTCGAGTGGAAAAATCACGAGCAGGCGCGCAATTGGGCGTTGAACGTTTTGGAAGGCCGCACGACGTTTGCGGCGGACGGCAGCCAAATCTACGCGGCAAAGAAAACGAGCGTGCCGATCGCGGCAATACAGATCGGCTGGTTCGAAAATCCGCACGACGAGACGAAGCCTTACGGCAAAGGTGCGAGCTTCGAGATCTTGACGCCCGAAGATCTGTTTCGCGATCAGGAAGACCCGATGAATCCCGACATCCGCGTCGAAGAGCGGCGCTATCTCGGCGAGGTCGCCCGGATCGGCGAGTTTCTCGAGGAGAGAAAAGGCTGGAAAGAACGCGGCGAGCCGATGCCGCTGGCGTTTTTCGATAATCCGCTGCTCGTGCCGTTTTCTCAAAAAGGATTGCAGAACAGTTTTCTTGCCGCGACCGTAGAACTGGTAAAACAGTCGCGCGATGCCCGCGTTCCGCTCGTCGGACACGTCGACCGCAGCTTTTCGCGTGATCTGATCTCGCTGCTAGATCGGTTCGGCGGGCGGACGGGTGCTCAAGCGTCGGGGCTTTATGATGCGGCCCTGCTTTTCCGATCGAACAAGTCGGCGTGGGGAAGCCGGACTTGTTTTTTCTATTCGAAGCGCCGCGGGCTTCAGGCTTTCGAAGATCCCGCGACCGGCGTTTCGACCGTCGGATTTTGCTATCTTCAAACGACTGCCGATTCGGCACCGGCGCGGCTCGACATCCCGAGTTGGGTATACGAGGACGGCTTGCTAGAGGAAACTGTGGACATCGTTCGTGCCGAATGTGTCGTCGGATTGGGTTATCCCTACGCTCTGGAAAGCGCCGATCACGCGGCCGTTATATCGACGGGCGACCGTGAAGCGTTCTTTAGGGCTTTACAGGAATTTGCATCTCGTGAAAAACTAGATTTTAGTGTTTCGCGAAAAGATGAGAGCAAGCAGCGACGCAGGTAATCGGCGGTGTCCGGCGTGCGGCGGTGACAACAGTCGCCGCGAGGCGAAGTTCTGCGCCGATTGCGGCAAGCTGCTCGCCGAAGGCTACGAGCCGCTCGATACACTGCGGGCGTCGTACCGGCTTCAGCGGCAGACGCTAGATATCGATCACAGCATAGAGATCAAGGCCGCACTGTTCGGGAGCGAGATAAGCGGAGTCGCACAGACGGCGTGGGCGTGCGTTGTTTACTCGATGGTGCCGTATCTCGGCATCTTGTTCATACCTGTCGCCTTTGCGGTCTCGGGCGTCGGCTTCTTTTCCGCACGGACGAACGTTGCCCGAAACCGTCGGCTGACCGCACTGTGCTTCGGCCTTTCGTTCGTGATACTTTTGGTGCAGATCGGCCTGTGGTGGCTGCTTTATCTGATACCGAAAATATCGCAAGGCGCACCTATCGCCAATTGACCGCCTTCTCGAATAAATGTCCAACGTTATCGCACGCATCATCGGATCGAACTCGCACATCGATTATATCGGACGTGTGATCGACGCGCTCGACGTCGAAGTTCCGCCGTCGCCGGACGATTTTGGATTTGCACAGTTCGTGCGGATCGGTTCGGCCGTAGGCGTTATTTACGATTCGAAACTTGTTAATCCCGAGTACGCGAGCTTTGGCCCGCGGCTTAGCCCGCGACCGGCATTGGGCAGCTTTTCGCCGGATTATATTAACGAGCAGGGAATTTTGCTCGGCGTTCTGCTGCTCGGCACGATCGCAGCGGACGGTCAGGTGAAGCACGGCGTTCCGCGTCATATCATTCCGCCGGGCAGCGAGATCGTGAAAATGGAAGCAAAGGATCTCGCCGGCTTCCACGCCGGTGCGGACGGCGGTGTTCAGCTGCATTATTATTCGCAAGTGATCGCTCACGCCGGCGTTTTCGCCGCTCCGCTGATGGAGACGATAATCGACAGCCTGTGCATCGATTGCACGGACGCCGACCGCCAGCGGCTCACCGTCCTAAAACAGTCGCTCGTCTGGCAGATGACGATGGGCGGGATGAAACTGTAGGCGAATCTATGCAATTCGGCACGATCTATCACGAAAACTGTATCGACACGTTGTCGCGTATGCCGGACGGCTTTATCGACATGACGATAACGAGTCCGCCGTACGACGATCTGCGCGATTATAACGGATATCATTTCCCGGTCGAGGAGATCGCAGGGCTGCTGTTCGAGAAGACCAGGGAAGGCGGCGTGGTAATTTGGGTTGTCGGCGATAGAACAGTCAACGGCAACGAAACTCTGACGAGTTTTCGCCACGCCATCACGTTCCAGGACGCCGGATTCAAGGTCCATGACACGATGATCTACGCGAAAAACAATCCTATACCGAGCGATTGTGGCAAGCGTTACCGTCAGTGCTTCGAGTACATGTTCGCGTTCAGCAAGGGCCAGCCTAAGACGTTCAACCCGATCGTGCAGCCGATCAAGCAGGAAAAGGCTTTCAAGTCGTTTCGCATCACTAAGGTCGGCCGCAACGATCTGGAACACGACCACGTCGCACCGAAAGAGCGTAAGGCGAACAATATCTTCTTTTACAATGTCGGGACTTCTTCGTCGAAAGATAAGATCGCGTTTGAGCATCCGGCCATATTCCCCGAGCAACTCGCGTCGGACCAGATATCCACCTGGACGAATGAAGGCGATCTCGTTTACGACTGTTTTATGGGAAGCGGGACGACGGCGAAAGCCGCACAGTTGTTGAACCGCAACTGGATCGGATCAGAGATCTCGGATGAATATGTTCGACTGGCGGAAAAGCGTCTCGGGCCGTATCGGAATATTTCGGAACCGGCCGCCGCGAAGTGACAACCAATCGGCGTTGCGGAGCGTCTATTAAAGCGTTCAAATCGCTCAACCTGAAATTAGAGGGAAATCGATGAAGAGAATTATCTGGCTAGTTTGTGCCGCGTTTTTGCTTGCGGTCGGAGCAATTGCTCAGCCGCGTCCGGTCGATCGGCCGAGCTCACCGGCAGTGGTCCGAGCGGCGGCACCCGCGTCGTTCGAGGCGAAATATGAGGGCGGTATGTTCGGGTTCAACGACCGGGAAGTCGGAATGTTAAAGCTCGACGACGACAACCAGCGGCTCGTGTTTTTCGGAAAAGACCAGAAAGAGGCATTCGGTATTCCGTACAAATCGCTGTTGGTGATCTCGCCGAGCTCGCGGTCGGTAACGTCGACGACCGGCCAGGTCGTGCGGAACATCCCGCTTCCGGGCGCGGCTCTCGGCGGCCTGTTGAAGGAAAAACGTCGTTATCTCGTTGTCCAGTTCGACGATCCGGACGTCGACGCGAAAGGCGTGATCAACTTTAAACTCGAGGATAAGGCACTTTTGGAATCTGTCATACAGACGCTCGGGCAGAAGGCGAATTTGAAGCAGCGGGGCGATGCCTATTACCGTCCGCGCGTCCCGCGTTCGGACATTTAATTCAGATCGCCGAACCTGTGCTGAAGCAGAGCGGCAATTACGATCGCGGCGGTTTCTGCCCTTAGTATCCGGCCGCCTAACGTCACCAATTCGAAACCGCATTTGCGGGCGAACTCAATTTCGGAATCTTCCCAACCGCCTTCAGGCCCGATGACGGCGGTTATCTTTTGCCCGCTGAGATCTGCAGGGAGCGACGTTCCGTCGCGTTCGGTAAAAAAATAGACCGGCGACTCCGCTGTTCCGGCGAACGTGTTAAATCTGATCGGTTTTGCGACATGCATCAGCTTTGCCCGGCCGCACTGTTTCGTCGCGCCGAGTGCGATCTTTTGCCACCTTTGCTGCCTTTTGTCGCCGTCGCCGGCACGGACGTCGGCACGTGCGGTTTCGAGCGGAATTAATTTCGCGACACCGAGCTCGACCGCCTTTTGCGTAACGAGATCGAACTTTTCACCCTTCAAAAGACTAACGGCAAGCGTCAGCTCGATGGGCGATTCGGCGGCCGGCGGACCGACCGGCTGTCGAATATCAAGCATCGATTCCTTTTTTCCGATGATCGAGATAACGCCTTCGAACTCGCCGCCCTCGCCGTCAAACACACTTGCCGCGTCGCCCGTTTTCAGCCGCAGAACATCCCGCAAATGCCGAGTCTCATCGGCATCGAGCTTAACTTGCGAATCGGAGAAATTCTGCTTCGGGGCGTAAAATCGTCGCATGATCGGGGTTAAAGTGAACTCTTGTCACCAAAATTCTTTTTGAAATCGGCCGATCGTTTTCTCAACGACAGCCATTGATCGAAGATCTCGGGCGTGTTCAGCCAAAGCGCCAGCCACTCAGCTATTTCAGCATGCATCCGCCGGTCCGCCGGTTCTAATTTTTTGTTTTTTGATAAGGCCAGCTCCTCGCCCTTACCTGCGATCACCTTTTCGCGGAGCAGCCGAAGGCCTTCTTTATCGCCGGCCGCAGCGAAGTTATGGCGAAGCGCTTCCAGGCTTTTGATCGTCGCGGCGGCCGAACGCAGTTCGGAAAGCTTCAGGATATTTCGGAACGCAGCGTCGTACGGCCGATCGGAACCGCGTTCGACGAAGAGGTTCATTATCTCGGAATGCCGCAGTTCGGCCCCTTCGTCAGCTAAAAGCCTTGCGATGATCATCGGCGACTCGACGGCGGCCGGACCGAACCGCTCGCGGACGGCATTTTCGATCGCAAGTATCTCTTTCGCCCCGACGCTTTCGCAATCGAGCTTTTCCCAAACCTCGATGATCAGGTCTATCTTGGTCCTGGAATCGTACATTGTTTGAAAGACGACCTACCCGTCAGCATTAGATACCGCTGCGATGAGCTCGGTGGAGGAGTGGTCTTTCGGGTCGCCAACGATCGCAACTTTGCCGCCATATTTGAGAACGGTTTCGCGTTCCGGCACCGAATCGGTTGTATAGTCGGTGCCCTTTGCATGAAAGTCCGGCCGGATCGCGGCGATGATGTCCTCGACATTCGGTTCGTCGAATATCGTTACGAGGTCGACGAAACGGAACCCCGAGACGATCTCCGCCCGCTCTTCCGCGTTTATGTACGGCCGGTTAGTGCCTTTAAGCCGTCGAACCTGACGGTCGGAATTTATTGCAACCACCAGGAAGCCGCCAAGATCCTTAGCTCCGCTTAAATATCGAACGTGCCCCGCGTGGAAAAGATCGAAACAGCCATTTGCGAGAATGATCGGCCGACCGTTCCCGCGTGCGGCCGCGACCTCGGCGACAAGCTGTTTGCGGTCAACGACCGGCGCAAAAAGAGACATAATTCGATCTAGTTGACGGTTTCCAAATGCAGTTCGAGATCTGCTGCGGTGATCGATGCGAGAAGTTCGTCGGCAGACGCGACGGCTGTTCCTTTTTTCATGACCACGATCCCGCCGGCGTGATTCGCGACATTCGCGGCGTCGATAAATGAGAGGCCCGAAGCTAGAGCCAGGGCATACGCGGCGATGACCGTGTCGCCCGCCCCGGTAACGTCGACCGGTTCGCGCGAGCCGACGGCGGCGATGCGGTGCGGTTCGCGGCCGGCCTCAAGTAAAAGCATTCCTTCGTTGCCGCAGGTGACGAGCAGAGCCTCGAACGCAAGGTCGCGGCGGAGATCGGCACAATCGCGATCGGCAAAGCCTTTGCCGAGGATCATTTCAACTTCTTCCTGGTTGGGCGTCGCGGAAGTGGCCTCGCCAAACTCCCCGAGCCTAAACCTCGAGTCGACGATCAGCGGAATTCCGCGTTCTTTCGAAATTGAACGTGCCGCGCCGCTTATCGATGCGTCCGCTACGCCGTAATTGTAATCCGAGACGATGATGGCAGACGCATCGGTCGCCGCGTTACGCAGATTTTCGGTAAGTTGAAGCCGAGCGGCTTCGGAGACAGGTGCCGGATTTTCGTAATCGATCCGAATCACCTGTTGACGCGGAGCATAATCTTGGCCCGCCAGGACGCGGACCTTTGTAGTTGTGCGAAACGCTGCATCCGTGACGACGCTGTCGCAGTTCACACCCGAGCGAACCAGACTCTCCGACAACAGTCGTCCGCTCTCATCGCTTCCGATCAGGCCGATGAGTATCGGGTGAGCTCCGAGTGCCGCGATGTTGGCGGCCGCGTTAGCGGCGCCGCCCGGAAACGTTTCGGTCTCGTTGTGCCTGAGAATAAACACCGGTGCCTCACGCGAGACGCGGGCGATCGTACCGTGCAGAAACTGGTCGGCCACGAGATCGCCGACGATCACGACCTTGCGTCCCGGAAATACATCCCGGATAATTTGGGCGACATTGCTCATCGGTCAAAACAAAAAGCTACTACAAATGCCTTGTATAAACAAAAGGGTTGAAGACGAGCAGCGTCCTCAACCCTTTATGCATGTATCGTTTCAGAGCTTAGTGAGTATCGTAGCTTGCCACCGGATAGTCTGCTGCCGTGCCCCAATTGACCGTCGTTGTCCCCGTGCCCGCGGACGGCATATAGTAGAACGCTCCGGTCGAGTTTCTCCAAACCGCGATATCGGTCTTGCCGTCTCCGTCGTAGTCGTTCTGAACATTCAGATCGCTGCTGGTTGTACCAAACGATGCCGAGATCAAGCCGCCGTCAGTGCTGCGCCGAATGTACCAATTGAGATTCGAGGTCGGCGTCGCACCTTCGCGAACCACTGCAACATCGGTTTTGCCATCGCCGTCATAATCGCCAGGGACGACAAGGTCATTTGCAAGTCCCCATCCAATGGCGTCGAGCCCGTTGTCCGAACTTCGCGAAATGTAAAAGGTACTTTGACTAGTGGTCGTCGCACCCGGACGCTGCACAGCAATGTCGAATTTGCCGTCGCCATCGTAGTCGCCCGGAGCAGTATAGTCAGTCGAAAGGCCGAATTGGACGCCGATAAATCCGCCGTCGGAGCTCTTAGTGACGTACCAGGACATTGCTCCGTTCGCACGGCGAACGACCGCAAGATCCGTCTTTCCATCACCATCGTAATCGCGGGCAATAGGTTCATCGCCTGAAGTTCCCCAAGCAGCCGCAGTAAACGTGTTGTTAGAACTGTTCAGACGGAACCAATAACCGGTCGTGTCACGCCAGACCGAAATATCTCCTTTGCCGTCCCCGTCGTAGTCACCGGGCGTCATGAAGTCCTCGTTGGCAATACCGAAGGCCTGATAAATGACCCCGCCGCCGCTTTGAAGTACGTACCAGGAGTTGGTCGATGGGCGGAACACCGTAAAATCAGCTTTATTATCGCCGTCCGTGTCCATCGCACGACGCAGCTTGATCTGTGCCGATGCGGAAACGACGAGAGCGAAAAGCACAAATAGCACTCCGAATTTGCCGTTTCCGGTCAAAAATTTTCTCATTATTGTAATCCTTTTAAATAAAATGTCTTTTTGACACGAACTGCAGATGTTTCGCCAAAAGAGCAAGATTCCTAAATATACAACCAGCTCGACCTGAAATGCAAGATAATCATTGGCAAATGCGTCTGCATTCGATAAAAAATAAGCTGATAATCGCTGGTGATGCGGGTATTTGGCTGTTAGACGCGCTTCACTAAGGAAAAGTTGGAATACCCGCGCATTTTCAGTTCTTTAAGATCGCGACTGAGTGACCGTTATCGTCTGTCCGCCGACCGTAACCGTGCCGGTCCTTGTGATACTTGGATTTACCGTGACGCGGAATGTTACGGTGCCGTTTCCGCTGAGTGCGTCGGGACCGCTTAGCTTGATCCAGTTCGAACTGGTTTTGACGGCGTAATCGCAATTTTGCGGAGCCGAGATATTGACCGAGTAATAACCGCCTTTCGTACGAACGGCGACCGTCGATGCGGACGGCGTGAACGTGCACACTGTCTGATTTTGAAGTGCCGCAAAGACGTTCAGACGCCCACCCGACTTTACAAACTGAGACCAATTCGTAGGCGTGGTGATCACGTCGACACTGTTCATCAAAGTCGCTTTTAGTGATGCGACCGAAAGATTAGGGTTATATGCTGACAGCAAAGCGGCGGCTCCCGCGGTATGCGGCGTCGCCATCGACGTACCGCTGAGCGTTGCGGTCGCGGTGTCCAAGGTGTTGTAGGTGCTCAAAACGCTCGAGCCGGGTGCGGCCAGATCGACGCTTATCGGCCCCCAACTCGAAAAGCTCGAGCGGGCGTCCGTCGAGGTCGACGAGGCCACAGCTAAAATGCTCGGCGACGTGTAAACTGCCGGATAAGAAGGCGAGGCGTTCGTGTCATTGTTGACGTTCGCATTGCCGGCGGCAAAAACGTTGAGTATACCGGCATCGCCCATCGCATCGAGCGCGTCCTTGGTCGCCTGATCGTAGCCGCAGGCCTCGCCGCAGCCGCCGTACGAGTTATTCGTTACGCGGATATTCACGCCGCGGAGCTTCATCATCCTTATGTAATTATAAGCGTTAACGAGCATCGCTGAGGTCGAGTCGGCACCGTTCGGGCTGTAGATCTTGATCGGCATGATCTTGACGTTCCAATTCACGCCGACGACGTTTAGAAGATTGTTGCCCGCTGCTCCGATCGTGCCGGCAGTATGCGTGCCGTGTCCGCCGGCGTCGTCGATCGGGTTCGAATCGTTGTAGAAAAAGTCCCAGCCGTATACATCGTCGATGAAGCCGTTATTGTCGTCGTCCACGCCGTTGCCCGCGACCTCACCTGTGTTGATCCACGCGTTCGGCGCGAGGTCTTGGTGCGTATACCGCATTCCGGTATCAATGTCGGCGACGACAACGGACGAGCTGCCGGTCGTCAGGTCCCATGCCGCCGGTGCCGAGATCTTTGATAAACCGTACATTCCCGCCAATCCGAACTGCGGATCGTTGGGTGTCAACAGAAGGTGATAATAGAAATTCGGCTGAACGGCCACGACTTCGCGGCGTCCTTTGAACCGGCCGACGGCGTCGTTCACATCTTCGCCCGCTCCGAGCTTAACGCGGACCCAGCCAGTGTCGGCGAGTGTTTCGACGACACTTACGCCGTCGACCGCCCTGGCCCGGGCTGCATCCGTCAACCCGGTTTTGAACTTTACGAGGACCTCATCCTTGACGAACTTGTCCGGGTTCTGGGCGCTCATGGGCGACGCAAATGTGCCGCAAAGGACCGCAAGCGAGAGAAACATTGCAAATTTCATACGACTTTTCGGTAGCGGCAACGCCGCGGGACGCAGGTGATGTATATAGCGTTCGAAACCCGGCGAATAACCGGAAAGAAATAATGGGGCGGCTAGTGGGGCTCGAACCCACGACCTCCTGAACCACAATCAGGCGTTCTAACCAACTGAACTATAGCCGCCATATTCAATTTTGGATTTGAGATTTGGGATTTTGGATTCGAAAAAATATCCACAATTTATCGATCCAAAATCAAAATCCACAATCCAAAATCGAAGTACCCCCGGCACGACTTGAACGTGCGACCCACAGCTTAGAAGGCTGTTGCTCTATCCAACTGAGCTACGGGAGCATATCAAGAAAGCAATTGACAATATTAGCGATTGGCCTGTTATAAGTCAACTATTAGGCCGCCGTGGCACGCTGTTCCGTGACGACTTTGAGCATCTGTTCGAACACCTCGGTGAGGTCGAGTTCGCTCGTGTCGATGACGACGGCGTCCTCGGCAATGGTCAGCGGCGAATCTTCGCGTGAGACGTCGCGTTCGTCGCGTTCGTTGATCTCGGCGAGCGTCTCTTCGTATGTGCTGACGCGGCCCTTGGTGGCGTCCTCGGTGAAACGCCGTTGTGCCCGGGCTTCGGGTTTGGCCGTGAGGAAAAATTTAATGTCCGCGTTCGGGAAGACGACACTACCGATATCGCGGCCTTCGAGCACGCAGCCCTTCGGGTCGCGGAGGCCGATCGTCCGCTGGTGGTCGACCATTATCCGGCGGACGTTGCTTATCGTCGAAACGACCGATGCCGCCTGCGCGGCCTCGAGCGTGCGTATCTCGGATGTCACGTCGCGGCTGTTGAGCATGACCTTCAGATCATCGGGTTCACCGACCAGTTCGATCTGGGCACGCTCGGCGATCTCGACGATCTTCGGTTCGTCCACGAGGCTGACGCCGCGAACTTTTACGGCCAGTCCGACGGCACGGTACATCGCTCCGGTGTCGAGGTAAAGCAGGCCGAGTTTTTTTGCGAGCATCTTTCCGAGCGTGGATTTTCCGGCTCCGGATGGCCCGTCGATGGCGATTATCATTAGTCTGTCAGGCCCTTGCGCACTTTCGGCGGAAGTTTTTCGAAAACCAAGCGGTACGACTCTGAGATTAAATCCTTGAGTTCACTTTCCGCAAGTGCGTCAGGCTTTTCGAGGCGTACCCAATGGTATCGTGCGACGTACGGGGCCGGGATGATGCCGTCCCGCTCGGTCAGTTCGGCGAATTTCTCGGGCGTACATTTGAACGAAAGCGTCCCGTTCGAATCGACGCCGGTCACCGCAAACATCTTGGCGCCCACGCAGAAGCACAGGTCCGCTCCCCACTTGATGTCCTCGGTGGCGTGCGGCAACGCGAGGCAGAATTCTCTAAGTTGTTCGATGTTCATCAATCAATGGTTTTTTTTCAGCAGATCGCGATTGCTAGTCGTCGCATTCTCGACATCAAAATCTTCGTCCGACTCCAAAGCGTTTAGCGGGTAGTGATGGAACACGAAGCATCCGCCGTACATCATCGCCTCGTCGACGTATTGCTTGTTATCATCGTCGTCAGTGAAATCGTCCGGCTCGTACCAAGATGTTTCTTCGTTTTCGGTAATGATCCATTCCTTTTCGACCTCGAATCTTGCCAGATTCTCAGCCCCGTCCTGCCATGCCCACAAAATCCAGCATTGGACATACGCACCTCCCGACTCGGCGAAAGCTGGAGTGTCCGCTTTGGGAACCGCATGATATCTGATCAGCCACATACTAAGTCAAGATCGAACGTAACACCTGTATAGCGGTGGAAATGTCCGCGGCGGAAATGTCAAAGTGTGTGACCATCCGGATCGATTCGCCGAAGCCGATCGCGAGAATGCCGTCGCGTGCCAGTGCGTCGGTGATCTCGGTCGAACTCTTGCCGGTGCCGGCGATGTTGAAAATTACGATGTTTGTTACGACATCGCCGACCGCGATTCCGTCGATGGATGCAAGACCATTGGCGAGGCGGCGCGCGCTAGCTTGGTCCTCCTGCAGGCGTTTCGGGCCCTCGGTCAGAGCGATCAGCCCGGCGGCACCGAGGACGCCGATCTGACGCATTCCGCCGCCGAGCCGCTTGCGCCAGATCTTCGCTTCGCCGATGAACGCCTTTGAACCGAGCAGTAACCCGCCCACCGGTGAGCCCAAGCCTTTCGAGAGCGAGAACTGGACCGAATCGCAGTCGCTGGTGAGTTCGGCAACCGGCGTACCGAGAGCGACCGACGCGTTGAATATGCGGGCACCGTCCATGTGAACCGGCAGATTCACTTTGTGGGCCTGCTCGCAGATCGCGGCGCATTCTCCGGCCGTCATCACGCTGCCGCCGCCGAAATTGTGCGTGTTCTCGAGGCAGATAAGGCCGGTGCGGGATGAATAGTACGGCCCACCGAGATGCAGGGAAACGGCGATCTCGTCCCACGTCAGCATTCCGGAACTCGCCGCACTTTTGATCGGACGCATTGTCACGCCCGCGATGACGGCGGACGCGCCGAGCTCGTAATTTAGAATGTGCCCGCGTTCCTCAATGATCACTTCGTCGCCGGGCCGCGTGTGCAGCTTGACCGCGATCTGGTTGCCCATCGACCCCGTCGGCACGAACAACGCCGCCTCTTTCCCGAACATCTCCGCCGCAAGCTCCTGCAGCCGATTTATCGTTGGGTCCTCGCCGTAAACGTCGTCACCGACCTCGGCCGCGGCCATCGCGGAACGCATTTCCGGTGTCGGTTTTGTAACTGTGTCGCTTCTAAGGTCTATCATTCGTCCAAAAGTCAGAACCGCCTGCGTAAGCGGGTGGGTCCTTCGCCGGCGTTACCGTCATTCAATATCGCCTAGTCGCGTCACGTAAGAATCCACCAGCTTACGCAGGTGGTTCTGACCTGTTCGTTTACGTTCTTGCTAGCCATTTGGCGGCGTTGGCGACGTATTGGTGGATGTCGTCGATGGAGTTCGGGTTCTTTTTGTAGCCGTCGCCGGGCGGTTCCTCGAGAAAGCTCGGTGCGCCCGAGTCGACGTCCCAGTTGTAATCGACCAGGTGGTGAAAGCTCGATTCCGCGATCGCACGGCCGAGATGATTGCCGTGTTCATCATCGCTTCGCTCGAATGCGACGACCAGATTGAACGGGCGGCCGGTTGTCTGGCTCTTTCCGGTGGCGACAACTTTCGCGGACGGGTCATCGGGCGGTGCGCCGATGCCGCCTTCGTGCGGGTGAGACGGGAAATACTCGATCAGCGAGCCGTCTTTTCGCATCAGCAATTCGTGCGGTTCGGGGACGGTGATCTTTTGATAATCGCCGTTCAAGCCGGAGTGATAATTCGGAAAATCTATATTCACGGCGACCGTGTCGTCTCGCCGGTTCCTTTCGGGGTCGGGGTCCTGATTTTTCGAGTGAAAGTAATGAGCGGCGCCGATGCCGCCGAGCGTGCACAGCGACGATCCGAGATCGAAATGATCTCGTGTCGACAAAATGCCGCCGCCACGCTGGCGAAATTTGGTTATCGCGGAGCAATCGTTCGGCGAAAGTCCGTCGCCCGTGTCGACGGCGAACAGCCAGAGTTCGTCGAGATCGCTCGAAGGCAAGCCGAGAATCACCGGGTCGTCGCCATTGTCGTCAACCTCGCGGTCGCGTGCCGCGACGATGTAGAGCCGTTCACCGCTGGCGTCACGCTGCGACGCGAGGTATTTGTGAAGGTACGTGAACCGCCCGATGTGCCAGTCGTCCTCGGTGAACGGAATCGTCGTTTGAAGCAAGATCTTTTTCGGAGTGGACATGATCGGGTTTCAGATTCCAGATTGTGGATATTGGTTCGGATTGTTTTGCTGGCCAATTAACAATCACCAAATAACAATTAACAATTAACAATCACGAATTGGCAATGAACAATGACTACTGGCTGCCCAATTCCGGCATTGTTTCGAAGAATATTTCGTCGATGTAGCACCAGCCCCAGTCTTCGCCGGGTTGGAACGACTTGATGACCGGGTGTTTGCTTGCGTGAAAGTGTTTGGTCGCGTGCTTGTTCGGCGAGCTGTCGCAGCAGCCGACGTGGCCGCAGTTTTCGCACAGGCGAAGGTGAAGCCAGCTGCCGCCGATCTTCAAACAGTCTTCGCAACCGTCGGCACTCGGCGTTACGGGGACAATATGGTCCAGATGTTCGCACGTATCCATGCGGCCTTTCTCCTTTTACCTGATTGAAAACATCTTACGCCTACCGGTTTCCCAACTCAAATTGTTGAGAGCCGCACACAGAGGGCGGCCTCGCAGGCTAATTATGTCTATGCGGATCAATGTACGACCGGCGAAATCGTTCGGCGGGCATTTATTGTAATTACGCCGGTCGATTCTTATAATATTCCCAATATGGTCTCACCATCAGGTCTTAAACTCGCACGAACGCTGTGCGCCGTGCTACTAGTATCGTTTTCGTCGTTCGCGGCCCATGCTCAGTCCGGAACGATCGGGCAAAACGCGGTCGAGAACGGAGCGCCGATCATCGAAGCGGGCCGCATACCTCTCACGCGAATTTTATATTTCCGGCACGCGGAAGACCGAATTCCGTTCAAGTTCGAATTGCCGACGATCGATATAGTGCCCGCAGCGGCCCAAAATAAGCCTGCAACGGACGACACTGCGGACGAGAAACAAGGTTCTGCCGTGCCGTCGAGACTTGCCCGAAGCAAGGGCCCGTGGGTTATACCGGACGGCTCGACGGAATGGGGAGTTGAATTAGGCATCGCCGGCGACATCGCGACGTGGATGAGCGGACCGAAATATTACGATATCGAAAATCGCGGCCACATCGCAGGGTCGTTCAGATGGGGCAGGATCCTGGGCACGCGGGGGCAGGTGACGTACAGTTGGGCGATCGAGGTTCTGCCGATCAACATCGCGCTCGGCAACGAGGTGGATAACCCGCGCTACATTGCCGGTGCACCTGCAGGCGAGCCGCGCCGAAACCGCGAGGCGACTTGGGGCGTCGGCATAAATCCGGCGAGTTTTCGATTTATATTTTTCCCGCGTTACCGACTGCGGCCGCAGATCGGGTCCGGATTCGGGATCGTCCGTCATTACAAACGGGTCCCGACGGTCGAGGGAACGAAAATGAACTTTCAGTTCGATTTTCAGGTCGGCGGGCAGTACATGCTCAAGGAAAACAAGGCGTTGAACTTCGGGTACAGGTATTACCACCTTTCAAATTTGTACCTTTTCAACTTCAACCCGGGCTACAACGTAAATATGTGGTTCGTCGGCTACTCGGTTTTCAAGTAGCGGCCCAACAGGTGCGAGCCTGTTTGTAGAACGCTATGCCGATGTGCATTTTTGCGTGAAGTGACGCCGATTACCGGATTTCGCTGCCTTAGGTCACTTGCATTCGTCGTTCTCGATCGCGGTGATCTTTTCGACCCGCCGTTCGTGGCGGCCGCCGTCGAAATTCGTTTCGAAAAACGCTTTGACGATCTTTTTTTGCTCGTCGTCGGGAATGTAGCGGGCCGCGAGCGATAAAACGTTGGCATCGTTGTGCTGGCGGGCGAGGCGTGCGATCTCTTCGTTCCAGGCAACGGCGGCGCGGACGCCTTTGACTTTGTTTGCGGCGATCGCCATTCCCGTCCCCGACCCGCAAACGAGCAGGCCCTGTTCGTACTTGCCCGACGACACTCCGTCGGCGACCTTTAATGCGAAGTCCGGATAATCTACCGAGTCGGTCGACGTCGTGCCGAAATCGTCGTACTGAATTCCGATCTCGTCGAGAGTTTTCTTGATCTTTTCTTTTTCTTCATAGCCGGCGTGGTCGGCGGCGAGTGCTATTTTTTTGGTCATATACAATTACCTTCGTTTTTCGGAATAACGGATAGGTGATAAGTGATAGCTGATAATCTGGTGCTGTAAAAATTTTAGACCTATCGGTGCCCGCGGTAAAATCGTTTGATGAGTTTTTGCGTGCATAGTGGCCCATCGAGGAACGGTGGCAACGCGGGGTCCGTTCATTCCGTCTTAAATGTTTGTCCCGTTTGGCTAAAATACCTATAATCTGCAAGGTGTCCGCGCTTTTGATGAGAAATGCCTCTCTAAATATTTTCCTTGTGTCGCTGATGCTCGGCGGGTTTTCCGTCGCGGCGGCGGCTCAGGATTTTTTGCCGGAGCTCGTGCGGCGCATAAAACCGTCCGCGGTCGCCATCGAGACGTTCGACGCGCGCGGCAATACGCTGTCGCGCGGCAGCGGTTTTTTCATCGCCGCCGACCGGGTCGTTACCAACCGCCACGTCATCGAAAGATCGAGCAGGGTCGAAATACACTTGCTGAACGGCAAGAAATATCAGGTCCGCGGCGTGCTGGCGGTCGACGGCGAAGGCGATCTTGCTCTGCTGCAGGTCGACGTGCCGGCGGCGCTTGCCGTTCCGCTTACGATCATGCGGACGGTCCCGGCCGAAGGCGAATCTATCGTCGTGGTCGGCAATCCGTACGGGCTCGAGGGCAGCGTTTCGAACGGGATCGTTTCGGCGGTCCGCGAGATCTCGGGTTACGGGAAGATCATTCAAATAACGGCGCCGATCTCGCCGGGTTCGTCCGGTTCGCCTGTCGTGAACATGGCGGGACAGGTGATCGGCATTGCGACGCTGCAGGCCGAGCAGGGACAGGGGCTCAATTTTGCGGTGCCATCGGAAAGAATATTGCAGCTCAAGGTCAACGACCTTCAGACCGTTTCGTCGCTGACGGCGGAATCGACCAAGAACAAGCGTGCGTCCGCCGAACGGCTTTATTCGCAAGGCGTCGCGCAGCTTTCGCGTGACGATTACGCGCGTGCGGTCGGTTATTTTGAAAAGGCGGCGGAGATGGACCCGAACTACCCGGAAGCGTGGTATCAGGTCGGATTTTGCTACGGATTGCTGGGCCGGCATGCGGAAGCTTTGCGGGCGTCGCGGCAGGCGGCAAGGCTCAGGCCCGAATGGTCGGAAACTTTCGTTAATATCGGCGCGTCGAGCTTTGCTTTGAACCAGTTCAAGGACGCCGCCGAAGCTTACAGACAGGCGATCCGGTTGGACGACGATAACCCCGACACACAGTACGCGCTCGGCCTGAGCCTTAACAAACTCAATCGCACGGACGAAGAGATACTCGCCTACAAGCGCGCGATCGCGTTGAAACCTGATCACCCGAACGCGCTCGAGCGGCTCGGCCTCGCCTATTTCAAACAGAAACGCTACGCCGACGCCGCAGCTCAATTCGAACAGCTGCGAACCTATAAACCGGACGCGAAAACCTACAATTATCTCGGCGAAAGCTATCTCGAATCGGGTAAGGCGGACGAGAGCCTGACAGCGTTCAACAACGCGGTCGGGTACGACCCGGACTTCGATAAGGCCCGCTATAATCTCGGACGCGCTTACGTCAAACTCGGGAACAACGAGATGGCGCAGGTGCAATACGAGATCCTAAAAAACTCCCGCTCCGACTGGGCCGACCGGCTGCTCGTTTTGATTAATCCTTAATGCTAATTATTTATCGGCGGATCGTTTTGGTCGGCGGGAGCTCCGCCATGGTCGGCTCCGCGGACAACGCCCGTGTTGTCGACGAAGAACGACGTTCGGCCCGTTACGCCATATTGTAGCGGCTTCGCGTTGATCTTAAATGTTGCTGACGGGCCTGTCGTAAATTCAATACCGTACGAATAGCCATGTTTCGACATCGATCCCAAGAACATGTCGATCAGGCCGGATAAATATAGATCAGGGATCAGGCAGTAACTTCCGTTTCCGACAGTTGCCGCATAAGTCACCTCGGCACCGTAAAGAGTGCGCATTGCAGTGATCGTGCAGCGTTCATTCTGGTCGATGCCGAATAACGAGCACGTGTCTATATAAACGTCGGCATCCGTTGCTAACGCACCGCCTTTGTCATTGCCAAACAAAACTCCGCGTTGATCAATGTAGTAGGAACGAAGGCCGGTCTTTTTATATCTTATCGGAGTCGCAGTTGTTTTATACGAGGTGCCGTTGGGCGTTACCACGAATCCATATCCGTACTTTGACCCCTCCGCGAGGGCCTGGTCGATCAATCCTGCAGATCTAAGCTGCGCCAGTGAACCGAATGATCCGTGGCCGGTCGTCGTCTGGTAAGTCACCTGCGCGGCGTGCAGCGACGCCATTTCTTTGATCACAAAACGCTCGTTGAAATACTTGACCGGTGGCCCTTGGCCGACAGCAGCGACCGTGACTATTAAAGTTAAAGAGATCAGAACAGCGATTCGGCTTAGTTTAGAAAGCATATGATTTGGTTGAAGCTGATCGAAGGTTCGCGAACTCGGAGGGCCCGGAATTGACATGCAAATCGTAGCACTGTGACGAGAACGGAAACAAGGAAATTTTCTGTTATTCCCTAGGCCTGCCGCTCGACCTCACTGCTTTTTCGATTTATTAAACTCGCCACAAAACCGGCGCCGAAGCCATTGTCGATGTTTACGACGGTGACGTTCGAGGCGCATGAGTTCAGCATTCCGAGGAGTGCGGCGATGCCGCCGAATGACGCGCCGTAGCCGACGCTGGTGGGGACGGCGATGACGGGGACGCTGACGAGGCCGCCGACTACTGATGGAAGTGCTCCTTCCATTCCGGCGACGACGATGACGACGCGCGACCTTTGCAGCAGCTCGCGTTCGGCGAGAATGCGGTGGATCCCGGCGACGCCGGCGTCCCAGACTCGTTTGACGCGGTTGCCCATCGTCTCGGCGGTTAGCGCGGCTTCTTCGGCGACGGGAATGTCGCTGGTGCCCGCGGTGACGATGGTTATTTCGCCGGAGCCGAGTTCGGTTTCGTCGCGCCTAAGGCGAACGAGACGTGCCGATTCATGCCACTCGGCGTCGGTGTGAATGTTGCGGATGTCGCCGTAAACGTCGGCGGTGGTGCGGGTGATCAGGACGTTCGGCGAGCGGGCCGCGAGCTTTTCGAAAATGCCGGCGATCTGGGCGGACGTTTTGCCTTGGCCGAAAATAACTTCCGGAAAGCCCTGGCGGTGCGAGCGCGCGTGGTCGACTCGGGCGTAGCCGATGTCCTCGAACGAGAGATTTTTGATCCGCTCGGCCGCGTCGGATTCGTTCAGATCGCCGCTCGCGTGTGCGCGAAGTATCGCCTGTATGTCGTCGTTGTTCATATTCGCAAACTACGAATCTACAACAACGGCGGTTTAAAAGAAAAAAGGCGGGAAAACCGTTTCCCGCCGAATAGGAAGAATCAGATGAGAATCAGACCAACATGCCTATGTACTTGTATGACGACATCAGATGAATAAGGAGCGATGAAACCGCGTTTTTGCCGACGAGGTTCAAAATCATCTTTAATATCGTGCATTCCATCGTGTTCATTTTGCCCGTACCTTACTATCACTAGTATTCGAGAGGTGAAGCGTTTCCGATTCACGTCCTCAACATCTAACGCGTGGCTTCCGGCGAATTCGTATCAAAAGGGCGAAACGCAATTTTGTGATTCGAACCGCAAACGATAGAATCAGCAAACCGAAATGGAACTAACAGTCGCAATTACCGGCGCATCAGGGACGATCTACGCACACAGAACGCTGCAGCTTTTGGCCGCGAGCGGCGCGGTCGAAACGATAAATTTGATAATGTCCGGCACCGCAGCGACGGTCGCACAGGTCGAGACGGGCGTGAACCTTCGCGATCCGGACGCGGCGAAGCTGAACGAATGGCTCGGGCTCGACGCCGGCTCAAAGCTCATCAGGTACTGGCGGTTGGACAATATGGCGGCGAAACCGTCGTCGGGTTCGAACAAGCAAGCCGGGATGATCGTCGTGCCGTGCTCGATGGGCACACTAGGAGCGATCGCTACGGGAGCGGGGACGAACCTCATCCATCGTGCCGCCGATGTTTGTTTGAAAGAGGGACGCAAACTATTGCTCGTGCCCCGCGAGACGCCTTACAACGCGATCCATTTGGAAAATATGTTACGGCTTTCGCGGGCGGGTGCCACGATCTTGCCGGCAAGTCCCGGGTTTTATCACCGGCCGAGGACGATCGAAGATCTCGTCGAACACCTGTGTTTTCGGATACTGGACCAGTTCGATATCCCGCATTCAAAAAAGTCGCAGTGGACCGGCGAGGAAGTGAACCACACGTCAGAACCACCTGCGTAAGCGGGTGGTTTCCCCGATCTGTCAGAACCACCTGCGTAAGCGGGTGGGTTCTTATAAGTGCCGAGGCGAGAGTCAAGAGGCGAGAGCAGGAGGCTTGCCGTTCCGCATTCTACTCACGACTCGAGCCTCTCGACTACCCGGAACCCACCCGCTCACGCGAGGCGGTCTGACCTGTTTAATTATGGTTGATAGTGTTGAGCGGTTTTCTAATCGGGTGGCGAATTATGTGAAGTACCGGCCGGGTTATCCGGCGGAGGTGCTGGCGTTGTTTCGCGATGAGGTGGGATTGACGGCCGCGTCGGTCGTTGCGGATCTCGGGTCTGGCACGGGTTTGTCGGCAAAGTTGTTTCTCGAGAACGGCAACCCGGTTTACGGTGTCGAGCCGAATGCGGGGATGCGGGCGGCGGCGGAAGAATATTTGGAAAATTTTTCGAATTTTACAAGCGTCGACGGCACCGCGGAGAACACGACTCTGCCGGACAATTCGGTCGATCTTGTCATTGCAGCACAGGCGTTTCACTGGTTCGATCCGCAGAAGACGCGGCGGGAAATTCAGCGAATTGCTAAGCAAAACGGGCATGTTGCGCTTATATGGAATGAGCGGCAACTCGACACGACGCCGTTCCTGCGCGACTACGAGGTGCTGTTGCAGCATTTCGCAAATGACTACGACGCCGTTCGTCATGACAACGTCACCGACGAAAAACTTGCCGAATTTTTCGGTAAGGAATTTCACCGAAGAACGTTCGAAAACAGGCAAGTCTTTGATTTCGAAGGTTTGCAGGGCCGCTTGCTGTCTTCGTCGTATATGCCGGCCGAGGACGATCCGCGTTTTGAGCCGATGTCTGCTGCGCTTCACGCCGTCTTTGCCAAACACGCGGAAGGCGGTAAAATAGCAGTTTTGTACGACACCAACGTTTTTTACACAGAAGTATAAGGTATATGGAAGTCACCGCCGAAAAAGCACCCGCAGTCCGAACCATCACGGTCGCGCATTCACCCGATTCCGACGATGCGTTCATGTTTTACGGTCTCGCTACGAACAAGCTGGAAACCGAAGGATTAAAGTTCGAACACACGCTGAAGGACATACAGACGCTCAACGAGGACGCCCAGAACGGCGTTTATGACGTGACGGCTGTCTCGTTCCACGCGTACGCGTACATCTCGGACAAGTACGCGCTGCTGCCGCATGGGGCGAGCATCGGCGACAAGTACGGGCCGATCGTCGTCGCCAAGGAACCGCGAAAGCCCGAAGAGATCGGCAACATGACGATCGCGATCCCGGGCGAACTGACGAGCGCTTATCTCGCACTCAGGCTTTATAACGATAAATTCGATTTTATCGTCGTCCCGTTCGATCAGATCATCGACGCCGTACAGAGCGGCAAGGCCGACGCCGGGTTGCTGATCCACGAGGGACAGCTTTTCTATAAACAGCTCGGCCTCGACAAGGTGCTCGACCTCGGCGAATGGTGGCACGAGCGGACGGGCTTACCGTTGCCGATGGGCGGCAACGTGATCCGCCGCGATCTCGGGCCGGATCTGATGAAACAGGTTTCCAAGCATCTGCACCGAAGCATTCAGTACTCGATGGACAACCGCGAGGATGCGTTGGCATACGCGATGCAGTTCGCACGCGACATGTCGCCGGAGGTTGCCGACCGTTTTGTCGCGATGTGGGTGAACGACCTCACGCTCGACTACGGCGACCGCGGCCGCGAAGGCGTGAGACGCCTGCTGCAGGAAGGCTACGACGCCGGCATTATTCCGAATAAAGTGCAGGTCGATTTTGTCGAATAGACGTTGATCTATTAATCGCATCCGGGCCTCGCGGTTTTAGCGAGGCCTTTTTGTGTCTTTTCGTGGCGATTCGTGTAATTTCGTGGTTACGAGCTTTTGGCTTCAAAAGCGTAGCCACGAAGATCACAAAAGGACACGAAAATGCACGAAAACTGCCAGTCTCCGCCCGGATATTCCTCCGCAAACTTTTTTGCGGTCGGGCGCATCTAGTAGATTGACTCGTTTCCACCAGATCAAATCATGAAAAGATTAACAGCAAGTATTTTGTTCGCAGCGGTTTTCGCGGTATCGGCGATGGCTCAGGCACCGACGATCGTGAAGGTCGACCTTTCTCAGCCGGAGATCGATAAGATCATCCACAAATTTACACGCGGCGAGGCTCTGTTCAGGCAAGCGTTGAACATCTATGCCTTTAACCGGAGTGCAACCCTGCAAACAATCGGGATGGGCGGCCAGATCACCGGAACGTTCAAGAAGGACTCGTTTCTGACCTTTACCGAGGCGGGCGATCGCATCGAAAAGGTGCTGTTTGCGCCTGTGTCGACGGTAACGGAGATCGAGATCACCGCGGCCGATCTGGAAAACATGAGCGGAATCGATATTTTCGCGATCGATCCCAAGAACATGCCCAAGTACAATTTTACGTACCTCGGCAAGGAAAAGATCGACGAGCTGAATCTATTTGTTTTTGAGGCGTCGCCAAAGGTCATTCCAAACCCGAAAAAGTCGAACGAAAAGCTTTTCACTGGCCGAATATGGGTTGACGACGAAGATTTCCTGATCGTAAAGACTAAGGGCAAGGCCGTGCCCGAGGGCAAAAATGAGCGTTTCGCCGTTATGGAAACGTGGCGCGAGAATATCGACGGCAAATATTGGTTCCCGTCATACACGATGTCGGACGACGAACTGGTGTTCGATTCAGGACAGGTCGTCAAGATGAAGATCAGGATGAAGTACACGAATTACAGGGTCGGTCGGACGGATGTCACGATAGTCGACGAAGAAGATGTGCCGCTCACGACGCCGACGCCGTCACCGTCGCCCGCGCCTAAGAAACCGTAGCGCTATTACACCTGTAATGAATAAAAGAGGCTGTCTGGAAAGGCCGCCTCTTTTCAATTGCCTCCAGCTTTAACTGGAGGTTGCGGTAAGAAAAGAACGAGGCTTTAGCCGAATTCCCAAACACATTACCTCTATGACGTTAGCCGTTATCGGTGGGCAAAGGCCGGCTAAAGCCACAAAGGAAGTTGTTATATCGGAATTCGGCTGAAGCCGTACTGGACTTCTAACCTGTCCTCCGGCTAAAGCCGGAGGCAATTGAAATATTTTACAGGGTATCGAGAACGGCTTTTCTGACAGCCTCTTTTTATTTTGCAAGTTCCGCGGCGATCGCGGCCCGCGTTTGATTCATCAGTTCCGTCACGCAGGCTTCCGAGTCGCGGCCTGATGTTTTTATCGGTGGCAGCAGCACCATTTCGATCGTTCCCGGAAATACCACGCCCGCGCGTTTTCCCATCATCCAGTCGGTGTTTCTGATGGCGACCGGGACGATCTCGGCTCCCGTTTGCAGTGCAAGGTGGAACGCTCCTTTCTTGAACGGCAAAAGCTCGCCGGGCATTGCGCGCGTGCCTTCGACAAAAACGCCGAACGAGTAGCCCGCGTCCATTGCCGTTCGGGCGCGGGCCATCGATTGGACGGCCTTTTCGGGGTTGGACCGATCGATGGCAAAAATGTTCACGAAACTCATTCCCTGGCCGAGCACGGGAACCTTTAACAATTCCTTTTTGGCGACAAGCCCCATTCGTTTGCCGGCGTAGCGAAAGAGCACGGCCGTGTCGAGGTATGAGCGGTGGTTCGAGGCGAAGACGTAGGACTTTTCCGAGTCAAGATGTTCGCGGCCGGTGACCTTAACTTTTGCTCCGCACGCCGCGAGCCAGGTTTTCGCTCCCCAAAGAGCGAGCGGGTACAGCCAGACGCGGCGGTTGATGATCCACAAGATGACAAGTGCCGGTGCGGCGATGAACAACAGCATCGATCCGGCGGCGAGCCAGCACCACCAATAGCGAAGTTTCGCGGCCGGGCGCGATTTGTTAGACTGCACTGTCGGAAAGACAAGCTTCTTATTTTCTTGAATTGCCTCAAGTGACACCTGAGAAAAATGATCAGTCATAACCTGCGCGCGTTCGGCCACCGAGATAGTAAAGAATTTAATGCCGCGAAACAACAGCAAACGGCCTTCGTGCTCGCCCGTGCCCTGTCGTGTCGTTTAGTGGTCCCGAATTTTCTCCGGCGTCGAGCGGCGTTGCTAGTAGCATTTATCATTCTTCTCGGCGCGGGGCTGAACGCGCAGGTGCCGACGCCGCAATCGGCTTTGGGATTCAAACCGACGGACGATAAGACGATCGCCGACTGGAATCAGATAACGGATTATTTCGCCAAGCTCGACGCCGCCAGCGGTCGCGTGGTGGTCAAAGAGATCGGCAAAACGACGCTCGGAAAGCCTTTGATCGTCGCGTTCATTTCGTCCGAGAAAAACATCCGCAGCCTTGATCGGTACAGGCAGATCAGCTCGAAACTCGCCGACCCGCGAACGATCCGCGACGGGGCTGAGTTGGAAAAATTGATCGCCGACGGCAAGACCATCGTTTCGATCTCCTGTTCGATACATTCGACCGAGATCGTCGCGTCGCAAATGTCGATGAACCTCGCGTACGAGCTCGCCTCGGCGAACGACGCGGACACAAGGGAAATTCTCGACAACACGATACTGCTGCTGATCCCGTCGCCGAACCCGGACGGCATCGACATCGTCGCGAACTGGTACCGCAAAACGCTCGGCACCAAGAGCGAAGGCACGTCGCCGCCCGAACTTTATCATCACTACGCGGGCCACGATGACAACCGCGACTGGTTCATGATGAACCTCAAGGAGACGCAGGCGATAACCAAATTGTTTTGGCAGGAATGGTTTCCGCAGATCGTTTACGACGTTCACCAGCAGGGGCAAAATGCGTCGAGATTTATTATTCCGCCGTTTTTCGATCCGGTGAACCCGCGAATCGCGCCGTCGATACTTCGTGAGGTCGGGCTGATCGGCTACAAGATGGCGGCCGATCTGCAGGCGAAAAATATCGCGGGAGTTGCGACCAATTCGACGTACGACACGTGGTGGCACGGCGGCTTTCGTTCGGCACCGTATTTTCACAATTCGATCGGCATTTTGTCCGAGGCGGCCAGCGCAAATCTGATGTCGCCGGTGACGATAAAGAAGGAAGATCTCGCCAGAAACCGCAACACTCGCGGGCTGCCAAACTTGCTGGAAACGGCGACGAATTTTCCTGACATCTGGGAAGGCGGCCTTTGGCGACCGGCCGATATCGCGAATATCGAGATGATCGCTTCGCGAAGCCTGCTGCAGATGGCGGCGAAATTCCGTCCGCGATATTTGCGCAATTTTTACGAGTACGGCAAGACCAATCTGGTCAGGCTGGAGAATGAGCCGCAAGCGTTTATCGTCAACGCCGGTCAGCCGAACGCAGAAGCCGTCGCGCGGTTTATCGAGATCCTGATGCAGCAAGGGATCGAGGTACAAGAAATGACGAGTGAACTGCACGTCAAAACCGAGCGTCAGGGCGATTTTCACGAATCGCCGCTCGGCGGGTATGTCGTTTTCGTCAACCAGCCGCAAAAAAACAACATACTGAGTCTTTTCGAAAAGCAGGAATATCCGCACCGCCTGCTCGCCAGCGGCGAGGCCGAGGTTCCGTACGACGTCGCCGGTTGGACGCTGCCGCTTCAGATGGGTATCGATTACGATGCCGTGTGGGACATCCGCGGCCTCGAGCGAGACTTGGCGACGTTAACGCGTGTCACATTTATAAATCAAGTGCGTGGTGCACTTGGGCTATACCAAACAGGAACGCCGTTTAAAGGTGTCAAATATCCGCTCAGGACGGTGCCGAAGATCGCACTCTATCGCGGTTCGACCGGCTCGATGGACGAGGGTTGGACGCGGTTGGTGTTCGATACCTTTGCGATCGGTTACCGCCGGTTGTCGGACAAGGACGTACGGTCGGGCAACTTTATCTGTGAGCAGAAAGTTTCTCCCGGGCCGGGCATCGACTGCACCGCGGTCGTTTTGCCGTCGGACAGCGAGAACGCGATCGTTAAGGGCCTGAGCAGCGAACGATATCCGGCCGAGTACTCGGGCGGCATCGGTGAGGAAGGGATCGAAAATCTCAAAAAATATGTCGCCGGTGGGGGAAAACTGATCTGTTTCGACAGTTCGTGCGAGATGGTGATAAAGCGGTTCGGCCTGCCGATGCGAAACGTCCTCGGCGGCCTGAAGCGCAGCGAGTTTTACAATCCGGGCTCGATCGTGCAATTGTCGGTCGACAGGACGAGCCCGCTCGCGGCCGGCTTGCCAGAGATTACGCCGGCGTATTTTGCGAACAGCTCGGCATACGAGATCTCGGACACGGCCAGCGTAAGATCGATCGCCAAATATGCAGTAAAAGATGCTTTGCTTTCCGGATGGATGCTCGGTGAAAAATATCTGAACGGAAAGACGGCTCTGGCGGAGGCGACCTACGGCAAAGGCAAGATCGTGCTGTTTGCGTTCCGCCCGCAGCATCGGGGGCAAACCTTTGCTACGTTTCCGTTCATCTTCAATTCATTGGAGCTGAATTAAATGGAAGCAAAACCGCAGCGCGTTTCTAACAATCTTGGACTGGTTTGCATCACCACTTCCGAATTGGTGCGATACAAGCGAACGACGCGCAAACGGCTTCTCTCGTTTCCCGAAAGCGAACAGGCCGCCCTGCTGCGGACCCTGTATGCCGCCAACGCGGGCGTGCTCGAGAACGCCGTCGATTTTTGCCTGGCGAACAATATCAAGCTTTACCGCATCAGCTCGGACGTTTTTCAATTTTCGGACGAGCCGTTCGGCCGCGAGATACTGAGCGAATTTGCGGACCGGCTGAAAGCCGTCGGCGAGCGGGCGTTGCAGAACGGTATACGGCTCGTGTCGCATCCTGACCAATTCGTCGTGTTGAGCTCCGATTCCGAGGACGTGATCGCGAACAGTGTCAAGATACTGAACATGCACGCGAACACGATGGACATGCTCGGGCAACCGCGTTCGGAACGGGCGACGATGATGATCCACGGCGGGAAAGGCGATCGTTCTGATCGGCTTGTCGATACTATTTTGAAGCTTCCAGAACCGGTCCGGTCCCGGATTGCGTTCGAAAACGACGAGTATGCCTACAGTTCGGCGGAGATCCTTGATGTCTGTCGGCGTGCGTGCGTGCGGATGGTGTTTGATGCCCACCATCACGTCTGCCACGAAAAACTCGACAGTTTTGACGATCCGTCGGTCGACGAGGCGTTCTGGGCCGCCCGCGAGACATGGAATGACCCGGAGAACCAACTCGTTCACATCTCTAACGGGCGCGAGCATTTTAACGACCGGGCGCACAGCGACCTCATCGCGACGATGCCGTCCGTTTACCGTTTCGCTCCCTGGATCGAGGTCGAGGCCAAGCACAAGGAACTTGCGATAAGTAAACTCACGGACGAATGGATCTGAGCGGGTGCGAACGCTCCGTGCGGCCCATCGAAAATCTCTCACCAACCCGAAGCTATGTTAAAATCAGGTTCTATGGCTTTTCGCATACTGGTTGCCACCTGTCTGCTTTTCCTCTCGGCGAACTACATCCTCGCTAACGATCCCGAGTATTTTCGCTTGGCGAGTGAGCCGGTGATACGCATCGGGTTGTCGACCAACTCAAGTTCCGTTTCGATAACGACCGCGGACAGCCAGCTTGTGGCGTATAGCCCGGATGAGGCGGGAAAATATCTCGCGGTCGATCGCGTCGCGGTCACGGCCCGTGCATATCGTCCGCCCGAGGTCGAGAATTACCGGTTCGAAATTCAGGACATCGCGACGGCCGCCGAGGCCGATTCGATCGCAAAAGACGTTCGCGAATCGACGGGTGAGACCGCGATCGTCAGCATCGACATCCCGACCAACACGTGGAAGGTCTGGATCGGCAGCGTAAAAGCGACGATGGAAGAATCGGAAGCGTTCAAGGCCGATCTCGCCGAGAAAGGTTTTGCCGACGTGGTCGTCGTCACCGAGAAAAAACTCGTGCCGTCGGACGATGCGCTGGCGTTGTCGCGGCAGTTGCGAACCGCGGGAAAATCGGAAGTTCGCAGCCTGATAAAAACCACCGGCACATCGGGGCCTTCGATGGGGCCGGATATCGTCAATCCCGGGCTGCGTGAAGTCATCGTTAACGGAGCGGCGTCATCGGCTCGATATTCTTCACTCAAATCTGTCGCATTCGGATCGGCAAACGAGCGGTTAAATCCGGTCCGGCTCAACGGAAAAGCGTACCGCGGGCGACTGGAAGTCTTTGTGAATGCGAGAGGCAGCCTGACGGTCGTCAACGTCGTGCCGCTCGAGGAATATTTGCTCGGCGTGGTGCCAAGCGAGCTCGGCCTGCCGCAGCTGGAGGCGCAAAAGGCACAGGCCGTCGCGGCACGAACGTACGCCGTTGCCAATATAAACAATTACGGCGCGAAGGGTTTCGACATGGTGCCGACCGTTTGGTCGCAGGTTTACAAAGGCGTCTCGATCGAGACGAAAATGGGCACGCAGGCGGTCAACGAGACACGCGGCATCGTCGCGACGTACAACGGCAAGCCGATCAACGCGTATTACACCTCGACCTGTGGCGGACGGACGGAAAATTCCGAGAATGTATTCGACACGGCTGAACCTTATCTGCGTGGCGTCGAGTGCTCGCTCGAGGGCCGGCGGCAGTTCGAACCGTTTCTGATCAAAACGGTGCGGCAGCCCGCGAAGCTTCGCGACAACGCCAACCTCGAATTGGTACGGCTTATGTCACTGCTGGCCGTCAACGGGTTTTCGCTGACGACAAATCAATTCACGGACGAATGGTTCGAGGACGAACCGACGATCGGCGAAGTGTCGAACTGGCTCAATAACCTCGCGCCGAAATTCGGCAAGCCGTTCCCGAACGTTAACAAAGACAGTGCGAAACCGGCCGAGCTGGCGCGAATCTTGTCGTCGATGATTTACACGGCCGGTGCTCCGGACACGCTGTTGAGCGACTCGGACGTGAACTATTATCTATCGTTCGACGACGCGGCCGAGATACCGAAAGAACGTCGTGCCGATCTTGCGATGCTGCTGCGCGACGGTTATTTCACGCTCCACGCCGATATGACGTTAAAGCCGAACAAGCCGTTTTCGCGTGCGGCGATGCTGCGGTTGATCAGGCAGATCTACGAAAAGAAAAAGTGGATGCCTGCACTGCAAAGCGGCACGGCGAAGGCGAGCGTCGACGGCAAGCTGGTATTGAAGTTCGGTAAAACCGACCGGCAGATAACGATCAGGCCCGACGTATTTTTATTCAGGCAGTTCGGTGCGGATGCTTATCCGGTAAAAGAAGCGGCAATGGTCGGTGGCGAAAGCGTCAAGTTCCAAACCGACCCGTCGGGTTCGGTGATCTATCTCGAGATCGAACCCACGAGCGGCCCAACTTCGCCCGAGAATATGTCGCCGTTCACGAACTGGTCGACGACACTTTCGCCGTCAGCGGTGCAGGCGAGATTGTCCCGTTACGTCCGCGGGATCGGGACGCTCTACGACGTCAATATCAAACGGCAGGGTTATTCGCGCCGTGCGGCGGAACTCGAGATAATCGGATCGAACGGCGTCAAAACTCTCACGGGCGGCAAGATCCGCTCGGCCCTGCGGCTGAACGAACAGCTTTTTGTGATCAACAAAAAATACTCCGGCGCACAGGCGACCAGCTACACCTTCACCGGCCGAGGTTGGGGCCACGGCGTCGGCATGTGCCAGTACGGCGCGTACGGCCTCGCAAAAATGGGCGTGAAATACGACGAGATCATCAAACACTATTACACCGGTGTCGATCTTACGCGGGCATACTAAGATCATTAGACTATGCCCGTTTCATTTAAGAACGTTTTCCTTTTAATTCTTCTATTTTTTGCCGTGTCGTCCGTCGGTGCGCAAGGCTCCGATTCCGCCAGGGTGCAGCTGGGGTCGGCGACAGCGAAGAACGGATTTTTGAACGAGACCGAGATCGCCGGCAAATTCAACAACTGGCGCACGGACCCGGAAGCGAAAACCTGGCTCGCGTTCATGGGCTACAAATACGCCGATATCGAATCGGTCACGGCGACGAAACCGCACGGGCAAAAGGCCGACGTCGAGGTGAGCGTCAGATCGGCCGGCGTTCTGAAAAAAGAAGGGATCTCGATCAAGCTCGTGAGCGGGCCGAAAGGGTTCAATCAGATCGACAAACGATGGCTGTCGCATTACGTCGAGATGTGGAAGATGCCACAGGACATCGCCGCCGCACTAAGGCTGTTCGTCGGCGAAGCCAAGCCCGAAAGACCGGGCCGCGATCCCGACCGTACGTACCTCAACGAACTCGAGACCGGCGTTCAGAAAACGATCGTCGAGTTCTTTTCCGCCCACCGGGATGAGATAATTTCCGACCTGTTCGAGGGTGATGGCGTTCACAGTGCAAAATGGATAATGGTCGCGCAGAGATCGTCGGAAAAACCGCGTTGGGTGCTGCGATCGATCGACTACGCGAAGAAATTTTTTGGCGGTGGAAAAATCGAGATCACGCCGCGGGGCAATTTGAAGGTCGGCCGCATCACCGTTCAGCGGAAAGGCGGAGACGGCGGCCGCGACACCGCCAAGATGCTCCAATTCAAGATCGACCCGGCCCTGCTTTTCGAAGGGACCTGATGGACGTGGCTCAGTTTCTCAGCCACTTCGTCATGTGCGGATATTGCGCGATCGCTGCTTCACCGGCGGCCGCGCCGACCATTGTCATTCCAAGTCTTGATAGACCGAAGGCTCCCGGGTAAACGCCGGCACCGTATGTGAAAAGCAGTCCCTCGGACTTTCCGTCATAGCCGCCGTCGTGAAATAGAACTCTCGGGTCGAGGCCCAGGTGAATAATGGCAGCGTACGCCCACGCCGTGGCCTGCACTTCAACGGCGTCCATGTTGGTGTCGGGAATGATCACTTCGCCGGTCAAGCTCGGCCGCAGGTCGCTCGGGGCCACGGCCAGATGTCCTGCCTCGTGAAAAAGGTCTCCGGGGTATGTGAGCTTCGCTTCATCGACAAGCAGCGTCCCATTTTCGACGCGGATGCCGGGAAGGAAGCATCCGCTGTCTAATTGGGCGGGCACCACCTCGATACCGATTGAGCTGAGAAAATCGGCGATCGTATTTGTCAGCGGATTTTGAAACGCGTTCGGCATATGTTTTATCTATAGCGGAAATCTAACATTCCGTTATTTATGAAATTTTCGAGAAATCAAATCATCGGCAGCCTTTTCATTTTGGCTGCGATCGTTGTCGGTTCGATGCTGCGGTGGATGTACCATCGTTAGAGTATATTTTTGACCGCGTATATAAGGGAAAGCAGGACGGATGCGCTGACGAGAATGGTCAGAACGAAAAAGAATGTTCCTGTGAAATCCTCGACGATCGCCATTGCTCCGAAAAGTACCGAACGTGTTTTCGAACGGCGAGACTCCGATGCCGCACGCTCGCGGCTGACGAATTGGACGCGGAAATTCTCGACGTTGCAGTAAGCGCAAAGGCACG
The DNA here is from genome assembly GCA_040007515.1 of Acidobacteriota bacterium. Lineage (GTDB taxonomy): Bacteria > Acidobacteriota > Blastocatellia > Pyrinomonadales > Pyrinomonadaceae > OLB17. The sequence goes on along the minus strand of JBDTUT010000001.1, from coordinate 154,784 downwards.
CGAAATCGCCGCCGGCATACTCGATGCCGCCGCCGCACGCCTGGCAGTTTCCCGTTTCACGTGCGGATATTTCGTTCGTTTCGAATCTGGGTTTGAGCGGCAGGTCTTTTCGCAGGCTTTTGCTCAGCGTGTTTAGGAAAATGAACACGACCATCCAAATAATAAATCCGAAAAACGCCGAAAGGACGAACAGAAACGTCCACGAATCGCCCAGCGATTTGAATGCCCGGTCGAACCACGTGTCGGGATAAAGGTTGCTGCCGATCAGCACGATCGGGAACAAGACGAGCGGCTCAAAAAAGATCAAAAGAAAAAACGTCCAGCGCACGATCGGGTGCGTCAGAAAGTTGGCGAGCCGCCAGTGTCTGAGCGCGCTCCGGACGAGTCCGGCAATCAGCGGTCTGAGCGTGACGGCCGCGGCGTAGTCGTCGGGCAGCGGGCCCTTGAGGCCGCAGTGCGAACACACGGTTTCGTCGGCGTGCAGCAAAACGACGGCTCCGCACGAACTGCAGTTCAGCGGCTCGAATTTCGGCAAGCGGTCGATGATCGACTTTAACCGGCCGGCGGCCTTGCCTTTTGCTGTCGCCTCGTAAAGTTCGAGCTCCAATGCCGATAAACGCCCGTTCTGCCGCTGCCAAACTAGGCCCGCCGCTATCACAAGCAGCGGAGTCAAAACTCCTTGCAGCAGAAACACGGCGAGGCTGATCTGGTAAAAATAGAGAAACATTTTAGCGCCGGCCGGCCGTTATTTTTTCGGGGATCCGCTCATATAGAATGTGATCTTTCCGCCGCCGGCGATCTCGGCGTAGGTCAGATATTTCCGGTCGAGCGTTTTGCCGTTGAGAACGACTTTGTCGACGTACACGTTCCGCTCGCTTTGGCCTTTCGCCTCGATGCTGAGCGTGCGTCCGTTTTCGAGTTTGATCGTCGCGGTGTCTATGAGCGGGCTGCCAAGTTGGTACGTATTCGACGCCGGCGCAACCGGATAAAAACCGAGAGCGCTGAAGAGATACCACGCCGACATCTGCCCGCAATCGTCGTTGCCGCCGAGGCCGTCGACCGTCGGATGGTATTGGTGATCGAGTATCATCCGCACACGTTCCTGTGTCTTCCACGGCTCGTCGGTCCAGTTGTAGAGATAGGCGACGTGGTGCGAAGGCTCATTGCCGTGTACGTAGCCGCCGATGATTCCGTCGCGTGTGATGTCCTCGGTGTCGGCGAAGAACGAGTCGGGCAGATGCATCGAAAACAGCTCGTCGAGATGAGCAGCGAATTTCTGTTTGCCGCCCATCATCCTGATCATCTCGGCGGGATCGTGCGGGACGTAGAGGCTGTAATTCCACGAATTTCCTTCGATGAATCCCTGGCCCTCGGTCTTGAGCGGATCGAATTTATCGCCGAATTTTCCGTTGCTCATCTTCGGCCGCGTGAATCCGCTCGACGCGTCGTAGACGTTCTTCCAGTTTTCCGAGCGTTTGATGAATTCGTTGTAAACGTCGGTGCGGTTGAGCTTCTTCGCGGCCTGTGCGACCGCCCAATCGTCGTACGCGTACTCGAGCGTTTTGGAAACGGACGACGAATTTTTGTCCTCGGGCACGTAGCCCATTTTCATGTAGTACTCGAGTCCGTCGTAGTATTTCGTGCGTGCGGTTTGGGCGGAAGCGTCGAGAGCTTTCTGTGCTTCCGGACCGGTGAGGTTGCCGGTCACGATCGCGTCCGCGATGACGGCGACGCTGTGGTAGCCGATCATGCACCAGTTCTCATTCGCGTAATGCGACCATACGGGCAGCATTTTGTGTACGCTTTGATCGTGGTGCGCCATCATCGAGCGGATCATGTCGCGGTTGCGTTTAGGCTGGACGATGTTGAGAAAAGGGTGGAGCGCACGGTACGTGTCCCAGAGCGAGAACGTCGAGTAATTGGTAAAGCCGGCGGCCTGATGGACGTTTTGGTCGAGGCCTTTGTATGCTCCGTCGACGTCCATGTAAACGGTCGGCGAGAGGAAGGTGTGATACAGAGCGGTGTAAAAATTCACCATGTCCGCTTTGGAATTAGCGGTCACGGCGATTTTGCCGAGCTCGCGGTTCCATGACGCACGCGCTTCGGTTTTTACGCGTTCGAAATTCCAATCCGGAATTTCCGCACGCATATTTTTCACCGCTCCGTCGGTCGAAACCGGCGAGAGCGAAAATTTGACCTGTACCTTTTCGTTGTCTTTCGTATCGAAGTCAAAATACGCGCGGATCTGTTTGCCGGCGATCTCGGGAAAATTCTTCGTCTGGTCGAATTTACGCCAAAAACCTTTATAGTCTTCCTTGCCGAAATTCTTAAAACCGTACGACTTGAACGGCTTTGAAAATTCCATCGCGAAATAAACCGTCCGCGTCCGTGCCCAGCCGTTCGTTTGGCGGTAGCCGACGATCGTGTGGCCGTTTTCTACCCTGAGAAACGTCCACACGTTCTTGTCGTCGTAGTTGTAAATGCCGTGCATCAGGTCGAGGATGATGTGCGCGCTGTCGGAACGGGGAAACGTATATTGATGAAAACCGACACGCGTCGTCGCGGTCATTTCGGCGATGATGCCATCGTCATCTAGACGCACCTTGTAAAATCCGGGCTCGGCCGTTTCGGTGTCGTGCGAGAAGGCGGAGCGGAAGCCGCTCTTCGGGTCGCTCTTGTCGCCGGGCGTCATCTGCAGTTCGCCGACCGTCGGCATAATGAGGAAATCGCCGAGGTCCGAGTGCCCGGTGCCGCTGAAATGCGTGTGCGAAAATCCGACGATCGTAGAATCGTCGTACTGATAGCCCGCGCAATATTTATAAGCCGCTGGATTGTATTTCCCGCCGACATTGTGCGGCTGCTCATCGGTGTCCGGCGAAAGCTGCACGGAACCGAACGGCACGGTCGCTCCCGGGTACGTGTGGCCCATTTTCTGTGTACCGATCAGCGGGTTAACGTATTTGCTGTAGTCGGCTTGCTGAGCCGAAACGCTCAAGATAAGAAAAGTTGAGATCAAGATTGCCCGAATTAGTTTCATTGTTTTTAAAGTGCCGGTTGGATAATGGAAATTGCAAACAATAGCTGCGCGATATAATAAAGTGGGATTCCCCAGATCCTGTTTCCAAGCGAGCTCGCGACGAATCGGTCACGTGCGACCGCGATATCGGATATCGCAAACATGCCGGCCGCGACAGTGATCAGCGGCGACGTCGTCGCGGCGGCAAGCGACACCATCGCGGTTATCGCCGCCATATAAATGAGCACCGCGTATCGGAAAGGTCCGTTGAGGTGCGGCCAAAGCCAGCGGATCAGAAAGATAACCACGATGACCCAAATGACGAGAGCGACGACGAATGCCGACAGATCAAACTTGAACGATGCAAAGCCGCACGCATATGCCGCGTGAGCGAGCAGAAAGGCGGCGATCCCACCGAGAAAGAAAGTCTTACGACGCCAAACTAACAGCACGTCGCCGATCCAGCTGAATGCAAGCGCCGCGAGGACAAAGACGCCATATTTCGACCCGCCGAGGTTCAAGATTCCGATCGCGAGAAATGACGTGCTCGCGACGATCTTTGTCACCAAAACGAGATCCGTTTTGCCCTTCCGGTCAGCGAGAATGTTGCCCGCCGCAAACGCGAGGCATAGGATGCCTAAAATTATGGTGGTTTGATCCAATTTTGGTTAAGTCTCCGGGCCGGCCCCGGGACGCGGGCCGAAAACGTGCGTGTTAAGATATATTTACAGTGAATTCGCGATCATTACAACGGCCGATCTACGCAATTGTCGGCCCTACAGCTTCGGGTAAGACTGCGCTTGGCGTCGAACTCGCTCTTGCCGCCGGCGGCGAGATCATCAATTGCGATTCGGTACAGATCTATCAGGGAATCGAGATCGCGACCGCGAAGCCTAGCGAGGAAGAGCGGCGAGGCGTGCCGCATCATTTGATCGATTACGTACCTCCGCAGGTAAATTACACGGCCGCCGACTGGGCGATCGACGCGGCGGCAAAAATCGGCGAGATAGAATCCCGAGGGAAAATTCCCGTGCTCGTCGGCGGAACGGGTTTTTATCTGCGGACGTTGCGGCAGCCGCTTTTCGACAGTCCGAAAACCGATGCCGCGTTGCGCGAGCGGTTGCAAAAGCTCGGCATGCGAAAAGGCCCGGAGCATTTGCATAAGCTGCTGAAACGCCTCGATCCGGCGGCGGCCGGCAAATTATTCCCTCGCGACGCGGTCCGCTCTATGCGGGCTATCGAAGTTTATGTCCAGACCGGCATACGGTTTTCCGAACAACAGCCCGATCGGGCCGAGCCGCCCGAGTTCGCTTCGCGAATCAGAATTTTCGTGCTCGATCCGCCACGTGAACGACTTTACGACATCATAAACTGGCGGGCAGAGCAACACTTTACAGCCGGCCTGGTCGAAGAAGTGAAACATCTTCTGGCGAGCGGCGTACAAGATAACTCAACCGCTCTCGGAGCACACGGCTATCGCCGCGTATGCGAATATTTGCGGGGCGAGAGGACGCTCGAAAGTGCGGTCGAAAAGACGAAGCAGGATGTGCGGAACTACGCAAAGCGGCAATTGACGTGGTTTCGCCGTGAGTCCGGCACCGAATGGCTGCAGGGCTTTGGCGACGAACCAACTGTCCGGGTTGCCCTAATGCAGCGGATAGGCGGCAAGATGCCCGCTTAAAATAAAAATCTTGTCGTATAACGCAAATCTGTTATAATTCGGACTTGCAATTGTAAAACCTACTAAATAAACGAGAAAGTGTGATGGAAAAACCAGCTGCCCAGAACATTCAGGATGCCTTTTTAAACTCGGCACGTCGCGAGCGTATAAACGTCGTTGTGCATCTTTTGCAGGGCGCCACGCTTTCCGGCAGGATCAAAAGCTTCGATAAATTTTCGGTGTTGCTCGACGTTGGCGGGCAGGACGTACTGATCTTCAAACACTCGATCTCGACCATCTCACAGGAACGAAAGGCCGCAGCCGCCGAATAAACCCCCTGTCTTGGCTGGAAAATTCATCACTTTCGAGGGAATCGACGGCAGCGGAAAGTCTACACAGCTCCGACTGCTTGCGAGCGATCTGCGCCAAAAAGGCGTCGATGTTATAACAACTTGCCAGCCGGGCGGAACGCCGCTGGGCCGCCGCCTGCGCGAGGCGTTTCTCGAAACCGAGGAAAACGTGGCACCGATGGCGGAACTGCTGCTATTCGCCGCAGACCGCGCACAGCACGTGGAATTTCTGATCAAACCCGCACTCGCCGAAAACCGGATCGTTATTTCCGACCGATACGCGGACGCAACTTACGCTTATCAAGGTGCGGGCCGAGGCTTTACGGAGGCGACCGTCAACCAGGTGATCGAACTGGCGACCGGCGGATTGAAGCCCGACCTGACGCTTTTCTTCGACATCTCGGTCGAGACGGCGCTAAGCCGCAAGGGCACGCGCAGCGACGACGAGGCGAAGGCCAACCGGATGGATTTTGAGACGGCCGAATTTTACAGACGCGTCCGCGAAGCCTATTTGCGCATTGCCGAACGCGAAAGCGGCCGTTTTGTCGTCGTCGGTGCGGAAGGCTCGATCGAGGACATACATTCGAGGGTGACGCAACTGGTCAGTCCGGCGCTCGTCGGCTTCGGTTCTATCAATTAGCTCTGCCTTCCCGATTCATTTAAAATAGTTTCATGTTCGAAACGCTGATCGGCAACGAGCCGGTCAAATCCTTTATTTCAAAGCTGCTGCAAACGGGACGTTTCCCGAACGCCATCCTGTTCGCCGGGCCGTCGGGCGTTGGCAAGAGAGCATTTGCACTCGAAACGGCGAAAGCGTTTGTGTGCTCGGGCGGCGGGTGTGGCGAATGTGCGGCGTGCCGGCGGGCGGGGCGGCTGACGATCCCAAAGCCGGACAAACGCGACGATTTTAAGGAAGTAACTTTTACCGAACATCCGGACGTCGGGATGGTTGTTCCGTTCAACCGCAACATTCTCGTCGACGCGATCAGAAACCTCGAAACGGAAGCTCATTTTCGCCCGTACGAAGCACAGGCTCGCGTTTTTATCGTCGATAACGCCGACAAGATGAACGACGCGGCGTCGAACGCGCTTTTGAAAACGCTCGAGGAACCGGCGACGACGTCGTACCTGATCCTTGTGACCTCGCGGCCCGATTCGCTGCTGCAGACGATACGCTCGCGGTGCCAGACGATCCGGTTCGCGCCGGTCGCCGCGAACGAGATCGAGAGGCATTTGATCGATTCAGGTAAGTTTGCGGCCGACGACGCCGCGTTCGCGGCACGGCTCTCCGGCGGTAGCGTTGCGAAGGCCATCGGCACAGATGTCGAAAAAATGCGGGCCGCCCGCGATGCGATGCTAGGCGTGATCGAGAACGTTCTGACGAAACGCGTCGCCGCGGCACTCCAGACCGCCGAGCGGATGAACGATGCGAAGAACAAAGATGACTTCGAAGAAAATCTCGGCGTGCTCGAAGGGCTCATACGCGACGCTTGGCTGTTGAGGAATGGAGCTGATAGCAGTTCACTGACCAACGCCGATATCTCCGTTCGGCTTCAAACAATTTCGTCCGGGGCGAATTCTGCGACTCTCGCCGCGTGGCTCAGCGAGATCGAACTAATGCGGGAGCATTTTGTCGTGAACATAAACCGAAAGATCGCGACCGATGCGTGTTTTGTCGAAATGGCAGGCGTATAGAACGCATGACACCAGATATTTTTCGACGATGATGATAAGATCGGCGTACTCAAATCTTGTGTTTTGAATAGCGATGAGCGAGATGGTGGTTCCAAATAGTAGCGTCGCCGAGACGAAAACGGTCGAAAGATCGCTAGCCGGTGCCGGCGTGGCGGCAGCTACTGTTGGTGCGGCGGCGGTTTGGTATTTCGATCCGACGACGGCCGGCTTCTTTCCGGTTTGTCCGCTTTACTCGATGACGGGTTTCGCGTGTCCGGGATGCGGGCTGACGCGGGGTTTTCACGCATTGTTCCACGGCGACGTTTTGACGGCTTTGGATTACAACGCGTTGTTGCCAGTGTTCGCAGCGTTTCTCGGTTATTTGTTTTTGTCGATGTTCCTGGTCGCCGTCCGTGGCCGCGGGCTGACGATGGGCCGAATGAACGGGCCGCTTTTGTGGACGGTGTTCGGGTTGATGCTCGTGTTCGGAGTGCTCAGGAATATTCCGGTTTATCCGTTGAGCGTGCTTTACCCGTAAGAAAGAGTTTGCCCGCGAATTACGCGAAAAGACGCGAATAAGAGAAAGAACAGATCCTCTTTTATTCGCGTTCTTTGGCGTAATTCGCGGGCAAATTTCTTAAGTGATCTGAATTAACGTCGAATTTTCTGCAAGAGACTTCGCGGAACTGCCTTCCTTTCGCAGCAACTCGACCTCTTTAACGAATTCCTCGACGATGTCTTCGCCCGAGACGCGGCGCATCGGGACGCCGTCTTTGAAGATCATGCCGACGTTGCGGCCGAAGGTGATGCCTAGCTGTGAATCGTGAGCCTCGCCGGGGCCGTTAACGGCACAGCCCATGATCGAGAGGTGCAGCGGCTCCTCGACGTGTGCGAGGCGGCGTTCGACCTCGGTGACGATCTCGACGAAGTTATCGATGTCGAGCCGGCCGCACGTAGGACAGGCGACGACGGTGACGCCGCGTTTACGCAGTTCGAGAGATTTTAGGATTTCCCAGCCAACGCGGACTTCTTCATGCGGCTCCGCAGCGAGCGAGACGCGGATCGTGTCGCCGATGCCATCGTGCAGCAAAACGCCGAGCCCGATCGCCGATTTGATCGTGCCGCCGAAAGGCGTACCGGCCTCGGTCACGCCGAGGTGCAGCGGGTAATCGACCTTCGCGGACATCAGGCGGTAGGCCTCGACCATGCGGTTTACATCGGACGCCTTGAGAGAAATTATTATGTCGCCGAAGCCGAGATCCTCGAGAATGCGAACGTGACGCATTCCGGATTCGACCATCGCTTCGGGCGTTGCGGTGCCGTATTTTTTGAGCAGGTCCTTTTCGAGCGAGCCGCCGTTGACGCCGATTCGGATCGGGACTTTTTGAGCCTCAGCGGCGCGTACGACCTCGCGGACGCGATCGATATGGCCGATGTTGCCGGGGTTGATGCGGAGTTTGTCGACGCCGGCGTCGAGTGCCTTTAGTGCGAGCTTGTAATGGAAATGGATGTCGGCGACGAGCGGGACGTTCGTGCGTTTGCGGATCTCGTACATCGCAGCGGCGGCGTCGTCATCGGGGACCGCGATGCGGACTATCTCGCAGCCGGCGGTGACCATTTCTTCGATCTGGCGGATGGTCGCGTCGACGTCGGTGGTGTCGGTCTTGGTCATCGACTGGACGACGACGGGTGCTCCGCCGCCGATCTGAATATCGCGGACCATTACCGGTTTTGTAACTTTTTTCATCTTAAATCTTTTGCACAAGCCCGCACGAAGTAAGGGCGTGAAGCGCCGAGTTGGCCGTTTACGCCCTTACTTCGTGCGGGCTTGTGCATCGACTCTAAAAGAATCGCGAGATGTCGAGGAACATCGTGAACACCATTAGCAGCAGGATTATCGCCAATCCGGCCATTTGGATGCGTTCCTTTACGACCATCGAAAGTGTTCGGCCGAACCACGACATCACCTTTTCGATGCCGAGCACCATTATCTGGCCACCGTCGAGAAGCGGGATCGGCAAGAGGTTGAAAACGCCGAGGTTCAGGCTGATGACGCCAAGGATGAGGACGAGTCCGCCAAAACCGGCTTCGGTAACGACCTTCGATATTATCTGAACGATGCCGACGGGCCCGGCGAGTCCCGCGTCTTTTACTGAACGCTGGCCCGAGAACAACTGCCCGAAAACTTTACCGGTCAGACGGATTATCTCGACGTTAGAATTGACCGCGAACGCCGCGGCTCCGCCGAGGCCTACCTTTTCACGGGTCGTGATGTTGGCGGTGTTAAAGCCGATGCCGATGCGGTAAACGCCGTCCTTTTCGTCGAGTTTGGCGGCCGTCGCGATCTCTTTGCGTTCGCCGTTTCGCTCAACGGTGAGACGCGCCGGCGCGTCCTTGTTTTCGCGAATCTGCGTTGTGAGTTCCTGCCGATTGCGAACGGTCTGGCCGTTGAACGCGATCAGGCGGTCGCCAGGCTGAAGGCCGGACTCGGCGGCGGGGCCGTTCGGTACGATGGTTCCGATCTCGATTGGTTCGACACCCGTGTCGGGAGCGAGGCCGATATCACCGATGACATTGCCGTCCTCAACGGTGCGGGCCGGCGTAATGGTCACCGGGATCTGCTGTCCACCACGGTCGACAACAGCCGCGACAGATTTGTCGGGCGAGATCTTCGAATCATTGGATATCTGTCCCCAGGTCGGATTCTGTGTGCCGTCAAACTCGACGATGCGGTCGTTGACCTTGATCCCCGCCGCGTCGGCTGCGCCGCCGGCCGTGATCATCCCGACTATCGGCGCCGGCATAGCCGGAATACCGTAGATCATTGCCGCGCCGAACGGTATCGCCAGTGCCAGCATGATGTTCATGAACGGGCCGCCGAGCATTACCAAAAACTTCTGCCAACGCGGACGAAGTTCGTAAAGCTCGCTGTCCGGCACCTTTTCACCGTCCGATTCGCCGCCCTCGAGTGCGGCTGTAGCTTCGTCGCCGTAGAGTTTTACGTATGCGCCGAGCGGGATCGCGCTGATGCGATAGTCGGTGTGGCCGTACTTAAATCCCCAAATACGCGGCCCGAGGCCGAAGAACGAGTACGCCTCGACTCGCATTCCGAACAGCTTGGCGATCATGAAATGACCGAATTCGTGAATGTTGATGGCGATCCCAAGGACGAATATGACGGCTAAAATGACAATTAAAATATCAGGCATAATTTACTTTATAGTTCCGCAAATACTAGTACTTTAGAACCAAACGCGGCGATTCGGGTTGTAAAATAAAGTTTAAGGCCGGGTAGTTGGCTAGTCAACCTTCTCACAGTACGGCGGCGGTCTCAACGGCCGATGCTAAAAGGGTTTCAGCGGCGGCGCGGGATCCACGGTCCGCCGCAAGAATGTCCTCGAGTTTGGATGCCGCCGTGACCTCGTGGCGGTCCATAACGCTTTCGTTTATCCGTGCAATTTCCGGAAGGGTGATCTTGCCGTCGAGAAAAGCCTGAACGGCGACCTCATTTGCGGCGTTCAATGCGGCCGGCATCGTTCCGCCCGTTTTCAGGGCACGGTAGGCGAGGCCGAGACACGGAAAGCGGTCAATGTCCGGCTCTTCGAACGTCAATTTGCTCAGGTTTTTGAAGTCAAGCGGTTCGAGGCAACCGTCTTTTCTTTCCGGATATGTCAGCGCGTATTGTATCGCGTGCCGCATGTCGGTCACGCCGAGTTGTGCGATAACCGAACCGTCGACCATTTCGACCATCGAATGAACGACCGACTGCGGATGAACAATGACCGAGATCCGGTCCGCATCAAAGCCGAACAACCAACGGGCCTCGATCACCTCGAGGCCTTTGTTCATGAGCGTGGCCGAGTCGATCGTTATCTTGTCGCCCATTTTCCAGTTTGGATGATTGAGGGCGTCGGCGATCGTCGCGTTTTCGATCTCGAGCTTTGTGCTCGTTCGAAAAGGCCCGCCCGAAGCGGTAAGGATAAGCCGCCTAACCTCTTTGCTCGACTCGCCGCGCAGGCACTGGTGGAGCGCGTTGTGTTCCGAATCGACCGGAATGATCTCGGCACCCGACGCTTCGGCGGCGGCGGTCATAAGTTCGCCTGCCATTACCAGCGTTTCCTTGTTTGCGAGAGCGATGCACTTACCGGATTCGATCGCTCTCAGTGTCGGGACGAAGCCGATGGCACCGACGGTGGCGGAAACGACGATCTCCGCCTGCGGATGCGTCGCCACGGCGATGAGACCCTTCTCGCCGAGCTCGATCCGGGGCGGCGGCACCGAAAGATCAGAGAGTTTCTGCAAGAGCTCGGCGGCGCAACTTTCGTTTTCGACGGAGACCAATTCGGGCCGGAATTTTGCCACTTGTTCGGCGAATTTCGCCATGTTTCGTCCCGCGCCAAGAGCGACCACCCGAAGGTCGCCGAGGTGTTCGACCACCTTCAAAGTGTTGCACCCGATCGAGCCGGTTGAGCCTAATATTGAGATCGATTTCATAAGCAGCAGCGCCTAAGATTATCACACCCGATGCCGCAAAGGCACAGTGTTTGCGTGTAAAACTCCGGGAGTGAAACTGTAAAGTATGAAAATAATACGTTTACATATCTTTACATTCGAAAGGTCAACTTTAGCAGTTTCAGCGACGTCCAAATAATTACCGGCAAAACAGCCGGAAATCAAATCGAACATCAGGGGAAATAATCATGAAAAAATTCTTGGTAATGACATTGTTGGTTGGAACGGGAATGTTTGCGTTGCCGTCCGTTGAGGCAAATGCCGCAGCAAATACCGTTTCCGAACCGCAGATTCGCGTTGTGGTCGGAAATCAGCGAAACCGCCGTACTAACCGCCGTTGGAATAACCGTCAGCGACGCGTTGTTACACAGACACGTATAACGCGTGTTGGCCGGTACCGCTTTCGTGAAACGATCCGTACGACGTACTTGCCGAACGGCCGCACCCGTACACAGGTGATCAACCGCGTACGCCTCGCGGGCCGCTACCGAAATATGTAATCGGTAGTCTTTATCAAATAAGAGGCGGGCACATTGTGGCCCGCCTTTTTATTTGTTTTGATCGTCGAATAACTCAGGCGCGTCGACACGTTCCGTTCGTTCCAGTCCTGCCCGCTGGCGTGCCGCCAACAACTGATTAAATTCCGCAGACCGATTTCTCGGTACGCTTAGCGTCTGCCATTCGGACGATCGAAAGTGCTTTGCCAGGAGCACGATCTGCCCGATATGGCATGCGTAATGCGTCATCTGGCGGTTCAACGCCTCGGCGACCGTGTGCGTTTCGCCGCGAATAGTGACGGTTCTTGCGAAATCGGCCGGCGTCAGCGGCTCGATCGAATCGACAAGCGTCCGCCACCCGCGTTCCCAAAATTCCATCAGGGAAGAACGCGTGTCGCCGATCATTTCGAATTCGGTGTCGCGGTTGCGGTCGGGCTTTTCGCCGTCGCTGGTGAGAAAATCCGTCCAGCGCGAAACAAGGTTGCCGGCGATGTGCTTTACGATCACGCCGATCGAATTTGCCTCGCCGTCGATCGCCGTAAGGAAGTCGTCATCCTCGACCTGCTCCATCGCCTTTTCGGCCATCTTCTTGTAGTTGCGAAACGACTTAACGGCGTCGTCGAGATAATTTTGAATGATCTGGTCGTTCATACTATTTTACGTGTTAGTCACGGCCTAATCGCGCCGATCTGGGCGACGACCTCGTTTCGAGCGAGAGTAAATTCCTCGCCGGTTTCCATGTTCCTGAGTTTAACTTTGCCTTTCTTGGCTTCTTCGTCGCCGAGAAGGCACACGAATGGAACATTGATCGCGTCGGCGTACTTGAACTGTTTGCCGAGCTTATCCGGTTCGGGATAGACGACGACACGCAGGCCGGAACGCCTTAGTTCGGCGGCGAGTTTAAGAGATTCGGTTATAGCATCCTCGTTCCAGATCGTGACCATCACGTCGGCCGCGGACGAGGCGGCGATCTCGGGCGGGAACATTCCGCGTTCTTCCATGACGACGAGGATGCGTTCGAGGCCGAGCGAGAAACCGCACGCTGGAATCTGTTCTTTGCCGAACATCCCTATCAGCCCGTCATAACGGCCACCGCCGCCGAGGCTGCCGCCGAGGTCGGGCACGTTGATCTCCATGATCGCACCGGTGTAATACGACAAGCCGCGGGCGAGGCTCGGATCGATAACGATCGGCACGCTGCCAGCGAATTTCAGAATATGGCCGAGCTCGGTAAGCACCTCGTTGCTGACGATATTTATCAGATTGCTGATGATCGTGCGGTTGACGTCCTTGCCGTCCTCGATGATCAGACGCGTCTGGTCGAACAGGCCGAGCAGCATTTCGGATGCACTGTCTGCGATCCCTCGGCTTTCGAGTTCCTTTTGCACGCCTTCCGCGCCTATCTTATCTAGCTTGTCGATCGCGACGAGTGCATCGGTGTGCTTATCTTCCGCGACGCCGGCGGTGTCGAGGATGTCGCGAAGTACTTCGCGGTGATTTAGCCGGATCGCGAAATCGTCGAAGCCGAGACGTTTGAGGATCTCGCTAACGGCCGAGATCAGTTCGGCCTCGATGACCATCGAGCCTGAGCCGATAGCATCGACGTCGCATTGATAGAATTCGCGAAAGCGACCGCGTGCCGGGCGGTCTGCACGCCAGACCGGCTGTATCTGATAGCGTTTAAAAAATTTCGGCAGGTCGTTCTTGTTGTTCGCGACAACCCTTGCGAGCGGGACAGTCAGGTCATAGCGCAACGCGAGGTCGGAGAGGTCTTTTTCGCCGGCTCCAGCATCCAACTTTTCACCGCGCTTCAAGATCTTGAAGATGAGCTGGTTGCCTTCTTCGCCGTATTTTCCCGTCAGCGTTTCGATGTTTTCGACGGCGGGCGTCTCGAGCGGTTCGAAGCCGTAGCTCTCGTAGACCCCTTTGATCACGCCGATAACGTACTCGCGTTTGCGCACATCCGCAGGCAGAAAATCGCGCATGCCGCGGGCCGGATTCGTTTTACTCATAAGGGAAAGGGCAAAAGTGAAAGGTGAAAAAGGTTCTTTGCAATCGTGCAAACGTTTTCACTTTTTCACATTTTCACTTTTAAGAGTTTACACGAATTGCGGTTATTTGCTGAAGATCGAATAGCCGAGATAAAAGACGTTCGCGTTATAGCCGGGATTGATCTCGCCGATGTTCATGTTCGAAATGTGGAAATAGCGGTACCCGAAATTGATCGTACGTTTTTCGCTGACGCTGAACATCAGCCCGCCGCCGAAGTCGCCGATGAAATTATATCGCGGGCTCTCGGGGACGGGAATCGGCTTACTGGTAAAAATAAAACCCGCGCCGACCTGCACGAAAGGTTTAAGCCGCTTTGCCGGCGCAAAGAGAAATCGGAATGACGCTGGCTCGAACCCGATCCCGTAAGTATTTTCGCGGATGGTCTTGGTGAATTTCTTGTCGTCTTTTTCCGTGCCCACATCCCGCTTATCGACCTCATTCTTCATAGCGAACGAAACCGGAATGACTTCAAATAAATATTCGAATGTCACGTGTTTCGCCGTTCCGACCACCCTGCCGAACCGGAAACTCGTCATCGCGAACTTTCGCCCGTCGGTGTCGTACTCTTTTCGTCCACTGAAGAATGTCGGCTGCATCGGCGCATATGAAAATTCGAAGCCCAGCTCTTTAGCTCCGCGCTTGAGTCTCCAATTTCGCCGCTCCGGCTTGTGCGGATTGACGTCCACTGCCGCAGTGGCGGGCTCCGAAGCGCCATCGAGCTGCTCCGCAGTCTGAGCCTGTGCGAAAATGAACGCCGTTAACAGATAGATCGAACAAACAAGTGCCCTCCGCATATGCTGACTCCCCATAGGTAGTCCCCCTTCATAGTTTGAAAAGCGGAAGTGTAATGTTTTTAGACACTTTGCCTTATGCAAATCGTCGTAAGCGTATCTCGTGCCAGAGTTAGCGGAAGGCTATGAATCATTATGGTAGCGGGCGGAAAGTTCGACGTAGTTCTGCCACGAGGCCTTCAGGCCGGCTATCTCGTCGGTGGTGAGCGAACGCTTGACGCGGGCTGGGCTGCCCATGACGAGCGAGCCGGGCGGAATATGTGTTTTGGGCGTGACGAGGCTGCCTGCGGCGACGAGGGAATTCGTGCCTATGCGAGCACCGTCGAGAATGATCGATCCGATGCCGATCAGACATTCCGACTCGACGTAGCAGCCGTGCAGCGTTACACGATGACCGACGGTGATGTTCTCTTCGAGAATAGTCGGATGATCTTTAGAACTTACGTGAATGACGGTTCCGTCCTGAATATTCGTGCGATCGCCGATGCGGATATGGTTCACGTCGCCCCGAAGGATCGAACCGAACCAAATGCTCGCGTGTTCGCCGATCTCGACGTCGCCGATGATCACCGCGTCGGGTGCGACGAACGCGGTCTCGTGAATTTTAGGCGACTTGTCGTTGAAAGGCACGATCATTTCATCAGGCTTTTCGACGGCCGAGCTTTGCCGACAGCGCACCGTAGATCTTTTCGAGCTCCGATATCCTTAAAAGTTTGGCGGCGATTATGAATGTCAGGCCGCCGAGAACGATCGGCACAAACGTTTCGATCAGTTTGATCGTAATCGGCTTGTGCTCAAACCTGTGCGTTAGGAACTGGTAGCTGAAATAGCACACCGCCGACATGACCGCAGACGCTATCGCGATGCGGATGAACGACGAAAGTATCTCGCGGCCGTTCAATCTGCCGATGCGCTTTCGCATCATGAACGCGAGGGCGAAAAAGTTGATGAGTGCGACGCACGACGTGGCGAGGGCGACGCCGACGTGCCCGATCCCGCTAGGCGACGCGGGCGAAACGCCGACGCCGGACAGCCAATTCATCAAAAAATAACACGCCCCGACGTTAACGAGTATCGAGACGAGCGCGATGACCATCGGCGTTTTGGCGTCGTCGAGCGCGTAGAACGCAGGCGACAGAACCTTGATCGCCGCGTAGCCAGTCAAGCCGATCGCATAACCGCTCAGGGCAAGCGCGGTCATCGGAACATCGGATTCGCGAAATGCTCCGCCGTGCGAATAAAGCAGGCGAATGATGGGTTCGCCGAGGACGATCAGGCCGCATGCCGACGGCAGCGTCATCAGGAAAACGAGATTTATCGACGACGAAAGCGTGTTGCGGAACTCGTCGGTTTTGCCCTCGCTCGCCATTCGCGAAAGCACCGGGATCGACGCCGTGCCGACCGCGACGCCGAATATGCCGATCGGGAACTGCATCAGGCGAAATGCATAGCCGAGCCACGATATCCCGCCTTCGATCCCGGAAACGAAGAACGTGTTGACGAGCACATTCACCTGGACCGCCGACGTTCCGATGATCGCCGGGCCCATCAGCGCCGCAACGCGGCGCACGCCCGGATCGAAAAAACTCAACTCCGGCAAAAATCGAAAACCAACCTTGTGCAGTGCCGGAAGCTGCATTAGAAACTGCGCCGCTCCGCCGATCAGCGTGCCGATCGACATGCCGATAATTGCCCACTGGGCTGGTCCGGCCGGTATGGCATTTCGGTCGCCGGTGCTGAGCCAGCCGCCGCCGCTTAGCCAATATGCAAATGCGAGCCCGGCGAGTATGGACGTTATGTTGAAAACCGTCGATGCGGACGCCGGAATTCCGAAAATGCCTTTCGTGTTTAGCACACCCATCGCGACGGCGGCGAGCGCGACGAGCAGGATGAACGGAAACATTATCTGCGTCAGAGTCGTGGCAAGCGCGGCTTTTTCGGGCGAAAAGCCGTCGGCGATCAGATCAACGAACTGCTTCGAAAATACAACGCCGATGATCGTGATCACGCTCAGAACGACGGCGAGGCCGTTGAGGACGAGCGACGCAAGCCGCCACGCTTCCTTTTCGCTTTTGTTTATCTGGTAATCGGTGAAGACCTTGACGAACGCGGCCGACAACGCGCCTTCGGCGAACAGGTCGCGAAGGACGTTCGGAATGCGGAACGCGAGCTGGAACGCATCGTTAAGAAATCCGGCCCCAAAAAAATAGGCGAATACCTGCTCGCGCACGAGGCCGAGCACGCGCGAGAACATTACGGCGATCGAAACGATCCCGGCCGAGCGTGCGACGCTCTTCTGTGTGGTGATCGGCGCGTCGGCGCGTATTCCTTCGGAAGTATCGGGGTCGGCCAATTCTGCGGGTGATTCGGATTCGGGGAATTCGTCTTTGATCTGGCTCATTCGGCGATTCGGGTAAAAGAGAAAGTTTGCACTATCGAACAGCTTTCAACAAGTGAAAAACGAAAAGGAAGCCCATGTGAGCTTCCTTATGTCGATCGAAGTTTGATCTTTGTGTTCTAATTTCCCGCCGAGCGGTTATTCGGATATGAAATGCGGCTGCCCGCGAGTCGCGTGTCGAGCGATATTGGCTTATAAGCGATCGAAGCAGGGCCGCCGAACTGGCCCTGGATAAGGGAAACGTAGTTGTTCTGGAAACTGCGGAACCTCGCGACGCTGCCGCGTTGGTTAAAGATGACGAAGAGAAGCGATCCGCTGCGTGTGCTCAACTCGCCGGAAAGCGAACTGACACCCGCGTCGGTCTGGCCGAGAGTGCCGGTCTTGCCGACAACGCTGCCGGTCGCAAAATCGGTGTCGAACCGGCGTTCGAGCGTGCCTTTGTCGATGCCCGCAACCGGCATAATGTCGGCAAAGGTCATCCGGTAACGGCCAAGTTCCGTACGGAGTGTGCGGAGAAGCTTCATCATCGCGCTCGGCGTTACGCGGTTTATGCCAAGTCCGCTGGCGGTTTGGATATAAAATTCCGATGGCTGGACGCCCGTGTTTTGCTGAACCACGCGTGCGACAGCGTACGGCCCGCCGAGCATGTCGCCGAGGCGTTCGGCAAGAAAATTGTTCGAATAGCAAAGCGTCGTCTTGACGATCTCGCGCATCGGCGCTGACTCGTGCGAAAAGAGAAGCTTGACGTTGCCCGGCATCGATTGAACGTAGACGGCGCCGGTGAATGCAACGCTCGGAACTCCCGACGACTGCGTCAGCTTGCCCGAATTTACCAGATAGTTCGTCCAAACACGCGTCGCTGCGGCGGAACGCTTTGCGGCGTTGAGCGTGGAGAAAAGCATCTGACTCGAACGTGCCGGCGAAGTCGTGTAATTCATCGCGAAATTGTCGGTGACGACAAGATCGCCGCTAACGGTACGTATGCCGATGCGGTTTAGAGCTTCGGCGATAGCGATCGCGTGCTCGTATCCGAAAACGGGATCGCGTCCGGAAATATAAAGATTGCCGTGGATCGTGCCGGTCGCCTCTTCGAAGCTGCCGTCCGTCCAGATATTTGTCGGGAAACGGTAATCAGGGCCGAAAGTCTTCAGGATCGCAAAGGCCGTCGCGATCTTTACGTTGGATGCGGGATTGAACGCTTGTTCCGAGCCGCTTTCGACGACGACCTTGCCGTCAAGGGTCTCGACCAATACTCCCGAAGTTCCCGGGATCGCAACCTCGGCGAGCAAGGGAAACGATGTCCTTACCGCGCTGGCCGCGGCTGGTGCGGAATACGCTGCACTCGGTGACGAACTGCCCGTCTTCTTTACGAGAGGCGTCGCTGAAACTTCGGGAGCTGGAGCCTTATAGACATTGATCGGCTGCAAAAACGGCTGCGGACTGTTCGTCTGGCCAAGCACCGATATCGCGGCCGCCGTAACAAGGCCGACGGTGCCGAAAATGCTTCTAAATTTCAGTTCAAACCTATTCATTAATTAACCCTTGATAGTTAGGACACAGCGTCCGGCCGCCAAACGCATCCAATATTATAACATAACGCCGATCCGGCTTTTTTGGTTCCCGGTGCGAACGGTTTCGCCCCGAAAGTGACTCTTTGTTTGGATGTGAAGATCGAGAAACTGGATGTACGAAAACAGGGAAACTGCTTATAGCAGCCATACAGATCATTTATACCACGAATCGCTCCAAATGGAAAGAATTTATCCACCGGAAAGTTCGTTGACTTTGCCGGATGCACAGCCATAGAATCAGTCTGCGAAACTTTGTGAAAAACGAACCTGTAACGATCGAAAGGATCAGGGCAGTGCACGCGGAACGGCAGGCCGACATCCGCCGCCGGCTTGCGGAATTCGAAGATGTTTGGAAATTCGAAGGCGACGACCGCCTTTGGGAAGAGATGGTCTTTTGTTTTTTCACGGGCGGCTGTTCGGCCAAAATGGGCCTACGGTCGGTCGAGGCGGTGCGGCATCTGCTCATTGATGGAACGCACGCGCAACTGGCAAACGCTCTCTCCGGCGTGCATCGATATCCGAACGCGAGGTCGGGATATATCGTTTTTTCCCGCAATTTTCTGCAGTCGGAATATGATATGAAGCTGCGGGAGCGGCTTGCGTGTTTTTCTGATCCGCTCGAGCGGCGTGACTGGCTGGTCAGGGAAAAGGGGATCAAAGGCCTCGGTTACAAAGAAGCGAGCCATTTCTTACGGAACATCGGTTTCAAAGGTTACGCGATCCTCGATAAACACGTTCTGAGGTGCATGTTCGAGCTTGAATTAATTGACGAGCCAAAGCCACCAAATACGCGTTCGAGGTATCTAACGGCTGAATCGAAGCTGAAGGATCTGGCAAGGCGTACAAGGATAGACTTCGACGAAATGGATCTGGTGCTGTGGTCGATGAAAACCGGCGAGATCCTAAAGTAGTGAAAACACGGGCAAGGGCGGGGCAAAAAGGAGTCTGGCTTATGCAATTATTCGATCTTTGTCACTTGAACAAGTATTTTACGCCGTCCCGTATCCCTGCTGTTTTATTAATGATCGTCGCGGCCGCGTTCGCTGCGGCTGCACGCGACGGCGATGTCCAGCAGGTCGACGGTGACGATACCAAGCAGCTCATCCGCCAGTCGGACAAACAGCTTCGCCGCGGCAATCTGCCCGAAGCCGAACGTATACTGAGACGTGCTTTGCTGCTCAGCCCTAACAACTCACGAGCCAAGCTTAAACTCGCGTTCGTAAATATCAGACAGCGTCGCCTGGTCGACGCATACAATATCAGTTTCGAGATCGCAAGGGACGAGCCCGACAACTCGTATGCGTTCGCGGTACTCGGAACGACACTTCTGAACGGCGGAAAGTTCCCCGAGGCCCGCAAGGTCTTATATACAGCGCTGAAACTTGATAAACGCGAGGCACTCGCGTGGGCGGGGCTGGGATTGCTCGAGTTCTACGAGAACAACATCGACGAAAGCGTCACCAGCCTCAGGCAGGCAGTTTATCTAGAGCCGCGAGAGCCGGATTATTATTTTACGTTCGCTCAGGTTTCGGCGCGTGCCGAGCATTACACCGATGCGGCAAACGCATACAATCAATTCCTCTCACTTTCACGGGACACCGACGATGAACGCCGAACCCGAATAGAAGGCCTCGTCGCATTTCTCAAATATCTCGGTCAAAGGCAGACTCTTTACACCTCAACCGGCGCCGATGAGACCTCCGTCAACTTCGAACTTACGGAAAACCGGCCGGTCGTCCGGCTCAAGGTGAACGACAGCGACGAGGACCTCAATTTCGTGCTCGATACGGGATCGGGAATTTCCGTCATTTCCGACGAAACCGCAAAACGCCTAAAGGTAAAACCGATAACGCGCGGCGGCTTTGCGAAAGGAATCGGCGGCGACGGTAAATTTGAGATCGTTTACGGTTTTCTGCGGCAGGTTCAGATCGGCGGCGTCAAGCTGAGGAACGTTCCCGTATACATCAGAAAATTTCATAGCGAGGGTCCAAAGGCCGACGGCTATATCGGACTTTCGCTGATATCGAAGTTCCTCACCACGATCGATTACGGAAAGCGGACGTTCTCGCTCGCCAAACGAGAGAAGATGCTCGATGTGGCGGGTGGCTCGGTCTCGCTTCCGCTGCGGCTGACGTCGAGCGGATTTCTGAGCGGCGAAGTACAGCTCGAAGGCGTCGACAACGCGTTGAATTTCATCGTCGATACCGGAGCGAGCGTTTCCGTGATTTCCTCAGACGTGGCAAAACTCGACTGCATGATACCATTCGCACTTACCGAAAAACTTCGAGTCGTCGGCTCGGCCGGCATCACGGATGACGTGAGCTCGTACCTGCTGCCGCGAGTGAGTTTTGGAAATCATTCGCGCAAGAGCATTACCGCTATCGCCCTCAATCTGGATATGATTAATGAAGCCTCCGGATTTGAACAGGCCGGCATTTTGGGCGGGAACTTTTTGAAGAACTACCGAATGACGTTCGATTTCAAAAACTCAAAGGTGATCTTCGACCCGATAGACCTGGCCCGGTGACCGCACGGGCCGCATGAATGAAACTCAGCTTATACCTCGAGACCTCGGTGATCGGAGCGTATCTCGACAACGGCGACCCGTTTCGCCGCGATCTCACGATCAGATGGTTCGAACACGAACTGCCGGAGTACCAGGTCTACACATCGCTTCTGGTCCAGCGTGAACTCGAACGCGTTGAGGAACCGCACCGCACCGGCTATCTCAAAATAATCAAACCGCTCCAGCAGCTCGAACTGACGGACGAGGTCGCGATCCTGGCCGACGGATACATTTCTCGGGGCATCTTTCACAGAAAATTCATGGCCGATGCTATTCACGTGGCGATGGCGTCGTTTCACAAGGTAGACTATCTTGTGACGTGGAACTTTGGCCACCTTGCCAACGTGCGAAAACAGGCCCGCGTGCGACTGTTCAATACCGCCGCCGGATTCTTTTCGCCGGTGATCGTCACGCCCGAGTTTCTAGTGCACAGTTAGACGCATCGAATTAAGAGAATGTACCGCCGCTCAAAATTTTTGGAAGTGCTTTTAGAGGTTCGCCAGCAGATGGCTCGCGACGCAGACTACGACGTCGATCTTTTTGCTGAGATGATCAGATCGGGCAGCATTTCGATGCCGCCGGCTAAAACCGGTGACGATGCCGGGACCGCACGGCCCGTCAGGCGCGGAGCGTCACACGACGGTGGTCCGTCCGCTCGTTGATCCCGCTATCCGGCCGCTTTCCTTTTTGCGGAGGATTTTGTTTTAATAGTCGCGTTACAGTCCGCCGGCCCATCACTCTTTTTATTACAATGTGGCGTTATCTCGGATCGGTCCTGATCATTTTTGCCGTCGTCTGCGCGTCGGCGGCTCTGTTCCTTCCGCAATATTGGGTACATAGATTCGACGAAATGATCAGCCGTCAGGCACGCATTTACCGACTCGACGAAAAGCTTGTCTGGAGCCTGATCTACGAGGAAACCTATTTCCGGCCGGCCGAAAAGGGCGACGCTGGCGAGGTCGGTCTGATGCAGGTAACGCCGCTGGTTGCACGCGATTGGGCGAAGGAAACCGAACTAAAGGAATTTGAGAGACAGACCTCGGAAAATGTCGTCGAGTTTCTAAGCGATCCGGAACGGAACGTCCAGGTCGGATGCTGGTACCTCGAACGTCTCCGCGAGCGTTACCGCGGACGTCCCGCGGAAACCGCGATGATGCTTGCCGCCTACAATGCGGGCCCGAGCCGTGTCGAAGACTGGGTCAAGGACGGCGATCCGGCAAATATGAGCGAAGCGGATTTTCTCGCGCGTATCGGCATCCCGTCAACGAAGTCTTACGTCACTTCCATCCTGCAGCGTTACCGCAAAGCACTGGCGAAACCCGTGCCGTCATCCTAGAAAATCCACGGCCAAGCTATGCGAATCATATCCGCGGACTACGTACTGCCGATCACATCAGGACCGATCTATCGCGGAGCAGTAGCGATCGACCATGACAAGTTGATCGCGGTCGGCTTTCGCGATGAGATCGTCGCGCGATTTCCCGCGGCGGACGAAGAAAACTTTGGGCAGGCCGCGATCTTGCCGGGATTTGTAAACTGCCACTCGCACCTCGAGATCACCGCGATGCGCGGGCTGCTCGACCACGTCGAACACGATTTTGCATCGTGGCTTTTGCTGCTCAACGATACGCGGGCCAATCGTTTGACCGACAGCGATATCGAACTGGCCGCAATCGCCGGTGCGGCCGAAGGCGCCGCGGGCGGCGTCACGTTTTTCGGCGACGTCGGGCGTTACGGGAAAGCGGGATTTGAGGCGCTGAAAGCCGTCGGGCTTCGCGGCGTTTTATATCAGGAAACAAACTTTTCGCCTGACGACAGAACGGCCGGAAACGACGTTCGGGAATTGGCGGAAAAGATCCGCGTGCTGAGGAATGACGAATCATCCCTGGTGAAAGTCGGCGTCTCGCCGCACTCGCCGTACACGGTAAGCCCGAAGCTGTTTTCGATGATCGCCGACCTCGCGGCGGCCGAGTGGTTGAACGTCTCGACACACGCTTCGGAATCCGCGGACGAAGCACGATTGATGCGGACCGGTTCGGGATTCTTTACCGGCATCTACGAAAAGTTTGGCGTGAGTTGGGCCAGCCCGCGATGCTCGTCGATAGAATTTCTCGAGCGGACGGGAATTTTGAAATCGAAGCCGCTGCTCGCACATTGCGTTAACGTATCGGCCGACGACATCGAGCGGATAAATGATAACGGAGCGACCGTCGCACACTGTCCAAAGTCGAATGCGAAATTCGGCCACGGCTGGGCGCCGTTAGAGGCGATGCTCGACGCCGGCATTGCGGTGGGTTTGGGCAGCGACTCGGTTGCGAGTAACAACATGTGCGACATGCTGGACGAGGCGCGTTTTGCGGCCCTCGGCGCGAGGAACCGGCCAGGAAGTGAGCGTTTTATCGCGGCGGCGGAAGCGTTGGAAACTGCGACGCTTGGCGGGGCGAAGGCGATGGGGCTCGACGCCGAGATCGGCTCGTTGGAAGCGGGCAAGCAGGCTGATATAGCGGTCGTATCGCTCGGAAGTGTATCGCAGGGGCCGGTCAACGACGTGAACGCCGCGCTCGTTTACTCGTCGAGCGCGGGCGACGTTGTCGTCACCATTGTCGCGGGCCGGGAAATATATCGAAAAGGCGAAAAGGCCGCTTTCGATCAAAGCGGCCTCGCTGAAAAACTTGATGAGTTACGGCGAAAGATCGCGGGTTAGCCGGCGGCTTCGGCGAGACTTTTCAGCAGTTCGTCGACCGTCCACTTGTTGCCCGCAAAGATCTTCTTCACATTTCCGTCCGGCCCTATGACAGCCGTCACGAGCGAGTGGTTGATCAGGGCTTTGTCGTTCTCATCGACTTCGTATTTGAGCCCGAAAAAGCCCGCGACGGCGCGTACGTCCTTATCGCTTCCGACGGCCAGCCGCCAGACCGAGAAATCCGGTTTCGCCTGATTGCCGAGATAGCCTTGGCCGTACTGGCGCAATTTGGCGGGCGTGTCGCGTGCCGGGTCGAACGAAATGCTCAGCAGCTTTGTCTTGTCGCGGATTGCCGGGTCGGCGGCGATACGCACTGCGGCGTCGCTAAAGTTCTGCGACATCTTTATGCAGTAATCGGGCAGCGGGCAATCGCGATAAATGAACGTCACGGCGAACGCCTTTCCGCGATAATCGGTCAGCGAAAACCGCTTTGCGTCCTGATCGGTCAGCTTGATATCCGGAACGGCTTTTCCGATCTGCGGCGCTGTTTCGCCGGTCGGCGGGGGCGGCTGGTTCGGGTTCGGCGCGGCCGAGATGCCGATCTTTTCGAGCCAGAACGGATCTTTCGCGGTGTTGTCGACGACGAGTTCCGCCTGGATCACGGAGCCCGGCGTGAGATCGTCCCAGACCCACGTTTCGTGGATCGGGAAATCCATCGTCATCGCTTCCATGTACCCGGAAATAGCTTCGTGGTCGATCGACGCCGTCTTTTTTTGTTTGTCGACGGAGACGACCGTGCCCTTGAACGGATACCTTTTTGCGTTTGCTGACGCGGCCGGTGATGTGTTTGAAACCTCCGTCGCCTTGCACGCCGACATGAGTAGAAAAACCAGAATGATAATGGACCTGTACTTCATAATTTCCTGCCAGAATTCTGAATGATATTCGCGGCCGAGGCAAATCAGCGGTAACGCCCCAAAAAGGCCGGCGTTTTTGATTCGAGACGTTCGTCGTACAGCATCTCATACATCCGGTAATTGGACATCACTCGCTGAGCGTAATCCTTCGACTGGCCGAAGGCTATCTCGGGAACGTACCGTTCGGGGACGCGCGATCTCGAACGCGACAGCCACCGTTTCATATTGTCCTCGCCGCCGTTGTAGGACGCCGCCACAGCGTCGGGCAATTGAGGGAAAAACGTAAACAACTGTTGGACGTACTGGCTGCCGAATAGAATTGAAACCGACGGGTCGTAAAGTTCGTCGTCGTGGAAATCGTCTCGCCCGAGGCTTCGAGCGGTCTGCTCGGCGGTCGTCGAAATGAACTGCATCAGCCCGCGGGCGGCGGCTCCCGATTTGACGTTCGGTCGGAATCCCGATTCCTGTCGGATGATTGATAACAGGAACCGCGGGTCGACGCCACGCGGCACGGCATATTTCAACAGCATTTCCTTGTACGGTACCGGATAGATGAAATTGGCGTATTCCGGGGCGAGCATCTCCGGCTGAATGTCTGCGGGAGAGCTCCAGAGCTGCCGGAAGAATGCTGATGCCCGGTCAGCACGATCGCCTTTCTGGTAAAGAACGGCGAGCGTGTAAGCGGAGTTTGCCGGCAGACGCTGACTGCTCGTTTTTAGATCCGATATCATGGAAGCTTCGAACTCAGGCGCGGCTTCGTCAAAAAGCCCGAGATACAGTAGTTCGTCCGCGATCGTTCTGTGCCGGTCGTCCGGGCGGCCTTGCGGCGGCTTTGTCAGGATCTCCCGCGTAGCTGCGTCGAGCGGTGCTGCTTTCACCCATTTGTTGTACTCAGGCGATCTGGCATAAGAGTGGGCAAGTGTTGTGAACAGAGAACGACGCGTCTCTTCGGAGGAAGTCAGCCGAAGAGCATCAAGCGCGGCCCGGCGCTGAGCGATCGGGTCGCTTCCGCGTGAAGCGGCGATCAACTCGTCGAGTTTAGTATCGACCACGGGCTTGGACGCCGGTTGTGCCGCGAGCGATTTTAAGCGCGCGGTCGCGAGCCCGCCGTAGTACTCGTTCATGCCGTCGGGTATCGACAAATAAGCGCCGATCGCCTCGGCGAATCGGCCCAGCTGTTCGAACGCGTACGCCCGCATGCAGGCGACTTCGGCCGCAGTGGTGCCGCCGGGAACGGTTGCACCGCCAAGATCATTTCGGCCCGCGAGTTTTTCGAGGGCGGCTAGTGCGTCTTGCCATTCGCTCCGCGCAAAATAGATACGCGCCTCGGAAAAAATAGCTAACGCTTCGGTCTGCTTTCCGCGGAAGGTCTCCTGGATCTTTTGAGCTTGCTGGATCGCCGCCGTTTCTTCGCCCTCGTCCCTAAGGACGTCGACTATGTTCAGATACGCACGATCGATACTTTCGTCATTCGGATAATTCTGGATGAACGATTGATACCGCACGATCGATTCGTGGTATTTCCTCAAACGTGCGTAGGCGGACGCGGCCTGCAGCAATGCGTCTTTAGCGACGGCGGGGTCGCCGGCCTGTTCCCGCTCGAACCATTTTACGGCGTCGACGAAATTTCCTTCCTGCGCGAACGTGCGGCCTATCTGGAAGGCCGACTGAGAGGCGAGCGGGCTAGAATCGAACTGGTCGACTATTGCGGAGTAGTGCGTCCGGGCGTTCTCGAAATCTCGATTGAAATGATAGACGGACGCGCGGCGAAAGTGTTCGTCGTCGGTCAAGACGGCCGCGGTTGACGGAACCGAATCGATCGCGTCGAGGCCGCGTACCGCCGCGAGTGCGATATCGTCCGGCTGTTCCGTGTTCGGCGTCGAACTGAGCAGTGCGTTGAACCGGTTCAACGCTTCGGCTGTATTTCCGGCGAGCAGATATGAGTGCGCGAGGAGTGCGAGCCGCTTACGTTCGCGGTCGATGTTCGGACCGCTTTTCGAGTTCGCTGGAACAGGATCTTGCGATGGGCCGCTTTCAATGCGGCGAATCGCTTCTTCCGGGTCGCGGCTCTCTAAAAAGCTTTCCGCAAGGCGCGTCCGGGCGGCTTGGGCCGCCAGGCTGTCGACCTCGAAGGACATCAATTCGTTCAAGTAAAGTCGCTCGAGGTACAGATTCCCCGACGAACGGGCGAGGGCCGATAGGTGCCACAAGGCGTGATCTTTGAGCGCGGAATTTCTGCTGCGTACCGATTCGAAACTCTCGATCGCCCCAGCGGAGTCGCCGAGCTTTTCCAGAGTGCGTCCGAGAAGGTAATCGAGGTCGTTTGCGGCAAAGACTTCCGGCCGGGCGGCTTCGATCGATCGAAGCTCGCGGACGGCCGAGCCGTAATCGCCTGCCTTCAGCGCCTGACGCAGCATGTCAAAGCTGCCCGCCTGATCCTGGGACAAGCAAACCGCCGCCAGGATGAGACCGAATATGATCGATGCGCAAAGTTTCACTGAGGAATGTTAACGCTGAAACGTTCAAAACAAAAAAAGAGAAGTTCCGTGGAACTTCTCGAACTGCCGATGAAACCGAACTGCAGCATTTTCGCTTAGGGGACAGCGACCATGCTCGGCTTTGCACGCAGTGAATTTAGGGGAACATCATACTCGCTGCCAAAACTTACAGATCTCAGCCGCGGTGTCGCTGAGTCGTATATATACCAGGTGCCTTTCCGGAAGACCGCAAAGTCGGTCTGTCCGTCGCCGTCGTAATCGCCGGGTGCGGCGACGCCGTCCGCAAAGCCGAATTCGAACGGCTCGGTTTCGCCCGATTTGCTGTCGAGCACGTACCAGATGCCGTTGCGGTAAACCGCGAGATCGGCCTTGCCGTCGCCGGTGTAATCGGCGGGAACGAGGCGGTCAGAACCGGCGGTGCCGAAGCTGTGGATCTTCCAACTGCCGGTAGAACTTTCAAATATGAACCATTGGCTTCCGAGCGGCCTGAAGATCGCGAAATCGTCGCGTCCGTCGCCGTCGTAATCAGCCTGAACGGGAACGTCGCCGAGTTTGCCCCAGCGGAAGACACCCGCCTTTCGCTGATCGAATTTCGCCGAAGAAAACAGCACGAACCATACGCCCGTGTCGGGACGCCAGACCGCAATGTCGGTTTTGCCGTCGCCGTCATAGTCGGCCGGAACAGGAATGTCACGCAATCCGCCGGTTGGGTGGATCGTCGTCATGCCCCATTTTATGAACATTGCACTTCCGTCGCCGCTTTGCAGAATGTACCAGACGCCGGTTTCGGCACGCCAAACCGCAGCGTCCGTGATGCCGTCGCCGTCGTAATCGCCGGGAGCCAGGACGTCGGTCGCCGATCCCCATCGAACCGCCGTGAACGCACCGGCGTCGTCAGCCGACGCGGAATAAAAAATACCGTTCGACGGACGAAAAACCTCGAGCTGCTCAGCCGCCTTTCCTTGCGGTGCGGCGAATACAAAACCGGCTGCCGTGAGCACAAAAGCCGCGCAAAAGAAGCCGATGGCTGCCTTTTTTACTCTAAAGATCTGGTCGATGCTGTACATTTTCACTTTAATTGACGTATTCGATCTGTATTTTTGCGTGCGATTCGTTCGGTCTGCCGAAGAAAACACCGAATCCCGCCACACTTCCTGCAATTTTTCTGCCGCGGGAAGTTACGCGCCTAAATTACAGCCCCGGTTCCAATGCAAATTCGACGGAATTTCTGTAAAATAGCGAGTGAATGACAGCTAAATTATTGAGCGGTAGGGAAATTTCCGACACTATAAAATCCGAAGTTCGAGCGACTATTGCAGGACTTTCGTTCATACCGTGTCTCGCGGTCGTACGCGTCGGTGAAGATCCGGCGTCCGCCGTTTACGTCGCCAGCAAAGTAAAAACGAGCCAAGAGCTCGGCATGAGGTCCGAGCATTATCATTTGCCGGCCAGCGTGACGCAGGCCGAGCTTTTGGACGTAGTAAATAAGCTCAACCGCGACCCCGACGTCGACGGCATCCTGGTTCAGCTTCCGTTGCCGAAACATATCGACGAATCATCCGTCATCGAGGCGATCGATCCGGCGAAGGACGTCGACGGTTTTCATCCCGTGAATGTGGGCCGGCTTTCGCTCGGGCAGGATTCGCTGGTGCCGTGTACGCCGGCGGGCGTGATCGAGATTCTGAAACGTTCGAATATCGAGATCGCCGGCCGACACGCCGTGATCGTCGGACGAAGCAATATCGTCGGCAAGCCGATGGCGATGCTGCTGCTCCGCGAAAACGCGACGGTGACGATCTGCCACTCAAAAACGGCTGATCTGCCGTCGATAACGCGGCAGGCCGATATTCTGGTCGCGGCGATCGGCCGAGCGGGATTTGTCTGCAGCGAGCACATTCGCGAAGGCGCGACCGTCATCGACGTCGGCATCAACAGTGTTTCGGACGCCGAATTGGTAAATGGATTATTTGACGGCGACGACCTCGCGAAGCGGCTCGCGACGATCGAGAAACGCGGGGCGACGCTCGTCGGCGACGTGAATTTCAGGGACGCGGTCGAAAAAGCAGGAAATTGCACGCCGGTCCCGGGCGGAGTCGGACTCCTGACCGTGGCGATGTTGATGAAAAATACCGTACAGGCGGCGATGAGCAGGAGAAAGATAAATTAATGACTTTTGAAGAATACCAGGCTGAAGCGAGCCAGACGGCACATTACCCGAAGCGGTTTTCGAACCTTGAATATCCGACACTCGGCCTGACAGGCGAGGCCGGTGAGGTCGCAAATATCGTTAAGAAGATACAGCGTGATTTCGACGGTGTTCTGACCGACGAGGTCCGCGGGAAACTGAAGGACGAGCTCGGCGATGTACTTTGGTACATTTCGGCGTGCGCCGATGAACTCGGTTTGACGCTCAACGAGATCGCCGAGTTTAACGTCGGCAAACTCGCAAAGCGGCACAACCGGACAGCATAGATGTTGAATGTCGGCCTGACAGGCTCGATTGCCGTCGGTAAATCTTTCGTTTGCGATGTCTTTCGCGAACTTGGCTGTCACGTCCTCGATGCCGATCAGACGGCTCGCGAGGTGGTGCGTCCGGGAACACGCGGGCTTCAGCAGATAACCGTGGCGTTCGGGATGGATATCCTGCTGCCAGGCGGCGAACTCGACCGCTCGAAACTCGGTTCGATCGTGTTCGCGGATGAAGAAAAGCGGCTTTTGCTCAATTCGATCGTGCATCCGCTCGTTTTTGAGGCGCAGGACAAATGGCTGCGTTTGCGTGCAGTCGAAGATCCTTACGGAATTGCGATCATTGACGCCGCACTTATGATAGAATCCGGCGGTTATAAGCGATTCGATAGTCTGATTGTCGTGTGGTGCGAACCTGCGATACAATTGCAGCGGTTGATGTTACGCGAAAAGCTGACGGAACCGGAGGCGGCGATACGCATCGCGGCCCAAATGCCCCAGGACGAAAAGAAACGCTTCGCCGACTACCAGATCGATACATCTAAAGGATTTGATGACACGCGTCGGCAAGCGGTCGACGTGCACGGCCAACTTCGGCTTTTACAAGGTCGGGGGCAGCAAGGTTCGTAATTTGAATTAATGAAAGCGAGACGCAGAATCGGGAAGTCTAAACGGCCTTCACCAGCCGCCCGTTCCCTGCGCCTCGCTTTTCTATTCACTCTAGCCGCGCTTTTGCTCGGCGCGTGCTCAGAAACCGGAGCGCCGAAAAGCGAGCCGCTGATAGTCCAGACCGCCCCGCCGGCGAAGCAGGAGTTTCGCTGGAGCAACGGCAAAATGCCGAAAAGCTTTGACCCGGCATTTGCGTCCGCAGCGCCGGAGACAGACCTCGTCCGGGCGTTATTCGAAGGCCTAACGGAGATCAACGCGAAGACCCTTCGCGAAGAGCCGGGCGTTGCAGAGAGGTGGTCCGCCTCGGACGATTTCAAAACGTGGACGTTTTATCTACGCGGTGACGCAAAGTGGTCGAATGGAAAGCCCGTGACGGCGCAGGATTTTGTGCGGTCGTGGACGCGGCTCGCCAAAATGGGTTCCAAGCTTCCGCACGCGGACCTGTTTTACAACATTGAAGGACTGCGAGGGCTTGAAACCGTAAAACAAGAGAATTTGCCGGAGGCCCCGAAACTACTGCCTGAGCCGCGCACTCCCGAAAGCGTTCCGTTCCCGACCGTTACGCCCGAGGCGGCACTGCCGTCGGCACCATCGCTTCCCGAACAGAACAATGCGGCGTCAGACGCCAACAAGTCGGTTAAAGAAACGCGCGACGCGATCAAAGCATCGGGTCCGACGATCGGCGTTATCGCTGAGTCGGAGCAAGTGTTGCAGGTGCGTCTGGCCGCACCGGACCGCGACTTTGCGAAGCTTGTCGCAAGCCCGATGTTTCGCCCGACATTCGGCGAAATTGCGGAATCTGAAAACAATCTTCCCAACTCGAATATCGTTACGAACGGAGCGTTCAAATTGTCGGCCGTCGGAGCCGACGGCGTCGCTATGGTCCGTTCGGACGACTACTGGAACCGCGACGCCGTTAAACTGGAACGCGTGCTGTTCGTGCCCAAGGACTCCGCCGAAAACGCGTTGGACGGTTACCGAAACGGCGAACTCGACGCCGTGACCAACGCTGATTTTGCGCCGCTCGCGCTCAAATTGCTCTCGCCGTACGATGATTTCCGGCAGACGACGCACAGCGCGTTGAACTACTACGAAGTCAATTTCAAAAAGGCCCCATTTTCCGACGACCGTGTTCGCCGCGCACTTGCGATCGCCATCGAGCGGGAAGTGTTGACCGAGGGCGAACTCGAGGGCTCGACGCGTCCAGCACTTTCCTTTCTGCCGTTCACCAAGCAGCCGAAAGAGAAGCTTTCCGAGGACCGTGACCTTGCCCGTGAACTGCTGCAGGAAGCCGGTTTCCCCGACGGCCTCAATTTTCCGGTGATCCGCCTCGTGGTCAACCGCAACGACTTGCAGCAGCGCATCGCACGACTTGTCGCGCGAATGTGGAAGCAAAACTTAAACCTCGACACCGAGATCATCGTATTAGGATCAGCCGAATTTGAAAATGCCAAAGCATTCGGCGACTATGACCTGATTCGACGCGGAGCCGTCTTTCCGTCAAACGACGAACCGATGAGTCTTCTTTCGATATTTGCGACGGCCGACGATGCAAAGACGCCCGAAATTGGTACGAATGTCGGTGCGAAGAAATCGGAAGCGGAGCGAGGCGACCTTGAATCTAATAAGAATGTTGCCGAAACCGGAAAAAATGAGATCAAAACGGTCGCTCCGACGCCGGTTCTGACCGAAGAGGACGCCGTTGCCCAACTGCGAGCGATCCCGTTGTACTTCCCGACGTCGTATTCATTGGTTAAGCCGTATGTCTCCGGTTTCGACTTTAATAGTCTCGACGCACCGTCGTTGAAAGACGTAAGCATTGACAACAGTTGGCAACCGAAGTAGGAGTCGGGTGAATCGAAGCAAGCACGATCGCCGGCTAAATCGTTTGTCCGCACAAGATGCCGAACGGCTGGCATTTGCGTTTTGAGCCGCCGGAATATCGAATTTCGTCTCTCCGTTGCCTCGGTCTTTTAGAGGCGGATCTTCTTTTAATCAGTCAAGGAGTTCGGGTTATGAAACTAACCGAATATCGAAAGTTTTACACTGCGACCGCCATTTTCGTGCTTGCCGCGGTACTTGCCGGCTGCACGACGTCGGCGGATAGCCGCTATTTCGGCCGAACGGCGGCGCCGAAGGACAATGTGCTGAGATACGTTTCCGGCTCGGAGCCTGAATCACTCGACCCGGCAGTCCCGAACGGCCAACCGGAGGCGCGCATTTTGATGTCGCTGTACGAAGGCCTGGTCGAATACGATCCGAAGACGATGGACCCGATCCCGGGCGTCGCCGAAACGTGGGAGACAGGGCCGGACGGCACCGAATACCTTTTCCACCTGCGGAATAACGCCAAGTTCTCGAACGGCGATCCGATCACGGCACAAGACTTTGTCTACACGATCCGCCGCGGGTTTTCGCCCGAGCTTGCGTCCCGTAACGCCAGCCTCGGTTATTACATCAAGTATTCCGAAGCGTACAATGCCGGCCGCTCTTTCGTGAGGGACGCGAACGGACAGTTTCTGCTCGAAAAGGATTTCGCGGACGAAACCGCAGCGGTACCGAATGCCGAGCACGACACTCTCGGCGGCGATACCGAGTTTCACCGCTTTCTCGATTCGCCGGAGCGGTTGTCTGTCCCAAGCGACAAAAAAGAGCTGGACAAAATGCTCGCCGACGATCCCAAGATGAAAGCGGCTGTTGACGGCAAGGAACTTGTCCCGGTCAAGGCGGAGGATATCGGTGTCGAGGCGGTCGACGATTACACTCTGCGTATCAAGTTATTTCAGCCGGCCCCGTATTTTCTGGGATTGCTCGGACATCAGTTCTTCCGTGTGGTCGATCAAAAAATCGTCGAGAAGTACGGCCGCGAGTGGGCGCGTCCTGAAACGATCGTCACCAGTGGCCCGTTCATGGTCGAGACTTACAGGCCTTATGACGTTCTTGTCGTTAAGAGAAACCCGAACTACTGGGACGCAGCGAACGTGAAACTCGACAAGATCGAGTTCTATCCGCTCGATGAGCAAACGACGATACTCAACCTGTACAAGGCGGGCAGCATCGACGCTCAGTACAATCACACCGTTCCCGCACCGTGGAATGAAACTGTTCGAAAATTCACTGCGGAATATTCGCTGCACCCGGAAGTTGCGACCGAGTTTTACGTCGTCAACGTAAAGCGTGCGCCGATGGACAACCTAAAACTGCGTCAGGCGTTCGCACTCGCGATCGACCGCGACGCTCTCGCCGTGTTTCGCAAGACGTTAAAACCGCTTGTCGATATGACGCCGGAAGGGATCTTCCCGAAATACGAGGAAGCCCGGACAAAGGTGTACACCGAGGAACTGAAAAAGCAGGGAAGCTCGCTCGAAGAATGGAAGGCGCGAAAATTCGATCCGGAAAAAGCGCGTAAACTTCTGGCCGAAGCAGGCTTTCCGGTACAGGGAAGCGCCGGCGCATATTCGTGCCCATCGTTTCCGGTGGACAAGGTCAGCATCACGTACAACACGGCCGAAAGCAACAAATCCGTAGCCGAATTCGTGCAGGCGCAGTGGAAACAGAACCTCGGCATCACGGTGTCGCTCAAGAACATGGAGTTCCGCACGTTCCTGCCGCTGCTGAACAAGGTCGATTATGACGGGTTCGCCCGACGCGGCTGGGTCGGTGATTACATGGACCCTTACACGTTCCTCGGGCTTTACTATTCGAAGGCGAACGAGGGCGGAACTGGCTGGTGGGACCCGAAATTCGACAAGATGCTGGACGACGCGAATAACACGGTAGACACGCAGAAGCGTTTCGAAAAGCTGGCGCAGGCAGAGTTTTATATCTCACAGCAGCAGATAATAATCCCGCTCGGCACATCGGGAACGAGCTGGCTCAAGAAGCCTTACGTGAAAGGAATGTACCCGAACCCGGGGACGCTGCATCCGTGGAAGTTCGTGTACATCGAACGTGACGAGAGCAAGTGGACGACGAACATGGACACGATAATGACCGACGACGATCCAGCCGTGACCGCGCAGGTCAACGCGCTGATGGCGAAACAGAACGCGTTGGAAGAGTCGAAAAAAGCGGCGGCGAGCGCGGCACCCGCGGCCGTTAAATAGAGAGGGAAAATGCTTAGTTTCATTTTAAAGCGATTGCTGATCATTATCCCGATGGCTCTGCTCGTCGTGACGCTGACTTGGGGATTGATCAGGCTCGCTCCGGGAACATTTTATTCTTCGGAAAAAAAGCTGCCGCCGGCGATCGAAGAGAACATCAAGAAGCGTTACGGCCTCGACAAGCCGTGGTACACGCAGTACGGCCTCGTGATGCTGAACATCGTCAAGGGCGATTTCGGCGAGTCGCTGAAATATCAGGGACAGAGCGTCAACGAGATCATTAAACGCCATCTGCCGTACTCGGCAACGATCGGGCTGTTAGCGTATTTACTCGCTCTTTTTATCGGTCTTTCCGCGGGTATAATTGCCGCTCTAAAACAAAACACGATCTGGGATCACGGCTCGATGGCGCTCGCGATGCTTGGGCTTTCGGTGCCGAACTTTGTGCTCGGGCCGACGCTGGTGTTGATATTTGCGCTCGGCCTTTATTGGGTGCCGCCGGCACGTTGGGGCGGAATATCTAATCTGATACTGCCCGTGATCACGCTCGCCGCGGTTTACGCGGCATATATTGCGCGTCTGACGCGGGCCGGAATGCTCGAGGTCCTACGTTCCGATTACATCCGCACCGCACGAGCGAAAGGGCTTGACGAAAAGACGGTGCTGCTCAAACACGCGCTTCGCGGCGGGATAATCCCGGTCGTATCGTTCACCGGCCCGGCACTAGCCGGTTTGCTCGCCGGAACCGTCGTCGTCGAACGCGTTTTTTCGATACCGGGGCTCGGCAACATTTTCATTCAGGCGGTGCTCAATCGTGACGAGCCGCTGGTTCTTGGTATCGTTGCGTTTCTTTCGATACTTATCATGATCTTCAATCTCGCGGTTGATATCTCATACGGATTTCTCGATCCTCGAATTCGCTACGACTAGGGCAGGTATGAACGCTGAACAAGAAATAGTAAAAGGAAATTCGCTATGGCGCGACGCATGGAAACGTTTGTTGAAGAACAAACTCGCCGTGTTCGGCCTGGTCGTGCTCGGGTTGATGTTGGTCGCGGTTACATTCGGACCGCCGCTGATGCGCTTAACGACCGGCGTCACGCCTGATTTCATTCCGCCGGACAGCGACTTGATCAAATCTTTTCCGCCGTCTTCGGAACATTGGATGGGCACGGACGAAGCCGGCCGCGACATGCTCGCACGTGTTTTGCAAGGCGGACGCATTTCTTTGATGGTCGGAATTATTTCGACGCTCGTTTCGCTGATCGTCGGCGTTTCGTACGGAGCGATCGCCGGCTACCTCGGCGGCCGCATCGACAACCTGATGATGCGTATTGTCGATATCATTTACGCGATACCGTACATCCTGATCGTCATCGTTCTGCTGTCGGTTTTCGGCGGGCCCAACACGCCGAAGTGGATCACGTTTCTGTCGGAAAAATTCGGCGGATCGAGCAACCAGGGGTTGAGCCAGATATTCTTGCTTTTCTTCGCGCTCGGGCTCGTGTCGTGGCTGACGATGGCACGCGTCGTCCGCGGGCAGATATTGTCGCTGAAGAATCAGGAATTCGTTCTTGCGGCAAAGGCGACCGGCGTTTCGACGTTCGGCATTATTTTCAAACACCTCGTGCCGAACGCGCTCGGCCCGGTCATAATTTACGCCACGCTGACGGTCCCGAGCGTGATGCTGACCGAGGCATTTCTCTCCTATCTCGGATTAGGCGTCCAGGCACCGTACGCCTCGTGGGGCAGCCTCGCGTCCGACGGTGTTAAGAATATCGCGATCTTCCCTTGGCAGTTGATCTTCCCCGGCGTGACGATGGCGCTGACGCTGTTCTCGCTGAACTTTTTAGGCGACGGACTGCGTGACGCTCTCGACCCGCAAACGCGCAAATTCTAATTGATTTCCGCCAGCATAATTAATGAGCGAAAATAACGGAACAATCTTATCGGTCAACGACCTGCGGACCTATTTTCAGACGGAAGACGGCATCGTGAAAGCAGTCGACGGGATCTCGTTCGAATTGAAACGGGGCGAAACGCTTGGCATCGTCGGCGAGTCGGGCAGCGGAAAGTCGGTGACCAATCTGTCGGTTATGCGTCTGATACCGGAACCGCCGGGGAAGATCGTCAGCGGCGATGTGATCTTTGACGGCGTCGATATTCGCGCGCTGCCGATCGACGGCGTGCGAAAGATCCGCGGCAAGCGAATGGCGATGATCTTTCAGGATCCGATGACCTCGCTCAACCCCTTCCTGAAGATCTCGACACAGTTGATGGAAGTAACGCAACTCCATCTCGGCCACACCAAAAAGCAGGCTCGTGAGCACGCGATCAAGATGCTCAAGACCGTCGGCATTCCCGAGGCGCACGAACGCATCGATAACTATCCGCACGAATTTTCGGGCGGCATGCGCCAGCGTGTGATGATCGCGATGGCACTGAGCTGTGACCCGGAACTTCTGATCGCCGACGAGCCGACGACGGCCCTCGACGTCACCATTCAGGCGCAGATACTCGAGCTGATAAAAGATCTAAAGGCACGCATGGGCACAAGCGTGATACTGATCACGCACGACCTCGGCGTCGTCGCGGGCATGACGGAGAATATCATCGTCATGTACGCCGGAAAGGTTTTCGAACAGGCACCGACGAAGGAGCTTTTCGCGACGCCGGCAAACCCGTACACAAAAGGCTTGTTGAAGAGCGTACCGGATCCCGCACACGAAGAGGGAACGGAGCTTTACCAGATTCCCGGTCTGCCGCCGGACGTCGCTCACCTGCCTCCCGGCTGCCCGTTCGCGGAACGCTGCTACCGTGCGGAAGACATTTGCCGGCGCGAGTTCCCGCCGTTCGTTCGGATCAACGAGGATCACCGCTCGCTCTGCCATTTCGCGGAAGAGGTTTATGCCGAGTCGGTAGCGGAGCAGGCCGCGTCCGCGACTCGAACGAACGGTTCGCAAGGCGGGCCGCAGGCTTAGCTCGGCCATTAAGTTGAAAGATCCAATGAGTAACAACGAAAAAGAAACGCTTATCTCGATGCAGGGCCTGAAGGTCCATTACCGTTTGGGCGGCGGGCTGTTTAGCGAAGCGAAAGTGGTTAAGGCCGTCGACGGTGTCTCGCTTGATATAAAAAAAGGCGAAACGCTCGGGCTCGTTGGTGAGTCGGGATGCGGAAAATCGACATTGGGCAAGGCCATCTTACGGCTGACGGAACCGACGGGCGGAAAAGTTCTATACAACGGCAAAGACCTCGCGGCGCTGCCGCAATCGGGAATGCGTGAACATCGCAAGAACCTTCAGATGATATTTCAGGACCCGTACGCGAGCCTCAATCCGCGAATGACGGTCGGTAATATCATCGGCGAGCCGATCCGCACATTCGGTCTGAAGAACGGCGGCTCGGTCGAAGAGAAGGTCCAGAATTTGATGGAAACCGTTGGACTCAGCCGACGCTTTACAAAGCGCTACCCGCACGAGTTCTCGGGCGGGCAGCGACAGCGTATCGGCATTGCACGCGCTCTCGCGGTCGATCCGGAGTTTATCGTCGCTGATGAACCGATATCGGCGCTCGACGTCTCGATCCAGGCGCAAATCATGAATTTGATGGAGCGTCTGCAGGCCGAAAAGAACCTGACATATCTTTTCATCTCGCACGATCTGCGCGCCGTCCGGCATCTTTCGGACCGCGTCGCGGTGATGTATCTTGGCAAGATCGTTGAACTCGCCGGCGGCAAGGAAGTCTATCGCGATCCGCTCATGCCGTATACACGAGCGCTTATTTCCGCCGTTCCAGTTCCGGACCCGGAGATCGAGGCGACGCGCAAACGCATCATTTTGACGGGCGACGTGCCCTCGCCCATCAACCCGCCGTCAGGCTGTCATTTCCACACGCGATGCCCGTTCGCCATCGAAGAATGTAAACAGATCGTTCCGAAACTCGTCGAGATCAAACCTGCACACAGTGCGGCCTGCATAAGGATCAACTCGCAGCACCCGGACGTAGAGCAGAACGCCAAGCTCGGCATGGGAGCTATCGGCAACATCGATCCCGAGCAGCAATAAAAAAGAGGCCCTTTTCAGGACCTCCTTTTCGCGGTGTGGGATATTTTTAGTTACCGGTCGCCGCCGTGTTCGACGATTTTCCTTCATTCTTAAACGCATCCCGAAGAGCTTTTACGCGGTCGTGTGCGCTCTGCACCGACGTGTATTGCGTCTGGACGGTCTCCGCGACGTTCGCGGGTAACTGAGTATCGAGAGCGGCTTTGTAATTACTTTTTGCCGAATCTTCGCCGCGTTCGCATTCGTTGAGGATCGACCCCTCGTCCTTCCCGGTCACTACCGATTTGATATCGATCCAACCGCGATGAAGAGCCGCAAGCGTGCTGCCCGAATTTTCAGGGTCGCCGCCGAGCGATTTTACAAGCGACTGCAATTCACCCGCAAACTGCGCACGCTGCTGAGCAAACTCGTAGAACAGCGATTTCAGGTCCGATCGTTCGACACCTTCGGCTGCTTCCTTAAAGCCGTTCTGACCGTCCTTGCACGTCTCGATGAGCCCGTTTAGCGTTGAGATGACCGAATCATTATCGACACCGTCCGACGATGAAAAGTCCTCCGACGTGATCGGCGTTTTTGCCTCGTAATCGTTTATCATAATAACTGCCTCCGAAGATCTATTTATATTGTCATTTGACTGACAGACTCTTATTACAAGAGACGTGCCACAATAGCTAACCTTATGCAACTGAGGGAGTTACGCCTTCGCTTTTCGACCTTCCCAGTTCCGATCCGGCGCGGATGCATCGAACTAGTTCACATTTCAATTCCCGGTGCACGCGGCATCGATAATGATCCTCGTACTTCTGTGACATAATTTTGAGAAAGTTCGGCCCTAAAAACGCTATTTCGTGAAAGCGCGCCGCGATTGCGCGTATACAGCAAGTACCCGAAATTCCAACCGTTTTAGTTTGTATACTTAGATGACGGCTGGAATTGCGTTCAAACAGCTTGAAATGTGCCCTAAGGTAATCGAAATCGAAGATAAGTTTACGGCCGCCGCCGAAAAGGCCGGCCTTGCGGTCGCGCTTGTCGACCGCCGTTCCCGTCAGGCTGGTGCCGCGAACAACAACTCGATCTGCGTCGTTCTGAACCCCGGCGAAAAGTTTTCGGCCGCGTGCAGCGAGTTCTGCGGTAAGGCGTTTCAACGCGCGACGGAGGTAATTGGGCCGGTCGATTACGAATGCTTCGCCGGACTGTCGTGCATGGCGGTTCCCGTACGGCAGCATGGCAAACAATTGGTCGCGATAGTGGGCAGAGCGTTTACGAAAGCGGAGAATTACCGTAAAGCGACCGACCGTGCCGTCAACGGCGATTGGAAGCGTCTCAAACCGACCGAATTTTTCGACAATATTCTAATGATCGGCGCAGTCGAGCCGATCCGCAGGCTGGCGGAAACCATCGGCGTCATGAGTGAACCGGTCGAGGAAGACCTTCTCGAGATGGGAACTGAAAGTAGCTCGACGCTCCTGACAGTGACCGAAACGAAA
Source organism: Acidobacteriota bacterium (assembly GCA_040007515.1). Classification (GTDB taxonomy): domain Bacteria; phylum Acidobacteriota; class Blastocatellia; order Pyrinomonadales; family Pyrinomonadaceae; genus OLB17. The sequence continues at coordinate 114,812 of JBDTUT010000001.1, read as the reverse complement.
CCGCAGCCGCCGATAGCCGATACTGTTTCCGAACTTCTGGAACCGGAGGCAGTAGAGCCTGAAAGCACAGAATTGTCGAGGCTGATCGGAATTTTCAACGAAAAAGACGCATCGACCGAACGTTCTGAGACCACGCCGCAAAATACATCGGCCGAATCCGAAAGCGGCGAACTGTCGGCTCTGAGGTCGCTCCTCAGTTCCCTGATGAAGATGGGCTATCGCCAGGCGTGCGGCGCGTTTCTGGATTTTGTCGCTGAGCGTTTCGATATCGAATCGTTGTTTTGGTTCGAAGTCAAAGACAATCGTCTGATCAGGATGTTGGCAAAAGGCCCGATCAGCGACAAGACTATCGAGGTGGGCGTTACCGGCGACCATCCGCTTTTTGTGCAGGCGGCGAAACGCCAGCTTCCGCTCGTTCTGCGCGAACGGGCGAAAAGCGGCGAAGCGTCGAAACGCGTACTCAGTCTTTTTCCGCTGACCATCGGAAACGAAATTCATGCCGCTGTCGGCATCGAGGGGCCGCTCGCCCACCGGGCGGTGCAACGCACTATCGCGAGGATCGCTCAGTCCGTTGCCTCGCAGCTTGAGATCCTAAAGCTTCGCGACGAAGTAAAGCAGCGTGATTGGCTCGCCCGTGCGGTGAGACGGTTTAATGAGAGCTTGAAGACCATCGATGCCGATGATTTCTGGCTTCGTGTGACGCAGGTCTCGGCCGAGCTGTTGCGGGCGGAGCGCGCATCGCTTCTGGTAAGAGACGAAAAGTCCAATCAACTGCAGGCGAAGGCTGCAGTTGGGTCGCTGATCGACCTTCTCGGTGAAATAAACGTCGGCGACCGCGTTTCCGCTCCGGCACTCGAGAACGGCGATCCGATCATCGTCACGGGCATCTCGTCGTTCGTGACGCCGGCGCCGGACGAGTGGCGATATAAATCAGATTCGTTCCTTACGTTTCCTGTTTCGATCGGCGAGCGAAAGATCGCGGTGATGAACTTCACCGACCGCGCCGATGGTGAGGACTTTAACGAGCGCGATATCGAGCTGCTGCAGGCGATAACGCCGCAGATAGCGATGGCGATCGACCGTGCTTCGATGAGGGACAAAGCCGGCGAATTTGAACAGCTTTCGGTAACAGATGCGTTGACCGGCCTGCTCAATCGCCGCTATCTGCAGGAGCGCCTCAACGAAGAGATCCAGCGTTCGAAACGCCACCATTTTCCGATGAGCCTCCTGATGCTGGACGTCGATAAATTCAAATCTTACAACGATACCTACGGGCATCCCGCCGGCGACGCCGCACTGCGGATAGTCGCGAACATCCTGAAAGAGAATCTGCGCGGCGATGACGTGGCGGCCAGATACGGCGGTGAGGAATTTGCCGTCCTGCTGCCGCAGACCAGCAGTGAAGAAGCTTCGGTCATAGCCGAACGTATCCGCATGCAGATCGAGCGGACCGAGTTCCCGAACCGGCACGTTACGGCAAGCATCGGCATCGCAAAGACGACCGCCGTTATAAGCTCGCCGGACGATATCATTTGGGCGGCCGATCGGGCGTTGTACGAAGCGAAAGACCGCGGGCGAAATAACGTGCAGCTTTATAACGACTTTGGCGACTCTCTTGCCGAAAAGATCCATTAAATGAGAAATGAGATCCAATCGAAAATCCTCGCGCAGCTGCAGCCCGAGGATTTCACCGGTCGCGAATCGGAGTTAGGATCGCTGACGGCATCGCAGGACCAGAGCGGCCCGGGCGACTGCACGATCTTGTTCTCCGCGCCCGCGATCGGCTCGTCAGAACTGATGCGGCAGGCATACGACCGGCTGTTTCGTGAGCGGACGGTAATGCCCGTTTATTTTCCGATCGATCGCACGGACCGGACCGCTGATCAGTCCGTAAGACGATTTCTCTACCGGGTTTGTGTCCAGGCGGTCGCCTTCAGCAGGCAGGACGACAGGATCATTAAGCATTCGCCGACGCTTGACGAACTGGAGCGATTGGCGCCTGCCGCGGACCTGATATGGCTTAGCCGCGTTATCGAAGTTCTGCGCGAACGCCGCGAAGTCGACGCCGAAGGGTACTCGCTTGCCACAGGCCTCGGGGCAGCCGTGCGTGCCGCCGAATCACGACCGGCCGTGTTTTTTGTCGATCATTTTAATGAGGCCGAGTTTCTGCAACACGGCGATCTGCTGATGCGCGCTTTCGGCGAGATAACGGGTTATCCGAACGCCAGGTTTGTATTTTCTGCGCTGCGGCGTTCGCGGATAGGTCTTTCGAAGTGTCGTGAGGTTCAGCTTGATCCGCTGAGCCACGGCGAAATGGGCAGGTTGATCGAGGTTCGCGCACGGAAGATCGGCGTCAGCCTCAGCGAGCAGGCACGCGACCTGATCGCCGCACAGGCTGCCGGAAAGCCGGCGGCGGCTGTTTCACTGCTGCGCAACGCGGCTAAGAGCGGCACGGACCTCGACACGTTCCGCCAAGTCCAGAGCGCATATACCGACGAACTGTTGGGCGGCGGCGTCGCACGATACTACGACCGAATTTTGCACGACGTCGCACTGGAGCCGGAGGTCCAGAAGAGTGTCGTAAGGATTCTGAACGATCTTTTCTGGAGCGGCTCGCTCGACTTTCCTGTCGAGAGATGGCGCGAGCTGAGCGGTCTTGGCGAACGTTCCGGCCGCGGCCTCGACATTCTCAACACGCGTGAACTGGTCAGGCTGTCAACGGGCAGGATCGAGGCAATGCGCGAGAACGACATGCTTGCCGATTACATCGACGCACGTTTCCGTCTCGAGGTAGGCGGCGACAACCGCGCGATCGTCGTCGGCGATTCGCTCAACCAATCGTTAAAACGTGCTCCCGCGTTGATGACCGAAATTTATCGACGGAATACCGCTCTCGGTGTGCGCGAACTGCTTGCCTCTTTCGAGGCGGCAGACGTTCCGGCAGCGCTGCTCGACTACGGCAAATTTCGCGACGAATACAAAGGAGCTCCGGACGACGAAACACTTTCCGAGCTGAGGCGAAGCGGGGACACGATCCAGCTTCCGCAGATCGTGCAGTCGGTCCATGCTGAAAGCCTTTATAAACCGATCGCACAGGTAACTGAGACTGAAAGATGCGCCGTCGGCCGGGGCTTTAACGGTCGTCGATACTCGGACGATGAAGAGATCGTCTGGTTCGCCGCAGAGATCGATTCAAAGATGGAGGCGACGAAAGAACTCGCCGAGTTCTGGTGTGACCGTCTTGAGATGGCGGCGTTGTCCTGCAACTTTACCCGATACAAGTTCTGGCTCATCGCTCCGGAAGGATTTTCAGCTGCGGCGTTGGAACTGTTGAACACGCGAAACGCGATCGGTTCGAGCCGTCGGCAGGCGATGCTGCTGCGGCGGTATTTAACCGGCGACCTCGCTCAGCACGCGTCGCTGGCCGAAGAATACGAGATCGTTGTTCCGATGGGCGAGGAAACCGAACTGATAGCGGCCCACGCCGTCGAGGAAATCGCAAAGCGTCACAATATCGACGCGAGATCGATCAATCAGATGAAAACCGCCTTGGTCGAGGCGTGCATCAACGCGACGGAGCACAGCCACAGTCCCGACCGTAAGATCTATCAAAAGTTCGCTTTCGACGACGAAAAGATAACGATCACGATCTCGAACCGCGGCCTGCGGCTTGCCGACCGGCGGCCTGCGGCTGACGAACCGACGGAAGGCCGCCGCGGCTGGGGCCTCGCATTGATGCGGCGTCTGATGGATGAGGTGACGGTCGAGGACGTTGACGACGGCACGATGATCTCGATGACGAAGTATCTGCCGCGTCCCGCCTAAGTTTCGGCCAAGAGCCACCGGCGACCTGTGATCGCACGTTCCCGCGAACTGCCGCCAACCCGCAACAATTGCTTACTCGCTCCGGCCGTTCGCCGGTTCGCAATAACAAAGCTGAGATTTCTATTGTCATAGAGATGACTTTGTGATAAACGTTAAGCTCAATCGTACGCTGGCCGCGCAAGTAAACTTCTTTTACGACAGAAAACAAATTGAATATGGAAAGTGCAGACGCCTCTGATTCAAATCAGGAAAAGGCGGTCGTCCTCGCAGGCGATTACCTCAACAAACATACCGGTGACCAGATCGAACGAGAATGCCGAAAGCGTATAGACGAAGGCTGCAAACAGCTTATCGTCGATTTTTCGCGGACCGAGATCGTCAACAGTGTAGGCATCTCGATCCTGCTTGGTGTCATCGACTCGGCGGCAAATGCCGGTGCGACGGTCGTGTTTTCGGAAGTTAACGAGCACACCGCCGAACTCTTTGACATGCTCGGCGTCAGCCGTCACGCGTTGGTGAATCCGAACTAGCGTGCTTAAACCATTGAAGATACAAGATATTCGAAATCCCGACCTGCGGCAGTTATCTGAGAGTAAGCACAAGCTGGTCCATACTTTCGGTGCACTAGCGGAACTGGGGCACGAGGTCGCGAACAAGAATAGTTTTCAGGAAACGATAAAAACATCGCTTCACCTGATCCTCGGCTCGCTCGGGATCATGCGCGGCGGCGTCGCGCGTTACTCGCCTTTCGGTCACGAGTTCAACATGGTCGCAGTACGCGGCCTCGGCGACGACTTTCCTCTCAGCCTCTCGCTTTGCTACGAGGACGAACGGCAGTTTCTGGCGAACGGCCTCGAGCCGATGGAGATCGAGCACGCAAAAGTCTTGCCATTCTTTCAGGTTTACGACAACAGCTTTGAACGGGCCAAACTCGAGCTGATGGTCCCGCTCGTGATCCGCGACGAAGCCGTGGGTGCCGTTTTCCTCGGGCAAAAGGCAACAGGCGAATCATATTCCAGCTACGACCGCGAGATCATTTGCGCGATGGGCCGCCACATCGGCGTCGCGATAGCTCAGCGTAATCTACTCGCCGAACTCGAACGCCGTGCCGAAGAGAACCGAAAACTTTACGACGAGATGCGGACGACGTACGCCGATACAGTCAGAGCTTTTGCCGCCGCGATCGACCGAAAGGATAAGTACACCGAAGGTCACTCGGTCCGCGTTGGGAAATATTGCGAGATCATCGCCGGTGAACTCGGGTGGAACGTCGAGGAGGTCGAGGGAGCCGCCGTTGCGGGGTATCTTCACGACGTCGGCAAACTTACCGTCGACCGCCGCATCATCAACGCACCGTACAGGATCAACGCCAAGGAATCGGCGGAGTTGAACAAACATCCCGGCGTCGGGTACGAGATCCTGATGCCGATCCATCACCCGTACACGGACGTTCCGCTGGCCGCAAAATACCACCACGAACGCCTCGACGGACGCGGCTACCCGGATGGGCTCTACGATCGCGATATCCCGTACATCGCTAAGGTCGTAAACGTCGCCGACTCGTTCGACGCGATGACTACCGATCGTCCGTATAAGCGGCGGCGTGCGGCTGCCGAAGTCTTCGACGACCTGCAGCGAAATTCGGGTAAGCAGTTCGCGCCCGAGATCGTATCGGCACTCTTTCGCGGCATGCTCCGCGAGGTGAGCGGCGAAGCAAATGAAAAGCGGTTTCGTCGGCTTCTCGGCCGCGAATATATGGAAGCCGAAAATATCGGCCCGATGCTGCAAAAAGCCCTCAGCGACGCGCCGACCATAACGCCGATAAATCTGATGAGCCTCGACAATTGATCGGTATGCCGTCCTTAACGGACGAATTCGGCGGGCAGCGGTTTGTCGCTGCTCAGGCCGAAATGCTTAACGATCAGTCCTGCGGCCGACCCGTTCACGTACCAAACGCCATCTCTGAAAACGGCAGCGTCGGCCTTGCCGTCCCCGTCATAATCGCCCGGCACCGGCACATCGCTCGCTATGCCAAAGCGAATGTACGAAGAACCGCCGGAGCTCTTGCGGACGTACCACGTGCCGTCCGACGGCCGGTAGACCGCCGCGTCAACTACGCCGTCGCCGTCGTAATCAGCCGCGACCACCTTGTCGCTTTCCAAACCCCAGGGAAATGTCGTTCCCGATTGATAGTTCGTGCTCGAGTTCAGCACGAACCATTGCCCGCCCGAGTAGGAGACGAGGTCGGCGCCGCCGTCGCCGTCAAAGTCGCCGGTAAGCGTACGGCCGGGCGGGATGGGCCGCGAACCGAAGATCGTTCCGTTCGAGCTTCGAAGTATCCAGAATGTGCGCGTCGAGGGGCGGAAAATGCCGACGTCGGCCTTGTTGTCGCGATCGAAATCATCGACGGCCGGAATGTCGCCGGGGAGACCCCACGAGATGAACGAGAATGTCGAATTCGAGCTTCGGATAATGTAAAAGTCCGCGAGTGAGCCGTCGGCTGACGGCCGGAACACCGCGATGTCCGCCTTTCCGTCGCCGTCGTAATCGTCGGGGACAAGCGAGTCGGTCGGCAAGCCCCAATTGACGGCCGCAAATCCGGCGGACGAACGGTCGATATACCAATTCGAGTCGCTCGGCCGGAAAACGGAAACATCGGTCTTCCTGTCCCCGTCAAAATCGTCGCGGACGCGGGACGGAAACACATCGATGCATATGATCGGGTCGACCGTCAGTTTCCAGCCGCCCGAAATCGTTCCTCCGTCACCGCCCGTATCATCGACTATGTAAAGTTTCCAATCGCCGTTCACCTGCGCGCCGGAGAACACCGACGCAAAGCTCGCGATGCCAGCCGGCGCGGGCGACGCCGGATTTGACGGCGCCGGCGCGGCGAACACGTCACCGGCGCCGACGTTCGTCGGGCGGTATTCGCCGGCCGCGATCCTGCTCGAATCGGAGATCGAATTGGCCGCAAGGTCGGTCAGTGTAAAATTGATCGGAGCCGCTCCGGTCGTGCCGCCGACATCGGACATTACCACAAAGCTCTGGCCGCCCGGCCCCTGAAGCATAATATCGACATCGTTCGGAAAGATATGACTGAATCCGATCAGTTCGACGGATACGCGTCCGCCGAATACGACACCCGAAACATTCATGACCGACGGGTAAGCGGACGCCGGTGCGTTGTCGTTGATCGTGATCGGTGCGCTGTTCGTGAACATGGGAGCCGGCGGCCCGAATCGGAACTGGCGGGTCGTACTGAAAGAGCCCGCCGCACTGGATACGTTGATCGTGATCGTGTGACGGTTATCGCATGTGCCGTAAACCGGCAGGAAATACGGTATCTGGCGGCTGACAGTCTGCCCGCTCGCAATCGTTCCATAAAACGCCGTGCCGCCGTTCTGAATCGAAGCCGATACATTGTTGACCGCAAGTCCGGTCGTATTCGTCAGCGTTACCGTGATGAGCAGATTTTCGCCCATTTCGGGATAGCCGTTGTTGTTGCCGACGCTGTCGCTGACGCTGAACGGCTCGGTGACCGTCACGTTCGGCGTGCCGAAGGACTCAGCGACGCGCGTGTTGTTTGTGCCGGTCCCGGCGTTTATCACCGCCGCTCCGAATCCGAGTCCGCGAACGGCAAATCCTGCCCAGATCGGAGCCACATCCTTCGCATCAGACGCTTGAGCGGCGAAAATGACCGCATCGCGCGACTGGACCATCGTCGGATTGATCGGCGAGATTTTCATCCCGTCCATGACGTACTGCAGTGCCCGTCGGTTGCCTTCCGCCGGGCCGTGGGCCTGTATCAGCTTGTCGCGCACTTCCCAAAGAATAGCGTTCCATACTTCGCCGATGTTGTGCACCTGGTCCGCGGTCGTCGACCCGACCAAACCGCGCGGAAAACACGAATTGGAAATATCGAATTGCGTCGCGTCGACGTCCGCGAAAGTAAACGGGTCATGCCTGCAGCCGCCACCGCCAGTCGCGTCCCAAAGAGCCGTCGGAAATCGGCGAAGTCCGTAATAATAGTTGCTGTCGTAACCCGGCGCCGCTAGATACGTGCTGTAACCGCCGATCGAGTAAGTGCCGAGCCTGATGTCCGTCGGCTCGGATAACATAGCAAGGGCGAAAAAGTCGCCCCAACCTTCGCCCAAACCTCGTGCCATGTTTGACGAAAGGCCGGTTGAATTGCCGTGCAGCCTGTTTGAAACACCGTGCGAGAGTTCGTGCACGACCATTTGAGTGTCGAGAGCACCGTCGCGGTCGGGCGTTGGACCGGTCCAGACAGAAATCTGCAGCCGCCCGCGACCGCCGTCGGCCGGTGCCGAAAAATTCGCGCCGTTGGTCCCCGATGAATCCTGGATCTCGAAAGATATCCTGTCGCCTTCAGCTCCGCCGCGGCCGAAGTTGAAGTGCTGAAAATTGCCGGCCTGTTCGGTAAAACCGAGCCGGTACGCCGTGTCGTGAAAGCGGTTTACGGTGTAGAAGGCGTGAGAGATCACACCCTGCTGAAACTGGGTTGGCGGATAAGGCTGAGGGCCGGGCGGAACCGGCTCGTCGCCCGGCGCCGGATTCCCGGGTGCCGGGTTGTAGTTGTAACTGAACACGCGCGTCGGGTTCCCGAATGCCCATCCGTTCGGGTCGACGCCCTGTGTTCCGTCGCGGTCGATGCCGGCTTCGGCATTGTTTCCGTCAGTGATATTCGGATCGGCGGGCGTTCGTACGGGCAACCCTGCGTCGGGGATCCAGCCTAAATTGTTGAACTGGTTTGGCGCTTCGTTGCCGACGAGTGAATAGCTCGTGCGTGCGATCAGCGGCGGCTGAGCACAGGCGATCGGCGTGATACAGCCTGGCGTGAACGGCGATGGACTGTCCGCCGTGTTCATCATGCCGGTGGCCGTTCCGTAAACGTTATAAGTAGCCGGGACCGCCTGGTCCTCTGTGATGCTCTTTCGCCACAAAAGTGCGCCCGTGCGGGCTTCGACTATAACGTAATACGCCCCTGAATCCAGCCAGGTCAGCGCTTTCCACGCCGGAAGAAGCGTGCCCGGCCGTATCGGAAAGTACACACGTTCCGCGGTCGGGTCATCTGCAGATCCGCCGTGTTCGAAAACAATTTTGCCGTCAGCACTATCGATTCCGAGATGCAAATACGCGGCGGCGAGGGCGTCTTCCGCAGATCCGAAATCGGTCGAAACGGCCGCATCGCCGGTCGGGGCGAGGTTGTTGATCACGCGGAGAAGTTCACCCTTCTTGTTGAAAGCACCTTTTATCTCGCCCTGAAATACCGGAATGTCGTGGATCCGCTGTTCAATCGCGGCAAAGGCGAGCACGCCGTCCGGATTGGCATAATCGTAGCCATCGAACAGCGCATCGCTCGAAACGTCGCCGAATAATTCCTGGTTCTTCGCCACGAACCGCCGAAGCGTTATGCCGCGTTCGCTCGCGAAACCCTCCAAATTTGCGCCTCGTTCCGCTGCGGCAGTGATCGTCTCGGCCACTCCCGTCGTTTTGTTCAGTTCGATCGTACCGGATGGATTCCGAATAGGAAATGCATTTACGGCTTTACGGATCCTTTTCAGAAGACGCTTCGAAACGTCGGCGTTCTCTTCATGGCCGGTCATGCGAATAACCTCGTTCAGTTCCGCCGGGTCGAGTTCGCGGACGTCATAGTTCGAAAGCCTCGACGCACTGTCGCCGCTCACGAAACGCTCCGCCGACACTTCTGCAACCGGGCTCGGCGCCATGTCGACGAGCAAAACTGCAAAGACACAAATAGCTGCAAATGCTAAAAGCCTTCTCATTCGATCTCCTGTCTGTTAGCTGGCTGGGTGAAAAGTCACGGAGATTATTCCGTATTGAGGTGGAAAAGGCAAGATTTTCGGACGTTTGCCCAGGTCAGGCCGTTCCTTCGAGTATCTGGATGAATTTCTTTGCTGCGAGCGACAAATTTCGGTCGCTGCGGTAGATGACGCCGACCGGTCGCACCCATTCTTTCTCGGCTAGCTTGACGACGGCGAGCTGGCCGTTGCGCTCGTCGTCGGACACGGCGGGCAGCGGTACGATCGCGAGGCCGAAACCGACGGCGACAGCGCGTTTTATCGTTTCGATGTTGTCGAACTCGGCGACCTTTTTTACTTCGACGCCGTGCGATTTTAAGATCTTGTCGGTCGCTTTGCGTGTCGGCGTATCGCGTTCGAACAGGACAAAATCCAGTCCGTTGAGGTCTTTCGCCTTTACCTGCGCACGTGACGCGAACTTGTGATCGGGCGGACAGATCAACACCAACTTGTTCGGCGGCATCTGGACGATCGTTAAACCTCGCCGCGGCTCGGGAAACGCCAGTACGCCGAGCTCGACCGTGCCGTTGAGCACGTCGCGTACCACTTTGGTCGTTCGCGAATATTCAAGGTCGATGCGGGCGGACGGGAATTTTGTCATGAACTCGCCGACGTGTTCGGGCAGTTCGTGCAGCCCGACACTGTACACGGTCGCCACCTTGACGGTACCCCCGATCTTTCCGACCAATCCGCGAAGGCTTTCCTGAAGCTGATCATAAGCGTCAAGCACATTCCGTGACTCTCGGTAGAAGACCTCGCCGGCAGCGGTCAGCTTTACCTCACGCCGGCCGCGAACGCGTTCGAGCAGGCGGCGCTTGAACTTTTCTTCGAGCGCTCGTATTTGCTGGCTGACGGCCGACTGCGTAATAAAGTTACGTTCGGCCGCGAGCGAAAAACTCTCGAGATCGACGAGATCGCAAAATACCTTGAGGGTTTCTATGTGCATAGTGGCAAAACCATTATAAGTTTAACTGTAAAATGCCTGCAACCGAATTCATTTTATCTTATAAGCATTTCGTAATAATATAAAAACCATCGGATGCCGGATTGCCGTTCGCGGCAATTGGAACTAGAATTTCAAGAAAATGCCTCGGTGCCGATCTCCGTTTGATAAATGGCCATTAAGATCAGTAATACGTTTCTGTTGAGAAAGCTGCATCAGTTGACCGGCGTCGTGCCGCTCGGCATTTTCTTTCTCGTTCACATGTACACCAACTCGACGGCGCTGAGCGGCGAGCGGATATTTAACGAGCATGTGCAGGACCTGCACGACATGCCGTATCTGATCTTTGTCGAGATATTCGGTATCTTCATCCCGCTTCTTTTTCACTCGATATACGGCATTCTGATCTCCGGCGAAGCACGCGTGAATGTTCTGAATTACGGCTATGCCCGCAATTGGTTCTACGTCTTTCAGCGCGTCACGGGCATTTTTCTATTTGTCTTCCTACTTTTTCACATACTCAATTTCCGCTTTGGCCTTATTCCGGGATTGAACACGACACCGGTTGCCGGAAACGCGAATCTTGCTTTCGATATCGTTTCGGGCGAATTTCAGATCCCGTGGGTGATGGCGATCTACGTCCTCGGGATAATTGCGACGGCATGGCATTTAGCGTACGGGTTTTTCCTGTTCGCGGTCGATTGGGGAATTGTGATCGGCGAAAAAGCACAGAAGATCACGCTTTATGCGTGCATCGGTCTCGCCATCTTCCTTTCGGTCGTCGGCATAAACGCGGCCGCCGCGTTCGTGACAAAATGCGGCCTGCTGCCAAAAGCTGTTTGCGAGCAGGCGGAAAAGAGCAAAGTCGTTGTACCGCCTCGCCCGGCACGTTTCTAATTAGGTTAATTATGGCATCCAATGGATTAAAGATAGCGATCGTCGGCGGCGGACTGGCCGGATTGGCGGCAGCAATGAAGATCGCGGAAGCCGGGCACGAGGTCGATCTGATCTCGGTCGTGCCCGTGAAACGCTCGCACTCGGTTTGTGCGCAGGGCGGAATCAACGGAGCGGTCAACACTAAAGGTGAGGGCGACTCGCCGGCAATGCATCTGGACGACACGGTTTACGGCGGCGACTTTCTCGCCAATCAGGGACCGGTCAAACGGATGTGCGACATGGCGCCGCAGATCATATATCTGTTCGACCGAATGGGCGTGCCGTTTTCGCGAACGAACGAGGGACTTTTGGACTTTCGCCGGTTCGGCGGAACTCTGCATCACCGCACGGCGTTCGCCGGAGCGTCGACCGGTCAGCAGCTCCTGTACGCTCTCGACGAGCAGGTCCGCAGATTCGAGGTCGCCGGCAAGGTGAATAAATTTGAGGGCTGGGAAATGCTCTCGCTCGTGCTCGACGACCATCAGGTCTGCCGCGGCCTGATCGCGATGAACCTGCAAACGCTCGAGCTCAAAGTATTCAAAGCCGACGCCGTGATAATGGCGACCGGCGGGCCGGGACTTATATTCGGCAAATCGACCAACTCGATGACGTGCACGGGCAGTGCGGTTTCCGCGTGTTACCAGCAGGGAGCGAGATATGCGAACGGCGAGTTCATCCAGGTGCACCCGACATCGATCCCGGGCGAAGACAAGCTGCGGCTGATGAGCGAATCGGCTCGCGGCGAGGGCGGACGCGTTTGGGTGCCACGGAACAACGGCGATACGCGAAGCGCACGCGACATTCCGGAAAGCGAACGCTGGTATTTTCTCGAAGAAAAGTACCCGGCCTACGGCAATCTCGTGCCGCGTGACATTGCGACACGTGAGATCTTCCAGGTCTGTCTCGAGGGCCACGGCGTCGGCGGCGAGAACCAGGTTTTCCTCGACCTCACGCACATTCCGGCCGAGACACTGACCCGAAAGCTCGGTGCGATACTAGAGATCTACGAGATGTTCGTCGGTGACGACCCGCGGTTCGTGCCGATGCGCATTTTCCCCGGCGTTCATTACTCGATGGGCGGTCTTTGGGTCGATTCTGAACAACGGACGAATATTCCTGGGCTGTTTGCCGCAGGTGAGTGCGATTATTCGATCCACGGAGCCAACCGGCTTGGTGCAAATTCACTGGTTTCATGCGTTTACGGTGGTTTCACCGCAGCTCCGTCCGCGATGGAGTACGCGAAAAACGTCGAACGCGGGGACACGGAATCGAGCAAGATCTATGATGCTGAGCTCAAAAGGCAGCACGAGTTGAACGACCAGATCGTCCGCAATACGGGCAGCGAAAATCAATACAAGCTGCACGAGGAAATGGGCAAATGGATGACCGACAACGTTACCGTCGTCCGATACAACGACCGGCTAAAAGCGACGGACGAAAAGCTGATCGAGCTGCAGGAACGATTTTCGCGAATATCGATCAACGACTCGAACCTCTGGGCGACACAGGCCGTGCCGCACGCTCGTCAGCTCTGGAACATGATGCAGATGGCCCGCGTCATTACACTCGGAGCATTAAACAGGAACGAGTCCCGCGGAGCTCATTACAAACCCGATTTCCCGGAACGCGACGACGAGAACTTTTTGAAGACGACGATCGCTGAATACTCGGACGAAGCTCCGGTATTCAGTTACGAACCGGTCGACATCAGCATCATCGAACCGCGGAAACGTGACTACTCGAGCGGCAAAGCGAAGGCGGCAGCACAGGTTCCCGAGCCCGGAAGCGAACTGAAACCCCAAACACCCGGCCGTGAACAGATTTGGGTGGAAGACGGGAAGAAGTTGTCGGAAGGCGAGTCGATTAAGGAATAAGATCGGGCCCGACGCGATTCGCTAGATTCTCGCAGTCACGAAGCGGTTCGCGTTTCGAGATCGAAGTTATTATGAAGTTCCTCAGGTTTGTTATTTTACTGGGCGTTGTCCTCATCGGAGCGCTTCCGTCTTTATCGCAAGCGCCTCAAACTGCGGTTTTGCAAAAAGACGTAGTTCACGTCCTCGGGGCCTTGCCGGAATTTAGAGACATCTCGGTCTGGAAGGGGCGAACGGGACTCACGCTGTTCAGCCCGGACGGAAAGTATCTGGCGGTCAGCGGCAAAAAAGCGGATGTCGTCGTCTATGAATCCGCGACCCGTCGCGAGGTGTGCGCCATCGACGGTAAAGGATTCGATGCATTCTCGTTCAGCCCGGACAGCAAATTCGCGGTAGTGCAAAACGCGAGCGACGGTTCGATCGAGACTTTCGAGGTCGAGACGGGCAAGTCGGTCCGGAAATTTCGCGGACTCGGCAAGGTCAGCAACTTTACCAAAGCTGTCGGCGGTGCCGGCATGGTCAACGAAGCATGGGGTGTATATCCTCTTGTGGTTCTTGAAATGGGCCGAGTGCCGGTTACGCCGGATTGGAAATCTATCCTCGTAAATAAGAACGACAAGGAATTCTCGCTATACGACTTTGAATCGGGAGAAATGAAGGTCGACCTCGACCACGCCAAGTACAGCGCAGCTTGGGAGAATACCAAGGTCGTTCTTTCCATCCTCGGAGCGTTGGGCGGAGCGCCTACTGCGTTCGATATCCTCGGGTCGATCTCTAATACGCAGTTCAGCAACGACGGCAAGTATCTATTGATAGCCAACGGCAACAAAAAGCCCAGTTTGTGGAACCTGGAAAAAGGGGAATTGCTGGTCAAGGCCGACGCGGGTGCGAGAGTCTATTACGCCCGTTTCAGTCCGGACAGCACGATGGTCGCTACTTCGGACTTTCACGGTTACACAAAGATCTGGGATACCGCAACGGGGGATCTCCTCGCGACGATCGGCGACGATGACGACCGCGGGATCGTTCTCGGTTGGAGCTCGGACAGCACGACGATCTTTATAAATCCGCGCCGCAAGGACGACCTTCGTTCCTACGATCCGAAAACCGGTAAGATGATCCATCGATTCGAAGGGTCGAACCCGAACGGTTCATTTTTGCGTCAGGACGGAAAGATCGCGATCACAGCGCCGCGGGGCAATAAAAAGGTTTTGTTCCCGGTCAGGGATACTGAGACAGCTAAACTGCTCGTAACCGTTCCGCGAACGAAGGGTCAGGACTCCATGGTGGCTCTAAAGTGGAGTCCGGACGGCGAGATGGTTGTGACCGCCGAGGGGACCGACGAGAATATAAAACTCTGGAACCTTAAGGGCGATCTGCTTCAGACACTTACGTTGAGCTGCATGCCGATGAATTTCAGCGCTGACGGAAAGTATCTGGTCACGGGCGGCAAGTTGACCGACAAGAAGACCGATACCGGCTATATATGGCAATTTGGCGGGGAACCTGGCGACGAAAAATTAGCTTTACTCAGGTAACGTGTTTTGGATTACGTTGAATCTCAATGGAAAAGCATACAGAAAAAAAGCGACTGGATAATCCGCCGGCGACGATCAAGCTGAAGATCCAGCGGCAGGATAAACAGGATTCGCCCGCGTACTGGGAAACGTTCGAGATCCCGTACCGAAAGAATCTCAACGTTATCTCAGTGTTGATGGATATCCGCAAAAATCCCGTCACCGCTGACGGAAAGGCAACGACTCCTCCAGTTTGGGACATGAGCTGTCTCGAACAGGTGTGCGGCATCTGTACGATGGTTATCGACGGCCGCGTCCGGCAGTCGTGCTCGGCTTTGATCGACGACATTCTGCTCGAATCGGGAAGCAACACGATCTCGCTCGAGCCGATGTCGAAATTCCCGACGGTCCGTGATCTGAAGGTCGACCGGTCGCGGATGTTTGATCATCTCAAGCAGGTGCATGCCTGGATGGAGCTAGATGGCACGTACGATCTCGGCCCGGGACCGCATATTTCGAACGAAGTCGCGCAGGAACGCTACGCCTATTCACGGTGCATGACCTGCGGCTGCTGTCTCGAGGCTTGCCCGCAATACGACGGCGACAATTACATCGGCCCGCAAGCGATCGCCCAGGCACGCCTGTACAATATGCATCCGACGGGCAAGATCAATATAGACGAGCGGCTCGAAGGCCTGGCCGGCGATGACGGCATTACAAATTGCGGCAACGCGCAAAACTGCGTCCAGGTTTGCCCGATGTCGATCCCGCTGACACGCGCGATCTATGAGACGAATCGCGATATGACGGTAAACGCCTTATTCGGCTGGCTGAGAAAATAGATTTCGGGATCAAGTGTTTTGCCGGTCCGTCCGCGTGAAACTGCCGGTAAGCAGACAGATCCCACTCGCGAGACACGCTATCGGGCACACCAGCAAGGCATAACGCATCATCGCCGGATCTTCCGTCGCTCCGAATCGATCGTTGAGATACCCGATCAAGTTCGAACCTACCAGATAGGCCGCAATATTCACCGAAAAGAAATAGATCGCGATCGCCAGGCCGCGTAAGTTCACGCCGGCGATCTCGGTCGCGTCGGCCGCGGCCGCGCCCAGCCATCCGAGAGCTGCCGCGAGCAAAAAGAAATTCGCAAGCAGGATCAAGTACGCGTTGTCCGTAAGGATCAACAAAATCCAAAACGGGACGGAAACGAAGGCTAGAATGGAGCCGTAGATCATTCGCCCGCCGGGCCAGCGTTTTCTGAATTTGTCCGCGATCCAGCCGCCGAACAAAGTCGCCGGAATTCCCGCCACGAGTGTCAGTATGCCGCCCCAGAATCCGATCGTCGGCAGATCGAATTTATGCAGCCGCGAATAGAACGTCGCCCCCCAGATGGATAGATTATTCGTCGCCACCCCGAGCAAAGCGTAGCCGATGCACAACAGTATGAATGTCTTGTTGGCGAGCAGGCGCTTCCAATCGGTCGCGGAGTAGCCGGAATCGGCAGCGCTTGCCGCAGTTCGTGCCGGTTCCTTTAAAAGAAATACCAATACGGCTAGTACGATCCCGGGAAAACCGACGATCATGAAGGCCGTACGCCAGCCGTACTGACTGAGCGAGCCGCCGACCAGAGCAGCGAGCCCCGCTCCGATCGCGATTCCCATCGAATAGATGCTCGTGACGGTCGCGCGCCTGAGTGGCGGGAAGTAGTCGGACAGCAGCGAGATCGCCGCGGGTCCGAGCGTTGCTTCCCCTACTCCCACCATTACGCGACAAAAAAATAGCGTCCAGAAATCGTTCGCGAATGCGGTGAGGCCGGAGAACAAGCTCCACACCGCCACGCCGACAGCAATTATCTTTGTCCGTGATCCACGGTCCGCCATTCGGCCGAACGGGATGCCCAACAGCGTGTAAAAAATGACGAAGGAAGTGGTTCCGAGCAACGCCAACTGCGTGTCGGAAAACGCCATTTCCTTTTTTATCAAAGGAAAAAGGATGTAGATGATCGTGCGGTCGAGAAAATTGAGGATGTAAACGACCATCAGCAGCGCGAGGGCGTACCAAGCGTAGAGCGGTGTTTTCTCGGTCGTTTCGGGCATAAAAAGTAAGAGTTGCGCGTCAAAAGTACGAGTTACGCGTTTACGCGTGAAAGCGGTGGCGACGGGCACGTTAAATTTAATGTCGGATGCTGGCCGCGAGTCTCACGCGTAAACGCGTAACTCGTACCTTTCGCGCGTAAACGCATACCACTCGCGCCTAGGGCAGCACCATTACGACGGCTTCGCCTTTTACAAGCGTTTCGCCGTTTTGGTTGGTGCATACGGTTTCGAGAGTGACAATTCCTTTGTCTTCGCGAATGTTGGTAACCGTCGCCGTCGCGGTGACAGTGTCGTCGAGATAGACGGGTGTCGTGAATTTCATCGACTGCGAAAGATATACGATCTTACGCTCCTTGAATTCGTAGCCGAGGACCGCGGAAATGAACGCTCCGCTGAGCATTCCGTGTGCGATCCGGCGGCCGAAACGCGTCGTCTTCGCAAACTCTTCGTCGAGATGGATCGGGTTATAATCACCTGAGACGTCGGCGAATTTGCGGATCAACTCGTCGGTGACGTGTCTTTCAGTCGAAAATTTGTCGCCAATTTTGAGGTCCATAGATTTTACTTTGCTAAAAATGCAAGCACCGCTTTGTTGAATTCGGCCGCTTGCTCGAGCTGCGGGCTATGTCCACATTTGTCGAACACGACGAGTTCCGAGCCGGCGATCTCGCCTTTGAATTGTTCGCCGTCGGCCGGTCTGATGAGGCCGTCCTGTTTGCCCCAGACAATGAGTGTCGGTTTTTTGATCTCGCCTAGCCGGCCGTTGAGGAAATCTTCGTTGCGTTTTATCGACTCGATCAGGCTGGTGATCGTATTGCCGTCGTTTGCGGCGACGCGCACGCTTATCAGATTATCGATCGCCGCGTCGCTCGAAAAAAGTGCGCTGTTGTAGAGGAGCAGTTTGATAAGCGTTCGCGCCTCATCGCGGGTCGAGTAGTTCATGCCGTAGATCTGAGCTATATCGACGTCGGGCGGTTTGAGCCCCGCGGCGTCAGCCAGAACAAGTTTCTCAACGCGGTTCGGGTACTTTATCGCCGTCAAAGCGGCGACCCAGCCGCCCATCGAGTTGCCCACGAGCGAGGCCTTTTCGATCTTGTTCTCCGACATAAATTTGTCGAGAAAATCGACATAGGTCCCGACGCGGTACTTCAATGCCGGCCGGTCCGATTTGCCGAACCCGATTTGGTCGATCACGAAAACGTGATAGTTCGCCGCGATCGCGGACGTGGTGAATGCCCAATTGGCCGTGCTGCCGCCGAGTCCGTGAAGCAGAATAACGGCCGGTTTTGCCGGGTCGCCCGCCTCGATAAAATTGATCTTCGATCCGAAGATGGTCGACGTTTTCTCGACTGGAGCCTGTGCGGCGATCGTGACTGCGGCGGCGGCAATAATCACGAAATAAAGGCTTAACCTGAATTTAATTTTCATAGAGTTTCTCCAGAACCTGTTTGAAATTGGCGGCCACGACTTCACGTTTAAGCTTTAACGTGGGCGTAACCTCGCCGAACTCGGGCGAAAAATCACGGTCGAGTATTTCGAATCTTTTTATTTGTTCGCTGTTCGATACGCGGGCGTTCGCTTTTGCGACGGCGGCTTCGACGGCGTTCCTGGTTTCCGGCGTAACCTCGCTGCTGCCGATCTCGGCTTGATTGAGCGTGACCAGGGCGACACAGTAGCTGCGACCGTCGCCGTGGACGAAGCAGTGGCTGATCAAATGCGATTCCTTCACGAGGTTTTCGGTCAAAGCCGGTGCAACATTCTTGCCGGACGAGAGTACGATTATCTCCTTCTTACGGCCGGTTATCTTGAGAAAGCCGTCCTCGTCTAATTCGCCGAGGTCGCCGGTTTTGAGCCAGCCGTCCGGATCGAATATCTCGGCCGTTTTCTCGGGTTCTTTATAATAACCCGAGAACATCATCGGACTTTTTACGAGTATCTCGCCGTCGGGCGCGATCTTTATCTCGCACATCGGCATCGCCTTGCCGACCGTCCCGAATTTGAAATCGTCGGCACGGTTGAACGCGACGCAGATGTTCTCTGTCAGCCCATATGCCTGGAGTATCGGCACGCCGGCGTCCGCAAAAAACTGAGCGATCTCAGCCGGAAGAGGTGCACCCCCGGAAGTGAGAAGGCGAATACGTCCGCCGAACGCGTCCTTCACAATCTGCGGATCGACGCGGCCGGTCCCGTGCTTAGCCGCGATCGCGGCGTGGATCTTTTCGAAAAATCGCGGCAGGCTCGCAAATACCGTTGGCTTAACTTTCAGCATGTATTCGTAAAGCCGGGTGAGATCGTCAACGAAATAGGCCGGTGTGCCGTTATAAAGCCGGTTATAAATTCCCGAAATTCGCTCGGCGACGTGGCAGCCCGGGAGGTAAGAGAAAGAAACGTCGGAGTCGAAGATCGGCACCGATTGCCGCAGCGACTCGACCGAATTCAAAATATACGCGTGCGACAGCATCGCTCCTTTCGGTTGCCCCGTCGTTCCGGAGGTGTAGACCATTATCGCGGTGTCTTCGGGTGTTGCCGCGCGGCCGATCTCTTCCACCCGCTGCCGAATCGAAAAGCCGTTCCTTCGGCCAGACTCGAGTGCGTCTTCAAGGAAAGAAACGCGAGCGTCGGGGTGTGGGCCTTCGATCCGTTCTATAAGGAAAATTTCTTTAACTCGCGGACATTCCGATGCGAGAACCTTTTCAAGCTGCGCTCGCGAATCTACGATGACGAACTCTGCGTCCGAGTGGTTGATTATGTACTCGCACTGCTCAGGCGAGCTCGTCGGATATATTCCTACGCCGATGCCGCCAGCCGAGATCGCTGCCATATCGACGATGGTCCATTCCGGAACGTTGCCGGCGAGGATCGCGACGCTTGCACCTATTGTCAGGCCTTTTGCGAGAAACGCGCACGCGAGGTCGTGAACCTTTTCGTCGAATACGGACCAGGATTGCGAAACCCAATCGTCACCCGAATGAGTGAAAAAAACCGGGAGGTCATTGTACTTCGCGGTCTGTTCACGGAACAGGCTGTAGATGTTTGGAAATTGCATCAAAGTGTCAGAACGCCGATTCTCAGGTGTTCGCGGCCGCTCCGGCGGCAGTTGAAAGTTGCTTCGTCGCTGATCCGATCGGCGTTGTTTTGGGCCTAGTACTTCATCGCCAGGCATGCCATGTTCAGGCCGCCGCCAGAGGCGCAGAATACGACCGTATCGCCGCGTTTGATCTTTCCCGCTTCAAGCGCGTCGTGAAAGACCATCGGGATGCAGGCCGAGCCGGTGTAGCCCCATTTCTGCATGATCGTGTGCGTTTTGCGTTCCGGAATCTGCATGTCGGTCATTACGGCCTTGATGGTAGAGAGATTGACTTGCGTCCACAAAAACATATCGACGTCGTCTAGTGCAAGACTCGCTTTTGCCAGCACCTCGTTAACGATCTTTGGCCAGCCGATCATGTTCACCTCAGGCGGATATTTTTTGGCGAACCGCAGGCGGTTAAAATTGTTTTCCTCGAGCACCGCCGCCGTTATCGGCTCACGCGTGCCGCCGGCGAAGATTCCCATGAAGTCGTGGTAATTGCCGTCGGCGACGAGTTTTGACGCCAGAAAATGCTTTTCGGTTTCCGTCGATTGCAGTACTACGGCACCGGCACCGTCCGCAAAAAGCGTCGATGTCTTTTTGTCCGTCCAGTCGATGAATTTGCTCATCGCGTAGCAGCCGATGACGAGGACGTTTTTATAGTCACTGTCGGCGATAATGTATTTGAAAGCCGTGTCGAGCGTCGTTACAAAACCGGCGCACGCGCAATTGATGTCGAACGTGCCGGCGTTGACCGCACCGATCCGCTGCTGAACAACGACTGATGTCGCGGGCGAAATGTATTCCGGTGTGTCGGTGGCAAGCAGGATCAGGTCGAGATCCGCAGCATCCACGCCCGCGTCTTTCAGCGCGGAAAGGGCCGCTGCCGTCGCAAGGTCCGCCGAGCTCTCGTCTTCAGCCGCGATGCGGCGCTCCTTAATGCCGACGATATTCGTAACAAATTCGTCGACATCCGTTCCGAGGTTTTTGCTAAGCTCGGCGTTTGTGACGATCCGTTCCGGGACGTAAACGCCGGTGCCGATTATTTTTGCGTCTCTCATTGTTTACGAAATTAAAAAATCCTCGACGATACGGTTAAATTCGTCGGCCCGCTCGACGAACGCCATGTGCCCGGCGTACGGCATGACGGCGAGGTGCGCGTTCGGGATCTTTTCGTTCAGATTGAGCGAGTTTTTCATCGGAACTATGATGTCCCGATCGCCCGTCATCACCAGTGTTTCAACGGCGATGTGCGCTACGCGGTCCTCAGAATTAAAGGACATCGCCGACCTGAGCTGAAGCGTGTAGACATTTTCCGGGATCGGATTTTGTTCACGCAAGACACAGAATCGTTCGACAATATCCGGGTCAGTTTCCGGATCGAACGAGACCGAAAGGTACTTCCGAACACGTTCGGGTGAATTCAATCCTTCCATTGAGACGAAAGCCGCATAAATATCCATTACGGCCGGCACGTGATTGGGCCCGCCGAAACTGGTCGACGCGAGCACGAGCTTTCTGACGCGGCCGGGGTATTTTATCGCCAATTCCTGTGCGACAAATCCGCCGAACGATATTCCGAGAACGTGTGCCGATTCGATGCCGAGCGAGTCGAGCAGCAAAGCGGCGTCGTCTGCGATCAGTTCTATCGAGACGTCGGCCCCGTCGACGATCCGGGAATTGGCCACTCCGCGCGGGTCGAATGTGATGGCGCGAAAATTCTTCGCGAGCTGCTCGACCTGCCAGTTCCAACTCCATGCACCGGACGCAAATCCGGGTATCAGGAGCAATGGCTCACCTTCGCCTTCGATGGCGTAAAAGATCTCTGTATCGGAAAAAACTTCCCTAGGCATTCTTGTAAAAAGTAAGCAAAAGGCCCGTCAGCCATCTTTCGGGCCTTTTGCTGTTCAGATCGGCCTTAAAAATTCAGCTTGAACGCAAACTGAACAACACGCGGTCCGGCGCTCGTCGACGTGATCTTGCCGAAATTGGCAAGGCCGAGCGTGCTGCCGGGATTGGCATAATTCACCCAATTGAACACGTTAAAGAACTCCGCCCTCAATTCGCCCCGGAACCGCTCGGTGAACGGCAGGAACTTGATGATCGAGACGTCGACGTTCTTCTGTCCCGGACCAAATAGCAGGTTCCGCGGAGCGTTGCCGTATGGGGAATTTGGATCGAACGCCGAGTTTACGGGAGTCGTCGCCGTCCCGCAAACCTGTGGCAGGCTGACAGAGGCGATATTCTGGCACGACGACGCAAACGCGGACGTATTGAAGTATTGATTCAAACGATCTGACACTGAACCGGAGGTCAAGAAATCGCTGCCGGCGAAATTCGGGTTGAAGTTCGCACGCGATATGCGCGACGTTCCGTTCGAGTCGATGACCGAGAACGGCAGCCCCGACTGAAATACGGCGACGCCGGCGACCTGCCAGCCGTTCAGAAGCCATTTCGCACCGCTCGCGTTATCTACGAGTTTGGGAATATCGTAGACGCCGCTGAACACGAGGCGATGTTTTCGGTTGAAATCGGATGGTCCGCCGTTCAAACGCCAGTTGTACTGGTCGCCCGGAATATTGGTGAGCTCATTGATCGACGCGCCCGAGTAATAATCATAGGAATTGCCGACCGTGTACGCAGCCAAAAACTGCAACCCGTCGCTAAAGCGTTTCGTCAGCGACATCTGCAGCGAGTTATAACGCGAAACGGATGTCGTCTGTACTTGCTGCATTCCGCCGGTCAGGTTCTTGTTAGAAGAAAAAGCTCCGCCGAGCCGCGAGGAAAAGGTATTAGTTGCCGGATTATAAACCGGCTGGTTGATCGTTATGACCTGCAGCAAATGCGTTCCGCGATTGCCCACGTATCCGATCTCACCGACGAAGTTATGACCGAGCTGTAGTTGTGCACCGAGGTTGTACTGTTGTACGTACGGCGTTTGAAGCTCGGGGTCGATGAAAACGCCCGCGATCGGGAATCCGGCCGGCGAAAGAGTCGACAGCGGCGAAGGGACCGTAGCGACAGTCGGGAAGGCGGACGGCAGAGGCACCGGGATGAACGGATTTGACGCATTACGGAAAGTCGCGGGGAGCACCGTGCTGAGCGGCGTATTCACGAGGCCGATTCCCAATGCGAAGTACGGGTAATTGAAAAGCTGCGTGTTGGCGTACCGCGTCGAGATGCGGTCGTAATAGACGCCGTAGCCGCCGCGCACGACCACCTTTTGGTCGCCCCACAGATCGAACGCAAAACCCACACGCGGCGAGAAATTATTCTTGTCGACCGGCACGAGCGTTTTTTCGACCGTCGGAACGCCGACAAGCGGGCCGCCTTCGGCTTGGACGAATCCGTTTGGCGGATTGCCGGTTCGAACCTGTCCGGGAATGAAGTTGACGAGACGTCCCTGATCTTCAACCGGCAGACCGTATAGATCGTAACGAAGTCCGAGGTTAACTGTAAGGCGCGGCGTGATCTTCCAGTCGTCCTGGATGAATCCGTTAGTGTCCGTAACTTTGTAATAGCGGTCGAAGACGCCAGAGCCGATCAGCGACGTCCCGATTCCCTGAAGGAAGTTCTGAAATGCTGTCTGAGTCGTGTTTCCGTAGATTATCTGACCGCGGGAGAAGGCGTTGAAATAGAATTTGACCTGAGAGAAACGATACTCGCCGCCGAATTTGAGGCGATGATTTCCGACAGTCCATGAGAGCGTGTCGCTGGCAGTGTAGGCGTTGATCCGAGAAGATTGATCGGCAAGTGTCGACGAGCCGAAAAAGAAGCCCGAATCGGTTCCGGCAAACGACAGCGTCGGAGCACCCGGATAAACACTCGAAAGCGGATTGCTAATACCGAGTGATGCGGCGGTGAACGGTTCCTCAGGAACACTTGTTACTCGGATCCGGCTGAATCCAACTCGAAACTGATTAACTACATTCGATGAGGACACGTACGAATCGGCGATCGAATAAAGCTTTTGCTTAATCGCAAGATCGCCGCCGAAACCTACAAGCTGCGCGGGTCCGTTACCGAGACCGGCGAAGTTGTAGTTGGCCTGAAACGTCGGGTTGTCGGCGATAAAGAATTTGGCCGCGATTGTGTGCTTGTCCGACAGATTGAAATCGCCGTTGATATTGAACTGGTTCTCACGGAATCGCGATTCTCCGGACTGCACAACTTGAGCTCCGCACAACGAAATATTAACCGCCGTACAGCCAGCTGGACGTGTTGTCGCCCCGGACGAAGGAATGGCGAAGGCCCCGCTCGGAAGTCGCGCGTTCAGGAGATTCACGGCTACCGGGTTGATCGTCGCGGGCGCAAGCCCAAAAGCAGAGGCAAGTCCGGTAGCCGTGCGGTTGCTGTCGGTCAGGCCGAATGGAACGACCGGAAAGGTAAGGCTGTTTGTTAGCGACGCACCGTTCTTTTCGCGTGTGCCCTGGTAGGAACCAAAAAAGAAGACTCGGTTCTTGATGACCGGTCCGCCAAGCGTGCCGCCGAACTGGTCGCGTTTGAGCACTGGCCGTTCCAATCCGAAGGCTTTTACGAACGGATCGTTAGCGTTGAGCGAGTCGTCGCGTTTGAAATAATAGACATTCCCGTGCAGGTCGTTAGTGCCGCTGCGTGTGATGGCTTCGACGTTGCCGCCGGCATTGCGGCCGTTGGACGCGTCGTAGAGGGAAGTCTGGACGATGAATTCCTGGAGTGTGTCGGTCGCGGGCACGGCGATGTTCGGCGTCGAATTGGTGCCGATCGAGTTTGCGTCGATACCGTTGATACGGACACTGTTGCTGGTCGACCGCTGGCCGTTCACGCTGATAGTCGCGTCGCCGCGGCCGAGTTCCGTGTTATTCGATACGCTCGATTGTGCCCCAGCCGAAAGCGTGAGCAGCTGTTGGAAATTACGAGTCGGGAGCGGGATCTGGCGAAGAGTCTCGCCCGTTACAACGCGTCCCTGCTGCGACGTTTCCGTCTGCAGCACCGGGGCCTCGACATTGACCGTGGTCGTCCCGCCCGACACCGATAGCTGAACATCGACCGGGGTGGTCTGTGTGATGTTGACGTCGGCCTCGGCCGTCGTCGCGGCGAAACCGGTCGCGGTTATCTCGACGCGGTAGCGTCCCGGCGGCAGCTGCTGAAAGCCGTAGATGCCGTCGCCGCTGGTAGTGGTTTCGCGGGTGTAGTTGGTCGCGATGTTGGTGATCTTGACGGCGGCTCCTGCTACCAGGGCTCCGTTCGGGTCGGTGACCGTGCCGGACATCTGCCCGGTCGTGCCCTGCCCGAATGCCGCCGCCGCAAAAAGCAGCAGGCTAAAGGCAGCTGTCAAAAATCTAAAGTTTCGATACATTTTGTGAGCCTCCGTAAATAAAAGTGAACGTTCGTTTTTTATTATCGTAAATTTGGGCAGTCCTGCCACTCTTGCTTATCCCGAAACCTTGTTCGCCCGCTTCTTGAAAATATGCAGCTTTTCCTCGCTCAGTGTGCCGTAAGCGAAGATCTTCGTTAGGCAGTTCAAAGCCTGGTCGTCGGATAGGCCAAGATGGCTATTGCCGCCGAATAATTTTTCCACGAGGAAATAATTAAAAAACTGCATGTATGCCGCCGTGAACGCTTGTGCCGGGTCGACGCCGGTCCGCAGGTCACCGCGTTCGACGGCGGCGTCGAACTGGTCGGCGAAAACCTTTCTGAATCTGTCGGTGATGCCGTCGAACATCTTACGAAAGTGCCGGTTCTGAAATTCGAGCACGTCGATATACATCAACAACCAAAAATCCGAGTGTTCATTGACCAGCGTCCCGACCATTTCGCCCATGTGTCTGAGGCTTTCGGGCTCGAGCGGTTGGTCGATATCGGCGAAAATCGTTCTGAGCTTTTCGTCGATGACCGTGAGATATCGGTTTATTATCGATTCAAATATCGCGTCTTTCGTCGCGTAGTAGTTGTAAAGATTGCCGAGCGAGACCTTTGCACCTTTGGCAATATCGCGCATCGAGGTCGCGTGAAAACCCTGAGTGATGAAGAGCTCGCGGGCCGAGTCTTCGATCATCTCTTTGCGTTTCTCGATTGCAGCGGGGCTAAGCTTGGGCATAAAGAAAACGAACGATCGTATTTTTATTTAGAATCGCTCGTTTGTCAACCCAATAATTCGAAAACCAAAAGTGCCGCCATAACGGCGGCACTTTGATCCCGGATCTCTCGGCTTATCCGGTTATGCCGAGCGGCCTCGAGTCACTTGGAGTGCGTTTCGCGCCGCTTCGATTGTCTCGTCCAGGTCTTCCTGCGTGTGAGCGGCCGAGACGAAACACGATTCGAACTGAGAGGGCGGCAAGTAGACACCGCTTTCGAGCATTCGGCGGAAGTAAGCCGTGAACGCGGCAGTATTCGATGTCTTGGCGGAGTCGAAATCTGTCACTTTCTGATCGGTAAAAAACAACGTGAACATTGATCCGCAGCTATTAAACGTATAACCGAGCTGAAATTCATTGAGAACGCTCGCGATCCCGTCGTAGAGGTATTGAGAAGATACCGCGAGACGTTTGTAAAAGTCTTTGTCTTCATCGATCGCCTTCAGGGTTTCGATGCCGGCAGTCATGGCAAGCGGATTACCCGAAAGTGTTCCGGCCTGATAAATATTTCCGGCTGGAGCGATCATTTCCATGATCTCACGCCGTCCGCCGAACGCTCCGACCGGCAGGCCGCCGCCTATGATCTTACCGAACGTCGTGATGTCGGGCGCGACACCGTAAAGTTCCTGCGCACCGCCGCGGGCAACACGAAAGCCGCTCATCACCTCGTCAAATACGAGCAAAATTCCCTCGAGTGTACAAAGCGCCCGCAGGGATTTAAGAAATTCTGGATCGGCCCGGACGCATCCCATATTTCCAGCGACCGGTTCAATGAACACTGCGGCGATCTCGCTACGGTTCTTTTCGACGAGGTTCTCGACCGAGTGGATGTCATTGTATTTTGCGTTGAGCGTGTCCTGAGCGGTCGCACGCGTTACGCCGGGACTGTCGGGCAGCCCGAGCGTAACGACGCCCGAGCCGGCTTTGCTTAGAAACGAATCGCCGTGGCCATGATAACAGCCTTCGAACTTGATGATCTTTTCGCGGCCGGTGTAGCCGCGGGCGAGTCGCATCGCGCTCATCGTGGCCTCAGTGCCGGAGTTGACCATACGGACCATCTCGATCGTCGGCACGAACTTTTTGACCAGTTTGGCGAGCTCGATCTCTTTTTCGTTGCTTGCGCCGAAGCTCGTGCCGTTGTCGGCGGCTTCCTTAATAGCGTTGATGACCCGCTCGTGAGCGTGGCCGAGGATCATCGGGCCCCATGAGCCGATGTAGTCGATGAACTCGTGACCGTCGACGTCGAATATCCGCGAGCCTTTCGCACGGCTGATGTAGAGCGGATCGCGCCCGACCGATTTGAACGCGCGGACAGGCGAGTTGACGCCGCCGGGCATGAGAGTCTGTGCTTCGGCAAAGAGCCGGCTGCTGTTTTTAGTATCCATTTGTACAATTATTGCGCGATGCGGGGGAATTGCGCATCCTTTCTGCGCGTGTTTACTGCGTCAATCAATAGTCGTCCGCGTTCCGCTGACGTCGTTTTGACCATCACAAATCGAAGAACCCACCCGCTCACGCAGGCGGTACTGACAAGAACAAATCGAAGAACCCGCCCGCTCACACAGGCGGTACTGACAAGATCAATTCGAAGAACCCGCCCGCTTACGAAGGCGGTAGTGACAAGATGTGCTTTTCTCGTCCTAGCGAGCGAGGACGCGAGCGGCGTCTTTGGCGAAGTAGGTGATGATGACGTCTGCTCCAGCACGTTTGATCGAGGTTAATATCTCAAGCATTACCTTTTCGCCGTCGAGCCAGCCGTTTGCGGCGGCGGCTTTGACCATCGAATACTCGCCGCTGACGTTGTAGGCGGCGATGGGCATGTTGAATTGTTCCTTCGTCCGGCGGATGACGTCGAGGTAGGAGAGTGCCGGTTTGATCATGACGATGTCGGCGCCTTCCGAGATGTCGAGGGCGATCTCGCGCATCGCCTCGTCGGCGTTGGCGAAATCCATCTGGTATGTTTTTCGGTCGCCGAACTGCGGTGCGGACTCGGCGGCTTCGCGAAACGGGCCGTAAAAGGCCGAGGAGTATTTCGCCGAGTACGCCATGATCGGCGTGTCTGCAAAACCGGCAGCGTCGAGAGCGGTGCGGATTGCTCCGATGCGGCCATCCATCATGTCGCTCGGCGCAATTATGTCGGCACCGCTTTGCGCATGCGACACGGATTCGCGAACCAGCAGCTCGAGCGTTTTGTCGTTGTTGACGTAACCGTCCTCGACAACGCCGCAGTGGCCGTGCGAGGTGTATTCGCAGAGGCAGACGTCAGTGATAATAAGTATCGCAGGGAATTTAGACTTGATCGCACGACATGCCTTTTGAATTATTCCGTCGTCCGCGTACGCTCCGGAACCAACTTCGTCTTTCTCCGCGGGAATGCCGAATAACAGGACGGAACTGACGCCGAGATCGCGCAGCTCTTCGCATTCGCGGAGAACGTTATCGATGGAAAGCTGGTGCTGGCCGGGCATCGACGAGATCTCTTTCTTCACATTCTCGCCTTCGACGATAAAGAGCGGATAGATGAAATCTGACGCATGCAGGGAATTTTCGCGAAACATTTCCCGCAGGATCGGCGACCGGCGCATGCGGCGGAGCCGCGTTACCGGAAATCCGGGCTGTTGATATTTGCTCATTTGCTGACAATCTACTTTATTAGATATTCGACGACATTCTCCGCCGTCGCGATGCCGTTCTTGACGCAGTCGCCGACCGAGATGCCTTTATAAAAATTGCTGCAGAGATAAAATCCGTCGTTATTCTTTTGTGAGTCTTCGATCGCGTCGATTACTTTTTCATAGCCGATATTGTATTGCGGGATCGCCCGCTCCCATTTTTTGACGGCGGTCAGAACCGGTTCGCCGGTGGTTCCCATAAGCTGTCTGAGTTCGTCGAGAGCGATCACGATCAGTTCGGCCCCCGAACGTTCGCTTAACGCCGGGTTCCGGCTGCCTCCGATAAATGTCGTAAAAATATGATGGCCGTCCGGTGCTCGGTTCTCAAAAACCGACGACGTCCACAGACTGCCGAGCACTTTCCGCTGTTCCGAACCGGGAACCAGAAAGCCAAAGCCTGCCGGATCGGTGCCGACGTGTTCGCTTTTGAAGCCTGTGATCACGACCGAGACGGGCGCATAATAAACGCCGCCTAACACCTGCGAAAGCGGCGGGTCGAGTTCCGCCGTAAGGCGTGAAGCTGCGCCCGCGGGTGTCGAAAGCACGACCGCGTCGAAAACTTCTTCGCCCTGATCCGAAGCGACGGTGTATCCATTGTCGCCATTCCGTTGAATGCGTGTGACAGCGGTTCCAAGTCGAATCGAGTCGCCTAATTGTTTTGCGAGAGCGTCGGACATTGCCTGCATTCCGCGTTTGAAAGTAACGCTGCGTGGTGTACCTTTCGGCAGACGCGCGGTTTTGTCCTTTTTCGAGAAAAGGGCTCCTTTCAGCAGGCTGCCGAAGTTTTTCTCCAGGTCGAAAAGTTTTGGAAAAGCGTGTTTGACGCTGAGCTGCGTCGGGTCGCCCGCGTAGATGCCGGAAATGAACGGATCGACCGCGTAATCGACGACCTCTTTACCCAAACGCCGCTCAAAGAACGACGCGACCGATTCGCCATTGGACGAATTGCCGGGGACGAGTGGTTCCTTTAACAACCGCAGTTTCGCCTTGCCAGAGAACGCCTTGCCGCGGACAAAATCGCCAAGGCCTGAAGGCAGCGCGACCAGTTTGCCGTCGCGGATGATGAAGCGTTTTTTAGAGTTAGGGTCGATCTTCGCGATCTCGTCGGTGAGCCCGAGCTCGTCGATCAGGCCGAGCAGTTCGCGGGAAGCAAGTGCGCTGTTCGGGCCGTGTTCGTAGAGAAATCCGTCGCGGATCTCGGTCGTGATATTGCCGCCGGCCTTTTGTCCTTTTTCAAAAAGCGTTACGTCGATGCCGGCTTTTTTCAGGCGATACGCGACGCAGAGCCCGGAAATGCCGCCGCCGATCACACACACGCGTTTGTCCATCTATTTTGCCGCCGACGAAGCGTGCGGCTCCTCCGTGGCACCGGCCTTTTCGAAAACAAGCTGAGCAAGTGCGTCGATGAAAACCGGCGAATCGTTCAAACCGAGCGTGACCTCAAATTGCTCAACGCCCGCCAACTTTGCCATGTGGCGGAACTCGATGCCGACCTCATATAGCGTTTCGAGATGATCGGACGCGAATGCTACCGGAATGATGAGCATGTCCTTTACGCCCTTGGCCGCGAGCTCACGGATCGTGTCCGGTGTCGACGGCGTCAGCCATTTCAGCGGCCCGACCTTCGATTGGTAGCAGAGGCTGTTAGTATGCGCGAATGCACCACGTGCGATTATTGCGTCGACGGTTTTCTTGATGTGACCGGAATACGGGTCGCCTTCGTGAACTAATTTCATAGGCGTTCCATGTGCACTGAAGACGAGATGAACTCCGGACCGCTTGTCGGCCGCAAAGTTCTCGAGGCCTTCGTTTATCCGTTCGACGAATGCGTCGATGTACCTCGGAAAATCGTAATACGATTCGATCAATTTGTGCTCGATCTCAATGCCGCGGGCGGCGAGCCGTGTTTCCCATTCCTTTACGCTCGACGTTGTCGTGGCTTTTGAAAATTGCGGGTAAAGCGGCAGCAGAATTATCTTTTTGATCCCGTCGCGTTCGATCGCGTCGAGAGCCTCGTCGGTCGACGGACGCCAGTAACGCATCGCAACGTAAACCTTTGCCGGAAATCTCTCGTTCAGCCGCTCCTCGAGCATCGCGGCCTGCTTGAGCGTGTGGTCCTTAAGCGGCGATTTGCCGCCGATCTGTTTGTACTGCTCCTGGATCCGCGGGTGGCGGCGGCTTGAGATCAGCTTTGCCAGGCGTTTGCGAAAAAGGAACGCAAGCGGGAAGTCGATGATGTCCGGATCGCTGAAAAGGTTATACAAAAACGGCTCGACGGCATCGAGCGAATCGGGGCCACCAAGGTTAAGTAAAACCACTCCTATCTTTTCATCCATACAAATACGCGAGTCATGCAGGTACGGGTTACGCGTTTACGCGTGAAATACTGTCACCTATGATGACCTCTTTCTATTACGAGCCCGTCCGCGAACGATTTCACGCGTAAACGCGTAACTCGTACTAGACCGTTTTCGAGAAGACCGGCTTTTCCTTCATCATTTTTTCGAGGTACGCGTCGAAGCACATCGCGATGTTTCTGATGATGAGGATTCCTGAGCCGACGACGCTGATCTTGTCTTTGCCGATCTCGAGCAAGCCTTCGCTGGTGAACGCGTCGAGCTTTTTGATATCGTCGGCGAAATATTCGTCAAAATCGATATCGAATTCATTCTCCACGCGCCGCTTGTCGATCTCTAAATTGCACATCATCTGCATGATCGTTTCCTTTCGGATGTGATCGTCCTGCGTCATGCGGTAACCAACGGCGGTCGCCGCTTCGCCGCTGTCGATGCGGGCGTAGTAGTCGTTTATGTTTTTCTGATTTTGCGCGTAAATGTTCTCGAACTGGCTGATCGCCGACACGCCCATCGCATAAACGTCGCAGCCGGCACGTGTGGAATATCCCTGAAAATTGCGGTAGAGCGTGTTCTCTTTTTGCGCGATCGCGAGCTCGTCGGTCGGCTTGGCGAAATGGTCCATGCCGATGTAAACGTAGCCGGCGTAGATAAGTTTTTCGATCGTCATTTCGAGGATCGCAAGGCGCTCGTCCGGCGACGGTATCGACTCGGTCGGTATGACGTTCTGGTGTTTTTTCAGCCACGGCACGTGCGCGTAGTTAAAGACGGCAATGCGGTTCGGCGAGATGTCGATGATCTTCTCCACCGAATTTTCAAATGACTTGACGGTTTGGTGCGGCAGCCCGTAGATCAGGTCGAGGTTGATACTATTGAAACCGAGTTCGCGCGCCCATACGACGGTTTGACGCGTGATCTCTTCCGATTGCACGCGGTTGATCGCTTCCTGGACCTCGATGTTGAAATCCTGAACGCCAAAGCTCGTTCGCGTAAAGCCGATCTCGCGAAAGGCTTCCATGTGCTCGCGCGTTAGCCCCCGCGGATCGATCTCGACGCTAGCTTCGATATCGTCGTCGAATACGAAACTGTTCTTGATGTAACCGCCGATATCGCGGATCTCGTCAGGCGTTAAATACGACGGCGTGCCGCCGCCCCAATGCATCTGCGTGGCTTTGCGGCCCTCGGCGATCATCGGGCGGAGCAAAGCGATCTCGCGTTTTAGATAGTCATTATATTGAGCAATGCGATGCCGTTCATGCGTGACCAACATGTTGCAGCCGCAGAAATAGCAGAGCTTTGCACAGAACGGAAAATGGAAATAAAGCGAAAGCGGCTGTGCGTCGCCGGCCTCATTCGTGTCAATGATCTCGCGTGTAAAATCTTCGTTCGTGAAGTCGGGCGAAAACAGCGGCGCGGTCGGGTACGACGTGTACCGCGGGCCCTGTTGGTTGAACTTTTTCAGAACGGCGAAATCGATCGCATTTGTGGTGCTCATAGCGTTAGTGCTGATGATATTTGATGCTTAATTCTTTGACGCAAGTTACCAGGTATTTCGCGTTTTCGACCGGCGTCGTCGGCAGAATGCCGTGGCCAAGATTGAAAATGTGGCCTCCGCCGCTTCCGAAATTTGACAGAATGCGTTCGGTTTCCTGCTTGATGCGCTCCTGCGGAGCAAATAGAACGCACGGATCGAGATTGCCCTGCAAAGCTTTCCGATCGCCGATCTGTGCACGGACCTTTCCGATGTCCTGCGTCCAGTCGAGGCCGATGACGTCGCATTTCAGTTCGGCCAGATTGTCCCACGCATTAACGCCTTTCGCGAACACGATGACCGGAGCTCCTTTCGTCTCCAGCCGATCGCAAATATAGCGGATGTAACGGAGCGAAAATTCTTCGAGATCCGGCGGCGACAGTATCCCGGCCCATGTATCGAATATTTGCACCGCGTCGCAGCCGGCACGGATCTTTGCGTTCAGGTAATCGACAACGGCGTCCGACAATGCTTGCAAAAGCTCGTGCATTGCTTCGGGTTCGGCATACATAAAACGCTTGACGGTGTCGAAATTCTTTGAACCTTTGCCTTCGACCATGTAGGTCGCGAGCGTCCACGGTGCACCGGAAAATCCGATCAGCGGAACGCGGCCGGCGAGTTTTTCCTTCGTCAGTTTTATCGCGTCCATGACGTATTGCAGCCGACCTGTCACGCCGTCGGTGTTCAGATCTTGCACATCGCCGCGGGATCGGATGGGCCGGTCGAAAACCGGGCCTTTCGATTCAATGACCTCGAGCGGCATTCCCATCGCTTCCGGGATAACGAGAATGTCCGAAAACAAAATTGCGGCGTCGACGCCGATTATATCGACCGGCTGGACCGTGACCTCGCTGGCGAGCTCGGGCGTCTTGCAGAGCGTGAGAAAGTCGGTCGTCTCGCGGATCGCCCTGTACTCGGGCAGGTAACGGCCGGCCTGACGCATTATCCAGATCGGTGTCCGCGTCGTAGGCTGCCGTTTACAGGCGTTTATAAAGATCGATTCGTTATTCAATGTTTTTGATATGTTTCGCCAGATCTCGTGCGAAGTCTTCGGCGTTCGTGGTCCGCGAAATGAATGATACGTTCATGCCGTCCGCACTCCCCGCAGTTGTTTCCCCGATCGCGGCCACCCTGATCTCGGAGGCATTTTCAAGCGAAAATAATTTTCTGAACCTCTCGACGCCGGACGGACTGAAGAAACAAATGGTATCAAATTCGCCGGCGTCGAGCCTTTGTTGCATTGTTTCTATATCGGCGTCCGCAAGGTCGGCGTCGACCGTGCGGTAAACGATGACCTCGTCTATCTCGGCCACGCCTTGAAGCATTTCGGGTATCGCTCGGAGGCTCATCTCACCTCGAACGAACAAGAAATGCTTGCCGGCAACCTCGGAACTTTCCAAACTCCGTATCAATTCCGCCGCAGTATTGGCCGACGATTGGTGGACAACGTCGAAGCCGAACGTTTCTAAAACGGCCTTCGCACGCTCGCCCAGAACAAATATCTTTCCGGCGTAATCGGGCCATTTAGTTTTCAATCGTTCGCCGAAAACTCTTGCGGCCATTTGGCTGGTAAAAAACAGTCCGTCGTAGTTGTTGATCAGCGAGATCTTTTCGTCGACTTCACCAAGTTCTTCCAGCGGCAACGTCCTGATCAATTCGAGATCGACGACACGGAAACCTTCGCTGCGGAGTATTGAACTAAAGCGGCCATTCTGTCGAATCACCAAAACCGAGGTGCGTTTCATCAGATAACCGATTCCGGCACCATTTCTGCATCGGCCCGGCTTTGCGCAAGCAGTTCGAGTGCTCCGTTTGCGATCAGAGCTTCCGCAAGCTTGATCCCCAACGACGATGGTTCGTCCGCTGTGCCGGTCATTAATTCTCGGTAAACGATCGTTCCGTCGAGACTGCCGACCAAACCGTTTATGCGAATATGATCATTCTCCATCTGAGCGAGAGCTCCGATCGGGACCTGGCAGCCGCCTTCGAGACGGCGAAGGAACGCACGTTCGGCCTCGATGCACACGTGCGTTTCGTAGTGGTCGATCTTTTCAGCGACGGCGATCGAATCAGGATCATCTGCACGGGTTTCGATGGCGACCGCTCCCTGCCCGACGGCCGGCAGCATTATTTCGAACGGGATCACCTGGCGGATGTGAGCGGCGAGCCCCAAACGCTCAAGTCCGGCAAACGCGAGGATCATCGCGTCCAGGTCAGATTCCTCAAACTTTTTGATACGCGTCGGTACGTTCCCGCGAATCTCTTCGATACGAAGATCGGGGCGGTAATGTAAAAGCTGACTCCGGCGCCGAAGACTGCCGGTGGCGACCTTTGCACCGTGAGGCAGATCGTCGACCGTTGCGAAATTACGCGAGATAAACGCGTCGTTCGGCCGCTCGCGTTCGCAAACCGCGGCGACCGTCAAACCCGCGGGCTGTGCAGTTTGCAGGTCTTTCAGGCTGTGCACCGCAAAATCGATATCGCCGTTCAAGAGCTGGCTCTCGATCTGTCGCGTGAACAAGCCTTTATCACCGATCTTTGAAAGCGGTGTGTCGAGCATGCGATCGCCCGTGGTCGTGATTATCTTTAATTCGAATTGTGCGTTCGGGAAGCTTGCTTCAAATCGTCCTTTCACGTAATTCGATTGCCAGAGAGCCAGATCGCTTCCGCGCGTACCGATCGTGAAAGTGCGTTTCATATCACTCCTGCCCCAAAAGTCTCGGCCTTTTTGGTCTGAAGCATTCTTACCAGCGAGAGATGACTGTCGAAATCGCTCCGGAAATCGCCGGTAGCTTGCGTGGCGACTCTGTGGACCTCCGGTAAGTTTTCCATCAGAAAGTTCTTAACTCTCAGGATTTCGGCCGTCTGCTTTTCGTCGGGATTTGCGCCGGACCTCTCATACTCGGGCATCAGCGGCTGGGCATAATACCACGTTAGAAAGTCCGCCATCTCGATCGAAATGAGATGCTTTACTTTGGGAAGGTCGCGGGAACGCATCTCGTGGTTTGCTTCGATGATCGAGTTGAGGTCGTCGATATTCCGCAGTATGACATTCGGGTTTTCGGCCACGGCTTCATCGACGTCGCGGGGCACGGCAATATCGATCACGAGGACGGTTTCCGTGCGTCCGGCGAAATCTTCCTTTTGGAGTATGGGTTCGGTCGAGCCGGTCGAGGTGATCAAGATCTCAGCATCGCCGAGCCGTTGTTTCACGAAATCGAAGTCTATCAATTCGCTCTCGAACGTGAACGTTTCGTGCAGCGAGGTAAGGAGTTCCTCCGCGTGAAGCCGTGTGCGGTTGCTGATAAGTATCCTGGCGACGCCTTTGTTCAAAAGCGCCTCAGCCGTTAGGCGTGCAGTTTCGCCCGCACCGATCACCAGAGCTGTACGGCCGCGAAGCGTTTCGAATGTCCTGGTCGCCAGTTCGACTGCCGCGAGGCTGGCTGACACCGCTCCGTCGTGTATGGATGTTTCCGTATAGGTCCGTTTGCCGATCTTAAAGGCACGCTGGAAAAGCTGGTTGAGAATCTTGCCGGTCGCCGCGTGTTCGTTCGCGACCGAGTACGCCCCGCGCAATTGTTTCAGGATCTGCGTATCGCCGATTATTTTGCTGTCGATACTGGTTGACACGCTGAAGAGCTGTTGGCACGCTGAGCACGAAAGGAAGGTGAAAAAATGCTCCTCGCGGACATAGTCGCCGGCGTCCTTAAAATCGATTAGAAGTTGCTTGTAAAAATCGGGGTCGATGTCGGCTGCATCGGTTACACCGTAGATCTCGGTTCGGTTGCAAGTGGACAATATCAGGCATTCGGAGAGCGTTTCGTTGAACTTGTTCAGGAGTTCAGGCAGTTCCGCATCCCGGATGTACAGCTTTTCGCGCACCTCGACCGGTGCTGTCTTGTGATTCAGCCCAAAAGCAAAAAGCGTCTTTGGTGTTGCAGAGTATTCCAGGTGCGTTACCTACTCAGACCGGATAAATGAGATCGGTCCTGATAGTGTGCAGTATACGCAAATGTAAGGCAAATTGCAGTATTAGCAAAAATGAATTCGACGGTGTAGTTAAATAAGTTCAGCTAATTTAGCAGGGCTGTGATCGATGCCCTAGCGACACATTATGCCGCTAAAATCGCATGCGGCCTTATCATTGCTGCAGAGAAGAAACCAACGCGAGATCGGACAGCAATGGAACCTGCGGCCGTTCGCCAAGGCCGGATAGATACTCGCGCATTTTATCGAGATCCATCGGGCGGGCGAGCAGATACCCTTGCGCACCTTCGCATTCCAGCGACTTTAGCGCCTCGAGCTGGGCAGCGGTTTCGACGCCTTCGGCCACGACACGCAATCCGAGGTTTCGGGCGAGCGAGATTATGGTTCGAACGATCTCCGTGTTTGCTCCGTCGTCGGTTATCGGTTTGATGAACGAACGGTCGATCTTTAGCGACGATATCGGCAGGCGGACGAGATAGCTCAGATTCGAATAACCTGTTCCGAAATCATCGATGTCAATGTCGATACCGCGTCCGCGAAGGATGTGCAGCATCTCTATCGCACGCTCTTGATATTCAAAAAAGACGGACTCGGTGATCTCGATCTTCAGGCTGGCGGCCGGAAAATTCGTTTCGTCCAGGATCGCGGTGATGCGGTCGACCAGCGACGGTTGTGAAAACTGGCGGGACGAAAGGTTAACACTTAACCGTACGCCGGCGAGACTCGCGCGGCTGCAGATCTCGGCGCCCATTTCCAGACACGCTTTTCTGAGAATCTGTTCACCGAAAGCGTCGATCAGGCCGATCTCTTCGGCAAGCGGGACGAATTTTCTCGGCGACAAGTTTCCGAGCAACGGATGGTTCCAGCGGGCGAGGGCCTCGATCGCCTCGATACGGCCGGTTGCGATCGAGAAGATCGGTTGGTAATAGATCGAAAACTCCTTGTTTTCGACAGCACGCCGCAGGTCGGTCTCAAGGCGGAGTGTTTCCTTGGCGGCCTCGTGCATGTTTTCGTCGAACAGTTCATGCCGTCCCTTTCCGGCCCGTTTTGCATGGTACATCGCGGTGTCGGCATCCCGCATAATGTCCTCCGAAGTCGAATGGGCCGACGACGCGTGCAGCACGCCGATGCTGGCTGAACTGTAAACCTCATGGCCGTGCAGATCGAACGGTTCGGCAAATCGTTCGAGAATTCGCTCCGCGATATTTGTAACTTCCTCGTGGGCATATCTGCCTTCGACGAGAATGGTGAACTCGTCGCCGCCAAGCCGTGCCACGATGTCGTCAGGCCGCAAACACTCACGCAGGCGTTCGGAAATGTTCACAAGCAAAAGGTCGCCGACCACGTGCCCGAGACTGTCGTTGACGTTTTTGAAGCGGTCCAGGTCGATGAAAAGTACGCTTACGCTGTAGTTGCGTTCTTCGCGCGAGCGCTTTAGTGCGTGAGACAAGCGTCCCATGAAGAACGAACGGTTCGGCAGGCCGGTTAGCGCGTCGTGAGTCGCCTCGTGTTTCAGCTTTTGCTCGGCCTGCATCTTCTCCGTGATGTCCTGGATCTGGAAGATCAGGTTCGAGTTTTCGTTCCGAGTATCGGTGTCGGCGGAAACGCTCCACGACGCCCAGACCGTCCGGCCCGATTTGTGGGTGTAACGGTGCTCCATCTGGCAATTTGCGGTCGTGCCGGCGGACAACTCGTGGATCTTTACGAGCGTGATGCCGAGATCCTCGCGGACGAGCATCGACTGGAAATTAGTGGCGAGGAATTCCGCTTCCGTGTAGCCGAGGATCTTGCAAAGCTCACGGTTGACCTTTAACCATTCGCCCGTCGGCGACACGAGTGCGATCCCGATCGGGGCGTAGTTGAAGGCGCTTCTGAATCGCTGTTCCGACTCGCGCAGGGCCGCCGATCGTTCCTCGAGAATGCTGGCATATTGTTCCGCCTGTTCCGCCTGCTTCATCGAAATCTCGACATTCGACAGGTACATCTTGTACGAGAGGAATATCAGATAGATGACCGGGAACGCCGCGATGACGACACCAAAGCCGATCGATTCGGAAAGTTGGACCAATATACCGGCGCATGCGGCTCCGACGATATACGTGATAAAGGTCCAGATGTACTTGCTCTTCCACGTCTCCCACAGCGGCAACGCGTTCTTCAGAGTGTCGTGAACCGACGCCAACGTAGTATTTACACCGAATTGCACGATGGCAATAACAGCCAGGGCGACGACGAAATCCTGAATGCTGCCCGGATGGCCGTGCAGAGCGCCTTCGTAATACAACCCAAGCAGTCTTAACGCTCCCACCACGGCGAGCGTGGACAGTGCCATGACGGACGAGTTGAAAAAGACTGTGATCTTTTTACTGCAGAACCGCCAGGACGAAAAGAATGCCTCGATAGCCGCAAGTATGATCGCCAGTTCGCCGCCGAATAGCAGCAGTGCGAGGAATATGAATGTGTCCGAGACCGCGATGTGCGATTTCAGCTTTGGTATCTTGACCGTTATCCGTGAACCGACGCCGATCGTAAAGCAGAACAGAAGCAAAAAATAAAGATCGACACGCTCGAGAGGTACATTGATGATCGCCCCGCAAACGCAGATGAACCCTGCGGCAAGCACGAGGATCATGTAACTTCTCGTTAGCTTCTCGAAGTTCATAGACACTAAACAACGCTATAGACGAAAAAAGGAGGAGCAGATCGAACTGAAGATCGTATCAACAGGACAGGGAAGGTCGAAGCGGTCGCTTGCAACGCGAAATGAAAAGAGCAGGCCCACCAGCGGCCTGCTCTAATTATCAACTACGCTTCGTCCTGATGTCCATAGTTTTTTTACGCGAACAATGTGGTGCAATGTCCGCTTGCCTTGAAACCGGCCCGAAGGTAACTCGTGTGAGCCTGTTCAAAGTCTACGTTGCTCAGGAGGCAGACATTATGGACGCGATTCAGAAGCTCGCACGACAGTTGTGCAAGGCAACTTGAACCGATGCCCTTTCCGCGATATTCCGGGGCGACGTACACGCCCTCGAGATATGCGGTTTCCGTTGTCTCCGCGATCACGTCGGCCTTGAATATCAGCTTTCCGTCCTTAACGACGACAAAGATGCGGCCCTGATCGATCCGTCTGACGACACGCTGCAGGAAGCCCTCGCGGTCGCTCTCGAGCGGATTCTTGCCGCATTCGAGCAGCGCCATCTCGGCCTGAGCTTCGGCGATCTGGAGCAGCTGCGCCTCGGTCGCAAGAGTCAGTTCGAATGAAGTGGACGGCACAGGGAAAGGAAACGAAAGCTCGAAAAGTCTTTCGACATAGGCCAGCCGCGGTTGTTTGCCGCTGGCGGTCATGTGCGACCAAAATTCCGCCGCGTCGTCGCCATTCGACATTACTAAATGGATCATCGGCTCAAATCGTCGGGCCGTGAACGCAAGGGCTTTCAGGGCATCGGCTGAACGTGCCTCGACAAGCGTCGTATGACCTATGAGAGCGACTCCGTCCAGTCTTCCTTCCGCATTTCGGTGACCGTAAAAGTCGCCCCGGTTGAGCTGACTGCATATTCCATTATCAAGTATAAAGCTCGTCATCACGACGGTATGGACCGGGCGTTCGTTCAGGAATTCGAGCGTTTCGGCACGTTCGCTTTCCGTCAGGTTTTGAACATTTATCAGTTCGGGTGCAGCCGTCAACCCTTATACTTCGTGCCCAGGTGCCGGAGCGGCGATGCTGCTCAACATTTGGTTTCGCATTGTAGTTATGTCCTCGAGTATGGCAAAGGTGTTATTGAAAATAAGTGTGGTTACCAGTTACAGCACCGGTTCCATATACGCCGTATTGTCGCCGGCAACGATCGCGTCGCTACTGAGAGCAAGCACCGAGTCACCTATCAAAACGCCGTCGCCTATCAGCACACCGTCGCCGATGAGGACACCGTCACCTATCAAAACACCGTCACCGATGAGAACGCCGTCGCCCACGAGGACGCCGTCGCCTACCAAAACACCGTCGCCCACAAGGACGCCGAACGAAAGTATGAGCGTTCCTGCTCCTTCTGCCCCACCACTGCTCCGCGTAATATTCGTATTCAGAGTTAGGCCGGAGGTATAGCAATTAGAATTTAGAGCAAACGTACCATCGTCGTTCACGCCGTTCGCAAATATCTTGCCGGTCCGATAAACGTCCTGGAACTGCGTTACGAGTGGCTGACCGACTATATACCCGTGGTTGCTGATGATCAGCCGGGCCCAGTTGAATGTATAGCCGCCGATGCTGCTGCTGGGCGTTGGTGTCGATGCTCCAACTGCAAGCATCGATGTGCCCGTCGTCGCCGAGGCGAAGTTCAGGTCCTTACGAAGGCTCCTTGCCAAGCGGACCGCTCCATCGATGTTCAGCTGCCCGGCGCCTTGCTGCAGCATATTAGCTCCGGCGATCGGCTGGGCCGAATACTGCATAAGCATCTTCGCCATGTTCGGCGTCAGATTCGGGTTGACCTCGAACAGGAGAGCCGCGGCACCTGCTGCTGCCGGTGCGGACATCGAAGTTCCGCTCATGTACATCTGGGAGTTCTCAATCGTTCCTAACGGATCCGAAATTCCCAAAGTCGAGTTGCGTGAAAAGATCGCGTTGTAGAGTGATTTTGAAGACGCGACCTTGTTCCCCGGTGCGACGAGATCCGGCTTGACAAGATTGTCGTAAATCTTGGTGCCGTCGCCCTTCGTGTAAAAGCTGCGTGTCGGGCCGCGCGAACTGAACGTCGTGACCGAATCATCGGCACGTGTGACGGTGCCGTATGTGTTCGACGCACCGACTGTCAACGCATAAGGGCTATTGCCGGGCGAATGAATTCGGCCGTAGATCTCCTGGTCCGTGTTCGAACGTCCGAGATTGCCGGCGGCCGCGACGACAACGATCCCCGCCGCTACGAGTTCTCTGACTTTAACGCAGACCGGATCGTTCCGGTACGAGTCGATAGCGGTTGAGCCGAGGCTGAGATTGACGACGCGAATGTTGTAGGCGTTCTTGTTCTGAAGCACCCAATTCAAACCGTTCAACAGCCA
Organism: Acidobacteriota bacterium; assembly: GCA_040007515.1. GTDB lineage: Bacteria > Acidobacteriota > Blastocatellia > Pyrinomonadales > Pyrinomonadaceae > OLB17. Next base: position 72,999 of record JBDTUT010000001.1, on the reverse strand, counting down.
TGATGTCTGTCCCTCGCCGCTGTCGCCGAGCACCTTGACGTTCAGAACCTTCGCGGCGGTAGCGATACCGCGGTATGCTCCGTTCGATTTACCCTCGTTTCCGGCGGCGATCGCGGCGACGTGTGTGCCGTGGCCGTACTTGTCATCGGTCGTGTTTGAGTTGGTGAAATTCACGTTCGCAGCGATCCGTGTTCCGCCGTTCGACGTTCGAAAAGCGTTGCTGTTGTGGATGCCGGAATCGAGGATCGCGATACCGACGCCGTCGCCGTCCAGCGTTCCCACTTGAAGGCCAAGAAGTGAAGTGATCGCGCGGACCTGGGTGACGCCCGTCGTGTCTTCGATATGTCCGCTCGACGCGATCGCACGGTCAGGCGAAATGTAATTTACAAGTCCGCTTGTCGATAGTGTCTGCACGGTGGAAAGCGGCATATTGACAACCATCGTTTCGCCGCCGGCGAGCCTACCCGCTATGCGTGCCTCGCCGCTCGAAAGGAGTGAGCGGAGCGCCGGGTTGTTAGTGTCCTTCGCCTGCAGCACGACGTCGATTCGTTTTTTGCCGGACGGGTCTTGTGCGAGCATTTCGCGAATGTCCGGGGCGACGTTATCGCCGGCGAACGAATCACTTTTCGGATTAGTTTCGTCCGCGCTTTCCGCAGTTTTCGAAGCCTCGCCGACATTGATCGTCTCAAAGAGAGCAGCCAGTTCCGGCGAATCCGAGACCATCTCGTTGTAGAAAGCCTTTGAGCTGCCGCCGACGATCTGCAGCTTTTGCTGCTGAAGCGCGGCGGTAAGCACGCTCGACCGAGCTGATCCGACAAATCGCGGCAGCTCGTCGATGAAGAGAATGATCTCGCCGTGGGAACCTGTGACTGCGGCCGCCACTTCGTTCATGATCGCCGCTACATCGGCGTCCGATGTCGAATTAGCGTAGAGCGAAGAGACGTCTAACTTAACAAGCTTCTTACCAACGAGAGATTTCGGCACATTGCCGGCGGCCATTCGGATTGCGACCTGCTCGGCGACGGCGTCCTGATTTTCGCTTTTTTCATCGATCACGACGGGCTGACGCATTCCACCTTTGCCTAACATCTCGATGACGCGAAGGGCTTCACTTTCGAGATTCAGGTTTTCACGCAGACTTCCGTTACGGCCAAGCTGCGTCAAATCGGTGGTATATTTCGCGACTGCCGTAAAATTCGGCGACGACTGCTTATTATCCGCGGCGAATGTGGTGACCGCGGCGATGTTCGTAAATACGAACGAGAAAAGCAGTGTCAGAGAGATCGCTTTCTTCATAAATGAGAAATGATTCGGTGACAAGTTCATTTCGGCTCCTTTCATACAAGTCATGTGGCTCAATGCCGTCCGCAGCTCTATTACAAGAGACGTGCCACTGAACGAAATGCTGCAATCAAAGGAGTTAGGGGAATATCGGTGGGGCGATCTTGAGCGGGATTCGGTCAAATTAATCAGTCACTCGGTCAAGATGAATGAACGGCAAGGCAAAAAAAAGGAGACGAACCGAGATTCGTCTCCTTTTCACGTTGTTCCGCAGCTTAACTAGATACCGAGAACGTCGATCAATTCCTGGACCGCACCGGCGCTCTTCTGCAGGGCCGAACGCTCTTCGTTGGTCAGGCTGATCTCGATGATCTGTTCGATTCCGTTTTTGCCGAGCTTGACCGGAACGCCGACGAACAGATTGTTGATGCCGTATTCGCCTTCGAGAAAAACAGCACAGGGAAGGATCTTCTTTTTATCTTTGAGGATCGCTTCGGTCATCTCGACCGCTCCGAGGCTCGGGGCGTAATATGCCGAACCGGTTTTCAAAAGGCCGACGATCTCGGCTCCGCCGTTCGCGGTGCGGGCGATGATCGCGTCGATCTGTTCCTTCGGAAGAAGTTCCGTGATGGGTATGCCCGCGCAGGTCGAATAGCGGGGAAGCGGGACCATCGTGTCGCCGTGACCGCCAAGAACGAATGCCGTTACATTCTCGACCGAGACATTCAGAGCCTCAGCCAAAAAGCATCGCATGCGGGCCGAGTCGAGAACGCCGGCCATGCCCATGACGCGGTTTTTTGGAAAGCCGGAGCGCCTGAACGCGACCTGAGTCATCGCATCGAGCGGGTTGGAAACGACGATGATGAACGAGTTCGGGGAATATTTAGCGACCTGTTCCGTAACCTGGCCAACGATCTCGGAGTTGGTCTTTAAAAGATCGTCGCGGCTCATGCCGGGTTTGCGCGGCAGGCCGGCGGTGATGATCACCACATCCGAGTTCGCGGTTTCTTCGTACGAGTTCGCACCGACCAGTTTCACGTCAAAACCATCGATCGGCGCCGCCTGGGCGAGATCGAGCGACTTACCCTGCGGCGTTCCTTCGACGATGTCCACTAGGACGACATCCGCCAGTTCCTTGCTCGCGATCCAATGTGCAGCCGTGGCTCCGACATTTCCTGCGCCGACAACCGTTACCTTATATCTTCCAGCCATTTTTGATCCTCACTGATAAAATAGAATCTGATCTTATAGACAAAAAACTAATTTTATATCCGTGGGCGTAGATGAGCAAACGCCGCTACACGGCAGTCTTCTCGTCGAGGATGCAGCTACACAGAGAAAAAGCCCGGCGTGCTCTCCCCTTCACGCCGGGCTTCTTCGAAATGGCCGCCGAAGATTTAACCCAACGACCAAACTTATAAAATTATTTCGATTTCAGCTGCCTACGCACGCTGACTAGAACTTTGTTGGCGAAGATCTAAGTTCTGACGTTTAAGAGATCGTTAGAACTTTGATCTTCGCCGGTCTCAAACGACATCCACTTTGTAGTATTGCAACGCCCGTGCCAACGAGGGCTGGTTTTGTGGGTTTGGCTCGAATGCCTTTATTTACACGCGTTCGTGCCCTTTCGAGAGTTTTCATTATTTGCGAACTCGACAATATGGTTCATCGCGTGCACGAAATCGGCGACTGCGCATAACGCTACTGCAGGATCGGATGGCCTCCGCCGCGGCTGTGATCGGCAGTCTGCGAATAACGGTTGCGATCGTTGTGATACAGCACCAAATGCTCGCCCTCGTACCTGACCACGTCGGATACACGCTGCAAATCGCGCGTGTGCTCCGCGATAACGAACGTGCATGGGTTGAACGCGATCACCATTCCCGCCGCAAAAATATAACCACCTTGATCATAGTCGGTACCGGCGTACTGGGCCGCCCCGACGGCGATGTCGGGCGAGTACTTTCCGGCACTGTCGCGGTCACGGTCGGCCTTCGCTATATATATTGTGTAATCGGCGTAATTGAGCTTGCGGCTGTATCCGTTTCGCCGCGCGACGGCGAAAAGATCCGTGAGTCCGCGGTCGATCGCCGCAAGCATAGCCGCCGGCGGCCGATTGACCGCGTAAACGTTCGCTCCGCGAGGCGTCCGCGTTGATACCGTGAATCGGTCGCCGGTGATCCGCTGAGCTTGAGCAAGGACCTGTCTGTTCTGTGCAGGCGTTGCGGTAAACACTCCGAAGGTTGCGATCACGGCGAAAAGATAAATGTATTTTCTAAATTGCATATTAACCCCCTGGCCGTCTGCTTTAAGCGCAAACGCCGTGCCAGTGTGGCCATTTGATCGCTTCGGAAACGGCATTTGCCGTAAATTTGTCGACCGTATAACACCGTCGTGCAAACAAAATTATCGTGATCACTCTGCCGCATTTACTTCCATTTCGAAAACGTGTATTGTTCAATTTCCGCTACCTGCGGAATTACTCCTCAATCCTTTAGAATCGTCTGAGTAGAATGAAAAAACATCCTGTTTTGTAGGTTCGGCTACGCTTGTGCCGGGGTGTCCGGATCAACCTCGGAAGCACAAAACAAGATGACACGAGTTTTCGCCCCGATTTATCAAGACCACCAAAATGCTGAACAGATTTCAACGAAAAGCCAAAGTAGACACCTCACAAGAATCACATGACGAAGCGGAAGTATTCGGCCGCGAGGTAGGCCTGATCACCAGACTTATCGGATGTTACCACCGACAGCTCAGCCGGCCGTTCGTCGAACGCGGCGTTTCTTATAAGAGCTGCCTGCACTGCGGAGCGAGAAAGCCTTTCGACCCGAAAACGTTTGAGAGCGGCGGCAAATTTTATTATCCGCCCGTTACACAGCTATAAACCCGTACCGGCGCCGGCATGATTTTTCGATTCGCGGATCGTTGGAGCATTTCGCCGAGATCGCGGAATCTCCGTCGTGCCTGCCGCCAAATCCAAATAACAAAAAGGCTTCATATGAAGCCTTTTTGTGCGATCGAAAATCAAAATAGTGCTGGTACTGAGGGCGGGAATCGAACCCGCACGCCCCTAAGGGCACAGGATTTTAAGTCCTGGGCGTCTACCAATTCCGCCACCCCAGCACGATTAATGAGATTAACACGCGGCGAATACAAGTTCAAAGAATCACCATCCAGGGCGGACGCCGTCGTAAATCCTTAAACGCGAAGTCCTATGTTAATATTGCGCTGAAGATTAGCAAGCGTAAAACGGATGGAACAAATTGCGTGGATAATATGGCTGGTTTTGGGCGTCGTACTCATATTGGCTGAGATCTTTACGCTCGGGTTCGTGCTTTTATGGTTCGGCGTCGGAGCGATCGCCGCGTCGCTGGCAAGCATGGCCGGCGCCGGATTGCTGTGGCAGTTCGTTGTCTTCGCTGTCGTGTCGATCGGGCTCACGGCAATGTCTCGAACGATATTCGCCAGCTATTTGTCGCACCGCGACGAAGACCGTGTGAAAATGGGTGTCGATTCGCTGCCCGGCCAGATCGGGACAGTTGCACTGCCGAGCAAGGGAGCTCTCCGTGAGGCTGCCGTGAGGGTTTACGGGTCGACGTGGACGGCGTTTCCGGCGGACGGCGAAAGCGAATTCGTCGAGGGCGAAAAGGTCGAGGTCGTAAGCGTGAAAGGCTCGTCAATATTTGTGCGCCGGATCGTTGATGAACTGCCGGGATGGCGCAATGACTAGAGAATCTCGGCCGTGTCCTGGTCGGCGGTGTCGTGGATGTCACCCATGTCGATCACTTCGAGCTGCACTTCGTCGCTTTCGGGTTCCGGTAAATTTTCACCTGACAATTTTGCGATCACGACCGTGATGTTATCTTCGCCGCCGTTACGATTCGCTTCCTTTACCAGATCGGCGCAGGCCGTTGCGAGCTGTTCGGCATTTTCGACCACGATCTTCTGCATCGAAGCGGCGCTGACCTTATTGGAGAGGCCGTCACTGCACAACATTAAAATATCGTCTTTATGCGGAGCGAGCCGGGCCGAAACCGGATAGATCTCGTTCTGCGCTCCGAGTGCCTGCAGGATCACATTTTTGAGCGTGTGCGTCTCGGCCTCTTCAGCCGAGATCTGCTGAGCATCGATCAACTGCTGAACAAGTGATTGGTCCTTTGTGATCTGATAGATCTTTCCGTTCCTGACAAGATATGCGCGGCTGTCGCCTACCTGAATGACATCGACACCGTTCGGCGTAACGCCGAGGCCGGTAAAGGTCGCGCCCATTCCCTGATATTGCGGATCGGTCCGGCCTTGCTGATGAACGAGATAATTTGCGTACAGCGTTGCGTTGTAAAGCTTTGCAATCAGGTTGTATTCACTTGCTTCCGGTGTAAGCGTAGCCTCTATATCTTCTGCAAGCAGCTTTTCTGAAACGCTTTCGACAGCCATTTTGCTCGCAACTTCGCCGGCCAGTGCTCCGCCCATTCCGTCAGACACGGCTAGAACAACGCCATTTTCGTCTACTTCAAACGTCTGCGACTCAATTATGAATTCACCGTCCTCCTGGGAACTTGTCCAGGCACGCGAACGGGAAATATTCAATATAAGATAATTGTCTTCGTTACCTTTTCGGACGCGTCCGATGTGCGAAGTAGCATGTATCTCAACATTTAACATAATTTGCAAAGGCGAAGGGGAAGTTCAGCCCCGCGCGGGCGGTCAGACCTGCCCGGACACGGCCCCTACTCCTCGAACTAACTCATTGCCTGATCCAGATCTTCCAGAATGTCTTCGATATCTTCGATGCCGACCGAGATTCGAACGAGACCGTCCGTAATGCCGAGCCGATCCCGAGTTTCCGCCGGAACGGACGCGTGGGTCATGCTCGCCGGATGCGATATCAACGATTCTACACCACCGAGGCTTTCACCGAGCGTACATAGTTTGACGCCTTCGAGCACCTTTTTTGCATTTTCAAGCGACCCGGTCTCAAATGCGACCATGCCGCCGAAACCAGTCTGCTGACGCTTAGCAAGTTCGTGCTGCGGGTGCGACGCGAGCCCGGGATAATAAACTTTTTTTACGCCGGGATGTTCCGCCAGAAAATTCGCCACCATGCGGCCGTTCTTGTCGTGAGCCTCCATGCGGAGCGCGAGCGTTTTTGTTCCGCGGAGAACAAGAAATGAATCAAACGGAGAAAGAATCGCTCCGACACCGTTCTGAATAAAGGCTATTCGTTCGGCGTCAGTTTCGTCATTCAACGCAACAAATCCGCCGACACTGTCCGAGTGTCCATTCAGATATTTTGTGGTCGAATGAACTACGACGTCACAGCCCAGCGTGATCGGCTGTTGAAAGTACGGCGAAAGGAACGTATTGTCACAAACGACCTTGGCACCGCGGGCGTGTGCCAGTTCGCTCACCGCTCGGAGGTCCGACACTGTCATTACAGGATTCGTCGGTGTTTCGACAAACACCATTTTCGTGTTCGGTTTGAAAGCCTGTTCGAGACTGGAAATATCGGAGGTGTCGGCGAGGTCGAACTCGATGCCGTAATCGGAAAGTATCTGGTTGAATAAACGGAACGTGCCGCCGTAAGTGTTGTCGCCGAGGATAACGTGGTCGCCGCCCTTTACGAGCTTTACCGCGGCGTCTATCGCGGACATACCGGACGCAAAGGCGAACCCGAAACGGGCGTTCTCGAGAGCGGAAATGTTTTTCTCGAGTGCCGAGCGTGTCGGATTCTGCGTTCGCGCGTATTCAAACCCCTTGTGCTTACCTAATGCCTCCTGGGCGTAGGTTGAAGTCTGATAAATGGGAACGCTGACCGCGCCGGTGGCGCTGTCGGGCTCATTTCCCGCATGTATGGCTGTAGTCGCAAACCCCATGACGAACGATCTTGACGGTGTCTATTATTAAATTAAATCGGAGAAATAAGTCTAAAAAACCTCGATTTAACAAGGCTTTATGGTAACTTGCGAATTTGAAAAATGCAAACAGCAAAAGTCGGCGATTTCAAAGCGGGAATTCAAATCTATAGCATGTGATCGGCAGCCGCGGGAACCGTGCCGCCGCTCGAAATCCGTTAATTTGGATTCATAATAATGTGGCAGTGCGATGCCGTCGACGGCGACGATCAGACTGTTTTTTCGAAACGCCTCGATCGCACAATCCCAAGCGAAGGCGACGATTGTTGCGAGGCACCGAGGTTCGAATGCCACGGTGGGCAGCCGGCTAATATTGTACGGCTTTTCATAACATTTGTTGATGACGCGATTAACTGACTTTCGGTCATATCTGCTAATCTAATCGATACGCAGTTCAATCAGGTTAGAATTCACGTGACCTTTTTTCTTTCGGCTCTCTATGGATATTAATCAGCTGGAGGTGTTGGTAACCGTCGCACAGGAAAAGAGCTTTTCGCGCGCGGCCGAAGTGTTGAATCGGACGCAGCCGGCGATCAGCCAGGCAGTTCGCAGGTTAGAGGAAGAGATCGGCGAAAAGCTTTTTGACAGATCGTCGAAAGACGGCACGCTCACGCAGGAAGGCATAGTCTTGCTCGAGTACGCCCGGCAAATGTTGAACCTGCGGCAAACTGCCCAGAATGCGATCCGCGAAGTGCGCGATCTGCACACCGGTAAAGTGACCATAAGCGCGAACGAACACACCGTTTTCAGCCTTTTGCCGGTTATCGCTGAATTCACGAAACGCCATCCGCTTGTAAAGGTAGAGGTTCGGCGCGGCGTTGCCAGCAGAATTCCTAAAGAGATAGCCGCACGCGACGTCGAGTTGGGCGTTATCTCGTTTCAACCCTCCGACAATTCGCTTAAATCTGTTCCTGTAATGACCGACGAGCTGCTCCTGATCGTTGCGCCCGGCCACAGACTTGCCCAACGAAAATCCGTTTCGATCAGCGAGCTCGGCGACGAGTCATTCATAGCTCACAATGCGCACTCGCCCTATCGCGAAAAAGCCATCGAAACCTTTGCAAGGCATAAAACGAAACTCAGCATTTCGATCGAACTGCCGTCGCTCGAAGCGATAAAGCGTCTCGTCGAGGCGGGCGTCGGAGTCGCGCTCGTGCCAAAGCTTGCGGCTGCGGCCGAGGTGGCTGCTGGAAAGCTGTGCGGACTTTCCGTAAAGGAAATGAAACTCGAACGGAAGTTGAATATCGTTTACCGAAAGAACTCGACACTTTCCTATGCAGCAAAAGAGTTTTTGAAGATCGCACAGGAGACGGTTTCGTAATTGCCTCGCACGCGGATCACGGCAGGATCGATAAATCACACATCAATCCCATGGATTGCGATAGAATTAGATTCCGTACAATTTTGTGTTTAGTTCCGAACATCAGTTAAAGCCCAGGAAGATCAACAAATAATCTATGTTTGAACAATTTACGCTTGGGATCGAAGAAGAATTCCAGATTGTAGACCCGGTGACGCGGGAACTGCGATCGCATGTTTCTGAGATCCTGGACGAAGGCAAACTTTTGCTCGGCGAAAAGATCAAGCCCGAGATGATCCAGTCGATGATCGAGGTCGGCACCGGCGTATGCGCGAACATTCAGGAAGCGCGCGAGGACATAACGAAACTGCGATGCATAATATCGAGCCTCGCACGCAAAAAGGGAATGGAGATCGCGGCGGCCTCCACACATCCCTTTTCGAAATGGTCAGAGCAGGAGATCTATGACGGCGACCGATATAAACTTCTTGTCGACGAACTGCAGATGGTTGCTCGTTCGCTGCTGATCTTCGGTGTTCATGTTCACGTCGGCGTACCGGACCTGGACCGGCGGATACATATTATGAACGCCGCAAGATACTTTTTGCCCCACGTGCTTGCTTTGACCACATCATCGCCGTTCTGGCTCGGATTCAATACCGGATTGAAGTCTTATCGATGCGAGGTATTCAAGAAGTTTCCCCGAACGGAGATCCCCGATCATTTCGAGTCGTATCAACAGTATCAGGGCTACGTTGATCTTCTCATCAAGATGAACTGCATTCAGGACGGCTCGAAAGTCTGGTGGGACATCCGCCCGCATCACTTGTTCCCGACGCTCGAGTTCCGCATCTGCGACATACCGACGCGTGTCGACGACACGATCGCCGTCGCCGCTCTGTTTCAGGCGATCGTGGCGAAACTGACTACATTGATAGATAAGAATCTCGGGTTCCGCCTTTATCACCGACGGCTGATACAAGAGAACAAGTGGCGCGCGATCAGGTACGGCCTCGATGGTATGCTGCTCGATCTCGGTAAACAAAAGGAAGTTCCGGTGAAAGACCTGATCCGCGAATTGCTCGAGTTCGTCGACGACGTCCTCGACCCGCTCGATTCCCGCAAAGAGGTTGAACACATTCACACCATCCTCGAACGCGGCACCTCCGCCGACGAACAGCTCCGCGTTTTCGAAGCATCAGGCGGTGATTTTAACGCCGTCGTCGACATGCTGATCGTCAACACAATGGAAAACGTTCCGGAAGTTTGTTTCGATTAAAGTTTAATAAAATATAAATTGTGGTGTCGGATTACTGGAATTATCCCGGTAATCCGATTTTCTTTTTATTGGGAAATACAGGCATCAATGCGTCCTAGAATGTTTAACACGTCAAAACAATGATTGACACTCTTTAACCACAAGTGTTAGAACATACAGGGAGAACATTTTCCTGCCTGGCCGTTGTTCTGACGATGCCGTTCCCTTTTTCGGGAGAAAAAGAAAAATGAAAGATATTGAATTTGGTAAGCCCAACGGTTTTTCTGTTATTGAATTGCTAATAGTGATCGTCGTTCTAGGAATACTGGTCACTTTTGCCGTCGCCCAATTCGGTAATTCGTCCGACAATCTCGCCCGCCAGAACGTCGCTCGGGAGTTCAAGGTGAGTCTGGAAAGAGCGCGATTTGACTCCGTCAAACGACGCGCGGGATCCTGCGCAGACATGTCCCGTGTTGAGATCACGGGTCCGACGTCGTTCAACCTTATCACCGATGCCAACCAGAACGGAACGATTGAGTTGGCGAGCGAAACACGAACGATCAGTTTTGGTCAGGGACGTGCGGTTGAAATCATCGGCCCCAGTTTTGTTGACCCGATCGTTTTCCGCTTTGACGAACGCGGAAATGCCACGTCCGGCACTTGTGCGACTCCGACGGCCGTTGTTCCGACAACGACATTCTGCAACCTTCCTTGCACGACCGCGACTGCCGGCCCGACAAACTCCAATATCATCTTCGTTTCCCCGACCGGCACCGCATCAATGCTGAACGGCGGCGAGAACGTGCCGACATTCGGAGCTCCGACCGTTTCCGCAGTTCCGGCTACTCTACAGCAGAATCCACTTCTGGCGGTTTGGGATCTTATCACCGGCTCGCCTACGCCATCTCCAACGCCTACCGGAACTCCGTCCGGGACGCCATCGGGAACGCCATCAGGGACTCCTTCCGGGACTCCGTCGGGGACGCCATCAGGGACTCCTTCCGGGACCCCGTCGGCAACACCTTCATCGACACCCACACCAACCCCGACACCGTCGCCCACGCCGAGAGCCTGTGCGATCGGGGAACAACCCAACCGCGATAGCTGCGAATGTCGAGATCCTCTGATCGTTCAGGGTAACGGAAATGGGGCCCAGTGCCGCTCAAGATAATTCGGTCTATCGAGACGTTAACCAAATCATATGAAGCAAAAGATTATGTCAAATAGAGCAGCTCATCGAACTGCCGTCCCAGAATTCGGGGAGCATGCACGTCGAAGTAAGGGTCATGCCGGCTTCACATTGGTCGAGGTCACAATTGCACTGTTGATTATAATGGTCGCATTCCTAGGCGTCTTCGCAACCTTCACCTACGCGATCCAATACAACGCCGGCAACAAGTCCCGATCGCAGGCTTTGAGTGTCCTTCAGCAAGAGGTGGAAACGATGCGAGCAGCCAAGTTTACATCGACAGGTACCCCGGATGCGGTTCTCCTGGGCGGGCAGCACGCAATGCGGACGGTTACGGCAGTGAACGGCCGCGTGTTCACAGTTCAGACAAATGTGGACAATGATCCGAGTGTCACTGGCGTACAGGACGAAAGTTACGTGTGCCTTACACCTCAGGGCGCCGCTACGACCTGTGCGATAAAAGAAATCGAGATCGTCGTCGCGCTTGCGGCCCCGAGTCAGGGCTGGCAAACCTCGGTTCCGGCTCGGGTTCTTATGCGACGCGTTCGCGGGAATTAGTCAAAATGAACAATCGAAACAAACAAAAAGACAAAGGTTTCTCTTTACTCGAGCTCATTGTAGCCATGACCGTGATGTTGGTCCTGTTGGGTATTGTTTCTACTTTGATGGCACGGTCTTTTTCTGTTCGGACACGCGAGAGCCGTCAGACTGACGCACTCGCGACCGCACAGAGCGCGTTGAGCGTTATTTCTCGCGAGATATCGAACTCGGGTTTTGGGATTTATGTCTACGACGGCACAGTCGTGGATTCCGCGAGTAACGGGCTGGTCATTGCCGATTCAAATGCCAATAGGATACGGGTGCGGGCCAATCTTGAAAATGCGGGCGGCGTTGCGTCTGCTCCAGGGCCAGCAACACTATCCATAAACCAGCCGGGCGAGGACGTCACATACTTTTTTGACGCTTCCACTTCGTCCATCGTTCGGTACGACCCGAACGGTGGTGGTACAGGGGTTCCCCAAACTTCGGTTGTCGTTAACAGGATCAGTAACGTTACCTTTCAGTATTTCGATTACATAGGCAACAATGCCACTCCCACCGGCCCGTTTACGGTTCCCACTTCCGATTCTGCGTCGGTCAGGATAACGGTAGATGTCGCTTTGGACCGCGTTGTCGGTCAGCCCGACGGGCAATCTGTCAGTTTCACTTCAGATGTTACTTTGCGAAACTCCAGATACATGCTGCAACAATATTGATGCTAAGAGATTTTGGGAGATAATTGATATGGAAAAGCTGTACTCTAAAATACCGAAAGATCGGAACAACGAAAAAGGTGCCGCGCTGGTGATGGCGATACTGGTTTCGTTTTTGCTGTTGGTGGCTAGCGCAGGTCTTTTGTTGGAGACTTCCACAAATACGCAGAACGTCACCGATGCTACCGCGGAACAAGAGGCGTTCAATGCCGCAGAAAGCGGTATTCAGGCCGCCGTATACGTGTTGCGCGATAACGTCACACTTCCGGCGACAAGACTCTTGAACGCAAACCCTCCCGGTTGCGCCACAGCGTCGACGGCCCCGCAGCTTTGCAAAGCTAACCGAATCGACTATCTGAAAGCTCTCAATTTAACCGGCTCCAATTTAACGACCACCGGGCTTGACGCGACGCCGAGGTTGTCGCGCTGGATGAACTACGAAACGACGGCAACCGATCGTGTGAAGATGGGCGACGGAACTTACGTAGCCCAGAGTGGTTACGCTTATCGCCTCGAAATATCGGATCCTGATCATACCGGATCACTGGTGACATTTTCAACGACCGGCCGCTTGGGTAACTATAATGGGGTTTTGACGCCCACTACTGCCGATGATCAAACCGACCGCAAACTCTACGGAGACACGACCAACGGCTTCATGCTTAAATACGTCCCCAAGGCGCAGGTCCAGATCGATACCGTCGGCGGTACTGCTCCGACTGATTTCGGCTCGTTTGAATTGACCAAATATGGTAACGGAGCTGCGATCGTTGACTTTAACCGTTTCACGATAATCACGACGATGACGGTCCCTTACGCCGGTATCCGTACAATGCGTGGTTTCATCGAATCGAATACTTGTGTGGCGGGTGTATGCTCGATACCTAAAATTTTGGTCGATTCGCAGACCTTCACGATTCAGGGAAGTCAAATAGTTCTGGGCTTCAATGGAGGAACATTTATCACCGATAACGTATCGTCGCCGCCTAAGATCGGCTATGAGGCAAACATGACGGCTCCCTCGTCGACCGGCGTGCCTGTTCTTACTACTCTCCAAGGGACGATGTCATCACCTGAACCGATCCGTCTGCTCATCCGTTCGATCGGCTTCGGGCCGCGGGGTTCGACCAAAACGCTTGAGGCAATAATTCAAAAGAATTTCTTTAATGGGCTGACCGCCCCGGCGACTTTGACCTTGATCGGGCCAAACTCAACGAGTAGCCCCTCCACAACGTTTACATTTAATCCGGGTTCGTCGAACGTGGCGACTTACACTGGTGCCGACCAGGCATCAACCGACGTTATTCCTCCGATCGGCACGAGCAACAGTACGAGTCTCGAGACCGTCTATAATTCCGTCGATGGGCTTCCGCCTCATCCGTTCAACGGCGATGTCGTCGGTGTGCCGACGAACGTTTCGGCAGAAATGCCGACGTGGCTCAGTTCCCCCGCCAACCTCGATAGTGCCGTCCGTTCGATGTACAACGTCGCAAACTCCTCGGGCCGCTATTTTGCTAACGGGGTCCAACCCTCGACGATGGGCAGTTATGCAACCGGTCAAGGCATTACATTTTGTGACGGTAATTGCGAACTAAATGGTTCGGGAGGCGGCATCCTTATCGTTACGGGAAAGTTAACCCTACGCGGCAACTTCAGCTTTAAGGGCCTCATTATTGTGACCGGACAGGCTGGCGTAGATCGCCAAGGCGGTGGAAACGGGGAGATCCAAGGGAATATGGTGATCGCCCCTTATGTAAACAGCTCGGTCTTGCCTGTTTCGAATCCGATCGGAGCGACGTTTCTTGCGCCGCAATATGACTTATCGGGTGGTGGTAACTCGACAATCTCTTACAACTCCAGTGCCTTGGGAAATGGCTTGTTGGCCGTCGATAATTTCATTTTGGGAGTGGTCGAGAAGTAGAATACGGCTCGCACCCAGCATCAAGAAAAGCCCGGCCTGAAACCGGGCTTTTCATTTGTACAGTGGGCCGTTTACGAATCGTGAAGCAGAGCCAATTTAAGGAAGTTTTCGAAGAGGATACGCCCGTCGCGGGATTCGTTGGGGTGTTCCCAGCGGGTTGGGTTTTTGGACCAGTCTTCGAATGATTTTTCGAGGTGGAATTGGACGCAGTAGATCAACTGGCCGTCCGAGCGTTTCACCATCATTTGGTTTTTGCAGAGGTATGAGGTCGCGAGCAGTTTAAATCCGTCCGGGACGCCCTGAACCTGGATACCGTGGTTCTGCCAGACGCGCAGGATATCATCCTCGGTCGTGTAGTCCTGCCACACGCCGGACTCCTGATCTTCGTTGCCATCGAATATCGGATCGGCCTTGTCGACGATCTTGACGAACCGGTATTGATATTCGACCAGCCGGTCGGTACGTTTCTCGGACGGCTCAAGGTCATCCAAAGTCGAAAGTTGTGCGCCGAACGACCACCCGACAAGCTGGTGCGAACCGCAAATGGCCAGGACCGGCGTTTTGGTCGACTTTATAAATTGCGAGAACTGTTCGAGCTGAATCGGGTTGTAATAGTCAAAATCGCTGAACGTACCGCTCATCACTATCGCGTCTGGACGAAAGGCTTTTGCGGCATTTGCGACCTCGGAAAGGTGCACGGTCAAGGTTTTCGGGTTGCGGACAAGCCGCAGAACGTTGTTGGCGATGTTGTTGCACGCCATCGCCGAAACCTTTCGCTCGAAGCGAAGTTTCGTTTGAGCTGTGCCGTTCCACTCAGATTTTGCGAGATCCGAGAGGTCCGATTCGTATCGCAAAAGGCTGTTGACGATAAGCACGCGCGCGTGCGCGATGCGTTTTTCGATCGGCTCGTAACGGCAAAAAGGACGTTTATTGTACGGAAACGGCAGTTCCTGAGGGAGAGCCGTTTTTATTGCATCGAACATAGCTGACAATCATCTCGGGCAGCTGCCCGAATTATCCGAATATAATACACCAAACGGCGTCTTCCATCGATAACGGCCCTAAATGCATGGAGTCGACATACTTGACGATCTCTAGTTAAGAGCCGCAGCTATTTCAAGCAAAAAGCGTTCCAGATACTATGAACTCACAAGTTTTTTTAGATTTTTAGCCTTAAATGCGGAGGTCACCCCGCCCGTTGGCTAGTGCTTTGTTTGAATTGCGGCATCGCATCACCCGCTCCGATAGCTTCAATTTCGATGCGAAGGTCTTTTAGAACACCGCGTCGCTTTCGGCTGCCGGCGGCCGGCGCGTCGTCCCGGGTGGCCTCGAGAAGGTTGAGCAGTGTCTTTTGCCAGGACGTTTCCAATTCGTCAGCGATCGCGGAAATGCGTGTAATGTCGTACGGGACGGCCACATTCGCGCAGCCGAAGCGGGCGAAGACCCGCAAATATCTGGCCGTCGCCAGATCAGGACAGGCGAATCGCTTGTTCCCGATCTTCAGCTCGATGCCGAGTAGTGTGTGCTGTATCTCGGCGGCGTTCTCCTTTGGCGGAACGTCGAGCACGTAGGCCCGCGTCCGCTGCGGCCGCACCTTTCCGGCATAGATCGCCGGCAGCCAGTCTTCACCGAGCTTCGTGCGAATTTCGGACGTGATATCCATATAGCAATGTGCGGCTAAAATACCGCCGTACGCTGCTGCCGACTATCTGCCGATAGCGCCAATGCTGGTTGTCGGCTGCGAAAATTTGTCGATCACGCCGTCGCCGAATATCCCGAGGTACAGCACGCCGATGACCGCTATCAAAAGGGCAGCAGCGAGAGCAGCCGGAATTCTCGGAACGGCCCATTGCGTGGTTCGTTCGCGGAAGAACATTACGACGATCAATCGCAGATAATAGTAGGCCGAGATCGCGGTGTTCACGACCGCAACGATCACAAGTATGGTCAGCAGAGTATTGCCCGCCTCGAGAGCCGGGCGAAAGACCATTACCTTACCGGCAAATCCCGCCGTAAGCGGCAAGCCGAAAAGGCTGAGCATGAAAAGCGAGAGGGTAAAGGAAAGTACCGGCGAGCGAAAGCCGATGCCGTTGAAATCTTCGAATTCGGCCCGGCGGTCGTTTTTCTGACCCAGCAGCGTAACGACGGCAAACGCACCGAAGTTCGCCATCGCGTAACTCAACATATAGAATGCGACGGCCGCAATAGCTTCGTCACGGCCGGTTTGCGTCGTTGCGGCACCTGCGCCGAGAAAGCCGACCAGAGCATATCCCGCGTGTGCGATCGAAGAATACGCCAGCATTCGCTTTACGTTACTCTGCATGATCGCCGCGATGTTGCCGACGGTCATGGTCAGCATGGCCATCACCGTGAGAGCGGTCATCCACGTTTCGTGCAGATAGACCGAGGCCTGAATTCCCGCGATCAGCGGAAAGCCAATAACAAAAACGCGAATGAACGACGCGAAGCCAGCCGCTTTGGGGCCGGCCGCCATAAAGCCGGTTATCGGGCTCGGGGCACCTTCATAAACGTCGGGCGTCCAGATGTGGAAGGGAACGGTCGCCACCTTAAAGCCGAAGCCGATCAGCATTAGTGCACCGCCGGCCAGGAGAAGCGCCGGGAAATTTGCGTTGGCAACTCTGCCCGCGATCTGGTCGATGTTCGTCGAACCGGTCGCACCGTAGATCAAAGCCATTCCGTACAGCAAAAACGCAGACGCGAACGAACCGAGTATGAAATACTTCATCGCCGATTCGTTTGACTTAAGGTCACCGCGGCGGAGGCCCGCCATCACGTATGTGGCGATCGAGAGCGTTTCGAGGCCGAGAAATATGACGACCAGGTCATTGCCCGACGCCATCAGCATCATCCCGAAGGTCGCGAACATCAACAGTGCATGATACTCGCCCGACGGCACATTTTCTCGTTCCACCCAAACCGTCGATATCAGTATCGTAAGGGCGGATACGATGAGAAACACAAGCGAGAAACTCATCCGAAGGCTGTCGTGGGCGATCATGCCGCCCCACGTGCCCGACGGCGCCACAACATCCGGCGACCACATCATCACTAATAGAACTGCCGCCACCGCGAGCCCTGAGAGTGAGACGAAGCCGGTTACAAATCGGTCCTTCGGGAAAAAGCTGTCGTAAAGCATCGCCACGACGCCGGCCAGTGCGACCACCAATTCCGGCATGATCGCGTTGATGTCCGCGTGCGGTGCAACTATATCTGTAAGTAGAAACGTATTCATTATCTGATTTCCGATGCGTACCGAACCGTTTTCGGCCGCGACGGATCTGTACTATTTCGCGTGTGCTTCGGCCTCTGGTAACTTCGCTTCCGTGGTCTCGATCGAGCCGCCTGCGCGGTGCATCACCCGCTGCTGTATGGCAACGATCGATTCGCGCGAGCGGTCGAGAAACGGCCGCGGATAAACTCCCATAAACACCATCAGTATGAGGAGCGGAGCGATCAGCGCGATCTCTCGCCACGATAGATCTTTCAGAACGCGATTTTTCGCGCTAGTGATCTTGCCAAAAAACAGCCTTTGGACGAGCCACAAAAGGTAAACGGCAGCCAGGATAACGCCTGTTCCCGCGAACAGTGTCGCGATATAGTTCCAGTTTACGCCGTCTCGGACGGGAAGCGCGGTCGATGTCCACATGCCGATCATCGTCAGGAATTCGCCGACAAAACCGTTAAGGAACGGCAGGCCGATCGACGACATTGAAGCGAAAACAAAAACGGCGGCGTAAACCGGCATCACGTTCGCCAGCCCGCCGTACTCGGATATCAGCCGCGTGTGGCGGCGCTCGTAAATAAAGCCGACGAGCAAAAAGAGTGCACCGGTCGAAACGCCGTGGTTCAGCATCTGGTACAGCGCGCCCTGCATTCCCATTTCGGTAAACGAAAACATGCCGAGGACGACAAAACCCATGTGAGCGACGGATGAATAGGCGACCAGACGCTTCATGTCGGGCTGCACCATTGCCACCAGAGCGCCGTAGATTATTCCGATCACAGCGAGCGTGATGAAAAGCCATGCCCACTCTCGGCTTGCCTCGGGGAACAACGAAAAATTGAACCGCATCAGGCCGTACGTTCCCATCTTCAGCAGGATCGCGGCGAGAATGACCGAACCCGCCGTCGGAGCCTCGGTGTGAGCGTCGGGCAGCCACGTGTGGAGAGGAAAGATCGGCGTTTTGATCGCGAACGAGAGAGCGAATGCGAGGAACAACAGCGTCCCGGTCGTGCCGGTGAAACTGATCTGTCCGAGCTTTATAGAATTGATAAGGGTAACGTAATCGAACGTTCCGACGCCGGTCGCGCTTGCGTGCAGGTAATAAATGGCGATTATCGCGACGAGCATCAGCAGGCTGCCGAGTGCCGTAAAGATGAAGAATTTAACGGCCGCGTAAATGCGGTTTTCGCCGCCCCAGATGCCGATCAAAAAGAACATCGGGACGAGCGACGCTTCGAAAAACAGGTAGAAGACGAGCAGATCGAGAGAAACAAAAACACCGATCATCGCGCTCTCGAGCAGCAGCAAAAAGATATAGAACGCTGTTTGCTTTTTCTCGACCGCACGCCATGCCGAGAGTACCGCGATCGGCATCATAAACGTCGTCAGTATCACGATCCAGACGCTCAGGCCGTCCACACCGACGTGATAATTCGTGTTTATCGAACGTATCCACGGCACGCTCTTTTCAAAAAAGAAGCCATTCGCCGACGCCGTCTGCCCACCCGTGATCAGCAAAAGCGACACCACGAAATTTACGAGCGTCAATCCGAGCGTGATCCACTTGACCTGTGATTCGTCCTTCCAGAACATCTGGTGTCCAAGCACAGCGACCGCGCCGAAAACCGGCAGCAGGATCAGGATCGTCAAAAGATTTTCAGAGATAAAAGACATTCTAATTTGTACCACCGGCGTCCCGCCGGCTGTCCTTTAGGCGGTCCGCTCACGATTTCCTCTCCGGACCCGAGAGCGAGACGCTCTCGTGATTGCCGCCGCGACGACAGCGTTATCCGACCAGTTTCAAACCAAAATATATAAAGTATCCGAGCACCACAAGTGCTCCCAGCAAAATGAACGCGGCGTAGCTGCGGACGAATCCGACCTGCATCCGGCGGGCCAGATCGCCTGCCTCGGCGACAAAGTGGCCGAGGCCGTTGACGATGCCGTCGATGAATCCGACGTCGAAGCCCTTCCACAAGCCCTCGCGCGAAATATTCGTTATCGGGTCGACAATGTACCCATTGTAAAACTCGTCGATCCGCCATTTTTCGACCAGAATTCGCGGCAGCCGGCGAAGCGGAGTTTTGCCGAAAAGCGCGTAGCCGATACCGATACCCGCAATAGCAAGCAGCACCGATAGCCCGGCGAATAAACGTTCGGTCCTTATTTCTTCGGCGGAGTGCTCGGCGTGAACTGCCGCACCTGTTTCGGCGGCTGGTGTATGGCCGGCTTCCGAGGCGGATGCGGTCTCGACCGCGTGAGCCTTCGGCCCGACGTGAGCGATCACCGGTTCGAGAACTTGTTCGAAATAATTCGGCACCGCTCCGCCGCTCATCGCGTACGGAATTCCGACGAGGCCGCCAACAGTGGACAGTACCGCAAGAATAATGAGCGGAACGGTCATAACCCACGGCGATTCGTGCGGTTTGAAATCGTGCGGGAGGGCGTGATGTTCCTCATCGTCGTCCTCGTCAGCGTGTGCCGTTCCGTGATGCGTTCCGTCATCTTCTGCCTCACCGGAGGCAAAGGCGTTTTCTTCCGCGTGTGCCGCGTCGTGCTCGTTGTCCAGATCAGGCAAGGCTTCGTGAAAGCGTTCCGTACCGAAAAACGTCATCCACATCATTCGCGTCATATACACGGCCGTCAGGACAGCGGTCAGAAGGCCGACGCCCCACAGCACGTAATTCCACGGCTGCGGCAGATTTGGCGACGCGAACGTCTTATAGAGAATTTCGTCCTTCGAGAAAAATCCGGCCCAGATCGGAATACCGCAGATCGCAAGCCAACCGGCCATCATCGTTATGAACGTGACGGGCATATATTTCCGCAGATTTCCCATGCGGCGCATGTCCTGTTCGTGATTCATTCCGTGAATGACCGATCCCGAGCCGAGGAACAAGAGCGCCTTGAAAAACGCATGAGTCATTACGTGGAAGATCGCGGCGATGAATGCTCCGGCCCCGCAGGCGAGGAACATGTATCCGAGCTGCGAAACAGTCGAGTAAGCAAGAACTTTTTTGATGTCGTTCTGAGCGAGTCCGATGGTTGCCGCGAATATCGCGGTCGCGCACCCGATCATCGCGACTATGAACATCGCGGTCGGAGCGTTCTGGTAGATAGCGTTACAGCGGACGACCAGGTAAACGCCGGCTGTGACCATCGTCGCAGCGTGGATGAGTGCGGAAACAGGAGTCGGGCCGGCCATCGCGTCGGGCAGCCATGTAAAGAGAGGTATCTGGGCGGATTTGCCGGTCGCACCGATGAACAAAAGGACAGCGACGGACGTTATGCCCCCGGCGAAGATCGCTCCCCACGCGAACGGGTCCTGGGCCATCTGTGCGAACAAATTCAACGCACTGGCGACGTGAGTTCCGTCGACTGTCTTGTCATAAAACGATATCGAGCCGGTAAGCGTGAAGACGAGAAAAATTCCCATCAAAACACCCCAATCACCGATGCGGTTCATGACGAATGCTTTTTTGGCGGCACGACGAGCTTCGTCGAGTTTGATGTAATAACCAATGAGCAAATAGGAGCAAAGGCCGACACCTTCCCAACCGACGAACATCAGCAAAAAGTTATCCGCGAGGATAAGCGTCAGCATCGCAAACATGAACAGGTTCATGTACGCGAAAAAGCGGTAAAAGCCTTTGTCGCCATGCATGTAACCTGTCGCAAATATGTGGATCAAGAGCCCGACGAACGTGATGAAACAAGCATAAACGCCGGAAAGCCGGTCCATTCCCAGACCGAAATCCGCACGGAATGTACCGACCTGAATCCAGGTCCACAATTGGTCGAGGATCGGGCCGTCAGCGAACAATGCACCGGTGTGCGGCGTTCCGATCCCGAACGCGATCATGAAGGCGACTATGCACGAGACAGCGATGCTGCCGCACGCGACGATCCCGCTAAACGCCTCGTTGCGTAAACGCCCGCCAACGAGCCAGTTGATCACCGCACCCAAGAGCGGTGCGAAAATGATGATGCTTAGAAGGTTGTTCTCGGTCATTTATCTATAAGGCCGTTTTCGATATCGCCTCATTACACTTGTCGAGTCGAATTCAGACAGACATTTGGAAACTATACTCGTTTTCTAACAGGCCGCTTCTTTCTAACTGGTGCTTTTCGAACGGGTTTTTTCACCGGAGCGGCGGCCGCGGTCGGCACTGTAAAATCGTCCGGAACCGTTATGTGGTTGCTTGCGACGATCTCAGCTATTATTTTCTGTTCCTTTTCCGCTTCGAGTTTGGTGCGAACGTAAGTCTGAACCGGCACCTCGCGTCCGTTCTCGTCCTTGTAACCGGTCGAGATCAGAATGTGGCGTACGTCGTATTTCTTTGTTAATTTTCCGTCGTCGCCTTTAACATCGCTCTTCTTTTCCAATTTGATAATGTGATAACCGTAATCGGTTTCCACAAGTCCCGCGGCGATCTGACCGGGCTCGAGAGCGAGGGCTGCCTTCTCAAATGCCGGGATCATTCGACCTTTGGGAACGTCCGCGTACTTACCGCCGTTAAGTACGCCGTCAGAGGCGCTGTTGCCCGGATCGTCCGAAAACTCGTTGGCCAGTTTCGCGAAATCTTCTCCGCCCTGCGCCCGTTTCAAAATGCCCTCGGCCTTGGCACGCTTTTGCGAACTATCAAACTCCGGATGATGGCCGATGTAACTCGCAATTTCGGCGTCGCTCACGCCGGTCTTCTTGGCGAGGATGTCGGCGTAGACGCGTGCCAAAAACTGAGCTTGCTGCAGTTTGACCTGCAGCGCGACCTTTTTTCTGAAAGGCAGCGGAAGAAGCCCGGCCGCGGCTTTAGCGTTGTATTCTTTAGCGTATATCCCGATCTTCGCAAAGAAATCGTGCGCCTGCGATTTTTCCTCGTCCGTTACCTCGCGGTCCCTGACCGCCGGTTCGTTTAGTTTAAGCAGCGTGATCTTGGCCGCCAGAAACTTTTCAAAATCACTCTCGCTTCCGCTTCCGCCCGCACTCCAGAACGCTTTTGTCTGCTCCTCGGTGATGAATCCGAACGGGGGCCTCGGGCCCTTGTCCTTGTTGATCTCTTTGTCGTAATTGACGGCCTCGACCTCGGCGCGGATGTTCTCCAGTTCCTGCTTGTTGGTCGGCTCGTCGGCGAGGCCTTCCTTTATCGCGTCGCTAGCGAACGCGAGCAGCTGCCTGAGGCTGTCGAGCTGCTGCTTTTTCATTTCCGGGTCCTCGGCAAAACGCTTGAGCACCATCGGATTGTCTTTAGCGACATCGGCGAGCAGCATTTCGACTTCTTCGCGGCTGATGGTGTTGAACGTTGCAACTTTCCCATTACCAGCGTCCGCAGCGACGCTCTTTTGCGCCGACGCCGAAAATCCGACCGCAAACAAAACGCAGCTTGCTCCGAATACGATCGAAAGTTTATGTCTCACTGTAGCTCGAAGCATCTAAAAGGCCGTTCCCGTTCATCGCAAATCTATCGTCATCTCGACCATCGTCTCTCGAAGTCCGGTTCGCGAAAAGAAATCTCGTGCGTGTTCGTTCTTTGCGGCCACCATCAGCACGAGCTTGTCTGCTCCGAACGTTTTAGCAGCATCTTTCGCGGCCTTGATCAGAGCTTTTCCGGCTCCGGTCCCGCGTGCCGCTTCGTCAACGTAAAGATCGTGAAGCCAACCGGCGTTCTCGAGCAGCTCAGGGTAATTCACCGCCTGGTACTCGAGATACGCAAAGCCGACGACCTTGTTTTCCGCTTCGGCGACAAAAACGGCCGCTGTCGGGGAACTCATCCGGCTGCCGTAATACGCTTCGGCTCCCGCGGCATTTGAAAGATCGGCGAACCGTTCCGGATCATATTCGCGATGCTGAGCAAAAAGCTTCAAAGCAAATACCGCGACGGTGGCGGCGTCTTCCGGACGAGCACGCCGGATCACGACCGGCATACGACTAATCCTTCATCAAACTCGCGTCGTCGACGTCGATCGATTGGCTGTTGCGGAAGAAGGCGATGATTATCCCCAGCCCGACAGCCGCTTCGGCCGCTGCGACACTCATCACCATGAACACGAAAAGCTGGCCCGTCACATCAGCGTAATACCGCGAAAAAGCGACGAACGTCAGATTGACCGCGTTCAGCATCAGCTCGATGCACATGAACATACCGAGCGCGTTGCGCTTAAAGATAACGCCCGTCGCGCCGATCGTGAACAATATTCCTGAAAGTGCCAGATAACTTGCTAAGCTTGGTTCCATTTTTGTCAGTGGTCAGTGGTCAGTGGTCAGTGGTCAGTTGCATTGCTGACTGCCGAGCGCCGACCGCCGACAGCTAAAAAGCTACTCGGTAATCGTCCTCTTCCTCTTCCTGATTTCGACGTTCAAGTTCGGCATCTACGACCAATTCGAGCTGCGGGGCCGACAGGCGCCGCGCCAAAACGACACCGCCGACGACCGCCATCAGCAGCAGGATACCGACGATTTCCACCGGCAGCAAATATTCGGTATACATCGCACGGCCTATGTCGATCGTCCTGCCCACGGTTTCGCCGGTGTTCACCGCGTGATTGGGCGCTCTCATCACAGCGTAAAAAATGAAAAACGTCTGAACGAGCAGGATCAGCCCGAGCCCGCCGCCGACGGCGTACAGGTATTTCAAACGGCTGTGCGGTGGTTCCTCGTCTAAATTGAGAAGCATTATCACAAAGACCACGAGAACCATGATCGCCCCGGCGTATATCAGTATCTGTACGGCCGCGATGAACGGTGCGGCAAGCGTCACATAGATGCACGACAGCGCGATGAAAACGCCGACGAGCGAGATCGCGCTGTACAGCGGATTGCGGTGCCATACCATCGAGACCGCGCTTGCGATCGCCAGTCCCGCAAAAAGATAAAATAAAACGTCAGATGCCATTTGTCTTGTAGCGCCACCGTCCCGGTGGCTGTAACGCGAGCGTCTCGCTCGCGAGTCCGGATCGAGTGCGAGACGCACTCAAGACAGCCGGCGGGACGCCGGCGTTACTACCGATTCAAAAAATAAACGATCACGATCGTCAAAAATACGTTCGCCAATGCCACCGGGAGCAAAAACTTCCAGCCAAAATTCATCAACTGGTCAAAGCGAAAACGCGGCAGCGTTCCGCGGACCCAGATGTAAAAGAACAAAAACGCACAGATCTTGGCGATGAACGCAACGTGGCTGATTACCGCATAGAGAATCGACCCGGGTTCGACAAGATGGCCAAGCCCCGGAACGTACCAACCGCCCAAAAACAAAACCGTGCACATCACCGAAACCGTGAACATGTTCACGTACTCGGCCATGAAGAACAGTGCGAATTTGAGTGCGCTGTACTCGGTGTGGAAACCGGCGACGAGCTCGGTCTCTGCCTCGGGTAAGTCGAACGGAACTCGGTTCGTTTCGGCGAATGCGGAGATCAGAAAAACGAAAAACGCGATGATCTGCGGAATGATAAACAGTTTGAACGGCGAACGGATCTGGGCGAAAATGATGCCGTTCAGATCGAGCGTTCCGGCGAGCATGACGACGCCGAGCACCGACGCTCCCATAGCGAGTTCGTAAGAGATCATCTGCGCCGACGAGCGAAGTCCGCCCATAAGCGAATACTTACTGTTCGACGACCAGCCCGCCAAAGCGATGCCGTAAACACCGATCGACGTAATTCCCAAAACGAACAAAACACCGACATCGATGCTCGCGATCGTCAGCGGCATGTTGAGCGCCTGTGCCGCTACCCACGTGACCGCGTCCTCGGCGAAAGTTCCCTGAACGTACGGCACCAGCCAGCCGAGCGGATCTGCGATGCGCGGGCCGAACGGGTAAACCACCATCGGCATCAGGGCACAGGTCAGCGCGACGAGCGGCGCGAGAAAGTAGACGAATTTCGTCGATTGGTCGGGAATGAGGTCTTCCTTAAATATAAACTTGAACAGATCGGCGAACGGCTGCAGCAATCCCCACGGCCCGACGCGGTTCGGCCCGATGCGTCCCTGGATCCAGCCGAGAACCTTGCGTTCGGCGAGCACCGTGTACGCAACGATCATCAGCACCATCTGGAACGCGACCAGAACCGCGACGCTGATCACAATGAAAGGAAATGCAGTTTTTAAAGCAGATTCCATATATAACTAACAAACTGTAGATTCGTTACAGATTGTTCTGCCACTTCACACAAAAAGCTTGTTGAACTCGTCCACTGTCAATCAAGTCTGTTTAATAATTCCCCGCAGCGTTCCTTTTGCAATTTCCTTGTGATCAGGAACAACTATTCTCCGAAATGGAGAATCGGCTTGACGCAAAATAATATGGCTGCCGCGCTGCCTGTCGAATTCGTAGCCTATCTTATTCAATGCTTTGACAACGTCACGTCCGGAAGCGGACGGGATTCGACTCACGCGGCTATCTCCACGATTTCTTCCGTGATAGACGGCGGAACCGGCTCACCGTGAGCTTCGAGACTTTCCAGATAAAGTTCGATCGCTACCTTTATATTCTCTACCGCCTCTGCTCGCGTGGCTCCCTGCGTGATGCAGCCCGGGAGTGAAGGAGCCTCGGCGATATAAACTCCGTCTTCGTCCTGCTCGATTGTTACACGGTATTTCATGAATGAGCTATTCTCTATCACCGACGCCGACGGCCGCGGCTTCGGCAAATTCGTTTACCTTCGGCGTGCCATCGAGTTCAAATTGAACGAGCGGGGCAACTAATAAATTCGCAGGCTTCGGGTTACCATGCGCCAGCAGATGAAACTGCGGCGTCTTGCTCGTCATCGTCGTCAGTCGGTGAAGCTTATGCCCGACCTTCGGCGTAACGGTTATCTTAGATCCGTCGGCCGACAATGCCTGGGCATTTTGGTGCAGTGCAGATTTGAACGATTCTATATTCGAATTCGTTTTTATCGCATGCTTAACTTGAACAGGACGCGATTCGTCCTTCAAATTCGGGTAGCGAAGCCCGGAATATGCCGGAACGGCGTCGCCGATCGCCTTGAAAACAGCGGTCGCAGCGGCGTTGTAGCCAAAGTCCACGCCCATCTGACGGGCGAGCATCGAAGTGATGAGCCAGTCCGCCTTCGCCTGGTGGATCGGCGGGATCGCCACACGCACGCGCTGCACAAGTCCGGTGTTGTTCGTGTAAGTGCCGTCGACCTCCGCGAACGACGCCGCGGGGAAAACGACGTCGGCGAATGCGGCCGTTTCGGTCTCGAACAATTCCTGTACGACGACAAATTCGGCGCTGCCGAGTATTGACGGATCCTGCAAACTGCCGCCGATCAGCAGGGCTTTCGAGTTTCTGACGACATCCGCCACAGCCTTGCCGCCGGGCATCATGTCGTACGCACCGACCGAGTTGTTGTACGGAACGAGGAACTGGATCGAGACCTTGCGGTTGTCCGAGCCGAAGTTCGCCGCCGAAGCCGTAAGCAACGCAACTGCGTCAGGCGAGAGATCGCTGCCGAGAATGAACACAAGATCGCCGGCGGTTTCACCGATGATCTTGAGTATGTTTTCGAATTCTGTAGCTTCTACGTCGAGTTTTGCGGCGAGATCGTCAGTGATCGAATCGGCAAGTGCCAACGCGAAGGCGTCGTACGATCCGCCGTATATATGTACGAATTGTTTTGCCTGAGCCGCAAGCCTGATGGGCGTCTCGTTGACGACGATCAGTGTTGCCGCGTCGTTGCGGACGGCCTGGCGAATCTGCTTGGCCGTGAAAGTCTGTTCCTCTTCCGGTTCGCCGCCGATCAGTACGATCGTTTTCGCGTGGCGGATCTGGTCGTGAGTCGCGAGCGGAACGCTGAGGTTATCGAAGAACGGCGAGACGTCGACACGGTCGGCGATCGCGCAATTAGACGTTTTGACAACCTCGTCGGCGAACCGTTTGAACGTATAGATCGATTCGTTCGTCAGACGCGGGCTGGCGATGACGCCGATCGAATCTCCATAGGCTGTTAGTCTTTCGGCCGTGTAGCGAATGGCTTCGTCCCAGGTCGCGGGGATCAGGCGGCCGCCTTTCTTGTAGCGGATCATCGGCGTTTTCAGCCGCTCCGGATGATTGACGAACTCGTGGCCGAAACGTGCCTTTACATCGAGAAACTCGCCGTTGAGTCCGTTAACGTAACGGTCGCGGGCGACGATGCGGTGGACCTTTCCGCCGCGGGCACCAATGCTGAGCTGCATTCCGTCCGAGCTGTACGTGTCGGTGCTGATCGTTTGCTCGAGTTCCCACGGACGCGTCTCGTGACGGTAAACGGCGTCGAGCAAGGTTCCGGTCGGGCAGACCTCGATGCAGTTGCCGCACTGTGAACAGTCGAGCCAACCGCCGTAAGTTCCGATCACGGTGTTGACGCCGCGGTTGCCGGCCTCGATCGCGTCCTCGCCCATCCATTCATCACAAACGCGCGTGCAGCGTTTGCAAAGGATGCACCGCTGTGGGTCGTTTGCGATTATCGGCGAGAGATATTTTTCCGGTTGGGCATTTTTCTTTTCGGTGAACCGTTCTTCGACGTCGCCCCAGTCAAAGATCACTTCTTGCAATTCACATTCGCCGCCGCGGTCGCAGACCGGGCAGTCGAGCGGGTGATTTGCGAGCAGAAACTCGCCCATCGCCCGCTGTGCCTTTTCGATCTCGGGGCTCGCGGTCGTGACGACCATTCCGTCGGTGCACGTGATGCTGCATGAGGTCTGCAGCTTGGGCATTTTCTCGATGCGCACCAGGCACATGCGGCACGAAGCCTGCAATGCGAGGTCCTTGTAATAGCAAAACGACGGGATGTTGTAACCGTTTTCGCGGCACACGTCTATGAGTGGTGCGCCCTTGGTGGTCGCACATTCCTTGCCGTTTATTGTGACTTTAATTGGCTCTGTTGACATTTAACCTGTATGAACCGGCACGTAAAACTATTTGCCTTTCTTTGCGGATTTCTTCTCGGTCGTTTCGGCCGGTTTCACGTCCTTTTTCTTGTTCCTCGGCCGAGTTTTGCCGTAGCTGCCTGCAAATATCTTTCCGCGTCTGCTTCTTTTATCGCCTCTTCCCATAATTAATTACCTTTCCTTATTGCCGTCCTATTTTAGAATCTTTAAATGTTGGCCGTTACGATGCCGTTCGTCTTGTTCAACAGCCATTTCTTGAAATCGTCGGGGAACTGCTTGATCGCACTCTGCACCGGCCACGCGGCCGCGTCGGCGAGCGGACAAAAGCTTTTCCCCTCCATATTGTCGCAAATGTCGAGCAGCAGCTGAGCGTCTTCCGCTCGGCCGCCGCCGTCGGCGATGCGATTAAATATTTTGACCATCCAGTCGGTGCCTTCGCGGCACGGCGTACACCAACCGCACGATTCGTGCTTATAAAATTCCGATAGATTCTTGGTCGATTCCATCACGTCGACAGTTTCGTCCATGACGATAAATCCGCCCGAACCGACCATTGAACCTCCGACAACGAGGCCTTCGTAGTCCATCGTGACTTTTTTGCCGAGGATTTGGCCCGCGTTCATGATGTAAACGGACGAGCCGCCGGGAATCACGGCTTTCAGCTTCTTGCCGTCGCGAAGCATACCGCCGCAATCTTCCATAATGAACTTTTCCATATCGGCGTAGCCCATCGGAAGTTCATAAACGCCCGGCTTTTTGACATGGCCGCTGACGGACCAGAGTTTAGTGCCGCCCGACTTTTCGGTTCCGAGATTTCGCCACGCTTCGCCGCCCATTTCGATTATCTGCGGAACAGCCGTTAATGTTTCGACGTTGTTGACGACGGTCGGCGAGGCGTAAACGCCCTCGACGGCGGGGAACGGCGGCTTCATCCGCGGGTGGCCGCGATAACCTTCGAGCGAACTGAGAAGTGCGGTCTCTTCGCCGCAGATATACGCGCCGGCTCCGGTGTGCGTGAAAATATCGCTGGAAAAGTCGCTGCCTAGAATATTCTTTCCGAGAAGTCCGGCCTCGCGGGCTTCGGCGAGCGCGACGTTCATGACGTCGATCAAATAGTTGTACTCACCGCGGAAGTATATGTACCCGGTCGTCGAACCCAGAGCATACGCGGCGATGAGCATGCCTTCGATCAACGCATGCGGGTCGCGTTCGAGCAGATAGCGGTCTTTGAAGGTTCCCGGCTCGGACTCATCGGCGTTGCAGACGATGTATTTTGTCTTCGGCGAATCCTTCGGCACGAACGACCATTTCATCCCGGTCGGAAAACCCGCACCGCCGCGGCCGCGCAGCGACGATTTTTTCACTTCTTCGATAACGTCGGCCGGCGTCATGTTCATCGCCTTCTTAAGCGATTCGTATCCGCCGGTTTCGCGATACACCTTCAGCGTGTGCCCATCCTTGATGTGCATCCGCTTCAACTGCAATGGTTCACAACCGATTGCTTTGATTTCCATAAATCGACCTTACTTGTTGTAATAGCCCGGTAAAATCTTTGTAACCTTACTAAAAATCTTGCTTTTATTTATCGTGGCCGGACGAAAATAACGGCTATCTTCGCTATTTGGCCGATTGTCACCCAAGATAAAGTATTCATCAGCAGGAATCTCTATTTCCGGAAAATCTCTTCCATTAGAAGAATTGGAAGCCGGCACTTCGATCTTTTCAAAGGGTTGTGCCAACTCGTCACCGTTAATAAAGACCTTGCCGCCTTTCATCGAAAGGCGTTCCCCTGGCAACCCGACGACTCGCTTTACCCAACGTTCTTCCTTGCCGCTCCTCTGGTTTGCGGCCGGCGGTTCGAATAGCACCATGTCGAATCGCTCGACAGCATGACCGCTATATTCGAACGGGTTAGTAAGAAATGCGTCGTTTACCTTGATGGTTGGTACCATTCCTTCGCTTAGGTTTTTATACGCCAAGCCTTTGCAACCCGCGAACCCAAGGTTGAAAAGCAATATCCCGCAAATTAAAACGAGGCGCATCCTGCTATTTCAAAGAATTCAGAATCTGGTCGACCTTTTCGGTAGTTAGATCCTCGTGGTAATCGAACCCGACCTGCATCATCGGTGCCGTGCCGCAGCTGCCCAAACATTCGACGAGCGAGACGGTGTATTTGCCGTCCGCGGTCGTTTCGCCCGGGTGGATGCCGAGTTTGCTGCAGACGTGGTCGGTGATCTGCGGCTCGCCCATGATCTTGCACGAAAGCGTCTTGCAGATCTGGATGTGGTGGCGGCCGACCGGGTGCATGTTGAACATCGAGTAAAACGTCGCCGTTTCCCAGATGTCCGTCACTTCCACATCGAGAAATTTCGCCAGAAAATTAACGCCCGGGTTGTCGACCCAGCCTCGTTCACGCTGAATCACCAAAAGCAGGATCGGGATCAACGCCGAGCGTTTCCGCTCCGGCGGATATTTCGCCAGATGTTCGTTCATCTCGGCGATGATCTCCGGCGAAAACTCGGCCACCTCATCGGTCTTGACGACCTGATCGGTAAATGTTGTCGGGACTGCTGCTGCCATATTTCAGGGGTCAGTGGTCAGTTTTCAGTTAGACCTGACGGCCGAGCTGAGAGCTGACAGCGTTAACGATCTATTTCTCCTAAGACAATATCCAAACTTCCGATGATCGCCACGACGTCGGCGATCATTTCCCCTTCGCTCATCGCGGGTAATGCCGAGAGGTTAATGAAGCTTGGGCCGCGGAAGTGAACGCGATCGGGTTTCGATGTGCCGTTCGATTTCATATAAACGCCAAGTTCGCCTTTGGACGCCTCGATCGGCATGTAAACTTCGCCTTCCGGAATGTTGAACCCTTCGGCGACGATCAAAAAGTGGTGGATCAGCGAGTCCATATGCTTTCGCATATCGTCGCGATCAGGAAGCACGACTTTCGGTGCGTCGGCCTTGATCGGGCCGGGAGTTAATCTTTCGAGTGCCTGGCGGCAGATCTTCTGTGATTCGACCAGTTCCCGCATCCGGACCTTGAACCTCGACCAAACATCGCCGTCCGTTTCGACCGGCACCTCAAAATCGTAAGTTTCGTATCCGCAATAAGGATTCGTGCGGCGAACGTCGATGTTCACGCCGCTTCCTCTCAGGCACGGACCGGTGAGGCCCCAATCGATCGCATCTTCGGCCGAAATGATGCCGACGCCTTTCGTCCGGCTCTGCCATATCGTGTTGCCGGTCACGAGCGTGTCGAACGTGTCGAGCGCTTCGGTGAAATCATCCAGAAACTGCTTGCACCGCCGCTCAAATCCCGCCGGCAGGTCCATCATCAAACCGCCGATGCGGAAATAGCTCGGCGTCATTCGTCCGCCTGAAGCCGCTTCGATCAGGTTCATGATCTTTTCGCGCTGGCGGAAACAATAAAAGATCATCGACATCGCACCGAGATCGAGAGCATGCGTGCCGAGCCACACCATGTGCGACGCGATCCGCTGCAGCTCGCAAAACAGCACGCGAATGATCTGAGCGCGTTCGGGGATCTCGATCTGCAAAAGCTTTTCGGCGGCCATCACGTAGACGAGGTTGTTGCCGAGCGGATTGAGATAATCCATCCGGTCCGTGATGACGATGCCTTGCTGGTATTTCTTGTACTCGAACAGCTTCTCCATACCCGTGTGGAGATAGCCGATGTCCGGAATTGCCCGGACGACCAGCTCGCCGTCGAGACGCAGGTCGAGCCGCAGCACGCCGTGCGTCGACGGATGCTGGGGACCCATCGAGAGCGTCATTTCTGACTCGAGCGATTGGTCGAGCACATCGACCGTGCCGGGAAGTTTATCTAGAACAGTGCTCATATCGTAGGACAGGCCGTTAGCCTGTCGGCGGGGACAGGCAACAGCCTGTCCTACAATTTAATTCATGCTGTAAGGCTCGTAGCCTCGCAGCGGATAATCCTTTCGCAGTGCATGCCCATCGAAATCTGATGGGAGCAATATTCGCCGCAGGTCCGGATGTCCGTCGAAAATAACGCCGAAAAGGTCGTACGTTTCTCGTTCGTGCCAGTTCGCGGTGTTCCAGACGTTCGTCACAGTGCGGACGTTCGGCTTGTCTTCACTGAGCAAGACTTTGAGCCGCAGCCGGTTGAAATGCTTTGTTGAGAACAGATGATAGTTGACCTCGAACCGCGGGTCTTCCTCAGGGCCGCGGTCGGCTCCGCAGATATCAGCGAGCAGATCGAATCCTTGTGCGGTCTTCAAATACTCGCACACCGCGTTGATCGATTCGCCCGGCACGATGACGGTGACCTCGCCGAGAGCGTCCTTTACGTCCGTGACCCACGAAGCGTTTTCGCTTTTTAGTTTTTCGACAAACTCGAGCAGTGCATCGGTATTAGCCATATCTGTTAAAAAAGCGGCGAAGGCCACCGCTCAATCCAAATCTACGACGACTTTCGCCTTTCGTGTCTCGATGGGATCGTGTACGGACGCGAGACCTGATTCTGTGAGACCTCGATCTCGGTTTCCTTTTCGAGAGCCGTGCCCTCGGTCACCGGCAGCGTTCCCGGAACCATCGAAACCCGTGATTCCGGTTCGAACGTGTCGCGGCGGTCTTTGACCGATTCCTTCATGATCTTGTCCTGCAGCATCATGATCGCGTGGACGAGCATTTCGGGACGCGGCGGGCAGCCGGGAATATAGATATCGACCGGCACGATCTTGTCGACGCCCTGAACGATAGCGTAGTTATCAAATACCCCGCCGGAGGTCGCACACGCACCCATCGAGATGACCCATTTCGGTTCGGGCATCTGGTCGTAAACACGGCGTAGCACAGGCGCCATCTTGCGCGAGACGCGTCCGGAAACGATCATCACGTCCGACTGTCGCGGCGAAGCACGGAAGGTTTCCGCCCCGAAACGCGCGAGATCGTTACGCGAACTGGCGGCGGTGTTCATCATCTCGATCGCGCAGCAGGCGAGGCCGAAAGTTGCGGGCCAAAGGCTGCTCTTTCGCGACCAGTTGATCAAAGCGTCCAGATTGACGGTGACAATGTCAGGAAGCGATTCGAATAATGTATTTTCTAATCCCATACAATTTGGACGGGCGAAACAAGCGTCAGGATGTACACAAAACACCCGCTCTCGTCGCCGATCCGGCCGCTACGCGGCGAGCTTTTCGAGAGCGTCTTCGCCACGCCGCTTTTTGGCCATTACCTTGGCCTCGGCGCGGGCTTCTGCTCGAGCCTGCAGTCCCCAGTCGAACGTCCCTTTTTTCCAGACGTAAATGTATCCGACAACGAGCGTCGCCAGGAATACAAGTATTTCAACGAACGCGATCGTCCCGAATGCTATTCCGCTCGTCCTTTCCTCAGCCAAAAGGCTCTTGAATGCGACTGCGAACGGCATCATGAACAGGACTTCGATATCGAAAAGCAAAAAGACGAGGGCAACCGCGTAAAATTTGATCGAGAACCGGCCGCGTGCCGAGCCGACCGGATCTTTCCCTGACTCGTACGGCATCAGCTTTGTCGCCGTGCGTTTGCGCGGGCCGATCAGCTGCGTGACGAGTAGCTGACTTGCGCCAAACCCCGCAGCCACCACGAACATGATGATGATCGGAGCATAGTCCATTAAATTGTATTGGGACATTCGAACCTCACCAAAACCAACTTATGCGCGGCCGCAAACGAGCACGCGCGGGCAGCAAATTTACTCGAAATATGAGAAAAATGGCACAAACTCAATCGTAAGATAAGGTAAGTGTAGTGTCAAGGCAATGCAGGTATCGGCTACACGCGTTCAGGAACGATCGCCAAAGGCATAAACGACTGCATCGCAAACAGGTTGCGAGATAATTATTCATTGACCGTGATCGGCCGCGTGTGCTAATTTCGAATTGGCGAAACACACAAAACCACCTCATTCGCCGTTCCCGCTTTTCGACATACCACAACCGTGATAACTGGCTTTAATACAGATATTGAATTCGGCGGCGTTACCTACCACGTCCAGACCGAAGATAAAGGCACCGCTAAGCCGTTGATCCTCTCGCTTGTCTACGACGGCGGGACGATCCTGGCCAGCAAGCGTTCGCCCTACGACGACCTTCTCGAATCGGGCCTCGACGAAAGCATTCTCGCGGAACGTCTGCAGAAACAGCACACACTGATCTGCGCCGCCGTCCGGTCGGGGCGGATCGAGGACCTTAAGAAGATGACGCGGCGCGACTCCAAAAAGGCGAAAGCCGAAGTCGGGCCGACCACGCCGGCCGGCAAGGCGATCCAGAAGCCGGCCGAATCCTTCGTGTCCGTCGCTGCCGCCGCACCACCTGCGTTCGAGTTTCCGATCCCTAAGCCCGGCATTGCCGGAAAGGCCGGCACGCTGATCTTTGATGATCCGATACTCGACGCTATCGAACTCACCGACGACGATCTTATCTTCCCCGGCGATGCAGTTCAGATCATCGGGGACCCGATAACCCGCGGGGGCGACAATGCCACTAAACTGTCGATCGAGTTCCTTGGTGAATCGACATTTAAGGGCGGTGACAAGAAAGCCGTCGGGTTCATGGTGTGCCGCGGTAACGGGCGAAAGGTCGTTCGCGAGGCCCAGATAATGGTCAAGGTCCTCGGCTCGAGCTTTAAGCCGCTTATCTACCACGCCCGGACCGATATTAACGGCATCGCAAGGGTGAACGTCCAGCTACCCAATTTCAATAGCGGCCGAGCCGTGTTCCTGGTTCGTGCCATATGTAACGGCGAAGAGATCGAACTCAGACGTCCGATCGCACACGGTTGAGCCTTAGAGATCTTCATTAGTTTCCAATCGCCGCATTTACTCACTCAAGCAATTCACAAAGCTGCCCGATAAGCCTAAACGCTTTCAACACGTTGAATTCGAATGACCATTTGAGCGAAAATCTTCGTAATGGTTATGCAGATATTCCTCAACGGCGAGACAAGAGAGGTTAGTTCGGAAATGTCGCTCGCCGAACTTCTCACTTTTTTCGAGCTTCCGGAAAAGCGCGTCGCGGTCGAGTTGAACCGTCAGGTCATCCGGCGGGCGGATTGGCAAACGACCTCGGTCGCGGCAAATGACAAGGTCGAAGTGATCCATTTTGTCGGCGGCGGGTGAAAGGGAAATGTGAATTTCGGAAATCTAAATGCGCGGACGAAACTGCCCGTCGGGAAATGCGGACCATGGTAAATGCCGGTCCGCATTTTTCATTATGCACTCTGCATTTTGCATTTGCCGCGCTTTGCGTGAAAATCGTTATAGATGTCAGACACATTCTCACTAGCAGGAAAATCGTTCGAATCCCGATTGATAATCGGAACGGGCAAGTACCGTTCGTTTCAGGAAATGCAGGCCGCTCACACCGCATCTGGGGCCGAGATGGTGACGGTTGCGGTTAACCGCGTGCCGCTCGACCGCAAGACCGAGTCGTTCCTCGACTACCTTTCTCCGCAGATGCAGATCTTGCCCAACACGGCCGGATGCTATGATGCCGATCATGCCATCCGTACGGCGCGTCTTGCCCGTGAGGCTCTCGAGACAGACTGGATAAAACTTGAAGTGATCGGCGATCCGGTTACGTTGCTGCCCGATAACGAGCAGACGCTCGCCGCCGCAAAGGTTCTGGTCGGGGAAGGCTTTATCGTCTTGCCTTATTTTTCCGACGACCTGATCATGGCGAAGAAATTGCTCGACGTTGGTTGTCCCGCCGTGATGCCGCTCGCCGCTCCGATAGGTTCCGGACTCGGCGTGCAAAACCCGGCGAACCTAAGAATTATGCGCGAGCAGCTTCCGGAGGCGACCATCATCGTCGACGCGGGCGTCGGCGTTCCGTCGGACGCAGCGATCGCGATGGAACTCGGCGCCGACGCGATCTTGATGAATACCGCGATAGCCGAAGCCGGCGATGCCGAGAAAATGGCGACAGCTATGAACCTCGCCGTCCAGGCGGGACGCCTCGCATTTCTCTCCGGCCGAATGCCGAAAAGGCTGTACGCCTCAGCATCAAGCCCGATCGAAGGAGCCATAAAGTAGAACAGGCTGTTAGCCTGTTCTTTAATTTACGATGAACAGGTTAACCGTCTGTTCTACTTTTGAATGAGCGTTCGTATTCTATTCTTTGGGGCGACGGCCGACGTTGTCGGCGCGCAGGAGATCCAATTATCGCCGACAGGTGGTGAGACCTCCGGTGACGTGTTCGATGCCGTGCTTCGTGATCATCCGGGCCTCCGCAACCACAAGCTTTTGTTCTCGGTCAATCAGGAGTTCGCGTCGCGTTCCGAGCCGGTCCGTGACGGTGATGAATTGGCTATATTTACCGCGGTCTCAGGCGGTTAGAAACCGATGGATTTCTACGAACTCACCACTGATCCGATCGACATAACTTCTGTCGCGCGCCGGGTCGTCCCGCCGGAGTGCGGTGCGACAGTTACGCTCGACGGTTACGTCCGCAAATTCACAAAAGGCCGCGAGACGCTTCATCTCGTTTACGAAGCGTACGAGCCGATGGCGCTCAAGGAAATGCAGAAGCTGATCGAGCAGGCGAGATCGCTATTTGAGATCGCGAACGTCGGCATCGTCCATCGTTTAGGGAAGCTCGAGATCGGCGAAACAAGCGTTGTCATTTCCGTCGCCGCGCCGCACCGCAAAGCCGCTTTCGAAGCCTGCGAATGGCTTATCCGCGAACTCAAACGTACCGTTCCTGTCTGGAAGAAAGAAGTCTATTCAGACGGTGAGGTGTGGGTCGAAGGAGACGACCCAAAATATTCCTTGCCGAATTCGACCGCCTAGCCTATCATTCCTCGTACTTCATCCGAATTCAAAATAATTGAGCGAACACTGGGGCGTAATTTCGACGTTCTTTTTCACGAAACTTTTTCGACGAGGACAACATTACTATGCGCAAGACCGGACTGCTGCTTTCGCTGCTGTTTACTTTTTCGTTCCTGGCACTGGGCCAGTCACAATCAACCACCGGCAATATCGAAGGACGCGTGACCGATCAGAACGGTGCGGTCGTGCCGAATGTCGCGGTTTCCGTTACCAACCAGGACACGGGCTTTGGCAAGACGACGGTTTCCGATAGCGACGGTAGTTACATTTTCGTTCTTTTGCCGCCGGGCAACTATCGTCTCGAAACGGTCGCGGCACAGGGTTTCGGGTCCGCGAAGTTCGAAAATGTTCGGGTTACCGTCGGTGCCAAAAATAGTCAGGACATCACTCTTTCGGCCGGCGGATCGGCGACCGTTGTCGATGTAAATGCGGAAGGACAGGGAGTCGAGACGACTCGAACCTCGATATCGTCGACCGTCGATGAACGCCGTGTCATCAATCTTCCCACCAACGGCCGGAACTTTCTCGATTTCGCGGTCCTGACGCCAGGCATTGTCCGTGATCCGACGCGTGCCGGCGATCTCGCGGTCGGCGGGCAAAAAGGAACGCTCAACAGCATACAGGTCGACGGTGCGAGCAACGACAACACATTCTTTGGCCAGTCGTCGGGTCGTACGGGTTCCGGCCGCGCTCCTTCGCAATTCTCGATCGACACGGTCAAGGAGTTTCAGGTAAACCAAAACGGATTCTCCGCCGAATTCGGACGCGCCGCCGGAGCCGTGATCAACGTCGTCACGAAGTCGGGGACGAACCGCTTTACGGGAAGCGCCTTCGAATACTTCCGCGACGAATCGCTCAACGCAAACTCGCCGGTCGTGATCGCCACTCAAGCATCGAGAGGGCAGCCTAATAAACGGAATCCGGGGCAGATCAACCAATTCGGCGGTACGTTCGGCGGGCCGTTGAAAAAAGACAAGGCGTTTTTCTTCGGGGCATATGAAGGCCAGCGTTCAAAGCTTCCAAATCCTGTTTTTCTACGCTCGCTGCCGTTCGCTCCTGCAAATGTCCAGGCGTTCCTAAGTCCAAAGCTTGCAACATACGACGTGAGCCGTCAGCAGGATACATATCTCGTCAAAACGGATTTCAACATCAACGAAAGAAACCAGGTTTGGGTCCGCTTTAACCAGCAGAACTTCACCGGTACGAATTTAGAGAGCGGCGGTAATTTGAGTGCATTCGACCATACCGGAAACAGCAATGTCACGACGACGTCCATCACAGCAAACTGGACCCATTCGTTTTCCAATAAATGGTTCAACGAGCTTCGCTATCAGTATTCGCGCGATCGCGAACCGGGATTCGCGAACTCGGACGACCCCGAGGTCACTTTATCGGCAAGCGGCGGCGGCATCAATGACGGCACATTCAGTTACGGCCGAAATAATTTCAGCCCGCGCGAGACGACGATCAAACGAAATCAGATAATCGATAATCAAACGGTGCTGATCGGCAACCACACCGTAAAGTACGGAGCCGATCTTCTATTCGACCGCATCTTCAATTTCTTCCCGGGGCTCTTTTCCGGCTCATACAGATTTGCCAGCTACGCCACGTTGTCGGTACAGCTCGCGAACCCGGCCAGCCAGAATGCCGCACAGTATCGACAGAGTTTTCCCGGTGCGGGCACGACCGGCGGGACGACGCACCCCAACGACAGCGAGTACGGATTTTTCATTCAGGATGACTGGCGTGCGACACCGAAGCTAACGGTTAACCTAGGCCTGAGATACGACTATCAGGCGATCGCACGGCCGCCGATCCAGAACCCTAACGCAGCTCTGCTTGCCGCAGGTTTCGATACGAGTTTCCGTCCGAGCGATAAGAATAACTTCGGACCGCGTTTCGGCGTAAGTTATGCGTTCAACGACCGCACGGTGCTTCGCGGCGGCTACGGTATCTATTACGGTCGGACTCCGGCCATCATGACCGGGACGGCTCATTCGCAAAATGGGATTCAGGTAGTTGCGATCGATATCAACTGCGCGAGCACACCGGCATTGTGCCCGATATATCCGAACATATTCACCGCGTTGCCGACCGGGGCCACTTTAGCTCCGATCAATCTATATCTTTTCAGCAAGGACTACTCGCAGCCGTTCACGCATCAGGCCCGATTGCAATTCGAAAGGGAAGTCTTCAAGAACACGACGTTCTCGGTCCAATACACGCTGTTCAAAGGCGAAAACCTCTCGCGTACGCGAAATGCCAACCTTAGTGCCCCGGTCACGGCAAATATCCCGATTTATAACGGAACCGTCGCCACCGGTGAAAGCATTACTTTCCAGCGATTTACGAATCCGCGTACGATCGGGACATTTAACCGGATCAGCCTTTTTGAAAGTAGTGCAAAATCGCTCTACCACGGGCTGAGTTTCGAATTTAACCGACGGTTCGCCGATCGCTGGCAATTCAACACCAGCTACACATTGTCGAAAGCGAAGGACAGCAAGCCGGACCAGACCTCGGTAGTCCCCGGTGCCGACGACGGAAAATTGGCCGAAAATCAGTTTGATCTGTCCGGCGAATACGGGAGGTCCGATCTCGATATACGGCATCGATTCATATTCAGCCCGGTGTATGAAACCGGCACGTTCAAATACAGCGACAACAAAGTGATCAGGGCACTGCTCAGCGACTATGTTTTCACCGGTATATTTACCGCTCAGTCCGGCGTCCCATACTCGGCGATCGTCGGCGGCGACCCGAACGGCGACGGTGTCAGCGGAACGGACCGCGTGCCCGGAACACGCCGTAATCAGTTCTCGACGCCGGCCGCCTATATCGTCGATATGCGTGTCGGACGGATCATTCGATTTTCGGAACGATATCGGCTTTCGCTTTTCGCCGAAGGTTTCAACCTATTTAACCGATCAAACGTGTTATTTGTGAACAATACCCAGTATTCGTTCAGCCCGGCAAGCGGGCCACTTCCGATTCGATTGTCTGTGGCCGCTGCTAATTTCGGTACGCCGAGACAGTTCTATTCGGGTGCGCCGTCGTTCTCGCTCAATAATTCGAGCTATAACAGAGAATTGCAGCTCGGCATCAGGTTCGATTTCTAGCTGCGCCGCTCGTGAATGAAAAAGGCGGAGCCCGCGGCTCCGCCTTTTTCCTTTTGGACATCGCAGCATCGGCCGATCATCAGCTGCTGCTCAATTTATTACTCGTTAAATATGCCGCGCGAAGCTACGTCAATTTTTGGCGGGCGGCGCGAACGGTTTCGTCGAAAAGTGTTTCAAGCTGTAAATTAACTCCGCGCAGTCCCGCTACGACGTCTTCGCCCCATTGAACGTATTCGAGCCTCCGTTTCACATCCCAGCCCACGGGCGGATTGTTTGTAACGTCGGTGATGTTGCTGATCTTGTCGGCAAGCTTGATGAACTTTGCTCCGCCAGATAGATGAGGTGCGTGCTCGACCTGGCGCCGCTTCCGCTCTGCATCAGGCAGCGATTTATCGTCTGTGACCTCCGCAACATATGAGCTTACAGTTTCGCCGAAACGTTCGGTCAACTCTTCCAACGAGACGCCCGTGTCTTCGACGGTGTCGTGGAGAAGGGCGGCGATGAGCACGTCATGATCGGTAACGCCGCCTACGTTTGCCAGAAGGCTCGCGACTTCCAATGGGTGATTGATGTACGGCTGGCCGTCGCTGCCTTTTCGTTTGTGGCCGGTATGTTTTTGAGCCGCGAAACTTGCCGCTCTCAACAAAGATCCGAGGTCGTTCATACCCAATTTTCTCTTGAAAAATGAAAAGGGTCAATAGTTTTGAACCATCGACCCTTTCGCGCGCCATCGCTTCGCAAATTATTTGATTATCTCGATCGAAAGCGATTGCTGGCCGGTGATTATGAACTCTGCTGGCGCGATCTCGATCTCGCCGACGATCGTTTGAACCGCCGGTTTGATCCCGCCCGCTGTCCGATCATTGTTCAGCGTGGCGAGTACGGACGGCGGAAGATTCGGCATCTCGTTCGATCCGATGATCGCTCCGCTTGTCGTGCGGAATGTCTGAAGATACAGACGATCGGGGAATTTGACCTTGTTTATTGTGCGGATCAACTCCGCCAG
The DNA here is from genome assembly GCA_040007515.1 of Acidobacteriota bacterium. GTDB lineage: Bacteria > Acidobacteriota > Blastocatellia > Pyrinomonadales > Pyrinomonadaceae > OLB17. The sequence continues at coordinate 31,786 of JBDTUT010000001.1, read as the reverse complement.
ATTGGCGGGAACAAATTGCTGAATCGCCGATTTTTCCTGCAAGGCGGCACCGTCACCGACCGTTATCGTCAGCGGCCCGGCTGGCGTGTCGGCGGGAATTTTGACCGGTATCCGCTGGACGATCGTCTTGCCGGTATTTGTCCGAGCGTACACCTGTACTTCCGCGGTTTCGCCGGCACGCATCTGTGTCCGGTCGACGGACATCCGTTCAAGGGAAGCGATGCTGCTGCCATCGGTAGACGTAAGATCCACCTCAAGTCCCGAAATATCCAGATCGTCGAAACGGCTTTTCATCAGCACATTTACCGGCACCGCGACCGACGACGCGGCGAGCTGCGATGCCTGTCCGCCCGCGAATCGCCGTTTTACTTTGATCGATTCCTGCCCTTTGACCTTTATTTCGCCGTTGACCTGCACCATCGAATCGCCAAGCCCGCGTTCGGTCGAAATAAGCGAATTATAGACCGCGATGTTCAATAATAGCGGCGTCAGAAAATCGTCTCGCGCGACCTCGAAATTCAAGGTCTGTTTTTGGCCGCGGCTAGTCTCGAGATTGATCCGCACAGGGATCATCTTGGGTGCAACGCCGAGCGTGCCGAAAACGCCGGTTGCGCGGTCCTGAGTCATTGATCCCACCATCGAATCGGGAACCGCGAGCTTGAATGAATTATTTACATTCGGAACCACCGTTACGACGTGCGACTCAGACATCGGAAGGTCCGAGGTGCCGAGGCTCATGAACGGATGGCCGAATGCGTAGATCTTGTTGCCGTCGCGCCAGGTGACCGTCCCGGCCGCCGCGAGGCTGTAATCACCGCGGGTCAACTGCATCGACACAGACGCTCCGCCGACCAGCGTGTTGCTGTCGGCCGGCTTCATTGGCGTGATCGCGGCTGCCCCGCCGACGGCAGCGATCGGAACAAGGCCGGCGTTGAGAAGCTGCGGAGCAAACGCGTCGAGCGCCTGCTGTGTGAATCCGTTAAATGTCATCGGCGTCGCGATCGGCCGAAATGCCTGGCCCGCGACCGCCATCAATGCAGACGACTGCGAAAACCCCGATAGCAAACCTGAATCCGCATAGGCGGCCTTCGGAACTTCCGGCTGCCACTTCGCGGACGCGATCTCAGCAAATGAAACCGCTCTCGGCTCCGCCGCTTTAGAGGCCGACGCTGGCTTTTTTTCAAAGATCTCGATCATTTGCTGGATAGGCGTGATACCGCAGATCGGTTCCTTTGAGAATGGGAAGCTGTACGAGATCGCACCGACGAGCCGGCCGTCGATGTAAACCGGCGAACCGGACATTCCGGCAAAAACGCTGGTACGGTCTGCTCCGCCGCCGCTGAGCCGGCCGATGATGAGGTCCTGTTTCGGCCCGATCGCTCCAGGAACGACGCCTAGTATCTCGACGTTGAACTCTTCGGCTTCGCTGCCGCGAAACACCGTTTTTGCGATGCCTCGCATTCCTTCCTTGACCTCGCCGACAGGCATCAGCCGAGTAGCGGAACCAGTGCCTGACGAGCTCATGGCGGATGCGGGCATTTGACCAAAAACGGCCGGACCGACGGCCCAAAATACGAGTGACGCGAGCAGTGAAATCCGTTTGTTCATTGTTAAATAATACTTCCTCAATGTTGTCAGTTATGGTAGCATTTTAGATGGCTCATCCGAAGCTCTTTTCGAGCGGCTTCACATAAGACTCACTCTCTACCTGTTCAGTTGTATTCCACCTAGTTCGTAATCACCATGGCTAAAGCAAAACGTCTGTTCAAGAGTTTCTACCGTCTACTTTTTCCGGTCCTTTTACTCATCGTAATTGCGGTCGGTGCGGCGTCGGTTTGGCTTGTCTACGAGACATCTCAGCCGCGGACCTCGGTCTATCTCGTCACTCCGGAAAAATACGGTCAGCTTAGCTCACGCGGCGCGCAGGTTACGGAAGAAAAGTGGACGAACAATGACGGATCGCCCGCTCGAGGCTGGCTGTTGCGCGGTGCGCCGGGAGCTCCGGCGGTGATCTTGCTGCACAAATACGAGGACGACCGTTCCCACGTGTTGAATCTTGGCGTCAAGCTCAGCGAAGCAACTAACTTTACGGTCTTTATGCCCGACCAGCGCGGCCACGGCGAGAACCCGGCTGTAAAGCAGTCGTCGTTCGGCGGATGTGAAGCGGACGATACTGCTGCGGCGATCACGTTTCTTCGAGGGCTGAAATCGCCTGATCAACTTCCCATGGTAGGCAAGAATATCGGTATATACGGCCTTGAGCTCGGTGCCCTCGCGGCGCTCTCGACGGCTGCCGCAGATCCGACGGTAAAGGCTCTTGTGCTCGATTCCGTGCCTGCCGATTCGGACGGCCTGCTTGCCGAAGCGGTCGCTCATCGCTATCCGTTCGCGAGCGCCGTTACCGGAAAATTCGCTTCGCTCGGGACGTACGGTTATTACTATAACGGCTGCTATAAACGCGTGACTTCGTGCGAACTGGCGAAAACATTGTCGGGTCGCGATGTAATGCTGCTTGCGGGCGTTGACGAAGCGAATTTACAGGAATCAACGTCGAAGCTCAGCAAGTGTTTCCTGCCGTCGTCGACGGTCGACGCGAAAACGGATCTCAGCCCGTCGGGTTACAGCATTATCAATGCGTCCCTTGAGCTTTCCGAAGCATACGATCAACGCGTAATAGACTATTTTCGCCAATCGCTCGGCGAGCCGCAGATCCAGGTCGCAACGAACTAGGCCGGGCACTAACCGAGGTCGATCTTCTTGTCGCTGTGGCCGTTCGTTCGCGCAACACGGTGGATCTCGGCACTGTCCTCCATTTGATCGACGGCCATCAGCAAGATCGTTCTAAGCCTTTCCAGACGCTCCGCGGTCACGGTTATTGCAAGTAATTCAGATTTGAGTTCGTTCTCAAGATTAAATGCCGCGGTGATCAGAAACGAGAGCTTTTCCGGCTCGGTTTTCGGGATTTCCGGCATCTGGCCGCGGTTACCGCTCAGTTTGAAGGCGGCTTTCGCGATCCGTCCGAAAACTTCGTAAACCTCATCGGCGATCATTTGCAGCTGCGGTGTCTCATCCGGTTCGTCTTCAAAAAATTCTACGTTTACGGTTAAGTAAGGCGTCCCCGATTCGGCGTATTCCATGAGCCGGTAGCGGATTAGACCCTGCGTGATGACATTGGAGCGCCCGTCCGGCATCACCTGCCGGTCGCGTATTTCGGCTGAACATCCGATCGATCCGACTGCGGGCAGCTCGGTCGAAGACTCGTCGGTGTCGAAATACGTGCTCCCGAAAATATTGCGCGTGTGCTCGATGTCCTGAAGCATCTGTCGGTAGCGCGGCTCGAAGATGTGCAGCGGTAGGATTTCGTTGGGCAGCAACACCAGCGGCAGCGGGAAAAGCGGCAGCGTGTTTATTCCCAAAACTTTATCGGATGCTTCGGACATTTTTTGATTGCGGCTACGTTTTCTGTGCCAAAGCCTGCGAAATGAACTCCGCGATATTTTCGGGAGGTTCATCGCCGAGGGCCATTCGCTTTGCGCCGATCACCGCGTCGGAAAGGCCCGGTGCGATCGCTTTGAAACGCTTGTCGCGGCTGATCAGATCTTCGATTACACGACGCTCGAGTTTTTCGCGGCTCGCGTCTTCCTCGAGATCTGCCGCCACCGCGTATTCGATCGGGACCGATTGATTTTTGATCCGAACGCAAAGAGCGTCAGTCATCTTTTGCACCTCGTCGCGAAATCGCTTTGTCTCGAGCAGGGAATTAGGAAAGCCGAGTTGGCCTCGCAACGTGATCTCGATGATCGGAGCCGGAAAACCTTCTTCGGCTTTGCGCGCCTGCGATCTGCATTGATCGAATAGTCCTTCGCTAAGGTCTTTGGTTTCCGAATAAGGCGAAACATCGAAATTGATCCGCTGGAACGGACGCTGGCGGTACTCGCTGACGTGACGTGCCGAGACATTGTTCTGCTCGTCGACGTCGACGATAAAAACGCCGCGTGCTTCGCGATATTCGCTGATGTTCGTAACTTCGATCGAGCCGGGGTTGAACGCCCAGTTGTCGATCTCGAAATGCATATGCGTGTGCCCGAGCCCGACGTAATCGGTTACGGACTTTAGTTCCTTGAGAGCGGCGATCGAAAGCGCCGGGATCGGATGCGTCTGATGGCCCTCGACGTCCGTGTGCAGCAGCAGAATGTGGAAAGCTCCTTCGCGTTGGTTTTCCTTTATCGCTTTGGTCAACATCGGTATCGCCCAATTTGCTGACGCTCCGTACCAGTGCGAGCCGAATATTCGCGCTCGTCCGATATCGATGTATCCGCCTTTGTAATATTCGTCGTCCCACGGTTTATAGACGATCTGTCCCTCATCAACATCCGGCTCGAGCAGATCTAGCAAACGCCAATTTGAAAGCGATCTCAGCCAGCTATAATCGCTGTCGTTGTGTTTCTGATCGTGATTTCCCTCGATCGTGACAACCGGAATTCCGGCGTCGCGCAGTAACGAAAGCCCCGCGACTGCGTAATTCATTGTTTCGGGCGGCACGCTTCGTTTATGAAAAAAATCGCCGCACATAATAACAAAATCGACCTGCTCGCCGATGGCGTATTTTTGCAGCACATCGATCCACGCGTCGAAGAAATCGCGCGGGCTTTCGGCAAGCTGATAACGCGTGCAGCCGAGATGCACATCCGAAATATGGAGGAACTTCATTACCTCAATTTTATCATATGCGTTTCGGTTTCGATCGCGGCCGGTGGGCGCGCGAGTATGCTAAATTACGCCTATGGATAAAGTCGTATTGATCACGGGAGCCTCGAGCGGTATCGGAAAGGAAACCGCAAAACTGTTTCAGTCAAAAAACTGGAAGGTTGCGGCGACGATGCGCGCACCGGAAAACGCCGCCGATCTCATCAGTATTGTCGATATTGAGTGCATGCGTCTCGATGTCACGGATACGGGATCGATCAGGTCCGCGATCGAGCGGACACTTGATAAATTCGGCCGGATCGACGCGGTCGTGAACAACGCGGGATACGCCGTGATCGGCGCATTCGAAGCCGCCACGCCGGAGCAGATCGAGCGACAGTTTCAAACTAACGTCTTCGGCGTGATGAATGTGTGCCGCGAGATACTGCCTTATTTTCGCGAGCAGAAAGGCGGCTACATCGTGAATATCGCATCGGTGGGCGGGCGCATGACGTTCCCGTTATACAGCCTTTATCACTCGACGAAATGGGCAGTCGAGGGATTTTCAGAATCACTGCAATACGAGCTCGAGCAGTTCAACATTCGGGTAAAGATCATCGAACCCGGGCCGATAAAGACCGATTTTTACGACCGTTCTCAGGACCTGACCAGGAAGGATGGATTGAGCGTCTATGATAATTTGATCGCACGCGCACTGCCGAACATGCGCAGATCAGGCGATACCGCACCCGACGGAAGTGTTGTCGCCCAAACGATTTACGACGCCGTCACGGATGGTTCCAAGCGCCTGCGGTACGGCGTTAATACGAAAGGGATCTTCGCCGCAAGGCGCCTTCTGCCCGACGCACTTTTCTCCCGACTTATCAAGATGGCCATTTTGAGATAGCAAAATACAGCTAAAGATGCGAATATAACGGGAGGACATTAAATAAATTCCCAATATAATGCCTTTCCCCGCGATCTGCGTATACCCGGCGCGCGTCGATTTTGAGAGCAACTTAGCAGAATGAAAATCTTACTCTATAACCCGGACAACGGTATCACGCGCAATTTCATGCCTCATCTATGGATGTTCCTTTTGCAGTCTCTGACTCCGAAAGAACACGAGGTTATACTCATCGACGGCAACGCAAAGGCGATGTCGCGTGAGGAACTGGTCAAGTTTTGCCAGGACGAAAACATAGGCCTGGTCGGCATCGGTGCAATGACTCGAATGGTCGCTCGAGCGTACCTCGTAGCGGACTCAATTCGCGCGGCGGGCATTCCGGTGGTGATGGGCGGGCCACACGTGACCGAGTGCCCGGACGAAGCGTTGGGCCGTGATGGCGGGCCGCGGCACGCGGACGCGGTCGCACTCGGCGAAGCTGACGAAACGTGGCACCTGATCGTCAACGACGCGGCGAACGGCCAGTTAAAAGAAGTTTATCAGCCCGAGGTCGACCCGAAAGGCAACGACAAAAAACCTAACTTACAGCCGTATCCGCATATTCCCTGGGAATCACTCGATCTCGATCAATTTAGTCTAGTGCCGAAATTCTTTCAACCCTATTTGTCGAAAATGGGCGCCGGCTGGGGCAAGTTCTTCGTCGTACCGATAGAAACAGGACGCGGCTGTCCGTACGGCTGCGAGTTTTGCACGGTTACGGGATTTTTCGGCGACTCGATCCGTTTCCGCACAAACGAAAGTGTGGTCGAGGAACTCCTGAGACTCAAGGAAAGAGCAAAACGCGAGAAAGGGCAGATCGCGGTTTTCTTTATCGACGATAATCTCGCGATCAACAAGAAACGCCTTAAATCGTTGCTGCGAGATATGATCGCCGCCGGTGCAACGCTTCCTTGGGTCGCACAGATCAGTGCCAATCTTCTCGCCGACGAAGAATTAGTCGACCTCATTGCCGAGGCGGGTGCTAAATGGATCTTCATCGGCATGGAGTCGATAGATCCGGCGAACATGGCGGACGTCAACAAGACGTTCTCAAAACCGGCGAACTATCAAGGCGTGCTCGACGGACTCGCCCGCAGAAATATCTTCGCGATAACGTCATTCATTTTTGGAATGGACAACGACACAGTCGGCGTCGCAGAGCGGACCGTCGATGAGATCGAAAGCTGGGCACCGGGCCTTCCGGTATTCGGCCAGCTTACGCCGTTTCCCGCGACACCTCTTTACACACGGCTCGAGAAGGCCGGCCGTCTACGGCGGAAAAAGCACTGGCTTGATTTTGCTCCGTTCGTGATGGCTCACGATCCGCTCAAAATGACGATCGAGGAAGCCAAGACCGAGACATTCGCTGCCTGGTCGCGTAGCTACAGTCCGGAACGCAATCTGGAAGCGATCAAGGCGATAAAGAACACGCCGATCGACATTCGGATCGGTCACCTGGTGGCCCGTCTATTCTTCCGCGGAATTTACTTTCCGCAGATGAGCAAAAGTGCATGGCTAAAACTGCTTTTCGATAATCGCAAAGCAATCCTGGGCTTGACGGGTGAAGGTTTACAGACTTGGCGGCGGGCGAAGAAACGCCAGCGGCAGGAGAGGAAGCTTTCGCGAAACACAAAGAGCGGCGAGGCGTTCGAAACGAACAACCCGGATTAATATTACCTAAACGGCCTTAGCTTTGAGCTTTTGCCGCCCGATGTCATTCAGAAGCGGCCGCAGTTTCTCAGTTATGAGAGAATGGGCCGCTTCGCTACATGCGATGATGCCATTGTAGTTCTGAACGTCGCCGATGTCATATCGGATCGGTTCGCCGAAAATGTCGGTCAGCTTTCCGCCTGCTTCTTCCATAATTGCCTGCGGGCCGCACGTGTCCCAGAATTTCGATCGCGGCGACAGATTGATGTAAACGTCACATTCTCTTTCGACGATCAGCCCGACCTTCACGCCGATGCCGCCCCGCTGGACCTGGGACGCAAATCCGAAATGCTCGTTTAACTGTTTCATTCGCGGGTTCGGATGATTGCGGGAAACGGCAACGGACATTTCACTAAAGTCCGTAATGTCCGAAACCTGCAGGCTCTCGGCTGCGCCGCCGTTCGTCGACAAATACGATCCGTCGCCCTGTGACGCGAAGTAGAGCTTATCTGTCAGCGGAACAAACACCACACCGAGGACCGGTTCGCCGTCCACAGCCAGGCCGATTTGCACAGCAAAATCACCGTCGCGTTTCACAAATCCCCAAGTGCCGTCGATCGGGTCGATGATCCAGACACGGCGTTTTGAAAGGCGTCCGTCGGGCAGGTCAATTTCTTCTTCGGACAAGATGCCATCGTGAGGAAAGGCGTCGAGCAGGCCGTCGACGATTATCCGGCTTGCGGCTCTGTCGGCGGCGGTAACGGGTTCGCTCAGGTTGTCGACACCGAATTTTTCTTCGGCGATTATCTCTTCGGCGTAGTGTTCCAGGATCGTCTTTCCGGCCAGGCGTGCGAGGCGAACGGCGGTTTCTAACTCTTGCTCAAACATTAACTAAAGACTATCACAACGATTTACATACACACACGAGTGTCACGCCCGGTCGGCGAGTTCGCTGATCCCGCAGGCAGGACAGGTCAGTATGCGATGTGCGGGATCGGCCCATTTGGCAAGTCCAACAGTAGCAAGTACGGGAGACTTGCTCTCGCCTTCGCCTTCGCGCATCAAGCGCGACAAACCGTGCGACGCCGCGGACGTCGGTTGTTTCGGGTTGCAGTGGCGACAAATCCAGCCAAAGCCGTCGTTATAGAAATCGTTCAATTCGATCATAAAAAAGCAGCAAGCTTTTAACTTGCTGCTTTCGAAGTTTGAGCCTACTGGACTCGACGAGCCGGTCGCCCGTTTTCATTAGAAGTGCCGGTTAGTCTGATGGGAACGGTCACCGTCCTTCCGGCTCGGTAAACCTGCACCTGTATCGTATCGCCAACCTGCTTTTTGTCGAGGTAACGATACAAGTCGTCGAGGCCGGAGATCGAGGTGCCGTCGATCGATGTGATGACATCGCCGAGAACGACTTCGCCATCGGCACCACGCGAAAGTCCGTGTAGTCCGGCCGCGTATGCCGGGCCGCCGTTCATAATGTTGTAGAGGACGAGTCCTTTTTCGATCGGGAATTCGACGCCGCGTTCGTTAAGCTTCTCGATTCCGACGCCGTCAGCCCCGATCTTGGGACGATTTACGGCCCCGAACTGGATCAGCTGCGGAACGACACGCTTGGCCGTGTTGACGGGTATCGCAAAACCGACGCCGACTGAACCGCCGGCCGGTGAAAGGATCTGTGAATTGATGCCGATCATCTTCCCGAACTTATCGAGAAGCGGCCCGCCCGAATTGCCGGGATTGATCGAGGCATCCGTCTGGATAGCCGCGTCGATCGGCATGTCGTTGCGGGCACGTATCGGACGCTGGAGGCCCGAAATGACGCCCGTCGTCAATGTTCGGTCGAGCCCGAACGGGTTTCCTATCGCGAGCACCTTTTGCCCGACGTTCAACCGGTCCGAATCGCCAAGCGGCACAACTGTGAGTCCGCTTGCGGGCGGATCGATCTTGATAACCGCAAGATCAGTATCCGGATCGCGCCCGACGACCTTTGCCGGATAAGTCTTGTCGGAACCGAAACTTACGGTAAGTTTTTGTGCACCCTCGACGACGTGGTTGTTCGTCAAAATGTACCCGTTCGCGTCGATGACCGATCCGGAACCGTTGCCCTTGCCTTCCTGAACGCCGCCCCAGAAATCCTGCGTGTAGGACGTCGTGTTGATGAACGCGACGCCCGGCGAGATCGCTTTGTAAACCTCAATGCTGTTCTGTTCGTCGGTGGCGGCCGACGGATCAGAGATCCCGGTTGGGGTCGATTCGGCGAATGACACCGGTATTCCGTCACCGTTGTTGATCAATCTGCCGAAATTCGACAATAAAACCGTCGCCCCGACGGCGATAAGTGCCGCGGCAAACGCCAAAAGCAGTATCTGCCGTGCAGATAGCTGATAAACCGATTTGCTTGCCATATATTTGATAACTTCCTTGTAATCTGATTGCAGTCCTTTGATGCCCTCGATCCGCGATCGCGTTGTGTTATCAGATACGAAAAAAGGAGCATTCAAGTTTCTACAAACTCGTGAGCTCCCGTCGATCAAATTATTAGCGAATTTAAATGAACGCGGCAAACAGTCCCACCGACCAATGCGTGATCCGTTCGATCTCGGCATGCGGAATAACGCCGAACGCCGTCAGACCGGTTACAATGTGAACGCCCATCAATCCGACATAAACGACGAGTGCCGCCGCTAGACCGTACTTGGCGACCGTGACGTGGCTCCATTTGAGCAGTACGATCGCGGCTATTGTGCCCACCGCCAGTTTTACGGCCAAAAATGCGAAATCGCCCGATTCCAAAAGCCTTGCGAGAACCTGGTTTCCTTCCGAGGCAACACCGTTTCGAACCCAAACGATCGTAAGGAGTGCATCGAGAAGATTGAGGGAAAAGAGAAGTAAGGTTTCTCGGAACAAGTTCATAAATACCCCTGATCAAAACCGTACACTGATCGCCTGTGAAGTGAGGACGAGCAAAATACGTGCCGAAGCGAACGGCAGAAATAATCCTGATTGTCTGTAACTCCCTGATAATACGTCTAATTGCATGGCTATTTCAATAAAAGTCTCGCGAACTTTTTCTTCAATTCAACGGCCATCGGTGGTAATCTTCAATCAGCAAGTTTAATTAGATCAGCAATATATTTCAGACAACCGAACGAGCGGCGTTCACGTCGAAATCGACGCACGCGAACCGGTTTGAGAAACGGTTTTTTACATCAGGAGGAAGACAATGAACAGGTTAAATAAGATCGCGATCCTGCTATCGCTTTTGTCATTCATGACCGTCGCCGCGACGATCGAAGTCGACGCGCAGGTGAAGCGTAAACCCGTTATCAAACGGCGTGTGGTGGCCAAAAGATCGGTGACGCCGGCGGCGAGGCTTTACACGGTTGCCAGCGGCAAACGTTTGCACGCCAGGATGGCGGACACTATCAGTTCCAAAACCGCCCGGGTCGGAGATCGGTTCACGGCAACGATCACGGATCCGGTTTACTCGACTAACGGCGTAGTTGTCATTCCGTCGGGCGCAGAAGTGATCGGGCGCGTAGACAGCGTCGTGCCGGCCAGAAAAGGCGGCAAAGCCGGGACGATCAGTGCGACGTTCATTCAGTTGGTCCTGCCAAACGGATTTAAGCGCGCCATCAACGGTTCGTTGACCGAACTGAACACCGACGACGCTAAAAGCGATGCGGAAGGGACCGCGTCAGGCGACAGGATGAAGCACCGCAAACTGATCTTCATCGGCGGCGGCGGTGCCGGCGGCGCAGTGCTTGGCGCTGCGGTCGGCGGCGGAAAAGGTGCTCTGATCGGCGGCATAATCGGCGCTGCAGGCGGATTTCTCGGGGACAGGATGACCAAGGGTGAAGACGCGGAGGTCCCGTCTGGGACTGAGTTCGGCATTTACCTCAACCAGTCGATCTCGTTGCCGCGATTTGTCGAAGTGAATCAGTAACGACACTTCGCCTCGATCCGAAAATGCAAAAAAGGCCGCTGTCGTGACAGCGGCCTTTTTATATATATCTATGTTGAGTAATTATTTTAATGGCAAACCGTTGTCGTTCGCGAGTCCCTTGAGGTGTTCCACGACTTTCGCTATCAGCCATTGCGGCGTCGATGCTCCGGCTGTCACGCCGACGCGTTCCGCACCGATCAGATCGTTCGGGTCGATCTCGGCTTCAGTCTCGATGAGAAAACTCATTTCGCATTGTTCCTTGCACACGGCGAGGAGTTTAACGCTGTTCGACGAATGCCGGCCGCCGATAATATAGAACGCATCGACCATTCCGGCCAGTGCACGGGCGGCGTCCTGGCGGTCGCGGGTCGCCGAGCAGATCGTATTGACGATCTGGACCTCGTCGTCGGTCTTTGTCTTGATCGCTTCGGCGGTGTCGAAAAAAGTCTTGGCCTTGATCGTCGTTTGAGAAACGACAAGCGGATTTCGAAGTCTCGGCAAAGCCGCGACCTCCGTTTCATCGCGGATCACGAACGCGTGATCGGGTGCGTAACCTTTTACGCCGATCATTTCCGGGTGTTCCGGACTGCCCACGATGATGACGTGGCGATCTTGTTCGGCGGCACGAGCGGCTAATTTCTGAACGCGGGTGACGAACGGACACGTCGCATCGACGACCTTTTCGGCAAGTTCTTCCAATTCACGCTGAACCTCCGGCGTAACGCCGTGAGCCCTGATTACGGCCGTTTCGCCGCGTTTGATCTGAACAGGTTCGCTAATAGTTGTCACGCCACGCGTCCCTAAACGCTGCATTTCCTGCTGGTTATGGATCAGCGGACCAAAGCTGCGAACGGTGTCGCCACTGTTGACCGCTTCTTCGACCATCTCAACCGCGCGCTCGACGCCGAAACAAAACCCGTATTCATCTGCCAATAAGACTTGCATTTTAGTTAGCCTATGCTCTATTTTCGTAATACTTTCAATAAAGAGCTCTTATAGTCTGCCAAAAACAATTTTATCAAATGCCCGAAACAAACGAAAACTCCCATTTCGTGTGTGCGTTTCTGAACAACGAAAGCTTCGAGATCGTACACCGCAAGTTTCTCGAATCGTTTTCCGATTATCTGATCTCTTTTCAGCTTTCCACACAGCAATTTCGCAACCACATAAAATTGAACGCCGTTGATCTGAACCGCTCGATCGGCTGCTTTGACAACGGCGAACTCGTCGGGCTGAGCCTGAACGGGTTCGGAACATGGAACAATGTCCCGACCGTTTACGATGCCGGTACCGGCGTCATACCGTCTCATCGAAAACGCGGGATCAGTGAATCGATGTTCCGAACGATGCTGCCGATCTTTCAAGACGAAGGTTATAAGCAATGCCTTTTGGAAGTGATCTCGAATAATGTTCCGGCCATAAAACTGTACGAAAAACTCGGATTCGAGCGCACGAGAGATCTTTATCTGATGCAGAGCTCGGAACTCAACGCGGAAAAGGAATCGGCCGACGGTATCGGTTATCGTGATATCGACTCGCCGGATATGTTGCTGCTCTCCTCTTTGGGTGATGGCAGGCCGTCATGGCAGAACTCGCCCGAAGCCGTCGAACGCAGCATTTTGATGAAGCGTGTGATCGGTGCGTTCGACGGGGACGAATGCGTCGGCTATATCGCATTTTCCGCCGGCGTCGGGCGTGTTGCCCAGATCGCCGTCCGGCCCGAATTCAGGCGACGAGGCATCGGAACGCAACTGCTGGTGAGAATGCACGCCGACACGCGTCCCGGGTATGATCTGCAGGTCATAAACATCGACGCAGCCCTGTCGGGCGCGGTCGAGTTTTTTCGAAGTGTCGGGTTCGAAGTGGTTCTGACACAACACGAAATGCTGAAGGTCCTCTGATCCGTCAGCGGACCGGCGAACGCAGAATTATCATTGCCGTTTCCTTGGCGGTTTGTGCGGCCTCCGGATTCGAATCCTTCAAATTAGCAATTTGCATTAGTGCCTCGCCCGTTCGCGAAAGCAGTCGGACGAGGTCGCCTTCTTCGGCCTTTGTTTTGTCGACGAGTTGTGTCCATTCGATACCGGACGCCCAGCGTTCCGCCGCCGCGGCCGCCGATAAGTTAATTTCCTCGGCCGGCTCGATGCCTTCGTTCCATTCCGCGTTCGAGACGTCGAAGATCACTTCTTCGAGCGTGCTAATCGTGTCGAGCAGTTCGCCCGAGAGATAAAGGTCGCCGTAATTGCGGTCGGAATCGGCCGCGAGCGACGCCATCAGGCCGGCCATCGTCTTCGGCTGCAGGTCCTGAAAAACGCTTCGACGCATCGCCTCGCCGACGAGCAGCGGGCGGTCGACACGCAGATCGGCGAGCCATTTTCCGCTTTCGGTAACTTTTTCAGAGCGAAAATCGAGATAGCCGAAATGATCGAGCACGCGAGCCCGCCGCTCGAACGGCTGCCATATCTGGCTGTAGTGAAACTCGATATCGCGGCTTAGGTGTTCTGTCGTTTGGACGTCTTCCCAGTTTTCCCAAAGCAGCTGTTGTGCCGCGGAGCGATCGGCTCCCTGAATGTTGTTATCTATCAGAGTTTCGAGCAGTGAATCGATGAGATCTGCAGCGTCGTCGGGATCAGATTTCTTGAACGACACCTTTGGTTCGTTCAACGGCTTATTCCTTCCCTCGATCGTGTCGAAGAAAGCCTGCTCGACCGCCGAATCTTTTAGAGCGTAGGTGTTTCGATACACACGCGTCACGCGGTCGAGCTCGAAGTTGCCGCCCTGGCCGTCGTCACGCATCGTCGAGACTTTGTCGCCGAACACGTTAAAGACAAGAAAGAACCGCTTGCCGCTTCGGCCCTGCGTGACGACACGTCCCGGTGTCACATTTTCTCGCAGCCAGTTCTGCCGAAGCTCCGCACGCGTCGCCGGCAGCTTTTCGTGCAAACGATTGCGGGCACTCGTCAATCGTTCAAAGCCACGTAGTGCGTCGATGGAGATGCCCGACGCGTTTCCGGCCAGACGCTCGGACATCTTCGCCATCCGGCGGTCGTAGTCTTTTCGCAGCCGACCGATCTGCCTCGCGGTATTTTGAAACGCGAAGCTCTTTTCGGCGATCTCGCGGACCTGATCGAAGCTGCCGAATGCGTCGAGCAGATTCAATAGACTCGTGTACGTCGCCCGGAATTTGCTTTCCAGAGGATCAGGCTGAGATTTGAGCAATTCAGCGATCTTTCCCGGATTCTGAAACTGTCCGGGTGCGAGCACGACAAAGCCGACGTGGTCTTTGCCTCGGCGTCCGGCACGGCCGGTCATTTGCTGCAGCTCGCTTGCTGTCAGCGGCCGCCAGCCGTCGTTGCCGCGTGTGTCGGCGTTGCTGATAACGACGGTACGAGCCGGAAAATCGACACCGGCGGCTACCGTCGACGTTGCGAAAATTGCGTTGAGTAGACCGGCGGACATCATTTTCTCGACGACGAGTTTCCAGGCCGGAATGTGTCCGGCATGGTGAGACGCGACGCCGGAATTGACGAGAATGCTGTTGTGCTTGTGCCGTGCAAGTTCGGGATTGTCGATGAGAAATTCGTCGAATAAGCGTCTGCGTTCGGCCTGCTTGTCCGGGTCGATCCGCTGCGACTTGTCGCCCGCAACCTCTGTGGCCGCCTCGTCACACTTTCTGCGGGTCGGCATAAAAATGATCGCGGGCAGCAGGTTAAATCCGCGAAGCATCGAGATCAATTTGTGCGGAGGCATCTCCGGCGGGCGGCCATTCATAGAAAAAGGATAAAGGATAAAGGCAAAAGGATAAAGGCGGAGGCCCGACCGTGAGAAAGGGCTAAAAGGTCAAGTTGAGTGACTAGCCCTTCCTCACGGTCGGGCTTCTGCCTTTGCGGTGGCCGACTGTATCATCTATCGAGATGAGAAAATGGCTAAAGAGGATCGGGGTGTTCGTGGCCGTGGTCATATTGTTGATCATCCCGCTCTGGATCTACGGCGACAGCGAGGAAAGGGTAGTGGTGAAAGGTTTCGAATCGAACGAAAAGCTCTCGACCGTGAAGCCGGATTGGCCCGGGACGCCCGTTGACGACGAGGACCGGTTCGTGAATTACGAGCATCCGTACCTGCCGCGGATGACTGATCTTTTACGTTGGCAGTTGAGCCGCAACCCGTTCAAGGAAGCCAAACAAAACGACACCGAACGTTTGGAGGTGAAGGACCCGGCGGAATTTCTGGCATCCGACCGCGACGGTATTTTGTGGCTCGGGCACGCATCGTTTTACATCCGAATGGACGGCGTGTGTTTTCTGATCGATCCGATCTTCGGCAAGCCGCCGCTGGTGAAACGGTACGTCGACGTGCCGTCGCCGCTCGACTCGATCCGACGGGTCGATTACGTCCTGCTTTCGCACGACCATCGCGATCATGCCGACGAGACGACGCTCAAAGATGTCGCCGCAAGATTTCCGGCCGCGGTGTTCATCGGCGGCCTGAGGATGGAGGACATTTTCAACGAATGGAAAACGCCGGACAACGCTGTCCAGACTGCCGGGTGGTTTCAGCGTTTCGATCTGCCTGCGGGCGTCCCGGAGATCTGTTTCGTTCCGGTCCGCCACTGGTCGCGTCGCGGCCTGTTCGACACCAACCACCGGCTGTGGGGCGGATTCGTCCTGAAAGGTAAACGGGCGTCCATCTACTTCGGCGGCGACAGCGGGTACGGACGGCATTACAAGGACGTCGGCGAGCTGTTTCCGAACATCGATTATTTTCTGATCGGCATCGGTGCATTCGAACCGCGTTGGTTCATGCACCCGGTCCACAACTCGCCCGAGGACGCACTGAAAGCTTTCGTGGACATCGGTGCAAAGACTCTGGTGCCGATGCATTTCGGTACGTTCGACCTGTCGGACGAGCCGCCGAGCGAACCTCTGCGGCAGCTTCGGCTCAAGGCGGCCGAAATGCAATTGACCGAACGGCTGAAAGTCCTTAATATCAACGAAAGTCTCGATCTGCCCTAGATCCGCTCACATGCTAAACGGGAAGAAAATCGTGGTCGTTATGCCGTCGTATAACGCGGCCAGGACACTCGCGAAAACGGTCGCCGACATCCCACGCGATATCGTCGACGAGATACTGCTTGTCGATGACGCGAGCTCCGACGGAACCGTTGAGCTTGCGAACGAACTCGGCCTGACCGTCTATCTGCATCAGCAAAATTTCGGCTACGGCCGCAATCAGAAAACCTGTTACGCCGAAGCTCTGCGACGCGGAGCGGACATCGTGATCATGGTGCATCCGGATTATCAATATTCGCCAAATTTGATCGTGCCGATGGCCGGAATGATTGCGTACGGCGAGTACGACGCGGTGATCGGCTCGCGGATCCTCGGCAAAGGTGCACTCGAGGGCGGAATGCCGTTGTACAAATACATCGCCAACCGGTTTTTGACGCTGTCACAAAATCTGCTCTTGAATTTCAAGCTGTCCGAGTACCACACCGGCTTTCGGGCATTCAGCCGCGAAGTGCTGGAGTCCTTGCCGCTGCAGGTAAACTCGGACGACTTTGTGTTCGATAATCAGATGCTGGCACAGATCGTTTATTTCGATTTCAGGCTCGGCGAGATCTCGTGCCCGACACGTTATTTTACCGAAGCGTCGTCGATCAATTTTGCCAGATCGGTGAAATACGGACTCGGCGTTCTCGGGACGTCCTTCGCCTTCAGGGCACATCGGATGCGGTTGTCGCGAAGCCGGATGTTCGAGCGGTGCGAAACTAAGATCTCACCCGTTTACTACACCGAAGTCGAACACCGCAGCATCGGGCCGGGCGACGCATAACGTCTGCAATTTATGGATGAATCGAAGACATTTTTTGTCGGGAGAAATCGCGACCTGCTCGTCGTTGCGGGCCTGGCGGTGTTGGTGGCCGCGATCTATTTTCCCGTCGCTCATTTCGACTTTATCAACCTCGACGACAACCTTTACGTTTACGAAAACTCGGTCATCCTTCGCGGGCTGAATTGGGACACGGTCAAGTTCGCATTCACGGTCTTTTATTCGGCGAACTGGCACCCGCTGACGTGGCTGTCGCACGCGTTGGACGTTCAAATGTTCGGTGCTGTGCCGGGGCCGATTCATGTCGTCAATGTGGTGTTCCACCTTCTCAATTCCGTGCTTGCGTTCGTCGTCTTTCGCCGGTTCACCGGCCGCGTTTGGAAAAGTGCGGTGATCGCCGCTCTTTTCGCCGTTCATCCCGTTCACGTCGAATCGGTCGCTTGGATCGCGGAACGCAAAGACGTGCTGAGCACCGCGTTCTGGCTGCTGACGATGTGGGCGTACGCCCGTTACGCCGAAGGGGAAAAGCCCGCGTCACTTTTTGCGAGGCTCACCTCGACGCCGTACCTTCTCGTGCTTGCGTTATTCGCCTGCGGTCTGATGGCGAAACCGATGCTGGTCACGCTTCCGTGCGTGCTGCTGCTTTTGGACATTTGGCCGCTCGAGCGATGGAAGAAGCTTTCCGATCTTCCGATGCTTGCGGCAGAAAAGGTCCCGATGTTCGTGCTCGCCGCTGTTTCGAGTGTGCTTACGTTTCTCGCACAGAAAAACGAAGGAGCCGTCGAGAGCCTGAACGTCATTCCGCTGAATTTCCGTTTGATGAACGCCGTGGTTTCCTATGTAAAGTACATCGGAATGGCGTTCTATCCGAGAGACCTGGCTGTCCTTTATCCGATGCCGCCGGAGATTTCGGCGGTTACGTTGATCGGGTCGCTCGCACTGCTGGCCGCGATCACGGCAGTTTGCGTCTGGCAGTTCAGGAGCCGCAAATACTTGCTCGTCGGATGGCTGTGGTTCGTCGGGACGCTCGTTCCGGTGATCGGCATCGTGCAGGTCGGGTCGCAGTCGCTGGCGGACCGCTACACTTACGTGCCGTATTTCGGGCTGTTCATTATGGCGGTGTTCGGCGTCGCCGATATTGCCTCTCATTTCGCGGGTAATCGAAGAGTGATCGGCGTATCGGCGTCTGTCGCGGCGATCGTCATATTCTGCGTTCTGTCGGCGATTCAGATCGGTTATTGGCGTGACAACGAAACACTTTACACGCACGCCCTCGCCGTCACGCGAAACAATTTTCTCATCTCGCATAATCTTTGCCACGCACTGACGATCAAGGACAAACTCGACGACGCCGAGCCGCTGTGCAGGCAGGCGATAGATATTAACCCGAGCGATCCGTACGCCTATAACACGCTGGGGATAATCGATTTCAAACGCGGTGAGTTTTCGGAAGCTGAGACGAATTTCAAAAGGTCACTCGATCACGGTTCGAGATATCCGCTGACGTTGGTTAATCTTGGCCTGGCGAAGGTGCTTCAGGGCAGGCCCGACGAGGGAGAGATCGACTTGAAAAGAGCTGCTGACTTCACCTCCGGCTCGGTCCCGCCGCAATTCTTTGCCAACGCCGTCAGCTCGCTTGCGAACGCGTATGCGGCAAAGGAAAACTACACAAAAGCGGCCGAGAATTACAACCGGTTGGTATTTATCGAGCCGAACAACATCGACGCACGTGTGAAGCTCGCGGATTCGCTGTATCGGCTCAACCGATACGACGACGCTCAGGCCCAGGCGGAAAATGTCCTGAAAGCCGAGCCGAATTCCGCCGAAATGCTCAACGTTTACGGCCTTGTGCTTTTGGAGAAAGGCCGAATTGCGGACGCCAGACAGGCGTTCGAAAAGGCGTTGAAGATCAAACCGGAACTTCCCGGTGCCGCCGACAACCTGGCGAAGGCGAAGGCCCGAACGTGAGCCCGGCACAAATTTCAACTTATGAAAAACCTGGAACGACGAGATTTTCTGAAGCTTGCCGCGGCCGGCAGCCTGGCGATCGTGAGCAGCCGATCTGCTGCAGCCGCAAAGTCCGGAAATACAATGCACGCGGCTGAACTCGAGGAGGCGACTGTCACATCTTTGCAGGCGGCAATGTCGTCGGGACAAATGTCCGCACGCGGCATTACGCAAAGCTATCTCGCCCGGATCGCCGAGATCGACAAACGTCTGAACTCGATGATCGAGCTTAATCCGGACGCAATCGCCATCGCCGATCAGATGGACAAAGAGCGAAAGGCCGGCAAAGTCCGCGGGCCGCTGCACGGCATTCCGGTCGTGATCAAGGACAACATCGACACCGCCGACAAGATGCACACGACGGCAGGCAGCCTCGCCCTTTTGGACGCCCCGACGCCGAAGCAGGACGCGTTCATTGTCACGCAACTGCGGAACGCCGGTGCCGTCATCATCGGCAAGTCCAACCTCAGCGAATGGGCGAATTTCCGTTCGACCAAGTCGTCCAGCGGGTGGTCGGGACGCGGCGGGCAGACTCATAATCCGTACGTGCTGGACAGAAATCCGTGCGGATCCTCGTCGGGAACCGGAGCGGCGATCGCGGCGAATCTGGCGGCGATCGGCGTCGGCACCGAAACCGACGGTTCGGTCATTTGCCCGTCGGCGACGTGCGGCATTGTCGGGATAAAACCAACGCTCGGGCTCGTTTCGCGTTCCGGGATCATCCCGATCGCTCACAGTCAGGACACGGCCGGGCCGATGTGCCGGACGGTCGCCGATGCGGCCGCGTTGCTGACCGTTATGGCTGCCGCCGACCCGAGCGACGCGATAACTTCGGCAGCAACGGCACAGAAAAAGGATTACACGCAGTTTTTGCAGAAAGACGGTTTGCGAGGGATGCGGATCGGCGTGGCGAGGCAGTATTTCGGCCGCAATGCGAAGGTCGACGCACTGATCGAGTCGCATCTGCAAATTCTCAAAGACGGCGGAGCAACGCTCGTCGATGTCGAGTTCCCGAAGCTGCAGAATTTCGGCGACGCCGAGTACGAAGTGCTGCTTTACGAGTTCAAAGCCGACCTCAACAAGTATCTGGCAGCTCGCGGCGGGCCGCACAAAACGCTCGCGGACCTAATCGATTTCAACAACAAGAACGCCGCGAAAGAAATGCCGTATTTCGGGCAGGAAATTTTCATACAGGCCGACGCGAAAGGCGATCTGACCGAACGCGCGTACCAGATCGCCCTGATGCAGTCGAAAATGATGACGCAGGAACAGGGAATCGACGCAGTCGCGGCTTCGGCGAAGGTCGATGCGTTCGTCGCTCCGTCGGGCGGAACAGCGTGGATGACCGATCTCGTCAACGGCGATTGCGGCGTTTTCGAAAGCTCGAGCCTTGCGGCCGTTGCCGGTTACCCGAACATCACCGTGCCCGCCGGCTACGTCCAAGGCCTGCCCGTCGGCATCTCGTTCTTCGGCAAAGCGTTCTCGGAACCGACCCTGATCAAAGCCGCCTACGCCTACGAACAAGCCACAAAAGCGAGAAAAGCACCGCAGTTCTTGCCGACATACAAGGGCTGATGATCACGATTCATTGATATGGCTGTTAAATCGGTCCTATTGTTCCTTTTTATAACGTTGGCGTGCGGTTGTACAAGCTCGATCAATCGGGATGTCACGCCGGAAAATAGAAAGCTTCAAACCGGAATTTACCGATTGCCGTCCGGTGACCAAATTAACATCACCAATATCAGCAAGATGGATTTTCCGGAGAGCGGCCCAGCACTCGTTATGTATTACAAGACGCAGATCGCAATCGAAGACAAGCCAACGCTTCGAAAACAGGTTGACGAGATCTGGTCACTTTTTCGGGTCGATGCAGAAACCGAAGGCGTCCGAGCCGCGGCAATCCGAGCTGTCCACGATTTGAATACTGGTTCTATACGAGACGGCAAAGGATACGGGTTCGTTTTCCTCAAAAACACGGATGGTACTTGGCACTGTACCGACGACGAGAAGCAATGAGAATTTCAATGTTCAAGCATCACATTTCTTCATCAGCGGAAATAATGTGCCGCTCTTCGCCTGCGGTTTAGCCAACGGCTGACGGTCCTCCGCGATAATCCGAGTTCGCATCTTTTCTGTCTTAGCGACATTCCCTTTTTTGAAAGTTCGATTGCACCCGAGACAGGCCGCAAAATGTGACAGTGGTATTACGTCTTGTGAGGCAAGCTGAAATGGAGCAGCCGGAGGCCGTCGAGCAGGAGGTTTTCGTCGATCGTGTCGATGGTCTTGCATTCGGGGACGATCAGGTTGGCGAAGCCGCCGGTGGCGATGACCTTTGGCGTGAGCGGTGAGCCGAACTCGGCGGCGATGCGTGCGACGAGGCCGTCGAGCATTGATGCGTAGCCGTAAAAGATGCCGGATTGGATGGAAGCGACGGTCGAAGTGCCGATCACGCTCGACGGTTTGGTGACATCGACTATTGGCAAATTTATCGCTTTCATCGGGAGGGCTTCGGCAATCGCCGGAATGCCGGGAGCGATGACGCCGCCGAGATATTCTTTTTGGTCGCTGACCACATCGATCGTCGTAGCGGTGCCGAGGCTGCAGACGATGAGCGGTGTCCCGTATTTCGTAACGGCAGCGAAGGCGTTGACGAGCCGGTCGGTCCCGAGCGTCGAGACCGTTTCGTACTTTATCGTCAGCCCGAAATCGGAGGCGTTATCGAGGAAAAGAAGGTCCAATCCGAGCCGCTGTGTGACGAATTCGAGAACGGCCTGTTCGATTTGCGGCACGACCGAGCAGGCGATCGCACTGTTTAGAGGGAAATCCAACTGACCTGCAGCCGCCTGTGCCAAAGCCTCGGCCGTGAATTCACGATCGGTCGGCACACTGAATTTAGACCGCAGAATTTCACCGTCAAAAACACCGAACTTGATAGCGGAGTTGCCGATGTCGATGGCGAGAAGCATTTTGGAATCAGAACCACCTGCGTAAGCGGGTGGGTTCCGGGTTGTGACAATGATGCGACGTTGGGTTTGGACGACGAGGTCGAAGAACCCACCCGTTCACGCAGGTGGTTCTGACCTATCCTTGCAGGGGCAGGCCGTCGTAGATGACGTTCCAGCCGTTTCGGCGGCTTGTTTTCAGGCTTTTGGTGAACCACTCGAGAGCTTTCTCGGGGTCGTCGTAGATCTGGACGGCGGGCTTTGCCTCACGCGGGTCGACGCGGCAGATGGCGGCACCCTCGGACGCACTCTTGATGCAGAGCAGAGCGACCATGTCGTTTTTCTGCAGCACTGCGGTGCGGACGAGAAAGTCGATGTCCTCTTCGTCAAACTCGCCGATGTCGGACAATTCGCTGTCAAAATCTTCGAGCTCGTCGCCGAAATCGAAGTCCGCATTAAATTCAAATTCTTCGCTCATAAAACACTCGTAAGGGCGTAGCTACACGGTACACTCTTGGGCGGCAAAGTTCAATTACTGTTATTCGCCGGCCCTCAGCCGCCGAACGTCGCCGGCGTTCACGATCTTCAATTCGCCGTCGGGCGTTCGCACCCGCAAGGCTCCGGTCGACTCAAGGCCGTCGGTTACGCCGTCGAACGTCTCGTTCGGCAGCACGACTTTCACGCTCTTGCCTGAGAAATAGCTCGACCGCTTTCGCCATTCGTCGAGAATTTGTGACGGACCGTCGGCGGCGTTAAGTATGTCGTAGAAATAACCGAGATATTTGGTCAGCGACTGTTCCAATTCTGAAAATGTGACAGCACGCTCGGTCTCCGCACTTATCGAAGTTGCGGTTTCGGCCAATTCGTCGGGGAAATTGGCGGACGTTACGTTTATCCCGATGCCGACGACAACGGCAACGCCCGCGTGCGTGTCGGCCGCCTCGGCGAGAATGCCGGCGATCTTTTTCTCACCGACGAGAACGTCGTTGACCCATTTGATGTCGGGACCGACGCCGAATTCCTGCAGCGTGTCGTGCACCGCAACGCCCGCCATCAGCGTTATCAACGGCAGAAACTGAGTATCGAGCTGCGGCCGTAAAACGATGCTGAAATACAACCCCGAATCCTGGTTGGATACCCAACTTCGTCCGTGTCGTCCTCGTCCGGCGGTCTGCTGTTTGGCGACGATGCACAAACCTTCGGCGGCACCGGCCCCTGCCTGGCGAAGAGCTTCGTCGTTCGTCGAGCCGATATTGTCGAAATGGAGGATCGTGAACTTCATTATTTGGATAACTTCGAAAAAGGCCCTCGTCCCCGAAGGGGACAAAGATAATAGCCCGGGGTAAAGCGAGTGACACGAGCGGCACCCCGGGACACAGGCCTCGATGATTCCGACCCTGGAGGGGTCGAACAATGATATCGATGTGCGACCCGTTCAGGGTCGGATTCGTGTCGGTAACCTACCCAGGGTTGCGGCCGAGACGGCCTTCACCCTGGGCTATTATCTTTGTCCCTTTCAGGGACTGGGAGAACCTATTTAACCTGCCACAACGAATCGCAGTAGTAATCTTTGCTGTCAAAGAAATTCTGCTTGATCTCGAAACCGCTCTCTTGGGCGAGTTCCTCGATGTGGTTGAGGCTGTATTTTTGCGAGATCTCCATGAAGACGGCTTCCCACGGCTCGAAATCGAACGTGCGGCCGAGTGTCTCGATGCGGACGCTTTGCTGCTCGCGGCTGATGAGGAAACTGCGTGCGGAACGTTCGTTCGGGCGGTAGATCGCGTAGTGCATCCATTTGTCGATGTCGAAATCGCCGCCGAGCTCGCGGTTGATCCGACGGAGTAGGTTGAGATTAAATTCGGCGGTCACACCCTGCGGATCGTCGTAAGCTCGTACGATGACGTGCGGGTCTTTTTGCAGGTCAAATCCGACGAAAAGCAGGTCGTTGACGTTCATCACCCCGCGAAGCTCGCGAAAGAAATCGACCGACTGCTCACGGCTGAAGTTACCGATGTTCGAGCCGAGAAAAAGCAGAATCTTTCTGCGTTCGCCTCTGCCTTTCAGCGATTCGAGAATTTTGAAGTAATCACCTCGCAGCATTTCCGTTCTGAGCGTCGGAAACTCTTTCGAGAATTTCGCCGACAGTGCGTCGAGGGCTTCCTGCGAGATATCGATCGGCAGGTAGCTGATGTCCGCGTTTCGTTCAAGAAAGTGTGACACCAGAACTGCGGTCTTCGTCCCGTCGCCGGCACCGAGCTCAATGAGGTCAAACGCGTTCGAGCCGTTGGCGAACGCATTGAAAATATCGTCAGCCTGTTCCCGGAAAATCTCGAATTCGCAGCGTGTCAGGTAATACTCGGGCAGGTCCATGATCTGCTGGAACTGACGCGAGCCTTCGTCGTCGTAAAAGTATTTGGACGACAGAGATTTCGGAGACTCTGAGAGGCCTTTCAGGACATCCTGGGCGAACTGGTTTAGCTCTGGGGAACCGGTTGGTTGCATTGCGGTGTTTCGTATAAGGTTGAGTTTTACGCCCTTACTTACGTGCGGGCTTGTGCAACGGTTTTGTTGAGTGTTACGCCCTTACTTCGTGCGGGCTTGTGCAATGTTTGGTTGAGTGAATAGCCCTTCCTTACGGTCGGGCTTCTACCATTACTTTATTTCGCCAATCTTATTCCGGTGAATTGCCATCGCAAATGCGGCTGGAAGAAGTTTCGGTACGTGCTGCGGCTGTGGCCGGGCGGCGTTATTACCGATGCTCCGCGGAGCACCATTTGGTTGATCATGAACTTGCCGTTGTATTCACCCACGGCACCGACCGCCTTGGAAAATCCCGGATACGGTAGATACGCACTGTTCGTCCATTCCCAACGTAATCCCCATTCGAGCTGACCGCTCGCCGCTTCCCACTCGAACTCGGTCGGCAGACGCATGCCGCCCCACTCGGCGTAGGCGGACGCTTCGTAATAGGAAATGTGACACAGCGGAGATTCCCTCGGGACGCGGCGAAGTCCGCCGAGTGTGAAGTGAAACCATTCGCCCTCGATCTCACGCCAGTAAAGCGGACAATCTATCCGATTTTCGCGAAGCCAGTCCCAGCCGTCCGAGTGCCACAAACGGAAATCGCGGTAACCGCCGCCGGCGACGAAAGCGGCGAACTCGCCGTTCGTCACAAGGCTCTCGGCGATCGCGAAATCGTCGAGGCGGACGGTGTGCCTCGCGAGCTCGTTGTCGAAACAAAAGCCGTCGCCGGCGTAGCCGATGTCGTAATCACCGCCTTTTATTTTGGTGAAACCGCCTATGTTGGCTTCGGTCTGCTCGGACGGAGCGAACCCGTCGCGGTAAACCGGGTCGAGCGGGTTGGTGCTGAACGTGAATTTGAGATCGGTCAGGAATAGTTCCTGGTGCTGCTGCTCGTGGTTGAGGCCGAGAATGACGAGCTCGCGAATGTTGTCCGGCACGTCGCCCGACAGCAGTTCCGACATCGCTTCGTCGACGTGTTTTCTGTAGGCAAAGACGTGTTTGACCGTCGGCCGGCTAAGGTCGCCTCGATGATCTCGCGACGTTCGATCGCCGATCGAGTTGTAATAACTGTTGAAAAGAAAACCGAATTTTTCATCGAACACCTTGTAGCCCCGGACGAAGCTTTTCAGGATCATCTCCTCGAAAAACCAGGTTGTGTGTGCGATGTTCCACTTTGGCGGGGACACGTCGACGGTCGGCTGCGGGATGTAATCTTCGATCTCGAGCGGCTCGCAGAGCGATTCGGTGTAGGCACGAACGTCTTTAAAACGCTGCAGCAGATCGACTGCCGCGGGTTCTGGTTTCCCGGTTGCGAGCATATCTAAAAGCTTACTTCAGACGATTTGAAACGACAAAATTAAAAATATCTAAATCTCATTGCCGGCTCGCCGCTTCTATCTTCAGAACGGCCTCTTTTGCGATCTCGGACATGTAGATGTCGGCGGCTCTGATCTTCGACCGAAGGTCAGGCAGAGCGGAGGCGTCGCCGATCGCACCGAGAGCGAAAGCGGCTTCGCGGCGTGTGTCTTCGGACTCTTTCAAGCTGTTCAGAACTTTCAGGAGCTGAGCGATCGCCGGTTGGAACACGCTGTTTTGCGT
Source organism: Acidobacteriota bacterium (assembly GCA_040007515.1). Taxonomy (GTDB): domain Bacteria; phylum Acidobacteriota; class Blastocatellia; order Pyrinomonadales; family Pyrinomonadaceae; genus OLB17. The sequence continues at coordinate 5,655 of JBDTUT010000001.1, read as the reverse complement.
CGAAGAAAATGTGACAGGCGTTTTGAGGTCTTTGAAACGATCGGGAAGAAAGTTTTGAGGAGTGACGACGTCGCGTGTTCCCGTTCGAACGAATTGGGCGATGCGGCCGATGGCACGGGCCGCACTGCGGCGGAGAAATTCGTCATCTTCGACCGGTTTTTTTGCGAGGACTGAAAGCAGCGGACCGATCGTCGATGCATCGCCGGTGCCGCCCAAACCGATAACGGCCGCCGATCTAACCTCGATCGCCTTTTCGCGACCAAGCAATGCGAGCAGCGGTGCGACTGCGGAAGCGTCGCCAACTTCGCCTAACGCAAACGCAGCCTCACGCCGGACGAACTCGTCGCGGTCGCCAAGCATCGGTATCAGAACCGAAGCGGCCTCGGACGGCGGGAGAAATATGACACTCGACGCCGCAGTCGCACGCACGAGAACGTTGCTGTCCCTGAGCGACGGGATCGCGATGCGGGACGCTGATTCGGACCGAAGATTTCGGATCGACGCCAATGCGGAACGCCTCTGTTCAGCGTCGCCGTGTTCAAGTGTCTGAACAAGCGGCTCGAGCTGAGCAGAGGCGGTCAAGGCCAAAAGCAACGTGGCCATTATCAGGCCGATAAAAGTGAGTCGCATGCCGGTTATGTTACACGAACATGGCCGGCGGTGCCTGGCATCTCGTCCTTTCCCATTCGAAAACCTGCCGTGCACGCTGATTCTCATACGCGTCGGAAAGCGATCGAATAAGATCATCGTTTACGGGATTTTCTGCTGAGAACTTTCGCGAAGAAAGCGAAGACGAGCGGTCAGAGGCGTTCAGGGAAATATTATCGTTGAAACTGTCGGTACTGCGTGCGGGTTGCGATGCGTTTGGGTTGACCATCTTGGTGCCTCCTTCTCTTCGGGGCAGACAGTCAAACACGTGCTCAAAAATGCTGCGTTACGACTGTCTCCGTAATTTTTGTGATCATTTTTAAGTCTATGACTATGCAATACTCCTTACTGACGTCCAGATAGAATAGCATAAACGACGTTTGCGACTCAAGAAAAATCGACAAATTAACCGAGTTGGATTATAGTAAAGTTATGGCCTCCGCTCCGCGACTCGCCCTTATCTAGCCACTTGCCGATCTTTCGGTGAAGTGGCGAAGCTTTACCCTATCAAATTTAATCATAAGCTCGGTGGATACAGGACTTTATATCCGCTAAACTTACTGTTTTTATGAACTCGAACACGTTCTGTTCCGAGAGTTTCGGACTTTTAAGAATTTTATGGACGAGAAATACTTTGCCAAAAAGATAGAAAGCAAATGGCAGAAAAAATGGGCGGCCGACGGCACTTTCGAAGCCGAGGTCGACGACGCGAAGCCTAAATTTTACCAATTGGAAATGCTGCCGTACCCGTCGGGGAATCTGCATATGGGCCACGTCCGCAATTATTCCGTCGGCGACGCCGTTGCCTGGTACAAGCGTTTGAAAGGCTTCAACGTGCTGCACCCCATCGGCTGGGATTCGTTCGGTCAGCCCGCTGAGGACGCCGCGATAAAACGAGGCGTCAATCCTCGGGAATGGACCGAGGACAATATCAGATCGATGCGCGGACAGTTGGAGCGACTTGGCCTGAGCTATGACTGGCGGCGGCAGATGGCCGCTCACCGGCCCGAATATTACAAGTTCGACCAATGGTTCTTTCTGAAAATGCACGAGATGGGCCTCGCGTATAAGAAAAAAACGCAGGTCAACTGGTGCGAAACCGACCAGGCGACGTTGTCGAACGAACAGGCCAGCGGCGGTATTTGCTGGCGTTGCGGCAATCCGGTAACAAAAAAGGATTTGGAGCAGTGGTTCCTCAAAACGACTGCTTACGCCGATCGTCTGTTGGACGATGCTTCGGAGATCGAAGCTGGCTGGCCGGCGAGCGTTATGAAACGCCAGCGTGACTGGATCGGGCGTTCGACCGGTGCGTTCGTCGATTTTACTATCGCCGAATCCGACGTTCACACGACCGACTCGGGCGATAACGACGATTCTCCGAGCGGCCGCAAACCGGAGTTCGTGCGGGTGTTCACAACACGGATCGACACGATCTACGGCGTAAACGCTATTGTCGTCGCGGCCGAGCATCCGCTGGTGATGCGGCACATTTCCTTAATGCCGGAAGATGTGTTGGCGAAGATCCAGCAGATCCGTGCTGAGCAGATGAACCCGACCGATCACGAGACCGAAGCGATAAAGGACGGCATCGATACCGGGCTGCGGGCGATCAATCCGTTTAGCGGCGACGACGTGCCCGTCTGGGTCGGCAACTACGTGATGATGAATTACGGAACCGGAGCGGTAATGAGCGTCCCCGGGCACGACGAACGCGATTTCGAATTCGCACGAAAGTTCGGGCTGCCGATCGAAAGAGTAATTCAGCCGCGGATCGACGCGGAACAACGCGGATCCGAGGGAGAAGAGAATTCGGCACTCGAATCGGCGTTCACTGAATATGGCGTGTTGGTGAATTCGGGCGAATGGAACGGAAAAACTTCGGACGACGCGAAGCGTGAAATGACTGAGTTTGCGGCGAATCACGGCTTCGGCGAAGCGGCGACGACTTATCGGTTGCGTGACTGGGGAATTTCGCGTCAGCGTTTTTGGGGTTCGCCGATCCCGATAATTTATTGCGACACATGCGGTACGGTTCCCGAGAAATACGAGAATTTGCCCGTTGAGCTGCCCGACACCGCTCCGTTTACGGGAACAGGCGAGTCTCCTTTGGCCAAGGTGCCGGAGTTTTACGAGACGAAATGCCCGAACTGCAACGAGCCCGCTCGCCGGGAAACCGACACGATGGATACGTTCGTCGACTCGTCCTGGTACTACTTCAGGTATCTGGACCCGAATAACACGGAAGTGCCGTTCGACACCGAAAAGGCGGCTTACTGGACGCCGGTCGACCAGTATATCGGCGGCGACGACCACGCGGTCATGCACCTGATCTACACGCGGTTCTGGACGAAGGTGATGAAGGATCTGGGCCTAGTCGATTTTGACGAGCCGGTCAAACGGCTGCTCACGCAGGGTATGGTTGTCGGCGAAACATTTTTTGACGATTCGACCGGAAAGCGAATCTATTATCCGCCGTCGAATGTGACAGTCGAACGTGATCCGAAGGGCAAAGTCGTCTCGGTTCGTTCGAATGACGGTAAAGAGTTGAAAAACGCGATCGAGCGGATGTCGAAGTCGAAAGGCAACGGCGTCGACCCCGACGAGATGATCGACATCTACGGTGCCGACGCGGCCCGATTGTTCGTTCTTTTTGCCGCTCCGGTCGACAACGAGCTCGTCTGGCACGAAGCGGGCATCGAAGGTGCCGTAAGGTTTTTGCAGCGTGTCTGGCGGTTCGTGTGGAAGTGGCAGAACGTCTCGTCGGTACCACCTGCGGTAGCGGGTGGGGTCGTTGCTGCGATGGACGTCGTTCGATCTGAGACACGAGATGCCCCACCCGCTACCGCAGGTGGTACTGAGCGGGCCAGAACGCTGCGAATGAAGACGCACCAAACGATCAAGAGAGTCGACGATAATCTCGGTGCTCTTCAGTTCAATACGCCGGTCGCGGCCCTGATGGAACTGTCGAACGCGATCTATGACATCAAGGTCGAGCCGGCCGACGCGTCGCCGGACGAGATCGCGGCCGTGCGTGAGGCGGTAAGTGCCCTTGTGCTGATGCTGACTCCCTTTGCCCCGCACACGGCTGAGGAGCTGTACGCCAACATCGTCGGCAACGATAACGGCATTCTCGCGAACGGTGGGCGTTTTCCGGAATATATCGAGGAACTGTCAAAAGCGAGCGAGATCGAGATCCCCGTGCAGGTAAACGGCAAACTGCGTTCGCGTATTTTCGCCGCTCCGGACGCCGATGAGGACGCTCTACAGACGATGGCATTGGCTGACGAAAAAGTGCGTGAATACACCGACGGGAAAGAGATAGTCAAGGTCGTTGTAGTTCCGAACCGCCTGGTAAGTGTCGTCGTCAAAGGTTGAGATATTTGAGTTTTGTTTGAGGTTTTAGGCAGAAGTTCATGGAAAGCATCGTGCCAAAACATGGGGTCATAAAGTGCCCGGATTGCTCGAGCCTCATAAGCTCTCATTCTCCTGAGTGCTCAGATTGTGGATTGCAGACGAGCGAATTGGAAGTCATAGAACTTGCTGAGTTCGACGAACGGAGCAGACTTGCATTATCGGCTGCAAATAATCTCTTTTATTATGCGACGGTAGTGCTCGTGTTTCTTTTTCTTGGGTTGATTGTCGGAGCTATCACTGATCCGGGAATCGCTTCCGGCGAAATTCTTGTGTCACTTGTTGCTCTGGGATTGTTTTGGTGGAGATACGCTCTATGGGGTCGGCGACACGTCCAAAATCGGTTTCCCGACGAGATATTTGCCGAGGCGGTCGAAACAAGGAGGCGGACGTTGATGATCGGCTTCGCTCTTACTTGTATTGTTCTGGTGGGGTCCTATTGGACGATCACAAAGGGTGACTGAGAGCCGTCGGCCGTAACCTTTTGCCGCTCAACTGTATAGCAAGCAGGTGGGCGGCTTATTTTTTACCTTGCTTGGAATACATAAAAAACTTAGAATCATTTTTTGTTCTCTCGCAAAAATTCACCCGTATTGTGTCTTTATATATAGGTTTTTACTTTCTCACGGTTTCTTTGAATTGTTTCGTAAACTGTAATGAAAGAGTGTCAGCTGTGTAAAAATTGCTATTCCGACGAGGTTGCGACCTGTCCGAAGGATGGAATGCCGACAATGCATTCCATCGCGGGCGAGCCGATCCTGGAAGGGAAATACCACCTTGAGTGCCGTTTGGGCCAGGGCGGGATGGGCGTTGTTTACAAGGCACGGCACGCTTACCTGAAGACTCAGCTCGCGATCAAGATCATTTTGCCGGACCTCGTGGGCAACGACCCACAGCTCGTCACGCGTTTTCGCCAGGAAGCGCTGGCGGCGGCCGCGATCCGCCATCAGAACGTCGTTAGCGTCACGGATTACGGCGTGATCAACGGGGCCGTACCATTTCTGGTCATGGAATATGTCGAGGGCGAATCGCTTCATGACCTTCTCACCCGTGAAAAAAGGCTATCCCCGGAGCGGGCGCTCGAATTGATGGCCGCGATCTGTGCCGGCGTCGGTGCCGCTCATCATCAGGGCATCGTCCATCGCGATCTAAAACCGCTCAACATTATGATCTGCACCGACAAGCCGAACTTGTCGCAAGCGGTCAAAATACTCGATTTCGGTTTGGCGAAGATAAAATCGGGTGAGCTGTTGGGATCATTCATCCAGGCCCAGACTACAGGCTTAATGGGTTCGCCGTATTATATGGCGCCTGAGCAGTGGGCCGACGACGACCCGGATTCGCGTTCTGATATTTATAGTTTGGGCGTGATGCTTTTTCAGATGCTCACGGGCGATGTGCCGTTCAAAGGCTCGTCGATACCCGCGATCATGAAAAAGCACATCAGCGATCCGCCGCCGACATTTGCCGAGCTTGGGCTGAATTTGCCGCTTGAGGTCGAGTCTGCAGTCCGCCATACGCTGCAAAAAGAAAAGGAAAAGCGCACGCAGTCGGTCGAGATGATGATCGAAGAACTGCGAATGGCGATCGAGCCGT